>JAKLIX010000029.1 GCA_022709385.1 Bacteroidota bacterium | reverse complement strand
TAATAATTGAAATAGCAATTTATTTTATTGACATTCAATTGTTTATAACTTGTTAATATCACATATAAATTACTTCGTTAATGTTTAACTATGTTGCTCCGACTTTTCGGAGGGGACTCAACTTTAAACTTTAAACTGGTACCTGAACTTCTAAACCAACAAACTCCTAAACCGGCATCCATCCGGAAACATTTTCCGGTTCGAAACGATGCTTCTCCCCGCCCGGCCCTTATTACCACAGAGTTACACGGAGTTATGCACGGAGTGGCCAAAAATTATTACTTTTCATGCATATTGAGTTTAGAAGTGAAGTAAGTAAAGAAATGAATTCCAACCTTTTAACTTCACTTCAATTTTTTGCCTTCATTTTTCTCACTTCTTTCAAATACTCAACGTCTAAACCAATAAACACCTATACTGTAAACTTGAATTAATTGAACCACATAGGACACATAGGGTAAATATCTATGTGATCTATGTTCCTATGTGTTGAACATAAAGGAAATTAATACGCTCAGTCGAAAACAATGCTTCGACTATGCTCAGCATGACAGCTAAACTCAACTTCTAAACCAACAAACTTCTAAACCGGCTTCCATCCGGGAAACTGATCCCAGTACGAAACGATAAACTACCAGACCCCCTTCATTTTTTCCCGAAAAAAAGCCTGAAGAACCTGTTTTCAAAGGGTTCCATCGACAGGGCAGTTCCGTCTTGCCTGAGTCCTGAAACATCCACTGCTTCCATTGAAAATACGTTCCCGTTTAGTGTATTTCGCAGTTTGAGATCAATCTTTTTCCCCAGGGTTTCCCGCAGCTGCAGGATGGCTGAGTTCCCGTCCGCTTCGGGTATGGCACTGATAAGGATGATATTGTCGGGCCAGCCGCTGAGAAATGTTCCTTCCTTCAGGCCGTCACCCTTTCCCCCTCCGGGCAGCACACGGCACAGGAGCGGTGTCCGGAAATTCTGTCCCGTGCGGGCTGCGGCGTCCATCCCCTTGTCCGTACCGCTGCTGATGCTGAAAGTCCATCGGTGTCCGCCACGCTGTTCGGCATTGAAATTGGTGGTCCAGTAATTATTCATGGGCCAGGCATACACATGGGTGCTTTCTGGTTTGGCTCCGGCCCTGTAACGGCCAGTGTTGATGCCGCCGAACTGCATCAGCGGTACGAATGGGGATAAAAGCAGGATTCCCGCGGTCCCGTTCGAAAGTCTTGCGTAGGACTGCACGGTATTCCAGTCGTTCGAGGAGCCCGGAACCTGGTCGGTGCCGGGTCTGACTTCCCCTCCCTGAACGTCGAAGGCCCATTGACCCCCGTCCAGTGCGAAGGGAAATGCGACGTAGATGCCTTCGGGTTCTGTTACGGATTTCTTGTCAATGTCATAGACCAGGTCTATCCGCTTCTCAGTTTTAAACAACCTGATCTCCAGGCTCATCCCGCCCTCGTGTATGGCCGCGGCGGTGTTTGCCCTGAAACGCACACTTTCCCATAAAGGATTGTCTTCGTAGGATTCATACCAGATGCTGTCCGGAAGGTCCCGCCTGAAATGATCAAGCCTGAAAGCTTCCATCTGCTCCCGGTTGGCAGGCTGTTCGTAGATGAAGCTTCCCGCTTTATATTTTGCCTGCTGGTCGAACAGGGATATTCCCAGGCTTTTGTCTGTAAGGCTGGTGATTACGCCGGCCGCAGTGTCAATGAGCAGGCGGTACCATTGGTTTTCCAGGATGCAGGGGCGTATCAGGCTGTTCCCGGGAGGGAGAGATGCCACCCCTTTCCCCGTCCGGATAATATATTTCTTATACCCGAAGGCAGGAATATCGTCCACCCAGATTGCCCAGTCCGTGCCGCCGGAATGATGTTCCATCACCCGGGCTTTAGCCTGCTTCCCCTTGCCGTCGGTAATGCTGAAATCCGTGAAGCGCGGAATGATCTGGTGGTCAATGTAAACACGGATAAGGCCGCTTCTCGTATGGTTCAGGGTATTGAAGACCACCAGAGATAGATCTTCTTCCCTTTCCGTGAAACTTTGCAGCAGTCCCATGCAGCTTTCCCCGAGCATTTTTGCCCTGCGCGCGGCTTCCCAGGCATACGACTCTTTCAGTGCCCTTTGTTCCATGGTATTGTATGAAAAGGGTTCTCTTACGCTGGCGTGGTAACCGACGGTATGTTCTGTATAGAACAGCAGGGCCGAATTGCAGGCTGCAATCTGATCCGTAATATCTTCCGGAAGCGGCATCCCGGCGATTGCAGCCATACACAGCCCGGCGGTATTTGCGATCAGATCCGACTGGGCTTGCCTGACAGCGGCCACCTCCCTGGCGGAGGCTCCGAAACCATCGGTCCACCAGTCGGGCCAGGCTCCCCTGATCACCCGGAAGGAATCTCCGTGCCTGCCTTCCATTTCAACGAAAAATTCTGTCGCCGAAGCAGTCCTGAGTTTCGGCCAGCGGTACTTTTCGTTCCATTGCCTGATCATTTCACAGGCCCTGGTCGACGGGGGTGCATTGTCGGTGGTGAAACCGGAATGCTGCAGCGAAATCAGATCGTATTCATACCCCCTGGCTTCGAGCTTTATCAGGTAGGTCAGCAGTTCATCCTCGAAAGCGTTAAAATCGCCTGCATGGATTTTGAAGACGGTATTCCCGATCATATAGTGTTCACCCCTGTAGGCCAGCATCCTTTTGCCCGAAGGGGATTCCCACCAGAAGAGGGTGGGCTTGTCGAAACAGATCAGTGCGCGGTGTCCGTGGGTGCCCATGTTGAGATAGCGCAGGCCGAGTCCGTGGTAGTAATCGGCCAGGCACCAGGCGATGCCGTTCACATCGTTCTGCATGGCTGTTTTTACGGGGATACCGAGACTTCTGAAACCTTGCAGGGGTTGAAGGGAGGCGGCAAGGGTCTGTTCGTCGGGCAGTTCGTCGAAATTGAAATACATGCCGGTCACTTCGATGCGGTTTTCTGCAATGCGCTTCAGCAGCCTGTCGACCTGAGCTGCCGGCCTGCATTTCAGGTATTCGTCAACAGCCCAGGAGGCTTCACAGGTCCAGCGGAATTTCGCCTCCTCCGGGTAGGAATCAGTCTGGTCGCAATAATCCAGGGCGTAGTCTATATATCTGAGATGCTCGGCCAGGATTTCCGTCTGCGGCCTGGTATAGCCGATGTCGGTATGGCTGTGCTGTACGAAATTCACCCGCCATGGCCTGACAGGATCCAGCGTGATGTTCCCTTCATGTACCCGGCCGTCGATATCAAGCCTGTAGGAGGCTGAACTGCGCTGATGTACCAGTGGCAATTCCACCGTCAGATGATTGTACCCGAAAACCAGCCCTGTTTCCTTCACCAGACTGTCGTTGATCCAAATGGCAGCCCTGCACGGCTGCCCGAAGTGCAGGATGCCGGCCAGGCCAAGCTGGTAATCCTTACCGTTGCGCGGGATAATCGCTGGCAACGATCTGAAATTCAGTCCGTTCTCTATCGGGTAAGTGAAAGTCATATACCAGGAGGTCTTCTCATGTTTACCGCCTGTTACCCTGATGGAAAGCGCCTGTCCGGTCTGCAGGAGGCGAATGGGGACTGTCAGCACCATGAAGCCGAAACGGTCCCCGTGCTGGTCGGTCATGTCTTTGGTGAATTCCAACACAGCGCCGTCGGGGTTTTGCAAACGCCAGTGGTCGCTGCCATCGGCATGAAAGGTGAATGCCTGCATTCCCGGGACTTCCAGCCTGAAACTTGCCAGACCCGGAGAAGAGCCGATGCCTGCCAGCCAGACGAAGGAGACATAGTCATAGCCCGCAGGATCGGGCACAGCTGCCGTAGTCCATTCCATCGCGGAGGTACCGTCGGTTGCCCTGATCAGCAGGCTTTCACGGGCAGGTGGTATGGATGAATGGTACTGGAAGGGCGTTCCGCTGACCGTAGCGCCATAAGCGTTCACGATGAGGGTGTTCAGATCCCGGAAGGACTGGGCCTCCGACAGGCTGAACATCAGCAGGCCATGGAGTAAGAGCAGGCTTTTTTTCATAAATGGGATGATGGTTTTACGTTGGCAATCACGATGATGGCCTCTTCCGGCCCCAGGTTAATAAGCCGGTATATGCCGGTTGCGGCTGGGATGACGAAGGTCTCGGCATAATTGAAACTGCGGCTGCCGTATGGTGTTTCCACAGCGACGGATGTCCCTTCCACCAGGTTCATCACCCTGCATAGGCCGCCGGTGTCGCATGATACGCTTCCTCTCAGGTGTAACCTGCCGACTTCGTAAAAATGTTGTTCATGCGTGGGCAGTTCGTATCTTTTCCACCCTTCTCCCGCTTCGCGGAGGATCGGGCGGGACCGCAGTTTTTCTTCGGGATAAGATCCCTTCCTTGTAAAATCAAGGTTTTCCATGGCCCGGTCGATGTTCAGATTTCTCGGTTTGCCGTCCAGACCGGGACGCAGCCAGTCGTACATCTTGAAGGTGAAGATGTAAGGAGTGGAACTGATCTCCAGTACCATGTTGTTTCTTCCGGACGCATGGATGGTGCCGGGAGGGATCAGGAAGAAGTCATGTTTCTCCGAGTTCAGGGAATTCACAAAATGATCTATATTGACGCTTGTTCCATCTTGCTGGCTTTTTTTGAGAACCTGTTCAAATTGTTGTGGATCAATTTCATCCCTAAACCCAAGGTACACTTTGGCATCATCTCCCGCATCGAGGATGTAATAACACTCCTCCTGGGTGAAGGCTTCATTGAAATGTTTTTTCGTGTATTCCGCCCCGGGGTGGCATTGCACGCTGAGGTTGCCGCCTTCGAAGGTGTCGAGGAAGTCGAAGCGGATGGGAAATTCCGTGCCGAAACGCTCATACGCATCTCCCAGCACGGCCGGGGCTTCCCGGAACATGAGGCAGTCAAACGACACTTCCATCATCCTGCCTGCGCTTTCGAACAGCAGGCCGTTTTCCGGAACAATAAGTTCGAAGGACCAGGCGATGTTGGGGACATCCTTGTTGAGTCCTTCGATATGATGCAGGCACCAGCTGCCTCCCCAGGGACCCGGTTCGAACCAGGGCCTGACCCTGAAAACGCTGCGACTCATCTCGTGAAGAGCCTGCCGTATGGATTGGCCCTTTGCCCAGACAAGTTCACCAGGCCTTTGCCCGTCGGCGAAAATGTCAATCCTTTCGATGATCGCCTGCTTATGTGCATTCAACACCACCCAGTCCACGAAATAAAGACGCTTGTAGGCGGTCTGGAAGTCAGGGCAGGATGATCCGCCAAGCGTCGCAGCCGTTCCGGCCCTCAGCCGGTACTGGAGTTCGTTCTTCGGCAGGTCGACATATACCAGGAAGCAGTCCGGTGCGGCAAGGGCTGCCCCGCATCCGTAAAACACGGTGCATGTGCCCGTATGTTGCCCGCCCTTCAGTGCTTCCAGTCCGGCGGGATCGAAGAAATCCTTCAACAGCAGTGTCGTCCTTGTCCCGAACAAGGGATCATCTCCCCCGAGAAAGGCTGCCGTCATTGCTTCAATCGCCTGTGGGGGCTTCATGGCCATGGCGGTATTCACCCAGCGGACCGGACGCCCTGCTTTGTCGAAGCATTCCTGAAGGCCTTCCCTGATCTCCTCAAAGAAAACACCCGCATAGCCATCCAGTGCTACTGCCGGACGTCTGGCCATCTCTTCCGCAAGTGACTGATATCCGCCGGAGATCTGATTCCCGCCCAAAGGGTGAACCGGGTAAATGTCATAGGCGCCTTCGCGAGCTTCCGGTTTCAGGACCGGAAGCAGGACTTGTGCCGTTTTCCTCATTGGGGATTTATCAGACATGTCAGTAATAATGGCGGAAAGATACTCAAAAAAGAATTTTTCCCAACAGTATATCCACTGATAGCATCAGGTGCAGGGAATCAAAGACAGATTTCACTGTGAATAAGAAACTTCAGTCTCTTTGCAATAACAATTTGCCTGTTATCACTTCTTTTTCCGAGACAAGGCGGTAGAGATAGATGCCCGATGGAATGCCTGTATGATGAATATCCCATCGGTATGAATATCGTCCGGGGTTTTCAAAGGAAAGGCTTGTCATGTATACCAACTGCCCCTGGATGTTATAGACCTGCAGTGAGGCAGTACTTCCTGAGGAGACCACGAAATGAAACTTTACGAATACACTTGCAGGGTTTGGAAAAACGGTGCATGCGCTTTGGTTCTGCCTGGCATTTTCCTGTGTCAGGCAGTCGGGTGTCACTTTGCTGACACCTGTTGTTGTCCCGATATAAATACTGCCGTGCGGGGAAGTTTCGATGGAAAGAATCTTATTGCCTGCTAAATTGGAATTACAAATTGTGAAGAGGGTCCAAATGCCGTTTTTCAGCATGGCAATACCGGAATTTTTGGTACCTGCCCATACTGAACTGTCGGATCCGATACCGACTGCAAGGATATCATTTTCAGGCAAGGGTGAATTCATGGTATCATACGCGATCCAGGATGCCAACCCGTCGAAACGTGCCAATCCATGATCCGTGGCCAGCCATAAGAAGCCAAGGGAATCTTTTTTCAGATCGGTGATCCTGTCGGATGGTATGCCGGAGTTTGCAACAGTAAAGGAAGTAAGTCCCGGAAATGTATATCTATATAATCCTGATGAATCTGTTGCTATCCATATCAGGCTATTGTTTTCTGCAAGAATGTCGTTGATCTGGTTGTTGAAGGATATTCCCGGTAAGATAGTGAATAAGGAATCTGTCATGGACTGCATGATACCAGTCTTAAAACCAATGATTCTGTCCTGGTTGGGAAGGACAGCAAGGGAGGTAACATCATCTCCTGCTATCGTGCTGTTTTGGCTGTGAAATTTTGTCCAGTTGCTGCCCTGCTTCGAATACAGCCCATTATCCACTGATCCGACCCAGACAACGGAATCATGACTGATGGCTATTGAGGAAAGCCGGCTTGAATTCAGTGGGGAATTGGCGGGGGTAAAGTGATTCCAGTTGTTTGCTGACAGAGACGAAACACCGCCATGGAGAGGTGCACCACAGAACCATGTTCTGTTTGCCAATCCTTCGAATCCGAATGCATTAACAGCTTTATTGTAAAGTTCAGGCAACAGGGGGATGTTGCTGACATTCATGCCCTGAACAAGATCCACGCCACTGGCTTCTGTTCCAACCCAAATCCGGTTTGTGTCGAGTACCAGCCATTTCAGGCTGTTACTTGTCAGGTTTGCGTTTACAGGCGGTACTGAGAAAACGGAGCCGTCAAATTTTACAAGGCCGTTAACAGGGCTGCAAATCCAGAGGGTGTCATCATTGTCAACGAAAACCTGCCTCATCGAGCTGCTGCCGTAATAGAAACTTGTCCAGCTGACACCATCGTACCTGACCAGTTTAATGATGTTGACCACCCAGAGATTGCCCTTGCTGTCAGTTGCAATTGAAGGAATCCCTGACATGACGGGGCTGTTGGACGAATTGTAGTTGAACCATGTGCTGCCATCCCATTTATAAAGTGCATGACCCATTGTTCCTGCCCACAGGTTTCCCTGCTGGTCAGTAACCAAGGCAGTAATAAAGCCTGAGGGATTTGATCCGTTTATTCCTGTTACAGCAGTCCAACCAGTGCTGTCTATTTTCACCACTTTTCCCTGAACACCTGCAAATAATGCTGCGTGCTGAATCGAATAAAAGAGGGCTGCAATACCATTGGATGGCAGGATAGAGTTCATGGAATCATAATGAATACAATTACCTCCCTGGTACTTTGTCAAACCGCATGCTGTACCGATCCATACAATGCCTCCGGGAGCTTTCTCGATCGCTGTAACCTGCTGATGGGGCAAAGCGGAATTTGTCTCATTCAAATAGGTAACGATATTTGTAAACTTATTGATAGAGGCAATTCCGCTATGGGTTCCCACCCAAATGCATGAATCGAGATCCTCTATGCAAATGGTTTCTGCAAACGAATGGTAGTTTTTCCAATGATAGAGAGACTGTGAAAAAACACCATTAAAAAGTAAAAGGAAAGTTGTTGTGATCGATAGAATGATTTTTTGCATAATTCTCAAATACCGATTACTCTGGAAACACACATCGCATTCATGTGTTCTTTCGGTCTAATTATTGGGTAAAGATAATAATTCGTGTTGCCGAAGTCAAGTATGGTGTGAAATATTTTAAAACTTAAGATATTAGAACTTAAACTAAAAAATCAACACCAAGACCCGAAGACCCGGCTTTTCTCTTGAGCATTGAATCCTGAGTTAGTATCCAGGGACTTTAATTTTTACACCTGGAATTTGTCACTTATTTCTTAACCTATTATTTTCTGGGCCTTGGGTATTGTGTCTTGATATATTGATAAAGACACGATAAATCGTGTCTCTACCAACGATAAATCGTGTTCCTGCCAACGATAAATCGTGTCTCTACTAATTTCAAACAACTCAACCTCTAACCTGGACAAGCTACACGTATTATATTATTCGTAGGTTATCCCAAGTTTTTCAATGATTTTTCGCGAATACTCGGTAATTTCATTCATATACCATGAATCATTAATTCGGATCTTTCTCACG
>JAKLIX010000028.1 GCA_022709385.1 Bacteroidota bacterium | reverse complement strand
ACACCAAAGTCCATGGTTGATATCTTTTAGACCATCCTTTATTTTGGGGATGATTATGAGCCTCAAGCCTACCCTCAAGTGAGGAGGTAAAACCGATGTAGTACTTATCGGCTGCGGAAGAATGTAATATATAGACGTAATACATAAAAAAAAAGCCGCTTGATGCGGCTTTTTACCAGTTGCGGGGGCAAGATTCGAACTTGCGACCTTTGGGTTATGAGCCCAACGAGCTGCCACTGCTCCACCCCGCGGTATATTTTTAAATTTACTAATCAAAGAACAAAATCGAAGGATTCGAACTTGCGTCCCGACGTTAGTCGGGATATGAGCCCAACGAGCTGCCACTGCTCCACCCCGCGGTACGGCGAAAACACGCCTCGCGTCTTTCGCAGTGCAAAAGTAGTACTTTTTATCAACATCACAAAATAAACATCAATTTTATACCCATGCACGGGAGATTTGCAAGTGCAAGGCTATGATTGATGAAATACGTGATGTCCCGGGGGGCATACGGGAACTCGAAAATAAAAAATGATCAGTAAATCAGTAGCTTATTGATGATCTGTGTTCCTGTAAATGTGAAACACAGCAGATACATTCCGGCCTGGCAATGTGCCACATCGAGGGTAAGCGTACCGGCTTGGACATCCCCTTCAAACAGCAGCGACTTGTGTTGTGAGAGCATATTGATCAGTTCGATGCGGATGTCGTGAAGCGGGTGTGAGAAATGGCAGCTGAAGGCACCGCTAACCGGATTAGGGTGCCGGATCTCCGCCGGAAAGTGCTGCTGTGATGCAATGCTGAGAGGCTTGGCGGTCTTCATGCCGAAAACCACGGGCAGGTGGTCGGACATGCCGTACAGGGCGTCGGCTACGTTGGCAGGCACACTGGCATTGGCGGGAGGTGCATTCACCGAGGTGTTGAAGTGCAATCCGTCCTGTCCGACCGCCTGGTAGGTGGACGCTATCCCCATCAGGCCGCGGCTGCCCGACATGATGGCGTTGGTGGCAAGGATGAAGTCGAAACGGTCGTCGAGCCCGCCGCTGGCAGCACAACCATTGCTTCCGGCATGGGTCGACTGGGTGTGGATGTGGGCGAAAAAGACGTTGTTGTTCCAGTCGCCGGGACTGTCCACCGGGTCATGGAAACGGATTTCGGCATTGGGGTAGTTTGTCAGGTTCTGCCAGGCCTGTTCGCTGCTGCGGTAGAGGTTAAAATCGCCGCACATCACGATGTTGCCGTTCAGGTTCTGGGCATTCATGTAATTCATCAGGCTCTGCGTCATCTGGGCGCGTTTCTGTTCGTCGCTGCTGCCCGATCCTGCCTTCAGATGGGCCACCACCGCCGTCAGGAAAATGGTGTCTGCCGTGCTGCCCAGGTCACTGGTCTTCAGGTAAAGCTTGTAAAGGTTGATGTCGCGAAGGTCATTGATCACCACATCCTGCGACAGCAGGCCGACCCGCAGCGGATCATAATACAGCATATTGGTCAGATCGCCGTTGGAATAATTGGTCGGCTGCGCCCTTGCGTAAGTACGCTGGCCTGCCGCGTTCAGGGCCGAGTCAAGCAGCCGCTGGGCATTGGCCGTACCGGGTATCATCTCACATACGGCAAGGATGTCGGGGTTCACATAAGCCATGATGCTGCGCATATGCTGGTCTTTCAGGCTGATGTTGTTGTTGCTCTCGTCGCAGACCGAATAGGGCAGCCCGTAATACAACAGGTTGTACGACATCACCCGCAGGGTGTCCTGGGGGAACAGGTGGCCGCATGCAGGTAACAACAGGATCAGCAGAATGACTGACCGCAGGGCTCGATGGTGTAATTTCGTCTCTGTCAAATTCGGAAACTTGCCGGAACATCCGGGATTATTTATGAAACTTCCTGATAAACTCCTCCACTTCGGGTACACCGCCCTGGTAGACCAGGTAGCCGTTATAGGGTTCCCTGGGGGTGATCTCGTCGTTGACGGGGGTGAGCATCAGCCGGCGCACCTCCTGAGGGTCGTCTGTTTGTCCGAGGGCCCATCCCAGCTTGATGTAGGCAGCTTCCGGCAGCATATTCTCTGCAGGGATGATCCCCTTGGCCATCAGGTCGCGCCCGGTATCGTACACAAACATATGCACATAACCCCAGAGGGTTTGGACGGTCATGTACATATGCACTCCTTTTTCGGCTGCCCTCACGATGGCGGGGTAAAGGGGCTTGTTCACATGTCCCAGGCCGGTGCCGGCGATCACGATCCCGCGGTAACCGTTTTCCACCAGGGAATCGATCATGTCGGGCTGCATGTTGGGGTAGTAATAGATAATCGCCACCTTTTCCTCAAAGTAAGGCAGAATACTCACGTTGCGGTCCTTGCGTCTGTGGTTGTAAAGGGGTTTGATGGGTTTAACCCCTTTGCGCGTCACGGTGGCCAGCGGGGTGTCGCCCAAAGTGCGGAAGGTGGAACGGTAGGAACTGTGCATCTTCCTCACCCTGGTACCGCGGTGAAGGAAACCGTATTCGTCGGAGGTGGGGCCGAACATGCATACCATCACCTCGGCAATGTCGCCGTGGCCGGCAGCCGTGCAGGCATGCATCAGGTTGAGGGCGGCGTCGGAACTGGGCCGGTCGGAGGAACGCTGAGAACCCACCAGTACGATGGGCACCGGAGCGTTCTGCACCATAAACGTCAGCGCTGCCGCCGTGTGGTGAAGGGTGTCGGTGCCATGACCGATCACGATACCGTCTGCCCCCTTTTCGATCTCCTGCCCGATGACCACCGCCAGCTTTTTATACTGTTCCGGTCCCATGTTCTCGCTGAATACCGCGAAGATCTTCTCGGTAGTCAGGTTGCAGATGTCGGCAAGTTCAGGGACTGCCCCGTAAAGTTCCCCGGGGCTGAACGCGGGGATCACCGCCCCCGTCCTGTAGTCGAGCCGTGAAGCAATGGTACCGCCCGTGCCGATCAGCTTGACATTCGGCCGGCCGGGAGAATAGGGGAACTCCTTCTCCGGGATCTTGTACACCGCCTTCTTATACCCGGTTTCCTGCATGTCAGTCACCGTCCTGATGTCGATGCCGACATTATATCCGGTGGGAATCTTCATCACGATATGCTGGTCGTCGTCGTTTTCGGAACGGGGCAGTATCGTCCCGCGGAAAACCCCGCGCGTGGTGTTGATGCTGGCCTGACCCCATACCCTGACCGAGAACTTCTTCAGTATCTCCAGCGCATCGCCCTTGTATCCCTGGAAAAAATCTTCACTCATTGTTCTGTCTTTTACTGCTTTACAATCTTTCCGAGTTCTGCCAGGGCCATGTTGCCCAGCGCCATGGTATGCAATTGTCCCATGATCCAGCGACCCTCCGCCTCCCTGTCGTCACGGTAACGGATCTGTGCATACTTGGTCCTGAGAAAAGGTATGGGTGAAACAATGTCCTGTTTTGGTATTTTCTTGAATTTCAAGCTTGTGAGTATGGATTCGAAATCCATCTTAGGATGTTCGTAAAGCAGGGGAAGCATTTTACGGGTGAGGGCCAGGTCAAGTTCCCGGTCGAGCAGGAAACGGAAAAGATCGTAGATCAGCCCGTAATGAAACTCCCGGCCGCGGGTGTAGTGTCCTTCGACAAATTTCAGCCTGTGACCGAAGAAAGTTCCGGCAAAGGAAGGTTTCACTCCCAGCTCTTCCACGATACGTTTGATCTCGGGGTAAAGGTTGTTACGGAAAAGATAGGTATATGTGTCTTCTGGGATATCCCATTTCCTGAACTGGTGGTAGCGGTCTATGACTTCATCGGGAAGATCTTCCCCGAGCCTGCTGATGTGCTGGTCTTCCAGCGGGATGGGCGGGGAGTCGGTGTCGGGGTACATGCGGTCGGCGCCGGGCAACACCCTTTCAAAAATGGTGGTACCGTCGATGAAGGATTTTCTGGTTTCGTTGGGAATGCCGCGGAAGGCCATCAGGCAGCGTTCTTCGATGGTTTCCAGGGCAGTGGGGATGTCTTCGGCGGGCCCCCAGACGACGATCTGGGCATCTTCGGGTGCGGCTCCGAGGATTTCCCTGATTTTATCGAAATCCTGCCTGCTGATTTCAGCTTCGAAAGCTTCCGAATGGGTCATGTTGGGCTTTTCGATGCAGGCGATCACTTTCAGGCGGTCGCTGATCTCATCGGCAAACATCTTACCGGGTTGTGTGAAGTGGGAGAGGGCTCCCTGAAAGCCCGGCAGGTTGACGGCGATGAGTCTGTCTTTTGCTTTTTTGGCCTGGACGATGGGTGGGTGGGTAAATTTAAAGGAATGAAAATGAAGGGCTTCATGATGAATTTTCCATCCGGAGAAATCCGGCATGGCCTTCAGCAGCTTTTCCCGCAGCAGCAGCAGCGACCACTGACGGAAACATTCGTTATGGGTCAGTTCGGGTATCCAGCGCGTATGCGATACCCCTTTGATCTCCACGCGGGTACCTCCGCGGCAGCTCACATTCACGTCCTGGCGGCCGGAACCGATACCGGTACGTACGTTCCCGGTGCTTCTTGCCAGGAAGCGGATATAGTCGCAGGCTTCTTTCACCTCATCGGGATTGACCATGTCGGGGTAGGTGACCGTTTCGATCAGGGGCATGCCGAGCCTGTCGGTTTTATAGATTCTCCAGTGTCCGACATCGGAAATCTCCCGGCAGGAGTCTTCTTCCAGACTTAACTGTATCAGTCTGACTTTCTTATGTTTCAGGGGGATTTCTCCTTCCACCCCGATGATGGCGGTTCGCTGAAAGCCGGTTGGGATGCTTCCGTCGAGGTATTGTTTTCGGGTGATATGGACTTCACCGACGATATTGAGTTTCGACAGCAGGGAGATCCGGATGGATATGTCGAGGGCTTCGCGGTTGACGGGGAAGGGCGGGGTGTCGTCAACCTCATAGGTACAGGTGGTTTCGTTTTTTACCCGGTAGATGATGTTCTTGCGGGTCTTGAATTCCATCAGGGCGGTACCGTCATATTCTCCCAGTTCGCTGAGGGTGGGGCGCATATGGCGGATCACCTCTGCATCGAAGATGTGGTCTTCGTTGTAAATGCCTCCGGGACAGTGGCAGAATAGTTTTTCTTTGGTGAGGAGCTGTTGGTGCACCTCGAGGCCCGACATGAATCCGATGCGGTCGTAGGTTTCCTGGGTGGCTTCTTTGCGGGGGACGTATCCGGCTTCTCTTTTGGTTTGTTCGTAGTTGGCTGCCGGGTCAAAATCAGTTTGGGTCATGATGTTACAGTCTTTTAATACGCCCACTTTACATAGATGGCTCCCCAGGTGAATCCGCCGCCAAAGGCGGCCAGGATGAGGTTGTCTCCTTTATTGAGCCGGGGTTCCCATTCCCAGAGGCAGAGAGGAATGGTGCCATTGGTGGTGTTCCCGTAACGGTGGATATTGACCATGACCTTTTCGGGTGGCAGTCCCATCCGTTTACCGGTGGCATCGATGATGCGAAGGTTGGCCTGGTGGGGTACCAGCCAGGCCACGTCATCCGGACCCATGCCGTTTCTCACCATCACCTCATGGGCGGTGTCGGCCATACGGGTGACGGCAAATTTGAAGACGGCCTGGCCTTCCTGGTAAACGTAATGTTCTTTGTTGTCGACAGTTTGATGGCTGGCGGGTTTGAGTGAGCCGCCGGCTTTCTGGTGAAGGTGGATGCGACCTGAACCGTCCGACTGCAGGATGGAGTCCATGATGCCGTAGCCTTCGGTGTCGGGTTCCAGCATAACGGCCCCGCAGCCGTCGCCAAAGAGTACACAGGTTTGCCGGTCGGTGTAATCCACGATGGACGACATCTTGTCGGCACCCACAACCAGTACTTTTTTAAACTTACCGGATTCGATGTACTGGCTGCCGGTGATCAGGGCGTAGATGAAGCCTGAACAGGCCGCGTTCAGGTCAAAACTGAAGGCATTTTTAATACCGGCCTTGTCGGAAATAATGTTGGCCGTGGCAGGATATACCATGTCGGGGGTCACCGTGGCACAGATGAGCAGTTCCACCTCATCGGGCCGGGTGCGGGATTTCTCCAGTACCCCTTTCACCGCCTCAACCGCCATGTCGCTGGTGGCGAGACCTTCCCCCTTGAGGATTCTTCTTTCCATGATGCCTGTCCTGGTCATGATCCACTCATCCGTGGTATCAACCATTTTTTCAAGCAATTGATTGGTGAGAACAAAGTCAGGGGCATAGCCCTGAACGGCAGTGATGGCAGCTCTGAGTTTTGTCATGCTAGTAGTGCGTTTGATGGTTTTTTCCTAGGCTCCGATTGCGGTGATTTGACGGAAAGATTGCTTGATTTTCTGATGCAGCCGGGCTTTGGCAGTGTCCCTGGCCAGCAATATCATGTTTTTGACGGCAGTGGCGCTGGAGATTCCGTGGCCGAGCACCACGGATGCGTTGATCCCCAGGATGGGACTGCCGCCATAGAGTTCGTAGTTGAGACGCTGCAGGAAAGGATCGTGCAGTTGCCTCTTGGCAGTGATACGGTACATGGCTTCGATCAGTTTGATCACCACATTGCCGGTGAAGCCGTCGCAAACGATGACATCGGCTTTGTTCTTGAAAAGATCGCGGGATTCCAGGTTCCCGACAAAACGGATGTTTTCGGCGCCTTTCAGCATCGGATAAACCGTCTGGCACAACAGATTGCCTTTTTCTTCCTCGTGGCCGATGTTCAGCAGACCCACGCCAGGGTTCTTGATTTTGTAGACATGGCGGGCATACAGGGATCCAAGGATGGCAAACTGGTAAAGGACGTCGGGTTTGACGTCCGGGTTGGTACCGATGTCAAGCAACACACTGATCCCGCCGTTTTCCTGCGGAAGCAGGGTGGTGGTACAAGGCCGGATGACGCCCTGGATGGTGTTGACCGAATAGATTGAACCTACCAGCATGGCCCCGGAGTTTCCGGCGCTGCAAAATGCATCTATCTCTTTATGCTTAAGTGCTTTAAATCCGAGGACAATGGACGAAGCCGTCTTTTTTGTAAAGGCTTTGATGGGATGATCTCCCATACCGATCACCTCGGTGGAAGTCACGATGTCGAATGTTCCTGCAGGCAGTTTTTTCTTTTTGAGGAACTGACGGATGATGCTTTCCTCTCCGAAAAGCACGATACGGTGATCGGTCTTTTCATCGCCAGGCCTGCTGGTGTGAAGTGCATGGTGAGCCAGCAGTGCTCCGGAAAGTGTGGCCTCCGGAGCAAAGTCCCCGCCCATTACATCGAGTCCGATCCGCATCGGGTTTATTTTTGTTTTACCTCGGCAACTTCAATGGCCTGTTTGCCTCTGTAATAGCCGCATTCGGGACATACTTTGTGATACTCGACTGCAGCGCCGCAGTTCGAACAGGTCGACAATGCGGGCAGTTCGGCCTTGTAGTGGGTCCTTCTTTTTTTGCTTCTGGTTACCGAGTGTTTGCGTTTTGGATGTGGCATGACGTTAATTAATTGATTTCAGTCTCATTATTATCCTTAAAACTTCCTTTTAATGCGTCCCATCTGGGATCGGCGGCCGGGCGGGGCCTGAGGGATTCGAGTTTCGCCAGGATATCCGGATTACAGCTTTCCCCGGAATCACCTCCCGGATGTATCCGCTGGTAAGGTAACGAAAGCTGGATCACCTCATACAAAATCTGCTTCAGATCGTATCGATGCTCCGTCCGGGGAATGATGATCACATCTGCACTTTCCTCCCTGTATGCATCTCCGAATTTTACATATAATACTTCGCGCCCCTCAAAAGCCAGGTCGAAATAATCAAGGCAACGGTCACAGGGTACATTCACAGTGCCTTTCACTTCAACAGAAAACACCAGCATGCGTTCCTGCTTTTCCATTTCAACCAGTACGGAAATATTCCCATCCCTGATCCCACTGTCCTCAAACGCCTCAAAGAACGACTTACCGATCTGAAAATCAAACGAGTGATTTCCCAGGGCCAGGCCCGAGAACGGTATGACAAACTGCTCCGGCAATCCCATGTCCACCTGTCATTAAAAGGGCGGCAAAGTTAAAAACTTTTTCGGAATTGAAAAAACTATTTGAAAGCCTTCTCCGGCAGCCCGTCACCTTCAAACGACAGCCGCCTGAAATAATCCGGTACTTCCTTTCCTTCAAGCACATCCACATAAAGCCTGGCAAGATACTGCCCCAGCATAAAGCCCTGTCCCCTGAGACCCGTGAAGAGTCCGAGCGCCGGATCGATAAACATGCGCGGTTCCACGTAATATCCTGCCCAGATGGCCTGGAATCCCACCGACGAAAGCCCGGGAAACCAGTCGACAAATACCTCGGATACAATTTCCAGAAAGTCCTTCGAGTTGATTTTGATGTTTTTATCAGTTTCAAGGGCTTCGGTTCCGGGCGAGGCGCAACCGATGATCTGGCCGGTTTCACCCAGTTGCTGTCCGTAAACGGCGGTAAACCCTTTGTAACGCCTGCGGTCTATGACCATATCCAGGGGGGTGCCGTTCATTCCCATCATGGGCAGACGCCTGGTGATAAAGGCCTGGTGTTTCACCGGGTACAAACCTGTTTCTATGCCGAGCTTCCGGCTGAACGCTTCGCCTTCCGGTCCCAATGCATTGATGAACAAGGGACTGTGAAATTCCACATATTGATTCTCATGGTCAATCGCCAGGGCAATATAATGCCCGTTTTCACGGCGGACATCCACCAGCCTGCAGTCTTCCCAAACGCTGCCCCCATGGTCTATCCCGATACGGCGGATCAGGTCGATCACCCGTCCCGGAGTCGCCTGCCAGCAGTCCCTGGTGATCTGGGCCGCAAGATAATGTGTCAGGCCGGGATTGAAATGTGCCGAGATTTCTTTCGTAAAGTCTTTCGGATCAACCATATAGGCATCAGACCAGGACATGGCTGCTTCCAGGGCTTTCAGGGTGGCTTCGTCGTGGGCAAAATTCACATAGCGGATCGGCCGGTACTGTATGTCTTTATATGATTGTAACTCCTTAAAGATCTCCAGGTTATGTCTGGCGATGTCGGATATCTCGGGCAGGCTGAAGGCCGGTCTGCCACCGGCGATATTTCTCCAGGAAGCACCCCGGCCAAAATTCAGCAGTACGGGTTTCCGTCCGGCCTCCGCCAGGTAACGGAACAGGGCGCTGCCTCCGATGCCGCCGCCGGCCACCACCACCCCGGTTTCTATCTTTTTCGGCGTGATGCCGTCGGGCAGTTGGATCTCCTCCCGTTGCGGACGAGGGTATAATTCCCCGAGGCTCAGCTGGTTCGACAGGGGGCCCCGCGGTGTGGCCTCTCCCACAATGGAAATGCCGGAACCGTAAAGCGTCAATTTCAGCCGTCGGATGCAGCGCTTTCCGCGGCAGGCGCCCATGCCCAGCCGGGTGGTATGCTTCACCTCATCCACAGAAATAAATTTCCGTTCCCCGATGGTCTCCATGATCTCATCAAGGGTCACATCATCACAGTGGCAGACATAGGTCTGGGAGGCAACGGAATTCGTATATTCCTCAAATTCAAGATCATCCGGATAATCCGTTCTCGCAATGAAACCCCTTACTTCCATCAGATCGGCCCCATGGATGTCATTTGCTTTCACCCGTGCGATGTTGGTTTTGTTTGGTTTCCGCAGGATACGCTCCACCATGCCTTCGCCCAGTTTGCGGCCGTTGTTGTCGACAAGGTATACGGCCGACTGCTCCTTCACTTCATATTCCACCGGTAGGAACAGCCAGTCCTTTTTGGTGCTGTAGCCGAAGATTGCCAGGCCCGGGCACTGGTAAACACAGTCCATACATCCGGTACATTTGTCGAAATCGATCTCCGGGATGGTACTGGTGGAGGATTTGGTGATGGCGCCGTGCGGACAGGCAAATGCACAGGGATTGCAGGCAAATCCGTAGAGACAGTCGATCAGGACAAAGGGCCTGCTGTCCATCCTTTCAGGGGACGGCCGGAAGGGTTCGTCCTGGATCTTCAACGGATGTTGCTGCGAATCAATGTATTCTTTGGAGATACTCAGGTAATCGTCGTAGTGATACTTTTCCTGCATTTCTTCCAGGATCTCGAAGGCGACCTGTTTCCCCCTGACCACGGCGCTGGTTCCTTCACCGATACGGATGGCGTCGCCGGCACCGTAAACATGACGGCCGAAGATCTCCTGTCCTTTGATCAGCAACTGGTCGTCGGGGACCAGCCCGGTGCATATGTTGATGGCATCGATGCCTTTCAGGATCTTTTCCGTTCCGGGAATGGGACTGAAGTTTTCGCTGCGGGCGATCACTGCGCCGGTAATGCCGGTATGGTCTGCGTTTGGGATTGCCTTCAGCAGGAGATGGGAGGTGATGACGGGTATCCCCAGCCTGCGCACCCTGTTGGCCTGTACGGGGAATCCGCCTTCGCGCGGCTGGGCTTCGATGATGGCCCTCACCCGGGCGCCTGCCTGCATGAGCTGGTATGAGGTGAGGTAACCGATGTTGCCGGCGCCAACCGTGAGTACTTGTTTGCCGAGCAGGGTGAACTCCATATTCATCATCTTCTGCACCACGGCCGCCGTATACACCCCGGGCAGGTCGTCGTTCTCGAAGGTGGGCATGAAAGGCACGGCACCCGTGGCCACCACCAGGTAGCGGGCATCCACGTAATAGATTTCCTCTGTCTGTATGTTTTTAACAGCCAGCCGTTTGCCTTCAAGGATGTCCCAAACCGTGGCATTCAGCAGGATGCCGTCCAGTTTCTCTCCGGCCAGGGTGTTGGCGATTTCGAAACCGCGCATGCCGCCGAACTTTTTTTCTTTTTCGAAGAAGAAGAACTGGTGGGTTTGCATGAGAAACTGTCCGCCGATCTTTTCGTTGTTGTCGATGACCAGGTTACGGATGCCGTGAAGGTTGAGCGTTTCGCGGCAGGCAAGCCCGGCCGGACCGGCGCCCACGATGGCCACCTCGGTATGGAAGACCCGGATGGCAGAATCCTTGCGGTAGGGGATGATACCGGGGATGTAATCGTGAGAAATTTCCGAAACTTCCTTCACACCATCCACCTTGGTAATACAGATCCGTTTGATCTGGCCGTCGACCAGCATTTCGCAGGCGCCGCACTTTCCGATGCCGCATTCGAGGCTTCGGTTACGGTCGCGCAGGCTGTGGCTGTGGACGGGATAACCCGCCTGGTGGAGGGCGGCGGCAATGGTAAAGCCTTCTTCGGCCGGAATGCGTTGCCCGTTGTAAAGGAAGGAGGTCATCCTTCCGGTCTTGATCTCCAGGATGGGATGCTGTTCAATCTTGTTCATGGCAGTGAATTTAGTAAGGATAGGAAAACAAGTGCAAAAGTACCGAAAAGGGAAATACAAGCGATTACACAAGCGGCAGGAAGCAGGAAGGATGAATGTCTAAATGTGAGGTAGAAAGGGTGGCAGTTAAAGCGCGAGATGTTACTGAAGTAGGTTGTTTCATTAATGGTCCACAGAACATCAGTTTAAATTGTCATTCTAGTTTTATGTCCGATAGGAAAAGACAATTCATTTTATGATAACAATTTTTTGACATTCGATGCTTCCATGGTGGGTTTGAATACAAACCTGATATACTCCCGAAATGAATTCCTGGGTAGAGAGGGAGAACTGTTTTTCTGTAAGTGTGAAATTCGTTGATGATATCACTTCTCCTAAAAGATCAAAGATGAACAAAGTAGCAAACTCATCTTTTGGATTATCCCATAAGACATTGATTGAGTAGGTTGTTGGATTTGGGACAATATTGAAGTTTTCAACGACACTTAAATGTTTAAGTTTTGGCATCTGAATTTCTGAACCGGAAATTGACTTGGCGTCTGTTCCGGTTATGGCAGTTTCCTGTAGCGTGAAGGACTGTTGCAAAACATCCCGGCCGATTGTGGCACGGAGCAATATGATTGGGGTATTGGCTGCCAATTCAACAGCTTGAATGCTACTCCAACCAAGACGAATTTCTCCGGGTTGGTGGTTGATCTGTAGGATTGAGTTCGCATCTGAATCCGTAAGTTGCACAGGTATTATCTCATGAATTTGATAGTCGTCCACATTGTAATTCATGCACAAGGAAACAGATCCAATGGCCTTTTCCGATTGAAGAAAGACCGGTATATCCACGACTTTCCCGCTTGTGTAGAATAGTTCACCTTTCACAGCCGGGAGTAATTTCATATGCTTCATTTTAACCAGTGGGATAAAAGAGCAGTTAACATCCCCGTAACACAAGCATGACAAGCTGCAATTCAGAGGAACACTAGTGTTAAGCTCTACAACCAGGGTGTCAGAGACCCAGTCACCCACATCGAAGGTATCGATCAGGCCTACATATCGCCTCAACGCCAGCAGGGCATCCACGGAATTGATCCCAAAAACACCATTCAGGTCTGCGGCCAATAAAGGCAGTCCTGTAAGACTGCTGATCTGAACATAATGGTTCATGATCACCAGTGCATCGGCAGCATTTATCCCTCCCGGCTCGTTATCTGTTACCGATATAAGCTTGTAGTTTCCATATGGAATCCGGTCAAGGTTAAAACTTCCGTCCTGTCCGGAGACAGATTCTGCGAAAACCAGGTTGTTTTTCAACAGCCTGAGGATGACCCCGGGCATGGCTGTGTTGGTTTGGTTCAAGTATGAAATATTACCATGAATTTCAGAACACGAATCAATATCTACAATGCCATTTAGGAAAGCAGCATCAAATGGGATACCCATATTATTCAGGATAATACTGGCAGTATCGAAAAGGATGGTGCCAGAGAAGCTGCTTGATGTAAAGTGAAGAAGCAAGAGGGTATCCGATAATATTGTCAGCGGATTGGTGGCAGAACCTGTTACCTGAAGTCCTGTGTTATTCATAGCTATATTAAGGTATTCAGCCTGAATGTAAGGGCTTGACACCTGGGAGAAGGAAAGAAAGGCTGTGTCATAATGAAGGATAAACTGGAAGGTATCCATGGCCACAATATCCTTAGCAATAATGGGAAGCATGATATTGCCGGCGCACTCCTGTGTTTCAGGAATACTAATTTCCGGCTGACGGTATATGATAAAATCGTCACTTTCATCACTGATCTGGTTATCGCTGAGACAATGTATCCTAATTCTGTAGTCATCACCTGAGCAGACATCTGGAATGGTAACAAGGCGATAACCGTAATTCAGGACACTGTCTTCAAGTATTGCAATAACGCTGTCTGCTTTAACGAGCAAGATGTTGATCAGGCAACCGCAATCGTTGTTCCACTGGATAAACACCTGTTCATTGATCCTGAAAGCCTCATTTCCTGTCGGATATATAAGCCTCATCATAGGCGTAGGCGCCACAATGATATCGAGTGGGGGCGAAACAAAACTATTGTTACCTGGAATCTGGTTGCAGGAATTGAAAGCGGAAGCTGTCAGTGAACCGCTGACGGCGTTAAAGCCAAAAGAGATACTAATTGAAGTGTCTGACAAATAGTTTAATGTGGTACCGTCACCGGAAAATTCCCAGGTAAACCCGCTTGCATTTTCTATCATGGAAGTATAATAGACGTGAACTTCACCCGGATTTACGGAATCAGGTCCGCTAATCAGACCGGCCTGTCCGGGTGCAGCTAAAATCTGAATACTTCCGTCTGAGAAATTGGTTGACAGTGGGTATTGGTGAATATCATAAACTTTACTGTCAGTAGTTACCCAGGAAAGGTTGCTGTACCCGCCGTTGCCAGTAAAACTGAGACAGAAAAGGGTATCACTTTCTGCATCAAACTGGGTGTCGCTCTGGTAGTATACATGTATCTGATTCAGTGAATTTTCCGTAATGAAGTTGCCATGTCCTGCAAGAAGGGGGTTGATGTTGCTGATTCCTGTAAATTCAAATATTGTAGTGTCGTATTCCATGTTAAATACCAATTCTCCGAGGCAATTAATCCTGGAGTTCATGACAGGAACCAGGATCTCATCCGGACAGGCCTCAACATTGGCTATTGAGACTGAGATATTGGAAATGATATTAAAGGGATCTTCGCTGGTCGTGAATATTGTTGAGTCGTCAATGCTTGTTATCCTGATCTTGAGTTCGTTACCTGCTGGAAAGCTGTCGTCCAGGTACCAGATAAATTCCCCGTCGCTTTCAGTGGAACCCACAATTGGTAACAGCAGCGTATCAGCACGCAAAAGGTCAATGCTCACATTCTCATCAATATTATCCCACCATTGTACGGAATAGTTCTGACCATTATACAGCGAATCACCACCGTCAGGGCTTGTAATTGTTATCACTGGCAGAATCACAGGAATCGGAGGTTTGATTGTGAACATTTCTGATGATTGATTTAATACAGCATGTTGGGTACTGGTAATTTTGATCGTATAATCATTACCGGTAGATAATGTACCAGGAACAGTCCAGAGGTAGGCTCCGTCACTGGGGGTATTCAGGACGACGGTTGCCACCAGACCATACGAATTATAGAGATGTATATCCACATTTTCATCAAGGTTGTCCTGCCATTCAATACTCAGGTGTTGCCCTTTCCTTACAATCATTCCCGCATTTGGACAATTAAAGTAAATTTCTTCATTCACGGTAAAATTAGAATTGCTGTAATCTCCGGCCGAAGATCCATGAACCCTGATCTTGTATTCAATATCAGCGGCCAGATCGGGCGGGACAGTCCAGTTGTAAAAGCCTGAGGAAGGAGTAGAGCTGATGATGGTCTGGTAAAGCGCGGATTCCCTGTAGAGGCCTATCGTTACATTCTGTGCGACGTTTGTGTTATAACTGATTGTATAACTCTGACCAGGTTTGAGCGATTCTCCCCCGTTCGGAAAGGTAACACTCAGGTAAGAATTGCCGTAAGGTTGCATAGGAATGGCACTGAGGCTGGCATCCTGTGTGGCATTGCGGCTTGCCACAAGGAGATCGCCCTGTTTCAGGTAAATCTCTATCTTGAAATCATATGAGTTGGCCAGAGGTATTAATGCGTTGATTACCAAGTTGTGATCATCAGATTGATTCAATGTTATTGTGTAATAGGGTGTCTGATATAGAAACGTATAAGAAGATGCGGAATGAAGTTTAGAGTAAATTTTTGCATATATCGTTTGGTTTAGAGCATTGGTGTTTGGGTTCCAATGCAGTTTAAATCTTTCATAAAAACTGTTCGAGTTGAGGTCTATTTTATCTGTTACCCATGCATCTGCAATTGAGAACTCGGTGTTCTGCAGTATAGTGAAATTGCTGTTGCTTTGATCTGACAATGATATGCCTGATATCCCGGAAATTTTGATTCTATAGTCATTTGCAGATGGGATGGATGAAGGTACGATCCATCCAAATGTACCGTCATTTTCAGTCGAGGTACTGATGGTAGTGTAAAGGATTCCGGCCTTTAACAATTCAATCTTCACATTGCCAGGCATATTCGAATTCCAGTTCATCATGACATGGTCACCTGCAAGCAAGTATTCACCACCGTTCGGAGACAATACCTCCAGCGTGGGTTCATAAGCCTGTAGTGGTATAGCCAGAAATGGGCTGGTTGGATATATCCCCTGAGCGGCAACTGCTGAATCATTGCACTTAAAATCATAGGCCGTCAGATAAAACTGATACAGACCTGCATTATCACTGGGCGCAAAGATGGTTATGGACTGATCATCATAAGTGCTGCCCTGTAATGTGTAATAAACAGAAGAATACGGAATACAATAAGGTGTTCCTTTTTTCTTGATTTTGACATCAACCCTTATGTTTTTGCTTCCTATCGCTACGTTCGCGTCCCAGTGGAGTTTGACTTGTTCGTAAGCGCCATTCCCGTTTAGATCGATCATGTCAGTCATCCATGCATTGCTGAATGAAACAGGATTTTTATAAATGGAAAAGCATGTGTCGCTGATATCGTAAACATCCGGATCGTATAGAGACCTGACTTCAATTTGAAAATTGTTTCCACTGCAGGTAGCGGGTATTCTGAATGTGAGTAAAGGGATGATCCCATATATAGTGTCCGCGATAGTGGCATACCGCTGGCCGTCTTTCAGAAGGCAGACACTGTAGTATTCAAAAGCATTGACACTGAGATTGATGTTGATACAGTCCCCGGCTTCGTATGTGTTGCCGCCATTTGGTGAAATGACCTCCGGCGGATTGAGTATAATAAAATCTCCATGACTGCCACTTGAACTCCGTTCAATAAAACCGGTGAACCCTCCGATAGTAATATAAATATTCTGCTTTACCATGATTCTGCCTCCATACGTGGCTGCCCAGCCGGGTATCACCCAGTGATAGGAACCGTTATCGGCGGTAGTATCGATCAATGTCCATGTGATACCCCCGTCATCAGAGAAATATATCTCTACGAAATCAGAGGGATTCTGGTAGTTTGACCAGCGTATATCTAAGGTTTGCCCGGTGTAATAAACACCTTCCCAGCTACAGATCATATGATCCTGACCGCCTTGCGGATTGAGGAGTTTTATTTTGTAGCTGTCCGGATTGCAAATGTATGGTCCGTCTCCCCCAGATACATCATTCCATCCCAAAACCGGGTTTATTGACTCTTCATCTCCATTATCTATGACCCTTATAATGAATTCGTCATCATAATTAGTAAAATAACCATAAGCAGCGACAGAATGCCCGTTAAGTTCAGGGAGGTATTCGGTGTTGTATGAAAAAACGAAAGGATATCCGGCATCAATATCATCCTTCATTCTATTGATATGCCAACCTAAAACAGCCGAACCTTCCCAGTTAGGACCACCATCCACACCAAATCCCCTGTCTTCTATATAATCTCTTATTCCACTATAAATATTCCATGGATATGTACCTCCAGAACCATCGGTTTGCATTGTTAAGCTCAATTCTTTCTGAGATCTTGAAACATGGCAATCCCAATCTTCATCCTGAATGTCATCATAGCGGGTATAATAATATTCATTCAGTCTTCCATATTTTGAACGGAAATACCAGTAGTTCACCACAACGGCACCGGCAGTCGGTGAGCAACCGAAGTGCCAGTCGAGGGGTCTGATATAACTTCCGCTGCCGAAAACATCTGCATCTTTAGCTTCCTTGCTTTCACCTTGCTGCATCGTAAGGATATTGTTTACATGCTTCCTGTTATGTTCTCTGATTCTATTCTTCTCCAGACCTGGGTCATTGCCATTCGCCAGTGCCACTGAATCGACCAATGCTCCTCTTCTCAGGAACTCTGAAGAAGCATATGCGCTGGCTTCAGGGAAAGAAAAGACCCTGTAGGGTGCTTCTCCTTCTACCAGGAAGGTGTCCGTTTCGCAGCGATAACAGTGCAGACGGTTGCGCGATCCCCCCTCATACAGGCAAACCAATTCCGGCTCCGAACAATTCGTATAGGAACGTATTAATGATTTCGTGATCCAACCGGAGGCGTAGAAATTTGAAACAGTGTTGCGTGAGGCACGAAAAACAGGTCTGTCATAAGAAGCAGAAATGTAATAAGATTTGTAGGGACCTGATGCTCCCAAACCGGGCTTTGGTAAATGTTTCTGAGACTGCACCCACGCTGCTACTGTTTGGTAGTCCGGGAAAGTATTGCCATCAATCCGGATGTCAACATCATAACCCGTAACCCATCCATTGAGGTCATAAACCGGAATAACAGAATGATTACTTCCAGGGCTTAAGCCTGCATATCTGAATGCAATTTTAACTGCCTCTTTTATACTTATGTCGGCCTTTTCGGGCAGCATTAAAGGAAATTCAATATTCCCCGGCTTCATTGAAGCAATGATGGTATTCACCATCGATATGCCTTTGATGAGCGGAAGAGGAGCTGTTGAAGCAGTTTCAAAATACCGGTGTTGAAATGATTGATCTTTATGGCTCAGAGGGAACCTGCCTTTTTCTCCATCATTCTGACCATAAAGGACCATGCTCTTGCAAAGCAAAAAAAAGACAAGATTCATTACCGGTAGTGAGCTGAAAATTGCTTTCATGATGTAAATGTCTTAGTGAACTATTTAAACTTGATTTAGAATCTATGCCGTCTAGAAATCTACTATAAGGTATAATTACCAAGCTTTTCAAAGAACTGTTCATAAAAAACATAAAGCTGGTGATCAAAAATAAATTTTTTACTATTAGAAGTCAATAGCATGAAAGTAGATTTTTTGAACCTATGATGATAATGCCGGCTTGTAGGTCATTATTCAATCAGATCTGTCACGCTACTTCACAGCTTAGTGAAAGCTAACCAGTTGCAATAACAGTATTTCAGATTCTGAGCAATGTGTACACTGATATTTCACAGGTCAAAAATTATGGTGTTTTCAATAACGTCGCTATCACTTTTGCCATACAGTTTCATTGTCAATCCTGCCTGATATGTATTCTTAAAAAGAATTCAGCAGATGTCTTTAAATTGTATGGAAACAAATCAATAATGGCATATTCTTTGCTAACTTCGTCGAAATTTTATTTCCATGAAGACAACAACTTTCCGTATCTTACTACTGATCAGTATGGTAGCCTTTACTTTCGGCTGTGGACGCCAGGTAACCAGGGTGGCTGCCGACAAGCAGATCGACCTCAGCGGCCGCTGGAACGATACCGATTCCAGGATGGTCGCCGAAGAACTTACCAAACAAGTGCTCGGTCAGCGATGGCTCCCCGACTTTATGCAGGCTCATGCCGGCAACAGGCCGGTGGTTGTGGTCGGCCTTGTCAGCAACAAATCGCATGAACATATCGATGCAGAGACTTTCCTGGCCGACATAGAGAAGGCTTTTATCAACAGCGGCAGCGTCAGGCTGGTACAGGCAGGCGAGAAAAGGGAAGAGCTTCGCCAGGAGCGCGGCGACCAGCAGCAGTTTGCCTCTCCGGAAACCATGAAGAAATGGGGTAAGGAACTGGGCGCCGATTATATCATGCAGGGCAGCATCAACTCCATTGTGGATGCCCATGGTAAATCAAAGGTGGTCTTTTACAAGGTCAATCTCCAGCTTACCGACCTCGAAACCAACGAGGTGGTGTGGATAGGGGACAAGGAGATCAAGAAGATGGTGAATAATTAGGTGGTGAAGGACATGCTTCGACTTCGCTCAGCATGACAAGGATAGGGAGACATGCTTCGACTCCGCTCAGCATGACAATGACAACTGATATGCATACACCATGAAGATTTTCACAAAGCATTTCTTCCTGCCTCCCCTGCTGCTGATGCTGCTGAGTGGCTGCGCCACCTATTACCAGAAGACACTTCGTTACCAGGAATATGTTCGGGAAGCGCAGTTCGACAAGGCAAAGGAATGGCTGGAAAAGGACAGGAAGGGGAAGCGGCCGCGCAACCTCCTGCTGCATGAGTTGAACCTGGGCTGGGTGAACTGGATCACCGGCCTGTCCGATTCTTCCAACCGGGCCTTGAACCGGGCCGACCTGATGATAGAGGATCAGCAGAAGCACTACGGCCTGGAAGCCCTCGCCCTGGTATCCAATCCGGGTGTGAGGCCCTATCAGCCGGAGGACTTCGAGAAGGTGATGGTGAATTATTTTAAGGCTGTCAATTATATCCGGCTTGGAAAGTATGAGGAAGCCCTGGTGGAATGCCGGCGCATCAACCTCCGGCTTAATGAGCTGAACGACAAGTACAAGGACAGGAAGAACCGCTATTCTTCCGACGCCTTCGCCCACCTGCTCATGGGCCTGGTATATGAAATAACCGGCGATCACAACAATGCCTTCATCGCCTACCGCAACGCCCTCGAAGCCTACGAAAAGGTGTATGAGGGAAACTTCGGGCTCGGTCCCCCCCTCCAGCTGAAAAAGGATTTGCTGCGTTCGGCCTCGCGTTGCGGATTTACGGATGAAGTCCGGTATTATGAGGAGAAGTTCGGGTTTCGCCATGAAACGGGCAGGGCGGCGGAAAGGGAGCTTATCTTTCTTTGGCATAATGGCTTTGGACCGGTAAAAGCGGAATGGAGTCTGAATTTTTCAAGCCTGGAGAAGGGTGATGGTGTCTTCACCCTGGCCGACGAGGAAGCAGGGATCTCCATCCCCTACCAGACGGCTGCCCTCAGTGAGCGGGAACAGGCCGCCTTGTCGGATGTGCATTTTCTACGCATCGCCTTCCCCAAATATGTCGACAGGATGCCCGTGTACACGGATGCCACCCTGCTTGCCGGCGAATCGGCCTATCCCCTCGAAATGGCCCAGAACATCCGTGAAATTGCCTTTAAAACCTTGCAGGACAGGATGTTTCGCGAGATGGGAACGGCCCTGTTGCGGCTGGCTGTCAAGCAAAGCATCGAAGCCACTCTGAAGAACAGCAAGAAAGAAGATATGCAGGGACTGGGGGCGGCAGTGAGCATCGTTAATGCACTGACGGAGAAAGCAGATACACGCAACTGGCAAACCCTGCCCTATGCCATTTCCTATGCACGCATCCCCCTGGACCTGACTGCCGATACCGTCAGGCTGAAAGTCAGGAATGCAAGCCGGGAGCAGGAGCAGGTCTTCAGCTTCCCCGATGACGGCCGGAAAAGCCTGTTCTTCGTTTTTTCCACGCTGGACTCGAACTGAGGTATGAAATCTGAAGCATGAGGTTCCTTGTGCAGCATGATTCAATTACGGTTTCATTATTTCTGATTACTCAATTTAAATTTGGTGCTTTCATAATTCCTGATTAATTACTACCTTTGCAAACCCAAAAACTGACACCGGACACCGGCACCCGCAGGTGCTGTTGACCATAGCCTGTCAGCCGGGCGTTTTGAACTTATTTGTTATATGAAGAAAGCCAATGTTCTTTTTGTCTCCCAGGAAATTACTCCTTACTTAAAGGAAAGTCAGCTTGGGATGATCGGGCGTTATTTACCGCAGGGGATACAGGAAAGAGGGAAGGAGATCCGCACATTCATGCCCCGTTTCGGAAACATCAATGAGAGAAGAAACCAGCTGCACGAGGTGATACGCCTGTCGGGTATGAATCTCATCATCGACGATACCGACCACCCGTTGATCATCAAGGTGGCATCCATACAGTCGGCCAGGATGCAGATTTATTTTATCGACAACGATGATTATTTCCAGCGAAAGTTCACCTTCTGGGATAAAAACAATAAGTTTTACGCCGACAATGATGAGCGGACGATCTTCTTCTGCCGCGGCGTGCTGGAGACAGTAAAAAAACTCAGCTGGTCGCCCGATATCATCCACACCCATGGCTGGATGTCGGCCCTGGTACCGCTTTACCTGAAACGATCCTTCCGCGATAATCCCATCTTTACCGATGCCCGTGTGGTGGTATCTGTCTATAATGACCATTTCGACGAGCCTTTTCATAAGGATTTTGTGAATAAGGTGAAATACGAAGGGATAGGCGAAAAGGACCTCAGATACTTTAAAAAGGGAAACTACGTTAACCTGATGAAATCAGCCATCGATCACAGTGATGCCGTGATCATCGGTCACCCCGACATTCACCCGGAACTCAGGGATTACATCGCGGAGCTCGACAAGCCTGTGCTGGACTACCAGAATCCGGAGAATTATATCGGGGTGTACAATGAGTTCTACGACGAGATCCTGGTCAGCGAGGCTGTAACCACTGAGTAATCCTAAACCGGGTAAATGTGAAGCTGCCTGCCTCCCGTAGCCTTGTTGCCGTATGTTTCCTGGCAGCCATGCTGCCATTCATGATCTCCTGCGAAAAAGACCCCGATGCCGTCGGACTGGAAGTTACACCCGTGCAGGACCAGCTTTACGTGGAAAGTGTCGACACCTTTACCATACAAGGCTATACCGTCGCCGAGGATTCCCTGGCATCCTCCTTCACTTCCCTCAATCTCTGCGGCTCTCATTTTGATCCTGTCTTCGGCAGGGTGACCGCCGGTTTTGCCACCCAGGTTAAACTGTCCTCGGTCAATCCGTCCTTCGGGGATAACCCGGTACCCGACTCGCTGGTGCTCGTGCTGGCCTACAACAGCTATTACGGGGATACCAGCAATATGCAGTTGTTTAATGTGTTTGAACTGGATGAGACACTCCTTACCGATACCACTTACTACTCCAATCACAGGGTGCAGCACCTCCAAACGGATTATGCACATCTTTCTTTTTATCCCAGGCCCACCGACAGCGTCCCTTACGATACCCTGAAACTGGCTCCCCAGTTGCGGATCAACCTGTCAAAGGTGTCGCCGGCCCTGGCATACAAGATCCTATACACTCCCTCGGATTACCTGGCCGATAACCTGAAATTCGTCGAATACTTTAAGGGTCTGTATGTAACTGCTGCCCCGGTTTCATATGGTGGCAGTATCCTGTATTTCAACCTGCTGTCATCCAATACCCGTCTCAAACTGTATTATCATAACGATGAGAACGATTCGCTGGTGTACAACCTGGTGATCAACGAGTCCTGCCAGCGCTTCAACCACTTCAACCACTACAACTATGATTATGCTTCCCAGGATTTCCGTAAACAGGTTATTTACGGGGATACAAGCCTGGGCGTCAACAAGATGTTCCTTCAGGGAATGGCAGGGACCAAGGTAAAACTTCGGCTTCCCCTTTTGAAAGCATGGGCAGCAGGACGTAAAATCGCCATCAATGATGCACAGCTGATCATTCCGGGCAATGAAGCGGAACCTGTGCTTACACCCATGACCAAAATGTTGCTGGTGAAGATCAATGAGAATGGCAGCATGTCGAACCTTCCTGATTATGCCGTGGGCGATTCTTATTTCGGGGGGGGCTACAACACCGGATCCAACGACTATATTTTCAGGATTACACAGCATATACAGGATATGCTTAAGGATTCGTACACGGATTACGGAATGTACCTGATGGCATCCGGGGCTGTCGTCAGGGCCAACCGCTTCATCCTGAACGGACCCGGGCATAGCCTCAAACCCATGAAATTACGCATCGTCTACTCCAGCCTGCCCTAAGCCCCCTCCCCAGTATAGACGCGATTTATCGCGTCTCTGCCAGAAAAAAAACACCACAGACGCGATTTATCGCGTCTCCATTCAAGACCAGTACCTTATGTGCGGAATCGTAGCATACCTCGGAAGGCGCCACGCCTACCCCATCCTGATGAACGGACTGTATCGCCTCGAATACAGGGGATACGACAGTGCGGGCCTCGCACTGCTCAACGACGACCTGCAGGTATACAAGACCAAGGGGAAGGTCTCCGACCTGGAGGCCTTTGTGAGCGGGAAGAATATCTCCGGATCGGTGGGGATTGCCCACACCCGCTGGGCCACCCACGGGGAACCCAACAACATCAATGCCCACCCGCATGTGTCGCCCAGCGGGAACATGGCCCTGATCCACAACGGCATCATCGAGAACTATGTGTACCTGAAAGAAGAGCTGATCCGGAGGGGGTATAAGTTCAGGAGTTCCACCGATACGGAAGTGATCATTCACCTGATCGAGGATTTCATGGTGAATGTGGAGGTTCCCCTTGAGGAGGCCGTCAGGATGGCCATGGACATGGTGATCGGGGCCTATGCCATCGTGGTGATCTCCAAACACGATCCGCATAAGCTCATTGCCGCAAGGAAAGCCAGTCCGCTCGTGGTGGGCATCGGTGACGGAGAGTTCTTTGTCGCTTCCGATCCCACGCCCATTGTGGAGTATACGAAAAACGTGGTGTACCTCGACGATGAAGAGATTGCCATCCTGGAACTCGACCAGGAGTTGAAGATCCGCACCATCCGCAACCAGGAGAAAGTTCCCTATGTCGAAAAGCTGGAAATGAACCTTTCCCAGCTTGAGAAGGGAGGTTTTCCCCATTTCATGCTGAAGGAAATCTTTGAGCAGCCGCGGTCGATCCGCGACAGCCTCCGGGGCAGGCTGAATGCAGCCCAGGGCGTGGTATACCTGGGAGGGATCAGGGATTTTGAACAGAAACTCGTCAATGCCGAGCGCATCATCATCGTGGCCTGCGGCACTTCATGGCATGCCGGCCTGGTGGGGGAGTACCTGCTGGAAGACATCGCCAGGGTGAATGTGGAGGTGGAGTACGCTTCCGAATTCCGTTACCGCAACCCCATCATCTGCGAAAAAGACATCGTAATCGCCATTTCCCAGTCGGGCGAAACAGCCGACACCCTGGCCGCCATCGAACTGGCGAAGCAAAAGGGCGCCACCATCCTTGGTATCTGCAATGTGGTGGGATCTTCCATTGCCCGCGCCACGCATGCGGGTTCATACACCCATGCCGGTCCTGAGATCGGGGTGGCTTCCACCAAGGCCTTTACGGCCCAGGTCACCATCCTTACCATGATGGCCCTGATGATAGCCGACAAGAAAGGGACCATCCGCCGTTCCAGGTTCCATCAACTGCTCAATGAGCTGGAGAAAATTCCATCCAAAGTGGAAAAGGCATTGTTGCTGAACGACAAGATCAGGGAGATGGCGGAGATTTTCAAGTCGGCCAGTAATTTTCTTTACCTTGGACGGGGCTACAGTTTCCCTGTTGCCATGGAAGGCGCACTGAAGCTGAAGGAGATATCATACATTCACGCGGAGGGCTATCCTGCTGCCGAGATGAAGCACGGGCCCATCGCCCTGATAGACGAAGAGATGCCCGTGGTGGTGGTTGCCACCAACAAGGAATTGTACGACAAAGTACTCAGCAACATCCAGGAGGTGAAAGCCAGAAAGGGCATCATCATCGCCCTGGTAAAGGAAGGAGACACCTCCGTGGCGAACCTGGCCGACTACGTGATCGAGCTGCCCGACACCGAGGAATCCCTCATGCCCCTGGTGGCCACCGTACCCCTTCAGCTGCTTTCTTACCACATCGCCGTGATGCGGGGCTGCAACATAGACCAGCCCAGGAACCTGGCCAAGAGTGTGACCGTGGAGTAGTTCCCAACGGGTGCATTCTGACCAGACTTTCTTTTTCCCCCACGCTTCACTGGCAACAGGTCTATAACAGCAGGACTCGAGCCTTGTCCCCCATCTTTGCCAATTACGACGGGTATTTTGAATTTGATGGTGAGCCTGTGCAGCTTCTGGTCGTGGTCGTAGTCCACAATGATGTTTTCCAACACCACATTTAATAGCTCCTTCTTAAGCTCGTCAGTAATATCCCGGTTATGTGCCATATAGTGGCCAAGTTTGTTGAGCCAATCATACCACTTTGCATCATTACCGAATTGTTTCAGCGAATTCCTGAGGTCTTCTATTTCTCTGGAAACTTCACGATGTTCTTTATTTAATTGCCTTTTCAGACCCTCATATACTTCTTTTGATGTGTATCGATTCATGACATTGTCGGCTTCGACGGTGACCAATGCTTTTTCAATGTCAATTTTCTTTTTTGTCAGGTCGTTAATGCTGGCTTCTTTATCAGCTATGATTCTCTGAACCTCCGGGCTATCGATATTTTTTCCAATTAATGTCTTTTCTTTTAATGCCGTAGACATTGCCATGGTATCACTGAGGATATCAATGATTTTATTCCAAAGCTGGTCGTCGGCTGACGGTATGTTCATACACTTTTTCATATCGCAGATGACACTTTTTTTGTATGTATTGTTAAATCTGCGTTCTGGAATCGGGCAATAGTACTGTTGAACCCCGTATTTCTTTTTCTGGCGTGCGCCCATAGGCGTTCCACATTTGCAAATAAGGAAATCACGGAACAGGTAGAAGTGTTTTGTACGGTTAATCTGACCTTTGCGCTGTAAATAGAGCTTCCGTCTTTCCTGAACCTCATCCCAAAGTTTGTTTGGAATAATTTGTGGAATGTTATTTTTTATGGTGATTCCGGATTTCTTGTCCTTGAAAACCTTAACTCCCAAATAGGTTTCATTTCTGAGTAACACCTGCAACGAGCCCATACTCCATTGGTCATTACCTCGTCTGGTTTTAACTCTATTAGCCTCGAGAACTGCTTTGGTTGCTTTTAACGGTATTCCCTTTGCGTATTGTTCGAAGATGTAGCAAACCCATTTACTCTCCTCTGGATGTATAGCTAGCCTATTCTTTCGACCATCACTTTGTAGCATATACCCGAATGGGGTGTCACCCCCATGGTGGTATGCCATTTTTACGATTTCGATTTTGCCTAATCTTGAACGGTCTTTTCTTATGCTGTTATCATATACAGAAATCTCTGATAATATCCCAAGGACTAAATTTTCAAGGTAATCTTGACTGTTATGTACGCCGTTGGCAGTATATAGTACAACAGAGTTTTTCATCATCTTCTGTCGTATGGTGTACCACGTTGTACTTCGTGAGAGTCTATCCGTGTTCCACACGTATAGATGTTTGATTTTACCCTCATCCATTTGCCGTAGGATGTTCAATAAAACAGGTCTATTGTCCAATGTTTCTTTTGCAGACGATGACCCACCCTCATTATGGATTTGATAATCCATGCCTAGCTTTTCCGCTAGTTTCGACCCCGAACAAAACTGACACCATTAAACGAAACAGAATGACACCACCCTGGTGAGGGTGTTTGCAAGAACGGTTTTCCCGGGAGGTGATTTTTGGTGTTTCCGGAGAGGTATTGAGGATTT
>JAKLIX010000027.1 GCA_022709385.1 Bacteroidota bacterium | reverse complement strand
TATCGCCCGGTGCAAAAAGGAAGGCGGCCAGTGTCGAAACAGCCGCTTTTACAGACACGGCCCCGCCGTTCTGACTTTCAAGCTGTAAACTGCTCCCCCGGCCGCTTCCGCCTCCAAGACTCACCAATCGCATGGCCAATACCCTGGATTCAAAGCGCACCTGAACAAAATAAACACCTGAAGTTGAAGAAGTAAAACGGAAAGCATGCATGCCGGCCCCGAGCTGGTCAGCGAAAACATGCACCCGCCTTCCGTATATATCACTGACTATCACTACTGTCTTGCCCGCTGCCGGCAGGTTCACACTGAAAGCACATGCCTCCCGGAAAGGATTGGGTTGTGCATTGCCCAGGCTGAAATCAGACCCGGACAGTACCTGCCCGCCTAAAGAAGCATATAACAGTAAAAGCGAGGTATCCGGCCAGTACAGTGTGGTGTCGCAGAACTGCGTCAGGTTCCCGACCCGGATGCTGTCCAGTGGAACGTATTGCCCCGCCAGTCTTCCGGTGAATTCCAACTGGATGCTTTGAGCATTACCTGAACCTGATAGAAAAAACAGAACCAGCGGTAAACAACTCATTCCGCGTTGCCAGGCAATTGTTTTCATACATGATGATTTTGGAGGGTTATAACTACATAAAGGTACACCGAAAGAACACAGGTTTGCGAAAAATTTGTTATCAGAGTCATCGGTATAGATATCTAAACTCAACCTTGACAGGTTTGCATCTGCAAAGCTGTTTATACCGACACATAGCGGGTCTTCAGTAAAAGGTCTTTAGAGCGGTGTTCGGTATTGCTGGTCCTAAACACCACTGTTTCATACTGCTGTCAAAAACCTTAACGTTTGAGTAATGCCGTACACCGCTGTAATCAATATTTTCGGAAAACCATTCCTAGTCGGCATAACCGAAAATTCCTTGGTATTTTCACTAAGATCAATATAAGATTCAGTGAAGATTGTATAAGCAGTAATGAAAAACGACTAAATTTGTAAAAATACACGTCAATGAAACAGATAGAACTGACAGCAGTTTTTGAACCCTGTGCAGAAGGTGGTTTTATTGCTTTTATTCAGGAATTGCCGGGAATAAACAGTCAGGGTGAAACCCTGGAAGAAGCTAAAGAAAATCTGGCCGATGCCATCAATCTTATGTTTGAGGAAAGAAGGAACATTCAAACGAAAGACAAGAAACGAGAGATTAACAACTTAATAACTCAAACCCTTTCTTTCAGTTTTTAATGAAACGCAGAAGGTTCATCAAATATCTTGCAACAAACGGTTGTACCATTGCGAGAGAAGGCAGTAAACACACCTTGTTCAGAAATAGAAAAACCGGAGAATTGTCAACCGTACCCAGGCATGCTGACCTTAAAGAAAACCTTTGCAGAAAAATATGTAAGGACTTAGGAATTCCTGACATATTGTCGGACATGTGATATTCAGCAATTCACCGGAATATCAGCAAGGGTCATGGCATGCCATAACCCTGCACCACCGCAAAAAACTCACTCTTACCCAATAACAACTCTGCAGGGACATGCCCTGGCATGTCCTCTCAACCTCAAGCGGTTCATCCGTTTTGCATCCAAAGGGACACGATATATCATGTCCCTCCAAACCCGCCACATCATCTATGCTATTCCATGGTTTTGCCACTTAGGGGAAATCTTCTAAATTTGTCTTCAATCCAACCCGCTCCATCATGAAAAAGCATCTGTTCCATGCCATCTTCGCGCTGCTGCCTGCAGTGCTTTTTTCCCAGACCATCTGCAACCCGAACGGCAACGTGGTGATCTATTCCAATTATGACGGAGGTCACCTGCTGATCAACGTGGATGTGAACATTCCCAACCTGAAGATCGGAATAACAACCTATGAAGCCATCCAGGTGGAGATCACGGGACCTTATGCCGCGAACGTGACCCAGGTGGTCTATGCCGGTTATGCCGGCAACAATGACCATTGTAATACCGGTCACAATGTGGTTGCCATCATGGGTGTACCTTCATCTGCCGCCAGCATCCTGGTTCACCCCCCGGCCACTTATTCCGATCCGAACGGCAATCCGAACATCATCTGTGCATACAACTGCGGCGGCACAACCGGAGGCTGCAACACGGCGGAACAAATCTCCCACTTTTTCCTTACCCAGTTCGGCGGCAGCTTATATTCCCATTATACACAATACGGATGTTACTATTACAACACACCCTTTTATGTGAGCAATGGAGGCAACTGCTGCCTCATCCCGGGAGGATTGCCGCCAATCGCCGCCTTCACTGCCAGCAGCACCGTGATCTGTGCAGGGGACTGCATCTCCTTTTTCGACCAGTCGGCCAACAACCCCACAGCCTGGAGCTGGAACCTCCAGGGTTCCACGGTCCCTTTCAGTACTGCCCAGAATCCCTCTAATATCTGTTACATGAATCCCGGCACCTACCCTGTCAGCCTGACAGTCAGCAATGGCAACGGCAGCAATACCCTCACGCAGCAGAATTACATCCAGGTCAATGCCAATCCTCCGGTGCCCGTCATCACCGAGGTATTCAACACCCTTTACAGCAGCGCTTCCAGCGGAAACCAGTGGTATCTGAACAGCCTTCCGATTCAGGGAGCCACGGGCCAGAGCTGGGTGTTCACGCAAAACGGAACTTATCATGTGGAGGTGACCAATACTGCGGGTTGCAGCAGCATGTCCGCACCGCATTTGGTTACCACTACCGCACTGGATCACTTGAACCTGCAGGATCTGAGCGTTTATCCCAATCCGTTCAGCGACAGGATTCATATACGGATTCCCTCCGGCACGACCAGGCAGGTGCGCCTGATGAACGCGGCAGGCATCCTTTTTTTCGACGGGATCATCAGCCAGGCTGAATTCGCGCTTCCGACGGAAAGATTGCAAGCAGGCCTTTACATACTCGCCGTCGAAGAAAGGTTTTTCAGACTGGTGAAGAATTAAAAGCAAAGGCATTCACTGCCACAGCGTAAAAGGATTTTGTGATATCTTTGTTCCTCTTCATGTTTTTCTCTTTAAAATGAAGATATTCCATTCACTTCTGTGGTGTTTGTGGCCGCTTTTCCTGACAGGGCAAGGGCCTGAAACCACAGACAGCCTCAAACGCTTGTTAAACGAGGCCAGTGGAAAGGACCGTGTCGAACTTCTTGTAAAAGCAGGAGAACAAGCCCTCGACAAGAACGCGGATATAGCTCTTGCTTACGGCAGGGAGGCGCTCCCGTCAGCCATAAGATATAAGCTGCCTTTTGAGGAAGCCCGTGCAAAGAGTATTATCGGCATCTCCCTGATGAATAAGGGGAATGCTTTAGAAGCCATTCCATTCCTGGAAGCAGCAAAAACTGCCATCGAAAAGATGGATCGAAAGGACAAGCTTTCCATTTCCCTGGTGAACCTGGGCAATGCCTATTCAAGAAGCGGCAACCACGATCAGGCATACGAATGCTATCAGCAGGCTGCCTCCAGCGCCGGAATGCAGCATGATTCATTGAATTATGGAAGAGCAATGAGCAGCATGGGTTCTATCCATGCATTCAAAAAGGAATATGCAACCGCACTGGCTTTCCATACTCAGGCTGCCAATATCTTTAAACGCTACAGTTACCTTGCAGACTACGCTTCAGCCCTGAACAACCAGGGAGTCGCCAACCTTGAACTGAAACGCTATACCATTGCTCTCGGCTGTTTCAATCATTCCATGCAAATCCGAAAGTCGCTGAACGTCCCGGAAAACCTGATGGTAAGCCTTTACAACAACATGGCACTCATCTACAACAACCTTCAGAATCCGGAACAGGCCACTTTCTTTTACCGGAAAGCGCTTCAAGCTTCCAGAAAAAGCGGGGATACATACAGCCAGGCAGCCATCCACCTGAATCTTGGCTCGCTCCTGCTCGACCTTGGCAAAAAGGCTGAAGCTTCAGCTTGTTTCGATTCCTCGCTTTCCATTGCAGGGAAAATTCACGCCGGCAATATCATGTCTAACGCGCTGGCATTGATGGCCGATCTCAGCAAACAAAACGGAGACTTCCGGCAGGCCGCATTATACCTTGAACAGGAAAAGGAAGTCCTGTCAAATTACATGAACGATAAAACCAGACAAAGGATTGAAGAACTTCAGATCAAATTTGAAACCGAAAAGCGCAAAAAGGAGCTTGCCCAGATCAATCTCGATCTGAAACGGAGAACTGTCCAGAATACCATCCTTGTTTTCACCACCCTTATCATCCTCCTGCTGCTGATTTCCATCCTTTTTCATATCCGGAGTATCAGCCATAAAAGGAAACAACTCCTGATGCTGTATGAAAAACTGAGGGTATCCGAAAGCGCATTACGGGAGAGCAACGAGACCAAGGACAAATTGTTCAGTATCGTGACCCACGACCTGAAAAATCCACTCGGAATGCTTTGTTCGATGGCCGGTTTTCTGAATGAACACTATGAAACCATTGATGAAGCGCAAAGGCAGAAGGCGATCAGGGCGCTGAAAATGTCGGTCGACGATACGGGACAACTGCTCGACAACCTTACCCAGTGGGCGCTCACGCAGGGAGGGAAACTTACACCTGAACCGGAATTCATTGATCTGCAACAGCTTGGGCAATCCATTATCCTGCTCATGAAACATGAAGCAGATCTGAAAAACATAAGACTGGAGAACAACATCCCTCAGTCGGCCCGGATCACAAGCGACAGGCAGATACTCAAGGCCATCCTGCGCAACCTCGTGGGGAATGCTGTTAAATTCACGGGAAAAGGAGGAAACGTCACCATCGGATACACACAAAAAGAGAATAATACTGTACTGTACGTCAGGGACAATGGCATCGGTATCCCGGATGAAGCCAAAGACAAACTATTCCGTCTGGACCTGCATCACACAACGGTGGGCACCAGCAATGAAAAAGGATCAGGGCTCGGATTGATACTTGCCCGGGAATTTGCACATAAGATCGGCGCAGAAATTTCTTTTGAGAGCCGCCAGGGAGAAGGAACTGTCTTTCATGTGTCACTTACAAACCTGCACCATGAAGCAAAGCATACGGATCATCCTGGTGGATGACCATCATGTAATCAGAGAAGGGCTCAGGGTGCTGCTGATGCACCTGCCGGAACTCCATATCACCGGCGAGGCATCCTCAGGCGAGGAGTTGCTGGAACTCATGAAAACACAGCCTGCCGATATCCTGATCATGGACATCTGCCTTCCGGGAATTTCCGGAATTCTGCTCACAGAGAAGATCAGAAAACTTTACCCTGAGGTGAAAGTGATCATGCTTACAGCCATGATCTCGGAAGAGTATATCCTTAACTCGCTGAAAGCCGGCGCGTATGGATATCTGCCGAAAGACGTGAGGCAGGAAGAGCTGATTGAAGCCATCATGACCGTGTTTGAAGGGAAAGAATATATTGCACGGGCCATTTCAGCCAAAGTCCTGCAGAAACTGGTACGCTATTCCCGGACGCCGGCCAGCGACAGACAGGAAAACATGCTCAGTCTGAGGGAATCGGAAGTGCTTGAATTGTTTGCCGAAGGATACAGTTATAAAGAAATCGCCGAAAGACTGTCGATCTCTGTCAGAACCGTCGAGACCCATAAGGAACATATCATGGACAAACTGGGACTTCATTCGGTTGCCGATATCGTAAAATACGCGATCAAACAAGGAATCATCAGTATTTAGCCTGTACGGGGGATTCCCTTATCCGGAATATTCCGGATTAAAAAACAGGATTTTAACTGATTTAATATCAGATTTTTCACTATATTTTTGTGAAAAAAAACGATGAAAGCTATCAGCATCTTTCTTTTTATGATTACCGGCCTGGAACTGTGCTCCGGGCAGGGTATCTGGAAATCCTACACCCCCTCCAATTCCGGTATTCCCTTCTCCTCGGTGAATTCAGTTGAAGTGGATGACCAGGATCATGTTTGGATATCCAATGACAATTCCGGAAATTATTATCATGTGTCACGTTTCGACGGCAGCAGTTTCTCCTCTGCATTCCAGGGAGGCTGGGTGGATGATATCACTGTTGACCATAATGATCATGTCTGGATCAGCATCATGGGAGAACTCAGGGAATGGGACGGCAGCACCTGGCATGCTCATTCGCCCGGTTTGTCCGCTTTCTGGCTGTGGCCAATCGAAGCAGATCACCAGGGGAACATCTGGATTTCGGATTATTTTGACAAGCACATCTACCGCTACGACGGCAGCAGTACCATGCAGATCACTACAGCCATGGGACTGCCTTCTGAACATATCAGTTGCATGAAGCGCACTTCAAACGGCATCTTCATCGGAACGACAGACGGCGGACTCGCCTTTTACAACGGCAGCACCTTTACGGTTTACAATACCCTCAACTCTGCCCTTAGTTCCAATCACATCTTTGATATGGACATCAGGAATGACACGCTATTTATGATCCTGATCAACAGTGACCTGGCGTTATTACACAATGGTACTGTGAGTCTGATCAGCGATCCGCTGCTGGAGTATGGACGCATCACGATCGATCCCCAGGGAGCCATCTGGATTGCAGCCTACGGAACAGGTATCATCCAGTATACCCTTAGCGGTGCCTTCACCTTATACGATTTCTCCTCCTGGCCGGTGCTGGATCCCTGGAATCAGTATCACTGCATTGACAGCGATCAGGACGGACACATCTGGGTCGGAAGCCAGCAAACCGGACTGCTCGAATTCGATCCCTCGGGTACCTCAGGTTTTTCCGGCTACCTGCTTCCCGCAATTGAAATCATCTGGATTAAGGACGGAGCAGGTCACCTGAACGCAAGAATCCATCTGCCTGCCGCTTCTATGGTGAAACTGGAATTGTTCGACCGTTTGGGAAGGCTGGTCGCGGCATCCGCTCAAAATCAACATGCCGCAGGCTGGTCCGATATCCCCTGCTCCCTGGGTGAGTTGCGAACAGGGCACTACCTTTTCCGCCTGATTACAAACGGCCGCTGCCTGAGTGGAAAAGTGCTGGTGGAATGAAACGGATGCGTTTTCCGGGAATCCCGCTGATGCAGACTTGCCTTATCGGGACATACCTGCTGACCCTGCCGGTATTTTTAACAAAGGTTGTTCATGCACAACCGGCCGGCAGTTTCGAAATCCAGCTTAACCTCGGCCTGGAAACCTACGAGTTGGCTTTCCATGTGCCATCAGGGTACAATCCTCAGAATCCCGCCTTCCTCATTGTAGGGATGCATGGCGGCGGCGGAAGCGGTAAAGGCTACCGCAGTCACCTGCTGAGTGTTGCAGAAGCCTGGCCGGCTGTGCTTGTTTGTCCTGATAATAACGGGAACAGCTTTAACGGACCGGGAGAACAATTGCTGCTGAAAGCAATAGATACTGCCATGCAACTTTACAATATCGATCCGAACCGGCTTATCCTGAACGGATTCTCCATGAACGGTTTTCAAACCTACCGGCTTGGATTACAACCTCTTTATCCATTCTACGGATTCATTCCCTACAATGCAGTGATTCAGATTCCATGGATATCCCAGCTTAACCTGAGTTCCAATGTACCGGCATGCATCTGCGAGGGCAGCCTGGATTTTTATCTGAACGAAAACATCCAGGTTTACGACAGTCTAACTGCCAACGGGACAAGGGCATACTTCAATCTGCTACCCGGTACCGGCCATGACCTGGATACGGCATTTCCGGCTGCCATACTCAGGTGTTTGCAAGTGATCGACTCTATTCAGCTTGTGTCGGGTAATGCTGAACCAGGTTTTCACAATTCATCCACAGTGATTTTTCCCAATCCTGCTGATTCATGGACAATGATACACCGGCCCGGCGGGTCACCTCTTGGTAGATTAACGGTATTCGACATGACGGGAAGAGAAGTAAGTGCAAAATGCCGGATCGCATTCTTCCCGTCAGGATACCGCCTGGATATCAGCCTGCTTTCCCGGGGCATTTACATCCTGAATGAAATGATAGCCGGAGAGTGTAAAACGTATCGGTTGATAAAACAATAAGCCTGACGGCAATTAGGTCGTTTCTTGCAGGTCGTGATGCAACACAGGTGATGCCGGTTCATACGACCTAAGCAGATGAAAATATTGCTTTGTTGCAAGCACGCCAGGTATCAATTACTATCTTTGTGTCAGCGGCGATTTAACCCTCCGCCAATCCTGACTCACATGAACATACAATTTCTCGGAGCCGCCCGTGAAGTGACGGGCAGCAAACACCTGATCACGACAGCAAGCGGAAAAAAGATCCTGCTCGATTGCGGGATGTTCCAGGGTAAAGGACTGGAAACCGATGCCATGAACCGGAACCTGGGTTTCGACCCGGCAACACTCGACCATATCATCCTTTCCCACGCCCACATTGACCATTCAGGGCTGATTCCGTATGCCTACAGGCTTGGATTCAGGGGATCGGTGATCACCACTCCGGCTACCCGTGACCTCTGCGCGATCATGCTGGCCGACAGCGCCCACATCCAGGAAAGCGATGTGCTTCATTTCAATAAACGGCGCGCTGCCAAAGGCCTTCCGCTTGCAGAGGCGCTTTATACCAGTGACGACGCCAGATCCTGCATGGAGCTGTTCATCACTACCGCCTGTAACCGTAAGTTCAGGATAGATGACAGCCTGAGTGTCAGGTTCACCAATACCGGACATATGCTCGGAAGTGCGGTTGTCTCCCTGGAAATAAAAGAAGCGGAAGAGACAATCCGCCTGGCCTACACCGGTGATATCGGCCGGCCCCAAAACCGTATCCTGGCCAGACCCGCTCCCTTCCCCCCCTGCGATTACCTGATCTGTGAATCTACCTATGGTGACCGGCTTCATCCGGAAATCAAGGATGCAGAGAAGGAACTCCTTGACATCGTGAGGGAAACCTGCGTGGATAAGCGTGGCAAACTGATCATCCCCTCTTTTGCCATCGGCAGGACACAGGAAATCGTGTACTCCCTGAATACGTTTTTTAATGAAGGCCTGTTGCCAAAAGTGAATATCTATGTGGACAGTCCCCTGGCTGTCAATGCCACGGAGATTTTCCGTTTTTACAGCAATGAGCTCAACGGGGATGTGCAACGGGTCATGGAAACCGACCCCGATCCCTTCGGATTCAATGGATTGTACTACATTAAAGCGGCTGAAGAATCCAAAAAGTTAAATGCACTCCCGGAACCCTGCATCATCATCTCTGCCTCCGGCATGATGGAGGCCGGCCGGATCAAGCACCACCTGGCCAACAACATCTCCAATCCCGCCAATACCATCCTGATCGTCGGATACTGCTCCCCCGTCACCCTGGGTGCAAGAATCGCAAGAGGAGACAAAACTGTCAGTATCTTCGGGGAAAAACATGAAGTCAGGGCCGCCGTCAAACGCCTGGACGCCTATTCAGGCCATGCCGACTACCGTGAAATGATCAACTATCTGGCTTGCCAGGATAAAGAAAATGTGAAAAAACTCTTCCTCGTCCATGGTGATTCAGAAGCACAGGATCATTTCATGACGGAACTGCAACAGGAGGGGTTCAGGGAAGTCCACTGCCCGCTGCCCGGAGATATTTATATCATTGGGTAAACCCCGGTGATGGTGTTGCACACCAATTCTGACACTATCGCTTGCTGTATAAGTTGTTCGAAAAATGAACATTGAGTTGTTTATTTTTCGAACATTTTCTAATTTTGCAGAATCTACACATGCATGAGTCGTGAAAGAAAAACAATTATCTCAGAAACAGATTGGAAAACGCCTGGCATTGCTCAGGAAAGCCAGCGGATTGTCGCAGGAGGAGCTGGCAAAAATCATCAGTATGTCAAGATCATCCCTTGCCCAGATTGAAACAGGAAAACGAAAAATTGACATCTTTGAGCTGCAGGAATTTTCAAAAGTGCTGGGATTTAGGATTGATGACCTATTTGCCACTGAAGTACACGAACCTGACCAAAAAGCATCAACAAAAATTCTGTCCGCTGCCGATACGGGGCTGAGGATTTCCATTCCTGAGATCAACATGGAGAAATTCAGGAATATCCTGCTATACATTCTTGAGCAATGCTCAGGGAAACCGAATATCGGGGAAACAGTGCTTAACAAACTGCTGTACTTCTGCGATTTCAATTATTATGAACTTTATGAGGAGCATCTTACCGGCGCAAGGTACAGAAAACTGCCCTATGGTCCGGTTCCCCGGGAGCTGAACGCTATGATAAACCAGATGCTTGAGAACGGTCAATTGAAACGAATCAAGACAAACTACCATGGTTATATTCAAATCAGATACCTGCCGCTTGAAAAAGCCGATATCGCTAAAATATCTGCTGCCGAAATTACTGTGATCAACAGGGTGATTCAACAGATGAGTGATTGGAATGCAAATGCCCTGACCGACTATTCGCACAAAGATATCCCATGGGTCGCCACTGCAGAAGGTGAGGACATCAACTACAATCTCGCATTTTACAGGGTGCTCCCCTACTCAGTCCGAAATTATGACAATGACACTGATTGACCCATGCGCATTGAAGAACTGCCTGAATACGGGAAAGATATTAAAAGGCTTCATAAGAAATACCATACGCTTACAAGTGATTTGGACGTCCTCCTGAAAATTCTGTCTGTCCTGCCGGATGCCAGACCGCCATTCAGTTTCAGAATTGACGGACTTGGAATCAGAACAACGGTCATCAAGGTTAAACGGATATCCAGCGATTGTTTTAAGGGAAAAGGGAATCAGTCAGGTTTCAGGTTAGTTTATGCATATATCCCTGATGAACAACGCATCGTACTCATTGAGATATACCATAAAAACACAAAAGATATCGAAGACAGGAACAGAATCCTTCGAAATTTTCAGTAATTACCTCACGCAAACCACCTTCCTGACCTGGTGTTCAACACTTTCACCCGTAATCACTTCAACCTCCATCAGGTAAAAAGAAGGCGGCAGCCCTGCAGTATTCAGCAACAACTCATGGCTGCCGGCCGGAAAGCTAGTCTTCACCTCAAGGACACTTGCCCTTCCAAGCGGATTGATCAGCCTGATGCAGACCGATGCAGCTTCTTCGAGGCGGATCGGCAGCAGCAGTTTGTCATTGAACGGGACAGGATAAGGTTCTCCCAGCCAAATACCCGGACTAGCCGGAACAAGCTCAGGCATAAGAATAAGGAAAGGAATGACAGGATTGCCCTCCAGGTCGCCGGCAAGGCTCCCGGCACGAACTACAAACGGACCACCGCCGGTAAACTGCCTGACAGTCAATAAGAACAACTCATCCCCGGCATTCAGCTTCCGTGGCTCCAGACTGATCCATGCGATCCTGAGCTCGTCTGCCACCTGCTTAAATACACAAATTCCATCCACCGCTGCCCTGACATCCAGTATCTCAGTACCGGCCGGAACTTGTAAAACCAGCGACAAGGATGCCGGTGTGGCCATCTCCCCTGTCCTGAGCGGCAGGATGCACGGAATGCCGGGCTCGTAAACAAGCTGTCCGTTCACGGCCAGTTCCACCAGCGGGGCCTCTTTCAGCGGAGGAGTGTACGAGCCGTCGATATCGCCGTAGCACAGCCCGTGAATATTCTGAAAAGTCGTGTCATCCGTACTCACCGTAATGGCAGGATCTTCAAAGATCCAGTCACCGGTGACGAAAGAGGACTGAACGCCCACAAAGCGCTTCATGATGGTCAACGCATCCACGGCATTTACAAATCCGCTGCCGTCAACATCTGCAGCAGCAAGCTTCAGCCCGGTGAGAGGTAACATATTTACAAAATGCTGCATGGCCTTCAGGGCATCCACAGCATTGCCTCCACCCCAGGTTTTGCTGCACTGGACATCCAGATTGAAACCACTTCCCGGTGTTAAACCTGAGAATATGTAATATCCTGATTGACCGGTAGTTGTATTCCCGGTAACATCACCGTTCTGTAAAAGCTGCAGTGGTGTATTCGTGATCGGTGTCAGATTATTATTGAAATACCTCAGCAATCCGGCCAGGTTGTTGCACGCAGCCACGGTCACCGTTGCATTGATGAAAGCCGCCGGCAGTGGCTGGGCTCCAAAGTCGGTGATGTAACAGGCTCCTGGTGTTGTCAGATCCCAGGTAAGCTGACTGCTGCCGACACCTCCGCTGAAGTTGAACACCACCAGGGTGTCTTCAGCCAGTGAAACGGGGGTCAGGCTGTACCAGGCCAGGTTCACCCGGTTCATTGCTTCATAGATGACCAGTGCCCCTGAACCCAGCGCCGGATGTACCTGCTGGTAGGACTGGTACTGCAAATGTGCCGGGTCGTAAGTGAAAGAAAGGGAGATGGAAGCCACATCCTGCATATTGGCGGCCATGAGGGGTAGGTGGATGTTGCCCGGACAATGCGAACCTTCGTCAAAACTTATTACAATGGGGAGCACCGAATACCCCACCCGCACCTGGTCAAGGAAAATGGCGGCCCCATCATTTAAATTGTCAAGCACATGTTCCCGGAAAGCGATCATTATCGTCTGTCCTGCATAAGCGGCAAGATCCCAGCTTTTATAAATCCATCCGGTATCCGAAACACCCCACCCGATTTGCTCGACCAGGATGTTGAAATCCTCCGGATCAGCTCCCGTTGTTGAGATCAAAACATCCAGTGTATCACTATACGAACCAAATTTTCTAAACCAGCAGGAAAGCTCATAAAAGTTGCTGATATTCACCTGTGGGGTGATCAGCCATTGGTCACAGGCCACCTGTCCGCTGGTATTATAGGTGCAAAAGGCCATGTGGTTGCCGCCGTTACCGGAAGGTGTCGGAGTGACTACCCCCCCGGTCCAGCCAGGGATAGGAGCATTACCCACCGTTTCCTGATACCAGCCGTTGCCTCCCAGGGGATTGTGTTCTTGCCACCATAGTGGAGGAAAGTCATCCTCAAAACTTTCATTGATGCTGTCCAGTGCTCCCTGTATGCTTATTACGCTTGTCAGGACATTGTTACCAGTGACCTGATCGCCGGGTAGGGCCGTGTACACCATAAAGGTGTAGTCTCCGGCTACCGATAAGTCGATTGTTTGGGGGAAAGTGAAATTGACCAGTTCACCGGGATCCAGGGTATCTGGGATCAGACCTGTAGCATGCAGCGAACCGTTCACATAACATCCGACCGGAATATTACTGACAGTGATGGTTCCGGGATTTTTCACCCTGATAGTCACCGGTGCAGCGGGCTGAGCAAGTCCGCTGAGTGGAGAAATCAGTGCCCTTGCCGCCACATCGAGCAATGGAACCACAGTCACATTGGCAAAACAGCTTTGCAGCACTTCTTTGGTAACGGCATTCTGCAGCCAGACCGCCGCACCCAGGTCGGTGAACTGCTCGACGGAATGTTCGGTATTATGATCGATGGGAACAGTGGCATTGATTGGCAGGCGGTAATCCCCCTGAAAAATATAACTCAGGTCAAGGCTTTGGGTTATCCCGTTCACCAGGGCGGGCATCGGGGAACCTGAAGCATCAGGCAGCATCTTTTTCATGATGTACGAAAAGGAAGTGGCCCCGCTGCCGCCGATATTATTCTGGGTTTCATATTCAAAAATGCCGACATGCAGGACAAGGTCACTGCTGTTGTAATCCCCGTAGGGAATAATTTCTGTGTGGACTTCAACTGATTGCCCGGTAATGGTACAGTTGGCCATGAGATCCACAAAACAGGGTACAGCCATGTTGGCATCGAACTGACCCTGGGTGTAAGTACCTGTATTCATTCCGGGACCACCATCGGGGAATAACTCAGGTACATAGTCTGCGCCATAGTAATTCATCCGGTTTTCGCCCTCCGCGGTATAATACGGATCACCCAAACCCGGCCAGTACATGGGATATTTGATACAGGTAAATTCACCCGGGTTAAAGTCAAGAATGGCATCCAATACCTGGTCGCCGGTAGCACAGGGGGAACAGGTGGAACTGGTGAAATCCTCCAGCAATGGCTTTCGTTGAATATACATGGAAACGATTGTCAGGCTTGCCGTCAGGGTGTCGTTGCCGGCATTTTCATCGGGGTGTCCGTTCGGAAAAGAAGCCCATAACTTCATCGTGTACTGGCCTGCAGCCGGAGGATTCCAGGGTGTGGCAAAACTGAACGAATAACTGGTCATGGGCGGGATATTCAAACCATTGAGATTTTCCGTCACCACGCTTCCTCCGTCCACCTGGTAATGTAGCTGAAGGCTGTTGATCACCTGGGATCCATGGTTCATCAGGTTACCGGACACCGTGAACGGAGCATTGTTCATCCCCAATGTTGCAGGGAAGTTATGGGAACTGACAGCCAGGTCATACTGCAGGATAGGGCCCAGCCTCACCTGATCCAGAAAAACAGCCGCGCCATCATTATTATTATCAAGTACATGCTCCCTGAATGCGATCATTACAAGCTGTCCGGCATAAGCTGAAAAATCCCAGTTCCTGTATATCCACCCGGTATCTGATGCACCCCATCCGATGCTTTCAAGCAGGATGGTAAAGAACTCCGGACCCGCCCCGCCTGTTATAATCAATACATCAAGGGTATCTGCATAGTCACCGAACTTCCTTATATAGCAACTCAGAGAATAATAATTTCCGATAAGCACCCCGGGTGTGATCAGCCATTGGTCGCAAGTGCTGCTGCCACTGGTATTCCAGGTGCAGAAGGCCATTTTATCACCGCCGCTGCCGGAAGGAGCCGGAGTAACCACGCCCCCGTTCCAGCCCGGAATGGGCGTGGTACCAACGGTTTGCTGCTCCCAACCGTCACCTCCCAGTGGATTGTATTCACTCCAGTACTGAGGAGGGTAATTATCTTCAAAGCTTTCATAAAGACTGTCCAGTGCCATGTAAACGACCACAGTTTCTGTAAGTGTGTCATTGACGGTGATGGTATCGGCGGGCAATGCTGTAAAGGCAGTAATGGTGAAAGACCCTCCTGCAGAAAGATCCACGCTTACGGGAAAGGTAAAATCCACAAAGTCACCCGGATCAAGGGTCGTGTGAATGGTGTCGGCTGCCAGGAGGCTTCCGTCGACAATACAACTTACAGGGATATCACTTACCGGCGATGCACCGTAGTTTTTCACTTTTACGGTGACTGGTACATTACTGCCTGCATAAGGCCCGCTAAGCGGACTGAGCAATGCATCTGTCCCGACATCAACCAGAGTACCCTGCGTCAGCACCGCAAAACAGCTCTGCAGCACCTCATGAGAAGTGACATCCTGCAACCAGATCACCACACCAAGATCGGAAAACTGTTCTACGGAATGCTCAATGGCATGGTTGATGGGATCCCCGGATCCGCTTGGCAAACGATAATTTCCCTGGAAAGTGTAATTGAAGTTCATATTGAGGGGCATTCCTGTGGTAAGATTGCCCAGGGTCGTCCCCCCGGCATCCGGCAACATCTTTTTCATGATATAATGAAAGGAGGTTTCTCCTGAACCGCCGACATTATTGTTCGTCTCATACTCAATAACGGCAACAAACAACCGGATGTCAGGGCTTGTGAAATTCATGAGCGGATCAATAATCGACTGAACACTGACGGACTGTCCTGATATCTGGTAAGTGGCTGATAAACCGACGAAAGCAGGAACAGCAGCATAGGTATCGAACAATGTCTGGTTATAGGATCCCCCGTTCATACCCGGATTCCCGTCTACAGTTAAATAGGGCACATAGGCTACGCCATAGAGATTTCTGCGGTTATTGCCTTCAGTCGTGTAATACGGATCGCCTGCACCCGGCCAGGCCATCGGATATTTAACACAGGTAAATGCTCCTGGATTATTCGCAAAGATGGTGGCGAGATTCGTATTGGCAAACGCACAGGGCGAACAGGTCGAAGATGTGAAATCCTCATGCAGGAGTTTACGGGGAACGGAAGCCGCCGAAACCATCACATTCACCGTAAGGGTGTCATTAACCGTGTTCTGATCCGGATTGCCGTTCAGGTCTGAAGCCCAAATCCTGACCGTATAGGTTCCCGCCTGTGCCGGATTCCAGGGTACAAAATGGCTGAAACTCCATGTGCCGAAGGGCGTGATGCTTATCCCGGAAACAGCCTGATCGACTGACATCCCGCCATCGATACTGTAATGTAACTGTAAGGTAGTAAGGGTTTCCGAACCGAAATTAAACAACTCGCCGCTGATGGTAAAAGGCGCAGAAGCGATCGGAAGAACAGGCGGGAGCCCCTGGCTGATCACAGCCGCATCATATTGATCCTGTATTCCCGGTATAAAGGCGTAGTATGAATTATCTTCCGGTGTCGGAAGATTGGTGCTGTATGAAGCCACTGACGGAGAACCAGGTACCTGGAAAACAGTTGTGTTGTTAATCTGAATGCCAATCGTCAGACTCACAGGATTGCCATAGAAGCGCTGATCCACAAAGTAAATCTTGTTCGTGCTTTCTTCCATCACAATACTCCAGTATTGCCATCCACTGCCTCCCACCTCTCCGGAATAGGAAGTAAAAAACACCCAGTGTTGCCGGTTGGGGGCGGTTCCGAATGTCTTGGTCACGATATAATCATTCGATCCGGTACCCGCCAAGCCCCATATACACAAGGAATTGTCAGGAATTTGCGCATCAGGCAGTACACTGTTCACATAAGGGGGAGCCGCCAGGGCAGTTCCGGTGTTGAATGTCAGTACACCTGAACTGGACACTTTGTATGAGGTTACGGGACTGCCGTTGAAGTCAAACGCAAACGGCAGGCTCTGCACCGGCGACCAGGCCGGAGTGGCAAGCAAAGGACCCAGAATATTGGTCCAGTCCGCGGCCAGGCCACCCCCGAATGGATATTCGTCATCTGTATTCAACCCGCCCGGATTGGTGCCGGCAAGGATCGCAGGGTCCAGGTAATACTGAGCAAAGGCTGTCAGACATATGGCCGACATAGCTGCCAATAATACAATTCTTTTCATACGAATAATGATTTATGTTATTGATAAACAGAAACATCCCTCAAAATACCCGAAAAAAGCAGCATAATTACCACGTAAAAATAAGGACAATTACAAAAAATAACCAGATATGAAACCAAATTAATGATAAATTCTCGCAATGCCGGTTTGATTCAGGTTTTCTTAATGAGTTTAAATAACTTTCGTATGCTCCCGCGTTCAATTGAAAGGATATAAAATCCGGAGCTGAGATCACTGATATTTAATTCATTGCCTGACAATACACCATGCATCACCAGCATCCCTGTCTGCGACCAAATCCTGTAGGCCGTGTGCGCAACATGATCAGTACCTTGAATAAAAACCGTATTGGAAGCCGGGACAGGGTAGAGTACGATCTCTTTCTCCGTTGCAGGAATCACAGGAACAGATAAGGTGATGCTCCCCTGCTGCCGTCCGCTGACCCGGCATCCCATCAGAAAAGTGCTGTCCCAGCCGAGTATTTTTACCGTATGTACAACCAGTGAAACTCCTGAAAAAGTGTTCACGGAAATACTTACCGTAAAAAAGTCATCATCATGTATCTGGCAACTCAGTGTATCAATGTATTCCGTCTCTGAATACAGAAAATAGGAGTGGATGCTGTCCTGCGACACCGTGTCGATCTCCCTGCAGAGGTCGCCGCTGTGCCAGATATATACATGCCCTGGATCCAGGGAACCGGATGGAATCGTGTGACCAAAACCATACCAGTTGGGTGTTGTCCCGAATACATGCCCGCAGGCCCGGCGAAGGTACAGCATTTGCTGACCTGTGAGGAGGACAGGCTGACCTGATGCGGGAAGCCATATCCTGTCATAGAAATAACAGACAGAATCAGCTGAACGCACTACATGCACGATGGAATCCCTGAAATAATCCGTTGCTGTCAATCCTGTGAGATCGGAATGCTCCATAAACTTCCACATCAGGATGTCTCCCGGATTCAACGGGAAATAGTCATGAAAGCCCGGCGGCCTGAAGCCGTACTGAACGCCCGGAGCCTCCAGGCCTGCCAGGTACAGACAGGTGAAGTCGAGATACTGCGGATGATACAGAAAAAGAAAGAAAGGTACAAAATCGACCAGGCCATGGTATTTGCTGAGCTTTATCCTGAACCGGCTGGCAGGGATCTGAGGGGGAAACGAATCCTCAGGCATCAGGGAGAAAACCTTGACACTGTCGGTAATGCCCAGAAAGCTTTCAACGCCCTCACTTTCACAAGTGATGCTTATCTGCTGGAATGAATTCCACCAGTAAGTGGATGTAACAGTCCAGCTCTTGCCTGGCTTTGCCAGAGGAAAGAAATAAAACGGACCGGCACTGCAGCCATGGTAATACAGGATGGAATCCCCGTGCCTTACCAGCGAATCAGGAAGGAAATGATTTTTAAATAAGGGACTGCTGTTGTCGATGATACCTGCATAACAACTGCCTGCCCCTCTTCCGAGCGGATTCCGGTTGAAATACTGAATTTCCCTTGAATCCCGAATGGCAATGGAGTCCATCACAAACAGGCTCATGCGTTCCTTACCGTACTTAAGCACCTCCCGGTACCAGGTTTTCTGGCCGTAAGGAAACAAATCCCAGTCCCAGGCCAATACCACCGAGGGACACAGGCAACAGAGCAGCAGGAGGGTTCTCATAATCACCGTAAAGTTATAAAATACGGCAAGCACATGATTAAACCTTCCTGATTAAAGTCAGTCTAATTTAACCAGAAAAAAAAGAATTCTTAACACGATCAATCCTCCGCACCATGGGCAGACAGCTTTTATTGCTCCAGTTCACCCTCAACCTTATCTTTATTATTGCTTCCCCTGCTCAGCCCTGGCCGGGTTACACCCTGTATTTTCCGCAGAACGGAACGAAAGCCTACCTGGTGGATCTCAGCGGGAATGTATATCACAGCTGGACTTTTCCTTCCTCTGCACGGACTGCATATTCAACCTATATGATGCCGGGCGGGGATCTGATGAGGACGGTTTCCAAAAGCGGCAATTATTTCAGCGGCGGTCCCATCAGCGGTCAGGTGCAGCGTGTGGACTGGAATGGAAACGTAGTATGGAATTATGTGTATTCCACCCAGCAATACTGCAGTCATCATGACATCTGTGTGATGCCTGACGGAAATGTGCTGCTGATTGCCTATGAAAGGAAAACCGCGGCCGAGGCGACCCAGGCAGGCTGTTCACAGGCGATAGAGATGTGGCCGGATAAGATCGTGGAGATCCAGCCTACAGGCGCCACCACCGGCAATGTGGTCTGGGAATGGCATGCATGGGATCACCTGGTGCAACAGCACGATCCCTCGAAAGACAATTACGGCATCGTGGCCGATCACCCTGAATTACTGAATATCAATTATAAAACGAATAAGGACTGGTTACACATGAACGGGATTGATTACAATGCCGACCTCGACCAGATTGTTTTCAGCTCCCATAACCTCAATGAAATCTATGTGATTGATCACAGCACCACTACCGCAGAAGCGGCCGGCCACAGCGGAGGAAATTCAGGCAAAGGCGGGGATATTCTTTACCGCTGGGGGAACCCGGCCGCCTACCAGGCCAGTGGCAGCCAAATCTTTAAGGTGGTTCATGACGCACACTGGATATCCTCCGGTCATCCCGACTTTCCCAATTACCTTGCGGGATTCAACAATACCGGAGGTACGGGAGGGAAATCCTGTGTGGATATCATCGCACCTCCCTACAACGGATTCCAGTACCTGTACACCCCGGGCTCGGCATATGCCCCATCAAGCTATAATTTCCGCCATACCTACAGCGGCAATCCCTCATCCAACAACAGCAATTCCCAGCAGTTCCCCAACGGAAACATCCTGATGTGCATCGGGCTGGCAGGCTATATTTACGAAGTGGATCCCAATGGTACAGTAGTCTGGTCGAAGACTGCAGGCTCGGCACTCGCGCAATCGCACCGCTATCCCTATGATTACATCACCGCCATCGGGAATGCGGTCCCCCCCACAGATCTGACCGTCTGGCCGAATCCTGCGACGGAGATACTTCACGTGCATCTAAGGCAAAGTATTCCGGTGGATTGCCAGCTCAGTATCTCTGATATTGCCGGACGCCTGTTATTGGAAACCGATCTCAGGGGAGAAGAAATGACCCTGGATATCCGTCATTTGCAATCGGGAACCTACATATTAACCTTGTTAACGGAGAATACCGGCAGGCTGACCCGGATGATCACGGTTTTAAAAAAATAACGGTAATAATCACATGTGATCTATTGACCTGCAGATACCCGATGAAGAATCGGGTATCTACAGGTTTTTGATTTCGGCAATCAATTTCTGCATACTGGCCTTGGCATCGCCGAATAACATGCGGTTTTTGGGGTGATAGAAAAGATTGTTCTCAATGGCGGCATATCCCTTGGCCATACTGCGCTTCATGACGATCACGTTCTTAGCCTCCCACACTTTGATGACTGGCATCCCATAAATGGGACTGCCCGGATCATCCTCTGCAGCAGGGTTAACCACATCATTGGCACCCACCACAATCACCGCATCGGTACTGTTCATTTCGGCATTGGCGTCTTCCATCTCGTATAATTTTTCATAGGGGACGTCCGCTTCAGCCAGTAAGACGTTCATATGTCCGGGCATACGTCCTGCCACGGGATGAATGGCATATTTGACCTCCACCCCCCTCGAAGCGAGCAGGGTATCGAGTTCATGACAAAGGTGCTGGGCCTGGGCAACGGCCAGGCCATATCCGGGAACGATGAACACTTTTTGTGAATAATTCAGCAGGATGGAAGCATCCGACAGACTGATCTCCCTGACGGTTTTATCACCGCTGTCGGCTGCGGCGGCAGAACTTCCTCCGAATGCACCCACGATCACATTCATCAGCGAGCGGTTCATGGCACGGCACATCAGGATCGTAAGAATGGTACCCGACGATCCGACCAGGATACCGCCGGTAAGCATGGCCTGGTTGTTATAAAGAAAACCGCCCATGGCGGCCGCTACCCCGGTAAAGGAATTCAACAAGCTGATAACCACCGGCATATCTGCTCCTCCGATCGGCATCACAAAAGTAATCCCGTAGGTCAGCGCCAGCAGGGCAAAGAGGTACACAATCCCCATCCCCGGCCGCTCCGGCTGGGCCAGGATATAAACAAGCAATACTACCAACAGTCCTAGAAAAGCCAGGTTGAGATACCGAAGCCAGCCGGCCTTGATATCGCCGATCCGCTCATCCAGCTTTCCAAATGCGATCATACTCCCTGAAAATGAGACAGATCCTATCATCAGTCCGAGCATGATCGCCAGGGTGTGCCCGTTCAGCATGCCGGTCTGATCGATCAGGTCCTGGCTGATATGGGGAAACTCCATCACAGAGATAAGGGCTGCACAGGCACCGCCCATACCGTTGAAAAGTGAAACCATCTGCGGCATGGCCGTCATCTTCACTTTTTTCGCGGCAAGCCAGCCGATGACACTGCCAATGGCAAGCGCCAGGAAGATCCATCCGAGGTTGTGCACTCCTTCGTAACTGCCGTCGGGAAGTTTCACCTTGTGGAATAAAATAGTGGCCAGGATCGCCATGCCCATGCCAAAAGCAGCCCAGAGATTACCGCTGCGGGCCGTATCCGGATGGCTGAGTTTCTTCAATCCCAGGATAAATAAAATGGATGCAAGGATATAGCTGATTTCCAGAATGGAAAAGAAGCCTGAATATTCGATGATCTTTTGTATCGTTTCCATACTTCCTCCTCCTATTTACTTTTTTTCTTCCGGAACATCTCCAGCATGCGGTCGGTGACCACAAAACCCCCCACCACATTCAGCGTACCGAGGATCACTGCAATAAAGCCGAGCACTTTGGGCAGGGTTTCATGCGCGTGGCCCATCACAATGATGGAACCGATGATCACCACCCCGTGAATGGCATTCGCACCCGACATCAGGGGGGTGTGGAGCACGGCAGGTACATGGGAAATCACCTCTATCCCCAGAAAAACCGAGAGAATGATGATGAAAATTTCATTCCTGTATTCGTAAATAAACCTTAAGACGTCATCCATGATGTAAGTATTATAGTTTGATTATCCGTTCATTTCATAAGCCTGACGCAGCCTTTCGTGCACCACTGCTCCCTGATGTGTCAGCGCCGTTCCTTTTACAAGGTCGTCTTCCCAGTTCAAAACCAATTCTCCATCCTGACTGATCAGCAGCTTCAGGAAGTTGATCAGGTTTTTTCCGAACATCTTGCTGGCATCCGACGGTAAATCCACCGCCAACAGGGAATTCCCGACCACTGTAACGCCAGTGTGGGAAATCGTTTCATTGTTTACGGTCACTTCGCAATTTCCTCCCGTGGAGGCAGCCAGGTCGATGATCACCGAACCGGGTTTCATGTATTCGACAGTTTCTTTTCTTATCAGCAGGGGCGCCTGCCTTCCGGGAATCTGAGCGGTACAAATAATCACGTCGGACTTCACCGCATGTTCATGGATCACGGCCGCCTGCCGCTGTTTGAATTCGTCGGTCTGTTCCACGGCATATCCGCCGGCAGCTTTGTCGTCCTTTGCCCCTTCCACTTCGACGAATTTCGCACCCAGTCCGACTACTTCTTCCTTCACGGCTGCCCTGACATCAAAAACCTCAACCACGGCACCCAGCTTGCGGCTGGTGGCAATGGCCTGCAAACCGGCAACTCCCGCGCCAAGGATCAGCACTTTGGCAGGCGTGATGGTACCGGCGGCAGTCATGAACATGGGAAAAAAGCGCGGCAGCCTGTCTGCAGCCGCAAGCACTGCCTTGTATCCCGCCACAGTCGCCATACTCGAGAGAATATCCATGGCCTGGGCACGCGTGGTCCGCGGGATCACATCCAGGCTGAAAGCCGTAATGTCCGCAGCTGCCATGGCCATGACAAGTTCCTGGTTAAAAAACGGATTGAACACAGCCAGGATGACCTGCCCCTTTTTCATCGTTTTCATCTCGTCCGCGGGCGGGGGATTGATACCCACAAGGATATCCGCTTCTTTGAGCAGTTGCTCCCTGACGGTGATTGTTGCACCGGCATCCGCATATCCCTGGTCAGAGCTGTAAGCCGCAGCCCCGGCGTCTTTCTCCACCATCACTTTCGCTTTCAGCTTCACCAGGGCTGCAACGCTGTCCGGCAGCATGGCGACCCGCCGTTCACCGGCCGCTTCCTTTAAAATGCCTATGATCATAATTACATCAATATTTTTAGAATCAAGAAATCGGTTTACTGGTTCAACGCAGGAAATACATTAAAAACATGCGCAGGGACATGAAGCATCATGCCCCTGCACACGATCAAACAAACAACAGACGGATGAATTTGTTGGTCAGGATTATTAAAAATCCGTTTTGATCTCCACCCTGCGGTTCTGGGCCCGGCCTGCATCGGTGTCGTTGGTGGCCACAGGCCGCTTCTCACCGTATCCGACTGCACTGATACGGGATGCTGCAATGCCCTTCTCCACAAGATACTTCTTCACGGCATTCACCCTGTCCTGACTCAGTTTGAGGTTGGATGCATCGTCTCCCACATTGTCGGTATGTCCTTCCACGACCAGGTTCATTTTCGGATATTTTGACAGGATAGGCAGGAGTTCGTCGAGTTTGGTTTTGGATTCCGGTTTGATCACATCCTTGCCTGTATCAAAATACACAGCCTTGGCAATGTTGATGATCTGTTCCCGCTCGGCTTGCGTGAGGTCGGGACAGCCTTTGTTGGCGATTACGCCGGGAACATCCGGACATTTGTCCACGTTGTCGGCGATCCCGTCACCGTCTCTGTCGCTGACAGCCTTCACAGCCTTGCCGCCGGTGCCGAAGCGGAACTTGAGGCCCACATGCGGATGCCAGTAGTTCACGATCTTGCGGTCAAGCGGATAGGAATAATCCCCCCTGAGGTAAATCCCCAGGTCTTTGAATGCCCAGTAATCGAATCCGAGACCGGCCTGCACCTTTAACTGGAATTCATCATTGAATGACTGTCCGCCAAGACCGCCATAGATGTAAGGTACCACCTTGCAATCTGCCGGAAGGGTCTCACCCAGAAATTTGTAAACATAATCCAGGTCGAAATTCAACAGATTATCTTTCATTATCTCACCATATCCGGCCAGGTCATATTTCTCCGGTTTGAAGGTAAGGGTCCCGACGGTTAACTGGAGATTAGCCAGCGGACTCAGGTAGCGTGCAATGGAGAATTCTCCAAAACCTCCCTGGAATTGGACGTCCTGCATGGCGCTCGCACCGCCTTCCCTTAAGCCGTGGAAATCAGCCCAATGCAGTCCAAGGCCGACGGCCCATGGCTTCTCCTGGTTCTGGGCAATGCCCATGAGGCTGATACAGGAGACAAGCAGCATGATTACGGTAATTCTTTTCATCTTTTTGGTTTTTGGGTTAAACATATTCGTTTTTCATCGTTTGTTTTTCATTACTGACTGGTAAAAATACGGTCCTGATCACACCACCTTATACTGAATCTTAGTGAAAATGCGAAGCAATTTTCGCTTAGATTCTTTATACCGATGACTCTGGGAACAATTTTTCGCATAGCTGTGTTCTTTCGGTATAACAAAGCGGGCAGGCCGAATGTTCTGCAACTTCAGACAAATAAACTATCAGGGCGGGAAATAATTTCCGGAAACATCACCCGTACAAATCATCTTAATATGCTGCGTCAGCGTTGATCCCGGAACGATAACCACCTGAAATTTTTCACTGATCCAGTCCTGATTCCCCGGATATGGGCCAATATTTGGAGGCAGGAAATTGGGGATCTGATAAACAAAACGCCTGGCGATGGCCAGAGCATCCAGACAATTGGGCGTACCGCCGCTGTTGTTGACATCAGCCGCCTGCAGGGCAAGTCCCGTCAGCAATGGAGGAATCTTAACATACTCCCGCATGATAAACAGGCAGTCATTGGCATTGCAGCCTCCCCAATCCTTCCAGCATACGGCCTGCATCTCATATGAACCCGGGGCGAGATTTGTGAACAGGTAATTTCCGGAAACGACCGTATTCATAATCACCGGCATCCCTGGCTGCCAGATCATCACCACGGTACTGTCATCAAGGGGAAGACCGTTAATATACCTGACCGTTCCGCCGATACTGCCCGTCTGGGCCTGCACTATCCCTGACAGCAAAAGTAAAGGGAGGAATAACTTTATCATACCGGCCTCCTTTATTTGAACAAGCCGTAAATATAATACAATTTGAAAAGAATATCAAACTGGCAATAATTCTCCGGAAAACGATCCAGAAAAGGAAGCTCAGAAGGGGGTAAAACTGCCGTTCACATCCCCGGTGCATAGGATATGGATGTTCTGATAGCTGACGCTGAAGGCGTAAACGATCACCGAAGGTCGTTCGCTTACCCAGTCCGATCCACCCGGTGGATTGACATTGGGGGGCATAAAGTTCATAATCTGACCCGTAAAACGTCTGATTATGGCCAGGGCATCGGCAGCATTGGGTATACCGCAACTCGCGTTGACATCTGCTGCCAGTAGACACAAGTCGAAAAGGCAGGCCGGCTGATTCACAAAATGTTTCAGGACAAGAAGGGCATCCACACTGTTCGCGCCACCCCAGTATTTGGTGCAACTGACATGGATATCGTAGGTATCCGCCATCAGGCCGTTAAACTCATAAGAACCTGCCGGACTGACCGGACAGCTTGCCAGGGCAAGGCCGTCCAGGTAAAGGGTGACAACGGCACTGTCCCTAATAAGAATTTGATTTTCAGTATAATACCTCACCGAACCCTTGATCGTACCAAACTGGGCAGTGGCAGGAAGTAAGGCCGACAGCATGGCAAATAGAAACAACAGGAAACCCATCACGCTGCTCCTCTGCGACCTTGTTTTACTGATTTTTGCTTGCTTCATGATGATTCAGATTATGAACATAAACATCATTCTGCCGGGCAAGAACCTTACTGACCGCAATTATACTCATACTTGACAGGTTTGCGAATGCAAAGCTGTGTAATAGGAGTATTGCCGTACACCCCCGGGTCGTAATTTTCTCGCAAACTCATTCCGTGTCGGTATAATCCCTCTCGAACCCTGTTCACAAAGATAATACAAAAAAACGCGGACGCAATATGTCAAAGGAAGATTTTTTCACCTTCCGAGCGGGCGATGATCACGGCTCCGCAGGTATCACTCAGCACATTGACGCTGGTTCTGAACATGTCGAGGATGCGGTCCACGGCCAGGATGAGGCCAACCCCTTCGAGGGGGAGACCTACCGCACTGAGCACGATGGAGATCATCACCAGTCCTGCCATGGGGATACCCGCTGCGCCGATGGAAGCGAGCAGGGCAGTAAACACCACGATCATCTGCTGCAGGAAGCTGAGTTCGATGCCATAGGCCTGGGCGATAAACATGGCTGCCACACATTCATACAGTGCGGTACCATCCATATTGATGGTCGCACCAAGCGGCAGGGTAAATGAGGATATCTTGTTTGACACCCTGCAATTGTTTTCCACCGACTCTATGGTAAGGGGAAGGGTAGCACTGGAGGAAGAAGTGGAAAAAGCCGTCATCAGGGCGGAAGAAACGGCACGGTAATGACGCAGCGGATGAATGCGTGCCATCAGGCGCAGCATGACAGGCAGGCTAATACATGCATGGATCAGCAGTCCGAAGATCACTGTGAGCATATACCTTCCCATACTCCCGGCCAGGCCCGCCAGATCCGCCGAGCGACTCACCTGCAGTGCCACGATGCCGAAGACCCCGAAAGGGGCAAAACGGATCACGAACAGGGTGATCTTCATCATCAGTTCAAAAAAGCTTTCAAAAAAGGCAGTCAGTGTCTTTCTGCTCTTCTCACTGGTATAATTGATAAAAAATCCGCTCAATACGGCGAAGAAAATGATGGAAAGCATATTCCCCTGCACCAGGGTCTCAAAGATGTTCACCGGGATGATCTCCAGGAGGAGTTCTCTGAAAGATTTGCTTCCTAAGCCCAGTTCATCGGTCTGCTGCATCAGTCCCAGGTCGACACCCGTGCCGGGCTGGATGAGATTTACCAGCGCGAGTCCGGTAAGGATGGCAATTAAACTTGTGAACATGTAATACCCTATCGTCTTCAGTCCGAGCCTGCCGAGATCACCGGCGCTGCCCATACCGGCGACCCCGGAAATGACCGAGCTCAGGATCAACGGAATGATGATCATTTTCAATGCCCTGATAAAAATATCGCCCATCCAGGAAATGTACTTCACCTGGGCAGGCAGAAAATAACCGAACAGGATACCCAGCAATAAGGCCAGCAGGATCTGGTAATGGATTGGAAACTTGCTTTTTTTCATGGGCGGTGAAGCATTGGCCGGGTATGATCAGACATAAAAGCGGATGATGTAAAGCACAACGTAAAACGTGATGATCCCCGCATTGATCAGTTTCAGTCCCACCGCCATGATGGTTCCGAAAAAGGTGGCGATGCCGCTGCGCATGGCCTGTCTCTCGTTCCGGCCTGCCAGCATATCACCGATGACCGCACCAAGCAGGGTTCCCAGGATCATGCCCACGGGGGTGAGAAACATACCGGCAAACATGCCGATCAGGCTTCCGATAATACCGGAACGCGTGGCGCCGTATTTCTTTGCAAACCAGGCAGGGAAAAGGTAATCGAGCAGCAGGATGGCGGCCGTCACCGCTGCCAGCACCACCAGCACCGTGGTTGAAACCGGGATCACAAAGAAATGGATGAGCAGCAGGGCCACATAGTTGAGGGGCGGTCCCGGCAAACCCGGAACCACACATCCGGCAAGTCCCACAAGGCACAAAATCCCTGCAAGGACAATCAATAAGACTTCAGTCATACAAAAGGCCTAAGTTTTTTTCCAAAACTACAAAAATCCCCTAACTTTGCACTCACACTCACACCCCCACCCCCACACACTCTCTCATTCTCATTCTCATTCTCATTCTCACTCTCACTCTCACTCTCACACCCACACTCACACTCACACCCACACCCACACCCACACCCACACCCACACCCACTCGCGGAAGTAGCTCAGTCGGTAGAGCATCAGCTTCCCAAGCTGAGGGTCGCGGGTTCGAATCCCGTTTTCCGCTCTTTCCCCGAGGTTTATTGGTTTACACGGGATGAGAAGTCTATCCCGTGAGTGAGCGAACGGGAAATCCCGTTTTCCGCTCTTTCCCCGAGGTTTATTGGTTTACACGGGA
>JAKLIX010000026.1 GCA_022709385.1 Bacteroidota bacterium | reverse complement strand
CGCGGGGCAAATCTCCTTCCCTTGAATCATACATCGCTGTTTTCCGAAAACACTACATTCTTGTTTTCCGAAAAACCTACACTACTAATTACCGATTTTGGTACATTGTTATTTTCTGGTTACAATTTCCGTCACCATCAACATATTTTGTCGTAGCCATCCCATCCGGATCAATCAACTTCACCGGATTATTCATGCAATACGCAAACGGACTCAACCCAGGATACTTGTCACTCATCGGGTCAACCCCAAGAAAGACGCTTGTTCTCGGATCATAATATCTTGCCCCGTAGTAGTACTAATCCTTTTTGACATTATTTCCGTTACATAATTTATCAATGGAAATAAATGGCTGATAACTGTTTTGGTTATCCACTCCCTGAGAAGGCAATAAAAATAGTTCAATAACAACACATGAATTATTATTAATAAACTGCAAACATTTTTTTTCCATATCTAGGGGAAGAGCTTCGACATTGGTAAATTCTTTAATTAAACCATTTTCTAACTTATAGAAGCCATTATATTTAACTAGTATGTAATTCGTACAAACTTCAATAGAGTTTATTTTCCCTTGTATTTCTATCGTAGGTATTGGATTTGGTTTTATAGGTTCTTGGAACAATACAAGGTAGTTATCCTCAGGGTCTTTTTTATCAAAAATAATAATATATTTATAACCAATTCTCACACCACTTGGATAATCAAATATAGGTACAATATAATTTTTATCAGCTTTTTTAAATTCTACAAATATTTGATTATGTCCGAAGTCTTTAACACTGGCAATAGATTCATCCCAATCAAATTGACTTTTAAATTCGGTTATTGTGATTGTTCGACAACTATTAAAAATTAATAGCAACAAAAATACACCAATGATTCCAAGAAAGAATCTATTTATCTTTTTATTTGACATTTTTTGAATTCGTTATTTGGCAACCATAATATTTATTTTATTCATCAAGTGTAATCTTTTCAACTTTTAATGGACCCGTTCCTATGGTTGGAGTTTTTTCACCTCTTATTTCATCACGAGCAGTTCCAAATAGTCCATTAAAGAAGCCAGTAATACCTGAAAGAATTGATGAGTTCTTAAAATTACCTTTGTTACTCTTGATTAACTTATCTAAACCAGATGCTTTTCCGAAAAGTGTTCCCGTAGCTTCTCCAGCTAAATCTGCACCCGCATCACCCAAATCTTTTTTATATTCACCGTTTCCGCCAACAACATTTGGAGTTGGATCCCCACCTTTCCAATCTACTGCACTTTTTAATAGTGACTCAGGGGCTTCTGTAAGTAATAAAGAACCTCCTCCTGTAAGCCCTGCTATGGCACCCGCTACTGTGGATATTCCAACATCAGCCCAATCCATTTGTTTTGCCCACCCATGAAAGAATCCGTTTCCAGCATCCAAGTTTTTCTTCCCATTTGATATAGTTTGACTTAAGATTTCTTTCGATGCACCAACCACTGCACCAATTATGGCTAGAGGATTCTTCCCTTTTTTGTCAATGTATTTAATCGGATTATCAAGAGTATAAGTGTAAGGTGACCAACTAGGAAAATCATCAGCTTTCGGATCCACCCCCAGAAACACACTGGTTCTGGGGTCATAGTACCGTGCCCCGTAGTAATACAGCCCAGATTCATCATCCAATTCCTTTGCATTAAATTTATACATACTTTTAAATGTTCCAACATTTTCTTCAACAAAAACCTCGCCAAATGGAAAGTACTCAATATGTTGTGTCGCTAAACCAGATGCATCGCTAATATAAGATGCACTGCCGAGGTGGTCAGGGTGGTAGTAATAAATATCCTCTTCAGGTTCATCAGCAACATTCTGAAGCATAATTTGTTGAGATAGATATTGAGAGAAAATGACCGCTGATGGAATCCTGAGGCTGTCCAAATCGTGATAGATCATGTCATCATTATCAGATCGCTTTGCTTCGTAATCTTGATATGATTGTACGTCAAAACCATAAATAAGATCAAACAAAGGAACCAGGGAGTTTTCCAATCCACCTCCGATCACGCTTGCAACTCGTTCGCTCCCTGCGTAATAGTGCTTTGTATACCCTTTATTGTTAAACACTAAATATGGACTCGTATAAAGAGTCTGAAGGTCTGATTGATAACCAACCCAATAAACATTTCCATTAATATCCAGTTCAAGATAATTTGCATCAATTTTTACAGTCCGTTCTCCATTACCGTCATAGGTATAACATCCCAAACGTTCATTGGTATTTATTTCTTTTAAACGATTTTCTTCATCCCATAATAATCTCTTAAAGGGGGTTTCTGCTGCTCCTTCATATTCACGAACAAGGTTCCCGTTCGCATCATACTCCAGGGAGTTATTCCCAATAACCGAGGGAGCATGTGGCTGGGATCCAGTATAGTAATAATCAAAGGAATACGATGTTTTTGATTGAGAATTATTGTTAATCTTATGTTCCTGCTCCTTAATATCAATTGTCCCTGAATTATTATATGCTAAATCAACAGTGAACTCATGTGTATTAGTTCCGTCTGACCACTCACCTTCAGCATTTGTTAGTCTGGACAGATCATCATAGGTATAATAATAGTTTGCCGGGCCTCCAATAGTATTATACTCATACTTGACAGGTTTGCGAATGCAAAGCTGTTTAGTAAGAGTAATGCCGTACACCCCTGGATAGAAATTTTCTCGCAAACTCATTCCGTGTCGGTATAGATTGTTGCTGAGCAGAATTTTCCAGCGAAATTATATTGCCGACTGCATCAAACGAATAGGTGTTATCTATCATCGTTTCATTATTGGCATTTTCTGAAAGCAGATTATTTAACCAACGGCGTTCACCATCATAACTGTAAGTTGTTTTAGTGCCATTTCCATACTCTGTAATCAATCGACTCTCAAATTTATCATAACCTATGTTTTCATATCGGGAAAAAGGCAACGCATCCCTGACGGTTCTGTTGTACTGAAACTAATCACTGCAATACGTTCTCATCCGCAAGGTTTGCAGCCACCACCCTGAAGACCTTGTCGCCCCTTCTTACTGTTTCATTACACAGAATTGAACAGGTTTCCCCTTTGTCAGCCCTGTCGGCCACGCTGCCGTCATTGAGCCTGATTTCGGACAATACCGCCTTATAAACCCCTGTGGTGGGGCCGGTGATCAGGATCTCATCGCCGGTGCCCAGCGATCCCGCTTCAATCAGAATCTCCGCAACCGATTGACGTGTAAAGAAATTGGTGACCCTGCCGGTGTGGATCTTCCTTTTGGTGGCGTGCGACCCGTAAGTTTCAGACCATTCACCCAGTTTCCGGCCGAGATAATATCCATCCCAGAATCCCCGGTTGAAAACACCGGCCAGTTCCTTTTCCCAGTTCTGAATCTTTTCAGGGGTATAAGTCCCCTGACCAATGGCTTCTACCGCTTCCCTGTAACAGCGCGTAACGGTCTTCACATATTCCGGCGAACGGCCTCTGCCTTCAATTTTCAGGACTTTAACCCCCGAAGCCAGGATTTTATCGAGGAAGTGAATGGTTTTCAAATCCTTGGGCGACATGATATATTCATGGTCCACCTCCAGTTCCAGCTCACTTTCCTTGTCCCTGACCAGGTATCCCCTGCGGCAGGGTTGCAGGCAGGCCCCGCGGTTTGCGGAATAGCCGGAATTGTCGAGACTCAGGTAGCATTTACCCGAAACTGCCATGCACAGGGCGCCGTGAATAAAGATTTCTATCCTGACCGGCTTTCCCGAAGGACCTGTAATGTTCTCATTTTCAATTTGTCTGCATATAGTGGCTACCTGATTCAGGCTTAACTCGCGTGCTGTAACGATCACATCCGCATAGCGGGCATAGTATTTTACGGCTTCTATGTTGGTGATGTTGGTCTGGGTCGACAGGTGTACTTCCATACCGCTATCACGACAGGTCTGAATAACAGCCATATCGGATGCGATAATGGCGCTGATACCCGCTGCCGCTGCTTTTTTTACGGTTTGCCGTACCTCATCCATTTCCTCATCAAAAATGACTGTATTCAGGGTGAGGTAGGCTTTTACGCCTTTTTCCCTGCATAAGCGGGTAATGCTTTCGAGGTCTTCCAGGGTGAAATTCACCGAAGAGCGCGATCTCATATTCAGTCTGCCGCAACCGAAATACACGGAACCGGCGCCTGCCTGTATGGCTGCTGCCAGTGACTCGAAGGATCCCACGGGCGACATGATCTCGGGTTCACGGGAAAATTCCATGCTGCAAAGATAAGAAAATCAAGGTGAAGTGAGCTCGTAGCGCTTTGCTCAGGGCTGGTAGCTTCCGTTTACATCTCCCCTGCAAACCGCCTTCAACGTAAAGCCGGCTGCAGCAGCACCGAGGGTGAAAGCGGGTGATTCCACGATCCAGTCGGGGGCAGGGAAGGTGTTGAGCTGGCCGGTAAACCGTCTGGCCACCATCAGGGCGTCAATGGCGTTGATGGCGTGATTTCCGTCCGCATCGGCCGCCTGAAGCCGGATGCCGGTCAGGCTGATCATGCCAACATATTGCTGGAGTACCATCAGGGCATCCGTGGCATTCACGCCTCCCCATACGCCATTGTGCACTCCCTCAATCGTATAGTGGCCGGGTAATTGCGGCGGAAATGAAAAGGATCCGTCAGCGGCTGTCTGAACCTGGGAAACAAGGATGCTGTCCTTTATCAGCCACAGTTGAACCCCTGCAAGCCCTGATTGTGAAGGGTTGTCGTAGCTGACATAGCCGGAAATGCCGAAGCCGGCTTTATAAGTAAATACATGTTCGTTACTCCAGGCGCTCCAGTTCAGGTTGTGATCGCGGTAGCGAACCCTCCAGCCGTATGTTTGCCCGGAATCCAGTGAGAGGGGCAGCGTAAACTCACTGAGATTCAGCCCCTGGTTCAGATCGATCGGCTGGTATGCCGGCGGACCGGTATCCAGGTATACATTTTCTTTGTCGGTTGATGCATTGATCAGGGGGTTTGAATAGTTGCCGGGTATTCCGGTTAACTGATACCAGGCGCTCATCAGGCTGTCGTTTCCCTGGCATGCTGATGCCTGAAGGATTACCGGTCCCTGAAGGATGCCTGAAATCGACAGGGCTTGGGGAGCCTGGGGAGGCATAGAAAGCATGTTCCGGTAAAAGCTGTCGGCATGCCAGCAATCAAGGCTCAGGTCAGGATGTCCCAGGCTGTACACATCAGCATGGAAAACTTGGTTTTCAAGATCGAATTCCAGCAGTGTAAAGTGGTAATGATCAAGTGATTTCATCGTCTGCGGATAATCAGTCTGATTGGAAAACATGCCCCAGCGGTCGAGCGCTCCGCCGGCACCTCCGCCAATGACGGCATGAAAACCTGCCGAGGTGTCACTGCTGCTGATCACGGCATGTTCATAAGCATGGGTATGCCCGCAACCGTAAAACACCACCTTTGGACTGTTCTTCAGCAGTGTCATGATCTGCCCGCTTACCCAGGCAGTATTGCCTGCCGGCCATAGTTCCGACTGAGCCGGGTGATGCCCGTATACCGCGATGAATCGTATGCTGCTGTCGTTATTGGCTTCATACAGTATATTGCTGATCCACATCAACTGCGTCATGTCCTGGTAAGCCGGATTGGTGTTGATCACGATGAAGCGGACGGCTGCCATGCGATACGTATAATACCTTTCAGTGGCCGGCGGCAGCGCCCCGGTGTAAGCTTCGTTCTTCATGTACTGGTAATACCCGGCATTGTCCATCTCATGATTGCCGATGGCCGGCATCAGGGGTAGAAAGGCCGATAAGGGGGAGAAAGGATTAAAAAACTCAGTCTCATAGGATGCCAGGTTATTACCATTTCCCACAATATCGCCGACATGCATGATGTGATGGATGTGATTGCAGAGGCTGTCGCCAAATATTTCCTGCATCTTTTCGACTGCTTTTGCAACAATCCAGGTGGATTGAGTGATATCCGACTGGGAATCGCCGAAGACCAGCGCCCGGACGTGACCCTGGGTCTGGTTGTCGGGCGGAGGAGTACGGAAAAACCTGACAGGGGATTGTTCACCGCCACTGCTGCAACGGTAAAAGTAGCGGGTACCGGGTTGAAGTCCCGTCAGATGCACCGTATGCCACTTTTTCGTGCCGATGGTCTCATAACTGCCGGGTACGGTAAATCCAAGCGTGGCATGCTCCCCGTAATCGACCTGGGTGCCGGTGATGGAATCGCTGTGCCAGCATATATAAACCGAAGAAGGAGTCATTCCCTGAAGGTAAGGACGGATGCCGGTGAGTACGGGGGGGATAAAATGACCGTACCCGCCCAGTTCCTCAAGCTGCCCGGGAGTCAGCACATCTTCAAAAACAGCACATAAGGCAATATCTATGGGTGCATCTTCCCCGTTGTCGTCCGCAAAAAAATAGAAGAAATTGTTTCCGCCGGCCGGATACAAAGCGTAATCCCCATCCATGGCTAGCGCACCGCCAAGTTTCACAAGGATGCCGTCGAGGTAGATCTTGTATTGTGAATCGAGGTCGGCCGTAACCGCCAGCCTGTACCATTCGCCCGGATTCAGGACATATGAAGTATAACCCGGCCCGTTGGTAGCCCTTCCCACAGTACCAGAGGGACTTACGAACAACTCCCCGTCATTGGCATTGGCCGCATCGGTCTGGTAAAAACAATACCAGGAACCCGTGGCAGGGATCCTGAAGTCGATCAGCAGGCTGTATTCATTTACCATACTGCCTCCGCCGTTGGAAGGAATATCATGAAAACACTTGTAATAGCTTCCCGTACCGATGTGCACCGCTCCGTCGCTGCTGTTAGGGCCATTGACGGCCGTGTGGTTGCCGTAGAGGATGAGATCGTTGCCGTATGCTGCTTCCAGCAGGTTTACAGGATTATCAAAAGTCCACAGCCCTTTCAGCGTGGGCCAGGAAGAAGGCACGAGCGGTGGTGCCTGCGCATTGAGAAAGCAGTTGTGTACCAAAAGAAAACAAAGCAGAGACAAAATAGCAATGTTTTTTTTCATATCAGGAACCTGGTATTGCAGGATTTATGCCTCGAATGTAAGCAATTATACTCATACACCCCTAAATCGTAAATTTTTCGCAAACCCATTCCGTGTCGGTATATTTGCCTTGCTATCTTACTTGTGCCAGGCCCGCATGAAAGGAAGATTGATTTCACAAAACGCCCGCCCTAATCCAAAAATCCCGTAGGTTTGAAAAAAAATACGAAACATGAGCAGGATCATTGTTATTTGTTGCTTGTTGATGTTTTCATGGAGCCTTCACTCCCAGACCCTTACAGTAAAGGGTAAAGTGATCTCCGGAAGCGACAACCAGACCATACCCGGTGCCACCGTTCAGGTAAAAGACAGGCAGATCGCCACGGCCACCGACATAGACGGGGTTTATGTATTAAAAGGTGTCGGGACGAACGATACCCTGGTGTTTTCATTTATCGGCTATGCCCGCCAGTTGGTAGCCGTAAAGGGAAGGACGGTGATCGATGTGACACTTGAGGTGACTGCACTGGAACTGAAGGAAGTGGTTGTGACGGCGCTGGGCATCAACCGCCAGAAAAGGGAGCTGGGTTTTGCCACTGAAAAAATCGCCGGGGAGATCATCACCCGTTCCAGTACATCCAATATTATGACTGCCATCTCGGGCCGTTCGGCCGGGGTGATGGTTTCCGCCGGCGACGGCGTTGAGGGAGGAAGTACCAGGGTGATCATCCGGGGCAACAACAACCTGGGCAACAAAGCCAACAACCAGCCGCTCATCGTGATCGACGGCATCCCCATGGAAAACACGCCCGGACTGACGGATATCGGCCGCGGGGTCGACTGGGGCAACGCCATGAACAACATCAATGCCTTCGACATCGAAAGCTATAATATCCTCAAAGGAGGAGCTGCCTCCGCGCTTTACGGTTCCAGGGGAGCCAACGGGGTGATCCTGATCACCACCAAACGGGGCGGGCAACAGAAAGGTATCGGACTCACCTACAACATGACACACAAAATTACTCATCCCTATCGGTTCAGGGAAGTACAGAACAAATACGGACATGGCGGTCCCATCGCCTTTACACCGCCCGTGTTTCCTACAAGTCCGGGCGGCGATACCCTGCTGTACCCCGGCATTTACAGCACCGATCAACTGGTGATCAACCAGCAGGGCGAAACTTCATCCAGCGCGGCCGAGTTCGGCTACTATGGCGGAGCGGTTTCCTGGGGGCCAGAAATGAAGGGAGAACTTATCAGATGGTGGGACGGTAGCATGAGAAACTGGTCGCCGCAACCTGATAACCTGAAATCGGCCTTTCATAACGGATATACCACCACCCACAATATCGCCGCTTCCGGAAGCGGAAACAACGGAACACTCAGGATATCCATCACCCGTCAGGACCATAAGCCCATCGTCGAAAACTCAAACTTCAACCAGACTACCGTCAACCTGGGCGGTAACATGAAGGTGTCAGAACGTCTCAGCGCCGACCTTTCCATCTCCTATATCGATTATCACCGGCTGAACAGCCCGCTGATAGGCGAAGAAGGCAACTCTTTCAGTAAGGGATACTTATATTCATGGCCGCGCAGTTACCAGGGAGAGGATAAGGAAGGCTATGAACTGCCCGACGGAACCCAACATCTGATGGAAAACTATCCCTACTATTACGTGAATCCTTATCTCTGGTGGAATTATTATAACAACAACACCACCCTCGACAGGGAGAAATACCTGGGCTCGGTTTCCCTGGTGTATGACGTCAATTCCTGGCTCAATATACTGGTGAGGGCAGGAAGGGACTTCACCCTGAGCCAGTTTGAAACCAGGCACAAACCGACGGATCTCCTCGGACTGCTGAACGGTTATTATTCCAACTCCCTGCAACGCGATTTTTCCAACAACAGCGAATTCCTGGTCACCCTCACAAAGGACAAGGTCTTCAACACCCCGGTCAATATGAAAGTATCGGGTGGCGGCAGCAACTGGACCAGGAATTATTATTCCATCGACGGAAGGACGGGTACCTGGTATTACCCCAATATGTACTCCATGGTGAATTATACCGAAACTACCTTTTCCGACAGCCTCGAAAATATCCTGATCGTAGACCGGCAGGGCGACCTGCTGAAGAAGGTGGCCGCAGGGGAAGCATATAGCAGAAGGAAGACCAACTCGCTGTATGCATTCGTAAACCTGGCATACAAGAACTACCTTTTCCTCGACCTTACCGGCAGAAATGACTGGTCGTCGACCCTGCCCACCGACCATAATTCCTATTTTTATCCTTCCGCCACCCTGAGCCTCATCGCCACCGATGCCTTTGCTTCCCTGAAACCTTATACCTGGCTGAGTTTTCTGAAAGTGCGGGCCAGTGCTGCCCAGACAGCCACCGATACCGATCCTTACCAAACCGAGTTTTACTATACCACCAGCTTCTTCGGCGGCCAGCAAACTTCCTATTTCCCTTCGAAGATACCACCTTACATGCTTAAGCCGCAGCGGGTAAACACTTATGAAGGCGGGCTCAACGTCAGTTTCCTCGACAATAAAATTGACCTGGATGTTACGTGGTACCATTCAAGGTCATTCGATCAGATCCTGACCCTGCCCCTGCCGCTTTCATCGGGGGCAAGCTCCATCGTGATCAATGAAGGGGAACTGACGAACCGGGGCATTGAACTGATGATGAACGTAGTCCCTTACCATGGGCCGAAGCTCATGGTGAAAACAGGACTGAACTTTGCCCGCAACCGCAGCCGTATCGTCAGCCTCGGCGACTATGCCGACCTTTACCTGCTGGCCGATATCTGGGGCCTGAACGGACCGGCCATGGGCGTGCTTGAAGGAGAGGAATACGGCACCATCCTGGGCTGGGATTATGTGTACCATGAAAACGGCCAGCCCATCGTCAACGACCAGGGAACCAAATACCTGATTACCGAAAACAGGGTCCCTATCGGGAATGCCTCTCCCGATTTCATCGCGGGTTGGACCACAGAGTGGACCTATGGCAATTTCCGGCTGAGCACCCTGGTGGATACCAAATGGGGAGGCGATATCTATTGCGGTTCCTATGTGATCGGCCTCCAGACCGGACAAAGTCCGGAAACCCTTAAAGAAAGGGACGGAGGCGGACTTCCCTATACCGACCCGGATGGGAACACCAGCAATATCGGGATTATTCTAGACGGTGTGTACGCCGACGGCACGCCGAACAACAAAGTGGTGCATTATTATTATAAATACCTGCCCAATGCCGGAGGATGGGGTGAGATCATCAGTAAACCAGGCATCCTGGACAATACCTGGGTGAAAATGCGGGAAGTGTCACTGAGTTACACCCTGCCGGCAAAAGCCCTCCGCAGGCTGAAAGCTTTCCAGCAACTGACCCTCAGTGTGACTGGCCGCGACCTTTTTTACATCTATTCGAGTCTCCCGGATAAAATCAATCCGGAAGGAATCATGGGTTCGGGAAATGCCCAGGGCTTCGAATGGGCATCCTTTCCCGGTACCCGCTCCTTTATCTTTGGTCTGAATGCAAGTTTCTAAAAGCGAATGTGATGAATACAACTAAAATATCCTTCTTGTGCCTGATGATCACCGGCCTGATGTCAACTTCCTGTACGAAAGATTTCGATGAGATCAATTCGGATCCCAACGGCTTTACCACTGCCAGCGACGGATCCCTGTTCAACGGCATCATCCAGTCGCTCGTATGGACCGGCAATGAACAATTCTATATTTACAACGAGATCCTTTACAAACAGACCCAGCTTGCAGCCCTGACCAGCGAGGCCTGGGGCAATGCTCCCTTAGGCATTGAAGGTCTCTGGGAAAATTATTACAGTACCCTGACCCAGATCCGGGAACTTGAGCGCCGGTTCAATGGCAAAGATACTGCCACACCCGGTCTGGACAATATGAAAGCCATGCTGAAGATTGTGCTGGCATGCAAGACTTTCAAGATGACCGACATGTTTGGCGATATGCCGTTTTCCGAAGCCGGTTACGGCTTCCAGAACCTGGAACTGCTGCGTCCGGCCTATGACAGGCAGCGCGACATTTATCTATTCCTGCTGGAGGAGCTGAAGTGGGCGGATGAACATATCGATCCAGCAGACATCAAGGAACCCTTTGCGACTTTTGCCACCTTCGACCGCCTGTTTAACGGGGATCTGATGAAATGGCGCAAGTTCGCCAATTCGCTGCGCCTGAGACACGCCCTGCGCATGTCGGAAAAAGAGCCCCAGGCGGGAGGCAGTGTCCTGAAAGACATCATCGAAAACAACAAACCTGTTCTGACCGGCTACGACCTGGCAGTACCCCTGCTGGAGAGCGCCTGCCTCTGGCCTGCGGCCATGGGATTCAAGAATGAAGCCCTCAACTGGTCGTTCAGGGAACATAAGAACCTGCGGATGGGCAGCAAACTGTGGCAACAGTTAAGTCTGCACGACAGCACCAACGGCAGCGGAATCTTCGACCCGAGGGCCTATATTTTCTTCGAGACCAATAAAGACAACCAGTGGAAGCCCTACCCGCAGATCCCTGATGCCGGCACACCTCCCTCAGGCGGAAATCCCTACGGCGAACACCGCGATGACAATGCGAATTTCAGCTTTAAGGGAGATTGCCTGTACTCTCCTTTCAATTACTTCCTGATCCGGGATGAGAATTACGTGCCCATCATCCTGATAACAGGAGCCGAAGTACATTTCATCAAGGCAGAGGCCTGGCTTCGCGGCATCGGTGTGCCGGCCGATCCTTCAAAAGCCGATATTGAATACATGAACGGCATCAATGCCTCGGTAGACTGGTGGAAAATGGTGGCCGGCAACTCGAAACTTCCGCTTTCAGGAATCAGTTTTTCAGAAAAATTCACCATCCCCTCCAACCTGGGTGCGGCATCGGTGTTGAACCAGTTCGGCCCCTGGAATGCTTCCACTACGGAGGAGAAGCTGGTGTTCATATACACCCAGCGATGGATCGATGCATTCCGTCAGCCGGCCGAAGCCTGGGCACTGGCCCGCCGAACGGGGAAAACCCCGCGGGACGGTGCTCCGCTGAACTATTTCCGCCTGAGTTACCCTGCTTCCGAAGCCACATACAATACCCAGCAGTGGGCAGCGGCCATACAACAGCAGGGCGGCAGCGACGCCCCGCAGGCAAAGATCTGGTGGGTGCCTTAATCAGCGGTTGTTGTACAGGTTCATGGTAAGCTGCAACCCGGCCAGCCCGAAACTCTTCACGGCTTCCACCGCGAGTTTGACCCTTGGGATCATCAGTGCTTCCTCATGCCGCGTCCATTTGCCCAACACAAAATCCACCTGGAAACCCCGGGCATAATCGTTGCCAATCCCGATCCTGAATCGCGGAAAATCCTGGCTGCCAAGGTATTCAATAATGCTGTTGAGCCCGTTGTGCGTACCTCCGCTGCCCCTGGGCTTGATCCGGAATGTCCCGGGCGGCAAATCGACATCGTCGGAAATCACCAGAAGCTGTTCAATGGGGATTTCCTCCTTCTCCATCCAGTACCTGACGGCCTTTCCGCTCAGGTTCATGTAGGTGGAAGGCTTGATCAGGAAGAAGATCCTCCCTTTCAGACGGAACTGTGCCACTTCGGCATAACGACCAGGTGAAAAACTTACGGCAGCATCCTGTGCCAAAGCATCCAGCACGATGAAACCAACGTTATGCCGGGTATTGGCATACTCAGGTCCCGGATTCCCCAGGCCGGCAATCAGAAATTTATTCACGAATTATTTCGCGGGAGCGGCTTTCTTATCATCAGCAACCGCACGGGTGGCAGCTACGGTAACAATGATGCTGGCCGGGTTGTCGAGCATCTGCAGGTGCTCCATTTTCACATCCTGGACCTTGATGGCCTGGGCAATGTCAAGCTCCGTAATATCCACGGGAATATCATCGGGCAGGTGCTCCGCAAAGGCTTTCACTTTCAGTTTGCGCACCTTCTGCACCAGCTTGCCCCCCTGGAGGACGCCCTTGGATACACCCGTGATGCGAACCGGAACGCCGATCACCAGGGCTTTGCCTGCAGTGACCTCCAAAAAATCCACATGCAGGATATGATCCGTCACAGGATGATACTGAACATCCTGTAATGATGCCTTGTACTGTTTTCCGTCGATGTTCAGATCCACCAGTTTCACTTCAGGCGTGAAGATCAGGTGTTTGAAATCCACCTCCGGCATGCTGAACCCGATCTGTTTCTCTCCCCCATAGAGGACACAGGGTACCCTGCCCTCCCGGCGGAGTTTTTTTGCATCTTTTTTCCCTACGTTCTCCCTGAGAGAACCGCTCATAGATACTGTTTTCATAATTGAAGATTTAATTGATACCGATATAAAAACTAATTGGTTGTTTTCGTTCTTCTCCTTCTTTTCAGAATCTTTAAAACCTGAATAATGAGCTGATAGACTCATAGTTATGCACTCTCTTGATCACATCGGCCAGGAGTTCGGCCGTCGACAACACCCTGATCTTGGGACTTTTCACCTTCAGCGGGATGGTATCCGTAACCACAACCTCCGTAAAGGCGGATTGTTCAATCCGTTCCACCGCATTTTTGGAAAGGATGGGGTGGGTACAGAAAGCCCTGACGCTGCGGGCGCCGTTTTCCATGATGATATTGGCTGCCATGGTGATGGTGCCGGCCGTGTCGATGATGTCGTCAAGCAGCACCACATCCTTGTTTTTCACATCGCCGATGATGTACATTTTCTCCACCTCATTGGGTTTTGCCCGCTGCTTGTAACAGATCACGAATCCCGTATTGAGGATCTTTGCGTAAACAGCTGCCCTGCGGGTTCCGCCGGTGTCGGGTGAGGCAAAGGTCAGGTTTTCAAGGCCGAGCTGCTTGATATGCGGGATGAAGATGGAGGAAGCAAACAGGTGGTCGACCGGGATATCGAAGAAACCCTGGATCTGATCTGCATGCAGGTCGATGGTGATGATGCGGTCGACACCGGCAGCCGTGAGCAGGTTGGCGGCCAGTTTGGAGGCGATGGGAACGCGCGGCTTGTCCTTGCGGTCCTGCCTGGCCATCCCGAAATAAGGGATGACCGCCACGATCCTCCTGGCCGATGCCCGCCTGGCACCGTCGATCAGCAACAGCAGCTCCATCAGGTTATCCGCCGGAGCAAAGGTCGACTGCACAATAAACACATCATCTCCCCGGATATTCTCCTCGAATGAGGGCTGGAACTCTCCGTCGGCGAAATCAGTCGTGATCACTTCACCCAGCCTGATGCCGAAATCAGTGGCAATCTTCTGGGCCAGGTAGCGCGTCGCCCTGCCTGAAAAAATTTTAACTTCTGATGCCATGCTCTGTGGTTTAGTGCCTTAAAACGGGGGGGTGCAAAGGTAGGTTTATTTTTTGTACTTGCCAACTTCCGCGTTTTCATTTACTTTTGCCCCTCACAACCCTCACAACCTTCACACCCACACCCTAATCACTCACCCCACACCCACACCCACCCACACACCCACTCGCCCGGATGGCGGAACAGGTAGACGCGTTGGTCTCAAAAACCAATGAGCGAAAGCTCGTGCCGGTTCGATCCCGGCTCCGGGTACAAAATCAGAGCGAGTGCGGGAGCGAGAGCGAAGGGCAGAAAGCTTTCCCGCTCTGATTTTTCTTCGCTCCCGCGCTCACACTCACTCAATCAAACATGGGCCGGCGTGCTGTGCGGAAGGTGAAAGAACGCACAGGGGTGCAATCGAAGCATTTGATATCATAAACCTAAGCGCCAGTTATACAGCGGAGAATGAGAATGAGAGAATAAGAGCGGAGAATGAGGAACAGAATGAGAGCGGAGAAACAGAAACAGAATCAGAGCGGAGAATCAGGAACAGAATGAGAGCGGAGCGATCATTTTGAGAACCCAGCCCTTCTGAGTCCTTCAGCCACATACTCATTTTTTTTCATGATTTTCCAGATCAGTCCGCTCCGCTGGTTCTCCAGCAGCAGCAGCAGCATCCCGGCATCCGCTCCGTAAGTGTATGGGGAGAACCATCCGGCAAAATTCCCCTGTCCACCCGTAAAACTGGGATTGAATGCATTCACAAAGCCATAACGCCTGTACACTTTGCTTCCGTATTTCCGGTATATGCTGTCGATGGCGGTGCGGCATTCCTCGTATGCAAAAGGCAGGGAACACCCGGCAGCTGCAGGACATACGGTTCCGTCATCCGATAAAAACCCGCCGGTAAAGCCCCTGACTGTCCTGCCCTTAAAGACAGACTCCCCTGTTCTCCAGGCTGCGCGTGTGTTTCCCGGCCCGTCGCAAGTGCTGAAACCCCAGATGGTTTTGGAGTAATCCCTAAACCGTAAAGGATTCCTTATGGCATAGTTCATTTGGGCAAGGGTAGCCCGGCGTGAATTTTCAAAGTAATCAATTCCGGTCTGTCTCATTAAGTCATCCTTCACCCCCCGCAAATCAAGAAATGCATGCGCAAGCTGGTGCCCGGCAAGGGGTGCACACTGCAGGTAATCAAACCCTTCGGCGGAAGCCCATTGACAGCTTGATGTCCAGGCTTTCCAGGAGGAAACCGGAAGCGGATGAGAAGGAGACCCGAGGGCAAGGATCATCATCAGCATGGATTCATCATAACCATAGAGGTGTTCAAGGTTAAACCCGATTTCCGGGCTCCAGCCGGAACAGGGAGTTTCTTCAGCATGGCACATCCAGTTCCAGTCGGCGCGCCTGTAGAGTATTTTGGCCAGTCTCCTGATCTCCCTTTCCTCAGACTGCCAGGCGTCGAAATAGGTCATGCAGCATAAAGCACCGGCTAAAAGGATAGCCGTGGCCTGTGGTGAAAGCAGGGAATACCCGCAACGGATCCCTTTCCTGAAATCAAGTTGGTGGTAGTAGAACCCCCGGTAACCGCATTTCCCTGCAGTTTCCTTCCCTGCGGGAAGCTTCACCAGAAACCGGAGTGTTCTGAGCACCCTTTCGATGGCCTGTCGGTGGCTGATATAATGATTCTCTGCACCTATAATATATGCAGCGAGACTGAATCCGGTAGCTGCAACATCTGAGCAGGCTGCTTCAGGATACTTCTCATGTGTCAAACCGCTGATGCTGTCTGACAATTCAAGAAAATAAGTGAAACATCGCTGATGAAGGTCATTCACGAGCTGTTCACCGGAAGAGCTGTAAGACTCATTATGCGTGGCACTGTCAGTTTGTGCATGAACAACTCTCACCAGCAGGCATAATACGAGCAGGGTGCTGCAGCCCGGGTTTGGGAACACGTGGCTATAATCTTAAAGTCTTACGACTTTCTTTGTTCCCAAGGCGGTTCTTATCAGGTAAATCCCCGGAGGCATTTTACGAAGATCAACAGAGACGGATGGTTTGTTCATGATCATGGAGGAGATCAGCCTGCCCGTGATATCGGTTAAAAGGATCTCCGACTGCAAAGGCAGGCCGGTAACGTACAGCAAGCCTGTCGTCGGATTAGGATAGACCACAAAGGCATTCATTCCCTGCTGGTCCTGCATGCCCGTAAAATTGCCAATCCTGACATTGTCGAGGTAAAGATTATTGCCGGGCCAGTTGTAGGAGCGGAATCGGATCAGGATATTTCCGGTATCGGCAGCAAGGGAGACCGCGATTTCTTTCCAGTGAGAAGCTTGCTGAGGATAGAAGATCCTGTCGGGGGTATAAAAATTGACAGTGGTAAGGTCGAAGTATCCTTTTGCAAACCTGGGAATCCAGGTCAGTCCGCAATCGTTTGATACCTCAACAAACAAAGAATCATAACATCCGGATGTATATTGATATGCATAACAGAACCGCAGTTCCGGGTTCGATACATTGGTAACATTCACAACCGGGGTGGTCAGGCAATAACTCAGGCCGTAGTTTATGTCAACAGCGGCAGGCCTCACGGCGCAGTGTGTTCCGCCGTAAGAAGTCAGGCCTGTCCGGCCCCAGTTCGTCGTAAGATGGTTGTCGGTTATCCAGCCGGGAGGCGGAAAATCAGGACCTTCGAAGCCTTCCACCAGCGAGGCCGGCACACTGGTCTGCAAATTGACCTGAAACGTGCTCCAAAGTGTATCATTGAATAAGTAGCCTTCTGCCGATCCGTTTGGCCCGGATGTATAACAGCGGAAAGTATGCCTGCCGTCGGCGGCTGTTATCAACGGAAGACTCACCCACTCCTGCTGCCCGCTTGAAAGAGATCCATTCCATGTCATGCTCACCGGGGGCTGATTATCCATGCTGTAATGGATATTGACGGAAGTGAGGCTTGCCGAGCCGTAGTTTTTCAGCCTGACTGCCGGGATCAGTGTTGCAGTACAATAGATTTCGTGAGGACAGGAGATTTCGCTTATACCTGCATCATGTATTTTTTTTGGATATTTATTTGCCACCTCCTCCAGGAGCGGGAAAAAAGAGGATACGATCAGATTCGCCGATCCTCCGTTTGTCATCATCGAGATACAGGCCTTGGAATTCTGAAGGAACACCGTTTCTGAGTGATAACCATAGGAATCTCCGCTGTGTTCATAAATATACGTACCGGTAAAATTATTATCTCTGACAAACAAGCCGAGGCCCATCGCCGAAGAGGGCTCATATGAAGTCAGGATTTTCAGTGCAGAATCCGAGAGGAAGCCGCCGTTGTAAAGATGATCGTACCAGTAGACCATTTCCTGGGGTGTTGAAAAAACGGCACCGCAGGGACCGAAAATGGAATACAGGGCAGTGATGGGTCCTTCGGATATTTCCACCCCGTTATAGCACCACTCGTGAGCCAGCGGCCCGTTGCGGTTTTCGTAGGCACCGACAAAGGTGCTGTCCAGTGTAAGCGGGGTGAAAGTCAGATCATGCAGTTTCTGAACCCAGGAACTTGCCGAGGCAGAGTCAATGACCATGCCGGCAATCATAAAGCCGGTATTACAATATTTTGTGCCATGCCCGGGAGGGAAATTGGGCTGTCCCTGATATGCAAGGATTTCATCCGTCGTCCAGAAATGCGAGGTATCATTCCAGGTCAGGGTAGCCCAGTTTGGTCCGGGCTCTCCCTGAAAGTAGCTGTATATGCCGCTCTGGTGCTGCAGCAACTGCCTGATAGTTATCGAAGAATCGATATTAGGCAGCGGAGGTAACCATTCGTACAGGGGATCATCCACCGACAGGATTCCCATCTCATGGAGTTTCATGATGGCAGTGGCAATAAATAATTTGGTATTGCTGGCGACTCCGAACCGCATTTCCGGTGTAAGCGGCACACCGGTGGTGGAGATTCCGCTGGTACCGGTCCACAGGCCCTGGCCGGGAAACAGTACCGCAGCCGATAAGCCTGTAAAATTGTTTACCGTACAGGCACTGTCGAGCACTGCCTGCAGACGGGCTGCGAAAACCGGGTCAAATGCCTGTGCAATGCCTGTCATCCTTGTGAACACGACAATAAGGAAGCATACATAAATTTTCTTCATGGCTGACGGTTTTAATAAATAATCATCAATTGGGCGCTGACGGGAGCTTGCTGAGACTGAACCGGCTTATTGCCGGTTTTTAATAGTTTATACACAAATATATGCCTTTTTCATAGAAATGGCAGATATGTTCATAACTTTCCCCTTCAGCCCGTAATCCTTGTACCGGGAGATCACAGGAATGCGATTTGTGTTTCCAGAGTAAGCCGGGGAGACAAAAGGGGAAGCAGAGCAGAGAATGAGGAACAGAATGAGAGCGGAGAAACAGGAACAGAATGAGAGCGGAGAAACAGGAACAGAATGAGAGCGGAGAAACAGGAACAGAATGAGAGCGGAGAAACAGGAACAGAATGAGAGTGGAGAAACAGGAACAGAATGAGAGTGGAGAAACAGGAACAGAATGAGAGTGGAGAAACAGGAACAGAATGAGAGCGGAGAAACAGGAACAGAATGAGAGCGGGGCGCTGATGATCTGATCAGTCGATCCTGAGGACTTTGCTGGCCATGACGCGCTGCCCTCCCCTGAGGTACAGCATATACAAGCCGGACGGCAGGGCCCCCGCCTTGACACGGATCACTCCTGCTTTATCACTTTCGGCATAAGCCAGCCCATGCATCACACACATACCCTGCATGTTCAGCAGGCTGTATTCCACCGCTCCCTTACAGCCTGTTTCAACATTAAGCCATTGATTTGCCTGAACCGGATTGGGAAAGGTACGGAAATACGTTTCCCCGGAATCATAAGTGAATCCGCTGCTGCTGTTGATCGAGCCGTTGGTGAACACCGTCGGAATGGCCTGCCCGGACTGGTCTCCCATTTCACACTGCCTCCAGTCGAAAATGACAGGAACCAGTCCGCTCGTATAAGAGATGGAAATAAAGAACAGGGTGTCAGCGGAAAAACTGACAGGATTCAGATAAAACCATGCAAAAAGCAATTCACCGGAATGAACGGTATAGCCCTGGAAACCGGTGGGGAAAAGCGGGTTCAGACTGACAATGGAATCAATGACGGCTCCCGGCCCGCAAAGGACGCCCAGAGAGACGGCATACACATTGTTCAGGTTATGAACGACCACTGGCATCAGCACGGTGCTGTTGACCGGGGAAGTCAGGTGAAACATCTCAGCCACCGGGCCCTGAGCCTTACAAAAGGCAAGATGTATCAGAAACAGGGGGATTAGTATTTTGATTTTCATTGGTTTAATAATTACATGATGGTTTTAATACAGGATAAAGGAGGCATTGGTATCACCGGTACAAATAGCCGGGATCTGGATGTTCCCCTGTATACCCTGCCCCACAATGATGACATTGGGCTGAAAGATCCAATCCGGCTTACCGGGAGGATTTACACTGGGAGGCATGAAATCCGGTATCTGATGGAGAAACCTTCTATGGATAGCGATGGCATCCGCTGCATTGGGAATACCCCCGCTTCCGTTTACATCGCCGGCAAGCCGGTATATACCGCTGAGCAGGTTCGGTGTACCGGTGAAAGTTGCCAGCACCATATACGCGTCTGAGGCGTTCCATCCGCCGGCTTCTTTCGTTGTGGTTACCGCCAGATTGAAGGTATCGGCGGGAAGCCCCACAAAGGCAAAGCCACCCCGGGGATTTACGGCGGATTCTGCCGTGAGCGGACCGGTCAGTGTAACGATGGTGCTGTCCGTCAGCACCTGAGGCGGCTGACTGGCATATATTACGCGGCCTCCCAGGAAGGTGGCCTCCATGACCCGGATATCGTCGATCACCCAACCGTACAGACCACCTGATCCAGGGGTACCGCCGTCGCTCAGGTCAAAGCGGATCAAGGCCTGGGGACAGTCAAACAACAGACTGCTCAGGTCATAATACTCGGTCACCCACCAACTGTTGGCGGGGAATTGTCCGGAGGCATTCAGTTCCCAGGGTTTATAGGAAGGATATGCATAATGATAGTTACCGGCCGAATCCGTTCCAAAACCCAGGTATTCCGCCGCTCCGGGCTGTATCCAGGTGATCCCGTTGTCGGGTGAAACGTACAGGGTGGCCGGGTCTGAGGTGTCGACCGTACAGATATGGGCAAAGCTGAACAGGATCAGATTCATTCCCACCGTACTGAAAGGAATAGTGCTCAGGGAAGCTGCAGCTCCGAACGGAGTCACGCAATGGATGGCATGCGAACCCGTGGCAGCAAGGCTTCCGTTATCAACCCAGTGCGGGAAAGCATTGCTGTCAAGGCTGCTGATCACGCTGTCGCCGTATGCCGGCGCTTCAAAGCACTCGTGATAAACAACGGTCACCTGGGGCAGGGCTGTTCCGAATATCATAAATAACATCAGGGAAAGAAGCAGTTGTTTCATTGGCTGTATATTGAAATATATTGACTGTAAAGATAAGACATTAAAGAGAAGGAATCATTAAAATGTGATTTTTTTCAGTATACCGGTAATGTATACTCATACTTGACGGATTTGCGAATGCAAAGCTGTTTAGTATGAGTAATGCCGTACACCGCTGGAATGGTTATTTTTCGCAATCCCATTCCGTGTCGGTATAAAAGCATGCGGGAATGTGCTATCCGGGTTTATTCTGCATTACTGCTGTCCTCAGTAACTTTGCACCTTTGAAACCCTCCGGAATGAGATTATAAGCGTTTCAGCAGCGTTTCATGGAATGAAACCTGCCTCCATGTCGGCAGAAAGCCGTACTTTTGCCTGATCTGCTCTAACCGACACTGAAATTCTCCCGCCATGTTCAACCTGATGATCATTGTCTTTGTCCTTGGCTATGCTGCCATTGCACTGGAACATCCCCTCAAAGTCAATAAAAGCGCGTCAGCCCTCTTTCTTGCCGTCAGTTTGTGGGTGTTGCTGGTCATCGGAGGTGAAAGCATTCTGGTGAATCCTGAACACCTCAGGGAATATCTGACACATGACGGGCATGGATCTTTCCCGGACTGGATCTCCCACCATGTACTGATCCAACACCTGGGTGAAATTTCGGAAATCCTGTTTTTCCTGCTCGGAGCCATGACCATCGTCGAACTGGTTGATTCCCATGAAGGTTTCCGTATCATTACCGACAGGATCAAAACCACGCGGAAGGTGAAATTGCTGTGGATTACCAGCATCATTACCTTCTTCCTTTCTGCCGTCCTCGACAACCTGACCACCAGCATCGTCATGGTGGCCTTACTCCGTAAACTGATCTCGGATAAAAAAGAACGCTGGTTCTTTGCCGGTATGGTGATCGTGGCTGCCAACAGCGGAGGAGCCTTCAGCCCGATCGGGGATGTTACCACCATCATGCTCTGGATCGGAGGGCATGTGACTACCGGCAATATTATCGTTAAAACATTTATACCCAGTGCATTATCTATGGTTGTACCGCTTGCCTTACTGTCACTCACTTTAAAAGGTACTGTTCACAGACCGGTTCATGCGAAAAAAGAGTCAGGCATTGAACCCACCACCCCGGCTGAAAGAAACATCGTTTTCTTTCTCGGTGTGGGTTCACTGGTGTTCGTTCCGGTCTTTAAAACCCTCACCCATCTGCCTCCCTATATTGGCATCTTGCTGGGATTGAGTGTATTATGGATAGTAACCGAGATCATGCACAAATCCAAGAACGATGAACACAAGCCCAGGATTACTGTAGCGGGCGTACTTCGCAGGGTCGACACCCCCAGTGTGCTTTTCTTTCTCGGAATCCTGCTTGCCGTAGCATCCCTTCAAACCGCCGGACACCTTGAATTGCTTGCACAGTCTCTGGACAGGCATGTCGGGAATCTTTACGTCATCAACGGGATCATCGGATTGCTTTCGTCCATCGTCGATAACGTACCCCTCGTGGCCGGAGCCATGGGAATGTATGGCGACGTATACGTTACTGATCATTATTTCTGGGAGATGCTGGCTTATTGTGCCGGCACCGGTGGCAGCATCCTGATTATCGGTTCCGCTGCCGGCGTAGCCGTGATGGGTATGGAAAAGATCGACTTCATCTGGTACCTGAAAAAAATCTCACTCTGGGCCCTGATCGGATACCTGGCCGGTGCCATTGCCTACTGGGCGTTAAATGTGCTGGTATTTCATTCCTGAGTTCGAGGTTCACCCGCACGGGCTTTTGTTTTCCTGATAGCTGTAAAGGTTGAATATAGGTTCCCTTTGCTGCGTCTGATGGATTCCATTTGGCTGAAGAAATTTTCAAAAAAACTTAAAAAAATCACATCCATCAGAATAAAATGAGATGTGATTGTTGTATATTTATGGGAATTTCGGTTTTTTCCTGTTTAACTAATTTGTTTAATAATGAAAACAATCGTTTCCCTTTGGTTCCCGGCTTTTATTTTCCTCTGCTCCTTAACGGCAGTGGGGCAGGAGGACTATGACGGTTTGATTGACTTTCAATTCCCGGCCATACAGCATCAGGCAGATCCTGAAACCTTTGTTCCAATGGATGTCTGGTATGCATCCTGGTATCCTTCGTCCACATTCCCGGCTACTCCGGCAACCTGGTATCATCACCCTTCCGCCATTGTCGGAGACACGCTGTATACCCAGGTTGTCGCCGCGGCACCCGGTAACACCCTTATGAAATATGATATAAGCACAGGCACCGGCGGTGGAAACTGGGTACAGGGTCCAATCCTTCCGGCATCCAGGGTGGGTGGTGACATGATATGCTGCAACAGCAAATTATACTATATTGGGGGAGATCCGGGGGCTGTGAGCGGTGCAGGAACCAATACGGTGTTTGAATATGATCCGGCCACCGGCATTTGGGTGACCAGGGCTCCGATGCCGGTGACAAGAACCGCTCATGGTGCCGTTTGCTGGGGCGACAGTGTCATTTTCGTTATAGGCGGTCCATGGGCAGCCACCCCAAATCACCGGGATGTGTATTATTACAGGGTAGCAAGCGATACCTGGGGTACGATTGCATCATCCCTGCCTGACAATGCCGGCAGAAGAACCTTTTCCATAGGAATCAGCGGAAACAAGATTATCATTGCCGGTGGATATAATACCAGTGGTTTCCTGAAAAGTGCGTGTGTCGGGACCATCGGACCCGATGCCACCCAGATCTCCTGGATGACTGTCGACGATATTCCTACCACTTACGCAGGCCTGAGCAGGCTGGGCGGCGAGGCTGTCGGAGACTATTTCTTTACCGTGGGTGGGGAAAGAGCCGGCGGAGGATATCACGATATAAGCTATATCTTCAGCTTTATCACCGACACATGGCTTCCGGTCACAGCCCAGAAACCCAATTCTGTATCCAATGTTTATAATGCCATCTGCGGGAAATCATATCCAGGAGATACCCTCAGGATATTTTGTCCGTCGGGATACCGGGGAAACGGAATTTCAAACACCAGCTTTGAGGTGATGAAATTTCATGCCTCTGCAGGTAGCGGAACCGTCGAAGGCAGCGTCGTCTATGATAACGGACCCGGCACTCCTCTTGCGGCTGTTCCCGTGAGAATCTTTGCTGGCGCTACCCTGCTTGACTCTGCGCTGACAGATGCCACGGGACATTATCAGCTGACCAACCTGCCTCCGGGTAATTATTCCGTAAAAGCCTTTTGCAATAAACCATGGGGCGGCGGCAACGCCACGGATGCCTTGAAAATACTGCAGCATTTTACCGGTCAGTCCACGCTTCAGGGACTCAGACTGGGTGCAGCGGATGTAGATGCGTCCGGATTTGTCAATGCTGCAGATGCCCTGACCGTAGCCAAAAGATTTGTGAATATGATCAGCGCATTCCCTTCCGGTGACTGGATCAGTTACCCCTTCGATGTGTCACTTGCAGCCGGCGGCAACGCGACAGCCAACCTGAGTGCCATCTGTTACGGAGATGTGGACGGAAGCAACATCCCCCCGCCCGCTCCTTAAGCCGGTTGTATGATTGAAGAAAACAGCACTACCTGCCGGATTGCGACCCGCATGACAACAGTCAAAATCGACAGGCCCTTGCATCTGTTGGTGTAACGCTGTCCGAATGCGGTTCATTAAAGCCTGAAAATGTAAATGTTACACCCTGAACCAGACAGGTTGGAAGTCAACTTCACGGGCAGTGCACCAGCTTGACCCTGAAACTTTCATAAGCAGTCCGGATGATGCATTGATACAAGCCCGGACTCAAATCTCCGTTAGTCAGTGTGATTTCATGTTCCCCTTCCGCGTATTGCCCCGCAACTTTATCAATCACGCATTTCCCGCCGGTGTCGAAGACCTGCAGTGTCACCATCCCAGGCCGCTTCAGGTGAAACCGGATACCGGTATACTCAGTCATGGGATTCGGCGCAGCGTAACACCGGCTGCCGCCTTCCTCTCCAACAGGAAGGCCGGTGGCAAGGTCGCTGGTGAAGAGGTAGAAATTTCCGTTGCTGCTGTTCGAACTCCAGGTATTGAAGAATGACTGCATCCCGTTGATCTGGGTAAAATATACCCTGCGGACGGCCGAACCCCCGAAGCCGCTTTGCATGAATTCCTGGGTGTAGGCATTGCCGTTGTATTGATAGATATAAACCGCCCCGTTATAGCTGCCGCATAGCACGGCCGGATAAGGATTGCCCGTGAGAATGGCTGCATCGCAGGTCAGCAGGTTGTTCAGATCGTTGAGAATGAAGACCGAATCAAGTACCTGATACTGGTTGTTTCCCTGGTATTTAAAAACATAAAAAGCCGCTTTCCCGTTCGAATTGCAGGTTACCAGCAGTTCATCATCCCCGTCATTGTTCAGGTCTTTCACCATGGCCGAAGCGGGTATGCCCTTGGCGCACGGACTGGTGATCATATGTTGAAAGCTGTTGCTCAGGCTGTCAAAGACAATCCTGCGAATATTCAAGGGACTTGCCGGTGTTCCTCCATAAGTAATGATGACTTCATCCCTGCCGTCCCCGTCGCTGTCACCGATACCTCCTGTCCCGTAAAGATAGGACGGCGTCTGGTAGGTGTAAAGCTCCGAGTAGGTGTGCACGCCCTGGCTGCCGGCATGTTCCCATATCCTGACCATTCCTCCCGAGGTGGTTCCGCGTCCGCAGATGATCTCGACCGATTCGTTCTTGTTCATGTCGCTCACTTTCAGGAAACGGGCCGTGTAACCGTCGTTCGTGTGAAAGAGCGTGTTTTGGGTATTCTGGCTTACATACTGGTTGTCGCCGGTACATTCGAAGATATAGATGCGCGACATGGTCGAAAGGTCCGCGACAATAATCTCCCGCAGGTCATCCCCGTCCGTATCACCTGAAGCAAGCGGTCCGAAGCCACCGGCCTCTGTTTTGACATGGGTGAAGACCAGTGCAAAACTGTCGGGATTGCCGGCCACTTGCTCGTAAATATAAAACTGGTTGGGCGTGAAAGTATAACCTGCAAGATCAAGCAGGGTATCACCGTCGAAATAGCCCGCCAGCCCATCCCAGCAATTGGAAAACTGTCCTGGAGCAGAAACCCAGAACTGATTGAAAAGCAGGGTATTGGATGATTCCGGGGCATCGTTTACCACCAGGGGCAAGACCGGATCGGGACAGCCGTCTTCATTCAGATCGGCAAACTGGGCGAACAATGGCCAAGAAAGGCATCCCAGCAGGGTTAGGATCAAGTTTCTCATGGAAAAAGTGATTTCATTCAGTAAAGATATACTGAATCTTAGAGAAAATGCGAAGCGAATTTCGGTTATGCCGATGACTCTGGAACTACATTTTTCGCATTCCTGTGTTTTTTCGGTATAGAATCTCTGAGGGCTTCCGTTGCAAAAACTCAGCAAGGAATTCAATGAATAAATAAAAGAATTTCATTCAGGGCAGCCAGACCTTTCTCCTGAATTGCACCCCGTTTTCCGGCAAGTGAAGGTCCAGGAGGTAAATGGCAGGCTTCAGCCCAACCGTGCTGAAACGGAACATGCTGTTACCGGCATTCCTGGCAGAGGCCACAAGTCTGCCGCCTAAATCGAAGAGGAAGGCACCGGCATTGCCCGCCTTTAAGCCCGTTGGAAGATAGACTGTCAGCTGCCTGTCAACTGTCTTATTCACAAGCCCTAATCCATCCTCTCCGTAAGGAATGAAAATAAGGCTGATCACCGGACTGAACCCAAGGCTTCCCATATCGAGCCTGTAATAACTGACGATGCCCGGAAGCGGAAAGCTGTCGGAAAACACGTATTGTTCCGGGAAAGTGAGATCACCGCAAACGCCTTCAAAAGATCCGATCTGTTCAAAAAACAAACCGTCGGCCGACCTTTCCACCCTGATGCCGTTGCAGGTATTGCCTGCCTGTATGGTGAAACTGAGCCTGACCTTGTTCTGTTGCTGCTCCGCCGTGAAACCCTCAAGGACTTGTGATGCTGCATCCATCACGATACCGGGAAGGAAAGCCGGCAACAACAGAACATAAAAGAGCGCGCGAGTTTTCTTCATTTCCTTTACAAACAATGCCGGGGGTGCAAAAGTTTCGGTTGATTCCTGTAGCAACAACTTTGCATTCGCTGACTTTCCGGGAATGGGATTACCTTTGTGCCTCCGGATCAGCCGGAAATACCTGATCCGGAAAGAAAATGATGAAGCAGTTACTGGTTGTTACCGGCGGCGGGGATTGTCCGGGGCTGAATGCCGTGATCCGTGCCATCGTAAAGAGATCTTCCCGGGAAAAAGACTGGCGGATACTCGGAAGTATTGAAGCCTTCAACGGCATCCTCCGCGAACCGGAAGAGATCGTAATCCTGGATGAGAAAACGGTTGCCGGAATTCATTTCCAGGGAGGCACCATCCTGCAGACCACCAATGTTGGTGGCCCTTTCGCCTGGCCTGAACAGCAGCCTGACGGAAGCTGGACCACCCGCGACCGTTCCGTGGAAATGATCAATAAGATCCGGTCGCTGGGCATTGAAGGGGTGATCAACATCGGCGGCGACGGCAGCCAGCGCATCTCGAACCGCCTCCGCGAACTGGGACTCAACATCATCGGCGTACCTAAAACCATCGACAACGACCTGTCGGCCACCGATACCACTTTCGGTTTCCAGACAGCCATCCAGGTGGCCACCGAAGCCGTCGACAAACTGGTTACCACGGCAGCAAGCCACAACAGGGTTTTTATCCTGGAAGTCATGGGCAGGGACGCAGGCTGGATAGCCATGCATGCTGCCGTTGCCGGCGGAGCGGAGATCTGCCTGATCCCGGAAATCCCCTACCATCTCGATAAGGTGATGGAACGCATCGAATCCCGGTTCACGGGGGGGCGGGGCTTTGCCATTATCGTGGCTGCCGAGGGAGCCAGGCCTGCCGGTGGTTCGGTAAGCGCCATCCAGACACATGAAGCAGGAAACGAACACATCCGACTCGGCGGTCTTGCCAACCGGCTGGCCCACGACCTCCAACAGGCCGGATGCCTGCACAGCATCCGGGTCACCGTCCTCGGCCACCTGCAGCGCGGTGGCGTACCTGTCGCCTACGACCGTATCCTCGCCTCCCGCTTCGGTGTGAAAGCTTTTGAAATGGCCGCATCCGGAGCGTGGGGGAAGATGGTATCGTACAGGCATCCCGAAGTCACAGCGGTGCCCCTGCCCGAAGCCATCCGGGAACCGAAACTCGTCAAAGCTGCCGATGACCTGCTGAGTACAGCCCGCGGACTGGGAATCTCCTTCGGGGATTGATTTCCTGAAGAATCCTATCTTCCGACTGCTTTCCCCTCTTCTCCACAGATTTTTTTATTTTTTTTTGCGACTTACTGAATAATTATAGATACTTTTAAAGTGTCTTTATGGGCCTGATTTTAAATCATTGTTAAACCAAAACTTAAACGCATGAGAACAAAACTGTTACACATTTTTATGGGATTGTTATTCCTGGGGAGCATCCCTGCCATTGCACAGGATGATGATTTCAACCCGGCTGATCAGAACGGCAGCCATGCACAGCAACTGAGCGGGATCGAATTGTTATCCACGCTCGATTTTTACTATGCACAATGGTACCCTTCTGCTGCCTTTCCTGCCACCGCCACCACCTGGTATCAGCATCCGTCGGCCATTATCGGAAACACCCTTTACACCCAGGCTTGCCCGGGAACACCGGTTACAAGCATTGTATCCTATGATGTCACTTCCGGAACCGGAGGAGGCAGCTGGGGCACCGGCCCCGCACTGCCGGTGGCTCTGGTGGGAGGCGACATGATCGCCTGTAACGGGAAACTGTATTATATCGGCGGAGACCTGGCAGCAGTGACTGGTACCGGCACAAACAGCGTATATGAATATGACCCTGCAGGAGGCGGCTGGGTAACCAAGGCCCCCATGCCCGTCAGCCGTACCGGTCACGGTGCAGTTGCCTGGGGAGACAGTGTCATCTTCGTGATCGGAGGCCCCTGGGCCACTACCGGCACCGACCGGGATGTTTATTATTACAGGATCGCCACCAACACCTGGGGTACCATTCCGAGTTCTTTGCCTGCCGGATCGGGCAGAAGGGCTTTCGGTATCGGTATCAGCGGCAATAAGATCATCATTGCCGGGGGTTATGCCGGTGCTTTTCTGAAGAGCGTCTATATCGGCACCATCGGGGCCACCGCTTCCCAGATCACCTGGGCTGCAGCAGCCAATATCCCGACAACCTACGCAGGTCTCAGCAGGATGGGCGGTGAAGCCGTGGGGAATTACTTCTTTACCGTGGGCGGAGAACGTGCCGGAGGCGGATACCACGATACCACCTATGTGTACAGCTTTACCAACAATGCCTGGGTCCCGGCCTATGCCAAAAAACCCACAGGGGTGTCGAATGTGTATAATTCAGTTTGCGGGAAAGCTTATTCAGGTGATACCCTGAGAATCTTCTGTCCCTCCGGTTATGCAGGAGCAGGAATTACCGTTACCGCGTTTGAGGTGATGAAGTTCCATGCCACCACGGGAACCTGGATCGAAGAGCAAACAGAAAAGGATATGCTGTCCGTGTACCCCAATCCCTGCAATGGTGTCCTGAACCTTGACTGGCAGGGCAATTCAGAAGGCATGCACGCCGAGCTGATCAACCTTTGCGGACAGTGCCTGCTGAGCACAGACATTGCTTCAGGACTTAACCGCCTCGATCTCAGTGTAATCCCCGATGGGATGTATATGATCCGGGTCAGCGGAAAAGGAGAGACAAGCACCAAACTGCTTCAGCTGATCAGGTAGGCTAAGCGTTTAATACCGGAAGCCGGTAAACGGCCGCGTTCACATTCATGCCTGCGCCCACGGAGGCAAAAACGACCGCGTCACCCGGATGCAACTGATGGTCCGGCATTTCTCCTTTCAGTATCATGTCAAGCAATATTGGAAGGGTTGCCACCGAGTTGTTTCCCAAAGTTGAAATGGTCATGGGCATGATATGCTCCGGGATGTCATGGACGTCGTAAAGCTTGAGCAGCCGCGACAAGATGGCATCATCCATTTTGGCATTGGCCTGGTGGATGAGGACTTTTTTTATGTCAGCGATCGACAACCCGGCCTTGTCAATGCAGGATTTTACCAGGGGCGGAACGGTGTTTAAGGCGTACTCATAAAGTTTCCTCCCCTCCATCTTCAGGAAGAGGGTGTCATCTGCAAAGTCCGGGTTGTAAGATACGTCCATCCGCAGCAAATGGGCATGGTCTATGGTATCGGAACGGGTTTTATGCGACAGTATCCCGCAATCACCGCATCCTTCAACGGCTTCGAGGATAACAGCCCCGGCTCCGTCGGAGTATATCATGCTGTCGATATCGTGGGGGTCTGAAATCCTGGAAAGGGTCTCGGCGCCGATAAGCAGCACCTTCCTGGCATCCCCTGATTTCAGGTAGTAGTCGCCCTGTATCATCGCCTGTAACCAGCCCGGGCAGCCAAAGGGCAGATCATAGGCCACCGTGAAGGGATTCATGATCCCCAGCTTGTGCTTGATACGTGCGGCAAGGGTTGGAACCAGATCGGACTTGGGATTCGATTTCAGTACATCTCCGAAATTGTGCGCCACGATGATGTAATCAAAACTTTCTTTGTCGGCTCCGGCCGACTGGATTGCATCAGCTGCCGCAATAAAACCGATATCCGATGTAACGTAACGGTCTTCTGCATACCGCCTCTCGCTGATGTCGGTGATTTGCTGAAACTTCCGGATAATCTCCTCATTGTCTTTGGTAACCCGGTTCCCGTCAGCAGTATAGAAGTCGCTGCCGAGAAAATGCCTGTTTTCAACTACCTGTGTCGGTTTGTAACGCCCTGTAGCTGTAATGATGCTTGAGATGCTCAAAATTCAGAAAATTAACTGCAAATAATTAGTATAAACAACTGAAAAGTTATAAAGTTAAACTGAACGCTTATTGGTATGCGAAGGCTGTGTTTACGGTGTCAGATGTGGACGTTTTCTCTCCCGCTGTGCAAGGGTCAGGAAGCTGTTGATCTGAAAAGGAATCGTATCAGAGAACGACCAGTTTTTTGATAAGGCTACCCTGGCCGGTATCCACTTTCAGGAAGTACACGCCTTTCGGAAAGCGGCTGAGATCAAGGCTTTTCTCTTTGCCATCCCAGGTGAACACCATCATCTCCTGACTTCGACACTTTTTTAGGCACTGATTTTCAACATATTCATAAACAGTAATTTATGAATTTCGGGACACCGGTTTGGGTGTCCCGGGTAAAGAGAGTATTTTTACGGGCATGTTTGTCCGAA
>JAKLIX010000025.1 GCA_022709385.1 Bacteroidota bacterium | reverse complement strand
TTTACCGCTCCAAAATAAATATCTGCAGAGAAAAGTGGACTGATTTATTCACCACTGTGTGTTATCGAAATCAATTTGTACTATTTAGCTAATCAATTAACCCCCTTTTCGGAGGGGACTCAAAGTTTAAGGTTTAATGAGTTGTGACGTCATTTAGAAGCGGAGTCGAAGCATCGTTTCGTATCTTGGTAATGATCGATTAAGAAACAAGTAAATCCCTCACTTCAACATAACCATGCCACGGATACGAATATGGGGGATTTAAATTATTTATCAACATAAGTGGGACATTTTACTTTTTATGTTATAAATTTATGTGCCCAAAGCAGAAATCTTGTTGCTCTGGTAACATCTCTTCATAGCTAAACCACAGAATCCGGACTAACACCCCAAACCTGCCCGGACATCACTTCCCAACAAATCTTGCTTTGAACAATTGAGTAGCAATGAAGTCTGTAACATCATCGATTTTCATTATTTATCAAGCATTTCATGCTGATAATTTCCTTGTATTGCCTATTCCCGTAGAGAGAGAGAGAGAGAGAGAGAGAGAGAGAGAGAGAGAGAGAGAGAGAGAAAGAGAGAGAGAGAGAGAATTAGATCCCCTGACCTTTACTACCTTCGGTTGCGATCCATTCACGGAAAGCGACGCACGCTTAAACACAGGGATAATTCCCGGGTTGTTACATCAATATTCATCTCCTTAATCATTTCAATTCATTAAAATAATATTAACACAATGAAGAAATTACCTTGCCTCTTAACATCTTTGTTATTGTTGCCATGCTTTGCGGCTCATTCACAGAACAATTGTTTACCGCTTCCCGGAACAGAATCACCGTATTACAACTCTCCGGTTGAAGAGGGCGAAACGCTCGGATTCTACTACCTCAAGGGCCATGTCTTTGATTGGACAGGCCCGAACAACTTTTACTCAGACGATCAGTTCAACATCATCAGCAGCGCAGATACCTCCTATGACGGACAATACCGTTTGATAGTCTGGGATACCCTGCTCGCAAGCATTGACACTTTCTACTTTGATGTATCCGTAACCAATAACGAAAACACCCTGATCATTGTCCGCGAATCCATGGTTTGCCTTAATTCCACACTGCATCTTGATGCCGCCTCAGGATATGTTTCCTACACATGGAGTGGACCGGGCTGGAATGGTTCTCAGCAGCAGACTGTAGATGTTCCGATCACCAGTCTGAATCAGGCCGGCTATTACTATCTTACGGTCTTTGACGGAAACAATTACCTTACAGAATCAATAGAGATAACAGTAATAGATTGTTGCTCTGACAAGGAAGTATTTCTTATCAATCAAAAGTACGCCAGTCAGGTCACCACCCCTCCTCCTGAACCAACCGTCGTTGTGAACGGCTTCTTCAATCTTGATCAAACCTATGACTTTTCAAACATTACCGAATTGATTCTCCTGCCACAGGCACACATAGCGGTTATGGATGGATCTACCCTGGAATTGAATAATGTTCATGTTCACGGATGTGATGAAATGTGGGATGTCATTATGAATGTAGGATATAATGAATCAATGATCATGAAAAACTGTACCATCCAGGATGGATGCCTCGGAGTACACAGCATGAATATGTCAACGAACACAAATAATCTTGAAATTGAGGACAATATTTTTCTGAATAATAATTCTGGACTGACAATTCAGGAAAATCCATACAGTTACTCAATTGTTGATAATGAATTCTACTCTGACAACAACATGCTTCCTCCCTTTGCAGGAGATATAGGATTTGCTGGTTTACTGATAGTTGAGAGCAACATTACTTTTACCAACGGAATGGTCAACTCCTTTCACCATCTCCATAACGGAGTTCATTGTATAGATATCGACCAGGTGATCATTGAACCCAATACTTTCTTTTTCAGTGACATAACATCTAACATCAGCATGACACCTACATCTATTGCAGATGGTTGTGCTATTTTTTCATCAAGTAATACTGTATTCGCTTTCCAGGGAATATTGGAAATGTATGGCAATGACGATCCGAACAACCCGGAATTCGACAATTGCAGTTACGGTGTGTATATCAGAAACAATGATGCCATCGTGAAGGATGTCCATATGACCGACATGAGCGTCGGTATCCACGTGGAAAACGGGATAGACCGGTACACAAGTGTTGACAACAACACCATTTTCTGTAACGACCACGGGGTGAACATGTACCAGAACGATCCGGTTGATTATACCTTTATCGGAAATAATTACATTTCTGTCTCAAATCCAGGAGGATTACCGGCCGGAGTGGTTCCCGCTTGTATCGAACTGAATGAGAGCGGGAACCTCCCCGACCAGTTCTGTTCGATTTACAACAATGAACTGTATGTTAACGATGCGTCAAACTTCGGTATCATTTGCCGGGAAACAAAGGAAACCATGATCGTGAACAATTACATTGAACTGAACGACCCAAATGCTGTCCAGAAGGGTATCTATGTTGAAGATTGCAGGGCTCATACGATCAATTGCAACATTATTTACGGGACAGATCCAGAGTATGGGAATGATATCGGCATCCATGTCGAAACAACAAAGAACTCGACCTTATCCTGCAACCTGTTGCACAACACCTTCGAAGGAGTGAAATTCGACGGCTATTGTACCGGCACCAATTTCAGGGGGAATATGTTCCTGACGCACAGCAATGGCCTGCATTATGGAGACCAGGCCATAACCGGCCATCAGATTGATAAAGGGAATGTATGGTACCAGGCTTGTTTGCTTGAAGGTGCCCGGCATGATAATTCAGCGCTATATATTAACTCATTGTACCGTACACCTCAGAGTTATCCTTATTGGCCAAACCCAAACTTTTCTCCTCTATATTGGTTTGATATTTCCCAACAGAATCCCTGGGATTGTTCAGAGATTGAGGAGTTATGCCTGTCCTTTGAGTCCGTTGAAGAACTTGATATTGCCATGGACTCCGTCCTTTCATCCTATGACAGTTGCGTAGCAATGAACGAACTACCCTTTGAGAACTACCTGGAGGAGATCCGTTGGGTAACCTCGCGTAACCTTTACCAGAAATTATCTGACTACCCCGTGCTTCAGGTAAACCAGCCTGTTTTCACAAGCTTTATGGATTCTATCATCAATACGCCGGCCAGGGATTATCAGGACCTTTCCGTTTTTATCAGAAGTACGGAAGCATCCTTGTCTGATCTGTTGTTGATTATCAAAGACTTAAAACAAAGCTTGGAACCGCACAATGACACATTAAGACAGATCAGCGGACTTATCATGGAGACAAGTGATCCGGCAGAATTACAAGATTTGCTGGATCTGCGAATTACCATAATGGCTTCAGTCAAATTGCTGACTTCGGAATTGAACGAATGGAGAAATCTGCTGATACAGGAAAGAAGCCAGATGGCGGATGTTGCACTGGGGATCAACAATGCTTTGGAAGCCAGTACGCTGATTATGCTGAATGAGAAAACCGTCAACGACATCTACCTGAACACCATAGCAAAAGGTATCCTTGGATTCGACACTCAGCAAATGGATAATTTGTGGCTGATTGCAGCGCAATGTCCGGTGTCGGGAGGACCAGCGGTTTATCTGGCAAGATCGCTTCTTTCAGCTTATTATGACACCCTTTTCAATGACATGGAATCCTGCCTTACTGAAGGCATCATCAAAAACAAGCTGCAGCCAGCACCGGTCAGTAACTCAGAAATCAGTTTCAGTTATTATCCCAATCCAGCAACCGGTCATCTAAGTCTGACCTGGGATCTCCCATCCGCATCCAATGTGGAGTTCCTGCTCATAAATACAACAGGACAAACCTGCAGACAATACACACTCAACCTTGAAGGCGGAAGTACAAGCCTGGATATCAGCAATATTTCAGCGGGTTTATACACAGTGCGGATAAAAAGCCCTACCTTTGAAAAGCAAATCGGTAAACTCGTATTCCTGCCACATTGATGAGATCAACTGTTGTCTTTTTCATGATGATACTGGCCCTGCAGCTGCGGGGCCAGTATTACCCCGATGCCCGCAGGGATTATATCTGGAACTTCGGCTATGATGACGGCCCCACGCACGGAGGAATTATCTTCGACTTTAACACCTCCCCCATGACCGTTTCTTACCCCGACCAGGAAGTTGATTTCGTCTTTACGAATGCCAGTATGTGCAGCCCGGAAGGAGACTTACTGTTTTACACCAATGGAAAACAGGTGGCTAACCACAACAGAGTCAAAATGCCTCATGGTGATTCGCTGAACTATGGTTTTGCTTACAACTACTGGGATGAATTTGGTTATAGGATACCGTACGGAGCAATTGCGCTTCCGTATCCCGGTTCACCAGAACGGTATGTCATTATCCATGAAAAATGGTGTGAAGATTTTAATTGCGGTATCAGCGAACTCTTAGCAACAACAGTGGATATGACTTTGGACGGAGGTTTGGGTGATGTTACCGAAAAGAACTTTCCTGTTATCGTGGATTCACTGGATATGGGATTACTCAGCGCCTGCAGGCATGCCAACGGACGCGACTGGTGGATTATCGCACAAAGACAATTCTATGACTGGTACTATATTTTATTGCTGTCGCCACAGGGAATAAACCTATGGCAGCTAAAAAAATTCAGTGAAACAAGAGTCAGAGAAAATTTAGTAAATGGAAGTTTCGTATTTTCCACTAATGGAACGAAGATAATTAAATCTTCAGCAACCTATGTGTCACAAAATGAACTAATGGAAATACTACATTTCGACCGCTGCTATGGCAATCTTATCAAATACCAGGAATTCTATTGCGGTAGTAACTCAGGAATTGCAGGCAAGGCTGTTTCTCCCGATTCAAGGTATCTTTATGTCACCAAGGGAAGGGAATTGCAACAATATGACCTTGAAGCGCAAAACATAGAAGCCACCAAGCATATCATACATTATTTGCCAAACACCGACCATTTTTCCTCTTGTATTCTTGCACCTGACGGGAAAATCTATTTCCAGCATTCTCACAATAATTTGTGCATGTCCGTGGTCAATCATCCGGATTTATACGGAAGTACTTGTGATTTTCAACTTAATGCTGTCTGTCTTAGCAGGTATTCTACATTTATCCCAAACTTCCCGCATTTCCGTCTTGGCCGGATAGCGGGATCGGAATGTGATACTATTCCATGGATGCATACAGAAGATGTATATAAAGAACAATTTCATCTTACCGTCAGTCCAAACCCTGTCCATGATATGCTTACTCTTGACATCAATGGACCTTTTGATGCCGGTGAAATGGAGTTCAGCCTTTATAATCTCACAGGGCAGCAGGTCAAAAAATACCGGATAGCCCCCTGGCAATCCATCCTCAGGGAACCGGTTAACGACCTTGCCGAGGGGGTTTACACCGGAGTTCTCATTAAAAACAACAGATCCGCCGGCAGGGTAAAAGTGGTGGTAGTGAGGTAAGTCTGGGTCCTGTATACTGAATCTTAGTGAAAATGCGAAGCAATTTTCGCTTAGATTCTTTATACTGATGACTTTGGATGCACATTTTTCGCATTCCTGTGTTCTTTCGGTATAGTAGCTAAGAACTTTAGCCGGCATGTTGACCGTGCTTATTCTCTTTATTTTCAAAACATAGGCACATAGATCACATAGGTAATTACCCTATGTGTCCTATGTGGTTCAATTAATTCTAATATGCAGTTTAGGGGTTTATTGGTTTAGAAGTTGTGCAGTAGGGACACGATTTATCGTGTCCTGAAGAAGCGAAGTCGAAGCATCAATTATCAATATATCAATACCCAAGGCCCAGGAAAGAATAGGACAGGAAATAAGTGACAAATTCCAGGTTTAAAAGATAAAGTGCCAGATCACAAAACCAAGATTCAATTCAAGTGAATAAAAGATTCAAATTCAAGGGTCCAATTATAATCCACGCTCCAGCCACTCCGTGCATAACTTCGTGTAACTCCGTGGTTATAAAGGCCGGGCGTGGAGAAATATACCAGGCTTCCCACAAAGCATTCGACCAATTGCAGTCACCTTTTTTCAATGGGTGCGGACCGGAATGACCCCATATCTGCCTCATTCAGCTTCCTTTAGGAAAACAAAATGTTACCCGGTGTTTTTTAACACCATTGGGATATTTTACTATTTTATGTTGTATATTTATGCACGCAAAACAGAAACAGGATACCTCAGGACTTGTCATTCCCGAATTGCTCGCACCGGTGAAATCGTGGCTGTTGCCTTGAACCTGCCCGGTGTACCTTACCGGATAATTTTTCCTGCTTCTCACAATTGAAAAACAATGCAGACCAAAAAAGCATTGATTTATCAGATTTACCGAGCCTTACAGGCAGAAGGTACTTCTATAGTGCCTATACCCGTAGAGAGAGAGAGAGAGAGAGAGAGAGAGAGAGTAACAAACGCTTACTCCTTGTTGAAAAGTTATATCCTCCATAGCCTCAATAAAATAAAGCATGAATGTTCTTTAGTAAATTTTGTTTTTATATGTGAATGAAATGGCGATATAACCTTAAACCTTTGCACAAATGAAAAAAAATAGAATATATACACTGGCATTAACAATTGTATTACTGTGTGCTTCAATGATATCAAGTGCACAGACTCCTCATAAAGTCTGTGTCTACATTGACGAAACATGCCAATCACAATGTGAAGATCAAATCACGATCTGCTTCACAATAATAATTGATGATGGTCAGGAAGAAGATTGTGTGATTGAAAGTGAATGTTTTGATTTTGTCACAAAAACGACCTACTGCTTTTTTCTTGACGACTGTAATGCAAGCTTACCCGCACCAATATGGATATATATATGGACAAAAGATTCACAAGGTCACAAATGCTGTGAGGGTATATTAGATAGTAACTTGTATGATTGGTCGGGAAACCCTCCATTTTATATCGAACTTGAAAACTGTGAATAAAGCATACCACCAGAGGTAAAAATAAAGGATGCACCGGTCTCTCGCAAATTGCATCCTTATTGAAGCAAATAAACATGAAAAAGAAAAGCTTGTTTTTTATAATCATTTTTGCCTTACCCAATATTCTGTCGGCTCAAGCAATTCTTCAGTGGCAATGCTTTCCCAAATATGATGATGGAATTCACAGTATGCTCGACCTTGACACTGCCATTCTTGTTGGTTCATCATCCGGCGGGATATCATGCATAAATAAAACAAACCTTCAGGTAAGCTATTTTAATCAATGTAATTCGGGTTTAGTGGGGAATGGCATCCTTGCTCTTGAAAAATGCCAGGACGGATCAATCTGGATAGGGACCAACTGCGGACTAGTTAAATGGCAGGGAAATAACTGGACAGTCTTTACACCACAAAACTCCATCCTGCATTCGGGTGTTTCTGCCATACGGTATTGTGAACCGCTCAATGCATTGTTCCTGGGTTTGGTGAGCGGAGGTGTCATAAAAATTGATTCATCCGGCTGGAGCTTTGTATTTGGCCTGAATGGGACGATGCCCGCTGCCAGAGTGCATGATGTAGAGATTGACCTGAACGGGAATATATGGGCGGCTTGCCAATTTGGCACAGGTATTTATATGTTTGACGGCCTGAATTGGCAACATTACAATCAAAGCAACAGTCTGGTCAACAGTCGTGTATTTGATGTAGCTGTTGACTCGGCCGGTATCGTATGGCTTGCATTAATCATTAAGTTTTTAAGCTTTAATGGCACTTCCTGGACAAATCACCCTGGTTGTCCTACCAACATGCATCATATCAGTATTGAGGAAAATAACACAAAATGGGTGAGTGGCTACCAGGGCCTGTATGTTTTCAATGGTATAACCTTCAGCTATCATCCGGTTAATTCAGTACTGACGGACATCCGTTTACGGTATCACCTGAAAGGTAAAGATCAGAAGCTGTGGACAGGCATGAGGTATTATGGCGTTGATTATGCTGATGGAATGAATGTTACGCATTTCCCTCTGACTCCTGAGTTTGACGCATCTGTTTTTAAAGATATTGCTTACGACAAGGTGCAAGCAAAGGTCTGGTTTGCAACCGGAGGTGCGGATAAACCCACCTTTCTCCTGAGTTTCGATGGTACTGTCTGGGAACATTTCAACAATACCAATACCCCCATTGCCCAGATAACTACCAGTGCTGTTGCTGTTGACAGTAATTCAACTGTGTATCTCGGAACAATCTATGATGGTATCTGGATGAAACAGGGTAACACATGGACAAATTTCACATCATCCAACAGCAACCTTTTCCCGGGAAGCATTTCGTCCCTTGCCATGGACTCCCTTAACCGCTTATTGGTCGGAAACGCTAAGGGTCAAATCCAATATTTTGTAAATGGAAACTTTTATACCCTTCTTAATAATCCTCTTGTCAGTTCCGTCATCAACCATATTGTACCGGTCAACGCTTCAGCGTTCTGGGCATCAACAGATTCCTCCGGGCTGATCTACTGTAACTACAGCGGGTTTAATGTTTTCAACACAACCAACTCAGGAATACCTTCAAATACCGTCAAAGATTTAACCGTGGATCACCTGAACCGTTGCTGGATAGCGACCAATGCAGGTTTGGGCCTTTACGACGGCCAGAACTGGACAACTTTTAATTCATCGAATTCAGGTTTATTTTACAACAACCTGATTTCTATTACTGTAGCACCGGATAGTACGGTTTGGATGGGTTATGCAAGCAGTTCCTATGAAGGTGTATCCATATTCGATGGGTCCACCTGGACAAATTTGCAATGCAATGTGCCGCTGATAGGCAATCACAGGATGAAAACCTTTCCGAACGGGAAAATATGCCTGGCTTCAGACGGACTAAACATAATCTCCTTCGATTATCTCACCACAAACCAGCCGGTTATATCCAAACCCACGATGACAAATCCGTTTCCCAACCCCGGTTCAGGAACAATACAGTTCAGTTTCCTTTCTCCTGCTGTTACATCCTGTAAGTTCAGTATCTACAACACATGCGGGCAGCAGGTTTTCAGCCGTCCGGTTTTATCAGGAATCGGCGGTGAGGTGACTGTGATGTGGGATACAGATGAAAACCCTGTCCCTGCAGGTATTTATTTTTATACACTTATCGGGGAAAACATCCGGCAATCCGGAAAGGTGGTGGTGCAGAAGTGAATGCTGAAGCGGAGCCGAAGCATCGTTTCGCACCGGGATCCGTTTCCCGGCTGGAAGCCGGTTTAGGGGTTTGTTGGTTTAGAAGTTGAGTTTAGCTGTCATGCTGAGCGGAGTCGAAGCATTGTTTTCGACTGAGCGTATTAATTTCCTTATTGTTCAACACATAGGAACATAGATCACATAGATGTTTACCCTATGTGTCCTATGTGGTTCAATTAATTCTAGTTTACAGTATAGGTGTTTATTGGTTTAGACGTTGAGTATTTGAAAGAAGTGAGAAAAATGAAGGCAAAAAATTGAAGTGAAGTTAAAAGGTTGGAATTCATTTCTTTACTTACTTCACTTCTAAACTCAATATGCATGAAAAGTAATCATTTTTGGCTACTCCGTGCATAACTCCGTGTCCGCCGCGGCGGATCCGTGGTTTTAAAGGCCGGGCGTGGAGAAGCATTGTTCCGGGTTTCTCATTCTAATCGAAGTCGAAGCATCGTTTCATACGGAAACAGTTCCCGGATGGATGCTGGTTTAGGGGTTTATTGGTTTAGAAGTTGGGTTGTTTGAATTTAGTAGAGACACGATTTATCGTGTCCTTCCCGGCCGGAGACCGGTTTAGGAGTTTATTGGTTTAGAAGTTGAGTTAATTTTTTAAGGACTAAGGTCTTATGAGTAGTCATGCTGAGCGCAGTCGAAGCATCGTTCCGTACCTGGGTAATGGTCGATTAAGAAACAAGTATACCGACACGGAATGGGATTGCGAAAAATAAACATTCCAGCGGTGTACGGCATTACTCATACTAAACAGCTTTGCATTCGCAAACCTGTCAAGTATGAGTATAAATCCCTCAATTCAATATGACCGGGCCACGGATACGAATGTGGAGGGATTAAAATTATTTTTCAACATAAGTGGGACATTTTACTTTTTATGTTATAAATTTATGTGCCCAAAGCAGAAATCTTGTTGCTCTGGTACATCTCTAAACAACTATAACCACAGAATCCGGGCTTATATCCCAAACCTGCCCGGCCTTCACTTCCCGACAAATCCTGCTTTGACCAATTGAGTAGCAATGAAGCCTGTAACATCATCGCTTTATATGATTTATACTGGTTCTTGGAAGCTTTGCAATTGTAAATTTTTTGAGAGGGAGCATATAATTTCGTCAGTTCTAATATTCAATTCCATATCAAACCAATAAAGACCCAGGAGTATGAAAACAAAAATCAATCTTATCAGCTTATTAATCATCCTATTAACGTTGAATTGCTTTACTGCATCTTCACAAGTACAAAATATTGGTGTAAAAATACCTGAGGTGTGCACCACCGATTGTTCAGATCCCTTTAATCTGGAAATTATTATTACATTTATAGATGCTTACGGAAAAAAATGTGACGGCTATTATTATGGACAGTATTCTCAGACAACAACCTATTGGATTGATGCCACCAATTGTGAAGTTGGATTTATTGGTCCCCCGGGAACAGTGAAAATTGAGGTTAAATTCTTCGATCAATATAATACAGAATGTTGTTATAAATATGTTGAGGAACATTGGTATGATTGGGGAGATACTTTTATCATCGAAATGGATTAGTTTTTAATACTATTTACCAGTCCGAAGGCAAATGTTTCCGTATATACTGAAAGAATACAGGAATGCGAAAAATGTGCATCCAAAGTCATCGGTATAAAGAATCTTCACTCATACTTGACAGGTTTGCATCAGCAAAGCTGTTTAGTATGAGTAATGCCGTACACCGCTGTAGTCCATATTTTCGGAAAACCATTCTGTGTCGGCATAACCGAAAATTGCTTCGCATTTTCGCTAAGATTCAGTATAGTAATCAGCTTTGCATTCTCAAACCTGGCAATGTTGAGTAATAAATACATGGGTATTCTATCAGACAATTGAAATCAAAATTATTAACAGATGAAATTTCCATAAGGACTATCGTTCATACAAACTGAAGATGATCATATACGGATATTCCATCTGACCATTGTGTAAAAAATATGAGCAGATGAAATCAATACAAATCTTAATTATTGCATACTCTATTATTAGTCAGTATCCGCTATATCCGCAAAGCATAAACCAGATAAGCACATTTCCACCCTATTACCATAATCTGACATGCTTTCTTGATCTTGATACTGCTGTTTTAATTGCCAGCGAATATGGAGGTTTATGTTGTTTAAATACTATAAACGGCCTGCAATACTTTTATAACCGGCAAAACTCAGGATTCGATGAGATTCAGATCCACGGATTGGCAAAAGATTCTGCAGGTGGTATATGGATTGGAACCTACTGTGGTTTGATACACTGGCAGGGAAATAACTGGATCAAATACACCCCCCAGAATTCAATATTAGTATCAAGTATTACAGCACTGCATTATTCAAACCACACCCATGCGCTTTATGCGGGTTTATTTGATGGCAAAGTTTTAAAAATAGACGCGGGAGGATGGAGTTATCTTACGGGAAATCTCATTGCTCAGCCCTCAGGATGGATAAAGGATATAGAGGTTGATACCGCAGGTACTGTATGGGCACTTCCGGACTTTGACGGGATATATAAATTTGATGGTACTGATTGGACACATTACAACACCTTCGCTTTTCCGCTTCCAATTTATCCACAATCCATCGCTATTGATGATTCAGGAATATTATGGGTACTGACAAGTAGTCGTTTATATAGTTATGACGGGATAAACTGGACACTCCGGACTACTTTTTCTTCTCCGGGAACCTATGGTTATTACCTGAGTATGGAAGCAAATAATACTGCATGGATCAGTGCCCGGTCAGGGCTGATCCTTTTCGATGGAACTTCCTGCTTCCCACACCCTGCCAACCCATTGCTGACCGGTCCAGACATTATCATTCACCTGGTCAGAAAGAACGGGGAAATTTTAACAGGTATGAGGTTTGACGGGGTGGACCGGATTTCCGGGTTGAATATAACGAACTATACCCTGGCTCCTGATCTTATCAGTAACAGGGTATTTGATATTGCATTTGATGATACACAGGGGAAAGTATGGTTTGCAACGAACCTTCATAAGGTACATGAATCATTTGCAGTAAGTTACAACGACACCGTCTGGGAAAACATTACCCCACTTAACTCTCCGATCAGCGGAGCATCAACTACTTCCATTGCTGTCGACGGTAGTTCAAACCTTTACCTGGGTACAGGAAATCAGGGCCTTTGGGTTCGGCAAGCCGGGAACTGGCAGAATTTCAATACCCAAAACAGCTCGATCAGCTCCGACTCTATCACTGCAATGGCTGTAGATAAAAACAACCGGCTGCTTATCGGATTCAAAAATGGCAGTGTACAACTTAAAACAACCAATATTTTCAGCAACATGCTGCAGCTTCCAAATCCAAGCTGTAGTATAAGAAGAATTTTACCTGAAAACAATACCACATTTTGGGTAGCAACAGCAACAGCCGGTCTGGTTCAATGCAATTACGGCCCATATTCTATTTATAATTCTTCAAATTCAGGCCTTCCATCAAACAGGATAGCTGACATCTGTATCGACCACCTGAATCATTATTGGATCGGAACAGATTCCTCAGGACTTGTGCATTTTGACGGCACCAACTGGGCAGTATACTCTGCCAATAATTCCGGACTTCAGGAAGATCTCATTGAGTACATTACCATGGCACCTGACAGTAGTTTGTGGGTATCTACAGCACATCAGGGAATAGGTGCATTCAAAAACAATAACTGGACATACTTTGACGATTGCCAGTCTTTGCCCGCCATGATCAAATCAGGAGGAGTGATGCGGACATCATCTGACGGGCGCATTGTTATTTCAGGCAGCGGAGTGACAATCGTATCATTCAATAATGTCATCTGTATTCCTGACTCAATCCATCATTCACAAGCTGTCACCATAACGCCAAATCCCGGCAAATCTGCTATTATTTTCAGATTTAGTCAATCGTGTAATGCCATTTCAAGGTTCATTATCTGTAATTCCTGTGGTCAAAGGATATTTGAAAAAACAATATTCCCTTCGGTAAATGACGCAGTTAGCGTTGTCTGGGATACAAATGACGGCATGGTCCCTGCCGGTATTTATTATTATATCCTTGAAGGTGATACACTTCACCAGTCCGGAAAGGTTATTGTCCAGAAGTAATCACCTCCTTCCCTTTCCGGGTATAGCGGTTCGTCAACGCCGCGCTCCCCCGCAGACCCATACGTGAGGTTTTCCTTCACAACATCCAAGGCCCGGGAAATAATAGGTTAAGAAACAAGGAACAAATTCCAGGTGTATACCGACACGGCATGGGATTGCGAAAAATATACATTCCAGCGGTGTACGGCATTACTCAAACTTAAAGGTTCTTGACAGCAGTGTGAAACAGTGGTGCGTAGAACCAGTAATACCGTACACCGCTCTGAAGACCTTTTACTGAAGACCCACTATGTGTCGGTATAAACAGCTGTGCACTCGCAAATCCGTCAAGTATGAGTATAAAAGGCAAAGTACCAGTTTAACGTTCAAGGTCAAGATAATATCAGCCATCCTGGTTGTTTAGAAAATTTATAAATTATCCCTAATCAGGCATTCGCTTACCAAAATTTCTTGGCGGTGTCGGTTTATGTTCTAAATTAGCTTTTATATTTGCCCGTTCTTAAACACATATCGATCTATCGAAATAATTTTACACAACAGAATATGAATCACTTATACCGTCGTAGAAAGGGATTCCCTGCGCTTACGGCTTTGTTGTTCATGCTGCTTCTTCAGGTCTTTAGCCAGGCAAATGTGCAGGCGGAAAAAAAGACCTTCGTGGCCAGGAACCAAACCCCCGTACACAAAACTGATGCAGACCTTCAACCGGATCTCCTGATCGGGGAGCGTTTGTTTTACGGGCTGGCCTCCTTCGAGGCGGGAAAGCTGAATTGCGAAGGATGTCACAGCACCATCTCATCGGAGGCCATGAACTGGAACCCTTCAGCGTATGACCTTGCCGTCTGGATCCAGACAAAGAAGGATGAGAATCTGCGGAAGGCGTTCGAGGCTCCATCCTCGGAAAAAATGGAGACCTCCCACAAAAATCTGCAAATCAATGAAGAAGAAGCGAAAAAGCTGAGGACATACCTGAATTGGGTGCACAGCAAAGGCCTGGCCGCCCACAAGCCCTTTCCCATTCGCCTGATCATCTTCTTCACCTTTGGACTGCTGATGGCCCTGGCACTGATCGACCTGATCAAGACGCGATTCCTGAAGTACCGCATCATTCATGTGCTGGTACTGATCACGGGTTTGGCCGTACACGTCCAGATGGCTGTTGTGGAAGGACAGGAACTGAGCCGCACGCAGCATTACGCCCCGGATCAACCCATCAAATTCTCCCACCTGGTCCATGCCGGGGAAAACAAGATCGATTGCCAGTACTGCCACAGCGGGGCCATGCACGGAAAATCGGCCGGGTTACCTTCAGTGGCCTTATGCATGAACTGTCATAATATCGTGCGGAACGGCAGGCATTCAGGAAAATTTGAAATTAACAAGATCCTTGCGGCTTACCAGGAAAAGCGGCCGGTGGAATGGGTCAGGATACACAACCTGCCGGAACATGCATATTTCAACCATGCCCAGCATGTGGCGGTCGGAAAGGTGGCCTGCCAGACCTGCCACGGTCCGGTGGAAAGCATGGAGATCATGCGGCAGCATGCGGACCTGTCGATGGGATGGTGTATCAATTGTCACCGCCAGACAAACATTGCCTTCGACCAGAACGCGTACTATCATAAAAACAAGAAGCTGCTCGAACTGGTCAAAAGCGGCAAGGTGAAACAGCCCACGGCAGAAACCACCGGAGGACTGGATTGTATGCGCTGCCATTATTAATCAATCACTCAACGACCTCATCCCATGAAGAAATACTGGAAAAGTCTGGAAGAAAGGAAGCAGGAGCCAGGGAAAGCCCGGGCCGGGCAGGAGCATGAAGTACTCGCCAAGCAGGAGATCATCGATTTTCTGGAGAAAGGAGGAGACCAGATCAGACCGGGCCGCAGGGACTTCCTGAAGTTCTGCGGTTTTGGTGTGGCCACGGCGGCGGTGGTCAGCAGTTGCAAGAATCCGGTGAACAAGGCCATTCCCTACCTGGTAAAACCGGAAGACGTGAATCCCGGCGAATCTGAGTATTATGCCACCAGCTTTTTTGACGGAAGGGACTTGGGGAACCTGGTGGTGAAAGTACGCGACGGCAGGCCCGTCAAGATCGAGGGCAACGACAAATGTCCGGTGATGCAGGGCGGCACCACGGCCAGGCTTCAGGCTTCCCTGTATTCCCTGTACGACCAGGCCACCCGGCTGAAAGCAGCCCGGATAAACGGCAAGGACTGCAGCATGGACGATCTTGACCGGGATATTACGGCCAGACTGGAACAAGCCGCCGCCCAGGGTAAAAAGACAGCCCTGCTGACCGCTACCATTATCAGTCCCGGCATACTGGCCGCCATTGAAAGCCTGAAAACAAGGCATCCCGGACTATACCATATTACTTATGATGCCCTGTCGTTCTCGGGGATCAGACTTGCCCACAAAGTAGCCTTCGGACAGGACGGTATCCCCTCCTGTCATTTTGATAAAGCGAAGGTCATTGTAGGCGTGAACTGCGATTTCCTTGGTAACTGGCTGTCGCCCGTTGAATACAGCCGTCAGTATGCCACGGCCAGACGCATGAGTGGGAATAAGCCGGAAATGGCTTTGCATTACCAGGTGGAAAGCTGCCTCAGCCTCACAGGGTCCAACGCCGATGTGAGGATCCCCCTCAAGCCCTCTGAAGAAGGCGGTTTCCTCAAGGCCCTCTACAATTACCTTCTCACTGAATATGGAAATCCTGCCGATCATTCGCACCGCATCAATCCCGCGGAAATCGGAGAAGCCCTCTTGCGGCACAGGGGTCAGTCGCTGGTGGTTTCAGGCAGCAACAGTCCTGAAATCCAGATCCTGGTGGCAGGCATCAATCACCTGCTTGGCAATTACGGATCCACCCTCACCTTCGGCGATCAGCTCCTCACCGGCAGGGGTGATGATGCGGCTGTCGGCAAACTGCTGCGGGATATTGAATCAGGAGATACCACCGGACTGATCCTATACCAGGTAAATCCCGTATATGACCACTTTGAAGGGGAACGATTCCTCACTGCCCTGAAGAAACTGAATTTCAGTCTTTCAAGCTCCCCATACTCCAATGAAACGACGGCCGGATGCAGCCATCTTTGTCCCGACGATCATTACCTGGAAGCCTGGGGAGATCATCACCCGAAAGAGAACCTCTATTCCCTGGCCCAGCCGCTGATCCCCCGCTTGTTCAATACCCGCAGTTTCCTTGAAAGCCTGCTGAAGTGGAGCGGCGATACCTCAGACGCACAGGCTTTCATCCGCAGCCATTGGGAAAAGCATTGTTACCCCCGCCAGGAACGTTTCCAGAGCTTTGAATCCTTTTGGGTAAACAGCCTGCAGGAGGGAGTCTTCACGCTACCCGCGGCCGAACCAACCTTCAGCCTTTCGGAGGAAACCATGGCCAGAGCCGGCAGCAATATACCGGCAGATGGCAAAGGATATGAAGTTGCGCTATATGAAAGCATCGGTCTGGGTGACGGACGCCAGACCAACAATCCCTGGTTGCTGGAGCTTCCCGATCCGGTTTCCAAAGTTTGCTGGGATAACTACGCCGCACTTTCACCAGCAACCGCCAAGGCGCTCAATGTCACACAGGGAGATTTACTCAAGATCGGCGACAAACTGGTACTGCCGGTATTGCTTCAACCCGGACAGGCCGCATCCACCGTGGGCATTGCCCTGGGCTTCGGACGGACTGAAGCGGGCAAAGCCGGCAGCGGCGTGGGAAAGAATGCCTGGCCATTGGTAAGCCTGACCGGAGACTGTTTCAGCTATTCCCTTGATAATGTAATGCTTGCAAAGGAAGCAGGAACGCATGTATTCGCGCAAACCCAGATGCACCACAGCATGGAGGGGCGTCCGATCATCCGGGAAACCACCCTGGATGCCTACTCAAAGGATCCTGCTGCTGGCAATGAGATGCATGAAAAAATTGAAAAGCATCATGTAACCCTTTACCCGGAACAGGAATTTCCGGTCCATCACTGGGGGATGGCCATCGACTTCAATGCCTGCACCGGTTGCAGCAGTTGCGTGGTCGGATGCCAGGCCGAGAACAACATTCCGGTGATCGGAAAGGAGGAAGTGGGTAAAAAACGCCTGATGCACTGGATCCGGGTCGACAGGTATTATTCGGGCGATGAAGAAAATCCCGAGGTGCTTTTCCAGCCCCTGATGTGTCAGCACTGCGACCATGCCCCCTGCGAGAACGTTTGCCCGGTGGCAGCCACCACCCACAGCAATGAAGGTTTGAACCAGATGGCATACAACCGTTGCATCGGCACCAAGTACTGCATCAACAACTGTCCTTACAAAGTCAGACGTTTCAACTGGTTCAGGTATAACGACAATCCTGAATTTGCCTTTGGAACCGAGAATGCCCTGGGCAAGATGCTGCTGAACCCCGATGTAACCGTGAGGGAGCGCGGGGTGGTGGAGAAATGCTCGCTCTGTGTGCAACGCATCCAGGAGGGTAAGCTGAAAGCCAAGAAGGAAGGACGTTTGCTGAAAGACGGAGAGATCACACCCGCCTGTGCACAGGCTTGTCCGTCGAAAGCCATCGTATTCGGCGACCTGAACGATCCGGAGAGTGAAGTCAGCAAGCTTTTCCGCAACCCAAGAAACTATTATCTGCTGGAAGAGCTGCACACCCTGCCGTCGGTGGGTTACCTGACCAAAGTAAGCCACAGAGCCGGCAATACAGAAGACCAGCACAGCCATTAGGATAACAAGAAAACACATTACCTATGTATAAGACATCGATACGGGGACCCCTGGTTTTAGGCGACAAGACCTTTGGCCAGATCAGTTCCGACATCATCACCCCCATCGACAGCAAGCTGCCGGCCTGGTGGAAGGTGGCTTTTCTGATCAGCCTGATCGCCGCGGCATGGGGAGTATGGGCCATGTACATCACGGTCAGGTACGGCATCGGAACCTGGAACGTAAACAATTCCGTTGGCTGGGGCTGGGAGATCATCAACTTTGTATGGTGGATCGGGATCGGACATGCCGGAACGGCCTTTTCCATCTTCCTGCTGATCCTGAGACAAAGGTGGAGAACCTCCATCAACCGCGCTGCGGAAGCCATGACCGTATTTGCCGTGGGTTGTGCGGCCATCTACCCTGCCATTCACATGGGAAGGGTATGGCTGGCTTTCTTCATCATCCCCTACCCCAACACCCGCGGGCCGCTCTGGGTGAACTTCAATTCGCCCCTGTTCTGGGACTTTATCGCCATCAGCGCCTACCTGCTGATCTCCGCCTCCTTCTGGTACTTCGGGATGGTGCCCGATTTTGCCACCATCAGGGACAGGGCCACATCCAAAATAAAAAAAGCTGTCTACGGTTTCTTTGCTTTCGGCTGGACAGGCTCCTCGAAACAGTGGCTGAAATATGAGGCCCTGAGCTTTGTGCTTGGCGGTATTGCAGCCGTGTTGGTGGTTTCCGTACACTCCATCGTTTCCACCGACTTTGCCTCTTCGGTGATCCCCGGATGGCACGCCACCCTCTTCCCGCCCTACTTCGTGGTGGGAGCCATCTTTTCCGGTTTCGCCATGGTGATGACCCTGATGATCATCATCCGCAAACTCTACAAATTCCATGACTATGTGACCGACTCCCATCTGAACGCCATTGCCAAGATCCTGATTTTCATCAGTCTGATCATGGGAACAGCCTATGCCACGGAAGTCTTCATGGCCTGGTATTCAGGCAATCCCTACGAAATGTTCACCTTCTTCCATAACCGCATCACCGGGGATTACACCTTCCATTTCTGGGCGATGGTCGTTTGCAATGCCATCATCCCGCAATTGTTCTGGTTTAAGAAGATCCGCAGGAACCTGACCTGGGCCTTTATCATCTCCCTGATCATCAACCTGGGCATGTGGTATGAGCGTTTCAATATTATTGTAACCTCATTATCAAAAGATTATCTGCCATCTTCCTGGACTACCTACCACCCCACCTGGGTGGAGATCGGAATCTATGTCGGGACACTGGGCATCTTCACTGCCGGCGTATTGTTATTCTTCAAGTATATCCCCATGATTGCCATCAGTGAAGTGAAGGGGGTGCTCAAATATGGTAAAGAAAACCGCAATCATTCACATTAAGCAGTTGGAAATATGAATATTATAGGCGTTTTCAATGAAGAAACACAGCTGGTAGATGCCCTGCATGAGCTCAAAGAGCAAAAAGTCAGCATCGATGAGGTATATACGCCTTATCCCGTTCACCATGTGTTTGAACTGCTTGAAAGAAAGACTTCTTTCACGTGGTGGGCTTTTGCCTATGGGTTTATGGCCGTAGTACTGGTGTTATCCTTCCTGTATTACACCAGTGTGATCGACTGGCCGTTGAATTTCGGCGGGAAACCCTCCAGTGCTTTTCCAAGCTTTATCGTCATCACCATTATCCTGACCATTTTCAGCATCACCATACTCAGTCTCTTCACTTTCAGTGTGATGGCTGTGCTGTATCCCGGCAAGAAGGCCGTGATGCCGGATGAAAGGGCCACAGACGATAAGTTTGTGGTAGTGCTCCGGGGGCAGGGACAGGAGGCAGAAACAGCCAGGCTTGGAGACATCCTCAGAACCCATGGAGCCGCAGAAGTCTATGAAAAGTAAGCAACGTATTCCTGATAAACCGAAAGATATGAAAAAACCGGCAGTCGCGATAAAATTGATTTCCTATCCGGGTGTTTTCCTGGTCCTGTCCGGCATCATGGGCCTGATAAGCGGATGTGACCGGACCCGTAACGACAAGGGCTATGAGTATTTCCCGGATATGGCCCATTCCCTGGCTTACGAGACTTACACGCCCAATCCCAATTTCCCCGACGGGCTCACCCAACAGCCTCCCCTGCCGGGGACGGTGAACAGGAGCCATCCTCCCTATCCGTATGCCAACACCGATGAGGGCAGGGCGCTGGCCGGCAGTGAACTGAAGAATCCCCTGGGATCCGACAGTCTGGTAATGAACCAGGGGAAGCTGCTTTATACGGTATTTTGTCAGCACTGCCACGGCGAAAAAGGAGACGGAATGGGTTATCTGTACACCAGCAAGCGCTATCCCATGAAGCCGGCATCTTTTCAATCAGAAAGGGTTCTGGGACTTCCGGAGGGGGAGTTGTACCATGTAATCACACTGGGATACAACACCATGGGCGCGCATGGCGCACAGGTCAGACCGGATGAACGCTGGAAGATCATCCGATATATTCAGCAAGTCCTTCAAAACAAACCACTTTAAGCAGCCCGGCCATGGATAAGCAATTTCAATTATCGAACCGCCTGAAGACCGCATGTATCGTCCTGATCGTCATCGGGCTGATCGCCCTGGCATACGGCTTCTTCACTTCCACACAGCAAACCTGGGCCAATATCCTGCTGAACAACTACTACTTCGTCTCCCTTTCAATCGGTGCCGCCTTTTTTCTTGCCCTGCAATACATCACACAATCGGGCTGGTCGGCCATGTTCAAAAGGGTTCCCGAGGCCATGAACTTCTACCTTCCCGCCGGTGCACTGCTGATGCTGCTATTGTACTTCGGAATGCACCATCTTTACCACTGGTCACACCACGATGCTGCTGCCCACGATGCACTCATCCGGCACAAGGCCCCCTACCTGAACACACCTTTCTTTTACATCCGCCTTGTTGTTTTCTTTGCCCTGTGGATATGGATGAGCCTGACACTCAGGAAACTCTCGCTGAGAGAAGACACCGAAGGAGGCCTTGCCCTGTTTGAGAAGTCGGAGCTGTATTCCAAGATTTATATCTTCATCATTGCCATCACTTTCTCACTGGCCAGTTTCGACTGGATCATGTCGATAGATGTTCACTGGTACTCCACCCTTTTTGCACTGAAGAATTTCGTAACTGCCTTCTATCACGGGACTGCCGTGATCGTGCTGATCGCGATATTGCTTCATCAGCAAGGCCATTATCCCGGGCTGAACAAGAGCCACCTGCTGGACTTCAGCCGTTACCTTTTCATGTTGTCCATCGTGTGGGGATATTTCTTCTTTGCCCAGTTCATGCTGATCTGGTACAGCAACATCCCGGAAGAGACCATTTACTTCTACCGGCAGTGGCATGGGGGTTACAAAGTAATCTTTTATGTGAATGTGGTGGCAAACTGGTTCATACCCTTCATATTATTGCTTGCAAGGCGCATGGATCAGAATATCCAGGTGGTGAAATGGGTGAGCATCCTGCTGGTGTTCGGATTCTGGATAGATCTTTACACCCAAATTTTCCCCGGAACAGTGATCAGTCCGCGCTTCGGTTTCATTGAAATCGGCAGTTTCTTAGGTTTTGCAGGGCTTTTCACGCTGATCACCGCCTGGGCACTATCCAGGGCGCCGCTGATTCCCAGGAACCATCCCTACCTCGAAGAAAGCCTCCAACATCATGTAGAGTCGTGATAATGAAACACCAATAAACCCATGAGAAGCAAATTAGTTGTTCTGTTTTTACTGGCCCTGTTTTCCCGTGCAGAATCCCAGGAGAACGTGGCCATGCCGGCCAACGATCCTGAGATCGGGATTGTGGAACATTTAGACACCATTCTTTCGCCCGGCATCATGGTAATCGGGGAAACAGGCGACACCGTACCGCTCTTGTCGCTGATAAACAAACCGACCATCCTGAACCTGGTATATTACCGTTGTCCGGGTATCTGCAGTCCCATTATGAACAGCCTGGCAGAAGTAGTTGACAAGCTGGACATGGTGATCGGAAAGGACTACCAGATACTGACCGTCAGTTTCGATGCAAGGGAAGATATCAGCCTGGCTGTGAAGAAGAAACAGAATTACATCAACATGGTAAAGAAAGAGATTGATCCGGCTGGGTGGCAGTTTATGACGGCGGACAGCCTCGACATTGCCAACCTTTGCAATACGGTCGGATTCCGTTTCAAGATCGTGGGCAATGATTTCCTTCACCCGGGCATGATCGCGGTATTTTCGCCCCAGGGTAAGCTGACCCGTTACCTGTTCGGCACATATTTTCTTCCCTTTGAGGTAAAGCTGGCCCTTGCCGAAGCCAACAAGGGACTCTCGGGTCCTACGATCAACCGGGTGCTGCAGTTTTGCTACACCTACGATCCGCAGGGCAGACAATATGTGCTGAATGTCACCAAAGTTTCGGGGATCCTGATCCTTGCCATCGGGCTGATCGTGATTCTGGTACTGATACTCAAACCAAAAAGAAAAAATCATCAACAATAAATAATCAATATCCATGTCTGAAACTGCAGCTCAATTGAATTTCTTTCAGGAGACTCAGGGAAGAAAGGGGATCCTTGCCTGGATCCTTTCGACAGACCACAAGCGGATCGGCCTGATGTACATGTATACCATCATGGTCTTTTTCATTGTGGGTGTCCTTCTGGGTCTGGGCATCAAGATGGAACTGATCGCGCCGGGATTGACGGTGATGGGGCCCCAGGCTTACAACAGCTTTTTTACGGTCCATGGCGTGATCATGATCTTTGTGATTGTCATCCCCGGACTGCCTGCCATCTTTGGGAATTTTTTCCTTCCCATCATGATAGGAGCCAAAGATGTCGCCTTTCCGAAGCTGAATCTTTTTTCCTGGTACCTGTTTATTATCGGGATCATCACGGTGCTGATCTCCCTGTTCACCTTCGGCGGTCCTCCCGACACCGGCTGGACGTTTTATGCGCCATACAGCTTCAAGACCACCACGAATATGTTCCCGGCGGTGCTGGGGGCCTTTATTCTCGGGTTTTCTTCCATCCTCACCGGCCTGAACTTCATCACCACCATCCACAGGATGCGGGCCCCGGGGATGCGCTGGATGAAAATGCCCCTGTTTGCCTGGTCGATTTACGGAACCGGATGGATACAGTTGTTTGCCACGCCTATCGTGGGGATTACGCTGCTGATGATCATAGCCGAACGCTTTCTGAAGATCGGTTTTTTTGATCCTGCCCTGGGCGGAGATCCCATCCTTTACCAACATTTATTCTGGATCTATTCCCACCCGGCCGTTTACATCATGATACTGCCGGCCATGGGGGTTATTTCGGAGATCATACCCACCTTTGCACGTAAAGGAATTTTCGGTTACAACGCAGTAGTCATTTCTACCATGGCCATTGCCATTGTAGGGTATTTTGTATGGGCTCATCATATGTTTACGTCTGGCATGAGTACCACTGCCCAGTTCGTGTTTTCGCTGCTGACCTTTTTTGTGGCCATTCCCAGCGCCATTAAGGTATTCAACTGGGTTGCCACGCTTTACAAAGGTTCCATCCGGCTCGAAGTACCCCTGATCTGGGCATTGGGGTTTCTGTTCCTGTTTATGATCGGCGGTTTTACCGGCCTTTTCCTGGGAGCCGTGGCCACGGATGTACATGTGCACAATACCACCTTCGTCGTAGCTCATTTTCATTACATTATCTTTGGCGGGATGGGTTCCGCCTTTTTCGCCGCCCTGCATTACTGGCTGCCTAAAATGTATGGCAGAATGTACAATAAGTACTGGGCCACCGTAGGATGGGCCACCTTCTTCATTGGTTTCAATGTATTGTACTTCCCGATGTTCATCCTTGGATATCAGGGAATGCCACGGCGTTATTACGATTATCTCGATCAGTTCCACGGACTGAACATTGTTTCGACCCTCGGTGCGTTTATCATGGTGGCAGGCATTTTCGTGATCATCCTCAACCTGATCAGGGGTGCCCGCCACGGCGAACAAGCCACGATGAATCCCTGGGAAGGAAGGAGCCTCGAATGGACCGTCCCTTCTCCTCCGCCGCTTGAAAACTTCGACGAGATCCCCGATCTCACCAAATCATCTGCTCACCCGGCCTAATCATCAGACCATGGAAGCCAACACGCATGTTCATCGCGATGACGTTGCATCCAAACTCGGGATGTGGCTGTTCATCTTCACGGAAATACTGCTTTTCGGCGGTATGTTCATTGTTTATTCCATCTTCCGGTACAACCACCCGGTGGCTTTTCACCTGGCCGGGGAGGAACTCAACGACACCATGGGACTCATCAATACCATCATCCTGCTGGTGTCAAGCATGACGGTAGCCATGTCAATCACGGCCATGCAACGCGGACAGGTAAGACGTTCCATGCAGTTGCTGGTCATCACCATCATTCTCGGACTGGCATTTCTGGTGAATAAATATTTCGAATGGGGTGCCAAATTCGATCATCATATTTATCCGGGATCTTCCTTTCTCCGTGAACTCGGTACCGGAGACACCCTTTTCTTCGGCTTGTATTTCATGATGACCGGACTGCATGCCCTGCATATCATTGTCGGACTGATCATTCTGGTATGGGTTGCGTTTTATATTCAGAAGAAGCGAACCCGGCCCGATAAATACGTCTTCCTTGAAAACGGAGGCCTTTACTGGCACCTGGTGGACCTGATCTGGATCTTTCTGTTTCCCTTGTTTTACCTTATTCATTAATTCCGGGAACCATGAGCGAACATAAAACCCATATTACCAGTTACACCACCCATTTCATGGTATTGCTGGCCCTTCTGATCCTCACCTGGGCAACCGTTTCCATCACCAACATCAACCTGGGTCCATACAGTGTGACGGCTGCCCTTCTGATTGCATGTCTGAAGGCCACCCTGGTATTGCTGTACTTCATGCACCTGAAATTCGACAGCAAGATATTGAAAATCAGCTTTTCTGCTGTAATGGTGGTATTTGCCCTTGTTATTTTGCTTACTTTCTTTGATTATTTATTCAGATAGCTATGTTATCAGGCGCATCAAACTTAGCAAGTGGTGTTGACAAAGCCTTTGTCATCATCTTTGTCATCTCCGCCCTTTTCCTGGTGGCCATCACCGTGGTGATGCTTTATTTCGTTTACCGTTACAGGGAAAAAAGAAATCCCGTACCAACGGAGATTGAAGGGAACAACAAGCTGGAGATTCTCTGGACAGTAATTCCGACCCTGCTCGCGCTGGTGATGTTTTACTATGGGTGGAAAGGCTGGATACCGGTGCGCAATCCGCCAAAGGATGCCATGGTGATCACCTCGGTGGCCAGGATGTGGTCGTTCACCTTTGATTATCCCAACGGGAAGAGCAGCAATGTGCTGTATATCCCGCAGGGAGAACCCGTAAAGCTGAACATTGTGGCTACCGACATCCTGCACAGTGTGTATATACCGGCATTCAGGGTAAAACAGGATGCCATTCCGGGAAAGGAGAATTTTCTCTGGTTTATCTCCGACAAGCCGGGCACTTACGACCTGTTCTGCACGGAATACTGTGGTTTAAGGCACTCCTATATGAATGCGGAAGTGAAAGTTTTACCATTACCCGAGTTTGAAAAATGGTACAACGACACCACAGACCTGGTAGCGGCTGCCGAGGGGGAAGGCGGGGTAAAGAAAGGACTTGCAGGGGCCAGGCTGCTGGAGAATAAAGGCTGCATTGCCTGTCATTCGCTCGACGGGACCAAACTGGTCGGACCGTCGTTCAAGGGCATATACGGAGAGCCTGTGGTTGTTGTAAGCGGTGGAAAAGAACGCACGGTGACCATTGATGATGCTTACATCAAGACATCAATCTATGAGCCTGATGCCGATGTGGTTAAAGGATACAAGCCCGGACAGATGATCTCATACAAGAGCGAGCTCAATGAAAAGCAGATTGCGGATATCATTGAATATCTGAAGACGCTGAACGGGAAATAGCATTCATCACCGCCTTGAATTTCAACACCCTCCTGCAGCTCGGCAAGGCCAACATCGCCCTGCCGGTCAGTCTGAGTGCGATGACCGGATATGTCATCGGCAGCAGGCAGGCCGACCTGCCATTGATCGTTCTGTTCGCGGGTGTTTTCCTGCTGGCCTGTGCCGCGATGGCCTTCAACCAGGTTCAGGAAAGGAAGAGCGATGCGCTGATGAGCCGGACAGCGGGCAGACCCCTGCCATCGGGCAGGATTTCACTGGCCCTTGCCATTTGCATTGCCGTTTTATTTCTGATATCGGGCACGGCCGTTCTGTGGGTATTTTTCCCCATTGGCAGCATGCTCACAGGCCTGGTCACTGTGGCCTGGTACAACCTGGTTTACACACCCCTGAAAAGAGTGACTGCCTTTGCCGCGGTACCGGGAGCCGTGACCGGTGCCCTGCCGCCGGTGATCGGGTGGCTGGCCGCCGGAGGCGGGCTCCCTGATCACAGAATCATCCTTCTGGCGGTGTTTTTCTTTTTCGGGCAAATTCCCCATTTCTGGCTTTTACTGATGATGTACGGCGAAGAATACCGGAAAGCAGGCTATCCGGATCTTGGCAACATCTTCACTGAAAAGCAGCTCCGAAGGCTCACCTTCACATGGATATGCTGGTCGGCTGCGGTTTCGCTTTTCCTTGCCTTTTTCGGTGTGATGCATCAGATCTGGGCCGCATTCCTGCTGTTGGCGGGAGTGATCCTGATCCTGCTGCTGCTGTCGCCCATGCTGATCAGTATGCACCAAAAAATTAATCTTAAAAAGGCATTCATCTACCTGAATGTTTTTTATCTTTACGTGATGTCGCTACTATGGCTTGATTCATTATTATAATCATCATACCATGAAGAAAATCTTATTCTTACTGTTTATGGCAGCCTTTTTTAGCGGTTGCAACCAGCAGTCCGCAAAGGATGAAGCCGGAGAAAAGGCGACTTCGGCGGCTGCATTGAAAACAATTGAAATACAAGTCGAAGGGATGACCTGTACCGGCTGTGAACAGAGCATAGAAAAGGCCGTGGGAGGCCTCGACGGGATCACAGAAGTGAAGGCCGATCACCAGGCAGGAATCACCACGGTTACCTACGACACCGTGGTGGCTTCACGCGACGGGATCCGGGCCGTCATCGAAGAAACAGGCTACACAGTCATCAGGGATTAGATATAAAACCGCTTTCACGAACGCAGTGATGGTCTGATGAATAGAAACATTTTCAGCAGGATCTTCCGTTTTTACTATGAAGGTTTCCGGGAGATGACCTGGGGAAGGACACTCTGGCTGATCATCATTGTGAAGCTGTTTATCATGTTTGCTGTTCTCAAGCTGTTTTTCTTTCCTGATTTTTTGAACAGCAGGTTCGACGATGAACAGGAGAAAAGCGAATACATCATTGAAGAATTAACCAACCAAAACAAATAATTATGACAGATGCATTACAATTATCGCTGGTGGACTGGTCGCGCGGGCAATTCGCCCTGACTGCCATTTACCACTGGCTGTTCGTTCCGTTGACCCTCGGGCTGGGGTTCATCGTAGCGATCATGGAGTCCCTGTATGTGAAGACAGGGGATCCTGAATGGAAAAGGATCACCAAATTCTGGATGAAGCTGTTTGGCATCAACTTCGCCATCGGCGTGGCCACGGGCATCATCCTTGAGTTTCAGTTCGGCACCAACTGGTCGAACTACAGTTGGTTTGTAGGCGACATTTTCGGCGCCCCCCTGGCCATTGAGGGGATTCTCGCTTTCTTTCTTGAATCCACTTTTATTGCGCTGATGTTTTTCGGCTGGAACAAACTCAGCAAAAAGACCCACCTGCTGGCCACCTGGCTGACTGCCTTCGGGGCCAACCTTTCTGCCTTATGGATACTGATCGCCAATGCCTGGATGCAGCATCCGGTCGGCATGGCCTTCAATCCAGACACTGCCCGCAACGAGATGGTGAATTTCTGGGATGTGTTCCTTTCACCCATGGCCATCGATAAATTTCTGCATACGGTAACTTCAGGCTATGTACTGGCTGCCGTGTTTGTTTTAGGCATCAGTTCGTGGTACCTGCTGAAGAACCGGGAACACATGATGGCCAAACGGAGCATCGTGGTGGGCTCTGTGTTCGGATTAATGGCCATTATCGGGAATATTTTCTGGGGTGACTCATCTGCCAGACATGTGGCACATCATCAACCCATGAAATTCGCCGCGTTTGAGGGACTTTACAAAGGGTCCAAAGGCGTCGGCCTGACCACCATCGGGATCATGTCCAGGACAGGTGAAGATATTAGTATGGAGAATTATACTGATTTCTCCTTCAACATTGAGATACCAAACATGCTTTCGTACCTGGCCTATAAGGATTTTGGCGCCTTTGTCCCGGGAATCAAGGATCTGATTGAGGGCAATGAAGCAGAAGGCATCATCCCCATCATGGAAAAAGTCAGGAGGGGAAAGATTGCCATACAGGCCTTGGCGGAATACAAGCTGGCGAAGAAAGATAATGACGAATTAAGGGCTGTAGCTGCCCAGGCGCTTCTGAAGGAGCATTTCCAATATTTCGGTTACGGGTATTACGACAATCCCAACGATCTGGTACCCAATATTCCCCTCACATTTTACAGTTTCCGTATCATGGTAGCCCTGGGTGTCTGGTTCCTGATCATTTTCATTGTCTTTCTGATTCTTGTTTACAAAAACCGGATTGACCATGCCAAAGTCTGGCAAAGGCTTGCCCTTATCAGCATTCCGCTGGCCTACCTGGCCACGCAGTTTGGATGGGTTACTGCGGAAATGGGCCGGCAACCCTGGGTCATCCAGGACCTGATGCCGACCATTGCAGCGGTCTCCAAAATAAGTGTCACATCCGTGAAAATCACATTCTGGTTGTTTGCCGTGATCTTCACCGTATTGTTAATTGCGGAAATTAAAATCATGACCAGGCAAATCAAGCTGGGTCCTAAAGACGGAGGGCAATAATCATGTTCGAAACCTTATCACATCTTGCTTTGCAACAGTACTGGTGGGTCATTGTTTCCCTGCTGGCCGGACTGCTTGTATTCCTGCTTTTCGTGCAGGGTGGTCAGACCCTGATCTATATCCTGGGAAAGACAGAGACTGAACAAAAGCTGATTGTCAACTCCCTGGGCAGAAAATGGGAGTTCACCTTTACCACCCTGGTAACCTTTGGCGGAGCGTTTTTTGCATCCTTTCCCCTGTTTTATTCCACCAGTTTCGGCGGCGCTTATTGGGTGTGGATCGCAATACTGTTCTGTTTCATCGTTCAGGCCGTGTCCTATGAATTCAGGTCGAAACCATCGAATTTCCTGGGAAGAAAAACCTATGATGTATTTCTGTTTATCAACGGACTGCTGGGCACCCTGCTGCTCGGCACTGCTGTTTCCACTTTTTTCACCGGTTCCATGTTTTCGGTGAACAAACTGAACATCACCACCCTCAGCAATCCGGTGATCAGTGCATGGGAGACCCCGTGGCACGGTCTGGAGGCAGCGCTTAATATACAGAATCTGGCGCTGGGACTGGCGATCTTCTTCCTGGCCAGGGTATTGGGCATCCTGTATATCATCAACAACATCGGGGATAAGAATATCTTTGCCCGTGCCCGGAAAAACCTTTGGTACAACGCCATTCCCTTCCTGGTGTTTTTCCTTTTCTGGCTGATCAGGCTGCTGTTCCTCGATGGTTATGCCTACGATCCGGCGACGAAAAATGTATTTATGGAGGAACACAAATACCTGAACAACTTCCTTCAGATGCCACTGAATACGGTCATTTTCCTGATCGGCGTGCTTGGAGTGCTCTGGGGTACCGGGAAATCGCTGTTCTCTGAATGGACCAAGGGAATCTGGTGTGCCGGAGGCGGAACCGTGCTGACGGTCTTCGCTTTATTCCTGCTGGCCGGGTTCAATCACACTGCGTTCTACCCTTCCAGCTTCGATCTGCAAAGCTCCCTGACGATAGAAAACAGTTCTTCCAGCAAATATACCCTCACGGTGATGAGCTATGTTTCGCTGCTGGTTCCTTTTGTAATCGCTTATATCTTCTGGGCATGGAGATCGATCAACCGGAAAAGGATCGATGCTGCCGAACTGGAACAGGAACATCATGCATATTAATCCTTTAAATCAAAGACCATGAACTATTTATCAAGTGTACTGTGGCTGATTTCGTGGCCTGTGATGATCCTGCTGTGTTACCTGCTGGTATCCTGGGCTGTTAAGAAATTCAAACATATAACCGGATAGGGCGATTTATCTGCCATTCGGATTTCTGTTTCAGGCATAAGCGGAACCGGTTGCCGTCGGACGGCCGGCGATGAACCGGTGATGCCGTTGCCGTAACCGACGCAGGGTACGGCTGCGGGGATACGAACGCGGGGTAGAGACGCGATTAATCGCGTCTCTACGAATTGGTTTGGCCGTGGATTTATTTTCGAAAAAAAACGGTTATTATTTTCCGTTTTCGGTTTTTTTTCCATCCATATTAATAACGGATGCCCCGGACACGACCGGGGATAATCCGGGATTGTCCATCAATCAAATGAATATGGCATGGAAAAATTCCGCAACAAATACCGCATTGCATCCAATCGGGCAAGCTGGTGGGATTACGGCCGCGACGGATCCTATTTCATCACCATTTGTACCCATAACAGGAACAGTTTCTTTGGAAATATTCATCATGGCTATATGTATTTAACGGCTGCCGGTCGGGTTGCTGCATCCATATGGTTCCTGATTCCGGATCTTTTTCCCTTCTCATCATTGGGAGCTTTTGTGGTAATGCCAAATCACATTCACGGTATCATCAACCTGCATCATGTGAAAGAAAGAGGATCATCAAGCGAGGACAGCGGAAACAGCATCAGTATAACACACGGATTATCGGGCAAAAATGAGGTTGAGAACCCCTATGATCCAAGGAAGGGTTCATTCCTGGCAGGTGGAAATCTTCCGTTGAATGAGATTATCGCGGAGGATATACCGAAACCCGCAGGTGGTTGTACCGGAATGAATAACCCGATGTTGCGGGAAAATATTCCACGGATTACCCGGTGGTATAAGGGCCGGACAACATATGAATCCAGAAAAACAAACCCTGAATTCAAATGGCAGGAGAGGTACCATGATCATATTATCAGAAACAGCCATGAGTACAAAATAATATCTCTATATATTATAAACAACCCAATTCATTGGAAACAAGACAGTTTCAACACCTGACGAAACACGGCTGCGGGGGTGAACGCATGAGGCAGGAGATGTTGCTTACTGCAAGCTGACAACTTCCGGGTGATTGAAAATAACTAACTTTGGTTCCTCTCCCGTTCATGACAAATCATATTCCCCTATGAAGCAACGTTGCCCCTGGCCAGGGAATGACCCCTTGATGATCCGTTATCATGACGAAGAATGGGGCGTGCCCCTGCATGATGACCGTAAACTGTTTGAATTCATGGTTCTGGATGCTTTCCAGGCAGGTTTGAGCTGGAAGACTGTCCTTTACAAACGGCAAAACTTCCGGAAAGCCTTCGATGATTTCAATCCGGTGAAAATTGCTGCCTACGATCAGAAGAAGGCTGATTCCCTGCTTCAGGATGCAGGCATCATCCGTAACAAGGCCAAGATCGCCGCCACCATTGCAAACGCGAACGTCTTTCTACGCATACAGAAGGAATTTGGCAGCTTCGACGCATATATCTGGCAGTTTACCGGCGGCAGTACGATACAAAACCACTGGAAACAACTTTCGGAATTACCTGTCCGCTCACCTGAAAGCGACCGGATGAGCGCCGACCTCATTAAAAGAGGCTTTAAATTCGTTGGCAGCACCATCTGTTATGCCTTTATGCAGGCAGCGGGGATGGTGAACGATCATCTGACAGATTGTTACCGGAGAGTGGAAATTATTTCCGGTCATGATTAAAATTTACAAGACATTCGGGGGATTTGTCGAAATCCCGCACCCAGAACCTGCTTGCTGGATGAATGTCATCAATCCGGAGCAGGCCGAGATACAACATTTGGTTGAAACATTTGCGATTCCGGCGGATCTTATACACGACATACTGGACAGGGACGAAAGATCGAGGGTGGAGTTTGATGAGGGCTGGACCCTGGTAATCCTCAGAATCCCGGTTGAATCCAACAACGAAAGCCTGCCGTTTCATACACTTCCGCTCGGTATCATCGTACTGAAGGATTGTACGCTCACCGTCTGTCTTCAGGATAATGAAGTGCTTCCGACAGCACAGATGAAGCCGGCCAGAGAGCAGTACCGCCAGATCCGCGACCCCTTCAATTTCATTCTGAGACTCTTTCTGCGCTCAGGGAACATCTATCTGAAATACCTCAACCAGATCAACCAGATCACTTCGCTCATCGAGCAGGATCTTAAAAAATCAATTAAAAACCGGGAACTGAATAAACTGCTGAAAATGGAGAAATGCCTGGTGTACTTCATCACCTCGATCAAAGCAAATGAGATAGCACTTGAAAAGCTGAAAAATTCGAGGAAAGTAATGAATGAAGTCAATGAGGATTTGCTGGAGGATGCCTTTATTGAAAACAGGCAGGCTTTGGAGATTTCGCAGATTTACGCTGATATCCAAAGCGGGATGATGGACGCTTACGCCTCTATCATTTCCAACAACCTGAACGCCGTCATGCGCAGACTAACCGTGATTTCCATTATTCTGATGATCCCCACACTGATTGTCAGTATCTTCGGAATGAATGTTCCAAACTTCCTTGAGCACAGCAGATGGGCATTACCGGCGATTCTGGCTGCCGCCCTCGCTTTCTCCCTTATCGGGGTGTTCCTGATGAAACGAAGGCAGTAAGCCTTGAGTAAGGGCGTAGCAGACCGGTCACAGTCATTTAAAACAATACATCCTGAAAAGAAAATAGTCTAATTCAACCGGTCCCATGAAAAAAAGCATTTTTCCCATTTTTTCAGCAGCAATCTGTCTGCTCATTTCCTGCCGTAAGGATAATCCCGTGACAAATCAGCCGCAAAAGGACCTTGCAAGCGATTATTATGTACTGGATATCACATCCAACAAGCCCGGCCCCGGTCTGGTCTTTCTGAAGACCTCTTCCTACCAGCAAACTACCGAATACACCTGCGGTCCTTCGGCAGTCATCACACTTCTGCGTCATTTCGACAAAAGCGGAGACGAGATGACCATCGCGGGTGAGATGGGTACAAGCAGTACGTGCGGCACTACACCGGCACAGATGAGCAACTGGCTGAACAGCCACGGTTTTAAGGCATCCTGGCATGTAAACGGCAGTCTCGACAGCCTGGTCGGCAATCTGAAAAAGAACATTCCCACGCTGGTGGAGTGGAGCGACTGGGGAGGCCATTGGGTTCTGGTGACCGGCTATGATACTCGGAGCACGCCTTCCACTTCCGATGATGTTATCATCTTTGCCGATCCGTACGACCGCCATGATGACAACATGGACGGCTTCACCTGGTTCAATGCGGAGCGGTTTTACTATATGTGGTATGATGCCCTGCTTTTCGGCTCCGTGATGAAACGCATTTATATCACTGCGGTTCCCCTGTAAGGAAATCCGGCACTTAAGGAAAAGCAAGGCGGTTTATACTGACAAGTAATGGACTTGTGAAAAACAGCTTTACCCCTGAAAGGGAAAAAAAGTACTGAAAACTGCTTGAGAAACGACTCGAAATATTGCGCATTCCCTGAGATCAAAATTAACTTTCCGTCCTGATTATAACTGCACTCATTTCCCGTCATGCAAGCGGAGTCGAAGCATTTATCACCACAAAGGCACATAGTTCACATAGATATTTACCCTATGTGTCCTATGTGCCTCCTATGTGGTTTATTAACAGTCCACTATACCGGGAATCACTTCAGCAATTGCATCCGCTTCACAATGATCCGTTCGCCTGCCACCAGACGGCAGATATAAGTACCGGCGGGCAGATGCGCAGCATCGAAGGTGATGGTATGCTTTCCGCGGTACATCAATCCGCTGGTAATTTCGCCTACCCTTTCCCCAAGCACATTGTAAACGCACATGTCCACATCCTGATCATCCGGAAGGATAATCTCGAGGCTGGTTGTGGAGGTGAAAGGATTGGGATAAACCCTCAGATCAGCCAGTTGCGGCCCTTCCTCTTCCAGCCTCGGGTAAACGGCCGTAAATTCATCACAGCCGATATCCGGGGTGGCCACATTGCGGATGTTGCCATCGATGTCGGTCGTATAGGTGGCAATTGGATTACCCTTGGCGTCGATTCCCGTATTGGAAGGGAACAGGTGCAGATCGGTATTGCTTGTGTACACAGGCATCACGTTGACGCTGTGGGCATCCTTGCCCGAAGCCGTCTTCCACAGGGCAAAGGTGGCCTTGTCCGCACCGGCCCAGCCCGCGATCGGCGCCGTAGCCGAGTACAGGTCGTTGTAATCGCAATAAGTCCAGTAAGTCCCTGAAACGGTGTAAATGGCATACTGACCCAGAGGTGAAGCTACCCTGAAGTTACTGAAGATATTGTTCTTAATGGTCACATTCACCGAGTTCTGGCGGTAAAAACAATAGGACTTCTTCGTAGTGGAGGCAGTCCCGTAAATATTCACGGTATTGTAATAATACAGTGCTGTGGTATTGGCGGCCGAGCCTTCATAAATACCGTAAATCAGCGGATTCAGCACGGCGCCACCACCCATGGCGATCATGTTGTTGCTACACTCGTTTGATGCTCCGGTTGATCCGTTAAACCACACGCCATACATCGTGGGGGTCAGGTTCAGACTGTTGACATTTATCTCCAGAATACGGTTCTTCCGCAACTGGGCCTTGTTGGCCTTGATCCCCGCGATCACAGGAGAGCCCGTCCCCGCTGAGGTGTAGGTAATATTCCCGATGATATTCCCCTCGAGCAGTTGCACCGGTAAGGAGGAATTCACCAGGATGCCCGTAAAGGCGCCCGTTCCGGCCATGCTGACGGCATGGGCCATGGTGGCAGAGCCGATAGTATTGTACTTCACTTTGCTCTGCAAACCCTGAACAACCGAAAGATCAATGCCTGTGAACGATGCCGTGCCCGCGCTGCTCATGCGGATGTTGGTGATCACATTGTTCTCGACAGTGTAAGTGCCTGATTTGACATAAATTCCGCGCAAAGCAACCGCTCCGCTGTTCACCCAGGCCGTTCCACCGCAATTTAACACACTGCCGCCGATCATGTTATTCCGGATGAAGTTGTTGTTGCTTGTGGAAACAGGGGCAAAACTGATTGCGCTTTGTGCCGTCGTCGCAGCGGCAGCCAGATCATAATAGAAACTGTTCCCGTCCACCGTCCACCCCGTGGCCGATCCGATGCCCGAAACGAATACCCCGCTGCTGCGGAAGTTCTTGAATTCGTTGTTGAGCACCTGAATGCCGGAATTCGACTGTGTCACCGTGCTGTAGCTGCTCAGCAGGTTGTTCGGGTTGCTGGCATTGGCATTGCGGAAGAGGTTTTCCGTGATCAGGAAGTTGTCGTTGCCGCTGCTTACTCCTGCTCCTATCATCAACAGGCCTCCGTTGGTAGCACGGTTGCAGCCCTCGATGATACAGTTGCGGAAAGTATGCGCACAGGCGTCATTCATGTATGCTATCGTGCCGTTAAAGCCTGCCAGGTTGCGGAACAGCAGGTAGCGGCCCTCAAAATCATAGCGGCCATCCACCGTCACCCGGTCGGCCCCGTTGAAACGGATCAGCTCCATGTTCACATTGCCAGTGATATTCCGTACTACCGGCTGATCCGGCACTATCGTCAGGCTGTAGGGCCCGTTTTCATCTTCCAGCCACTGGTTCAGTGCATGCGTTCCCGGCTCCTGGAGGTTGCTGATAATATAAGCCTTCATATTCCCGCACAATGCAGCATTGTTCAAGGCTTCAAACAAACCGCCGTTACCTGTCAGGGTCGGATAATCACCGCCGGCTCCGACACTTACCACGGCAGGCAGTGAATGCAGCACCGTCACCGTATTGGTGGCAAAGCCCGTACAGTTGCCCCCTGCGGAATACGTGTAGGTCAGTACATGGGTACCGGGTCCTGCCAGTGAAGGATAAAAGAATCCGTTCAACACCCCGTTTCCGCTGTATGTTCCGCCCGCAGGAATGCCTCCGCCAAGTTCAATGGGATCGCCATCCAGGCAGCTGACGGCAAAACTACCCGTGAAGCTCACCTGGGGCGCCGCTAAGATGCTTACCGTCACCGAGGCATCATTCGCTGAAATGCATTGGTGGTCATCGGTCACCACCAGCTGATAGACACCACTGTGCGACAACAATGCATTGGAAATAAAAGGATTCTGAACGATTGAGCTGAAACCAGCGGGACCAGTCCACTGGTACTGATAGCTTCCACTGCCGCCGCTGCCACTGCCATAAAGCGTAAAATCCTCGCCCTGACAGAGTTCCAAAGGTGCAGCCGAGGCAAGGGCTTCCGGCCTGAGGTATATTTCAACGGAGAAACTGCAGCTGGCCGTATTCCCATTGACATCCGTCACCGTATAGGTCACCCAGCTCTGGCCCGCATGGAAGAAGGTTCCGCTGGCATCATCCTGTCCGTTGCCACCGCTAACGCCCGTGATCTGGTAGGTCACCGACTGTATCCCGCAATGATCGCCCGACAAGGGGGCAAGTCCGCTGACAATCTCCCCGTTCTGTCCGCTTGCAATACAATGCTTCACTGCCTGCGGACACTGCAGCCAGGGCGGCTGGTTGTCGAGTACGGCAACAGTTTGTGTGCAGGCAGACGAATTTCCGTGGATATCAAACACCGTCCAGGTCACTACAGTATTGCCGACAGGATAATGACCGTTAATAGGTGCATTATTGATAATAGTCTGCACCCCGCAGTTATCCGAGGTCTGGGGCGTGCCAATGCCCTGTATTGTCGCGTAGCATTGCTGCGCATCGGCATTCAGCGTGATCGTCTGGGGGCAGATGATGACAGGAGGCTCATTGTCAATTACGGTGATCATCTGGCTGCATTGCGTCGTATTGCCATGTATATCAACCACATACCAGGTAATCGTATGACTGCCCACGGCATACTGTCCGTTAAGAGGTGCATCGTTTTGGTAACTCAGGACGCCGCAATTGTCATAGACCCCGGGGGTTCCGGGATTTGCTACGGTAGCATAACAATGACCCTGGTCGGTATGGGTGTTGATATGCGGCGGACATATAATGGTCGGCGGCTGGTTATCCGTAACGATCACGTCCTGGGTACAGGTCGCCGTATTGCCGTTATGATCGGTCACTGTCCAGGTAACCACATGATTGCCAACGGGGAATAGCCCGTTGTTGACGACATCATTGGTGACACTCGCTACGCCGCAATTATCATTGGTTTGAGGGGTGCCCAGGTCAGGGATCACCGTAAAGCACACAAAATTATCGGCATAGGCGTAATAATCAGGCGGACAGGTAATGGAAGGCGGCTGGTTGTCGGTGACGGTCACTGTCTGTGTGCAGGTGGCTGAATTACCATTTACATCCCAGACGGTCCAGGTGACAATAGTAGTACCGACGGGGTACTGGCTGTTGGCCGGGGCGTCGTTGGCAGTATTCTGTACTCCGCAATTATCATCCGTTTGCGGCGTGCCCAGGTTGGTAACGACCGCGTAACACTGGCCCTGACCGGCATTGGTATTGACCGGTTCAGGACAGGTGATTGTGGGCGGCACGGTTTCGATGTCCCAGCTGTAAGTCGTAACGGACGAAAGCCCGCAGGTCTGACCGTTACAGTTCATCCGGATGGCGATGGTGTTCGTCATTCCTGCTACTGCCGGGAAAGACGTCAGTTGGGTTGTCCAGCTGCCTCCATTGTGCGAATACTCGATTATACAATTATTAGGACAACCGGCATTATTGGTGACATCGGTGAGACTCAGAAGGTTCCCCACACAAACGGCAGGTTGGTCGGGTACTCTTGCGGCTGTGGGTGGTGGCAGCGGCAGAATGGAAAAATCGGTCACATCTGTGGAGGTCAAACCGAACTCATCTGTTACACGAAGACGCACACAATAAGTACCAGGAGGGTAAGTCTGGAGGAAGGCCGGATCCAGAGTAACGGTCGCTCCGAGCCTGTCCCAGGTAGCGTCGCAGTTCAGATCCCATTCATATTTCATGATTTCATCACCGCAATTCTCGTTGGGATCATAGGAACCGCTGCCATCCAAAGTAAGCCCGCAGACACAATTGCCTGAATATGGACCTCCCGCGACAGCTACCGGCGGCGAGTTGCCCAGGTTGACATTGATATACTGCAGCACGGTGCTTGTTTTTGGCGGAACATTGTCGTCGGTGACCCGGAGCGCGACCGTGTAAGATCCGAAGGCGGGGAAGGCGTGACCGATGGTCAGCCCTGTCC
>JAKLIX010000024.1 GCA_022709385.1 Bacteroidota bacterium | reverse complement strand
ATCCTTCGGGTCGGGACGCGATAACCGTGCTTTCAAAGAACTTGTCGGGGTAGCTGGATTCGAACCAGCGATCTCCCCGACCCTTCGGGTCGGGACGCGATAACCGTGCTTTCAAAGAACTTGTCGGGGTAGCTGGATTCGAACCAGCGATCTCCCCGATCCTTCGGGTCGGGACGCGATAACCGTGCTTTCAAAGAACTTGTCGGGGTAGCTGGATTCGAACCAGCGATCTCCCCGATCCTTCGGGTCGGGACGCGATAACCGTGCTTTCAAAGAACTTGTCGGGGTAGCTGGATTCGAACCAGCGATCTCCCCGATCCTTCGGGTCGGGACGCGATAACCGTGCTTTCAAAGAACTTGTCGGGGTAGCTGGATTCGAACCAGCGATCTCCTGCTCCCAAAGCAGGCGCGATAACCGGGCTTCGCTATACCCCGAAGTGGGTGTGTGGGTGGGTGTGGGTGTGGGTGGGGGCGGGGAACTCAGGTTTTTGGTTTGCTGTAGCTTCGGTACATGCCAAGCAGCATTTTGGAGATGGACTCATAACGCTGGTACAGGTCGTTATACCTATCCTCGTCGATTTCGTTCATGTCTTTTACCAGGTTCAGGATGGCCACCGATTCGTAAACACTTCCCCTGGCAATGGTAAGAAAATGCTTTTTGTCGTTCTCTGAAATTCTTCCCGTTCCTTCGATCAGGTTCAGGTATATGCTGAAGTTGGCTCTTTTCCACTGGTCTTTGAGGTAATCGTCTATCCTGCTGTCAGACTGTAAGAAACCAAGCAATAGGATCGTCTGCTCCTTGGCAATCTGATATAACTCTAACCTCTCAAAATCAAACATATCGAAAAATATTTCACACCCACACCCACACCCACACTCACACCCACTTGCGGAGAAGGGGGGATTCGAACCCCCGGTAGGGTTTCCCCTACGACAGTTTAGCAAACTGTTGGTTTAAGCCACTCACCCACCTCTCCTGTTTCGGGCTGCAAAGATAGTATTTGGTTTTGGAAGTGCAAAAAATGTATGAAAAATATACGTACGTGTGCACATGTGCACACGTGCACGTTTTGCGGGGACGTGAATACGTGATGAACGTTTGCGGGGAAGGAAAGCACCATGCATGGCTTGCATGGGTTTGAGGACCAAAGAATAAATAGTGGACAAAGCTTAGAGAATATGAAAGGCCATGGGCTTGCTGCCCAGGTGTTTAAGCTCTACCGGAATGATGCGGTTGACGAAGTCTTCACGAAATGCAGTCCTTACAACCAGGTAATTTTGAGTGAACCCCTGCATTTTTTCGCCCTTTCTGGCCGATTCAAACAGCACCTGGTCTGTACGACCGGCATTCAGCCTGTAAAAACTTTCCTTTTTTTGTGCCGACAGCAGGTTCAGTTCTCTGTTCCGTTCCTTGATCATGTTTCCGGGTATGTGGTCAGGCAGCCGCAGCGATGCCGTACCCGGACGGGGAGAGTAAGGAAAAGCATGGATATAAGAAAGAGGCAGATTCCTCAGCAGTTCCAGGCCTTCCCCGAATTCGGCATCCGTTTCACCCGGGAATCCGGCAATCACATCGGCTGCAATGAAGGCAAAGGGCAGCTTCTCATGGATCTTCAGCACGAGATCCCGGAAAAGTCCCGTCCCGTATCTTCTTTTCATCAGCTTCAGTATCCTGTCTGACCCGCTTTGTAAGGGGATGTGAAAATGAGGCATCAGCTTTTCCGAACCTGCCACCAGCGCGATGATATCATCATGCAGCAGGTCGGGTTCTACAGACGACAATCTGAGCCGCGGAAGTTCAGGGATTGCCTCAAGTTCTTTCAGCAACTGCCTGAAGCTTTCCCCCCTGCGTCTGCCGAAATCGCCGATATTCACGCCTGTGAGGATGACTTCCTTCACTCCTGCCGCAACTGCCTGCTGTACTGTATCTTTCACTTCCGCTATGGTTGCCGAACGGCTGCGACCCCTGGCCAGGGGAATACTGCAATACGAACAGGAATAGTCGCAACCGTCCTGGATCTTGATAAATGCCCTGGTCCGCCCGTGCGACGACCAGGCCGGTATGAAGGCACCTTCTTCATCCGTGCGCTCACCTGCTGAATCAGGACTTTCCCCTTCCTTTAAGCGCTGTGGCAGTCTGAATTTATCGTTGCTGCCCAGAACCATATCGACGCCATCCATGTTGGCAATCCCTGCCGGATCAAGGGCAGCAAAACAACCGAGCACGGCAATCCGCGCAGCGGGATTGCGGCGGTGGGCCTGGTGGATCGCAAGACGGCACTTCTTCTCTGCTGTGCCGGTGACATAACAGGTGTTGATTACATATACATCGGCTACCTCCCTGAAATCCACAAGCTGATAGCCCTCATCCTTCAATTGCCTTGCCAGTGTGCTGGTTTCAGCGAAGTTCAGCTTGCATCCAAGGGTATGGAACGCAATACGTTGTTTCATCCCGCAAAGGTAGTCTTTTACCTGCAGGATGCATGGGAGCCGTCTTTGTCGTACTTTTGATCCATGGATGAGACAAGGGGCATGATACGCTTGTCGGAGCTTACTTCCTTACTGGAAGATACCATCAGGGAGGAATTCCTGCTTCGACCCTTTCTGGTGGTGGCTGAAACCAGCGATATCAGGAATTATCCCGACAGGGGCTATTGCTTTCTGAACCTGCTGGAAAAAGACGGGAAAGAGATCCATGCGCGCATGGCGGCTGTCATATGGTCGAGAAATCACCACATCATCGCCGCGTTCGAGAGCGCCACTGGCATGCGTTTCGACCGTAACCTGAAGGTATTGCTGCAGGGCACGGTGGATTACAGCCCGGTGTACGGCCTTCAATTCCAAATCACCGCCATTGAACCTTCATTTACCCTTGGGGAGATGGAACGTCAGCGTCAGGCCATCCTGAACAGCCTGTGCAGCAGCCATCCGGCGCAGATCAGGCAGGTTGAAGGTAATTATGTTACTGCAAACCAGCAACTTCGCCTTCCTGCTGTGATACAACGCATCGCCCTGATCACCGCACCGGGTTCCGACGGATGGAAGGACTTCCGCCATGAACTGGAGTCCAATCCTTTCGCTTATACCTATGTCTGCGATGATTTTCTGTGCAGAATACAAGGCAAGGGAGCTGAAGATGAAATCATTGAGCAGATGGGGAAAGTGACTTCATCCAAAAGGTCCTACGATTTGCTGGTACTGGTCAGGGGTGGGGGAGGGCAGACGGATTTCGGACCTTTTGATACCTATGAGCTCGGTCTTGCCGTAGCCACTTTTCCTGTACCGGTCGTCTGCGGGATTGGCCACGAAAGGAATGTGAGCATCAGCGACCTGATGTGTCACATGACAGTAAAAACGCCCACCAAGGCGGCCGCCTTTATCAACCAGCATAACTATCGTTTCGAGGAGGAAATCAGGCAAAGGGGCGATGCCATCATACGTCTTGCAACCGGAACCATGGACAGGCTAAGGTCCGGCCTGGACAACATGGCCATCAGAATCACCCAGGCAGCCAGGCATTATCTGCTTCACCGGATGCAGGAGCTTGATAAGGCCGGACTGATCGTGAAACACCTTGATCCTGCTACAGTGCTGGCCAGGGGGTATGCCATGGTGAGCAGCAAGGCAAAGGTGATTACCCGTGCGGCGCAGTTGCAGGTGGGAGCGCATATCAGCATCCGGATGCAGGATGGTTTCATCGATAGTGATGTCACTCAAATTCAATTTGATACAAATGAAAGCAGCCATGACATACCAGAAAGCCTGGGATGAACTTAATCTGATCCTCAGTGAGATGGAGCAGGAACAGCTTCCGCTTGACCAGCTCAGCGTGAAACTGAAACGGGCAGGGGAACTGATCTTGTTCTGCCGCGAAAAACTACGGGCAACAGAACAGGACTTCAAACAACAGCTTGAAATGTTTGGTAAGGAACAGAATAGCTGATTGGATATATATTACGACGTCGAAGATACATCTAAGGTCGCTCAGCTTTATACCAATGCTTACCGTCGGTTTATCAGAAGTTGTAAACTATTCCAACCTTGATCCCGATGCTGCCAAATGGCAGCCGTTGTTTCAGCTTCTCATCAGGTTTGGAAGTGTCGACAGGAACATTCTCATCAACAGAGTAATGAGATAGATAGTCCGTTTCTTTTTCATACACCGTCATTTCTGGTAATACATCAATACCGTCAATTTCAGCCTGGATATATTCACCGTGGACGGGGGCATAGTTCAGATTTTTTAAAGCCACTTCCCCGCTGAGAGACAATTTTTCGCTGATATTAATTTTCACTCCCGCTGCTGCACCTGCTCCCACTGCAATTCCTCCGTTCATGCGAAATACTTTGATCTGACTGTGTTCATTATCGTCAGTGTTCTTTTCATAGTCAATCCTTCCGGTTCCGATTAAAACACCAAGTTTCATGAAGGGCTGAATTTTGTGCATTCCTGCGGACAATACCAGGGTTGGCATCACCTGTATCATTTGCGATGCGAGAAAGCAGGTGGTGATTCCCTGCTGGTATTTATGTTCGACTTTCTGTTTGTCACCTTTTAGCCAGGACACATCCAGTTCACAGGCGATATGATCATTGAAATGATATCCGCAATTTAAACCGATGTTCATGCCCTGCCCGAGTGACACAAACACAGCATCGTAGGTGATGGCGTTATTGCGGCTGGTGTTGTTGGTGAAATCAAAATAGTAAAGGTTTTGCCCGCCAAGGGCCAGGTTGTATCCACTTGTCAGCCCGGTATAAAACTTTTGTGCACCGGCTTGTGTGAAAAGAAATATTGTGATCAGAATTATACTGATGGTTGTTAAATATTTATTTTTCATTGTATTATGATTTATGAATTAATTGTTTCCTTATATGTTAATTAAAGACGAATCAATAGTCTTTCACAAGGCGCACGGAACATCCATTACGCTTGCTGAAAGATCCGTGAAGCAATGCAGCGGTATTATACTGCAGTCTGTATGCAATGGCATGATACTGGTCAATTTCTGATGTAGTCCAGAAATTGGCGCTGATCCCTGTACCCGAGTATGGTTCAAATACTGTGTTTTCCAGGTAATTCCCTATGGAATCCCTGTAACCCATGGGAATAGCGGTAAAGCCGCTGCTGTTGGTGGCGCCGGTGTTTGGTGTTTTCCAGTAAACCATCGATTCATTGAGTTTCATTTTGCCACCTGCAACTGAATCTCCTCCCAAATGGGCGCCCAGGTCAAAGAAATCAAATTCGGAGGGTACCCGCCAGCCTTTCGGACCCAGTCCCCGCGGATCGTTCACGGCAGCCCAGTTGTAGTACATCCCGAAATCGCCCTGTAAAGTTGTAAATGTGAACGCACCGATACCAAACTGGCCACAGAATTCCCACATTTGCGGAATAAAGGCGAATACAATAGGATCGCCATTGCTGTAATGCGTGACATACAGGTTTCGTGTTTTCCAGATCTGATTGTCGAGGGTGAATTCATTGGTGACAAAAACATTGCATTCAATGATATGCTTGACGAAATCACTGGAAACCGATCCGTCATCCGATCCTCCGGCAAAATTCACCATGATGATCCCGCATTGATACAATACCGGCGGGGTGATCAGCCATGAACTAATCACAGGATTAATTCCTGAAGCGATGGATTTCAGATCCTCCACATCGCGCTCACAACTGGTGAAATTCAGGTAAAAACAACTGTGATCCGTTGCCTGGTTAGCTTTCCGGACACAATCCTTGATTTCATCGTTCTTGGTTCCGTCAGTCACCCAAAAACAGGAATAATGGTCCTGTACGTAAAGTTTGCAGTTTTCTGTCGTGAAGTAATCCCCCTTGGTGTTTTTGTCCCATTTAAAATGATACCCGAAGTCTTTGTTCAGGTCGTTTTCAAACTGCCTCACGATCATTATTTTGCCACGAAGTTCCCCGATGGTGGGGATAAAGTCAGCATTCAGGAAAAAGTGTTCAAGTCCGACCGCTTCCAAAGCCTGATAGATAAAGTTACCATAATCAGAATCCCGCTGGGCGGTATGCTCCTGTTTAATCATAAAAATGATTACTTCTGAAGGATATTTCTCCAAGAAGTCCAATGCCTCTGACAGCAGGTCGTGAAAGGTTTTATGAAGATAATAGTCACCATGAAAAATGGTCAGTCCGCCATCATCATTCAGTGCCACCCTTACATCAAACCATCTGACGCCGAGTTTTAACTGGTTGCTCAGCCTGAAATGCTGGGCAATCACCTCGTCTGACGCAGCCCCTTGCTCCGAAGTATGAAGGTCGGCTCCGCAATCGTGGGTTCCTGGTATCGTTACCCGGGTTATAAAGGCATTGTCATCCAGCTTCGACATCCAATCGCAATAGGTGTACGGTAGCGCCCGGTCATCATCCACCGCATGACCCCTCCGCGGACTATCGTCAGTTTCTGAGTCGAATTGCTCCTTCCTGCAGGAGAAAATGACAATAACAATGAAAGCGACAGTCAGCCCCGCCACGAAGAACTTTCGTTTTTTCATAGGTATAGTGTTAAAAATTAATATATTAAAATAATATCAGCCTGAACTTCGGCATCATGATACCTGCCAATGTCTGGAGATAAAAACGACCTGTTGGAGCAATACAAAAATATCCCTGTCAGGCAGCATTTTGAAAGGGATTGTTATGCTTTTAGGTAAACAGTACTGCCTTTGCTTTAAAAAAAACTTATGCTCAGGCTTCGGGTCTGCTTTTTAGTGCTCTTTCCCTGAATTGGTTGGGAGTCATGCCGATCTTTGATTTGAACCTTCTGTGAAAATTGGAATTGGATTTAAAACCCACCATGCTGCCAATTCCCTCTACGGACAAATGATGGTATGCCGGGTCATTCAGGTATTGCAGTGCTGCTTTTATCCTGTAATCGAACAGAAGGTCGTAAAATCCCACATGGTACCTGTCGTTGATGAGTTTGGAAAGATAAGTGCGATTGGTGTTCAGTTTCTTACAGAATTCTTCCAGGCTGACTTCAGCACTGAGATATGGTCTCTCTTCCGCCAGGAATTTTTCAAACTTGAGGGCCAGCTCACTGTATGGCTTATCCGAAGCAGCTGCCTGGTCCCGTATTTCATCATCCGTGAGCCTGATCAGGCGCTGTTCAGCTTCCTTTTCCAGCTCCATCGATTTCAGATTCTGTTGAACCAGTCTGGTATATGTTCTTTTTTTAAATCTGAACCAGATAATGAAAATGAACAGCAACATGGTGGTAATCAGTGCTATGACAACAAGATAATTCCGCTGAAGCCTGTAACTCTTCATTTTCCCTTTTTCTTCCCTGATCCTGGCTTCTTTCAGGTCGAGCTCGTACTTAGCCGACATCTCATTGATCTGCCTGCGGATCCGGTCATTAAAAAACTGATTTTTTAACAGGCGGGAAAGCTTACCATACTCACAAGCGTTTTTGTACTCACCCAGTTCATAGGAGACATTCCCAAGATAATCATATATATACATGTACAGATTCCGGTCTTTTTCAACATCTCCCAGGTCCAGGGTGTTGATCAGTATTTCCTTGGCTTTTACCGGCAATTTCATGCTTACATATACCCGTGCAAGGTTAATATAGGTGTTGATAGCCTGGGGTATCTGCCTTATTCTGAGAAAATTATCTCTTCCGCTGGAAAAATAATGAAGGGCAGAGTCAAAGTTTTGTATTTTCCAGTAACAGCTCCCCAGTTCATTCTGTGATGCAGCAAGGTATTCTGTGAACCCCTGGCTTTCAGAGATGCTGCTGCAAAGTCTGGAATAAAGGATAGCCGAGTCCGTTTTGTTTCCCTCGATCCCGGGAATCTCATTATACAAAGCAGCCAGTCTGTTCATGGCAAAGGCCCTGTTTTTCATACTGATATCACGGGTACCGATGATTTCATATATCATATCGATGCCTTTGGTATATTCCTGTTTCTGCCGGTATGCCTCGGCGAGAAGTATCCTGGCGTAAACAGCGGAGTCAGCCGGATGGTCATCCATTGCAAGGTATTTCATGATCAGCGGGATGCCCTCATCCGGCCTTGACTTTACGATCAGTTTCTGTGCTATACTCAGCATGGATGTCATCCGAACACTTGTGTCGCAGGGGAGGATACCAAAAGGGGGCTTGATCTGGATCATATCCTCCAATATTTGCGTCTTTAAGCGGATGATATCGATTCTGGCCTTCTGCATTTCGTCCAGGTCTTCAATCGCATTCATCCTTACTATCAGGATTCTGAGAGAATCAATGCTATGCGATATCAGTTGATTCGCCTCACTGTATGACAGATTAAAAGCCTCAGTTTCAATATCCTGCGACCAGCCGTTAACCGTCAGTACCGCTAATTGAAATGCCAGGATATGTTTAATGAAGCATTTCATTATCCTGTATCAGTGTTTCCATTGTTCATTGATATACCTGTAGGCATCACCGACCCCCAGGCGGGTGGTGGCGGCACCCGTGCGGATGAAGAATTCGTCTTCGCTGCCTTTTTGCTGGAGGAAAACCGGGCGGGGAGCGGGAAGGCACTGTACCTTGCAGATCGTGGCTGCGTTGATTTTTACCAGGGAGGATTGAATGTAGGGAGTAAATTCTTCCCCGATCTGTGAACGGATCAGGTTCCACAGATGGATGTAAAATTTGTCATTATTTTCGAAACGGTCTTCTTCAATGCCGCTAATCTGACCGTCATCCGCAACACCGATCAGCAGGATGCCTCCTGCGGTGTTCAGGAAAGCACAAACTGTCTTCATACAGGCATGCTCCACATTCGGATCTTTTTTACTTTCCCTGAGATTCCAGCGCAGGGTGGATTTGAATTCAAGCCTTTCGCCTTCACCCGAGCCGATCAGGTTGAGCAAGTGACGTTCTGCATGAACATACATATGGTCGAAGCGGAGGTAGTCGCTGACTTTGGATGCGATCCGCGTGTAATGTTCCAGTGTTTCAGTGAGAGGAGGAAGCGTGTTACTGTTGTCGTCATTTCCTTTTAAATGCTGATGCATCATGTGCTGCAGCATTCCCAATCCGAATTCGGAAGGAGTGACTGCCTCCCGGATGAGCAGCAGGGCCAGGCCGGGGCTGCAGTCAGCCTCATGAATCATCAGGTAAAGGCAGGCTTCTTCGCTTGCCGAAAGATCATCCAGAACGGCAGACATAAAAAGGGCGTCCTCATCCCTTGCTTCGCCCGCTTCCGGGTCATGCAGATCCAGTCCGGCCAGGTATTGTCCGAAAGCTTCGCGGAGTGCCGTGCCTGCAAAAAGTAACAGCTGTATCCATTCCGGATGCTCAAGCAGAGCCCCGACCTTGGGTATGGATGCGGCGGCCTGCTTGGCGGAGGTTTTCCGGACGGTCTGCAGCAGCATATCCCTGCCGAAAGCCTCCCGGAGCGATTGATGCACCTGCGACACATCGCCCTGCATCAGCTCGGTCTCCGAGAAGAACAGGGCAGCGACCGACCAGGGATCGGCTGCCTGGCCTGTGATGATGCCGGTCAGCACCTGGTGCATCAGGCGGATGTTTTTATGCCTCACGGGGTGGCCGCCCGATGTGGTGAGCATCTTGCCGTGTTCGCTGAGGGCATAATCGCTGCCGGTGCTGATGACATCCAGCCCGCCGGGCTCAGTCGGAATTGCCTGGATTTGATTCATGTTGTCCGCTTGTTAGATAAGGATAAGGCTTTGTTTTCTGATCTGTTCTGAACGATCTCTTCCCAGATGATCCCGCCGATGATCATGGCAAGGCCCGCGATGGTAGCAGGAACGATGGTTTCACCCACCAGCAGGCGGATCAGCAGCATCGACAGGAAAGGCGAGATGTAAACAAGGCGCGTGATCCGGGCGGTATTGTCCGACAATTCAAGCGCCCTGAGCCAGAATAGGAAGGTGAATCCCATTTCAAAAAGACCGATGTAGGCTGCTCCTCCAAGGGCTTTCATCGAAAAGTCCGCGTCAATCCCTGTGTAGAGGATGAGGAGGAAAGCATATGTGCTTCCGAAAATGAAATTCATGAAAAGCTTCACTCCGGCTTCTCTTTTATCTTTCACGTTTAATATCCAGTAAAATGCCCATACAAAGGAACTGATGAATGCAAGCAGGCTGCCTGTAGGATTGGATAGGGAAATGAGCCGAAGATCACCCTTGCTCACCACCACCAGGGCTCCTGCAAAACTCAGGCCGATGGCCAGCACCGAGAGCGGCCTGATTTTCTGTCCAAGCATGGGAATCGACAGGATGACAAGAACCAGCGGCCAGGTGTAGTTCAGTGCGACGGCTTCCTGGGCCGGAATGAGGGAGTAGGCCTTGAAGAGAATGAGATAATAAGCGAAAGGATTCAGTAAGCCCAGCAGGGCCGAAGAAGTCCAGTCCTTAACGGCTGCCTTTGCCACCAGCCGGAACTTTCCGGTTACGGCAAGAAAGATGCCCAAACCGGCCAGTGATGCGAACGCACTCAGGAATACCAGCGTCTGATAATTCATGTGCTGCAGGGTCAGCTTGAATGCCGAACCCATGGTAGACCAGCAGAGGATGGTCACTGCGGCCAGCAGGTAAGCAGTTCTCCGGTGACTGTGCGCATGCATGCCGGCAAAGGTATCAAAATATGGTGGCAGAAGACGTTTGTGCGCTTGGCCATTGACAAATTCGATTATCTTTGACACATGGAAGAATGCATCCTGATCCTGGATTTCGGCTCTCAATACACGCAACTGATAGCCAGGCGTGTACGTGAACTGAACGTGTATTGCGAAATACATCCCTTTCATCATTATCCTTCTCCTTCCGGGAATATCCGCGGAGTAATCCTGAGCGGCAGTCCTTTTTCGGTGAGAGATGAAGGATCACCCGCCCTTGATCTTACAGCGCTGAAAGGCCGGGTTCCGCTGCTCGGAGTTTGTTACGGCGCCCAGATGATCGCCCTTCAGGCCGGGGGCGACGTGATGGCTTCCAGCAGCAGGGAATACGGGCGTGCTCATCTCAGTGTCAAAGCCATAGAAAATCCCCTCTTGCGGCATGTGATGCAGGATAGCCAGGTGTGGATGTCGCACGGGGATACGATCCGCTCCGTCCCTGCATCATTTGAAATCATCGCGAGTACTGCCGGGGTGGAGGTCGCTGCTTATCAGGTGAAAGGAGAACAGACCTATGGCATACAGTTCCATCCTGAGGTGTATCACAGCAGCGAAGGAATGAAACTGCTGAAAAATTTTGTGGTGGATATCTGTGGATGCAGCCAGCAGTGGACCCCGGCCTCCTTCATTGAAACAAGCGTGAAGGAATTGAAGGAGAAGCTGGGCAACGACAAAGTGGTGATGGGTTTATCGGGGGGAGTTGATTCGTCTGTTGCCGCAACCCTCATCCAGCAAGCGATCGGACCGAATCTTCATTGTATTTTCATTGACAATGGGCTCCTGCGGAGAAATGAATTTCAGGATGTGCTGCAGTCTTATAAGAGCATGGATCTGAATGTACATGGCGTGGATGCTTCAGCCGAATTCCTTGATGCATTGCGCAATGTCATCGATCCTGAGCAGAAACGCAAGATCATCGGCCGGAAGTTCATTGAAGTTTTCGACAGGGAAGCGCATCGCATACAGGAAGTCAAATGGCTCGGTCAGGGTACGATTTATCCGGATGTCATCGAGTCGGTGAGTGTGAAAGGCCCCTCCGCCACCATAAAATCGCACCATAATGTGGGTGGTTTGCCGGAATATATGCACCTTAAAGTTGTTGAACCACTGAATACTTTGTTTAAAGACGAGGTAAGAAGGGTGGGGCGGGCGCTGAAAATGAAACCGGAAATTCTCAACAGGCATCCTTTTCCGGGGCCCGGGCTCGGAATCCGCATACTGAGTGATGTCAGCAGAGAAAAAGTGCAGCTTTTGCAGGAGGTCGACTACTTGTATATCAATGCATTAAAGAATTCCGCGCTCTACGATGAAGTCTGGCAGGCCTTTGCTGTCTTGCTGCCGGTACAGTCGGTGGGAGTCATGGGAGATGAAAGGACCTATGAAAATACGGTCGTACTCAGGGCGGTGACTTCGGTGGACGGAATGACCGCCGACTGGGCCAGGCTTCCCCACGATTTTCTTGCTTCCGTGTCTAATGAGATCATCAATAAAGTAAAAGGAGTTAACCGCGTGGTGTACGACATCAGTTCCAAACCTCCGGCCACCATCGAATGGGAATAAGCCTGGATTATGACAAAGCGGATCTGTTTTGCTGTTTTGCTGTGTTTCCCGCTGTTTGCAGCCGGTCAGCATCCCGGTTTTAAGCGTTCGGTCGAAACCAGGGAGATGAACGGGCGGACTTTCTATCTCCATTTCGTTCTGAAGGGGCAAACCCTGTATGCCATTTCCAAAACTTATGAAGTGCCGCTGGATACGATATACCAGTATAATCCCGATGTAAAGAAAGGTATGAAGGCCGGACAATACCTGTATATCCCCCAGCCGGTCAAGATCCGCATTGTTCCCGGTAACACGGATACAACAGTGAACATGGCCGGGAAAGGGGTTGGCGAACCTGAAATGCCCTGTGAACAGGGCTTTCACCGGGGACCCCTGAATCTTGCCCTGCTGATGCCGCTATACCTGTCGGATATCGACAGTATCCCTTCTGAAGCGTATGATCCGACGAATGAAAAGGAAATAAAACCGCTGCGTTTCATCCAGTTCTATGAGGGCTTTCTCATGGCCGTGGATTCCCTGGTGAACATGGGACTCTCTGTAAATATCCATGTATATGATGTGGACGATGACTCGTTGAAAACCAGGAAGCTGCTTCGGGATCCGGTTTTCAGAAAGATGGACCTGATGATTGGCCTTTTGTACGGTCAGAGTTTTCATGAAGTGGCCATGTTCTGCAGGCAACATCAAATCCCGCTGGTCAATCCGCTGAGCAATAAAAGAAATCATATCGAAAACAATCCGCTGGTATTCCTTGTGAACCCGAGCGTGCAGGTGATGGCGCAGCAGATTGCAGCATTTATCACACGCCGCTATTCGGAATGTGTCATCCTGATGCTCAACAGCGGGAAAGAAACGGAGAAGCGAAGCATGCAGATGATTTACAGGGAGATTGTAAATGCCTATGTGCTGCAGCATCGCGATACCGCTAATATTTACCAGTTTTCAGGGGAGAAGAACCTGTACAAGATACCCGGACTGATTGCGGGAAAATCGAAGAATGTGGTCGTCGTGCTGACCAATGATGAATTATTTGTGGTCAGTGTGCTCAGGCAGATCAGGAACTGGTCGCAGGTACATTCATTCATGGTATTCGGGATGCCCGGCTGGCTCGACTTCAAGAGTGTGGAATCGGCAACCCTGGTGGATCTGAATTTCCATTCCTTCAGTACCAGCTTTGTGGATTACACGACGGCTCCCGTGAAGCAATTCGTGATGCAGTTCAGGGAAAAGTATAAAACTGAACCCCAAGAGCTTGCGTTCCAGGGCTTTGATGTGGGATATTATTTCCTTTCCGCTTTCCTTTATTATGACCGCGATTTTATCCGTTGCATTCCGAAGTACAGGTACGAAGGACTGCAAAGCCGTTTTATCCTTGACCGCACGGGCGATGACGGATACGAGAATCACTGGCTGAATATCTACCAGTTCGAAAATTACCAGGTCATCAATGCCAGGAAGTGAGGCTTGTTCGCTGCCCTGGCCATGGCTATCTGCCAAATCATGTCTTCTTCGCGGAGATACCAGGGATTGTTTCTGATTTTCCTCATAGCCGCCGTATCCCGGCTGATCATGTCAAACTGCATTCTCATCCCGGCGGTATCGGTGTAGTATTGAACCAGGTCGGGATGTTCCTGCTGTAAAACATACATCGCGTCCAGATTGATCTGTTCTTCCAGCCTGCGACCTTGCTTTTCTGCCTTTCCGGCCACCATGTCAAACCAGTCGCTGAACTGCCTGACACTGCATTGATATAAATACGGTAAATCCTCAATGAGTTCCGGAGCAAGTCTGGCATAGAGCTGATCGATGAAACCCCAGTCAAACTTGTATAAAAACCGCTCGGTCACCATCAGCAGGATCACATCCTGTTTTTTTGCCTCTTCAAAAACGTCCAGGGTTTCCACTTTTTTTTCACCCAAATATGAATCCGGGTACACCAGGGCATTGAAATACCAAAAAGCCTGGTTGCTGAAGAGTTTTTCCGGCAGCCCGGTATTGTAGATATTCCAGTAATAACTGTCACCGACGGCCAGCACAGAGATTTTTTTCCGGCCGGGCTTCTCCGGAAAACTGATCTGCGGATAGGCATATGGAGGATGCGATAAACGCCACAACAGATTAAGGGCGGCGGCTGCGTCATAATCACAGTCCTTTGCCCGCTCCCTGATAATGAAACTGTCGCATTCCATCTCCGGCAGATCAATGGATCTGAGGTTTTCCATATATCGCACCAGGGAATCAGCGGCAAACCACATCCCATATTCACTCCAGTGGATACCCGTTGGAGGAAACAAAGGGTGGGGAACATGGCCCTTCAGTGATTTAAAATAGCGGTTGAAGTCAATGTGCTGTATTTCAAGACTGTCGGCCATATCCTTGAAAACCTCATAATTGGTGGGTTTGCCGGGATAAAGACGGTAGTATTCTTCCGGGATCAGTTCAGGATAAAAAGAAGCCTTGCCGGGTTCGAAGATCAGTACCAGGTCGGTGTTGTCTTCTTTCAGCTTGCGGGCGACGTACTTCAAACGGCGCAGTTTCTTTTCAATGGCCGTATAGCCGATAAAGTCACCTCCGAGATATGCCCTGATATACTCTGTCTCGAACAATTGACCTTCTTTTCCTTCAATCACACCTCTTGCGTGGGCGATGTTGAAAAGCGAAAAATCCAGTTGGTTGAACAAACGGATCAGGATGTTTCTGAATCCGATGCGGCTCTCGGCAAATGCCTGATACGCTTGCTGGTATTCTCCTGAATTCCAGGTTTCCTGGGAGAATTCCGGCTTGGATGCCAGCTTGAAATCACCCTGGAGCGGCGGAATGCTGAAAATTTGCAGGCCTCGTTGCAGCGCAGGGAGCAGGAGAAAGAGGACAAGACTGAAAAACAGGAACTTTCGCAGTTTCATTAATGATTTCCGAAAACATCATTCATATTTCACCAGTTTTCCGCTGATGTGTCTGTCTGTAGTAGAGAATACATAGATATATATGCCTGGCTCAATGGCATCGCCCTGGGGTCCTTCGGCCTTCCAGTCGGTGTGGTGCAGGCCGGCAGGGAATGGAACATGATCCAAAAGTGTGGCCACCATCCTGCCTTGAATGTCAAAAATTCTCAGTGTTAAGGACTCAGGTTTTCCCAGGGAGAAAAAGAAGCTGGTGCCGTGGCGGAAAGGATTGGGTGCAGGTACAAAATCGTCTGCCAACTGCTTGATTTCCTCCTGGTTAAACGTGATGATGTCGCCGAATGGCGGGAAACTTACCTGGTCTATCCATGCGGCATCCTGTCCGGAAGAAACCGAATAATCTTTGTGGTAGTTCCATTTAAAGGTGTGATATCCTGTTCCAACTGAATAAAAGGTCTCTGCCCAGTTGAGGAAGCCGTCCCAGCGCTGTTTCTCATTCCCGTCGATATAAAAGGCCAGGTAGTCATAATTATGATTGTTGGCATCAGGTTCGCAGCTGACCCTCCTGAAAAAGCCGACATTCCCCGGACTTTGAATCTGTAAAGCCACAAACAGGATGGATTCCTGGTTGTCGCTGATATTGCCCGACTGTGCGCAATGCTGTCCCTCGTAAGGCAGGCTGTCGCAAATAAACCAGGGCTGGTTGCCGGCCATGTTCCAGTTGTACAGGCTGAAATCGCCCGTTTCGAAATTCTCTGCCTGGTATCCTATCAGTAAATAGAAGGTGGTATTGAGGCTGACCAGGTTATTGCCGTTCATCACCAGTTGCACCGGCACCAGGTATTGTTCAGGAGCATTTGCTGCTGCCGTGACATTCATCACCAGTGTCCCGGAACCGTATGCCGGCAGGCTTGGGATATTGACGATACCCGCATTGATGGTGAGGAAGGGATCGGTGGTGCTGAAGCTTCCGGTCAGACCGGTGGCGGAAGCGCCCCCAAGGTTGCTGAGGGTAATCAGCACATTGGCCGTTTCACCCGGATCGAGCGAACCGTTCCCTGCGTCCATCACAAGAATGCTGCTGATGGCAAGTTTGGGAGCAAATGCTGTCAGCGTGAAACGTCGCCCAAGGGTGTCATTGTTGTCAACAGTGAAAATCTTCATGTCCAGCGGATGTGCATCAGGCACGGAAAGGGACACATCGAACTGGTAGGCAGAAGGGACAAATACCGAGTCTCCGGGACCCAGGTCCGGAAGGATCAGCGTACTGTCGATCAGGTTGATAAAGGGATCGGTTGCTATCAGCAGGAATTCTGGAGCCACAATGGTCTGCAGGCCGATATTCTTGATATGGACCCCGATCTGGGTTGTTTCGCCATACTGGATGATGCTGTCCCCCCCGGAAGTGATCACGGGAATGATCTCTACACCCCTGGTGGTGAATGACAGTACTTTGGTTTGCCTGAAATCAAATTTGTCGGAGACAGAAAATTTAATCGGATTGAAATAATACGGCTCCATCATGGTGCCGGAGAGGAGTCCGCTTTTCGAGAGTTCCAGGCCGAGAGGAAAGACATCAGGAGTGAAATCTGCTGCTAAATTCTGATTCACGATAAGTTGTCCGGAATAAGAGGCCACTTTATAATTGAACAGGTCGCCGCTGGCGATTCCCGCAACCCATATCAGGTAATCAGGAAAGAGCATGTTTCCGTAGCGAAAACTGATCTTCCCGTCGGGGTAAAGTGTAACGGAATAGTTCATATCGGTGCTTGAAGACATCCCGCTGATGGAGGTTTTCCAACGGATGGTGGCGGAGTCCTGGCAACCGGAATACCATATTCCGTCTCCGTCGCCTGTGGTGATCACTTGCGCTTTACCGAGGAATGGGGAAATGTTCCTGGTATTTCTCTGGTAAATTCTTTCATCCACGATAAAAGGCCATGGAAGCATCTGGCCGTCGAACATCAGGTAACCGTCCACATGCACATATACCTTATGATAGGGCGTACCGTAAAATGGAAAGGGAAAATCCAGCTCCTTCCCGGCAATGCCGTCGCTGTTATTGGAAGGATACAGTTGTTGGGTTCCCGATGCGCTGTATGTTTCGGCAAAGGTGTTTTCGGTGTAGTCCTGCACCAGACGCCATTCGTAGGGAGGCGTTCCGCCCGAGGCACTCATCTGGTGACTGTATGGCTGATACAGCGCTGCATCCGGCAGGCTCATGTCGTTGATGCTGATCTGCGGAAAATTCACCGTTTTATTGAGAAAAACCTTGGTGAGACCGTGTTCGGTCAGTGGAACTGGCATGCCTGCACAGGGCGTTTCCACCAGTCCGGATGTATAATCCATCACCGAAAAAGCCTGCAGGATTCCGGTTCCCTGGTCATAGAGGTCGTTTTCATTGATCATTAAAAAGAAACGGGCTTTTTCCGCAGGAATGGTGGCTGAAAGCAGGGGTGTAACGTCCAAACCGAATTCAAGGGTTTTGTTCGCTTCGGATGTAGTGCCCCCCTGCATGAAGTATTCACCCCCCTGATAATGAAAAACGGGAAATTCCATCACATATTCCGGTACGTTTGCCGTGGTGTCCATGCTTATGCCGGCCATCACCTTGAGCTTTGAGCGGCAATCATGCTTCACCGTCACTTTATAGGTCAGACGCGGTTGGTAATCTGCTTTCGGAATAACCACATACACCCTGTTGTTCCAGATGCCTCCCTGGGACTTGGGATCCGCCAGGTTTTTGTACATGGTATAGCAGTAACCTCCTGTACCGGTCCCGGTTCCAAAGCTGTTTACCCATTTTACCCCGCCAATCTCCCAGTCTCTGACGTCTACGATGCCGTCGCCGTTGATGTCGATATCATTGGTGTACAAACCGTCATTATTGAAATCGTAACGGATGGAATCATGATAGCCTACGATACACAGCTGATGGTTGGTGCTCGTGGTCCAGTTCACGGTTACACAAAAACCGGCTTCAGGTGTACCTGGGGCAAGTGTGTTTCCGACCAGGGCATAGCCGCCGAAAGTTGCTACCCCTCCCGCAGTAGATCCTTCCAGGTGATCGTGTATCCAGTGTTTCAGCGTAAGGATGCCTTCTTCTGTACTAACATCGATCGCGTAAAAATCCGATGCGCGGTTCAGCATGGCATTGTAATACAACTGGTAACCCGTAACCCAGCCGTTGGCACCCAGGGTGCTCATGCCGCCGTAATCCTGTACGTTGACGGTTCCGGCCCCTTTAATAATATCCCAGCTTTCCATGAAACCAACACCGCAACTCGCACCATTGTTGGAAAAATTCCAGACGAAATGCGTGGGGTATTGATTGGTTGCCACATTTCCCGGAGCATTCCGTTTATAATTCATTTCATAAGTGAAATCGTATCCCACACCCGAAGCCTGCCCGCATTCCAGTGCCACCTGGTGAAAAACAGGCCTCATAAAAGGCTGGGTTGAGTTATCGACCATTTGGGGAAGCAACGGGGCAGCAGGGGATTTGTACAAGGCAGGCAGCTTTAGATCCGGCACTCTTGCCAGCCTTTCTATGTCACGCTCGCTGAGTTCCGGCAGGTTTTCGTCCCTGAGATACTCCTCCCATGTCTTTAAAACATTGGTTTCCTGAGCTTTCAACAGGCATGGAAACAATAAAATAAAGAAAAAAACTAAGGTTCTTGCGCTCATGATTGTTCGGTTTGAGCTACAAATCTAATCATTTTCATGTAATGGTAAACCCTGATAAAAGAGATGCGTATGATGGTTTGTGAAGGCAACCCCTGATCCTGATGACGGTCTGAATGGAATGCCAGTTCAGATTGAACCAGCGCTTTGAAAAATTGTTATTTAAGTTTAAATCAATATCGATAAATTTCATACTTTTATACCCCGATTGTTAAGCCCAATTCTAAACCCAATGAAAAACCGTTTTTTCCTGTTCGCTGCAGGGATGCTTTTCTTATATGCATCTCATGCACAGGTATTTAAGGGCAGCGATGCCCAGAAATTTTATCCCGGGGCCGACATGGTCAGGGTTAAAAACCAGCAGTCAATGCCGGATTTTATCCGTTTACAACCTGATGCATATTTTGTGGTTGATAAATTGGAATCCATTGTGAATAAGGCGCTTGACCTTGACGAGAACATGAGTTTTCAACTTGTCAGGGTACAGCGTGACGGTGCCGATCAGCAGCACCTGCGTTATAAAATGCAATTCGGTTCCGTGCCGGTTTATGATGCAGATGTAGTGGTACATGTGAAAGATGGCCTGGTTCATTCCATGAACGGGACTTTTTACCGTAAGCTCGTGATCGGAAACCAGGCTTCGATGGATGAGGCCGTGGCAAGAGAAACAGCACTCGCACTCTTTCCGGCCGAAAGGTACAAATGGGAGATGCCGGAAGAGGAGGCCCTGCTGAAATATATCAAATCGGATCAGCAGGCAACGTATTACCCCTCTGGCAAATTGGTGCTTTTCCCTGACAGGACGGGAGAAAGCCTTGTTCACCGCTACGCATGGGTATTCGAGATATACGCAGACAAGCCGCTGAAAAAAGCGGAACTCTTTATCGACGCAGAAACAGGGCAGCTTCTTTTTACGCATGACCGGATCCATGTTTCTGATGCACCGGGAACCGCCGTAACCAAGTACTCGGGTACCCAGGAAATTGTCAGCGACAGTTTCGAAGGAATATACCGCCTGAGGGAAGCCGGAAGGGGTAATGGCATAGAAACCTATAATATGCAGGAAGGCACAAGCTATGGCAATGCCGTTGATTTTACCGATACTGATAATTACTGGGATAATTTCAACGCCCAGTTCGACGAGGTGGCCGGCGATGCCCACTGGGCCACGGAAATGACCTACGATTATTACTGGATCAATCACAACAGGAATAGCATCGATGACCAGGGATTTAAACTGCTCAGCTATGTCCATTACGACCAGGGCTATGCCAACGCTTTCTGGGATGGAACGCGCATGACATATGGCGATGGTGACGGTAACTGGTCGCCTCTGACCGCCGTGGATATCTGTGCTCATGAAATTACCCACGGACTTACTGAGTTCACTGCCTCCCTGATTTATTCCTATGAATCAGGCGCCCTGAATGAAGCTTATTCCGATATTTTCGGCACAGCTGTGGAGTTTTACGCCAAACCGGCCTCCGCGAACTGGCTGATGGGGGAAGATATTGGTTCGGCGCTTCGTAATCTGGCCAATCCCAATGCCATGGGCGATCCTGATACTTATCTCGGGAACAATTGGTACACCGGAAGCGGGGATAATGGCGGCGTGCATACCAACAGCAATGTGCTGAACTATTGGTTCTACCTGTGTTCGGTGGGCGGATCCGGTGTCAACGACAATGGAGATGCCTATAATATTACCGGAATTACGATCGAGAAGGCAGCCGCCATCTCATACAGAACGCTGGTGAATTATCTGGTTCCGGGATCCCAGTACGAGGATGCCAGATTTTATTCTATCCTTTCCACTACCGACCTTTACGGTGGCTGTTCCCCTGAAGTGGAAGCTGTTACCAATGCTTTCTATGCCATCGGAGTGGGTGATCCCTATGATCCTACTGTCTCAGCCGTTTTTGATGCGGTCACTACCACCTTCTGCTCTCTGCCGGCAACAGTCGCCTTCACCAATACTTCCAACAACGGAATCAACTATCTGTGGAATTTTGGAGATGGCACGACAAGTACCCTTTTTGCCCCCACCCATAATTATACCGGTGAAGGAGTTTATACGGTAACACTCAGCGTGGATGGCGGACCCTGCGGAGCCGATACAGAAGTGAAAACGGATTTCATTGTGATTGATGCACCCGACAGTCCGATCGTCACTTCTGCTTCAAATTGCGGCGGAGCTGCTTCACTCACCCTGACTGCCATCGCCCCGGATTCGGTCAGATGGTTTACCACACCTACAGGGGGAACGGCCTTTTTCACGGGAACCAGCTACACAACCCCGGTATTATCACAAACTGAACATTACTACGTTGAGAACCAGGTGTATACCCCTGAGGTCTTCGGTGGGAAACCAAATAATACCGGTGGTGGATCTTATTTCACCAACAATGCCGTACATTACCTGATATTCAATGCATTGGAGCCAATTGTCATCAAATCGGTGAAAGTCTATGCCCAGAATGCCGGCGTACGGGTGGTGTCTCTGAGAAACAGTTCAGGTACGGTGCTGATCAGCAAGAATATCAATATTGTTGCCGGCGAGAGCAGAATTGATCTGAACTTTGAAGTGCCTGTCGGGAACGGTTTTCAGCTGGCCGGACCCTCCAATCCGGGCCTGTACCGGAACAACGGTGGTTGTGCCTATCCCTATAACATCGGTAATATGGCCGTCATCCTCGAAAGCAGTGCAGGGACCAACCCCACCGGCTACTATTACTTCTACTACGACTGGGAAGTGGAGAAACAGCCCTGTACCAGCGAGCGCCTGAAAGTGTCAGCCTTCATCAACTACGGCAACCCTGATGCTTCATTTACCTACAGTGCTTTCCCATTCTTGGTGCAGTTTCAGAATACTTCGGTAGATGGCAATGAGTATGATTGGGATTTCGGTGACGGAAACACCTCCACGGAAGAAAATCCGCTTCACCAATATGCGGCTCCCGGTCTTTACAATGTGATCCTGCAGGTTACCAATTCCTGCGGGTCGAACAGTGTGGCCCAGAGCGTGAACGTGCTGGCTACCGGTTTAACAACTGACCTGCTTCCTTCCGGCATCATTCTCAGTCCAGTTCCTGCTCGTGATATGCTGAAACTGAACTTTACAGGTACATCCATGTACCAACTGAGTTATTCCGTCACCGATATGCTGGGAAAACAAGATTTACCTGTGTATGTTGGTGATGTGCAGGCCGGTGCATCGGTGCTGCTGGATGTGAGCAGCCTGAAAGCAGGTGTTTACACCCTCGATATCAGGCACAGCCAGGGAAGGATAACGAAAAGGTTTGTTGTTTTCTAGTTTCCTTTGCTGAGCCTTACCAGTTGAGCGGGGTGTGGAAGCCCACGAGCCCGTGGATCGGGCTGGCTTCAACCCTTTGGATATGAATTCCGTATTCTGTAGCTGCTTCCTTCAGAAGTTGCTCGAAATGAAAGGCCACGGAACCTGTGAAGGAGGCACTTGTGAGTCCGTTCCTTATTGCAAGTGGTTTTAAATCCTTATGTACGAAATACCTGAAATGGTTTAAAATCATTTCCCTGATGTAATTGTCATCAAGTTTTTCTTTAAGGAAGACAGTGAATGCTGCAGCCCGGCGGTTTGGATCAGGCTGATGATACATGGCATCAAGGATTTGTTCTTTTTCAAGTCCGTACCTGCGGGTGAAATCCCTGCTGATGGTCTCAGGCAATTCCTGCCGGAGAAAAGCCCTCAGAAGCGAAAAGCCGAGTGAAGCGCCACTTCCTTCATCACCAAGCAGATACCCAAGCGAAGGAATACTGTCAGAAATTCCTTTCCCATTATAATAACAAAGGTTGGACCCGGTGCCGAGTATCCCGGCTATTCCCGCTTCTGCACCGTAAAGGGCTCTGGCAGTTCCCAGCAGGTCGGTAAATACGTCGATATCTGCCCGCGGGAAATTTTCCTTCAGCACATCCGAGATCAGATCCCGCTTGGTATTCCTGGAACAACCCGCACCATAAAATACGATTGTGTTGATCTTATCAGGAAAAACAAAAGGAACAACTTCCTTCTGTATGATTTGATCTGCTTTCTCCGCAGAAACGAAGTAAGGATTGAGACCTTCCGACCGGAGACTGATCCCGGGCTGGTCTTTCCGGATCAGGTACCAGTCTGTTTTGCTGCTGCCGCTGTCTGCCAGTAATATCATCAGGATGTCAGTAAATAAGTATTTCCTTCTTCGGCCAGCCGGGTGTTCTCAAAGACCGGACAGGCTTCTTCAAGCATCATTTCAAGCGTTTTATACCGTGCGGAGAAGTGCCCGAGCCACAAATGCTTTACCTCTGCCTTTTTTGCGATCAGGGCAGCATCTCTGGCTGTTGAATGGTACTTCTCCCTTGCAAGTGACACATCTTCCTCCAGAAAAGTCGCCTCGTGAAAAAGATGATCAACCCCTTTCACCATGTCGGCAAGAGGTTCATGGTATGCCGTATCTGAACAATAAGCATAACTGAGCGGGGGCTGGGGATCAAGTGTCACCTGGCTGTTTTTTAAAACAATACCATCCGGAAGTTCCAGGTCATGCCCGTGCTGAAGCTTTGAAAACTCGGTGTAGGGAATGTCCAGGCCCTCAATTGCCTGCTTGCTGATCTTGCGAAGTCCCGCCTTCTCACGAAACAGAAATCCGCTGGTTGGAATACGGTGTTCAAGAGGAATGCTTTCAATGGTAAGATGTTTGTCCTCATAAATTACAGCCTGTACCAGGGGGTCAACGGCATGAAATTCCAGCGGATAAACAAGCCGGGTCGCCGAAATGGTAAACAACTGTTCAAGAACGCTTTGTAAGGCTGCAGGAGCGTACAGATGCAGGACCTGGTCGCGCCCAAGCAAATGAAAGGTGGTCAGCAGCCCGGGCAAACCGAAAAAATGATCCCCGTGCAGGTGGCTGATCAGGATATGATTGACCTTTTGAAAACGAATTTTCAGTCTTCTCATCTGAATCTGGGTTCCTTCGGCACAATCAATCAGGAAATACTGATGACCGTTATCCAGTATCTGGGCACTGAAAAAACGCTCACTGGTCGGAGTGGCAGAACTGCTGCCAAGGATGGTGAGTTTGAATGACACGGGAAGGCAAAGGTAAAGGATTATCTCTCTGTCTGAGGGTCCACTCATCAAACGGCATCATTGATAGGCGGAGTCAACCTCATGGGAGGCTGAGCTGCACGCGAAGAGAATTCCGCGCTGCCTGGCTGCTAAAAATGCTATTGATAGCATTTTAAAAATAACATAAGCTGCTGTATAATGCTATTATTTAGGAATATGCACATCCAATTTATACGGCGTATAAATAAGCATTCTGTTACTCAATTGAGGTTTTTAGTTTATAAATTAGCCGAAATTTTTCCGCTTGGCCAGGATTGTCAACTTTTCCGAAGCAGTGTCCATTGGGATACACAGCATGGTACTGATTGCCAGGGCAGCCGAATCGGTGAATGTGCTGCAGCTTGCCGCGTCCACCGGTGCATCCCGCCATCATGTGGCTAAAGTCATGCAACGCCTTGTAAAAGATAATTTCCTCATATCCAGCCGGGGTCCGAACGGAGGTTTTCACCTGAAACGCCCTGCACAACAAATTACCCTGCTGCAAATCTTTGAGTCCATCGACGGGGCCATTACCATCGAAAAATGCCCGATGGATAATCCGATCTGCCCCTTTACCAAATGCCTGATGGGAAACCTGATCGCTGACGTTACCCGCGAGATCATCGATTACCTTGAAAGGAATACACTGGCCGATTACGCCTGGGAAGAATAGCACACTGCTTTAACGGATGCCCTCAATCCAGTGCAGGTGCCTGGTGAACTTCTTATTTGCCGTCATAACCCTTCTGCTTATTTTATTGAGAAAAGGAAAGTCCTCAGGAGAGCGGAAAGAAATTTATGCTATATTTGCGCAAATGAATACCTAAATACCATAATAAATAAAAGATTTATAATCAACGAAATAGTAATAAGTATGCTTCGACAAATTATTAGAATTGATGAGGAAAAATGTGACGGCTGCGGCTTATGTATTCCTAACTGTCATGAAGGTGCCCTGCAGGTGATCGACGGAAAGGCTCGCCTGGTCAGTGATTTGTTCTGTGACGGCTTGGGTGCCTGCATCGGACATTGTCCCCAGGGCGCGATCACCATGGAGGAACGTGAAGCTGAACCTTATAGCGAAAGGAAAGTGATGGAAGGCATTGTGGGGCAGGGCAGCAACACGGTTATGGCCCACCTGCAACACCTCAGAGATCACAATGAAACCGGCTATCTGAACGAAGCACTGCAGTTTCTCGAACAACATCAGATTAAACTAAGTGCCGGGGAAGAAGAAGCTTCGCATGTGGCACATCATCATGCCCATGTGCCACATGGCCACGTCCATGTGTCACATCATCATGGCGGGGGCTGTCCGGGCTCCCTTGCAATGGACTTCAGGGAGGATAGAATGGCTGTAACATCATCGTTATCAAAGGCTAATGATATAAATACGCCCTCGGCCCTGCAACAATGGCCCGTCCAACTCCACCTTCTTAATCCCATGGCAGGCTACCTGCAGGGATCTGACCTGCTGCTTGCTTCCGATTGTTCGGCATTCACGGCCGGCAATTTCCACGGTCGTTTCCTGAAGGGAAAATCGCTTGCCATCGCCTGTCCGAAACTGGATCATGGGAAAGAAAGCTACGTTCAAAAGCTGGCAATCATGATCCGGGATGCCGGGCTGAACACTGTTACGGTACTGATGATGGAGGTTCCCTGCTGCGGGGGGCTCCTTCAGCTGGTTGAAATGGCCATGGAACAGGCAGGACGAAAGATACCGGTCATGAAAATCATCCTCGGCATCCGTGGTGAAGTACTGAGCGAGGATTGGCTGTAAGTCTTCCATTTTCAATATTTTCTTTTCAGGCTTCGATTGCTTACTTTTGTCATTGAACAGCGCCTCTCACCGGGGGACTGTTGAAACAATACCAATCTGATTATCTGAAATGCCTGATCTATCAACCACCTTCATGGGAATCCGGCTCAGGAATCCTGTCATTGCCGGAAGCTCTGGTCTGACCTCACGGCCTGAAAGCATCATAGAACTTGCCAGGCACGGCGTTGCGGCTGTTGTGCTCAAGTCCCTCTTCGAAGAAGACATGGCATTGCAAGCCAGACAGCATGTGACACATCCTGCAACCCGGATGGATGACTACCTCCGCCTGATCGAAACGGCCAAACAAAGGCTCGATATTCCTGTGATTGCAAGCGTGAATTGTATTTCTCCGCATGAATGGACGGGATTTAGCCGTAAAATCGTTTCCGCAGGCGCTGACGGACTGGAAATGAATATGTTCGTCCCTCCTTCAGACCCTATGAAGAATAGCGAAGAAAACGAAAAATTGTATTTTGAGATCATTACCGAAGTCAGAAGACAGGTGAAGATACCCCTTGCCGTGAAGATCAGTCCGTATTTTTCAGGAATGACCAAGATGGCACTGAAACTGTCATGGACCGGGATTAACGGCCTGGTGATGTTCAACCGTTTCTACTCCCCGGATATTGATATTGAGGAAATCAGGGTTGTTCCCGGAAGAATATTCAGCACTCCTGATGAGATCGCGCATCCCCTTCGTTGGGTGGCCATGCTGTCTGACAGGGTCATGTGCGATACGGCAGGTTCCACGGGTGTCCACGATTATACTGGTATCGTCCGCTTTCTGCTGGCCGGAGCCAAAGCTGTCCAGATTGTCTCTGCCTATTATGAAAATGGCCCTTCATACACTGAAAAACTGCTCGAAGGCCTCACCGCCTGGATGGAAAGACACAACTTCGACAATATCAACGCTTTCATGGGTAAACTGAGTTTGAAAAAAACAGAAAACCCTGCGGAATACGAACGCTTTCAGTTCCTGAAAACCTTCTCGTCCATCGAATAAACCATCTGATAACCGATACCTTGACCCTTCCGCGCATCTTCGTTGCCATCCCCCTGATGGATGAAAAAGCATGTATCCACAACCTCCTTGCAGACCTCACAGCACAGCTATACCCTGCAAGCCGTATTTGTGTATGCGTAAATCAGCCGGATCACTGGTGGGACCTGCCTCAGAAAAGGGAAATTTGTATCAGTAACCGGGAAGTGCTGGACTTACTTCACCATGTCAGGGAGCTGCCACTGCACCTGATCGACCGCTCCGGCAGGGGAAATGGATGGAAAGGCCGGCAGCACGGGGTGGGCTGGAGCAGAAAACTGGCCATGGATGCATGTGCAGCAGTTGCCGGTACAGGGGATATTATCCTGAGCCTTGACGGAGATACCCGCTTCAAACCCGGCTATTTTGAGAGCGTGGCACAGGCATTCCTGGACCGGAAACCGGCCGTCGCACTTGCCGTACCCTATTATCACCCGCTCACGGGAGATGAAACTACCGACCGGGCCATCCTTCACTATGAAATATACATGCGCTACTACTCCCTGAATCTCTGGCGAATCGGCAGTCCCTATGCCTTTACTGCCCTCGGCTCTGCCATGGCGGTGAGGATCAGTGCATACAGGGCCATCAGGGGCATTACGCCCCTGCTTAGTGGCGAAGACTTTTACTTTCTTCAGAAACTCCGGAAACATGGTGAAATGATGCGCTGGTGCCCCGAAAAAGTGTATCCCGCCGCCAGGTTCTCCGACAGGGTCTTCTTCGGTACCGGTCCGGCCATGATCAAAGGCAGGGCAGGGGACTGGTCGTCTTATCCGCTCTATCATTATCGTCTCTTCGATCAGGTGGCGGAAACAGCTTCCCGCTTCCCACTGCTGTTTCATCAAAGCATTCCGACCCCCATGGATGCTTTCCTTAAAAAAATCTTCAGGGAACAGGATATCTTTACCCCCTTGCGAAAGAACAACACGGATGAAGCACGTTTTATCCGGGCCTGTCACGGAAAGATTGACGGACTGCGCATCCTGCAATACCTAAAATCCGAACACCGGAATGGCAATGTAAACGACGGAAACAACCTGCGGGACTTTCTGCTCACACATTACCCTCACACTGAAATCCCATCACAGGTGGTTGATGCCGGTAATGACTTATTTAAACGTAGTGTCTGTGAACTGGATCAGCTCAGGAATTATCTCGAAGGCCTGGAAACGCAGCATCAGATGGCTCATTTTCAAAATCTTCCGTCATGCTGATTAGCATTCTTGGACCTACCGCCACCGGTAAAACCACCCTGGCTGCCCGTTTGGCGTATGAACTGGGCGCAGAGATCATCAGCGGCGATTCCCGGCAGGTGTACCGGGGCATGGATTTGGGGACTGGAAAAGACCTGGGGGAATATATTATATATGGTATGAAAATTCCAACCCACCTGATCGATATCTGTGAGGCCGGGGAAGAATATAACCTGCACCGTTATCTCTCTGATTTCAGAAAGATTTACGAAAGGATTGACCGCGAAGGCAGAAGGGCGATCCTATGCGGTGGCAGCGGCATGTATATCGAAGCAGTGCTGAGAGGATTTAATGTAGTTGATGTTCCTATAAATCATTCACTTAGAGATGATTTAGCCAGGCTAAGCGATGATGAACTCAGAGAAAAACTCCGTGGCCTGGGCCCGGTACATGCCACCTCCGACCTGAACGAAAGGGCCAGAACGATATCGGCCATCGAGAAAAGGCTTTATTATATGGAACATCAACTCCCCATGCAAACCCATGCTATCCCGTCGGTGAATTTCGGCATCCAGTTTCCCAGGGAGCAGTTACGCGAACGGATTACCAGAAGGCTGAAACAACGGCTCGCGGAAGGAATGGCAGAAGAAGTGAAGGGATTGCTTGAGAAGGGAGTATCCGGCAAACAGTTCATGGCTTATGGCCTGGAATACCGGTGGCTGACTTTGTATGCCACCGGAAAAATCAGCTGGCAGGAAATGTTCGACGGTTTAAACACTGCCATACACCGCTTTGCCAAAAGGCAGATGACCTGGTTCAGGGGGATGGAAAGGAGAGGCATTTCCATAAACTGGTTAGACGGGAACCTTAGCCTTGATCAAAAGTTGAATATTATAAATGAAAAATTAAACAAGATCCGTTGAGGCGTGTTTAATCATAAGCAATTTTACCTATGCTTATGAAATACAAAAACCTATATATTCTGCTGATCTTCTTTTTCTTTGCAGGAAGCATTCAGGCACAGAAAGGTAATGTGAAGGGTAAGGTCTTCAACGCCGCCACAAACGAACCCATTCCCTTTGCCAATGTGGTATTGTACGATCAGCCTTCACAAGGTGCTGCCACCGACATAAACGGGAATTTCACTATTGCGGGAGTTGAACCTGGATATCACCGGCTGATCGCGACCTACATTGGATTTGAAAAATATGTTTCGGCTGATTTTCTTGTCACGCCGGCACACCCTGCCACCATCATGCTCCCGATGCAGGAAATATCAGTGAAGCTGAAGGCAGTGGAGATCAGAGCCACGCCATTTGTAAGGCGGATCGAAAGTCCGGTTTCGCTGCAAACACTCAGTATTCAGGAAATTGAAAGGAGCCCGGGAGCCAACCGCGACATTTCCAGGGTAATTCAGAACCTGCCGGGTGTTGCAAGCACACCGGCTTACCGCAACGACATCATTGTCAGGGGAGGGGGACCCGCTGAAAACCGTTTTTATCTGGATGGTGTGGAAATACCCAACATCAATCATTTTGCCACGCAGGGCGCTTCGGGGGGACCGGTCGGGATCATCAACGCCGACTTTATCAGGGAGGTCGATTTTTATGCGGGCGCTTTTCCGGCGGGACGTGGCAATGCCCTCAGTTCTGTCATGGAGTTCCGCCAGGTGGATGGAAACCAGGAGCAGTGGAACTTCAGAGCCTCCGTGGGTGCCACAGACCTGGCCCTCACCTCCGAAGGTCCGCTGAGCCCTTCTTCAAACCTCTTGTTCTCGGTTAGAAGATCCTACCTTCAGTTCCTTTTCGATGCCCTGGGGCTTCCATTCCTCCCCACATACAACGATTACCAGATGAAGCTGAAGTGGAGCCCTGATCAAAAGAACCAGTTCACCCTGATCAGCCTGGGAAGCCTCGATGAATCCAGACTGAATACGGGACTGAAAAATCCTGATGAATCACAACGCTACATCCTCGGCTTCCTGCCCGAGAACCTCCAGTGGAGCTATACCATAGGCGGGGTTTGGCGCCATTTCCGCCAGAAAGGATCGGATACCTGGGTGCTCAGCAGAAATATGCTCGACAACCGGGCGTATAAGTATTTAAACAATGTGGAAATCCCTGAAAATAAAACGATAGATTACGAATCTCAGGAAATTGAGAACAAATTCCGCTACGAAGCCGGCAGGCAGTATGGAGAATGGAAAGTTGCCTATGGCCTGCAATTCGAACAGGCCAAATACTTTGCAAGTACTTATCAACGCACTTTCCAACAAAATCAACTGTTTACCAGGGATTTTGAGTCCTCAATCGAATTCTGGAAATGGGGCACCTTTACCCAGGTCAGCAGATCGGTCTGGAATAACCGCCTGGCACTTTCCGCCGGACTGCGTACGGATGCCAATACCTATTCCGTTGTGATGGAGAATCCCCTTGATCAGCTCAGTCCCAGGGTTTCAGCATCCTTGCAGCTCAGCGAACAATGGTACCTGAACATGAATACCGGCCGGTACTTCCAGCTTCCTCCCTATACTTCCCTCGGTTACAGGAATAATGACGGTGTTCTTGTCAATCGCCTTAACGGAATCCGTTACCTCACTGCCGATCATCATGTGGCTGGCGTGGAGTTCAGGCCTGATCCCGATACCCGCATTACCCTCGAAGGTTTTTATAAGGTGTATAAACGTTATCCTTTATCAGTGAACGATTCCATATCACTCGCGAGCAAAGGGGCTGATTACGGGGTGTATGGTGATGAGGCCGTGTTCTCTTCCTCCCGGGGCCGGACTTATGGGATGGAGATGTTGTTCAGGGACAAGGATTTATACGGATGGAATGTCCTTGCTTCGCTGACCCTGGTCAGGAGCGAGTTTACCAATGTTTCGGGGGATTATCTGCCTTCCAACTGGGACAATAAATTGCTCTTCAATGTTACCCTTTTCAAACCCCTGAAGCATAACTGGAATGTCGGGATGAAATGGCGTTATGTGGGTGGAACTCCCTATACCCCCTATGACCTTGAAACCTCTTCCATCGTGGCGGCATGGGATGCAAGCGGGCAGGCCTACCTGGATTATGGCAGGTTCAATGCGATGCGTCTCCCGGCTTTTCACCAGCTCGATATCAGGATCGACAAGGCATGGTACTTTTCAAAGTGGTCGCTCATGCTGTATATGGATGTGCAGAACCTGTACAACTTCAAAGCGGTCCAGCCGGATTTTTTCGTGAACTATGGTGCTGACGGCCTTCCGGATATCTATATTGATCCGCAGGGTGTTGAAAGATACCGCCTGCGTGCGGTAAAGAACGACAGCGGAACCATCCTGCCGACCATCGGGATCATGGTAGAACTTTAATGATCCTCTGCCTTGTCCTCCAGCAGGGGAACAAACCTGAAATGACCGTGTTCGGTGGTCTCAAAAATGTCTTCCGATTTCTTGACCAGAGATACCATCACCTGGATATCTCCCTTACCAACCGGTGCCACAATCCTGCCTCCCGTTTTTAACTGTTCCTTGAGCGCTTCCGGAATAAATGGAGCTGCTGCAGTGATCAGTATCTTGTCGAAAGGGGCAAAAGCCGGCAATCCATTGTAGCCGTCACCAAAAAAGAGCTTCACCGGGTAGCGGAGCGTCGGAATGAAGGATTTTGCTTTCTGATAGAGACTTTTCTGCCGTTCGATGCTGAAAACCCTTGCCCCCATCTCCGAAAGTACACAAGCCTGGTAACCGGATCCGGTGCCTATCTCCAGAACCTTCTCAGTCTTGCGGATGTCCAGCAACTGCGTCTGGAAGGCAACAGTATAGGGCTGTGAAATGGTCTGCCCGGCCCCGATGGGGAAGGGTTTGTCTTCATAGGCAAATTCAAGGAAACCACTGTCAAGAAAATAGTGCCTTGGTATCTTTTCAATGGCTTTCAGCACATTCTCATCCCAGATTCCCTTCTTTACAAGGGTTTCAACGAGCTTCTTCCTTAGTCCCTTATGTCTGTATGTGTCTTCCAAGTAGACCACCCTGTTACGGAGGCGAAAATAATCATTTCAGCCAAGGTCAAAAATTTTACTTTTGCACAAAAATTAAACCTATGTTGAAAATTGGCGTGCTGGGAGCCGGACACCTTGGTAAGATACACCTGAAATGTATTAAAAATATTGCTGATTATCATCTTGTCGGATTTCACGATCCGGATCAGTCCATAGTCGAAACTGTTGAAAAGGAGTTTGGTATTCCTTCTTTTTCCGATATGGACGAGCTCATCGGTCAACTGGATGTCGTAGATATCGTTACACCGACTATCGCTCACTTCGATTGCGCAAGCCGCGCATTGAAAAAGGGGCGTCATGTTTTTATCGAAAAACCGGTGGTTGCCACGCCGGATGAGGCCAAAGCCCTGATAGCCATTGCCGGGGAAGCCAATGTGAAGGTTCAGGTGGGGCATGTGGAACGTTTTAACCCGGCATTCCTGGCAGTTCAGCCTTACCTGGGTCAGCCGATGTTTATCGAAACGCACCGGCTTGCACAGTTCAATCCCAGGGGAACTGATGTGCCCGTGATCCTGGACCTGATGATCCATGATATTGATATTGTGTTGAGCGTGGTTAAATCAGGCGTTAAAAAAATCAGTGCGAGCGGTGTCGCCGTGGTGAGCGATACCCCTGATATCGCCAACGTCAGACTGGAATTTGAAAACGGCTGTGTGGCCAACCTGACGGCAAGCCGCATCTCAATGAAAAATATGCGGAAATCAAGGTTCTTTCAAAGGAATGCCTATATTTCCGTTGATTTCCTGGATAAAAAGGTGGAAGTCATCCGGATGCAGGACGTGGATCCCGCCCAGGCCGATCCCCTGGCCATCGTCATCGATCTGGGCGCTGACAAAGGGTCGCGCCAGATCAGCATCGAACACCCGCCCATACAGACCCTCAATGCCATTCAAACCGAACTGGAATACTTTGCAGCTTCCATTATCCACGATACTACGCCCGCCGTTACCATTCAGGATGGCTACCATGCCCTGGACATTGCACACCAGATTCTGGAGAAACTCGGATGATCGTAACCAATTGGATGATTATCCGTACAAGAAAAATTTCCCTTTTTGAAAGAATGTGCAATAAGAGGCAAATCCAGCCGTTTTAATTTTCCTTTCGTTTCTGGAAACAGCAAGCACATGATTTTATTCGACCGGAAGCGTTTATTCTTCATCATCCCGACAAGCCTCTTATTGTTGGCCTCCTGCGATAAATTCAAGGGAGATCAGACGATTCCCGCTTATATCCGCGTGGAGGCAATGACGCTTACCACCGCCGAATCCCAGGGTACCGCTTCCCATAAGATTACCGATGTATGGGCCTATGCCGGTAACGACCTGATCGGCGCTTTCCAGCTGCCGGCCACCTTTCCAGTCCTGAAGCAGGGCCTGCAGGATCTGAAATTATACGCTGGTGTCAAAATGAATGGCATTGCCAGTACCCGTGTGGCCTATCCTTTTTATGAGCCCTTCTCCGTGACCGCCAGCCTGACCCCTGACTCGGTGATCAGCTTTACTCCGCAGGTAAATTATTACAATGGGATCAAATTCGTCTGGATGGAAAACTTTGAGGCCGGAGGCAGTTCCTTCGAAAAAACTGCAAAAAGCGATACAGCGATCGTGGTGAGTTCTGAGCAGGGAACCGTATTTGAAGGTTCCTATTCCGGCAGGATCAACCTGAGCGACAGTGCCCTCCTTTTCGAGGCAGCCACCATGAATACATACACCCTTCCCACCAACGGAGCCTATGTGTTCCTCGAAATGAATTACCGCAATAACAACCGTTTTACCGTCGGGCTGATCGGGGAATCCAATAACCAGGTCATTCAGCAACCTTGCATGGTACTGAATCACAGTGAAAACTGGAATAAAATCTATATCAACCTGACTCCCGTGTTGCAGGAAATGACCTCTTCATCCCGCTTCAAGATTTTTCTCGGTGCCCTGAAAGAGGATGATGTGGCTGCTCCCTTTATTCTGGTGGATAATTTCAAGGTTTTACATTTCGAATAACCGCATGAATAAACGCCTACAGGTATTCCGATATGTGCTCGCTGATTTCCTTTCAGCCGCCTGTGCCTGGGGAGCCTTCTACAGCTACCGCAAAGTCACGGTGGAACCCGGATCCTGGGAACAATTCAGCCTGTTCTTTGAAGATCCCAACTTCCTGCTCGGAATCCTTATTGTTCCTCTGTTCTGGTTGATATTGTATGTCATCATGGGTACCTACCGTCAGATATACAGAAAAGCCAGACTCAGGGAACTCGGACAAACCCTGCTGATCACCCTGATCGGGGTGATCATCCTGTTCTTCGTCCTGGTCCTCGACGATCTGATCATTGACTACCGCTCCTATTACCAGTTGTTCCTCGTCCTGTTTACCCTGCATTTCACGCTCACCTATATTCCGCGGCTCATCCTTACTTCAATCACTGCCTGGAAAATCCACCACAGAAAGATAGGGTTCAATACCATCATTGTCGGATCAAATGGAAATGCATTTAATATTTACCAGGAAATCGAAAATCAGCCGACTTTCTCGGGCAATAAGTTTATCGGATTCGTCGACATCAACGGAAGCAACAATAATAAAATTGAACAGCATGTGCCGAGGCTCGGTAACTATAAGGAACTGAGAAGCATTGTGGGCAATCATGCCGTGGAGGAAGTGATTATCGCCGTTGAGCCCTCCGAACACAAAACAGTGGAAAATATCATCAATGCGCTGGAAGATTCGGAAGTGGTGATCAAAATCATTCCCGGCATGAAGGATTATCTGCTCGGTTCGGTGAAGATGACGGCTATCTTCCATGCTCCCCTCATCGAAATCTCTCCCGACCTGATGCCAAGCTGGCAGATGTCCCTGAAAAGAGTCATCGATGTGGTGGTTTCCATCCTTGCCATGATCATCCTTTCTCCACTCTACCTTTTTACAGCCCTTGGTGTGATGCTCACTTCCAGAGGACCGGTCATTTACTCCCAGCAAAGAGTGGGATTGCACGGCAGGTTGTTTACCATGTACAAATTCAGATCCATGGTGGCCGATGCAGAAAATGGAATGCCAATGCTGTCTTCCAAATCCGATCCGCGGATCACACGCTTCGGGAAATTCCTTCGTAAAGTCCGTATCGATGAGATCCCCCAGTTTTATTCCGTGCTCAAAGGAGATATGTCGTTGGTGGGACCCAGGCCCGAACGGCAGTATTTTATCGAACGCATCGTTCAGCAGGCTCCTCATTACCGCTTGCTGCACAAAGTGAAACCCGGCATCACCTCCTGGGGACAGGTGAAATACGGCTATGCGGAAACCGTGGAACAAATGGTCGAACGCCTGCGCTACGACCTGCTGTATATCGAAAACATGTCCCTGGCCATGGATTTTAAAATCCTGATCTATACGGTGATGATCGTGGCCATGGGAAGAGGAAAGTAGCCCTGCGAAAATGCGGGATCCGCGCTGACTACAGGTAACCTTTCTCTATCATTTTGACGATCAATTCAATATCCTGGTCTTCTCCCTTGGGGTCATACTTTGTTCTCAGGTTATATCCCCAGATACGTGCAAAATTCTGGTAAAAGAAAGCCATGAAGGATCCTTTAAAATCCTTGAGGACATCATAGGAGCTGAAGCCGGTTTCCCTGTCGATCAGTTTGATCAGGATCTTTCCCTGGGAAAAGGTGAGCTTTTTCAGTTCAGCCCCGTATTTGTCCTTGATTTCGTCTTCCACCGCATCAATGATCTTTTTCCTTTCCTGGCGCGTGGATGCCTGTTCAATCTGGGTTTTCATCTCCCCGAACCGGATACCGGCCAGCCGGGCATAGGGATATACCCTTTTCACCATTCTCACCAGCTTGGCCAGCCGCTTTACCTCGTCAGAATGTACGGATGGAAAAGGAAGCTCGATGTTGACTTCGTCCAGATCCATCACGGGCATGGTGTCACCTTCTTCCACCAGGTAACGCACCAGCACAGTGTCAGTCTGCGGCCGCGCAATGGGCAGCAAACAGAGCAGCATCAGTCCGGTAAGCAGGATGGCTTTCACTTGGAATGGAATAAACTGCAGGGAGTATGCAATTATTATGCAACTCTTAACTGGCTGACACGGGTATGCAGCAGTTTTTCCCTGGCATATTCAGGACTGACGGTAAATTCCCTGATGCCGGAATCGGATGGGATCTCGAACATGGCATCGGTCATGATGGCTTCCAGAATGCTTCTCAGTCCCCTGGCACCTACTTTGAATTCAATGGCTTTTTCAACAATGAAGTCAAGGGTGGCTTCATCAAAGGCCAACTTGACATTGTCCAGTTCAAAGAGCCGGATGAATTGCCTGGTAAGGGCGTTTTTCGGCTCTGTCAGGATACGTCTGAGCGCATCCCTGTCGAGCGGATTCAGATAGGTGATCACCGGGAAACGTCCGACCAGTTCCGGTATCAGTCCGTAAGCCTTCAGATCCTGCGGGGCGATATACTGCAGCAAATTATCCCTGTCGATGTGATCCCGCTCGCTCACTCCGGTATATCCGACGACCCTGGTGTTGAGCCTTTGCCCGATTTTCTTGTCGATACCGTCGAATGCGCCTCCGGAAATAAAAAGGATGTTCTGGGTGTTGATCTGGATGAACTTCTGCTCAGGATGTTTCCTGCCACCCTGGGGCGGTACATTCACCAGGCTCCCTTCAAGGAGTTTGAGCAGGGCCTGTTGGACCCCCTCGCCTGAAACATCCCGGGTGATGGAAGGATTGTCCGATTTTCTGGAGATTTTATCTATTTCATCTATAAACACGATGCCCCTCTCGGCGGAAGCTACATTGTAATCGGCCACCTGCAGCAGGCGGACCAGGATATTCTCCACGTCTTCTCCCACATAACCGGCTTCTGTCAGCACGGTGGCGTCGGCGATGCAGAAGGGTACTTTCAGCATCCTGGCAATGGTCCTGGCAAGCAGGGTTTTGCCTGTCCCGGTTTCCCCCACGAGGATGATGTTTGACTTTTCAATATCGATATCGTTGACGTTTTCCGCCTGTGGTGCCTGCATGATCCGCTTATAATGGTTGTAAACCGCAACGGCAAGCACCTTCTTGGCTTCATCCTGCCCGATGACATACTGATCCAGGTACTCCTTGATCTGTACCGGTTTCATCAGCTCATTGGCCAGGATGGGATCGGCAGTTCTCTTGTGGCGTTGCTCTTCATTGACGATGGCATGGGCCTGGTCCACACAATGATCGCAGATAAAGGCATCGAGGCCGGTGAGCAGCATGTTGACCTCGCTCTTGGCACGCCCGCAAAAAGAACACTTCTCAACGTATTTCGACATGGCTGTCCGGTTTAGGTGCTTTTTTTATTCCTGATCAGGATTTCGTCTATCATGCCGTATTCCCTGGCCTCAGCTGCCGTCATCCAGTAGTCGCGGTCGGCATCCTTTTCGATTTTACTTAATTTCTGCCCGCTGTGAAGCGCAATAACCTCGTACAACTCTTTTTTTAATTTCACGATCTCCCTGGCGGTGATTTCTATGTCGCTGGCCTGCCCTTCGGCACCTCCCATGGGCTGATGGATCAGGATGCGGGAGTGGGGCAGGGCAGTGCGCTTGCCCTTCTGCCCGGCACACAGCAAAATCGCACCCATGCTCGCGGCAATGCCCGTGCAGATCGTGGCTACATCAGGTCCGATGTACTGCATGGTATCATAGATGCCCAGACCGGCATACACCGATCCGCCGGGGGTATTCAGGTAAATCTGGATGTCTTTCTTCGGATCCACACTCTCAAGGAACAACAACTGCGCCTGGATGATGTTCGCCACCGTGTCGTCGATCGGTACGCCAAGGAAGATGATCCTGTCCATCATCAGACGCGAAAAAACATCCATGGTGGCAATATTCAACTGGCGTTCCTCTATGATGGTCGGTGAAATGTAACCCGATGCAATCGACTGGTAGGAGCGAAGGGTGGTGCTGCTGATCCCCCTGTGACGGGTGGCGTAGCGTTTGAATTCGTTGGTGTATGATTCCATATGGTAAAGCTGATCAGTGTTCGTGTTCGTGGTCGTGGTCATGGTCATGGTTATGGTGAAGGTCACCGTGCAGTTCGTGGAAGGCATCATGGGTTAATTCCACTGTCCTGACATCAAGCTTGTGCTTAAATACTTCCAGCAGCTTGTAATACATCAGCACATCCGCGGTTTCTTCCCTGTTATCTTCTTTACTGAGATAATCCCTCACCATGCTGTTAATGTGCTTGTCAAATTCCTCGCTGTCTTTCTGGTAATACCCCTGCTGGTAGTAATAGGTCTTAAAACGGATCCTCAGGTATTGTTGCATTTCTTCTTCCTCAATCCGTATCTGCTCCTTTTCAACAATATGATTCTCAATTAATTGCCATCTGAATGATTCAAGCACCGCGGCATAATCCGGCTCAACGGCTTCCTGCTTGTCTTCTCCCTCGTGCGAATGTTCTGCCTTGTCGGCTCCGTCTTTTCTCCGCTTGATCCATTTCTTCAGGAATTCTTCCGGCATGTCGAAAGGAAGCATTTCCATCAGTTTATTACGTACTGCCTGGAAAAAAGTTTTGTTGGATTCTCCGGCATGATCCGCTGCCATTTCTTCCCTGAGCAATTGACGAAACTCCTCAAATGATTGTGGTTTCGATGCGGGCATCACTTTCTCATACAATTCCGCATTCAGTTCGGCCGGTTCAAGGCTTTCGATTTTTGTCACTTTAATTTCGAAATCTGATTCCAGCTGTTCCGCCTGCTCCTCGTCGATTCTCAGCAGCCATGCCAGCTTCTTGACGTCGCCGTCCATGGCGGCCCGGGGGTTAATACGGATCACGGAGTCAATGGCCAGGCCCTGCAGGGATTCTTTAAACTGTTCATTGCTGAAGGTTTTGGTATTGATCATCCTGCTGATTTGAATGCCATCCTCCTTCACCAGTCCGTTTTCATCCAGTTCACTGAAATCTGTATGAAGGATGTTGTCTTCCCCGGAAATCTCTGCCTCCCTGATTTCTCCGTAAGTCCTGCGGATCTTCTGTATTTCCTGGTCCAGCTCTTCCTCGGTGGGAACAATCTTATGATATTCCACACTGATGCCGTGGTCAAGTTCCAGCTCAAATTCGGGACGCAGCCCGATGTCGAAATGAAAGGCAAAGTCCGTGGCATGTTCCCAGTCATGGGTACCGGTTTTTTCCTCATTTTCCACCGGTGTGCCCAGAATGTGTATCTGCTGATCCTCCAGATACTGGTACAGGGATTCCTGCATCAGTCTTTCCACTTCATCCAGGAGAACGCTGCGCCCCACTGACCGCTGTATCAGGGCCATCGGTGCCATGCCCGGCCTGAATCCCGGGATGTTGGCCTTCCGCTGGTAATCTTTCAGTTTTTTGGTCACCCGCTCCTGGTAGTCCTCCGCCTTAATTTCAATGCTGATGCATGCCGTCAGGGTGCCCGTGTCTTCTCGCGTGATATTCATTCAATTGTGTTTTGAGTTAAAGGACTGCAAAGATACAGAAAAACCATCAAACAGTCCCGGCTTTCAGATACGCAGGTTCACCCTGAAGCTCAGGTTCCTTCCAGTCGCATTGATACCTGAAGAAAAGACCCTGTATTGCGTGTCGAGGATGTTTTCCAGGCCGAGCTGGATTCCAAGAGAATGATTCAGCTGATAGCTGCCTCTGAGATTCAAGGTGTACCAGGCAGGCATGCCATCCGCCGTAGCATACTGCAGGTTGTCTTCTCCCCCGGGAGCGTAATCCTTCAGCCGTTTCCATCCATGGAATAAAATGTAAAAACCGGCGCTAAAGGACTTCTTTTCAAATGTGAGACCGGCCTTGGCTGAAACAGGAAAAACGGCTGCCAGGGGGATCGTGCTGTCACCGCTGATAATCCGGCCATAGGTGTAATGAACAGACATATGTACCGACCAGGGCAGGGATAGGGCGCCTTTCAGTTGCGTGTTGATTCCTGCCAGGTAAGCTTTGTCATGGTTCACACTGGTGATCACCTGGCAGCGTGTTCCTTCAAACATGATGGAATCCGAGCCCTGATAGGTGGAAGGAGCCTCTGCAATGATCTGATGAAACCATGTCCCGTAAATCACTGTTTCCCAGGCAAGCGAAGGAGTCAGCAGCCGCGTGTAGCCCAGGTCTAGATTGATTGCCTGCTCGGGTTTCAGGGAAGCGTTCGGGATGATGATCGTACCCGGGGCCTTCTCAAAGACTTTTCCGGCATCATCCACATTCGGTACACGGTATGCACTGGACAGACTGACTGAAAATTTATCCCGGCTGCCCGGAACAAAACTCAGTCCGGCATTGAAAGACCAGGGAAGATGCTGTTGTTGGATCTCCCTGAAAGGAAAATTGAAGAAGGTCGTATCCTTAAAAGTGCAGTAAAGACTGGCAAAACCGGCCCTCAACCCCTGCTGGTACCAAAGTTTTTCATTGATATCAAAGCGATGCGAAAGATATACTTCGACTTCCGCCATCCGGTTGATACCGTCGGGATAGCGGGTGTCGAGCGGACCGGAAACATCGCTCAGGATGTCTTCAATCCTTCCCCTGGATTTCAGCGTCTGGTAACGGGATTCAAGTCCGAATCGAAAGTCATGCCTGCGGTTCACCTTCTGAAGATCCAGGTTCAGCGAATACACGTTAACGTATTCCGAACGGTGCGTCAGTTCGGACTTGTTAAAGCGGCGGTTGTGGCGACTTTCCTCAATGTACTGTGCTGCCGTGCTCAGATCGATCCGGTTCAGTCCCATCCTGTTTTTCAGCTTCAGCTCATATGCACCCAGCATGCGAAGCTGTGGTCCGTAATACCATTCCGCAAACTTCAGCCCGGCTCCGTCAGGATCGGTAAGCCTGTCGTAGCGCGGGATATCGGATGAATTTGAAAGCTGCAGGTTCAGCAGGTGCTTCTCATCTTCCGAAACCCTGTACAGGAACTTCTGCATCAGATCAGTCTGACGGTAAGCCGAAAACTTCTGTACCAGGGGGTTATCGTTCCTTACCAGGCTGTCTTTTTCATCGAAGCTGTCCACGTAAGTGTCGCGGCTAAAATCCGCTTTCCTGTAAAACGGGTTTTTCTGTTTTCCCATCCGCAGATCACCAAAGTCGCTGTGCGTGAAGGAACTGAGTGAAGCAAAGCGTTGATTTCCGAGATTGAAGTGCAGGTGCAGCTTTTTTTCTTCGTTGGCGGTGGCAAACGACAGACTGGATTGAAGCTCAGTGAGCCTGAGTTCCTTTTGGGGAGCGGTTTCCGGATCGGCGGTTAACATCACGATGGTACCGCCCAGCGCATCGCTGCCGTAGAGCGTGGATGAGGGTCCGTACAGCACCTCCACGCTGCTCAGTACCGAAGGGTCGGTGGTGATGATGTTCTGCAGGTGTCCCTTTCTGTAGATGAGGTTGTTCATCCGGATGCCGTCCAGGATCAGCAGGACCTTGTTGGCTTCGAAGCCCCTGAGGTTCGGACTCCCGCCTCCCTGCTGGCTTTTCTGAACAGGAATACCGGCCGTAAGCATCAACAGGTCGGCTGTGCTTGGAGGAGAGAAGCTGCGGATCTCCTTTTCCGGAATGCGAACGACCTGTTGCGGCACTTTCCGTATCATCTCCTCCGTTTTACCAGCCGAAATCACCACCTGGTCAAGGATCATATAATGCGTGGGCGCCGGCCGGGCACTGTCGACCTGCTGTGCGGAAAGAAAAGAGGCAGTTCCAAGGCTAAGCATGAGCATGAGAACCAATCGAAGCCCGAAAGAGCCCGGCCGCCAGAACTCAGTGCGATCATCTGTATATCCGGGTGCTGCACTTCGTCCGCCCTGCCTGCCTTCTGTATCATCTTGTTTCATGGTGTAAGGAAGTTCTTATTGTCCGCTTGTGACCGTTTTTATACTGGAGTGTGCGGTGCTTTCTGAGCAATAGCCTGCAAAGATATAGAAAAATAAAACATACGACCAGGCCAACGCCCGGGATTTCGTAAACTGAGGATTATTCATTCGATTCGGAAGAGCTGCCTGCGAGGCGGCTTTTTTGCATGAATAATGCAAATGACGGAAAACCGAAACAAATGATGTACTTTTGCGTTAATCCTACTATGAACCTACCTGACCGTTATGTCAAAATTAATCGCCAAAGGGATTTATCAACACGGGTATGATAATCTTGAATTCACGCTTCCTGTGATTTTATTCAATGAAGGAACAACGATGATAGCATATTGCCCTTTGCTTGACCTCAGCGGATACGGGATTGATGAAACATCCGCCAAAGATTCATTCAGGATCGTTCTTGGGGAATTTATTAACTATGCCCTTGAACATGATACATTTGAATCCGAATTGAAGCGTCTGGGATGGAAGGTAAGTACCGGTAAAACAAGGATCAGGAAAGTTGAAATGCCGGATATTTCCAATGTCTTTAGCAAAAATCCCAAAGTACATTCCTTAATGAAACATGGGTCATTTCAAAAATACGATGAACGAGTCTCCATTCCCGTTCATTGACCCATGACCTTTAAAACTTCAAATATTCCCCTGAGAAAGTACCGAAGCTTTCTTTCCCAAATGGGGTGTCGTCATGATCATGATAATGGAGATCATGAAATTTGGCATCTTGACGGCGCTGCACGGCCCATTGTCTTACAATCTCAAATTGATCCGGTGCCTGAATTTATCGTGAAGCAACACATGACGATACTCGGGATTAGCAGGAGAAAAATGGAGCAGATCTTCAACGAACTGTAGATCCCGGTTCATCGAATTTTAAGTCCGTTCTGATTCTGCATTGCAATGGCTTTTTTGTTCAAACAGCGATGCAGATGAAGGAGCAAATCTTCCATGAGCTGGTTTTTTGTTTTCGACACTATATTAACAGGCGTGTGTTAGAGAAATCAAAAAATTGTTGAACAATACCCACATTTTAGTGTTAAATTTGCAGTTACCAAGGTACGTATAACGTAATTATTTCATTTACAAGATAATAAATCATGGATAAAGATTGTAAAAAGGAGAACTTCGAGGATCAATTCAAGGAGTTGTTTGAAAGAGCCAAACAGATCTATCCTGATATTGAAGATTCTGTTGCCACCCTAAACAATATTACGGCCAAGACAACAGACGTCCAGGATTACCTTAACCTTACCATGAAAACTCCTTCTGAAATGTCTACCAATCAGATAACATTACTCTAATGCCAACTTGGGGTCAAATTCTCGGCGAAATTCGATTAGGGATTCAACAAGGTGATCAACAAGCTTTTGATACAATCCGAAACAAATACTTAAAACAACTTTCTGATTTTACTCGAAGGAATACTATTATATACGCGACTCGGTGGACCTCTGGAGATGCTCCTCCAAATTTAGTATCCATCACGGATGAGGACATACATGCATTTATGGAGGCAATTGCAGGCCTCAAAGGTGACCAGCTTGATTTAATACTTCATACCGGCGGAGGTTCAGCAGAAGCATCTGATGCCATTGTATCCTATTTAAGGCAAAAGTTTTCACATATCAGGGTTATTATTCCTCAAGCTGCAATGAGTGCTGGAACAATGCTTGCCTGTTCGTCCGATATAATAATTATGGGCAGGCAATCCTCGATTGGGCCTATCGATCCTCAATTCATTCTCCAGACTGCTGTCGGAGTTCAGGCTATTCCTGCCCATGCGATACTTGAGCAATTTAGAATAGCCCAAGAAGATTGCAGGGATAATCCAAGAAATCTGAACTCTTGGCTTCCAATGCTCAGTCAGTACGGACCTGCCTTACTTGTTAGGTGTCAGGACCAGATAGATTTTGGAAAAGAATTGGTTGGTAATTGGCTTAAAGCATACATGTTCAAAGGGGAGCCTTCAGATGTTCCTGATAAAATAGCTGATTACTTGTCAAATCATAGTAATTTCAAAACTCATGGTAAACATATCAGTATTGAGAAAGCCTCCGAAATAGGTTTGAAAATATTGAAGCTTGAGGATGATCAGGATTTTCAGGATAAAGTATTGTCTGCTTTCCATTCAACAATGCATGCTTTTGGTAGCACCAACACAGCAAAAGTTATTGCTAACCAAAATGGGAATTGCTATCTAAAGCAATTCAATATGGGAGTTCCTTTACCTACACGCAGGTAATTAGTCAATTTCTCTTTAATTATTATCCTTTTTATGGGTAGCTCATTGCTATCCTTGCAGCATGGATTCACATTTTTCAGAGGAAGAGCTGCTGTGGATCAAAGATGTGCTGGATCAGCATGGTATATATTTGCTTGATATCCTGGAACAAGCCATTGAGAACCGGAAGCCGATAAATTCCGGGGATCTTCAACAATACCTTTCCTGTAAGAGTCCAATGTACGAGCAGCATCCTGCCTGACTGACGATCAGTTTCCTAGGGTAGGGTCGTGCATCCGTAATATTTGATAATGCCAGATTGCAAGAATGCGGGTATGCAGGAATGCAGAACCGGAATTTGTGTGCCGTAAACATTCTCGCCTTCTGGCCTTCTCGCATTCTGGCACTCAAGTTCGTGCGGATGAAGGGACTTCCCGATACGCTTCGCTATCGGGATAGACTTCTCGTCCCTTGATAGTGGATTCTTTGCAAGAAGTGCGGATGAAGGGACTTCCCGATACGCTTCGCTATCGGGATAGACTTCTCGTCCCTTGATAGTGGTTTCTTCGCAGAAAGTGCGGATGAAGGGACTTCCCGATACGCTTCGCTATCGGGATAGACTTCTCGTCCCTTCATGAAAGATCAGCATCTTTCTCAAACTGGTGCGGATGAAGGGACTTCCCGATACGCTTCGCTATCGGGATAGACTTCTCGTCCCTTGATAGTGGTTTCTTCGCAGAAAGTGCGGATGAAGGGACTTCCCGATACGCTTCGCTATCGGGATAGACTTCTCGTCCCTTGACAATGGATTCTTCGTAGAAAGTGCGGATGAAGGGACTTCCCGATACGCTTCGCTATCGGGATAGACTTCTCGTCCCTTGACAATGGATTCTTCGCAAGAAGTGCAGGATGAGGTGCCAAAGTCACAATAATGCGGGTATGCGAGAATACAGGACTGAAATTTGAGTGCCGCAAACATTCTTGCCTTCTGGCCTTCTCGCAATCTGGCACTCAAGTTCGTGCGGATGAAGGGACTTCCCGATACGCTTCGCTATCGGGATAGACTTCTCGTCCCTTGACAATGGATTCTTCGCAAGAAGTGCAGGATGAGGTGCCAAAGTCACAATAATGCGGGTATGCGAGAATACAGGACTGAAATTTGAGTGCCGCAAACATTCTTGCCTTCTGGCCTTCTCGCAATCTGGCACTCAAGTTCGTGCGGATGAAGGGACTTCCCGATACGCTTCGCTATCGGGATAGACTTCTCGTCCCTTGACAATGGATTCTTCGTAGAAAGTGCGGATGAAGGGACTTCCCGATACGCTTCGCTATCGGGATAGACTTCTCGTCCCTTGACAATGGATTCTTCGTAGAAAGTGCGGATGAAGGGACTTCCCGATACGCTTCGCTATCGGGATAGACT
>JAKLIX010000023.1 GCA_022709385.1 Bacteroidota bacterium | reverse complement strand
TTTGATACTTTAGGAATGTCCTGGAATGCTGTTAATAATGGTTTTACAAATCTTACTATTTATGCCTTTGTAGCAGCAGGGAACAATCTGATTGCAAGTATGGGTAATGGATATTATTATTCTAATAACCTTGGAAATTCATGGACTTTAGTTAATCCAGGATTACCTCCTAGTGGTGCTACTTGCATGGCTGTTAGTGGAACTGTCATTTTTGCAGGAACAACTCAGGGTCTTTTCAGATCCATAAACAATGGTAGCTCCTGGACAGAAGTAACTTCCGGACTTGAAAACACAGACATCCGTTCGTTAGTAGCTAATGAGGGATATGTATATGCCGGAACCAACGGAGGGGGCATATTCCGGTCAGATGACAATGGATTATCCTGGACTGCAGTTAATAGCGGGCTGAGCAATCTGTTCGTTTATGCATTATATGCTGATGGTCCATTAGTTTATGCCGGTACAAATGGGGGAGGAGTGTTTATCTCTAGTACTAACGGGAGTAATTGGTCGGTAAATAACCAGGCCCTGTCAAGTTTATCCATTAAATGTTTTGCTAAATTTGGGAACAGCATATATGCAGGGACCAAAACCAGTGGTATATTTATGTTAAGTATACCATCTGGACCCTGGGTGTCAGTATCCAATGGATTGCCATATCTTTCTATTAAGGCTCTTGCTGCTTCTGGTTCAAGAATTTATGCAGGAATCTCACCAGGGGTATATACTTCAAATGATAGTGGTAACTACTGGACTGAAACAAACTTAGGTATTTGTTGTGTTAGAATAAAATCACTGGGAAAGATTATTTCTTCTAACGGTTTTCCCTCAAACTATATTTTTGCGGCAACTCATAGGAATGGAATTTACAGGTCGACTGATGAGGGAGATTCTTGGTCACCGGTCAATATTGGTTTGACTGATTTGTATACTACTAAGTTAGCGATTGACGGCAATCAATTGTTTCTTGGCACACCGTATGGAGGTGTTTTCCGGTCCTCAGATACTGGTACTTCATGGACTCAGATAAATGCAGGTATTACCGAGTTACAGATTACAGATTTCGTTAAGTGTTCTAATCACTTGTTTGTTTCTACCTGGAATGGTGGTGTTTTTCATTCAACTGATAACGGTGATAGTTGGGCTGCCGTTAATAATGGGTTGCCTGATTTAATTGTTCGAGCCTTGGGGGTGAAAGGAGATACTGTTTTTGCATCGGTTGGTATTGTGGGCGTTGCCATGTCAACAGATTATGGAAGTTCATGGACGTCGGTAAATAACAACATTACAAATACTTGGTTAGTACAATCAATATCAGAGTACAATAATCAAATGTTAACTTGCAGCGAGGGATTTGGGATGCATCGCTCAGATAATGCTGTTTCATTTTGGACACCTATTAATGACGGGTTAACAACTTCTCAGGTTCGCGAGTGTATTCATACAGATGCAAATTTTTTTATTGGTACTATTGATGGAGTTTATAAATCAGATCTGGATTCTATTTATTGGACTCCGATAAATGAAGGTCTTGGCCCATTGAGTGTACTGTCATTTAGCTTTAATGATAATTATATCTATGCCGGAACATCTTATGCCAGTGTTTGGCGGCGGTTATTCTCAGATATTATAACAAAAGCTCCTGTTATTGAGAAAAAAGAATGTAGAATTTATCCTAATCCGGTTAGTGATTTTTTATGGATTGAAATTCCAGATGACTTAAAAGGAAATTTGTATTTAGAATTATACAATACAAGTGGGAAAATCATTACATCAGCCTTTATCCCTTCATCAACAGTAAGGTACAGATTAGATATTTCAGAAGTACCAGAAGGCTTGTACTTTTTTAGAATATCTGATTCATTTGGACGTTTCAGATCAATTAAAATCGTGCATAATTGAAATCCATATGGTGATACCACTGGACTTTCTCAAGGAGACTGTGAAAGCGGAATGAGATTATTTAAAATGATGATTCTTAATGATACAGTAGTTGCTTTGTGGTTTATACCGACACGGAACAATTTTTCGCAAAACTGTTCCGTGTCGGTATATAAGTTAGGATATGCTGAAGTTAAGGCGCGAATAGTCGATTAGTATCTTTTCTTGTTAATGATAGCATGGTTTCTTGAATAACAATCTTCAGGAAGTATGTTCTGTTTCTAGGTTTTCAATGTGACACATCGAAGCACCATGTGCCACATCGGCGGAGGAATGTGTCACATGGTAACATCCATTTCTAATTGGCACCTGTGCGTTATTTTTCTTTTCGCTCAGGCCGCGGGGCCACGGATTGGCGCCGAAACTGGGAAGCTCCCTCGTCGCTCCGCTCCTCGGTCCGCTCCCCAAGGTTTCTCTGCCAATCCTGGAATCGGTTTTCTTGTTTATTGGAAATTTCATCTGGTTTGCAGATGTGCTAATGTGTTGGTGTGGCAGTATGCTGGAAAAGTATTGCAAGTTTGCTGGTGAATCTACCGCATCAATTCCACAATTCTCAGAGTAACAGTTATCTAACTAAACAACTAACATTAGCAAACCAGCACATCAGCAAACTTCCACATCAGCAAACCAAAAAATGCCTGCTCGCTGGGTTCCCCCCGGCTGAAACCTGAATAAACTTCCAAACCGCTGAACATTTCACACCGAACCTGCCGGCAGGCAGGGACACGAGGACGAGACATCCTTCACTTCTCCCTTCAATTTTCTGCTTTATCCCTTTGAATTTCAAAGGTTAAGTGTTAAATTATCCGTGAAGTTTTTCCCTGGCTGAGGGCTTCCAGGGCCTTGAGCGTCCGGGCAGCACAGATTTTAAAGGAAGGTGCTTCTCCTTCATCCCGGAAGCGGATCACTTCGGCCAGTTCCCTGCCGAGTTCCGGCTCCGTTCCGGCAAGGCGCAGCAGTATCCTCATGGCGTAAATCCTGATGGCGGGTTTCTGTCCCGGATCCGACAGCAGCCGGAAACAGGTGTCGGCCAGGTAGCCGGGATCTTCGAGCTGAACCAGACCGATACCGTCGCCCAGCAGTTTCAGGAAGCTTCGTTTCACTCCTTCCACCGGGGAGGAGAGGGCGCGGGGGATGACAGCTTCGAGCTGCGGCAGCAGAAAAGCCGCATCCTGTTCGCAGCATAGCTGGACGGCACGGGCGGCACGCATCGAAACCGGATACTTTTCGGTGAAGCATATGTCCAGCATGGTATCAAATGCAGCCCGGTCTGCAGCAATGATGCCGGCAGCCAGTTCGGCCACGGCACGTTCGCTGCCCATCCCGAGAATACGTAAAAGTTCAGTCCTTACCATCATGCTTCAGGTTTGTGCAAAGATATACTCATACTTGACAGGTTTGCATACACCTGAGCCGGCATCCGGATTTCCTGAATTCGAACGGAAATATCTCTAAAAACCCTTGATTTTCAAACCAGGATTGCTTATATTCGGCCACAATTTCAAATCCGGCATCCATGAGAAAAATCCTGACCATCAGTTTGCTGACAGCCATCATGCAATGCGCTGTCGCCCAGACAGGCGTAAAGAACGCAGATTCCGATATCCAGACAAACAAAGCCCTTGAGCTCGAAAAGAAGCTTACCCAGGTGAAGGTACAACACCTTGAACTGAAGAAGTTATTTCTGGCGCAACAGCAGCTGATCGACAGCCTGGGTACAGGCCTGACCGAATCAGAACAGAAAATCGTCAGCCAGAAAGACAGCATGCAATTCTACTGCAATTCACTCGAAAAGGTCTGTGCCCGTGTACAGGATACAGATACCAGGCTTGGCAGGTGGAAACAATATGCCATGACGGGCATTATCCTGGTGATAGCCGGCGGTATCTGCCTGCTGCTGATCGACTGGATGCAGCGCAAAAGGATACACGCCCTCAGGCAAAGAGGGGATGAACTGCGCGACGAACTGTTGAACAGCCTTGAGGATATGAAAAGCCAATTGACGGGCATGCAGAACGGTATTGGCGATATCAAGCACAATATCAATCAGATACAGGTAAAACACAGTGCTGACATCAACGACCTCCATGACCAGACCTCAAAGCAATCGCAGGTGTTTGATCAAAAGCTCGAAGAGGGACTGAAGGCATGTACAAACCAGTCCGGACAACATACGGAGAAACTCGTTGCCGCCTTACAATCAGCGATTCAAACCCAGGAACAACACATCAGCAACCTCCAAAAAAAGGTCGACGCCCTGGGGGGAAGAACCGGATAGCAGTCAGGGGATTACATGTGTGGCTTTCTGCCATCGTGCTTTAGCCGCCAATGGTTTATTTATCCCTCATCACATGGATTATTCTATATAGATGGATATAATGCTATTGTGTTAAATATCTGATATTTCCGTCTAATACCCGTTTTTTTGAATCATTTTAAATAGCGGGTGCTTTAGCAATCAAATAAAAATTAAATTATAATTTTGCCTGATTTCAGCAAAGCACAAGGATTAAATTGCTGTTAATCAAATATTTACCTTAAACTGTTACAAAGATAACAAACAGGACGGTTCTTTTCAAACAAAGCACTGATTATCAACAGAAAGCATTAAATATATTCCCATGTCAAGTGCACCCCACACCATTCACAAGAAGGGCAGCCTGATGGAGGAGATCCATGACGCGCGGGAGATTTCCGTACAGAAATGTTACCAGTGCGGAAAGTGCTCGGCCGGCTGTCCGTTGGCTGAGGACATGGATTATCCTCCCAGCGTGATCATGCGCCTTTTACAGACAGAGGACAGGCAGAATGAAGCGATTGCCCTGCGTTCGGAGACCATCTGGCTATGTGTGACCTGTGAAACCTGTGCCACGCGCTGCCCTATGGAAATAGACATTCCGGGAGTCATGGACTTTTGCAGGCAACGTTCGCTGGAGAAGAAGATGACCCATCCCAAAGCAAAAAACATCATTGCATTCCACAAAGCTTTTCTGGATTCCATCGACTATACCGGGCGGCTTTATGAGCTTGGGCTGATTGCCGACTACAAGGCCCGTTCCTTCCAGCTCGGACAGGATGTGGCACTTGCCCCGGGTATGATCGCCAAGGGCAAACTGAGTTTTCTTCCGGAACTGATCCGCGACCGGAAAGGGCTTGCCGCCATTTTCCGTAAAACCCTTCACAGGAAAGGAGGCCGCTCATGAAACTCGGTTATTATCCGGGCTGTTCTCTGAAGGGAGGCTCCCGTGAGTATAAGGAATCGGTAGTGGCACTTTGCAAAAGGTTCGATATCACCCTGGTGGAGGTACCGGACTGGAATTGTTGCGGAGCCACGGCAGCCCATAATCTCAACAAGGAACTGTCGCTTTCGCTTCCGGCCCGTATCCTGGCGCAGGCCGAAAAAGCCGGGTTCGAAGAGATCCTGGTTCCCTGTGCTGCCTGTTACAACCGTTTGATGGTGACTGCCCACGAGATGAAAACGCAGCCTGCCCTCGGACAGCGCGTTAAGGAGATCATCGGCATGGAGGTGAGCGGTAAGGTCAGGATACTGAATGTGATTCAGCTGATTGAGAAGTATCTGCTCGACAAGCTTGAGCTTAAGATGCACCGGCCTTTTGATTACCGTGCCGCCTGTTATTACGGCTGCCTGCTGGTGAGGCCTTCCAACATCCTGCAGTTCGACCGGCCCGAAGATCCGGAAACCATGGACAAGGTGATCAGGAAGATCGGCGGTCAGCCGGTGGAATGGGAATTTAAGGTTGAATGCTGTGGTGCAGGCATGTCGGTATCGCGTACCGACCTGGTGGCCAAATTATCGGGCAAAGTAATCGACAATGCGGTTTACCGCGGTGCGGAAGTGATCATCGTGGCCTGTCCCATGTGCCATTCCAACCTCGACATGCGCCGGCCCGACATCAACAAATACCTGGAAAAGAAGACGGACATCCCCGTATTGTATATCACCCAGGCCATGGGGCTGGCGGTTGGCATCAGCGAGAAGGAGCTCGGGCTTCACCGTCATTTTGTGCCGGTCAGGCTGCCGGAAAAAGGCCTGCTGACCGACATGCCCGGGGAGGAACTGGAACATCAACAGAAGGAGGGATAAGCCATGGCAAGAATCGGAGTTTTTGTTTGTCATTGCGGCGAGAACATCTCGGCCACCGTGGATTGTGCCAAAGTTGCCAATACCATTGCAAAGATGAATGGTGTGGTACACAGCGTGGACTATAAATATATGTGTTCCGATCCGGGGCAGACCCTGATCAAGGAGGCAATACGGGAAAAAGGGCTGACCGGTATTGTTGTTGCGGCCTGTTCCCCTCGTATGCATGAGCCTACCTTTCGTAAAGCCACTTCGGAAGCCGGGCTGAATCCCTTTCTCTGCGAGATGGCCAATATCAGGGAACATGTTTCCTGGGTTCATGATAAAGGTGACCCCACTACCGACAAGGCTATAGACGTTGTGAGGACACTGGTGGAGAAAGTAAAGAAGAACCAGCCGCTGGAGCCCATCAGGGTACCGGTAACCAAGACAGCCCTGGTAGTCGGCGGCGGGGTCGCCGGCATTCAGGCCGCCCTCGATATTGCCAACGCCGGCCACAAGGTCATTATGGTGGAGCGGGAACCCTCCATCGGCGGGCATATGTCACAACTTTCGGAGACCTTTCCTACCCTGGACTGCAGCCAGTGTATCCTTACGCCCCGCATGGTCGAGATTGCACAGCATCCGAACATCACTTTGTACACTTACGCAGAAGTGACTGCCCTTGACGGTTTCATCGGCAACTTCAAAGCCACCATCCGGCGCAAAGCCAAGAGCCTGGATGAGGATCTCTGTACCGGATGCGGGCTGTGTACCACCAAATGCCCGGTTAAGAAGATTCCGAGCGAGTTTGAACAGGGACTGGGATTCAGACCGGCCATTTATGTTCCATTCCCGCAGGCAGTTCCCAACAAACCCGTGATCGACAGGGAAAACTGCACCTATTATCTGAAGGGGAAGTGCCGTGTCTGCGAGAAGGTCTGTCCCACCAACGCCATCCGTTTCGACCAGGAAGACACCATCATGGAAATTGAAGCCGGGGCACTGGTACTGGCTACCGGCTTCGACATCAAACGGGCTGATTTCTTTCCCGAATACGGTTACGGTAAATACAAAGATGTGATCGACGGGCTTCAGTTCGAGCGACTGGCATCGGCATCGGGGCCCACCATGGGTGAGATCCGCAGACCGTCGGACGGGAGGGTTCCGGAGAAGATCGTCTTTATTGCCTGTGCCGGATCACGTGACCCGGCCAAAGGCATAGAATACTGCAGTAAGATCTGCTGCATGTACACAGCCAAGCATGCCATGCTGTACAAGCATAAAGTGCATCACGGCGAGGCCTATGTATTTTACATGGACATCAGGGCAGGCGGCAAGATGTACGAAGAGTTCGTCAGAAGGGCCATCGAGGAGGACGACGCGAAATATGTGCGCGGAAGGGTGTCCAGGATATACGAAAAGGACGGCAAACTGATTGTAAAAGGGGCCGATACCCTGCTGAACGGCCGGCCGGTGGAGATAGAAGCCGATATGGTGGTGCTTGCCACAGCCGGAGTAGCCAGTCAGGGCGCCGAGGAACTGGCTCAAACGCTTCATGTATCGTATGATGCCCACAAGTTCTTTGCCGAGGCGCACCCCAAACTGAAACCGGTAGAGACCAACACGGCCGGGATCTTTCTTGCAGGAGCCTGCCAGGCCCCGAAAGACATTCCCGAATCCGTGGCGGCCGCTTCAGGCGCAGCTGCCAAGGTGATCGGGCTATTCTCCAACGATGAACTGACGCGCGAACCCCTGGTAGCTATCGTGAACCGCTTCCCGCCACCCTATTTCTCTACCTGCGTGGGATGCTTCATGTGCCAGCCGGTATGTCCCTACCAGGCTATCGAAAAGGAACAGATCAAAGACCGCAGCGGCAAGGTAATCCGTGAACTGGCAAGGATCAATCCCGGTCTCTGCCAGGGATGCGGCACCTGCGTGGCACTCTGCCGCTCAAAATCAATCGATCTTTACGGATACACCAACCACCAGGTTTACCAGGAAGTGGTAGCCCTGCTCAATGAATAATGCAAGTGTGAACGGCAGTTCACCCCGACTGTAAGGGTGATCGGCAGTTCATCCCGAAAAAAAAAAGAATATGACCAACGAATCACTGATTTTATTTTTCATTGTGGCCGTGGTACTCGTGGGAGCAGCCCTCATCTTTTCCTCCCTGGCGCCTCCCAGTTCCACCAACCCACAGAAATCGGAAACATACGAATGCGGAATTCCGACCAAAGGCACTACCTGGCTTCAGTTTAACGTGGGATATTACCTTTTCGCCATTCTGTTTCTGGTATTTGATGTTGAAACAGTCTTCATCTTTCCCTGGGCTGTGGTGATGAAAGAACTCGGAATGGTGGCCTTCATTGAGATCGTCATCTTCTTCTTCATCCTGATCCTTGGACTGATGTATGCCTGGAAGAAAAAAGCGCTGATATGGGAATAAAGATTAAATCGATGAAAAAGAATGATTTCAGGGACAATGACACCCTGGAGTTGTTCAAGCAGAGCGGTGGGAATGTGCTGATCACCACCCTGGACGAGATTGTGAACTGGGGCCGGTCGAACTCCATCTGGCCGCTGACCTTTGCCACCAGTTGCTGCGGGATAGAGATGATGGCCACGGGTGCTTCGCGGCACGACTTTGCCCGTTTCGGCATAGAAGTGTACCGTGCCAGTCCCCGCCAGGCCGACGTGATCGTGGTGGCCGGCACCATCGTACGTAAAATGGCGCCGGTGCTGAAACGGCTCTACGATCAGATGTCCGATCCGAAATATGTGATTGCCATGGGAGCCTGTGCCGTTTCGGGAGGCCCTTTTTATTACAACACTTATTCGGTGGTTCGTGGCGTGGAACATGTGATCCCGGTGGATGTTTACGTGCCGGGCTGTCCGCCCCGTCCGGAAGCATTATTATATGGCGTGATGCAACTGCAGCGGAAAATCAAATCGGAAACCATGCGGCTGACACGGGACCGCGACAGGGAATATGCAGAAGGAACCATCCCCCCGAAATTCAAACTCAGCAAGGAGGAAGACCATGAATAACGAAGTCCTGAAAGAGAAGATACTGGCGGTTCTGCCCAAGGCGGAATTCGCCCCGGCCGGGCAATGGCTGACCATCACCCTTCCGAAAGAAAGGATACGAAGCTATTGCCAGACACTGAAAGACAGCCCGGAACTCAGGTTCGATTTCCTGTTCTGCCAGACCGGACTTGATCTTGCGGATCAATTCCAGGTGATTTACCATCTGGAATCTACCGAATTCCGCTATGTTATCGTGTTAAAAGCTTCCATACCAAATAAGGAAAATCCTGAAATAGATACAGTTAGCGATATTTACAGGACGGCTGAATTTCATGAAAGAGAGATCTACGATTTTTTCGGCATTCATTTCAAGCAACATCCCGACCTGAGAAGGATTTTCCTGGATGAGATCTCCGACATGATCGGTCATCCTTTCCGCAAGGACTACAAGGACGAAGTGAACATCATTGAACGCTAAGCCATGATTGAAGACACCGTAATCGGCTCGATAGAGCAACAGGAATACACGATCAACATGGGACCACAGCACCCCAGTACACACGGGGTTCTGCGCCTGGTGGTTTCCCTTAAGGGTGAGATCGTGACGCAGGTGAAACCCCACCTGGGCTACATTCACAGGGGCATAGAGAAGATGAGCGAAAGCATGACTTATCCCCAGATCGTGCATCTTACCGACAGGCTTGATTATCTTTCGGCCCACATCAACAACCATGCACTCTGCCTGGCCGTGGAGAATGCCCTGCAGGTGGAAGTTCCGGAGCGGGTGAAGTATATCCGCACCATCATGGACGAGTTGAACAGGATAGCCAGCCACCAGTTGTGGTGGTGTTCGTTCGGCATGGATCTGGGGGCGCTCACCTGTTTCTTTTACGGCTTGCGCGACAGGGAATACATCCTGGACATCTTCGAGGAATCCTGCGGTTCGCGTCTGTTGCACAGTTATTATACTCCCGGCGGACTGATGAAAGATATCCACCCGGGCTTTCAGAAACGCGTGAAGGACTTCATCAAGTATTTCCGTAAAGTGCTGCCTGAGTACGACCAGTTGTTGACCGGCAATGTCATCATGCAGGAAAGAACAAGAGGGATCGGCAATATTACCAAAGAAGAGGCCATCAGCTACGGATTTACCGGTCCTTCCGGCCGCGGCTCCGGTTTTGCCTGTGACGTGCGGAAGCATCATCCTTACGCCTTGTACGACAAGGTTGATTTTCAGGAGGTTCTTTACCACGAAGGCGACTCCCTGGCCCGTTACCAGGTCCGTATCGGCGAGATGTGGGAATCGATGAAGATCATCGAGCAGCTGATCGACAACATCCCGGAGGGTGATTACAGCGCAAAGATGAAAGCCGTGATCAAGCTGCCGGAAGGGGAGTATTACCAGCGGGTTGAAGCCGCCCGTGGCGAGTTCGGGGTTTACATTCTCAGCGACGGGGGGAAGACACCTTACCGTCTGAAGCTGCGTTCCCCGAATTTCTCCAACCTTTCGGCCATCGATCTGCTGGCCAGGAATTTCAAGATCGCCGACCTGATCGCCATCGGGGGTTCGCTCGACCTGGTGATTCCCGATATTGACAGGTAATCCTTAAGAAGTAATGATATCATAATAAGGTATATATGGCTTTTAATATTTACGACTTTACGTCATTTACCGAATGGATTGACCAGGGTTTACGGAGTGTGATGTCACCCGCCTGGGCAGTCATCACAGAGCTGGCCATCATCGGGATCGTTTTCCTTGTGTTTTATGCCCTGATCGGGCTGATCCTGGTCTATGCCGAGCGTAAGATCTGTGCTTTCATCCAGTGCCGGATTGGTCCGAACAGGGTGGGACCTTACGGGATCTTTCAGACGATAGCGGACTTCATCAAGTTGCTGATGAAAGAGCTGATTCACATTAATAAGGCCGACAAGTTGCTTTTCAACCTGGCTCCGTTCATTGTGATCATCGCCTCTTTCATGGCCTTGTCCGCCATCCCCTTTGCCAAGGGACTTCATCCCGTTAACCTGAATATCGGGATCTTTTTTATCCTGGCGGTGTCGTCGATGGGGGTGGTCGGGATACTGCTTGCGGGCTGGTCGAGCAACAACAAGTACTCCCTGATCGGTGCGATGCGAAGCGGCGCCCAGATTGTAAGTTATGAATTGTCGGTAGGCTTGTCGATCCTGACGGCCTGCGTCTTGATCGGGAGTCTTCAGTTGTCTGTGATCGTAGAGAGCCAGGCCGACGGCTGGCTGATCTTCAAGGGTCATATTCCCGCCGTGATCGCATTCGTAATCTACCTGATCGCCGCTACGGCCGAGACCAACCGCGGACCTTTCGACCTTGCAGAAGCCGAATCGGAGCTGACGGCAGGCTTCCATACAGAGTATTCGGGTATCAAGTTCGCTTTCTTTTTCCTGGCAGAATATATGAACATGTTCTTGGTAGCCGCCATCGCGGCCACCATCTTCTGGGGAGGCTGGATGCCCTTCCATATCGGCAATTGGGAAGGATTCAACAGGGTGATGGATTTCATTCCGCCCATCATCTGGTTTTTCGGCAAGACCGTGGTGATCATCCTCATCATGATGTGGTTCAAGTGGACTTTCCCGCGGCTCCGTATCGACCAGCTGCTCACCCTTGAATGGAAATACCTGCTTCCCATCAACCTGATCAATATCCTGCTGATGGCACTGATCGTATTGCTTGGCTGGCATTTTTAAACTGAGACTATGAATGTAATTGGCTATATCAAAGGAATCATCAAAGGGATCATTTCCCTGATCAAGGGGATGATGGTAACCGGGCACTATTTTGTGCATCCCGGCAAGATCGTTACCCAGCAATACCCTGAGAACCGCAAAAAGCTGGAGATGTTCACTGCCTTCAAAGGGGAAGTCACCATGCCCCACAATGAGGCCAACGAGCATAAATGCACCGGCTGCGGCATTTGCGAGATGAACTGTCCGAACGGCTCGATCGAAGTGATCACCAAAACAGAGGTGAATGAAGAAGGCAAGAAAAAGCGGGCCATCGACAAGCACATTTATCATCTCGACATGTGCACCTTCTGCGAGTTGTGCATCAAGACCTGTCCGTCCAACGCCCTTGCCTGGGGGCAGGAGTTTGAGCATGCCGTATTTGACCGGTCGAAACTGACCAAAGTATTGAATAAACCTGGTTCCAAACTAATGAAAGGGGTCGAATAATGGAGTTGAATGAGATCATGTTTGTCATTTTCGGTGCGGTGATCGTATTTTTCTCGATCCTGACCGTAACGAGCCGTCGCATTCTCCGCGCGGCCACCTTCCTGTTGTTTGTGCTTGTTGCCACGGCAGGATTGTATTTCTGGCTCAATTACGAATTCATGGCGGCTGTCCAGGTAACCCTGTATGCGGGAGGCATCGTGGTGCTGATCATCTTCTCCATCCTGCTGACCAGCAACATCAACGACCGCTTTGAGAAGGTGGCCGGGAGGAAAGTGATATTCTCCGCCCTGGCCGCCATTGCAGGCGCCATCCTTTGCATCACCACCATTCTGCAGCAGGAATTCCAGGCCACCGAGGCGCTTGCCAGGGAAGTAAATATGAATGTGATCGGCCGCAGCCTGATGAACTATGGGGAGAACGGCTTCGTGCTTCCCTTCGAGGTGATCTCGGTCTTGTTGCTTGCCGCCATGATATCGGCCATCGTCATTGCAAAAAAAAGTAAATCCAAATAGCTATGTTATACGGAATCCGACTGGAGTATTTCCTGATCCTGGCGACACTGATGTTTTTCGTCGGGATATACGGCTTTCTCACAAGGAGAAACCTCATCACCATGCTGATGTCGGTAGAACTGATCCTCAACGCGGTGAACATACAATTCGTGGCATTCAACCGCTACCTTTTCCCCGATAAGCTGGAAGGGCATTTTTTCAGTCTCATCGTGGTGGCGGTCGCCGCCGCGGAAGCAGCCGTGGCCATCGCCATCATCATTAACATTTACAGGCATTTCACCAGTATCAATGTTGAGGATGTGGATGAAATGAAGTACTAATCAAATTGAACGATAAAAAAAGATCTTATGGGTGATTTTAGTTTCGCATACAGTATCTGGATACCACTGATCCCGTTTTTCACTTTCATCCTGCTCGGGCTTGCCGGTCATATCCTCAAACCAAGGTTGGCGGGGATTATCGGCACCACTGCCCTGGGAGTCATTTTCGTGATGTCGCTGTACACCGCTTACCAGTATTTCTTTGTTTATGGCATGGTCGACGGGGTTTATCAGAAGATCATCGCCTACAACACCACCTGGCTGCAGTTCACAGACACCCTGCATATCCACATGGGAGTGATCCTCGACCCGATATCGGTGATGATGCTGGTGGTGGTGACGACAGTGTCTTTCATGGTGCATTTGTACAGCATCGGCTATATGCACGGGGAGTTGGGGTTTGAACGCTTTTTCGCCTTCCTGTCTTTGTTTTCCTTTGCGATGCTGGGACTGGTGGTGGCCACGAACATTTTCCAGATGTATATTTTCTGGGAGCTGGTGGGGGTTTCTTCCTACCTGCTGATCGGGTTCTATTACCAGAAGCCCTCTGCGGTGGCGGCCTCCAAAAAGGCCTTTATCGTAACACGCTTTGCCGACCTGGGTTTTCTTATTGGTATTCTGATCCTGTCATACATCACCGGCACATTTGATTTTATCACCATCACCGATCCCAATGGTGCAGCCATTCACCAGGGATCCGGTACCGCTTTTCTGGGTTTGTCGGTGATGACCTGGGCAGTGCTGCTCATTTTCATCGGCGGGGCAGGAAAGTCAGCCATGTTTCCGCTGCACATCTGGCTGCCCGATGCCATGGAAGGTCCGACACCGGTGTCGGCCCTCATCCACGCGGCCACCATGGTGGTTGCCGGTGTATACCTGGTTGCCAGGCTATTCCCCGTGTATTACTTCAGCGCACCGGAAGCCCTGCATGTGATCGCCTATGTGGGCGGCTTTACTTCGCTGTTTGCGGCTGTAATCGCATGCACACAGTTGGATATCAAGAGAATACTCGCTTTTTCCACCTTGTCGCAGATCGGCTATATGATGCTGGCCCTCGGGGTATCAGGCTGGGGTGACCATGAGGGAGTCGGTTTTATGGCCGGTAACTTCCATCTGTTCACCCACGCCATGTTTAAAGCGCTGCTCTTCCTCGGATCGGGCGCCATCATCCATGCCGTCCACAGCAATTACATGAACGAAATGGGCGGTTTAAGAAAATACCTGCCCATCACCCACCTGACTTTCCTGATTGCCTGTCTTACGATTGCCGGTATTCCGCCCTTTTCGGGTTTCTTCAGCAAGGACGAGATCCTGGTGGCAGCCTATCACCATGATAAGGTGTTGTTTTTCGTGGAATACTTTGTAGCAGGCCTCACGGCATTCTACATGTTCCGTTTGTACTTCTCGGTATTCTGGGGCAAGGAACCGCATTACCACCATAAACCGCATGAGGCTCCCGCCACCATGACCATCCCGCTGATCTTCCTTGCACTGGCTTCCATCTTTACGGGCTTTATCCCTTTTACTGAGCTTGTAACCACCGACGGAGTGCCTTTCCACGCCCATATCGACTGGGGAATCGCGCTTCCGTCGATTGGCATTGGCGTGCTCGGCATCCTGGGCGCCATGGTGATGTACCGCAGGGAAACCAATTTACCGGAGAAGATGGCTGCCAATCTTAAATACCTCTACCGCTGGTCGTACAATAAGTTTTATATCGACGAGGTATATCTGTTTATCACCAAGAAGATCATCTTCAGGTATATATCCCGTCCGGTTGCCTGGTTCGACCGTCATATGGTCGATGGCGCCATGAATGGGATGGCCGGGCTCACCAACCTGATATCATTCAAGATCAGGGGATTTCAATCCGGACAAGTTCAGAAATATGCTTTTGTGTTCGTGACAGGCGCTTTGGCCCTGGCCCTGGTATTCATTTATTTATGGACTAATTAGACCGCACATATCATGGATTTTCTCAGCTATTTCATCATTGTACCGCTGCTTACCGTCTTAGGGATCATCGTAAGCCGGAATGACAAACAGGCCAAATGGACGGCTGCCATAGGGATGAGCATTCAGCTTGTGCTGGCTGCCGTGCTGGTTTTCAGGTACCTGGCCGAACGCAAGGCAGGCAACATGGCAGAATTTCTTTTTTATCATGATTATCTGTGGTTTCCGGCCCTGAACATCCGGTATACCGTGGGTGTCGATGGCATATCGGTGGCCATGGTGGCCCTGACTTCCCTGGTGATTTTCACGGGGATCTTTGCTTCGTGGGAAGTGAAATTCCAGTTCCGGGAGTTTTTCGCCACCCTGATCCTTTTGGCCACGGGGGTATTCGGATTCTTCATCTGCACGGATCTGTTCACCATGTTTTTGTTTTATGAGCTGGCCGTGTTGCCGATGTATTTATTAATCGGTATCTGGGGAAGCGGGCCCAAGGAGTATTCGGCCATGAAACTGACCCTGATGCTGATGGGAGGTTCCGCCCTGTTGCTGGTAGGATTGATCGGTTTGTATTTCCATTCAGCCCCCGACGGAGGGCCATACACCTTCAATTTCATTGAGATCAGTAAGGTTCAGATTCCGATCCAGATGCAGTACTTCCTTTTCCCCATGACATTTGTGGGTTTTGGTATCCTCGGTGCTTTGTTTCCGCTGCACACCTGGTCGCCCGACGGTCACTCCTCGGCTCCGACTGCCGTTTCCATGCTTCATGCAGGGGTTCTGATGAAGCTCGGCGGTTACGGCTGTTTTCGCGTGGCCATGTTTCTGATGCCTGAAGCAGCCCATGATCTGAGTTGGATCTTCCTGATACTGACCACCATCAGCGTCGTTTACGGAGCATTCGGCGCCATCATGCAAAAAGACCTGAAATATATCAATGCATACTCCTCCGTGAGTCACTGCGGCCTGGTGCTGTTTGCCCTGCTGATGATGAACGAGACAGCGATTAACGGCGCCATCATGCAGATGGTTTCACACGGGATCATGACGGCCCTCTTCTTTGCCCTGATCGGCATGATTTACGGACGTACCCACACCCGTATCATCGATGAGATGGGAGGACTGATGCGGGTGATTCCCTTTCTGGCCGTGGCCTATGTGATCGCCGGACTTGCATCGCTGGGACTTCCGGGTTTCAGCGGCTTTGTGGCAGAGATGACCGTCTTTGTCGGTTCGTGGCAGAACACCGGCACCTTTTACCGGGTAGCCACCGTCATCGCCTGTGCCTCCATCGTGATCACGGCGGTATATATCCTCAGAGTGGTCGGTATTCTGTTGCAGGGCCCGGTCAGGGAACCCTGGTATCACCAGTTTACGGATGCCACCTGGTATGAAAGGATTTCGGTAGGCTTTCTGATCGCCGGCATTGCCGGGATCGGCATTGCCCCGCTCTGGTTGTCGAACATGATCACCAACAGCCTCGGTCCCATCATGGACAGACTGAATATGATAAGTTTTATACATTAAGCAGTATTCATCCTATAAACATACACATCCATGAGGATAGAAGATTTTTTACTGATGCGGCACGAGATCCTGCTCACCCTGGTGACGGTGATCCTCCTTGTCCTGGAGATCTTTCTGCACGATGACAGAAAGCAGGTGATCCGGCACTGGGCCATTGTGCTGATGACGCTGGTAACGGTGGCCGGCTTTCTTTCGCTTCCGGAGGGAACATTGTTCGGAGGCATGTACCAGACCAGTCAGCTTCATCAGTTGATGAAAAACATCCTGAATATCGGGGCCCTGGTGGTTTTCATCCAGGGTGCAAAGTGGCTGAACCTCGAAGCCAACCGGAACAAAGTCAGCGAGTTTTACCTGCTGATCCTCTGTACCCTGATCGGAATGAATTTTATGGTATCGTCCGGCGACTTTCTGATGTTTTACCTGGGACTGGAGCTTGCCACCATTCCCATTGCCGCCATGGCTGCATTCGACAAGCTCAGCAACAAATCATCCGAAGCAGGTATCAAGCTGATTCTTTCCTCTGCGTTGTCGTCGGGCATTATGCTTTACGGTATCAGTATGGTATACGGAACCACGGGCAGCATTTACTTCGAACAGGTAAGCCAGTTGTATGCCGGCTCTTCCCTGCAGGTGCTTGCCTTTATCTTTTTCTTTACCGGGATGGCCTTCAAAATCTCCATGGTTCCTTTCCACCTGTGGACGGCAGATGTGTATGAAGGAGCGCCGGTAAACGTAACTTCCTATCTGTCGGTGGTATCCAAAGGTGCCGCCCTGTTCATCTTCAGCATCATCCTGGTCACCGCTTTCCGCTTTATTTCTCCGCTCTGGCAGAACGTGATCTGGGTGATCTCGGTGCTTACGATGACCATCGGTAACCTGTTTGCCATCCGCCAGAACAACCTGAAACGATTCCTTGCCTTTTCCTCTATTTCACAAGCCGGATTTATTTTGCTCGGGGTGATCGCAGGGACACAGCTTGGCATGGCTACCGTGGTATATTACGTTTTGGTTTACATTTTCTCCAATCTCGGTGCCTTCGGCGTGGTGGCAGCCGTGTCGAACGCCACAGGCGGCAAGGAGAATATGGATGACTATGTGGGTTTTTACAGGACCAACCCCAAACTTGCCCTCACCATGATGCTGGCCATGTTCTCCCTGGCCGGTATCCCGCCGGTGGCCGGCTTCTTTGGCAAGTTTTTCCTCTTCCTTGCCGTAGCGGAACAAGGGTATTACTGGTTGCTGACCATCGCCGTACTGAACACCATCATTTCCCTTTACTACTATCTGCTGATCGTAAAGGCCATGTTCCTGACCAAAAGCGAGGACGCCATAGGACGATTCCGCTCGGACAACTACACCCGCCTCGGCCTGGCCATTTGTATCGCCGGTATGGTGATCGTAGGTTTTGCCAGCCCCATCTTCGATTATATTAAAAGCCTGTCATTCGGATTATAATCAACCATCAATAACACACGCATATGTCTGGACTGACAAAAGGAAAACATATCATTGCCGAGATCGGAGGCATCCGCTGCACCGTGGTTGAAAGCGGACTTAACCCGAACCGGATGCAGTTTCTGAAAGAGATCCTGGAGCATAACGGATATGAAGTTCATCATGAAGCAGAGAAAAAAGAAGATCCGGCTGCGGAGGAAAGCTATATTCTCGGTGTCAATGACTTGGTTTTCAATCCTGTGATTGCGATTTACGCAAGAAAGCTGTATATGCCCGATGGCAGGATCATTACCCCTGCCATCTGGAATCAATGGACAGACCAGTTTGATCCGCGCTACTACCGCTACCGCCTTAAGAAGGTAAGTGAATGATTTAAAAATATTTAGCAATGGCTGATTTTGAACCTAAGATCGTTGCGTTTGTGTGTAACTGGTGCACGTATGCCGGAGCCGACCTGACCGGTACCAGCCGCATCAAATATGCACCCAACGTAAAGATCATCCGTTTTCCGTGTACGGGCCGCATCGACTTTATGTTGTTGTTGAAGGCCTTTGCCAACGGAGCCGACGGGGTCATCGTGTCGGGCTGCCATCCTAATGACTGCCATTATTCCACGGGTAATTTCCATGCCCGCAGGCGTTGGATGGTTTTTCGGCGTTTGCTGGAATTCACCGGCATTGACTCCCGCCGCATCACCTGGTCATGGGTATCGGCGGCTGAAGGAGCCAAGTGGGCACAGCTGGTCAATGCGACCGTGGAAGAAGTCCGTGCACTGGGGCCTTACAAAGCCTATCATGACCTGGCCGGGAAAGCAACAGAAAAGGAGGTGACCCATGGATGAGCTGAAGCAGAAGGCAAAAGAACTACTTGAGAAGCAGCAGGTTGCCGTTATTATAGGGTATGCTGAGGGGACTGCCGGCCGGACCCGGGCGGTATTTGCACTAAAGCCGGAGGACAGTGAGAAACTGATTTTCGATGAGCGTTGCAAGCAGAACCTGGCGGTGTATTTGATGAAACACGAGGTGAAACACCTTGGCCGCAGGGGTATCGTTGCCACCATCCCGGTGATGCGGAGCATCTTGCAGGTAGCATCGGAATATCAGCTGACAGAGGCAGATGTACATGTTCTTGGCATTACACCTGAAGGGAAACTCATTGAATTTGATGGGTTTAAACCCATGGAGCATTGGCTTTCCGGTCAGGATGTGGGGCTGAGCGCCGGTGAAAAAGACGAGCTTGCCAAACTGGATGGCATGAGCATGGAAGAGAAATGGGCTTACTGGAAGGATGAACTGTCGCGATGCATCAAATGTTACGCCTGCCGGGCAGCCTGTCCGATGTGTTACTGTATCCGCTGCTTTGTCGAGAGCAACAGACCCCAGTGGATTCCCATCGCCGCCAACGACCTGGGCAGCTTCGAATGGCATATCCTGCGGGCCATGCACCTTGCCGGACGCTGCATCAACTGCGGCGAATGCGGCAGAGCATGTCCCGTCGACATCCCCATCCACCTGCTGACTTTCAAGGGAGTGATGGATGTGGAGGCGGATTTTGGCGTCACGGCCGGTTTGGATGCCGGCATGGAGTCGCTGCTTTCCTCCTTTAAACCCAACGACAAAGAAAACTTTATCCGCTGAGCCATGGAAATCGAAAGGAAATTACTGAAAAGATCTTCCCTGGAGCGGCTCGTCGATATGATGAGATCCGACGGGAACATGATATACGCCCCGCAGAAGAAAGAAACGCAGGTGGTTTTTGACACGATAGAGACCTTTGCCGACATGACGGAAGACTATATCGTGAGCAATCAGTCACCCAAGTTCGTTGCCTTCCCGAAAATCGAGAAGATCCTTGATTTCAGCATCTCCCAGGAAGGCATCCGGCAGGAAGGGACTCAGCTGGCGGCTTTCCCACCAGTGGTTGTGCTGGGATGCAGGCCCTGCGACGCGGACGGTTTCGACAGCCTGACGGCCATTTTCAACTGGGATTATAAGGATGAACTCTACAACGAACGGTTGAAAAGGACCACCCTGATCAGCATCAGTTGCGCCCAAAAGGATGATTACTGCTTTTGCACCTCGGTAAAAGGCCATCCGGGCAGCACCCGCGGCAGCGACATCCTGCTGACCAGATTCGATGGCGGGGACTATCTTGCAGAGATCGTGACAGAAAAAGGGAAGGCGCTGACAGAGAAATACGCTGCCCTGTTTGAAGCGGATCCCGGCATCGAAAAGGATAAATTTCTTGCTGAGGTGAAACCCCGTTTTGAAGTGGAAGGCCTGGTGCAGAAATGCATGGGCATGTTTGAGCATCCTGTTTGGATAGAACAGAGCCTGCGTTGCATCGGCTGCGGTGCCTGCGCCTATGTTTGTCCGACCTGTGCCTGCTTCGATATACAGGATGAGGCAGCCGTGAGTAAGGGAGAAAGGATACGCTGCTGGGATTCCTGTGGCTTTGGACTGTTTACCATTCACACTTCAGGGCATAATCCACGCGAAGTACAGAGCCAGCGCTGGCGTCAGCGGGTGCTGCACAAGTTCTCCTATATGCCGGAACGGCTGGGTGTGATCGGCTGCGTGGGTTGCGGCCGCTGCAGCCGTGCCTGTCCGGTGGATATGAACCTGAGTGAACACCTGATTAATATTGCGGAGGTCTGACCATGGAACAGGATAATATTTACTTACCGTATCTCATGCAAATTGAGAAGGTTACAGATGAGGCTCCGTTTGTCAAAACCTTCCGGCTGAAATTCAGCAATGAAGCCGATGCCGCTGCTTTCAACTTTAAAGCCGGACAGTTTGGGGAGTACTCCGTTTTCGGTGAAGGAGAATCCACCTTTTGCATCGCCTCTTCCCCTACACGCGAGGGTTATATCGAATGCACCTTCCGCCAGGCCGGCAGGGTCACCACGGCCCTGGCAACCCTTGATGCCGGAGATACGATCGGATTCCGCGGACCTTACGGCAACACCTTCCCTATCGAAGCGTGGTACGGTAAAAGCCTGCTGTTCATCGCCGGGGGTATCGCGCTGCCACCCATGCGCTGCGTCATCTGGAACTGCCTCGACCTGAGGGAGAAATTCAAGGACGTGACCATCCTTTACGGCGCCCGCACTGTCGATGATCTGGTTTATAAACACGAACTGGAGGAATGGAAAAGCCGTCCCGACGTGAACCTGGTGCTGACGGTGGATCCGGGCGGTGAAACACCTGACTGGAAAGGAGAAGTGGGCTTTGTTCCCACCGTACTCGATAAGATCGCACCGAAATCACAGGATACCATCGCGATTGTCTGTGGCCCGCCCATCATGATCAAATTCACTTTCCCCGTGCTCGAAAAGTACGGTTTCCCGGATGACATGGTGTATACTACCCTCGAAAACCGCATGAAATGCGGTTTCGGCAAGTGCGGCCGCTGCAATATCGGCAAAGTTTACGTGTGTAAGGACGGCCCTGTGTTCACGCTTCAACAGATGAAGCAACTGCCGCAGGAATTCTGATATTTGTGGTCAGTTTGTTTAGCCATGTCAAGCGGAGTTGAAGCATCAACTCATTATTCACACTGAGGAGAAGCATTCTTTTCAACAATACCCTGTTCCCTGCTGGCAAGAAAACAGGGTTATGAGTATAATCATTCCATGAACCTGCGATTGCCATCATTCCATCCGATTTCAAGACCGGCAGGAAGTATCACCTGACTCATGAAATCCAGGTCCTACGATTAATACATGGCATCATAAGTATACCGAAAGAACACAGGAATGCGAAAAAAGTGTTCCCAGAGTCATCGGTATAAAGAATCTAAGCGAAAATTGCTTCGCATTTTCACTAAGATTCAGTATATCATCAGCCAATAACCCGACAATTAATCCGATTGCCGCTTATTAATCATTCAGTCGTATCTTTGCATAAAACATGAAGACATGGTAACCATCGTAAGGAAAGGCTCATCAATCAGGGTGATCCTTGAAAAGATCCGCAGGATTAAAGTCAGAAAAAAACTGGATGCCCATAAATATTGCGGTTCAATTAAAATTTTGAATGACCCTCTTGAATTGCAAAAACTTATGAGGAATGAGTGGAATTAAGCTGGTTTGTGATACCAATATCATTCTATACTTACTTGGGGGAGATCAAACATTGGCTGACCTGCTTCATGAAAAGCAGGTTTTTATTTCGGTAATAACAGAACTCGAATTGTTGTCTTTTAAAGGTATCTCAAGAACTGAAAAGGATATAATAGCAGATTTCGTGAAGCATTGTTTCGTTGTCGACCTTAACCAGGCAATAAAGGATTTGTCTGTAAATCTCCGTACAGCGTATTCGTTAAAATTGCCAGATGCCATTATTGCATCGACGGCTGCTTACCTAAATATACCTTTAATTACTGCTGATTCAAGCTTTAGAAAGGTGAAAGAGATTGACCTTGTTCTGTATAAACCACTGTAAATAAACGCTTTAACGGTTTCTGCCGGAACGCAATGTTCGGTTAGGTTCATTTTACCGATGACTCTGGAAACACACATTGCGGTCCTGTGTTTTTTCGGTATTGAAGATTTCTAAAGAAACCTGCCCAAGCAGGAGAATAAAACCTGATGGACAGAAAAGGAATGATGCACAGTATTTATCAGGTTAAGATCACTACGATGCCATCAAAGAAAGTACTTCACATTCCACAACACGAACATTCCGCTGCCGTTCAGGTGTCTGAAGGGGTCGAGTCCGCTGTTGTTCAGGGGGATACGGTAGCCGTCGACCACTGCGGAATTCAGGGTGTATTCGTTGTACTGGTACTGGATACCCATTCCGATTGCCCAGGATTTGAAGTAATAATCCAGTCCGGTGATGACATAGTAACCCTGTGAGGGTTTGTAATCAAATGTCGCCTTGTAGCCGTTCTGCAGTTTGCTTAGGTCGGCATCGAGCGAAGGTTCGAAACTGGTGATGATCCCCGGTCCGATACTGAACCTGAAACTCTTTCCGAAAGCAATGCCGTAAGTGATGGCGGCTGCGAGAACATAACGGGTGAAAGAGGCCTCTGCGTTGCTGACAGTGGGGGTAAGGCCGCCGGACTGGACTCCCGCCTCTGCCTGTACTTCGATATTCCTGGTAAAACGGTATGCAGCAGTAAGGCCAAAGTGTCCACCTCCGCCGGCACTCAGCTTCGATGTTTTTCCGTTGGCAAGTGTTACCATCTCCAGGCCGTGAAAGCCGGGGCCAAAGCCGAGCTGTGCACCGAGGCTGAAGGCATCGGGACCCTCCAGGTGCAGCCGGGTTCTGATCCGGTCGAGAGAATCTTTTACCGGGTCATAGGAGCCGAGTTTTCTGAGTCTGTTACCCGCAAGGTATTCCAGGGCTTCGGAAGGCTCTGCCAATGCCATTCCGGCACGCAGGCCGCTGCTGTCCTCCACAACAAATAATTTCAGATAATTATCCTGTCCGGCCAGCAGCCTGACTTCCAATTGGACTGGCGGATCGGTATCAATCAGCAGTTCCGTCCAGCCCGGCTTCAACAACATTTCAAAACGGGAAGCAGGCCACATGGTGGCCATGGACACTCCGTTGACCAGCATGGGAAAACCCCTGTTTTTAAGTAGATCCGACTTTATCCTGTAAATTGTCAGCCGGGTTTGTTCCTTCCGCAAAGGGACGGGCTTGTCCAGTGCCTGGCCATAACAAATACAGGGAAGTAACAGTCCAGCCAGGATTCGTAAAAGGGCATTCATATCCACAAAGATATATTCATTCCCGGCAGGATTACGAATGGTAATAAAATTCAAGGGTCCGGTAATAATCCAATCTCCATGGACACTCCGTGCATAACCCCGTGTAACTCCGTGGTTTTTAAGGCCTGGCGGGGAGTTTTGATTCTTTGCCTATGAAGAGGGTGTGATGTTTTTACCACGGATTACGCGGATTCACACGGATTTCTTTTTCTGACAATGATTGAAATGGAAGTGCCGGATCACAAGGCCAGGACTCAGGGATCAAGGGCAAAGCCGGGTTTCAGAATTCCCTTCCGAGCTTTGCCTTGAATTCCTCCTCAAATCTTTTCTGAATAGCATCGCATCCGTATCTGAACATTTTTTCACCTGACGGCAGGTCGGGAATGACAAATCTTCTGGTCGGATGATTGTTTTCAGGCAGCAGGGAAAAGGCTTCCATCATGGCATCTGTACGATTCGCAAGTCCGTTGCAACCGAGTGCAGCCAGGATGGCAAGCAGCTGTCCGACGGCATCTACAGCGGTCTTCTGCGGGAGCCCTTCCTGAAATTCCTGGTAGACTTTCTGGGTATTGGTAAAGCTGCCACCTGTTTCGGCGGGAAAGGAAGCCGGCATGATCAGGTCCGCCAGGCGTGCGGTATCGGTCATAAAGGCATCCTGCACCAAAAGGAAAGCAGTACCTTGCAGCAGGGCTTTGATTTCTTCCGGCCTTACCGCACAACCCAGGGGATCTTCCCCGAAAATGAAGATATTTTTCAGTGACTTCGAATGCAGCAACTGCCACATATCCCCTTTGGCGGGTGCAGGGACATGCTTCATGCCCCATTTTTCCCGGAGTTTCGACAGAAAGGCTTCATCTCCCATGCTTTGGCCGCCACAGCCGGAATGAGGCTGCACGCCCATGTCGAAAATACCCTGTGCATTGTTCTTCTCGCGCAGGACGATGAGTCCGCTCGCGGTTTTACCAAGCTTGCCCGTGAGCATGGCCAGGTTGAAACATTCAGACAGGGCTGCCGCATCCAGTTCTTTCTCACTGCAAACCAGGACGGCATTCATCTGAAGATTGAAATCCTCTGCGAAAGCAATTACAGCTGTTGAATCAAGGCCGGCAGCAGAGCAAAGCGCATTGAAATCCTCCCCGGCGAGATGGTCCTGATATGCTTCCCAGTTGAGGCAATGATCATTGATATACAACTGGTTATACAGCTTCTGAGAAAGCAGGTGGTAATTGACAGCCCGGAGCAGGTGATAATAAGACCGCACCCTCAGCAGGGCATCCGCCTTGTATTCCATAGGGGAATGAGGCATGGTGGTAACGAGGCATACCGGCACGTGGTGTCCTAGGCGGGCTTCATTCACCATAAATCCGGCCACGGCATGATCGCGGTTCAGTTCGGCACCGAGCAGGAAGATCTTAGACGTTTGCGGCAGTTGTTCGAAGGGCGTGTTCCATTCGGTGAGCATGGCATATTCGCCGCCCTGCAGGTAATGGAAGCTTCCCGTCTGATTGGTGCCGGCGCCGGCCCTGGCAAGTTTCTGGACGAGGTAGAGTTCTTCATTGGTGAGGCGTGCACCTGCGAAGAAGGCATTTTCATCAGGCTTCACGGATCTGATCCTGTCTGCAATGATTGCAAAAGCATCGGAGAAACTGATCTCCTCGAAGCCATCGCCCTTTTTCAGCAGGGGTGTGGTAATACGGCGTGGGTCGTTGAGGTAGGCGTATCCGAATTTCGGGAAACGGCAGAGGTTGGCAGTTGTGTTCACCGGACCTGGTTCACCGCTGACTTTCATCACAAAACCGTTCTTATGATTCAGGTTGATCCGGCAGCCGATGCTGCAGTAGTTACAGACCGTTTCGGCCTTGTCCAGTTTCACCGGACCCGGTTTAAAGTCAAAGTTCTCGGAGATGGCAGCGGTAGGACAGGCGGATATACATAAACCGCAGGACTCACAGCTCGTTTCTGCCAATGCCTTACCCATTGCGGGAGCCACGTAGGTTTCGTAGCCCCGGTTTATCAGTCCGAGGGCAGACGCGCCGGCAACGTCCCGGCAAATTCTGATACAGCGGGAGCAAAGAATACATTTGTTGTTGTCGATTTCGATATAGGGATGGCGGAAATCGACCTGGTATTCACTGAAGGCTCCGCCAAGGCGGTTTTGTTCCGCATGGTATTCGGTAGCGTAGCGTTTCAGGTCGCAGTCGTAATATTCCGTGCAGCCGCATTCCAGGCAGCGTTGGGTCTCGTGGAAAGCCACTTCCGGGCTGTCGTAACCCAGTTCGACCTCCCTGAAGTTTTTCCTTTCTGCAGGGTCGAGGGTTGGCATTTCCTCCCGCGTCTGGTTTGGATACAACCCAAGATAATCCTGTTTATGCTGGGTTTTGAAGTTATCTTTCTTACTGATGAACTCAAAGGGTTCCGGCTGCAGGCTTTCTCCGTTCAGGAATTGGTTGCAGGAACGGGCGGCGATGCGGGCCTGTGCGATGGCCTGGATGAGGGTGGCCGGTCCGGAGACGCCGTCGCCAGCCGCAAAGATCCCGGGCACGCCGGTTTGCAGTGTTTTGGGGTCGGCATCGATATCGCCCCAGCGGTTGGCCTTCAGCTGACCTTCCTTCACGTGTTGGTTGATATCCTCCAGGAAATCGATATGCGTCTTCTGGCCGATGGCGGCCAGGATATAATCTACCTCGATATCGAATTCCGATCCCTCCACCGGAACCGGCCTTCTTCTTCCGGAGGCATCCGGTTCGCCCAGTTCCATGCGGATACAGGTGATGGATTTCACCCTGCCCTCCTCGTCTTTATTGACCCTGGCAGGATTTGTAAGTACCATGTATTCAACGCCTTCCAGCTTAGACTCATGAATTTCAATGGGATTCGCAGGCATTTCATTTTCGGTCCTGCGGTAAATGATGACCGACTTTGCCGCTCCACAGCGCAGGGCAGTGCGGCAGCAATCCATGGCCGTATTGCCGCCACCCACGATGGCCACCTTTTTACCCGTGAAGTCGAAGGGTTTTCCGGTCATTTCCATTTCCTTCAAAAAATCGACGCCGGAGAAGACATTAACAGCATCATCCCCTTCACAGCCGATGGAAGTGCCTTTCTGGGAGCCGATGGCCAGGATGAAAGCATGATAATCCGTGCGAAGGTCCTTGAAGGAAAGATTATCACCTAATCTGCTGTTATAGAATATTCTGGCGCCCAGTTCGGTGATATTGTCCACCTCCTGTTGCAGGAGTTCATTGGGCAGGCGGTAGGGAGGGATGCCGTAACGGAGCCATCCACCGGCTGCCGGGGCGGCTTCAAAGATATCCACCGCATGTCCTTCCTTCCGGAGGAAGAAGGCGGCGGACAGGCCGGCTGGACCGGCACCGATGACGGCAACTTTTTTCCCGATCCCTTTCTTGAGGGTGGGTTTCCACTTAGCGGGAGATTCCAGGTCGCGGTCGGCTGCAAAGCGTTTGAGGTAATCGATGCCCACACCATAGCCCTCATCGAGGAGGTTTCTGCGGCAAGCCACCTCGCAGGGTCTCACACAAACACGGCCGCAGATGGCCGGCAGGGGATTGGTTTCCTTGATCAGTTCAACCGCTTCGTGATACATTCCCTTCTCGATGAAGGAGATATAGCCCTGGACATCGACACCGGCCGGACAGGTCAGCTTGCAGGGTGCAGCACAGTCGGCGTAATGATTGCTCAGCAGCAGGTCGAGTGCCGTTTTCCGGGCTTTATTCACCTTTTCGTTGCAGGTGTCTATTTTCATGCCTTCGGCTATTTTCGTGCTGCATGAGGGCTGAAGTCCCCGCATGCCTTCCACTTCCACCACACACACATAACAGGAAGTAAAAGGTTCAAGCCTGGGATCATGACAAAGGGTGGGGATATGTATGCCATGCCGGTGTGCCAGTTCCAGGATGGTCTCGCCCTGGTTGCCGTTTAGAATTTGACCGTTGAGGATAACATTCACTTGATTCATGCCGTGTATCATTGGTTCTGATAGTACTTAATATTTTCACCTTCAATCATTCATCAAAAAACCCGTATGGCTTCGAATTTGCAGCGCGTAAAGCAGTCGCCGCAACGGATACAGTCCTCCTGGCGGATGAAATGAACCTGTTTCCTTTCTCCGTCGATGGCGTTTACCGGACAGTTTTTCGCACAGACCATGCAGCCGGTGCACATATCCGGGATGACTTCATAGGTCAGCAGGGTTTTGCAAACTTTGGCAGGGCACTTTTTATGGTTGATATGCGCTTCGTATTCATCCCTGAAATAGCGGATGGTGGTGAGTACGGGATTAGGCGCCGTTTGTCCGAGTCCGCAGAGGGAATTGTCCTTGATCTGGTAAGCAAGTTCTTCGAGCAGTTCGATATCTCCTTCCTTCCCGTTTCCTTCGGTGATGCGGGTCAGTATCTCCAGCATCCTTTTGGTTCCGATTCGGCAGAATGTGCATTTGCCGCAGGATTCTTTCTGGGTAAAGTCGAGGAAGAATTTTGCCACATCGATCATGCAGGTGGTTTCATCCATCACCACCATCCCTCCTGATCCCATGATGGCCCCGGTGGCATTGACCGAGTCGTAATCGACCAAAGTGTCGGCGAGGTATTCGGGGATACAGCCTCCTGAGGGACCGCCGAGCTGCACAGCCTTAAACTTTTTGTCATGCTGGATGCCCCCCCCGAGTTTAAAGATGATGTCGCGGATACTGATCCCCATGGGAACTTCCACCAGGCCGGATCGTTTGATCTTTCCTGCGAGGGCAAAGACCTTGGTCCCTTTACTTTTTTCGGTTCCGTACTTCGCGTATTCCGCAGCACCGTTAAGGATGATCCAGGGGATATTGGCGAAAGTCTCTACATTGTTGATGTTGGTGGGTTTTTTCCACAGGCCGGATGCGGCCGGGAAGGGAGGACGTTTGCGAGGCATGCCGCGCTCCCCTTCCACCGATGCGATCAGGGCTGTCTCCTCTCCGCAAACGAAGGCGCCTGCACCTTCCTTGATATATACATCAAAGTTAAATCCTTCTATTCCAAGTATTTGCTGTCCAAGGTATTTTTTTTGCCTGGCCTGTTCGAGGGCGATGTTGAGGCGTTTGATGGCCAGGGGATATTCCGCACGGCAGTAAATGACGCCTCCTGACGCGCCAATCGCGAATGCTGCAATGATCATTCCCTCGATGACCGCATGGGGGTCGCCTTCGAGCAGGGAGCGGTCCATGAAGGCTCCTGGATCACCCTCATCTGCATTGCAGATGATATATTTTTCAGGCGACGCATTACCTGCAGCAAACCGCCATTTCAGGCCGGTCGGGAATCCGCCGCCTCCCCTTCCCCTGAGACCCGAGTCGAGCACCGTCTGGATCACATCCTCGCGGGTTGTCCCCGATGCGGCAATTTGTCTGATGGCCTCATAGCCTCTTCTTGCCTCGTATTCATCGATGCTTTCCGGGTCGATAAAGCCACAGTTCCTCAACGCGATTTTAACCTGGGAAGCGGCAAAATCATTTTCTGAGGCTTCAAAGAGATCGGTCTGTACGACCCATTCCCGGATGGGAGAATGCTGGTTGATGTGTTTTTCAATGAGTTCGAGCGCTTTTTCCTCATCGATGTCACCGTAAAGGTATGTTCCCGTTTCATCGGTCACCTCCACCAGCGGTTCGCGGTAGCACATACCGATACAACTGGTTTTTTTCAGAATAAAATCCAGATGCTCCGCATCCCGGATGGCACTGATCTTCTGGTATGTCTTTCCGGCACCGGCAGCCACCCCGCAGCTGCCAAGTCCAACTGTTACTGTTGTCTGCATAGTGATTAATTGCTTTCCTGAATCCGGATGTTTTTCACGATCTTCACTGCCTGTCCGCCTGTCAGCTTCCCATATGTTTCACTGCCTATCATCATGACAGGTGCCAGCGAACAACATCCCAGGCAGGCCACGGATTCAAGGGTGAAGAGCCCGTCGGGGGTGGTTTCCCCATCGGCGACACCAAGGGCTTCCTTCAGAGAATCAGTGATGGCATTGGCATTCTGTACGTGGCATGCGGTACCGTGACACACTTTAATGATGTGTTTTCCGACGGGTTTCAGGCGAAACTGGGCATAGAACGTGGCCACGCCATACATATCACTCAGCCTGATACCGGTCCTTTCCGAAATTTTTTCAAAAGCGGCGGCAGGGATAAAACCGAACAGCTCCTGGGTTCCCTGCAACAGGGGGATCAGATTGCCTTTTTTCCCCTTGTATTTGGTGATCAAAGGGTCGAGCAGTGACAGATCAGGTACGGAAACTTCCTGAACCTCCGCAGGTTTTGTAATTCTTGTGATGCGCATAGGGTTTGGTTTGGTGTCAGTGCCGGCAAATGTAGGAAAAGTAGATAAACCAATGGTTTGACAATGAGTAATTTGGAGTGAGTCTAAATTATCTTGCAGGGGGAATTTTTCAGGATCAGCATGATCAATTTAAAAACTATGATTTATTTGCATTTAACTAATTGGGTTTTGTATATTTGAGGACTTGGAGGATGGCCTTTTTTTATTAGAGGGAATGATCAGGAAACCATTGGTTGTTTTTACTGTCTGTTATCTGTTTGAAAAGACCCTAATCAGTTGATTTTACCCAATTAAATATTCCAAAATTCTCGAAACATGAAGCGAAATTTACTTATTCTCATGGTAATGAGCATGTTGTTCTTACCTGTTGCGATGCAGGCTCAGGGCCTTGTAATCACAGAAATCATGTACAATGATCCTTCCGGGGGCAACTTCGGGGATTCGCTCGAGTACATAGAGGTTTTCAACAACAGCGGGCTTCCCCTGGATGTGACCAATTACCAGTTCACGGTCGGGATCACCTTCACCTTCCCCGCCCTCACCATTCCTCCCAACGAGTACCTGGTAATTGCGCGGAATGCGACTGCTTCCGGTGCTTTTTACAACCTGACTAGTGTGCTTCAGTGGGATGCCGGGCAATCGCTTGCCAACCAGCAGGGGGAAGCAGTAGTAGTCGTGGATGCCCTTGGGGTTATGCAGGATTCGGTAAGGTATTACACCACTGCGCCATGGCCCACCAATGCCAACGGACTGGGAGGTTCGCTTCAGCGCTGCGATCCCATGGCCATGCCCAATGATCCTGCCAGTTGGGTGGCTGCCGATATCACCAATGCCTACCCGCAGGGGGTTGTCAACAATGTGATCGTTTTTGGTTCGCCAGGACTGGGTTGTAAAAACCTTCCTCCCTACGTTCCCATTTTCGCCGCTTTACCTTTCTTCGAGAGTTTCGACGGCACCTGGATAGTCGGGGATAATTACAGGGATGTCCCGTCTGACCATTGGAAAAACAATCCTGCTACGGGGAATCCCTCATGGAGGAGGAATGATGACGGACAGACTGCTGCCTGGACGAATGCCACCACCGGTGCCTACACTCCCGCAGGTGCAGCCGGAAGCGCGTATTCGGCAAGGTTCCATACAGGAACAAACAACATGACGGCCGGAAACCTCTTCCTTTACCTTGATTTTGACACTCCCGGGAACAAGAAACTCAGCTTCTGGTATATCAACACCGCCGGCACCGACAGCCTGTCGTTATGGATGTCGCTTGATTCCGGACTCACCTATACCCCCCTTGCCAACTATCTGACCACTGCCGGCTGGGAAAACAAGCAGGTGAGTCTCGGAAGTGACACTTCTCATCACGTCATCATCCGGTTCAAAGCCACACCGAATACATCAAGCTCCGATATCGGCATCGACCAGGTCAGTGTAACACTGACTCCCGATCATGATGCCGCGCTCAATACTATTGTCAGTCCGGATAATCTGACATATTTTGCTACAAACCCGCTCAGGGTAAGGATCGCCAACTACGGCAACCTTCCCCTCACCAGTGTGAACATCCATCACAGCATCGACGGTGTGACCGGATCCGTGTACCCATGGATAGGAAACCTTGCCTCCGGAGCTGTTTCTATGGATATCACCCTGGGTCCCGTCACTTTAACACCACTTATGACCACCAATATCAAGGTATGGGTCGCTGATCCCAATGGCAACGTCGATGGGGATCCGTCCAACGATACCCTGACCAAACAGGTGTATTACCAGACCCAGGCCGGTTTACCTTTTTATGAAGGCTTCGACAGTACCTGGACCGATAAATTCTCAACCCATGACGCCCCGACCGCCTACTGGAACAATATTCCTTCCACCGGCAATGCTTCCTGGAGGAGGAATGATGACGGGGCTTCCGGAGGATGGAGCGCCCTGACCACCGGCGGATTCACTCCGGGAGGAGCGATGGGTACAAGCAATTCGGCCCGTTTCCATACCTCGGGCAATGCCGTGGGCGGAACCGTCGGTATGCTTGAGCTTTACCTCGATTTCAGCACCCTTCCCGGGAATAAGGAAATGCGTTTTTACCATGCGAATACTGCCGGTAACGACAGCTTGGCAGTATGGATCTCATTTGACGGAGGAGCCACCTTCCAATTCCTCCAGAAATACACCACGGCCGCTACCTGGACCCTGCGTACCATTCCCCTGGGTGCCAGCATTGCCAATAGTGTCATTCTGAGGTTTAAGTGTACTTCGAACCAGAATGGGAATACAGATCCCCACATCGATGAACTGGTCATCGATGCCCCCCAGCCTGATGTGACACTTCAGGCAATTACGTCTCCCGTCAGCGGATGCGGACTTACTGCTACCGAGCAGGTGAAGATCAGGATCAGAAACTCCGGTTCCCTGCCTGTAAACAACATCCCTGCATTTTATTATGTGGGAACAAGCGTGGTACAGGAAAGCATTCCGGATACCCTGCAGCCGGGCGATACACTGACCTATACTTTCACCACCCCTGTTAACATGCAGAATCCCGGCCCATACCAGCTCTCGGCTGCCGTCCATTTCCCCGGTGATTACAATCCTGCCAATGATTCGCTGTCAACCACCGTTATTAACATTGCACCCATCAACACTTTCCCGTTTACCGAAAACTTCAATACCGGCAGCACCAATTACTTCCAGCTCATTTCGAGATCCAATTCGCATGCAGCCATCAAGCCCAATATCGGCGTCCTGAACTCCGACGCCCTGAACCTGGATGGCAATGTGGCCGGTTCCTGGTCCCAGGGTTCCGGAAATTCAACAACCGCAGCCCAGGCCTGGGGTACCTATACCGATCACCAGGCCTTTGCAGTTACCTGCCAGGTGGACGGAAGCACCCTGGTAAATCCCGAATTGAAACTCGACCTGCGCCAAACCTATATCTCAGGCGGCGGACCAAAATACAGCTGGTTCAGGGTTCTGATCAACGACACGATAGAAATAGCTAACCAGAATGGTGTGTTCCATTTTAATCCGGTAACTGCAAACACTGATCCATTCACTTCACATTCCTTCAGCCTGGCCGCTTATGCAGGCACCTCCTTTAAAGTCACGCTGCAGTCGTCCTGTAAGTACAACGATGCCAATGCCAGCGGCGGATTTGGCGACAATGTATATATTGACAATGTGATCATCCGTGAAAAACCTGCCGTGGAGATGGCCATGAATGCCTGGCTGAACCCGGTCAGCGGATGCAGCCTCGACCAGGAAAGCATCACTGTCAGTATGAAAAACCAGGGGAGTGCACCTATCAGCTCAATTCCGGTAAAATGCAGCATTGATAACGGAACCACCTGGGTCAGCGAGGTGATTGCAAACACCTTGCTGCCCGACAGCACCCTGACATATACCTTCACTGCTATCGGCGATTTCAGCGCTATCGGTACTTACTCCTGTCTTGCTGTAGTTGACGCCGTTAACGATGCCGATCACAGCAACGATACCATCAAGACCACGGTTATTCATATCCCCTTTGTTACCGTCAGTCCGCTTTATGTAATTGATTTTGAAAGCGGTACCGGAGGATGGTCGAGCGGTATGCTGGCAGGCAAGGATGAATGGCAGTTCGGAACTCCGGGCCAGACCAACATCAATGCCGCCCACAGCGGAACTAATGCCTGGATGACGGGACTAACGGCTAACTACAGTATCAACACCAGCAGCTATCTGCTTTCACCCTGCCTGGATTTCACAGGCATGCTGAATCCTTTTGTGTCGGTATGGCTCAGACTGCGAACAGAAAACAACTACGACGGAATGATCATGGAGTTGTCGATCAACGACAGCACCTGGTTCAAACCCCTTGCCGACCTTGGTTTTTACAACAACACCAGCACCCAGCCCCCGCTGGCCCCGCCCAAATGGTCGGGCAACAACAACGGTTGGGTGAAGTACACGACTTCGCTTCCCGATGCCGCCGGCAAGGCAAAAGTCCAGATCAGATTCCGCTTTGAAAGCGATTACACCCAGGTGGATGAGGGCGTTGCCGTGGATGACATCCAGATTTTCGAACCATACCCGGATGCTGCCATCACCCAGATCATTTCACCGGTGACGGGATGCAACCTGAGTAATATGGAGGATGTAACCATCATTGTGAAGAACGACGGTCTCCTTGCCATCAACGGCATTCCTGTTTCATACACGCTCGACCTCAATCCTGCCGTGCTCGACACCATTGCCGACACCCTTTCTCCCGGTCAAAGCGTCACCTTCAGCTTCCCCGTGCAGGCCGATCTCAGCGCAGTGGGAGCCCATCAGCTTACTGCTACTGCCAGCATTCCCGGTGATCTGAACATTACCAACAATACCATCGTGAAGGATATCTTTTCTATGCAGCCTGCGGCTTTCCCGATGTTTGTCGACTTTGAATCCACCGGCTTCGAAACCTACCTGGGAACCAGTTCAGGTGTGAACAACATGTTCTCCGTTGAAGCGGGACAAGGGACATCAGGTTCTTCCGCAGGTGTCTTCACCGGCGGTGGCGCCGGAAGCTGGCCGGCCAACAGCGGAACTTCCACCACTGCTGCCCAAGCCTGGAGCTATGCCGATCATTTTGGAACCCTGGCAACCTGCTCCATTACCATCCCACAGGGTCAGGCCGTCGGTTTGTGGGTCGACCTGCGCCAGACCTATTCCGAAGGGGAGAAATACTCCTGGTTCAGGGTGATGGTGAACGACACCATCCAGGTCCCGGATATGTTCGGAACCCTCGACTTCAACCCGGTAACGCCCAATGCCGATCCTTTCATCACCTACCTGTTCATCCTCTCTGACTATGCTCCTGATCTGAGTGTCAGCCTGCAGTCGAGCTGCAAATTCAACCTGGCCAATTCCGTCACCGGAACAGCCGATGCGGTGATCCTCGACAATGTAAGAATCGACATCGTGGAAGGTTTACCCGAAATCAGCGGAGGGTTCGCACGGATTTATCCGAATCCGGCCGTTTCCGAACTGAATCTGGTGTTGCCCGTGCTGTCTGAACGGCATCGCATGCAGTTGGTGAATGTTCAGGGTCAGGTGGTGATGGAACGCGGTCTTAACGCAGGCCAACTCCACCGTGTTCAGATCGCGGACCTGCCGGCCGGTTTATACTCTGTACTGATCCGCGGCCCGCAATTGAACCAAAGCTTACGGTTTATCAAAACCAGGTAAACCTGATGATGAGAAAGAGGCTGTCTAAGCGGGCAGCCTCTTTTTTTTTAGTGATGGAGGGTTGAAAAATGCCAGAATGCAAGAGTGCGGGAATGCGAGAATGAAAGAATGCGGGAATGCAAGAGTGCGGGAATGCGGGAATGCGGGAATGCAAGAATGCATGAATGCAAGAGTGCGGGAATGCAGGAATGAGGGATTACCATTCAAGGCTGTTGTCGAGTTTGATGTCGAACATGTCCTCCTCATTGAGGCCGTGCCAGTGGCAGCCCTTGCGGGTGCAAAGGTAGAAGTCCAGCAGGCGTGTGCGGGCCCCCACTTCAATCATGGCCACAGCTGAGCCGCAACTGCCGCACTTGCGGTTTTCATCCAGCAGGGAATTGCCGCAATGGGGACAAAACACGTCCTCTGCTGTCTCATTCTCAGGCAGCACGATGGTTGATTTGGTAGTGAAAACGTTCAGGTAAGGGCTCAGGAAGAGATCCCCGATGACACCCTGTTGTTTGACCCTCAGTTTGAGCAGATCGTTTTCGATGAGGCTTTTTTTGCATTTGGGACAATAGGTGTGTAAAAAGGTGCCGCTGTCGATGATTTCTTTATGAACGTCCTTCGTGCCTTCAGTCTCAGGCGGCCTGCCTTTTCCCGGCCTTTTAATGTAAGCCGCTTCATGTCCGTAATCCTCATAAAGCTTCTGCATGGCCTGAGTAAGATCCTCAAATTCAACAAAATGATTTTTACACCCACTCCTGGAACAAATGCTTACCTTCCCTCCCATATCAAGGTATAATGGCACCATAGGGGCGCCACAGTGCAAGCATTCTGACTTACTGATGATTTCGTTATGGCAATGAGGACAGACAAAATCCACCACTTTGCCTTCCGGAAGAGGGATGTTGCACACATAGTTATAGCTTCCGTATATAGAACTCAGGTAGATATCTCCTTCCTGGTCTGCCATCCTGATTCTGAGGTGGATACTGGCCTTATTGTCCACTGTCTGATCCCGGTCCATCAGAGAATATCCGCATACCGGGCATTTAAGGTTAAGAGAAACAAAGTCGTACATACGCTGTGATGTTACATATTACCTGAAAACTTGCTCTGCATAAATACGCATTTACAAGACAAGGCTTGTGTATGAATCAAAGATAATGATCCGGCACACAATCTCCAAAATTATTTTTCAAGACTGAGGTGCCATCAGGATTATTTTCAGGTGACAGAAGGGGGATGAGTGCAAGCCATGAACAACAAACACATGAATATCAAGCATTTTCCTGGAACACATTATTTAAAGGTGATCACTGAGATGCGCTTTTTACCATCCATTCTGATGGTTAAAGGTCTGTCAAATCTCACGTGGCGGAAATGCCGGCTTGCTTCCACGAGTGGCTGCTGTGCGAGCACCTCCCAGGCGATAAAGTTACTTTTCAGTTCCTGCAAGACCGAAAAGTATCCCACGTTCATGGAAGTGACATTATGAAAGAAGTGAGACCCGGAGGAGGCGTCCAGGGGGAAGGCCTCCAGGCTGGTTTCCACGATCACCTTCGCGTTGGAGATTTGCGGCCAGGCCACGGGGATACCGATCCAGCGGTCGCGTGTACCCCATCTGCCGGGCCCGATGAGTACGTATTGTTTACCGGCCTTCCCCATTTTGGCGTTTAGTACTTCTATTTCCTCAGCCATTTCCAGTGTTCTTGACTTATCGAACATCACCGGGTCCACATAGATCACATCGCTGACTCCTTCGATCACACCATTGCCCATGCCTTTCTCGGAGAACAACAGCATGTCTTCGCGGCGGATCTCATTCAGGTCGATATTGTAATCCTGGGCATTGCCGAGCAGGGGTTTTATCTGCAGGAGGTAAAAAGAAGACTTGTAAGAGGCATCTTTGTTCAGGTCGACGGCAAACTCGATCTCAACGGGGCAACCCATGGCTTCTTTGACGATATCGAGCACGACCTCTATGGTTTTCGCAAGAGGTATATAATTGTATTTAAGGATGTTGGCAAAATTGATAATACGGGGGCCGGGCTGGGTGATCCCGGGGACGATGCGGTTGCTTTCAGCATCGTAAACCGAAGCGCAGTGTTTGATGGTGCCATGCTTTTCAGCCTCATAAATGTCGAGTTGGGTAAGACCCGCCATATCACCCTCGAGGAGGTCAATATCATGGCGTTTGAGATCCACCGCAATGAAATCCACCTGGGAGTTCTTATACTGATCGCGCGGTGAATTAATATCGAGTGTCGGGTAGAGGGGTGAGAAACGGTAGGCCTTTTCACCTTCCACCACATATTTACCCAGTCCGAGGGCTACGACGGCGAAGCCTTCTCCAGGCTTCATATGGGCGAAGGGGTAGTAATTATACGATTGCGCCACCCCGCTGATATGGGGATAATAATAATCGCCATAGCGGTTTCCGACCACTTCCTGCAGCACCACGGCCATCTTTTCCTCTTCGAGCGAATAATGGATGGCTTCGATATAGCCTCTGGCCACCTTGGAGTAGATGGAAGCGTAAACCAGTTTGATGGCATCCATCAGGTGATTGAGTCTCACGTTGATATCCGGGTGATTGTTGGGGAGGATATACGTTTCGAAGATACCTGCAAAAGGTTGCATCAGTGAATCTTCGAAGAGGCCTGACGACCTGACGGCCAGTGGATTGGTGATTTCCTTCAAAATGGATTTCAGCTTACGGATGAGGCCGTCGGTAAGCCGGCCTGCCACGAACAAACGCTTGATCACTTCATAATCCGGTTCGTTGAGTACCTGATCGGCAAGCTTGTTTCGTTCCATAAAATACTCGAATTCATCGGTACCGATGATGGAGGTTTTGGGAGCGCGGATGTTGATATCGGGTACCAGGTGAGAGAAGTCGAAGTTATAGATCAGCGTATTCACGAAAGCCAGACCGCGTCCCTTACCGCCCATGGATCCGGGGGAGAGACTCAGGATATTGCTCTCGTCGGAGATGGCCGATTCCTCGAAAGGTATCACTTTGCCTTTGTTCTGTTCATTACGGAATGTCTGAATCACTTCGATCAGATGCTGTCTGACCGCAGCCGGACTATCGAAATCGGTCACCTTCTCAGGATTCAGTATCTTGGCTGCCTGTATTTCCCCGCGGGCCATCAGCCAGAGTGAGAAATGGTCCTTTTTGGCATGATAGATCAGCGAATCGTCGGGGATGGTCTTCAGATGAGTTTCGAATTCCCTCAGAGACTTGGCCACGGCAATCTGGTTGCCTTCCCGGTCGCGGTAAATAAAATTCCCAAAACCAAGGTAATGCGTGATAAAACTCCTGAAATCCTGGGAAAGTGTTTCGGAGTTTTTATCAATGAAACTGGCCCTGAGTTCATAAGCTTTCTGAGCGTTTTCCCTTTCGGATGACTGCACGATGACCGGCAGGTCCCTGATCCCGGCACGGATCCATGCCACAAGCTCTGCACCGGCCTGTTCATTCAGGCGGTCGTCCTTCTCAAATCGCATGTCAGTGACCAGACACAGCAGGTAATCGCGGTAACGGTCTGCAATCTGAACAGCCTCTTCATAATTCGATGCCAGCAATATCTTCGGCCGTGCCCTGAGTCTCAATATTTTATACAGTTCATCCGTACTCACATCCTCGATGATGCGCTTGGTTTGTTCAAGCACGATATTATACAGCATGGGAAGGTAACGTGAGTAGAAGACCGGTGAATCCTCCACCAGGAGCAGGACCCTGACCAGTCCGAAACGGGTGTCATTGTCCACATTGATCTTATCCTCCACGTATTTGATCATGGCGAAAAAGATCCTGGAATCCCCGTTCCAGACAAAGGTTTTGTCGATGCTGCGGTAACGCTGGGGTTTTTCCTTTACCATCCTGACATCCTGGTTGTTATTAAGCAGCAGGAAGATTTGGATGTAAGGGTAAGCTTCTTTGATTGTATTGGCGATTTCCACCGGTGTCACTTTATCCTGGCCCATCATGATGATGATCAGGTCAAAATGCCTGGTCTGGATTTCGGTCATGGCTTCTTCGAGAGAGGATACTCCCGTGATCCTGGGAACCGAGGTCAGGTTCAGGGTCTGGTATTCACCGAGGACATACTCAGAGAAGCGCCCTTCCTTTTCAATTGAATAGGCATCGTACAAATTGGCAATTAGCAGGATCTCCTTGACTTTGAACAACATCAGATCGTGGTAGATGTCACGGTCGTAATTGTTCTTATTCAGGAAGCGGCGGAGAAGCTGGCGGTTGGGGATATCGTAAGTTGTCCCTGCCTTGTCTCTGGCCTGTGGTTTTTCCCGGGTACTTTCTCCGGGCAGAAGGGCACAGGCCCTGAGGCTGTTGATATAGCCGGTCACCATTTCGGCTATATTGTTGATCAGATGCCTTTCCTCCTTCATGAAAGGTCCTTCGTCGAGCTGGACGAATTCCGTAAGGTAACAGACCTCCACCGAGCCTTTCGTACCGTCGATCGTTTCGAAGCTCTGACGTTGTACCCATTTGGTTTCGAGGAAGTTGCTTGTTTTATAATGATATTGGCCGTAACGGATGCGGGCAGCGGTATACTCAGGGTACTGCCAGGCGGGTGGCAGGATCATACAAACCTGCTGGAGGGTTTCATCAAGGGGTCTGCCTTCTTTTAAGATGGCCGTGGTGCGGTTGATGGCGGCGAGTTCCTTGAGTCTTTCCCGGTTCTCGAAGGCAAGACGTTCATAATCAAGCTTCAGTTTGTCAATTCCGTCCTGATGACCGGCAGTTTTTCGGGGATGTTGCTGTTCTTCCATAAGTACTAAAAGATGAAACGAAATTACATTATTCTGTCTTCCGATATCGTGGTCTGTAGCAGGTATTAGGGAACTACAAGGGGATGCATCGCACAATCAAAGGCTTACGATAAATTAAAACAATTCTAAATTAAAGGGACGGCCAAAAAAACACCCTGTGAAGCGGTTAACAAAGCGAAAAAAGCCGTAAACTTGCGCGTTTTTTAAAAACCTTAAACCTTAACAAATACAACGTATGACAAAAGAAGTATTGGACCAGAAGGTCAATGAATTCATGGCGAAGGTGATTGCCAGGAACCAGAACGAACCTGAGTTTCATCAGGCAGTGAAGGAAGTGGTTGAGTCACTTATTCCTTATATCGAAGAGCATCCGAAATACAAGGAAGGACGCATTCTTGAACGTATTGTCGAACCCGAAAGGGTGATCCTGTTCAGGGTACCCTGGGTTGACGACAAGGGAGAGATCCAGGTGAACCGCGGTTTCAGGATCGAGATGAACAGCGCCATCGGACCCTATAAGGGCGGACTTCGGTTCCACCCGACCGTGAACCTTGGCATTTTGAAATTCCTTGCGTTCGAGCAGGTGTTCAAGAACAGTCTGACCACCCTGCCGATGGGCGGTGGAAAGGGCGGATCCGATTTTGACCCCAAGGGAAAGAGCGACCTTGAAGTGATGCGCTTTACCCAGGCCTTCATGGGAGAGCTTTTCCGTCATATCGGTCCGGATACTGATGTGCCAGCAGGCGACATCGGTGTGGGCGGCCGTGAGATCGGTTTTATGTATGGCATGTACAAGAAGCTGCGCAACGAATTCACCGGCGTGCTCACCGGCAAGGGCATCGGCTGGGGCGGCAGTTTGATCCGTCCGGAAGCCACCGGCTACGGCGCCACCTACTTCGCACAGGAAATGCTCAAGACCCGCGGACTGAATTATGCCGGCAAAACGGTGGTGATCTCCGGTTCGGGCAACGTTTCACAATATGCCTGCGAAAAAGTGACCGAACTTGGCGGCAAGGTGGTGACCCTGTCGGATTCCAACGGATTTGTTTACGATCCGGCCGGTATCGACAAGGAGAAGCTTGCCTATGTGATGTGGCTGAAAAACGAAAAACGCGGCAGGATCAAGGAATATGCAGATAAATATGGTGCCGAGTACCATGAGGGTAAAACCCCCTGGGGCATTCAATGCGATATTGCCATGCCCTGTGCCACCCAGAACGAGCTCAACGCGGATGATGCCAGAACACTGGTCGCCAATGGCTGTATCTGTATATCTGAAGGCGCCAACATGCCTTCCACTCCCGATGCAGTGGAAGTGTTCCTCGAGCACAAGATCCTCTACGGTCTCGGAAAGGCTGCCAATGCAGGCGGTGTTGCCACCTCTGGTCTCGAGATGACCCAGAACAGCATGCGTTTGAACTGGTCGAGGGAAGAAGTGGACGCCAAACTTCAGGGTATCATGAAGGACATCCACACTACCTGCGTGAAGCACGGCACCGAACCCGACGGTTTCATCAACTACGTGAAAGGAGCCAACATCGGCGGTTTCGTCAAAGTTGCCGACGCCATGCTGGCCCAGGGCGTTGTTTAGTATTCAATCAAAGTCGTTCAAGAGGGTGACCCCGCGGGTCATCCTCTTTTTTTTGCAGGCATGCCGAAATCGGGCTTGTTGAATGCGATCATTACCCTTTGTGCATATCAACAGGTACTCCGCCGGTCAGTGAAGATGTAAAGCCAATCTTCATCATGGAGTAATCATCAGGGAAATGGGTTGCTTGGAGGTCGGTTTTCAGGCGATCGTGTATTTCCGGTAAGCCTGCGGTGAGGTTATCTCTCAGGAACCCGTAAAAATCTTTTAAAAGCAGCGACCTTCCTGTGGCGCTCTCGAACTCGTAAACCCCATCCGAAAACAAGAATATCTGTGAAGTATTACCAACCTCCACCACAGTTGACTTATAATTTATATCCGGTACACAGCCAACGGCAACGCTTGCCGGACCGAGTTCCATGGTTTGTTGGTTTTCCCGTACCATCACAGGTGAAGGATGGCCTGCACAAACATAGGATAGCCTGGAATCGCGTTTAGAATACACTCCGTACCAGATTGAAAAAAACAAACCGCCATGTTCCTCGTACTGGAAGATATCATTCAATCCGCTCACCACTTCTGCCGGATCTTTCAGGTTCAGGGCCTGTTGTGTACGGCTGTTCAGGATGTTCATCACTGACACTGCATGTAAGGCCGGCCCTACGCCATGACCGCAGACATCCAGTATATAAAAAGCAAAATGACCGGGATCTATCCAATGATAGCCGAAAGCATCACCGCCGAGTTTGCTGGAAGGGATGAAGATCCAGTCCGTTGACAGGCTGTCATGATGGGTAAGCTGTGGAAGTAAAGACTGAATGTAGTCCCTGGCTTTATCCAGGTCGGCTTGGATAATGGCATCTTTATGCTGCAGGATCGCATGGGCCCTGCGTTTGTTCCGGAGCATCACCACCACGATGCCCACGATCACTCCCAGTAACAGGACACCTGCCAGGGAAGAAAAGATCAGGGCTTTTTGCCGGCTGTTTTTCTCGGTGAGCACCTCCACTTCTTTCTGTTTCAGCAAGGCTTCCCTGCCAGCTTCCAGGTTGGCAATCTGTTTTTGCTTCTCAAGAGAAAAGAGCGTGTCTTCAATTGTTTTGGATTTCGTGAATGCTTCCAGTGCTGATTTGTAATCTTGCTGTGCAGTATATGCTTCATACAAACCTTTCAGTATTTCCTTCTCAAATTCCCTGTCGCCCATCTCCTGCGCCATTCCATGTGCCTTTGTGAGGTATTCGACTGCAAGATTCAAAAACCTGTGGCGGTCGACAACCTGGATTTGCTTCCATTCAGCCTCCTTCGGAGTCGTATCCGTCGCTATTCCCGTATACACCAACCCAAGAGTACCAATACAATATGCTGCCCCTTTTGTGTCTCCTATTTCTTCTGAGATCGGCAGTGCCTGACTAACACATTCCAGTGCTTTACCGTAATCATCTAACTCATAGTAAAGATTGCCAAGGTTCAGGAGATTCTGAGAGATCAGGTACTTGTTGTCCATCTTTCGTGACAGATCGAGGGCTTTCTGATAACTCTCCATTGCTTTGGGAAAATTCTGCAGTGACTGGTATGCTACTGCGATATTGCTCCATGTAATCCCCAGGTAGTAGGTGTCCTTTTGGTTCTCAAAAATCCGCTGTGCCTTTTCATAATACCAGAAGGCCTTAGAAGGATCTTTCAGGTTCATATATGTCAGAGCAATATTTCCGTATGTAATGGCCGATCCTTCCTCATTACCTTTTTTATCCGATACTACAAGGCAACGGTAAAAACATTCAAGGGCTTTGGTGTACTCCGATAAATTCGTGTAGGCGTTGCCCAGGTTGTTCTCCATTCCGGCAATCATATCCGGATTTCCGATCTCTCTTGCCATGTGAAGGGCTCTTTGATGATGCTCCCTGGATTTGTAGAAGTCACCCAGAAAGCCGTATGTGTTACCTATCTCGTCATTCGAAATGGCCTGCCAGCGTTTACTTTTTTTCTTTACTGCTAAATCGAGGGCTTTCTTTCCCCATTCGATGCCTCTGGAAGCGTCCGCCAGCTGATAGTAAATGCAAATACTGATGTACGTCCTGAATAACATCGTGTCATTGGTGGCTTTCGACACTGCCTGCAGGAGAGAATCCAGCTTTTCCTGTCCCTGTTTCTGCGCATGGAGGTTTAACAAAGACAACACGCCAATCATCACCAGAAAGATTCTGATTTTCATGGAAATCTGCATTAGAGGTTTATACTGTGAATAGGACACTGTCTTTTTAACTGGCTGCTTTTCACCTAAAAAGGGGAAAAGTCAGCGTAACCCAAAAAAATACGAATGTAATGAAATATATCGCTGTTGTCAATAGAACTGATTAAACGAAAGTGGATCATCAGAGAAGTCTGGATTCGCACCATTGCCCAACTGGAGGCCGCTCCGGATATCAGGGTGGAGCAACTGGCGGAGGCGATCCAATAACGCAACCTGGACAAGGGGACGTGGGGGGGTCTATAATCCCCGAATGCCCTGCAAGGGCAAAACATGAATAACCGCGGGTGTACTTGTGTTGAATAAGATCATCAAGAGAACGTAATCAACCAAACTGCCCTGCAAGGGCAAAACATGAATAACCGCGGGTGTAACCCGTAAGGGTAAAACCCGTGGTTAAGGCAACCCAGACAAACCCTCAGCCACACAGTGGCTGAACAAAGATCACCATGATGACAAGTTACCGCCAGATCCTCTATCACACTGTTATCAGAACAAAAAACGGCGCACCATCAACTGATTTCTTTTGAGGAAGAATATAAGAACTTGCTTGAAGAAGCAGGTGTTTTGATTGACAAGCGCTATTTTCCATAGATAATAGGGTTCAGCCCGCTTCGGGGCTGGGGTTCTGCAGCGCGTCTCCTTCCCCGGGTTTGACCCTTCGGGTTACACCCGGGGTTATTCATATTAATCCCCTGCGGGGAAGCTCCTTGTTTATAGATGTTGTTTCGAAAACCCAGCCTGAAGTATTAAAGACTACTATTCTAATTCGTGGACAAAATCCGCGTCCGCCGTGGCAGATCCGCGGACAAGATACAAGTTTGTGTGCCGGAGGAACTCTTTTTATTTCTGGACACCCAAACGGCGAAACAGGCATCAAGCGAAACCAGGGTAAAGGGGTATAGAGTGAAAGTTGAGTATGAAGCCATCTCCGAGGACGAAATAGCCAGAAAACGTGAGGCAATCACCAAATCGGTAGTAAGATCATTGAAGGGGAAGAAGAAGTAATATTCGGCGAATCGATTTTTATTTTTCAAAATTTACAAACCTGATTTTTGCCTTTATCACTGTTGATATCAGCCATCAGTCCTCCCATAATATACTGAGAATCGTTTTGTATCTCTTGGTTGGTATACAATACTCATGGAAGTCAGAATCATCATCATTTTCCTTAAGATTGAACCAAGTTGACTTGTTAATCGTCTGTGCTTTTTCTTCAAGCGTGTATACAAAATCGTATTCATTCTGAATATATTCCATTGCCACAGAATTGAACGGAGGTGCCAACTTGGTGTAGCCACCAAACCACACATTTAAATCATCCGATTTTTTCCAATACTTAACTTTCCCATTCTCAATGAAAACAAGACAAATTGGATGCAAATCAAGTTGTAGATAACGAAATACTGTTGCAGTCAGACTTGTTTTGAATCTGCCTGCAAGTTGTTTAATGAGCAGGGGTGAGAAAGATTTTCCCTTGGCTTCTTGCAAAAAGAGTTTCTCTGGCATTAAAAGCTCGCTTGCAAACTCATTTGCTTCCAATTCCTGTTTTCCATTCGCCAACGCTTTCTCCATCCCGGCAATAATATTGAAATTTGCGAAAGTGTCATCAGGAAGCTGCATGTTTTTATGCATAATTAAATGTCCAACCTCATGCGAAGCAACAAATCGCTTTCTTTCTGGAAACTGAATTTTAGAATTAACTTTAATAACAGTTTTACTACTGCCAAAGATAATTTTCCCATCACAGTTCGCCAGTTCATCCTCAATCATTATTGCGTCTAACCCGGCAATGAATAAATCCATTTCTAAACCAGTGATTTCATCTAATCCACAGTCATTCAACAGCTTCTTGGCCTGAATTTGTGCATAAGTGGTCCTTGTCATCCTGTTCTATTTGTTCTAATAACTGAATAAGATTCTTATCCTTAATAATTTCAATGATATCCTCCTTTGTTAGTTTATTAAGGTTTTGATAAAAGGCAGGCGATGAATTACCTTGTACAAGCTGATTAAAAATGGCAATAGGTTTTTCTATATTAGCAATAAAGGCTTCTTGAAATTTATTAGCCAGCTGTAATAAATATTCATTGTGCGTTTTCTTTACAGTGGCTTTTGCTAAAAAAATAATTTGCTTTTTCTTTTTATTATACTCTTCAAGATTCGGAATATCGTCCTGCAGAAATTCTTTAATGGTGCCCTCATCAGCTTCTTGAAAGAAGTTATATAGGGCATCGTCAATTTTTTCGTTGATTCCGTTGCTCATATGATATTTATTACTTGTGTTTGAATTTTGGGCAGCCGCCTTTCGAGACGTTTGGTAATTTTGTAAACCTCTTTAACGTCTATCCCGAGATCAAATGCAATTTCAGAAGGTTTTGAGATTCCGTCCATCCAGTATTCGAAAACTGTAAGTTCATCATCATCTGCCCCTTCTTTTTTTAGCAAACTTGACACATAACGCCTTTGTTCTTCAACATTTGGTGCTTGCCCGTCTGATGAAACGTCAAGTATCTCATCAACGAAGGTGTACTTATTGGTCTTGAAATAGTTAGATATTTCACTTTTCAGGCATCCAAATAAAAATTCCTTGAAAGAACATTTTGCTTTGCTCCAGTCCCTTTTTTCCTCAATTACTTTTAAAATCAGGTCGCCTACAAAGTCAATAGGCTCTTTCCCATGGAAATTTTTCACTCCAACACACTTTAAGCGGTTTATAGCATATGCGTTCATGCTATCTATAATTTCTTCCATGTCTACCGACTGTATGGCATCGATAAGGTTCATCTGTTTTTCAATAATAGTATGCTAAGATCGCAAAAATTATTGCCATCAATGGAAAAAAAATTGATTTGATTAGCATACTGAGTAAAAGGCCTCTGTCAAAATGACTGCCAAAGTAAGATTGGCTTCTATTTTGACAGGGTTTCAGTTAGTTATTTACAAATTCAAAATCAATTCCCATGAGCAAAAAAAATCAACATGTAGTACCACACGGTAAGGATTGGGCTGTTAAAGGAGCCGGAAATGAAAGGGTCACTAAAATCGTGGATACCCAGGCAGAAGCCATTGAGATTGCAAGAAGCATTGCAATCAACCAAAAATCAGAAGTTGTGATTCATCGAACCGATGGAAGAATCCGGGATAAGGATTCTTATGGGAATGATCCCTGCCCTCCAAAAGATAAAAAGCATTGACATATGAAAGGAAAAGTTAGTTTTTTTATGGGGTTATTGGGTTTTACTGTTTGTTTTTTTCTCAAAGTCGGTGAACCAAGGGATACAATTTTCAAAGTTGCATTGGGGTTTGTCATTGGCGGATTTATTGAGCTCATTGTTTTTGTTATGGAGAACAGAAAGCGTTGGAATCTTTATATAACCAAAATCTACAAAGCTTCAAAGCCGGTAAGAGTTACTGTGGCCTATTTGTTTCGCATTGAAGTCAATGGTAAATATGTACTTATAAAAAGGCATAAGAAGGACATGGTTGGATTTCAGCCGGTTGGAGGTGCATTTAAGTATTTTAGAGAGGAGAATCGAGAACTTTTTGATAAGCTCGGCATTGAGCCCTGTGATCACGTGCCCCGAGATGAAGACACGGAGCACGACTTGAGGATAAGAATAAATAAACGCAAGAACCTAATGGAATTTTTGAAGTGGTTTGAGAGTAGAAAGAATCGAGAGACTGATCCCTGGCGTGAATTTTATGAAGAACTAATTGAACCTGGGCTTTTGCCTTCAGAATTCTTTAAGCATGTGAAATACGTTTTTATTGGAAAGCATACAGAGGGGGTTATACCTTCACCCGCTTTCCCAATTGACGAATTTCGGTATGCTGAAATTTATGAATTGAGGCCTGAAACTGACAACCAAAAGGAAGCAATTGCCAGGCTAATAGATAAGAAAGGAGCAATCATTTTTGCCAGTCCGGACGAAATAAGAAAAGGTCGTACTCATACTGGAGAACCAATTTTACCTCATAGCTTTAAAATTTTACCCAAATGATTACATTAGAGAACAAAGCCACCCAGATTGATGATTTGTTAGATAAAATGGCCGAGGAAGTTCAACTTGATGCCACGCGCTATGAACGAATGAAGAACAGTTACGAAGCCGTTAAGAATTGGGTCGAAGCTGATGAACTGTTTTTTAAGCCTTATAAATATGATGTTTATCCGCATGGTTCAGTCAGAATTCAAACTTCAGTGAGACCAATTGGGAAAGATGAATTTGACTTAGATATAGTGATCCATCTTATGAGTCAAACTCCGCATACCCCTCAAAAAATTTACAGCGAATTAAATAGACGCCTGGGAGAAAATGAAATATACCGGAAAATGATGGAGTTGAAGAATAGGTGCATTCGGTTAAATTATTCGGGCGACTTTCATATGGACATTCTTCCAGGTGTTCAAGAAACTGAATATAATCAGAACAAGATTAAAGTTCCTGACCGAGAATTGGGATACTGGGTAAGTAGCAACCCTAGAGGTTATTCTGAATGGTTCATGGGTAAAGCCAACTTGGTCAAGGAGAGTCTGCTTGAAAAGGCAATGCGAGCCGAGAATCTACCTGCTAATAGATTCCAAGACAAAAAGCCCTTGCAACGATCCGTACAATTGATAAAACGGTACCGCGATATCTATTTTCAGAAAGATGATACGTATAAAGCCTCGAGTATTATCCTGACCACATTAGCCGGACAATTTTACCAAGGTGAAGAAAGCATCTTTGAAACAGTTGATAACATCATAACCACAACGTATTCCAAGGTTAATGAGCCGTATGGCAGATTAAAAATAGTAAACCCGGTTAATCCTGCTGAGGATTTTACCGACAAATGGGATAGTGAACCGGGTTATTATGAGGCATTTAAACAATTTGCAAGTCATTTGTTTAATGAGTGGCAAAAACTAAAGAATCTTCAAGGCTTACTTGAAGAAGGTGATATTATGAAGGGTCTTTTTGGCGAAGATATTTTTATCAAGGCCCAGACAAATCAAACCATGCTAATTGAGCAGTTGAGAAAAGAAAATGCCTTAGGAGTATCCCGAAACACAGGAATTCTTTCATCTTTGAGCTCCGTTGGGGCTGCGGGAATAAAAACTAACACATTTTTTGGGGAATAATGGCAGGTAAGTATAAATCTCGCAATAAGTCAATTGCTGAACAGGTGGCCTCAATGAGGAAAAAGTATCCTCAATTCACAGTTTCTTTTTCTTCGCCTAGTAGCATGAAGGTTATTGGCATGTTACAACCAACTTCGCGTAGTATTTCTTATCAATTCATATTGAAATATAATTTGACTGATTACCCTAAAACAAAAATTATTTCCCCAACACTTCATAAAAACAGTAAGGGGGAAGAAATACCTCATATTTATACAGGTGAAAAACTTTGCTTGTATCAACCAAAATATTTTGAATTTAACAGGAAGGATTTTTTATGCGATACAATCATTCCATGGACTTCGTTATGGCTATACTACTATGAGATTTGGCACCTTACAGGTGTTTGGCTTGGTGGTGGAGAGCATCCTAAAAAATTAAATCTATTTTAAATGAGAAGGCAAAGCAGATACATTATCAACTGGGCATTGGTTGTCGGAGGTTCGGTTGCAATACTGGATGTTATAATTCAATGGCTCGAACATCAGAACTCAGGGAAGAAATTTAACTGGGAAAATTATAATGGTTGGCGCACAGTTAAAAATGCCGCTGTTGGCAGTATGATCGGTGCTGGAATTGGGTCCATAATCTATGAGTACAAAATATGTGAAGAGGCGAAAATACCTTTTAATTCTGACGGTTATTTAAAAAAGGTACTGACCAGGGAGCATTTAAAAGCTAACCCTGACGTCTTTCAACGTGTAGTTGAGCTTCGAGCAGAAGTCAAACAGTTTTTAACAAACAAGTTCGAAAATAAGCTAGTCAGCTTGCCAGAGGATACCGGTTCATTCCATAAACGAACTGCAATCAGTTCTAGTTATGATTTAGATATCGTACTGCCCTTCAAAAGAAGCAGTTATAATACCCTTGAAGAAATGTTTAACAATGTTTATGAATCGATTGGAGAAGCTTATGGTAAAATGGCCTGTATTTCCAAGCAAACAAAAACAATCGGAATTACTTTCGAGAATAATGGGAACCCGATTCACTTTGATGTTGTGCCTGGTCGGGAAATAAGCAATTACATAGAGGAAAGGGACTTAAATCTGTTTGTTAATCCAGATTGGATTTGGCAAAAAGGGAGCTCATTTAAAACAAATATTGGCATTCAAAAGAGCATTACTGTTAATAAACCTGAAGCGAGAACTGCCATCAAGCTCTTGAAATTATATCGAGAAAGGAATAATTTGATCTTGCCCAGTGTTATAATTGACCAATGTGTTGTCGAAGCACTATCGAATAATAATTTTGGCGTCACTGGTTCCATAACCTGGAACTTACTAAACTGTATGTTGTTCATTTCAAAAAAGCTGGAGCAAAGAAGTTTAATCGACATTGCCAATACGAATAACAATCTTCAGGGTAAGCTAAATGAAATTCAAAAAAGTCATTTAGTCAGCCAATTACAGATGGATAGGGCACAAATTTATGAAAATCCACGATATATAAAAGAGATTTTTGAATGTTAGCTCGCAATTTGCCCCTGAGCTTTGTTACTCTTTAGCCTCTTACACATGAGTATTATACGCGAATCAAAGGTTGTTTTATTCGCTACCGATCACGCCAAACTCTATTTTAAATGTCTCCATCAAATGATTTTCTGTAACAGCAAGCAGTTCTAGTTGCTGTGCACTAGCCTGTGCCGCTGATAGGCCCGGTTGGACAATGAATATTTTGAAAATACATTGATAAATTCGTTTGCTTTTTTCTTTGATCAATCCCAACAATCTAATATCTCCTCTTTCGAGTCTACTATTCATACCATTGGTTGTGCGCCTAGTTTCACGGTTAATCATGTGCTTGATTAGGTCAGGGCCACCTTTCCCTTTCCAATGGATACTTTTTTGTGCTTGACCGCAAACCGCATATAAATCATCAATACGAGCACCGGCAAAATTTTCTGCTGAAAATTTTAAATGGTAAAGGTTAATTGAAATTGCTTTCCCAGCATCTGATACTTTTATAGCAATAATATCGGCGGCTTCCCCAGAATCATCATCATCAAAGATAATATCATAGTCTTCATTAGACAAAGATTCTATTACTTTTCGCTGAATACTATCTTGGTCCTTGTTTTCCCCTTGTGATTCCTTACGAATATTTATTCCTGCCCATTGCCACGCATCAATTCTCTCTCTTCCAAAAGCAGGGCCATTGAATCTATATTCGGAAAATAGATTGCCTTCGAGCCAGGAACTGTCATCAAAGCGGATAACAGGCGGAAACTCAGAGAAAAAATTAACAAGTGGAATTACTTTGTTTCCCAATGTAATCGATAAAGGGTTCTCTAAACACCTAAACTGGATTGAATTTTCATTAAACGCCATTTCGAACATTGAAACCATAGTGCCAGACAGGACTTTAAATTTTATTGGTGAATCAACTGACGGAGTTACAAGTTCAATGTCTGTCAGAAATAAAGGGTAATGTGTGGTACCTGCTGACAAATAGATTGAATATTCATCTCTTAAATACAATTCTTCATGCCATTCAATTGTGACAGGGTACTTTTGGGGTCTTTCGTTTATTACTTTGGCGTAAACGGCTTCACGTAAAACATTGTCAGCATTTATATTGTCATCGAGTATTTTGTCTCCAATTTTATCACACCATTTTGTAAATTGTTCAATATTTCCGTTTTGTTTAGACCAAACCCGACCTTTATAAGAACACCCGATAGAGGTTTTCTCTCCATTTTCATAGCCAACTCCAAAGATGTTAGATTTTATTTTGTTTAAGAGTTGCGCTGGGGTTAGGGCAGGTTCTACATCCTGCCCAGTATGCATTGAGAAGTTTATCAAGCGACCAAGCTGTTCTTTTAACCCGACATTATTAATTTTTAAACGAGCAATATTGCCAAGACACCTAAAAATATTTTCGGCATTAATAATATGTGAGGTATCCAAAGAAACTACTTTTGCTAGATTTTCATAGGTTCCACTGTTTGAAGAACTATTTATGTAAAGCAGTTGCTGATCCTGATTCCAATAAATAACATATAAATTCCACTCCAATTCGAAAATATCTTTTAGCTGTCCCCAACGGACAGAATTACGATTTCCCGTCACAATTACCAAGGTCCGCTTTTCCGAATTTATATCAAAGTAAACTTGCTCAAGATTATCAAAATTCTGTATTCCTTTCGCGAAGTCGCCTGGGAACCAAGTGTCAGTGTTCGTTCGATATACAACTGCACTCATGGCTGGACGGACATTTTGCAGCTGTATTTCGTCCGGAAAACTCTGAAAACCTTGCATGAACTCGTAAAAGTCAATCTGTTCCTGAGTAGCTTGTTCGCTTAGAAACGGTAACAATCTATTCCAATCTGAATCCAGGGCATAAAGTTCTTGAAGTTCTTCTGTCACTTCGATATTAGCAAGATTAACTATTATTGAGGCATTACCCAAATTATTGTCTCTATTTGTTCTGGTAAAGCGACCAGCAAGTTGAAGGGTCACTGGTAAACTCTTTTTAATGTCATGAAATGCTGCAATCTTTAGTTCAGGAAGATCAAATCCTTCACCGAGCATATTAACACAGACAACTACACGACACTCTTTATTTAGTATTTTTCGCCGGGCAACTTTTCGTTCTGCAGGACTGATACCGGTGTGAATCTGAACGGGGTTTAAATCTGGATGGGCCCTGTAAATCTCATAAACTTGATGCGCTCTTTCCTTTGAGTCAACCCTTGCCATTAATATATGATCAAAACCATTAGCTAAGTCATCTCTCAATTTCTCGATAGCTTTATCAGCAATTGTTCTGTCATAACGTGATGAATCCCATTCATATACAGAAAGAAAATCAATTGGCTTAAAATACCCCTCCTCTTGCGCTTTATGAAGAGGGTAATTGAAAATAATTTTGTCTTTTATTGGCTTAGCATCGTTTCTGAAAGGGGTTGCTGTAAATTGCAAAATATTTTTTTCCCTAAAAGCTTTCTTGAATTTTGACCAAGTATCTGCCGCTATATGGTGAGCTTCATCAATGAAAAGATGTGTACACAGGCTAGCCATTTCTCTTTGCAACTCAACCTGAATTTGGCCAGCAATGCTCATGGTCGTTACAACAACATTACTTCTTCCGAAAATATTCCTTACATCTTCAATGGATTGAGGTTTTTTATTGAGTGTGTATATAATTGGATAAGTTGCGGCGTCTTTAATAATGCCTAGCGACTTTAAAAGACCTAGAGAGATAAACTTATCGGAAATTTGGCTTCGCAGGGCATCTGACGGTACAACGATTAGCAATTTGCTACAGTTTCCCGCTATTAAAAGCGACAACATAGTTTCTGTTTTTCCAGTCCCTGTGGGCATTACAATGGTTGCTGGTTCGTTGGTCACTTGCCAATGCGACAATGCTGCGTGAACGGCCCCAATCTGGGGTGATCGTAATCCTTCAATATCCTCTTCTAGGTTTTCTTTTTTAAATTTAAAGACATCCCTCCAAGAAAATATTGGTTCAGAAACAACATCAGGAGTAATCTCATCAATTATTATAAGTTCTGGATGTTTAATCCACTCAAGTACAGATTGGGTTATACTAATTGGTTCATTTGGGAACGGTCTGGCATAAATAACTTTATCGAAATTTTCAATCTCCGACCAGTTTCTAATTGGTGTTAGTAGTATTTGTCCTCCATTATGGTCTGTAAGAATAAAACCGCTTATCCGTCTTGCCGCATACACAGACACAGTCAAGTCTAGAGTTGCACTATCAATTCCCAATTTGAAAATATGGCCAAGATTTGTTTTTTTGTCGATAGTAAAATGTTTCGGAAGAGAAATTAGCATAGAATCCGTAGTTTAAAGTAACTAAGAATCATCAAATAAAATAAAAATCTATATATAATATAAAGAGGACTGCCCAAAGTACTACAAATTGTAATCGATTTAATAATACCCTTCGATGTTGTTCTGTAGTGGATTAAAAATAAATACTATTTCGAAATCTTGATTCTTTTTGTTCGTTGCAAGTATTAGGAGTCTATCATCTTTTTCTTTAATAGCGGAAATTCTAAACAACTTTTCACCTGCCAATTTCTTGAGTAATACGGTGTCAATTAATGTTGTCTGGTCAGAGTAATTAAGAACAAAATACTTGGAAAATTCTTTGGATAGGCAGTATAGATTTATTTTATTTAATATTTTTCCCTGCTTTAAGGGATTAATGACGCTTAATGGTGGTCTGGCGAAATAGGTAATTCTGCCTTCTTTATACTTCAAATTGCCCTCATTGGCAAGGGCAATAACCCGATAACAAAAGATGAATCTATAGATTAATATTGCAATAAGAACCAAAAGGACAACTATTACCACCCTTTTCATGTCAGTACAAAATAGGAGTTGATGAAGTGGTCGATTGCGTTCCTGAACCAACAGTTTGCCCATTCATATAAACATTCATAGGGGCGGCCGGTGGTGATGCCATCGGGGAAAACCATAAGGCACTGCTCGAGTTGCCTTTAGACCCGCCTACCATATAGGTATCCCCGACAGAAAACCCGAGTCCAGGCATTAAGCTTCTTGTCAGATTTGTTTCCCTAGTGTCTGGAGAATAGGAGGGAAAGGAATAGGTTGATTGACCAGCAACCTGTACACCATTAAAATTTGACAATTGGGAAAGCTGTCGAGCAAATGATCCGACCCATTGGGATGTGCCTGGTTTAACATCATTGCCCGTATTACAGCCATACATGGTAAAACTTCCTCCGGAGGCGGTCCAATTGAAATTAATCCCCGACCAGCCTTCAGTGCTCATTTGGTACCCTCCTGAGGCATTAGCATTTTGGGAAGTAGGAACTGAACCAGTTGGTCCCTGCATTCCACCGTGTGAAAAAACTCCAACCTCTCGAGTTGATCCATATTGGCTACTGTAAGCGCCGACTGTTTTTTCAACCATCCCTTTAATTTGGGCCATATCTTGAACCTGAAGAACAACTACTTTGTCACGAGCAGGGTTAAATCCGGAGCTTTGCTCAATATTCCTTTGTCGTGTTAAGGCAGCTGCTCCAAACATGGCGTCACCTCTTTGGTTGCCCGTGGTGGCAAACAGGATATAAATATCTTTCCCATCAGGGTCAATTGCCCTTATGGGCATATTGGCTACAAAACAATAGGGGCTTAATGAGGGGTATTTATCGGCATGAGGGTCGGTTGACAACCATCGAAAAAGTTCGTTGGGTTGCAGGGTGTAGGATTTTACCGTGCTGTCTTTACCATTTAAGAACAGGATCTGTTTGCGTTCAATGTCAAAAGCAAGACCCACAATCTCCGATTTTGGATCGCTGTTTCTAATATACAGTAGTTCGTTCTGTCCAAGTTCGTAGGATACATAGGTTTTATACCCAAATATCGAATACGGATTATCGGACTGAGCGGACGCAACTCCACTCAAGAAAAATATTGCCATTAAAAATACTAAGTGTTTCATGGTTAACATCATATTGTTTATGACTCTATTATTGGCTTGTTATTCCCCGCTTCTTTTTTTCAGCCGCAACAGACCTAACCCATTCATCGTATTGCTCTTTTGGCATTTCTTGGTAGCCTAAACTGTTTATTTTATCTACGGTGGTTGTATATGCTAAATAATATGTATCAAGGGCTTTTTTGTTGGGCTCATTTTTCTCTTTTTCCTGCTTTCCTATAACATGGTAACAATCCGCTTTTGTCATTAATAATTCTAAGCTATTGGGGTAATATTTCAGGGCGGTGTTCACAATTTGCAAAACGAAGTTGTCATAACCGCTTTTCTCCCTGTACCCGCAAGCGAGGTCAAACAGGCACATACTAATGCTTTCCTTGTCCGTCAAGGGGCGCATATAAACACCATTTTTAATCTCCTCAATGGTAATAGCTAGTTCCTTGATAATCCATTGATCCCTGGGAAAACCGCCATTCGTTAGTTCAATGTTGACCCATTGCCCCTTTTCGTCACGATGTTTTATATAAACATGATTTGGCCCCATGGCGAGGGAAGCTTCACCCCCGATTTCTTCGCATAGAATTTTATAGAAATAAGGCAAAGAATGGCAGTTGCCTTTTCTGGTTTTCATTAATTTAGTGATAAACATTTTTGACCAATCTTTATCACCCCGAAAATCATCAAAATCATAAGTAAATGGTTGATAATCATTTACGGGAATAGTGTCGATCATATAAGAAAAGACTGCCCAGTTCTTACAAGTCTTATAATTTTCCAGTCCCCGGGAACGGATCATTGCTTTGAGCTTTACCCCGGTGGCTTTTATGTCCGCGCAAAAACTCTGATAATCAAGGGATCCGTTCAAATAGGCGGACTCAGTTACAAATACCGCTCTTTTAAAGTCAACCGGAGTCTTGCCTTCCAGCATAGATTTTATTTCTGCGTAAGCTTGTGGATAATCAATTTTTTGAGTTGATTGAGCTTCCCCGACAGAGGAGAGACACAGACATACGAAGATACCGCATAGAAATTTCTTCATGCACCTTAGGTATTGGTTAGTAACAAAAATATTTAAAAAGATTAGAAGTTTAAAACAGATTAGCTAATTTAGAATCGCTCTAAGTAAAATGCAAATCTTTTCGTATTGTTAAGAATACTTAGAAGTCTGATTTAGGAATTCTTCAAACTTTTTTACCTTTTTGCCTATGGGTTCGGATTTGTAGTTTTCCCAAGAGTTAATAGTTGAAGGATCGATCCCGGTCAGTTGGCCTAAAGCTTTCTGAGTCAGCCCATTAATATAGCGATAGTGTCTTAACTTATCTCCCCAAGTCTTAATCTCAAACTCAAAAGGGTTGTATCCGAGAAAGTCAATTATCTTCTTATAATACTGGACCTGAGGATATGACCGCTCATTCTCCCAATAAGTGATGGAATCTTCTGAAACCCCGATGATCTTAGCCACTTGTGCCTGGGTCAGGTGTAAATCATAGCGGCGTTTTCGTAAATGTTCCCCGATTGTCTTTGGATTAGCTGGGTAATTGATATTCAATGGTTTAGGCACAATGTTATCGTGTCGGGAAAAAGGCAACGCATCCCTGTCCCTGCGGCTTTTATAACCATCCGGAGAAGGAGTGCAGCTGCGGGCCGGGGGTGGTACAGAAGTACCTGAGCAGGATCAGCGGACCATTGCTCGACAGGATAGACATCCAGGTGGAGGTGGTGCCGGTGCCCTTTAAGGAGCTTTCTGTTTCGGGATCATCCGAGAAATCTCAGGTAATCAGGGAAAGGGTGATGGCGGCCAGGAAGATACAGGAGGAAAGGTATTTGAATAATGAAGGAGTCTATTGCAATGCGCAAATCCCGTCGAAAGAGATCAGAAAGGTCTGCCGCCTGAGTGAGGAGGGGAATATGCTGCTGAAGCATGCCATGGAGCGGCTGAATCTGTCGGCAAGAGCGTACGACGGATACTCAAAGTTTCCCGCACCATTGCCGACATGGAGGCCGCTCCGGATATCAGGTTGGAGCACTTGGCAGAAGCGATCCAATACCGCAGCCTGGACAAGGGGACGTGGGGGAGTCTATAATCCACGAATGCCCTGCAAGGGCAAAACATGAATAACCGCGGTTGTACTTGGGTTGAATAAGATCATCAAGAGAACGTAATCAACCAAACTGCCCTGCAAGGGCAAAACATGAATAACCGATGGTGTACTTGTGTTGAATAAGATCATCAAGAGAACGTAATCAACCAAACTGCCCTGCTAGGGCAAAATATGAATAACCGATGGTGTACTTGTGTTGAATAAGATCATCAAGAGAACGTAATCAACCAAACTGCCCTGCAAGGGCAAAATATGAATAACCGCGGGTGTAACCCGTAAGGGTAAAACCCGTGGTTAAGGCAACCCAGACAAACCCTCAGCCACACAGTGGCTGAACAAAGATCACCATGATGACAAGCTACCGCAAGATCCTCTATCACATTGTTTTCAGAACAAAAAAACAGCGCACCATCAACTGATTTCTTTTGAGGAAGAATATAAGAACTTGCTTGAAGAAGCAGGTGTTTTTGATTATTTCGGTCAAACAAGGCCACTCATTTCGGAGTAAACCCTGCCACCTATTTCGGGGTAAAGCAGGCCACTTTTTTCAAGAGCATTTGGGGTGTTAAAATTACATTATTTTCATTAGGAT
>JAKLIX010000022.1 GCA_022709385.1 Bacteroidota bacterium | reverse complement strand
CCCCGCGGGGCAAATCTCCTTCCCTTGAATCATACATCGCTGTTTTCCGAAAACACTACATTCTTGTTTTCCGAAAAACCTACACTACTAATTACCGATTTTGGTACATTGTTATTTTCTGGTTACAGCATTTGAATTTTTGCAAAGCCTTGACAGGAAGCATTATGAAAAGATAATCTTTAACATCCGTAAAGTTCAGATTGACCAAGACCCGGAACTTTTTAAAAAGCTTACAGATGAGATTTGGGAACTCAGAACACTGTACCAAGGTTTTCAGTATCGTCTCCTTGCTTTCTGGGATAAGACTGACTCCTATGAAACCTTGGTTATCGCAACGCACGGATTCATCAAGAAAACGAGCAAAGTGCCTGAAAATGAATTAGTAAAGGCAAAACAGTTAAGAATATCCTATTTTGCAGACAAAGAAAAAAGGGAGAAGAAATGAAGACACACACATTAGAAGAAGTTCAGGATAAACTGATTGGTAAACTGGGTACTCCTGAGCGGGAAAAGTTCGAATATGAGCTCCAAATGAACCTGATTGGTCAAGCCATCAAACAAACCCGCATAGAACGCCATTTGACTCAGGAAGAACTTGGGAGACTTATTGGTGTCCAGCGTGCTCAAATCTCCCGTATTGAGAACAATGCGAGCAATGTAACCATGGATACCCTCTTGAGGGTGTTTAACGCCTTACAGGCGAAGGTGAAGCTTCAGATTGAACTTTCCCATTTCCAGATTCAACTTGGGCAGTAATTTGATTGCTGATATTCAATAAGATACCATAGCCAATCAATGGTTCTGAGTTGCAACTTTTGTCAATAAGAGGAGCAAAAACAGCGGGAGTGTGAGTTTGAGTACTTAGAAGTACTGAGATTTGCACTCGCTCTGTTTTTACCTGAGTACCTGCCTGCCGGCAGGCAGGCTCACACTGACACTCACACAATCAAACATGAGTGTTCCTTTATCCTAAGATTTAAATTATCCCAGTGATAAACTTGGACTATAAAAATCTATAGTCCAAAAAAAATCATTATCTTTGACTAAGAAAATTTATAATCAAGGTTTATAACCAACAATTATTTTTATCACTGTGGATTTAAAGAATTACAAATCAGGTAGTTTTACGAAGGAATCTGGTTATAGGAGTTTCCATCCTGAGTTCCTTAATCGGGAATGGGTTATCAGCCAGCCAGAGTTGAATTCCTTACTCGAAGAAGCCAATATTCGTTTAGGCGAACTCAATGCCTTCTCAATAATACTTCCAGATGTTGAGACCTTTCTAAGAATGCATCTAGTTAAGGAAGCTACACAGAGCAGCCGAATAGAGGGTACACGCACCACTATTGATGAGGCAGTGCTGGAAGCTAAAGATATTGATATTGAGAAAAGAGACGATTGGCAAGAAGTTCAAAACTATGTCAATGCCTTGAAATTCTGCATACAAAGATTAGAACAACTTCCTTTGTCAACCCGCCTAATGAGAGAGGCCCATAAAATACTAATGGAGGGTGTGAGAGGAAAGGATAAAATGCCCGGGGAGTTTCGTACATCCCAAAACTGGATTGGTGGCGCAACCCTGAGAGATGCCAGATTTATACCTCCACATCATTCATTAGTACCAGATTTGATGAGCGACCTAGAAAAATTCCTCAATAACACTGACATCTATGTCCCAACACTCATCCGTATCGGCATGGTTCATTATCAATTTGAGGCCATCCACCCGTTTCTTGATGGTAACGGTCGGATCGGCAGGTTGCTTATCACGCTTTACCTCGTTAACCAAAGGGTATTAAGAAAACCAACGCTATATATCTCTGATTTTATTGAAAAGAATCGAAGCGTATATTACGACAAGCTCATTTCGGTTTCGGAAAAGCATGAAATGCAGCAATGGCTAAAATTCTTCTTGGTTGGTATTATCGAGACAGCTAATCAGGCCATTGACACTTTTAATAAAATTTTAGTCATACGTGAAACGTTGGAAACGGAATCACTTATCAAGTTTGGCCGGCGCTTATCCAATGCAAAGGCCTTACTCTTGTATCTCTACAAGAAACCTGTGGTTACAGTTGCTGACGTAATGACTGAGTTGAGAACCAGTAAACAAACTGCAAATTCTCTCATTCAGGAGTTCGAAAACCATGGTATACTCAGGGAGAGAACTGGTTTCAGCCGGAACAGAGTTTTCGTTTTTGAACAATACCTTAGTTTGTTTACCCGGTAATTGTAATATGTAAATGACTTGACCTTCAGATTTGTTTTGTCCTCATTGCGGTTCAGCATCGATTGTTTGGCAAACAACTGCTTTTAAGGCAATTGTGGACAAGAAGAGTATCAAGCATATTTTGACTCTTGGCAAAATAGATTGATGCACCAATTTAATTAAACAAATTGGCTAATAATCAACATATCAATGTATTAAGGCATAATTTCTTTTAAGGCAATTAGGTCAGCAAGGCCGTTTTGGTAGCATCTTTTGTCAATAAGAGGAGCGAAAACAGCGCGAGTGTGAGCGTGAGAGCGGCTTGCTAACACTGGCAGCGGCCATGCATCCTTTCTCTTCCTCAAACGCTTCATTCTTTTACAAAAACGACTTTCACCAATACCACCTCCGACCGGGAGCCTGTCCTTACGGGCGGGCCCCAGCTTCCAAATCCGGTCGATACGTAAAAGTGGGTGTTTTGTATGCGGTGGTAGCCCCGGCTGACTTCGTAGATGGCTTTTGTCAGGGCTGACAGGGGCCAGAGCTGGCCGTGGTGGGTATGTCCCGAGAGCTGCAGGTCGATGCCGGCACGGGCTGCCTTGTCGAGTCCGAAGGGCTGGTGATCGAGCAGGATACGCGGCAGGGAGTCGTCGGTACCGGCCAGAAGTTCTTCAAGGCTTTTCCGCTCCCTGCCGGTGAAACGCGGCTTGTCGCGGTCTTCCCTGCCGATGAGCCAGGCCGTTCCGGGCAGTTTGACGGCAGTATCCCTGAGCATACGGATACCATGTGTTTCCAGGTAACGGATCGCATCATCCGCGCCCCCGATATACTCATGGTTACCGGTGATGCCCCAGACGCCGAGCGGGGCTTTCAGTTCCAGCAGCGCGGCTCCCAGGTTGTTCCTGATCACGGGGACAAGATCTTCGTCCACGATATCGCCGGCCAGCAGGATGATATCGGGCTGCATGCCGTTCAGCAGCTGCACCAGGTGCTGCAGCCGGCGGGTGTTGATCAGGGTTCCCAGGTGGATGTCGGAAGCCATGGCGATGCTGAGGCTGTCTCTTTCTGCCTGTCGTGCCGGGATGCGGATCTCCAGCCGGCTCAGGCGGGTATTGACCGCCCGGCGGTAACCAGCAAACAAGATGACGCTTGTGATCAGAAACGTGGAAAGCAGCAGGATGCCCTTCAGCTGAGGGAAGAAGACCAGGTCTTTCAGGCGGAAGCCGGGCAGGGGCAGCAACAGCAGCCTGAGCAGGTCGAAAAGCACTGCGGCGAGGAAGAAGTACAGCATGGCTGCCAGCCAGAAAGTGCCGATCCAGGTGAGGATGTCGCTCAGGTATGAGAAACAGAGCTTTTCCAGGACCCTGGCCACGATATAGGAGCAGGCCAGGAAAAAGAAGATGCCGGTGAACCAGGGTTTCAGGCCGGGCGTGAAGGCCATGGCCTGGGATGCCCGGAGCCAGATATAAAAGTTCACCGAAGCGTATATCAGCAATACGATGGAAAAGAATATCAGGAAGTTCATACGGCGGTTTTTCATGGGCTGCTGTTCAGGGAAGCAGGACGGGTTGTGAATAATTCATAATATTGCACGACAATCTCGATGATGATGAAGCCGGCCGGTAAAAAGCATGCTCCTGCAAAAGTAGCGAAACCTCCGCAAAAGCGGAAAGATCCCGCACGCTATCACTACCTGGTGATCCTGTTGCTGTGTTTTGTCTTTTACGGCAATACCATCCCCAACCGCTATGCGCTTGATGATCTGTATGTGATCACGGGAAACACATACACCAAAGAAGGATTCGAAGGAATACCCGCCTTGTTCGGGAAGCACTTCTTCGCCGGATATTACGGAGACAAGGAGATCATGCTTACCGGCGGCCGCTGGCGTCCATTTTCCATGGTGACCTTCGCCATCGAATACGAGATCTTCGGAGAAAACCCCCATGTCAGTCATTTTTTCAATATCCTGCTGTACGCCCTCTGCTGTATCCTGCTGCTTGGTTTTCTCCGTAAGTTATTAAAGACCAGTGATCAGAGCCGCTGGTATCAGCACCTGCCCCTGCTGGCCACCCTGCTATTCCTGGCTCATCCGGTACATACCGAGGTGGTGGCCAACCTCAAAGGGAGGGATGAGATCCTCAGCCTGACGGCTTCCCTGCTGAGTGGTATTTTGTTTCTTAATTATCTCGACAATAAGAAATTACAAACACTGTTTTGGAGTTTTCCCGTTTTTCTGGTGGCCTTGTTGTCGAAGGAAAACGCCGCGCTTTTCCTTATCCTGCTTCCCTTGGCAGGCTGGTTCTTCAGAGAGAGAAAGATACGGGACTTATTGCTTGCCTGGCTTCCCCTGCTTGCGGCTTTTGCGCTGTTTCTGCTTTTCAGAACCGCTGTGCTGAGCGGGTTTCAATCCAATCCTTCCACCGAACTGCTCGATAATCCTTTTCTTGATGCTACCGTTTCGCAAAAAGCCGGTACCATCCTGTTTACCCTGGGCTTGTACCTGAAGCTGCTGCTGATCCCTCATCCGCTGACCTGGGATTATTATCCGTATCACATTCAGTTGGTGGAGTTTACGGATATCAGGTCCCTGGCTTCCCTGGCAGTGTATCTCCTGCTGCTGTTTTTTACCCTCAAGGGTTTGAAAAAAAGGCGTTTATATTCCTATCTGCTGATCTTTTACTTCGGAGGCATCCTGCTGGTATCCAACATCCTGTTTCCGGTGGGGGTATTTATGGCAGAGCGTTTCCTGTTTATGCCCTCGGTGGCTTTCAGTGTGTTCGCGGCCTGGCTGGTTTCGGCAAAATTACCGGTGGTTGCGGCAAGGCTTAAGCAGCCTGCCGGCCGGGTGATCGTCCTGGTGACGGGTACTTTGCTGCTGATATATGCCATTCTGACGATCGACCGCAATGGCGACTGGAAGGATGATTTCACCCTGTACACCACCGATGCGGAGGTTTCATCCAACAGTGCCAAAAGCAACAACATTGCAGGTCAGTGGCATGCCTGGGCCGCGAACCAGACCCGCGACGCCTCACTTCGTAACGATCATTTTTCCAAGGCCCTGGCGATGCTTCAGAAGGCGGTTCAGATCCATCCGGCTTACCAGGATGCCTGGTTTCACCTGGGGAATGTGTACTACGACTACCTGAAGCAGCCTGATTCCACCCTGCAGTGTTACCTGCGGATACTTCGGCTCGATCCGGAGGAAGAAAACGTTTACCGCAACCTCGGCCTGATCCTGAAACAGCCGGGCATACCTGACCGGATCGGGGCATGGAAGGCGGTGCTTGCAATCAATCCCAAACGTTTTGAGCCGAATTACCACCTGGCATTATTGTTTGCGGAAAGCGACCGGGAGGCATCTCTTGCATACATGAGGAAAGCGGCGGAAGCACAGCCGGGAAATCCCGATGTCGTGAGGTTTCTGGAGGAAGCAGGGGAGCGTTCCGGCCGGGGGGACGGGGCCGGAACGCCTTAAACTGCTATGCCGACACGGAATGAGTTTGCGAAAAAAAATGCGATCAAGGGGTGTACGGCATTGCTTATGCTTGATAGCTTTGCATTCGCAAACCTGTCGAGTATGAGTTAATTCCACATGAAGGGTGATTCTCCCTTTTGTATCCTGCGATAGGTTTTGTTGGACTTTCTCCTGCTGAGCCTCACCTTGAAGGCTTCGTACATCAGGTACATGGCAGGCACGAAGATCAGGGTGAGGAAGGTGGCGAAGCTCAGTCCGAAGATGATGGCCCAGGACAGCGGGCCCCAGAACATCACGTTGTCGCCGCCATAGTGGATGTGCGGATTGAGTTCCGTGAACAGGGTAACAAAGTTGATGTTGAGGCCGAGTGCCAGGGGGACCAGTCCCATCATGGTGGCGGTAGCCGTCAGGATCACCGGGGTGATACGCGTTTTTCCGGCCTGGATCAGCGCCTGCCGTGTTTTCAGGCCCTGGCTTTTCAGCACATCGGTGAACTCCACGATCAGGATGCCGTTCCTCACGACGATTCCTCCCAGGGCCACGATTCCCAGTCCGGTCATCAGGATGGAGATGTCCATGCCGAAGATGGCGTAGCCCAGGATCACCCCGATGATGGAAAAGACCACCTCGCTCAGGATGATCACCGCTTTGCCGATGGAATTAAACTGGGTGATCAGGATGAAGAAGATCAGGCCGAGTGAAATGATCATGGCCAGGAAGAGGAAGTTGGAGGTTTCTTCCTGTTCTTCCTGTTCTCCTGTCAGTTTGATCTCAATGCCCATGCTTTTCGGAAACCTTTCCGCCAGGGTTTTGATTTTGGCAACGACTTCATTGGCGGTGTATCCGCTGAGTACTTCCGAAGAGATGGTGATCACCCGTTTGAGGTTTTTCCGGTTGATACCGCCGTAGCTGTCCTGGTACTGGATGGAAGCCACAGAGGAAAGCGGGATCTGGCGCAGTTTTCCCGAGACCATATCCATAAAGATGATCTTCAGGTTGATCAGGGCATCCACGTTTTTGCGGGTTTTTTCGTCGTAGCGGAGCTGGATGGGGTATTCGTCTTCTCCGTCCTTGAATTTCGAGACTTCTGCGCCATAAACGGCATTCCGGATTTCCATGGCGATCTGGCCTGTGGAAATGCCTTCGCGGTTGGCCCTTTCGCGGTCGATCTTGATGATGACCTCCGGTTTATATTTATCGAAATTCGATTTAAGTTCCTGTATTCCCTGGATCTGTGCGGAATCAAGGTAATTCTGGAATGCTTCGGCATTGGCGATGAGGACGGGCAGGTCCTCGCCGCTGATCTCGATATTGATGGGTTTACCGGTTGGCGGGCCCATGCTGTTTTTCTGCACCACGATGTTGGCGGCGGGGATTCCCTTCACCACTTCCCTGATTTTTTCGAGGTAGGTTTCCGTTTTTTGTCCCTGACGGAATTTGTGTTCCACAAAGTTGACCGTGATCATTCCCTTTTCTGAGGCTACGGAGCGGTCGAAACCTTCCGGATCGCTTGCGCCGAGGGCCACGTTGGTGATGACCGATTCCACGTCGGGATTGTCTTTCCCGAGCACATCCATCACTTTCTGTTCCACAACGGCCGTGATGCTGTCGGTAACAAGCTGGTCGGTACCCACGGGAAGGCTGATCATCACATAGATATTGTTGGGCTCATTGTCGGGAAAGAACCTGACTTTCAGGTTGGCCATGCCTGCAATGATGAAGGCAAGGAAGAAAAGGGCCATGATACCGCCCAGGAGCCAGTATGGCATCCTTCCCTTCAGGAAGAAACGGAGTTGTTTTTCGTAGAGGTTCAGTGCCGCGGGCCAGCCGGTGGACTGGAACCATTTGATGGCTTTTTTGACATAGAGGTGGAAGAGCAGGTTAAGGATAAAGACCAGGATCATGAAGTTCCCCATGCCGGGCCAGCGCATCAGGTGGAAGATCAGTCCGAGGGAAATGAAAAGGATGGAGCTTCTTCTGAGCCTTCTTCTTCTTTCCGAATCTTTCATGGTGTGGTATTCGTGTTTCATAAAGGAAACCGCGAATACCGGATTGATAAAATAGGCCACGAAGAGGGAGGCGAACAGGGAGATGATGAGGGTAACGGGAAGGTAGATCATGAACTGACCGACGATACCCGGCCAGAAGATCAGGGGGAAGAAGGGTGCCAGGGTGGTGAGGGTACCTGAAAGGATGGGCAGAAACACTTCGCCTGCTCCGTATTTGGCAGCTTTGACGATATCCGGCTGGAATTTATGGATACGGTGGGTGTTTTCTATCACCACGATGGCGTCGTCGACGATGATCCCCAGGGCAAAGATGAAGCTGAACATGGTCATCATGTTCATGGAATAATCCAGTGCCGGCATGATCATATAAGCGATGAACATCGACAGGGGCACGGCCAGGGCCACGAAGAAGGCATTGGTGAATCCCATGAAGAACATCAGTACCAGGGTCACGAGCAGGAAGCCTACGATCATGGTAAAGTTGAGTTCTTCCAGGGTGTTCCTGGTATAGCGCGACTGTTCGCCGGTGAGGACCACGTCCAAGTCGGGCGGGAAGTCTGCCTTTTTCATTTCAGCAAGGATGTCGTTGATCTGATCGGAGGCATTGAGCAGGTTTTCCCCGCTCTTTTTGATTACATTCAGGGTGATGACGTTTTTCCCGTTGAGGCGGGAGAAGCTTTCCTGTTCCTTGAAGGTATCCTTTACGGTGGCGATATTCTTGATATACACCATGGCGCCGCTGGAGGAGATGAGGGCGATATTGGCGATTTCGGACGGATCTTTAAACTGGCCTTCCACCCTGATGGATCTTTTCATGCCGTAGGTGGTCATATTTCCACCCGAGATGGTGAGGTTTTCGCCGGCGATGGCCCGTTCCACATCGCCCAGGGTGAGGCTTGCGATCTGGAGTTTGTACATATCCACATTTACCTGGATCTCCCGCTCGAGGGCGCCGACGATATCCACGCGGGTGATTTCCTTGAGTGTCTCTATCTTGTCCTGGGCGGCTTCCGCGTATTTTTTCAGCCTGTCGAGGTCGTAATTGCCGGATAACTGGATATACATGATGGGGAATTCCGACAGGTTGATGTCCATCACGTCGGGTTCTGATGGAAGGTTGTTGGGAAGTTTGGGACGGGCTTTGTCCACGGCATCTTTCACCCTTTGTTTGGCTTCGGTGATTTCGACATCGGTGTTGAACTCTACGCCGATGGAGGAATAGTCCTGCAGGGAGGAGCTGGTGATGTTTTTAACGTCGGACAGGGATTTCAGTTCCTTTTCTATGGGCCTGGTAACCAGGTTTTCCATGTCCTGGGGCGATGTGCCGGGGTAAACGGTGCTGACGAGTACCGTGGGGATCACCACCTCGGGGAAGGACTCCTTGGGCATGGTGAAATAGCTGAACAATCCCAGGATGGTGATGATGACTGTCAGCACGTATATGCTGGAGCGGTTGTCGATGGCCCAGGAGGTTCCGAAGAACTCCTTCACTTTTTCTGTGATCTCTTTCATGACAGTGGGTTAAGTAGGATAAGTTTCAAGGGCGGGTTATCAGCGTTTAACGACTTGTCCTTCAAACAGGTCCTGGTAGCCCATGGTGATCACCTGCTGGCCTGCTTCCAGTCCGGAAGTGACCTCTGCCAGTCCGTTGTAGATACTTCCCAGGCTGATGGGCTGTTTATGTGCCACAGTTCCTCCCTTACCGGGCCTGGCCAGGAAAACGAAATGGCCGTCGGAGGATTTCTGGACGGCATTGATGGGAACCACGAATGCAGCGGGATTGCTGTAATCGTTGATCCTGACCACAGCCACCATATTGGCCTTGTATCCGTTACCGGGTTCATTCAGATCGACCTCGATCTGGAAGGTTCTGTTCACCGGGTTGATGTATTTGCTGGCGAATGCGATACGGGCCGAAGTTTCCTGGTTGTAGTCGGGAAAGTACAGGTTCACCTCATCGCCGGCTTTCACTCTCCTGGCATAGGATTCGGCCAGTTCGGCCACCACCTTGATCCTGGAAAAGTTGATCACACGGATGGCAGGGAAACCGGGCGATACGGCCTGTCCTATCTTCACCGGGATTTCTTCCACCGTGCCGCTGATGGGTGAAACGATGCGCGACATTTCCAGGGTTTCCTCCAGGGTTTTCACCGTCCTTTCCAGGCTCTCCTTGTTGTTTTTGGCACTGAGGTATTCGATCTCGGAACCGATCTTTTGATCCCAGAGGTTTTTATACTTGTTGTAAACCGTAGTGGCAAATGCCAGCCTTTCCTTCACTTCGTCGAGCGATCTGCGGGTCACTTCGGCATCCAGTTCCATGAGCGTCTGTCCGCGGGATACCCGGTCGCCGACTTTCACCAGGATATTGCTGACAACGCCCGGAGTACGCGGATTGACCCCGATATTCTCATCTCCGTCCACTTTTCCCTGAATCTCGATGAAGTGGTTGAAGGTTTGCGGTTGAATTGTCGTGACCACCACGGTCTTGGAACGGCTGTCATCCTGTGTGGAATCGGTCAGGGCGATTTCCTGGCGGAGCTTGTTGATTTGTTCCGTAAGCGCGTCTCTCTGGGAGATGAGCCGGGCCAGTTCTGCTTTTTTGTCTTGTTTGCTGTTGCAGCCGGCGATCATCAGGAGCAGGCCGGCGAAGATCCATAGCTTTTTCATTATGTGTCTTGTTAGCGTGGTTTAAAATTGCTGATAGGCTTTGTCGAGCGCAATCCTGGCGGTCAGCAGCTCGAACAGGGTGTTGAAATAGGTGCTCTGGCTTGTGAGGTACTGGTTGTAGTTCTGGGTGAGATCGGTACTGCTGGCGATCCCTTCCCTGAACTTGATCAGGGTTTTCTGGTAGATTTTGTCGCTCAGGCTGAGGTTGTCTTTTTCGGCAAGAAATTTATCCAGGGCATTGTTGTAGTTGATCCTGGCTTCTTCTGCGGCAAGGCTGAGTCCCTGTTTCACCTGGTCTTTGGTGTTGCGCATCTTTTCCAGTTCGAGGCGGGCCTGCTGGACTCTGGCATGTTGCATGCCGCTGGTGAAGATGGGTACCGAAAGGCTGATGCCGAGGATGGTGGTCGGATACCACTCTCCCGATTTGTCGAGGAAATCGAATTTATCCCGCATGGCATTTTCCTGCCTGGTAAAGAAGGCACTGAGCACCGGCATGTAGTTGGCCTGTTCTTTTCTCAGGTTGAGGTACTGGAGTTGTTCTCCGGTTTCGACTATGCGGTAGTCGATGTGGTTTTCTGCCTTGAAGGTCCCTGCGGCCATGGGAAGCTGGTTCATGTCTTCGAGCAGCACGGGGACAGAGTCGGTGATGGTGATGTTTTCCGCCGGCTCGAGTCCCATCTGGAATTTCAGCAGCTTTCCGGCTACCTGCAGTTGTCCGTCGACCGCACTGAGGGTATTGCGCAGGTTGGTCAGGTTGTATTTCATCTGATCCACCACGATATCTTCCACCAGGCCGTTTTTATAGGATTCTTCCAGTTCAAAGAGGGTTCTCTCAACGGAGGTAACGGTTTTGGCGAGCAGTTTGCGGTTCTCCGTGAATACGGCAAGCATATAATAGGTCTGGGTGAGGTTGGCCCGGACTTCGATGTTGGTTTTTTCGAGGTTTTTTTCGGCCGAGCGGTAAAAGGTGCGGGCAGCCTGTAATCCGACCAGGTATTGTCCGTTGAAGATCAGCTGCGACAAGCTTCCCTGAAGGCTGAGGTTTTGTTCGGTGCCGAACTTGGCAGGAAAGTACTGTATGGGCGGTTCAGGTTCGATCAGCTCCAGCCCGAACAGCTGTTTGTTCACCCCAATGATGGCCGGGGTAATGAAGTCGGGCAGCAGGGTGGTGGGAACATCCAGCATGTACTGGTAAGATACGGATGCATTTACCTGGGGAAGGCCGATAGCGGTGGTTTCCCAGATCTTCTTTTTTGCAAGTTCAAGGTCAATGCCTGCATTTTTGGCTGCAGCATGGTGTTTAAGGGCGTACTCCTGCGCCTCCTTCAGGCTGAATGGCTTTCCGGCTTCCTGGGCGGTCAGCCGGCCCGAAAACCAGCAGGAAAGCAGGATCATGAACAGGATCGGGTAGTGTTTCATGGATGTTGTTTATTGGCGTTGTTTTTTCTTTTCATAATATTCAAGTCCGTCAGGAGTGACGATGGCCCTGATATGGTGATCGTACATCGTTCCGAAAATCTTCTCATAGCTGTTGTCGCTGCTGCTCATTTCCAGCTGGTGGATCTCCTCGAGGTTCTTGACGAACATCCGGGCTACCAGGTCCACATCCAGATCTTTCCTGTACAGTCCGTCACGGATACCGGCATTCAGGTTGGCCGTGATGCCTTCCAGGATGGAAGTCCGTTTCATCTCGAAAATGGCCTGGTAAACCTCCGGGTAGTATTTCTTCAAAACGAATATGTTGTCGGGGGTATAGTTCTTCATTTCACTGCAAACAAAAGAATCCACCGCCAGCATGATGTCGATGGCATTTCCGCCCTGATCAAGCTGGTCCTGGATAAACTGCCTGTAAACCTCATGATGCGCTTCAAGGATCTTGAAGATCAGGTCGGCCTTATTATTCACATACTGGTAAAGGGTTTTCTTCGAAATCCCGAGTGTGGTGCAGATATCATCCATGGATACATTCCTGATCCCGTATGTCTGGAAGATCCTTCCCGACTCATTGAGTATCCGTTCATAACGTTCGTCCTTCATATCACTTCCCTTGAGGCTTCAGGCATTTCATTCTGTTTTCGAAATAGTTCAGTCCGTCGCCGGTGGCCACACTCCTGACAAAACTTTCGATGGTGTAATTGAACAGCAGTTCAAAAGAAAACATCTCCGGAGGAAAAAGCTCGGGATTGTGGATATCCATCAGGCGGGCCATGTAAAGCCTTGCCACCAGTTCCACGCTCAGGTCGTTGCGGTACATCCCCTGGCTGATCCCCTTTTCAATATTGATCTTCATTTTATCGAAAATGAAATCATATTTGGCCTCGATATGTTTCTGGTAAACTTCAGGGTAATACTTCCTCAGGTCAACGGTGAGAGCCGGATTGATGTCCCTGAACCTGCGGCTCATCTCCTTGCTCACCGTAAACAGGATATCAATGGCATTCACGCCCTCAAAATCATGCTTCTGAAAAATTACCTGAAAACTGAAACGTTCAAATTCAAGCGCTTTCTCAACCAGTTCCGTTTTTGTCCTGACAAAAGACTTCAACTCCGCGGTGCTTACACCCAGCTTGTCGGCGATCTTTTCAAAGGTCATCCTCCGGATGGGGTACCTGAAAGACAATTCCCTGGTTTTCTCCAGAATCGCGATAAACTTATCCTCCATGAACATTCTTTTTTGTTAATACTTCCTGAAAGGATGCTTGAGACACCTCCCGGATTTCGGCCTGCAAAGGAAGGCAGAATCCAAAAAGGAAACAACAGAAACGAAAAGTGTTTCCATTGTTTTTTGTTAAATATTGTTAACTGATATCTGCCTGTCAGGCAAAGTGATAGAGGAAAACGATCAGGCCTTCCAATGCCGGTTTGGCTTTGTCTTTGATTTCGAGGGTGATGGCAATCTGCGCTTTGGTAATCCCCCTGAGGTTTTGCACATCTTCCAGGCGGGCCCTGACCCTGACCTCATCGTTGACCAGCACCGGGCTGGTAAATTTCAGCCTTTCTATCCCGTAGTTCACCATCATCTTCACGTTCTTGAACTCAACAATTTGTCCCCAGAGGTATGGTAACACACTGACATTGAGGTAACCGTGGGCGATGGTACTTTGATATGGACTTTCTTTGGCCGCTCTTTCTGTATCCAGGTGTATCCACTGGAAATCCAGGGTGGCTTCCGCAAACTTATTGATTTGTTCCTGGGTGATCTTCAGGTAGCCGGACAGCCCGAGCTCCTGTCCCTTTAACTGAGCGAATTCCTCGTAGCTATTGATAATTAACATATTATAGGATATTCTTAGTTAACGGCAGCGGTGGCAGCTTATTATTATCGGCTGATGCAAAGCAGGCTGCGAAAATAATATTTTCTGCATTCAGGAATGTACTATATTTACTCCCCCTGAAGTTAAATTTATAAAAAATCAATGGTATGAAGATGATTGTATTCCTTATGCTGGCTGCATGGATAGGCTTTTCCTGCAATCAAAGTTCAGAGGTGAATGAATCCGTCACGGCTGATACTGCCGTCGGGGTGAAGGATGGTGTGTTTATTCACATTTCAGAGGCTTACCAGGATGCGCACAGGGCCCTGATGCCCTTAAAGATGGCGACCATGATGGCGGAGGACAGGGATGTACTGGTGTATATGGACATCCATGCGGTGGAATTGCTGGTGAAAGGGGCAAAAGAACTGCAGCTTGGCGATTTTGAACCTGCCCATGTGTATATTAAAACCCTGCTGGAGAAGGGTGTGGGAGTTTACGCCTGTCCGACCTGCCTGAAGCTGGCCGGTTATACGGCTGACGACCTGATGGAAGGGGTACAGCTTGCCAATAAGGAAGCTTTTTTCGGTTTCACTAAAGGGCGGATCCTGACGCTGGATTACTGAGGCTGAGCCACTGTTTTTTGCCTGCCTGTGGTTCCGGCCTGCAGGATAAGGAGGATGAAAAAAGCGGCCGAGAAGAAAGCCACCACGCTGAGTACGCTTTTTCTCATACTGCCTGTCAGGGTTTCCATGATGCCGAAGCTGAAAAGTCCTGCCACGGTGGAAAGTTTTTCCATTACATCGTAGAAACTGAAAAAGGACGTATGGTCTTTGGTTTCGGGCAGCATTTTAGCCCAGCCTGAGCGGGCAAGGGCCTGGGTTCCGCCCATGACGAGTCCGACACAGGCGGCGACGGCCATAAAGCCGGCCGGTCCCCGGATATGGTAGGCCCAGGTACAGACCAGCACCCACAGCAGGCTTCCCGCCATCAGGATATTGATATTGCCAAAACGGGCTGAAAGTTTTGCAAAGAGAAAGGCACCGGCGACTCCCAGCAACTGAATGCACAGGATCGTGCCGATCAGCACTGCTGCATCCAGCCGGAGTTCTTTTTCTCCGTAAGTGGCAGCCATGAACATCACAGTCAGTGTCCCGCTGCTGAGGAAGAAGAAGGCAAACAGGTACAGCAGCATGCTGCGGGATTGCCTGAGTTGCCTCCACACTTTGAGCAATTCCCGGTATCCTTGAAGGATTATATGTCGTTGATGCGGATTTCCGAAGGTATATTTCGGCAAGTGCCTGAAGGTGATCTGTGAGAATCCGGTCCACCAGAGAAAGACCGTCAGGAATGACAGCTGATAGGGCAGAGCCGGGTCACGGATAAAGAAGAAAGCGGGGAAAAGGATGATGCACAGGTTGATGATAAGCAGGACAACGCCTCCGAGGTAACCCATGGCATAGCCGCGGGCGCTGATTTGGTCGTGGTAGCGGCTGTCGGCGATCACCGGTAGGAAGGAATTGTAAAACACCAGGCTGCCCCCGTAGCCAAGCCAGGCCGTGAAAAAGGCCGACATGCCGGCTTCTAAGGGAATATCGCCGAAGAAGAACAGCAGGCCGCAGCCGCATGCCCCTGTCCAGGTGAACGCTTTCATGAATGCTTTTCTCCTGCCGCTGTAATCCGCGAAAGCGCCCAGGCCGGGGCTCAGTACCGCCACAAGCAGGTATGCCGCTGCGATGGTCCATGAATACAGCACCGTGTTGATGATTTCCCTGCCGAAGAAGGAAATCTTGTCGGAACCCTCCCGCATGGTGACGCTTGCAAAATATACAGGAAAAATGGCCGATGCAATGGTGAGCTGGAATACTGAATTGGCCCAGTCGTACATGACCCAGGCCCTGATGGTGGGCGGGTGGTTCTTTTTTAGTTCAGGGCTGTCGGACCTCATGCCGGATTATGGTGTTGGGCCCGGGCATTCAGCTCGAAGACATGCTTCCCCTTTTCCGCCCGGGTCACAAAGATAGCGAATCGGTCCGGCTGGCAAGATTCCGGCCGAAATCCTATTTTTGCAGAAAAATCAATTATGGAGCTTACAAGGGAAAAGGCGCTGGAGTTGTTGCACCGGCACGTGAAGGGCGAAGGCATGATCAGGCATTGCCTGGCCTCGGAGGCCGTCATGAGGGCTCTTGCCGCAAAGCTTTCGCAAAACACAGAGGTATGGGGTCTGGCGGGATTGCTGCACGACCTGGATGTGGAGATCACGCAAGCCGACCCCTTTGTGCACGGGCAGCAAACGGCCGGCCTGCTTGACGGATACGATGTGGATCCCGAAATGCTCGATGCCATTGCCATGCACAACGAAATGTCGTCGGGCGCTGAAAGGAATACCATGTTTCAGCATGCGCTGGCAGCGGGGGAGACGATTACCGGACTGATATTCGCTACTACTTATGTGTATCCCGATAAAAAGCTTTCAAGCGTTAAACCCGCTTCGGTGGTAAAAAGGATGAAGGAAAAAGCCTTTGCAGCCTCGGTGAAGAGAGAGAATATCCTGGAATGTGAGAAGATAGGCATTCCTTTACCGGAATTTGCCGAACTTTGTATCCGCGCGATGCTCCCCGTCAGTGAGGAACTGGGCTTATGAGCTTCGAATGCCTGATGAAAGGATGAAACTGAAACAGGCATATTTTGCTGCTGTATTGTTTAAAGTGTGACTGATTGTGAAAAAACTCGCGCTTGATGTGGGAAACACCCTGGTGAAGGCTGGGGTATTCGAAGGAAAGCAACTCAGAACGGTCTGGACGGAGCGGACTGCGGAGCATACGAAGCTGCTCATGCCGATACTTAAGGAGGGTCCATATGCCGGCATCATCCTGTCGGCCGTCACCGGACTTGACCGTGCATTTTCTGACACCCTGCAGGAAGCGGGCAGGCTGGTCATCCTTGATGAGGCTACCCTGCTTCCTTTGCGAAACCTTTACCAAACGCCGGCCACACTGGGCAGGGACAGGCTGGCGGCGGCGGTCGGAGCCCGGGCCCTGTTTCCCGGCAGGGCGGTGCTTGTGATCGTGGCAGGTACCTGCATAACCTATGATTTGGTCACAGCCCGTGGCGAATACCTGGGTGGCAGCATAGCACCCGGAATCCGGATGCGTTTCCAGGCGCTGAACACTTTTACGGGTCAATTGCCGTTATTGGAACCGGATCTGCAATTCAGCCTGCCGGGGACAAACACCCGCGACAGCATCCTGTCGGGTGTGATGCAGGGGGTACTGCTGGAAACCGACGCCATGATTGCCCGTTACGGGGAAGGGAATCCCGGATTACAGGTGGTGCTCAGCGGAGGTGATGCAGACTTTTTTGAGAATCGGCTGAAAAATAGCATCTTTGCAAGCCCAAACATTGTGTTGAAAGGTTTGAATGAAATACTTGATTACCATGCGGAAAGGTGATTGCCTTTTTTTGCTGCTGCTGGTGATATTACTGCCAGGCCGGGCAGTACAGGCCCAGCAGCCTCTCAGTTCTCCCTATTCCCGCTATGGTATCGGTGAGTTGTTCAGGCTGTCGAACAACCAGACTATGGCCATGGGTGGTGCCGGCATCGCTTTCCGTGATCCCGCCACTGTCAATGTGATAAATCCGGCCTCATTTTCAGCCTTCGATACCACCTCCTTCGTCTTTGAGGGCGCCATCACCACCAATTTTCAGACACTGAAGACCGAAGGCTTGTCCCAGAAAGCCAATTACACTACCTTAAAAAACCTCCTGTTCGGATTCCCCGTCACCCATTGGTGGAAATCTTCCGTGGGCCTGCTGCCTTACAGCCAGGTTGGTTACAAGGTGAGTGATGCATCCGTTTCCGACTCCATCGGCCGGATGGTCAGACTGTACGAAGGATCGGGCGGCATTAATCAGGTGTATCTGGGTCATGCCTTCAGGTTTGGAAAGTCATTTTCGGCGGGCGTCAATGTTTCATACCTCTTCGGAACCATTAACAGGCTGAGAGCCCTGACCTTTCCGGATTCCGCCTTTATGCGCTATTTCAGGGTCAGCGACAACATCAGTGTCAATGATTTCATGTTCACCTATGGGCTTCAGTATCATACAACTTTAAGGAATGACCTGCAACTGGCGGCGGGCGCCATTTTCAGCAGCGGCCGCAATATTACCGCCAAAAACTCCCTGCTGTCGGAAACCTATCTGCAGGGAAGCACCGGGATCATTTATGTGCAGGATACCATTGAAAACAGTCCCGGCATCCACGGAAGCATTTTCCTTCCCGATGCCTGGGGAACCGGTATCTCGGTCGGCAGACCTGACAAATGGATGGTTGTGGCTGACCTGCGTTTCCAGGACTGGAGCAGATTCAAAATATTCGGCGGGAAGGATTCCCTGAAGAACAGCATGGACCTGGCACTGGGTATGCAATATGTCCCCGATTTCAACAGCCTTTCGGCTTACTTCCGGAAAGTCAGCTACAGGGCCGGTATCAGGTATTCCAAAACCTATCTGCAGTTACATTCCCGTCAACTGGACGATCTGGCATTTACCCTCGGGTTCGGACTGCCCCTGTCACGGACGAAATCCAGGGTCCATTTCGGCTTTGAGTTCGGAAGAAAGGGAACAACATCCGACAATCTCATACAGGAGAACTATGTTTTGTTCAGCCTTGGTTTTTCAGTGTTTGAAACCTGGTTTTACAGAAGAAAGTTTGAATAAAATCAGAGATATGAAAAGGTCAGTGAAACACATTCAGTTCGTGCTCATCTGCTTTCCGGTTTTCTTTCAGGCGTATTCCTTACAGGCCCGGATCGATAACGGTGACAGCCTGAACTGTGTGATGCAAATGGAAACATACAGGGAAATGCTGGTCAGGCATGATACGTTGGGTGCCGTCGCTGTCTGGAGACAGGTGTTCCACACCTGTCCCGCCATTTCGGAGGATATTTACATGGAAGGGGCTGTTATGCTGGATTACCTGATGGCACGTACCTGGGAACAGGAAGCCAGAAGGCAGTTGCTGGACAGCCTGATGTTTGTTTACGACAGAAGGATAGCCTATTTTGGAAGGGAAGGCTATGTGCTTGGCCGAAAGGGAGTTGAATTATTGCTTAGAGACAGCGCCCGTTTTGAGGAGGCATTCTGGATACTCAACAAGTCGGTTTCCATGGAGGGCTTCCTTTCCCGCCCTCCCATCCTGGTGAACTATTTCAACACTGCCTGTCGCCTGGCGGAAGCCGGCAAACTCGATACCGTGGTACTCCTGCAGGTTTATCTTGACTGCAGGCAAATGCTCGCCAGTGCCCTGGCCGATAAATACATCCAGCCCAACCTTCACCAGGAAGCCGTGAAGACCATGGACATTGCTCTGCATCAATACCTTGATTGTGAGAGGATTGTGCTTGCTTTCGATGACCTTCTGAAAAAGGATTCCATGAATCCTGCCGTGCTTGAACCTGTGCTTCGTGCCCTTGAGCACAACCACTGTGTGCTGGCCGATAAATACCTGAAACTGGCCAAACGCCTGTACGACCTGGATTCCACTGCTGCGAATGCACTGAGGCTCGGTTCGTATTTTGCCCGTAAGGGAATTGCACCGCTTGCCATGCCGGTCCTGTTGAAAGCCCTGAAATCGGGAGACAGCCTGATCATGGCAAAAGGACAGCTGTATACCGCTATGGTCAATTGTTCGGAAGACCGTGCCCCATACGGCTACCAGCATGCAGCCAATGCACTTGCCCTTGATCCTTCAGAAGGATATTCCCTGATCATCCAGGGTGATTGCTATGCCCTTTCCAAGGGGTTTTGCGGTAAGTCGGATTATTACCGCAAGATGGTTTTCTGCCTGGCCGTCGAAAAATACCAGGAAGCCCTTGAACAATATCCGGACATTGCTTCAATTGCCCGTTTCCGCATCAGGCAGTACAGCGCCCTGTTCCCGGAGGAGAAGGAGATTCTGGAAGCAGGGATGAAGGAAGGGCAGGAATTTTTGGTCACATGCTGGATTTACCAAAAGACCACCGTAAGGGCCCGAAAAAAATGACAAAGGCGATATGCAGCCCTCACCGGTGCCTGCCGGCAATATGTTCAGGGGCTTTCTTCCTGCCTGTCCTGATCATGATGATGCTGATGCAATCCTGTGAGAATGATTTGAAAACAGTATCGGAAATGATGGCTGCCGATACCATTCCGGCAGAAACCGCAACCGATGTTGAAATCATTTACAGCGATTCGGCTGAAACCAGGATCGTGCTGAAAAGTCCGCAACTGCTCAGGTACGGCGGAAAAGAACCCTATATTGATTTTCCGCGGGGGGTTCATGTGATTTTTTACGATAAGGGGTTGGTGGAAAAATCCGTGCTGCGTTGCAGAAAAGCGGTTATCTTTGAGAAAACCAGGATCATGGAAGCCAGGGACAAAGTGGAGGTTATCGGCATACAGCGCAAGGAAACCCTGCACACCGAACACCTGGTTTGGGATGAAAGAAAGGCGAAGATCTTTTCCGATGAACATGTTCGAATCACCACACAGGATAAAGTGCTCTATGGTCAGGGTTTTGAGTCGGACCAGCGTTTCGACAACTGGGTTATTAAACGGCCGACAGGGAGTTTCTCCATCGATGAACAAAGGAAATAAGTGCTGCTGAGATGGATAATGCCGGTATCATCATCATCACCATACTGCTTTCAGCACTGTTCTCGGGACTGGAGATCGCATTCATTTCCGCCAATAAGCTGAAAATAGAGGTGGACAGGAATAAGGGGAAAGCGTATGCCCGGATCCTGACTGAGCTTACGAGGACGCCCTCAAGATTCATCGGTTCCATGCTCGTTGCCAACAATATCGTGGTGGTCATCTACGGCCTGGTGATGGAAAGGATGCTTTACGGCTTCCTGAGTGTTTCTCTGCCTGATATCATGAACAATGCCTTGTGGATACTGATCCTGCAGGCCCTGGTGTCGTCCCTTGTCATCCTGTTGTTTGGCGAATTTATCCCCAAAACCCTCTTTCGCATCAATCCCAACGGAACCCTGAGGTTTTTCACCTATCCGGCCCGGCTTTTCAATCTGCTGTTGTACCCGGTGGTTTACCTTTTCACCTCCTTATCGGAAACCTTGCTGCGAAAGGTGTTCAAAGTGGCTGTTGCCGAAGGGGAATATGTGTTTTCGATGGTTGACCTCGACAATTATCTGAAGGAGTTTTCGTCATCTGCCACCAGCATGCAGGGTGATCAGGGTACCGGGATACAGATGTTCCAGAATGCCATGGATTTCCGGAATGCCAAGATCAGGGAGTGTATGGTTCCGAGGACGGAGATCAGGGCTGTGGAAGATGATGCTTCGGTCGCTGACGTGATAAGCCTGGCCGTGGCATCGGGACATTCAAAGATCCTGGTGTACCATCAGAGTATCGACAACATCACCGGTTATGTACATTCGTTTGATTTGTTCGGAAAGCCTGCCGGTATTCAGGAGATCATCAAGGAGGTGATGATCATGCCGGAAGCCATGCCTGCCAACAGGGCGCTGCAGGCCATGCTGAAAGAACGCAAAAGTATTGCTGTGGTAGTGGATGAGGTGGGTGGGACTTCCGGGATCGTCACGGTGGAAGACATTATCGAGGAGATCCTTGGTGAGATCGATGATGAGTATGATGTGGCCAGGCTGGTAGAACGGCGGACCGGCCATGATGAATACCTTTTCTCCGGCAGGATTGAAATCGATTACCTGAACAGCAAATATAGGCTGGGTATCCCCGAATCTGAAGATTATGAAACCCTGGCCGGGTTTATTATTTCCGTCCACTCCAGCATCCCGGGCAAAGACGATGAGATCATCATCGACCCCTGGGTGTTCACCATCATCCAGGCCTCTGAGAACCGTATAGGGCTGGTAAAGATGAAGTTAAAGATTTCCTGACCAGTGTGCTTATTCTGTATCAGGCCGGAGGGATACTTACAGTTTAAGTTAAGCTGTTTAAATCCCCACTTCACGGACGTTCACGGCGCAATCAATTCTGCCTTTTCTCTTTTACTCCGAAGCCGGCAGCAAGACTTTTTCAAAAATATCTGCGGCGTCATTCCGACCGCAGGGAGGAATCCGTTCATTCATGGTATTTCAACGTATCAGGTGTACAACGCCCTTATACTGTAAAGGACGACCATCCAGACCGGCAGATTTGATATAGTAATAGTACACTCCGTCCGGAGCATGGTTACATCCGCTTTGTCCCGGCAGGGTTTGAAGCTCTCCACACCACATTTTGTTCTGATCCGTAGTGAAAACCCTGTTTCCCCAACGGTTAAAGATATCAATAGTGTAGGTAAGTGAATACGGGTTGCTGATGACTAAGCAATCATTGAACTGATCCCCGTTTGGAGTAAAAACATTCGGAACCATTAGCGTATCACATCGCCTGACGTAAATGGTCACAGAGTCAATGGTCTCGTCAAATTTAAAATCTTTTTGCCGGAGATAATACGTAGTGCTGACCTCCGGCTTCACGACAGGTGTCCCGCTTTCATATTGTGCACCATCCGTTGCAGTCCAGTGGTATAAGTATTCCGGATGATCAGTGGATCCAATCCTTGTACTCTCTCCATAACAGATTTCCCTGTCGTCACCTGCATTTGCCTTCTCACCGGCAGTGTTACACTCATAAACGCTTATGTCGTCGAACAGATAATATGACCATCTTCCCGGCAAGCCGGAAGGATTGCTGATGGTTAAGCTGTTAAAAGGTCTGAACGTTCCGATAATGAGAAAACGTTCTCCACCCTCTGCCACGAAATTCCCCTGAATACATTGCCATGAGTCAGAATATGGAATGAACACGGTTTGGTTTTCGAATTGTGGCGTTACCAAATAAAAAGTATCGGAATTATTTGTTATAATGGTATCACGGCTGAAGAACGCTCCAATTTCTTGAACAATCAGAGGTGTAATAGGATTACCACCCATAATCAGAGGATTAATTGTTACCAACCAGATTCTTATGGTATAACACCTGCCTCTTTGCAGAGCTTCAATTAAAGGTACTTCTATCCTTTCTATACAGCAATTAACGGTATCTGCCATTATACCCCCTGCATAACCACTCCCTGTCCGTCCATGATAAGTGTTTATCATCGTAACATAGGAGCCGGCAGTGTTTGAATCTAACATGCAGGTGTGTAAAAAATCGGGAGATGAAACTGGAAATGAGTTAGATGTGGCAACCCATGGTATTGCGAAATTAAAATTTTGTGGATGACCACAATGTGTGTAGTGTTCAAAGCTTGGGTTGGGGATAAGATTTTGTCCGGTGCATATTCTTGCAGTTAAATAAATTATACAAGCACTTAAATAAATAGCAGTTTTCATTTTCAAAATAAAATATACTCATTCTACGCAGGTTTGCGAAGCAAAGCTGCGTAGAATGAGTAATGCCGCACACTGTTCTGAAGTATATTTTTCGCTAACCCATTCCATGTCGGTATAAGCTATTTATTACCCATAATTACAACTTTTGTGTATGTCAATGCGCTACCTGCAATGTAAACTCTGCAAATATAACATCCGGTTGACAAATTTTGCAATGGAATCTGATTTTCATATTGTACATTTTCTATCCTTTTGTTGCAAACCTCTCGCCCAAATATGTCATAAATACGAATTTCCATTGATTTAGGTATTTCTCCAGATACAGTAATAGTAATATTTCCGAAAGTTGGATTCGGATAAACCAGGATAGAGGTTCTTTCCTGCTGGTTTGCAGTGTAAGGAGAACTATATGGTAACATCAAATCGTCGGGATGCAAATCCAGCATGACACGGGCAGTATAAACTGCATCTCCATAGTAATAAGGAATTTCATTGGCTATTGAGAACAATGATGCCCTTGATGCACTGTCTAAATTCCTGTTGTTGATAAACCAGGAATTCAGATATATATTATTGACCTCCTTTCGATAAATATCCCAGTCGGTATTCGTGTAAACATGTTCATTCCAATACCTTGCCGAATCTAAACCATTAAAATCAACGGAAGAGTAATAATTCTCAATGGCCCCCGGATTGGCGTTTTTCAGGCTGTCATACATCAAACGGTAATCCAAGTCGTCACTGCCACCAAGATTTAAAGCACTTGTATCACCTCCGAGTAATTCGAAAAGATGGTAAGCATCATAATATGAGTATTGTGCCTGAAGCATTTCATAGAAATTCTCATTCCTTAATATACGCCCAAGTATTGATTCCCTGGTAATTGTATCACATAGTAGGGTGTCTCTGCGGTCTTTGTTCTGAAGTACACACACATTGGTCCCAATAATATTCGGATAAGGTATTATTTTTTCATATGCAAGACTATTATTAAGACCAACGTCCAATAAAACGGAACTTGATCCTCCATATTGATAAAACCAGCGCACCTCCGGATTTAAAATACAACCATCGCATGATTGCAATTTACAATTTAACATTGGATCATAATTCCCGAAGAAAAAGTTTTGCGGATTGAGACCTGGAATATTAAGTTGTGTGTTTTCCGGATAGCCCTGGTCGCTTAAGGAAGTATAATTGCCAAAATAGAATCCATGAAAGCAATCTTCAAGACTGTTACACAGAAACTGTGTATTCGTAAGCAGTCCATTGGTAAATATACCGGAACCTGCCTTGTAAACATGGTTCTCAATTAACGTACCTGTACGCACATTCGCAAGACGAATGCCCTTTTTTCTTTGAATATCCTCCTCGGATACCTCCAAATCGGCAAAAGAAATACTATCAAAACGTAGTCGCGGATATATGCAATTCTCGGCAAATATTCCTGTCTTAATCGGAGGATTGGGAGGTGGGTTAGAACTCTCACTGTAAAAGACAAGATTTGTATCTATCCTGACAAATGGAAGCATGTTATGACCTCTTAAGTTAATAACCCGTATTCCACTTGCCATATCGGTAATTACATTACGAGAAATGGCAATTCGATCGGGAGTTGATTTCAGGTTTACATTTGCCGCGAAAATACCCGTTCCAACTTCATCAACAGAAGTCATATTGATTTCATTCTCTCGTATAATGGTTGGGGATATTATTTCAATCAGTTTTATCGCATTTTTGCAATCTACAAATGTATTGTTTGTAACAGTAGCTTTTTGATTGTAATTATACAAACCAGCATTACAGTTAGTGAAATGATTTGAATTCCCGTCATTTCCTCCAAGTACTACCCATGAAGCAGATATGTTTAGCGGCGCGATATTCGCTGTTTTTGTTGATAATAAATAAATTGCGCCTTGTCTGTCTTTATCAATAGAAGAAAAATATGGAATTTCAATATCAGTAAATTCATTATTACAAATCACTGGCGTTGCGTTGTTGTTTGACAAATACTTATGAAGCCATTGGTATTAGGGCATTATAGAGGGAAATAAGTAGGCCACGATTTGAAACGATTGCTGAGAATTTTACTTGAGGCATAAAACATAACTAATTGATATAATGGACGTAACGAACAATGAATATATAGATTTATTGAATTTTAAAAGTTAACGCAACGCTAGTGATTACAAATTATTAAACGCGAATCTGTACCTCTTATCGCATGATTCATGTTACTAAAGTAGTTCGGTGAGTTATCTTCAGCATTGCCTATAATTAAACCTGAATTTGAAACATTTTTTGCTTCAATTCCGCAAATAGAGCGAAATCCGGCATATGGAGGATATTCCAGCAGACCTCCGGCCTTATCATTAGTAAAACTGCACATTGAAACAGAACCGGGAAAGTACACTGGATCATCGACGTAGGGAGGACCGAAATTTTTGATCTGCAAGCAGTATAGGTTGTTTTTCAAGACCGAAGAAGTGATATATACATTTCCTCCTGATCTTGAAACAATTCCGTCTAAAGCATCACAAACTTCAGAATTATTGGTAATTATAATTTGGGAACTGCCATGATTTAAATAAATACCTTTCCACATATAGTTGCACTGTTGACCAAGTTTGCTGTTATTAATAGTGAGTGTGCATGCAGGATTTATTATAATACTGGCACATGGGCCGAATTTTATATGTGAATTATCATTGATTGTTAAATTTTGATCAACCAGTAGAATTCCATTAATAACTATCTGACCATGATATATTTGATTAAGAGTACTTATAATATTTGAATGCAATAAAGAAACAGTCTTGTTGTTTATGTAAATGGGGGGAAATGTTTCATTTTGGAATACTATGTCCTCACCAATGCAACAATCAAATATTTCCATTGTATCTGAAATAATGCAACCGTAAGCATTTTCTACAGTAACAACTAAGTAAACTCTCTCCGGAACGGCAATGAATGAACTTAGCCAATAAATTGCCACTGTGGATAAACCAATTCCATCGATTTCGGTTTGTACTCCTGAACTTGAGAACGAACCATAGTTATTTGAATTCTGTGGATCAGAATTAACAATTGTCCATGTATAGATATAATTTGAGTTTGGATTGGAAACTGAATAAGAGCACTCTAAACTACAGTTATTATTGTGGCCTGTAATTACAGGTTTCTCTGGAGATGTTAAGAACGTGTAGTATGTTGAAGTTGAAAATGTACAACTTGGATCATTATTGCCAACAGAAAGATATACATTATAATTGCTGTGTTGGTTATATTGATGAGTCGGGTTTTGCAAAGGAGACGTTTGTGCATCTCCAAAATTCCATTTCCACCATGTTATTTCGTCAGGGCAAGTAGAACTACCGTTGAATTGGATTGGATTAGGAAAGCAATTTTGGGTATATGATATTGATGGAGTAAACCCAATACGAAAACTCTTAGTAATTGGAGTAATTGGAACGCATGATTGAGGGAAATAAATGTTTTCAGCCAAAGGCGTAAATGTAACACTTAAATTATAATTTCCGCAAGGAAGGGTCTGAGTGGTGGTAAGAATTTCAGCCAGTGAAAATGAACTATTAAATTCTGTATCATTATTGATTACTACTATATTCGGCTGCCGTTCCAGATATGTTTTGGTTACTTTAAAACCAGGGGGGATATTAATCATGATGCTTGAAATATCTGTATTCGGACATTGATCCCCAGGCAAGTTACTAACTAAATCATCTTTATCTAATACTGTTACAGTAAATTCAGCTATTCCTTTGTGTCCTTCATACCAGTACGTTGTCACATTATTTTTGTATTTCCAACCTTTCAACGTAAGACTTACGTTATATGAGCCACCTTGCTCATAGTACGCTACAATTTTATATGGATCCGGTAAATAATTATTATTATTAGGCCCAGGTGTATATGAAATTGGGGGGTCCTGGTTGATTGGAGGAGTAATAGATATATTATTCGTTTCGGTTATGTATGCGCCTTCTAGTTTCCACTTCCATTCAGCATAATTATAATCAGTTTGATTGTACGCTTCAATTTTAAATAGATCATTTTTACAGATAAATAATTCTCCACAATTTTGGACAAAATAATCATTAGGATATGTAGGTGGGTACGTAAAAGATAAACTAAAGTATGTATCAAATACACAAAGCTGGTTTACATTATCTGCGACTCTAGTAAGTTTTACGGTAAAATAGTTTGGTTCTCCAAAAATACTGAAACGAGAAGCTCCATTTTGTGAGTATTTTGTTCGTATATAATATATTTGGTCAATTTCCATGGAATCTAAATCAATAATAGAGACAGTATCATAACTCTTAACAAGTTGAAGATTAGAATTGATATTAGTATATATGTAGACTGAGTCTGGTTTAACGGTAATAACAGTATCAATTGGGCTTGTCACTAATATTAAATGCCTACTTAATGACTGAAAGCTGAACCACATGTTTGATGTATCGACAATAAAAGTATCAGCTAAGTATAATTCAAGACTATCAATATATGTTAGTTGTATTGGGTTAGAAAAGGTTTGAGAAAATAGACCTCTTGAATAGAGGAGAAGAAAAATCATAATAACAAATGTCGTTATCCATCTCAATCGGTTTACGACAGTCTTTCTTAAAAACATGGTGTGAGCATTTGCAAGATGCATCTTGTTTTGAATAATAGATTTTTTCATAAGACCTTTTTGTTAATAGTTATTAAATGCTTATCAAAATCTCATACTTCTATCCCTGAACTGCGAAACTTTATTCAAAAAAAGTATGATTGAAACCAAATAATAAATATACGTAACTATCTAAGGTTGAAAAAATATTTATACCGAGGCTGAACAGGTTTGCGACTTATTAACCTTGGATTGTGTAAAAGTAATACAAAGCATCTGAGTATGTCAAGTGTTTTCAATATTATTTTGCGCCTGATGGCTACATTGTTATCAGCGGCGCAAGTTTACGACCTTCATATCAGGCATAAAAAGTCGCGAGATAAACGTGTCTGCGATAAAATCAAGGCTATCCTGATGCTTAACGATGGTCATCCGTATGAACTGATCGTTAGAGTGTTGCTTGCGGATGACTCAACAATTCGACGCTGGCGTGAAAGGTACCAGGAGGATGGAATTGAGGGCCTACTTGCTGATATACCGACACGGAACAGTTTTGCTAAAAATTGTGTAATAACAGTCGGCATAACTCAGTCTAAACAGCTTTGCATTCGCAAACCTGTCAAGACTGAGTATATTTGAGTATAAACAAAAGCTGTCGTTTTTTCTCCGGACGCTGCAAGTCCCTAACTGACGGGAGTACTATCCCGAACTATTGGCAAATCCTTTCCATGCCGGTATATGTCCGGCCAATTTCCTTAAGTGATGGTAATCAGGGTGTCTCCCTCCATCACGCTGCCTCCTTTCGACACGAGTATCTGGCTGACGGTCCCTTCTTTGTCGGAATTGATCACATTTTCCATTTTCATGGCTTCCAGGGTAATGAGTTTCTGACCGAAACGGACCTGGTCGCCTTTTACCACATGGATATCAAGGATGGTTCCCGGAAGGGGGGATTTGATGTTGCCGCTTCCTTTGGGGGCCGCCGGACTGCTGGTTTTCACATCATGGGGGCCTGAGTCCGTGCTGGGTATGGCAGCATGCCTGACGAGTTTGGGCGTTTTTGAAACAGTGATGGCTTTGTCGAGTTCCACTTCGTAGGTGGTCCCGTTTACTGTAACTTCCAGGGTGGTTCCTTCCGGGTCTTCGATTTCGACCTCGTAAGGATTTCCGTTAATGCTGAATTTGTATTTCTTCATGGTCGCTCGGGGTATTAGGCAGTCAATGGTAGTCTTAGAGCGGAATGTTGCAGTGCTTCTTCGGCGGATTGAGGTCTTTTTTGGTGGACAGGGATTGCAGGGCCCGGATCACCCGGAACCTCGTATTCCGGGGTTCGATGATATCGTCGATATAGCCGTATCTTGCAGCATTGTATGGATTGGCGAATTTCACCTTGTAATCGTCCTCCTGTTTCCTGATGAACGCTTCTTTTTCGGCCGGGTCTTCGATTTCAGCCAGTTTCTTCTGATAAAGGACTTCAATGGCTCCTTTGGGGCCCATCACGGCAATCTCTGCCGTGGGCCATGCATAGTTGATGTCGCCACGCAGGTGTTTGGAGCTCATCACATCATAAGCACCTCCGTAAGCCTTGCGCAATACGATGGTCACCTTGGGAACGGTAGCCTCGCCGTAAGCAAACAAGAGTTTGGCCCCGTGCAGGATGATGCCTCCGTATTCCTGGGCCGTGCCCGGCAGAAAGCCCGGAACGTCGACGAAGGTCACCAGCGGGATGTTGAAGGCATCGCAGAAGCGGACAAAACGTGCCGCCTTGCGTGAAGCGTTGATGTCGAGCACCCCTGCAAGATAGTTGGGCTGGTTGGCCACGATGCCCACCGAAATACCGTTAAAGCGTGCGAAACCGGTGACGATATTGGGGGCATAATGCCGCTGGACTTCCATAAACTCGCTGTAGTCAACCACTGAAAGGATGATATCCTTTACATCGTATGGTTTGTTCGGGTTTTCAGGAACCATTTTGTTCAGCTCGTCATCGAGCCGGTCGATGGGATCGGTGCAGGGCTGTATGGGCGGATCTTCGAGGTTGTTCTGGGGAAGATAGCTTAACAATTTGCGAATCAACATGATGCCCTCTTCTTCGTCTTCTGCGATGAAATGTGTGACCCCTGATTTGGTTCCGTGGACCGTGGCCCCTCCGAGTTCGTCCTCGGTGACGATCTCCCCGGTGACGGTCTTTACCACCTTGGGGCCGGTTACGAACATATAGCTGTTTTTACGGGTCATGATGGTGAAATCCGTGAGGGCCGGAGAATACACGGCGCCACCGGCACAAGGTCCGAATATGGCCGAGATCTGGGGAACAAGCCCGCTGGCCAGGATATTGCGCTGAAAAATCTCGGCATAGCCACCCAGGCTCTTCACCCCTTCCTGTATCCTTGCACCGCCGCTGTCGTTGATGCCGATCACCGGGGCGCCGACCTTCATGGCCTTGTCGAGTACCTTGCAGATTTTCATGGCATAGGCCTCGGAAAGCGATCCTCCGAAAACAGTGAAATCCTGGGAAAAGATATACACCAGCCTGCCGTCGATGGTGCCATAACCTGTGACCACACCATCGCCCATATAATGCTCCTTCTCCAGTCCGAAATCGGTACAGGTATGGGTCACAAACATGTCAAATTCCTCGAAACTGCCTTCGTCCACCAGCATGTCTATCCGCTCTCTTGCCGTAAGCTTGCCTTTTTTGTGCTGGGAGTCAATGCGTTTTTGTCCGCCCCCTAACTTGGCCTGGGAGCGCTTGTCCATCAGTTCTTTTATCTTGTCATTCTCTTCCATGATCTTTGATTTAGTGTTGTTTATCCTCGCAGAATTCTGTCAGTATCCCGCGGGTGGATTTCGGGTGCAGAAAGGCAATGTGCAGGCCTTCAGCGCCTTTACGGGGAACCTGGTCAATGAGTTGCACTCCCCGGGCAGCTGTTTCTTCCAGTGCTTGTTCGAGCTGCCTGACGGCAAAAGCAATATGATGAACCCCTTCTCCTTTCTTCTCAATGAATTTCCCGATGGGGCCTTCAGGATCGGTGGATTCCAGCAGTTCGAGCTTGGTTTGCCCGATCCGGAAGAAAGCCGTTTTTACTTTCTGATCGGGGACTTCTTCAATGGCGTAGCAGGCAAGCCCCAGCACCTCTTCATAATAAGGGATGCTCTCTTCGAGGCTCTTGACTGCGATGCCGATGTGTTCAATGTGGCTAAGTTCCATCAGTAAAAAATTTGTGCAAAGGTAGCCCGATTTTCAAAAAGCGGAAAAGATGAAGGTGATTATGGTTTTAAACCCAGGTATGCGGCAAATTCAGGCCTGACCTGATACCCCAGTTCCATGGCGCGGATGATGTCTTCCCTTGCTTTGTCTGTCTGGCCAAGGGCATTGTATGAATAAGCCCTGTTGTTGTAATGAAGGCCTGAACGCGGATTGGCCTTCATGCCCCTTTCAAACCAGGGAATGCTTTCCGCATAGCGTTTCATATGCTGGTAATTCACACCGATGCTGGAATACACCCTGTCGTCGCCGGGTTCAAACGCCAGGTAATGCTGGTAATCCGCAATGGCCAGCAGATGCCTGCCGGTATTCTCATATACGAGCCCGCGGTTCAGATAAGTCGTCGGAAACAACGAATCAAGTTTCAACGAAAGATTCAGGTAGTAGAGTGAACTGTCGTATTGCTGCCGTTTTGCATACACAGCGCCGAAATTCGCATACAAAAGATCCAGTTCAAGTTTGCTGATATTCAGCTTGAGTGCCCGGTTGTAATCTGTGTATGCCGAGTCCAGCCTGCCTTCGTCGAAGTAAAGATTGCCCCGGTTCATGATGGAAACCGCATTGTTGGGATCAAGCCGCACGGCAATGCTGTAGTCCTGCAATGCCTGCGCCCGCTTTTCCTTTTCCCGGTAATACGAAGCCCTGTTGGAATAGGCCGAGGCGATCCTGCCCGGATATTTCCTGATCACATCGGTCCATATCGTCTCGCTGTTCTTCCAAAGCTTGCTGCGCTCGAAAGTCATATAGGAAAACACCAGGGTAACCGCCGCCATGACCATCAGCAGTAGCATCCGGGTCTGCTTTTTCTTTTCGGACAGGTACTGCAGCCCCCAGGCAGCCGTAAAAAGCAGTCCCAGGTAAGGGATATAGGTGAACCTGTCAGCCATATATGCCTGGCCTGCCCCCAGGATCTGCAACAGGAACATGATGTTGAACAGGAAGAACAAACTTCCGAAGATTACCATCCGGTTGTGTTTGCGGGTTAGAAAGACAAGGAAAGCGATCAGCAGCAGGAAAACCGGACTCAGGTAGTAAACCCAGGGAAGTGGTTTGCCCGGCGACATGGGATAGGGGTAATACACGCTCAGCGGGGAAGGATAAACCAGTTTTACCAGGTAAATCCACAGCGAATGCAGTCCGAAAAACAAACGGTCGGTCAGCGAATAGGCATAGTTGATCTCAAGAGAACCGGTTCTTTCCAGGATAAAGATCCCGGCCAGGCCGAAACCGAGACTGAGCCCGAAATGCGGTAACTTTTCCCAGAGCAGCTTCCACTGCAGCGGCCGTTTGAAGAACCAGTCAAACAGTAACAATACCAATGGCAGCGACACTGCCTGTATTTTCGAAAAAAGCGAAAGGATAAAAAAGACCAGGGTAAGGATATAATACCGCCGTTTTTTTTCTTCCCGGGTGATCTGATAGGTATATGATATCAGGGCAAGAAGATAGAAAACACTGAATAGCAAATCTTTACGTTCTGTTACCCAGGCCACCGATTCCAGACGCATCGGGTGTATCCCGGCCAGCACCGCGGCAAAAGCGGCAAGCAAAGGCTTCAGTCCCAGCAGGCGCATCAGGTGGAAGACCAGCACTACGCAAAGCAAATGGAGGAGGAGGTTGTTCAGATGGTAAGGGAAAGGATTGAGTTTAAAAAAGTGGTATTCCAGGGCAAAGCTCAGCAGGGGCAGGGGTACGTAGGTCCCGTTGACAGGGGTGGTAAACATCAGCCGGATATTGTCGGCATTGAGTTTGGTGATGGTCATGTTATCCGTCACGTACACGCCGTCGTCCCATGTCTTGATAAATTCATTGTTGAGGGTGGGACTCATGACCAGGGCGGTGATCAAAAGGACAGGCAGCAGCCAGAGCCGGACATATTGCTTTTGTTTTTCCTTGAGGGGACTGCCCGTTTTCGGTCCGCTGTCAGGGATCCCGGGCATACGGCTTCGACCGGCTTTGTTTGCGGACTTTCTCAGTTGTTGTCGGGATGGTGTCATATCGTCTGTTGCTTATTCCGGGCGAAAGATATAAAAAACCCTGCCATCAGGGTAACATCAGGTTGCATCCCCTCGCGTCGCTGTGATCGAATCGTCCCAGCACCTCAAAGCCGTCTTCCCTTAATCGGCCCAGATCTTGGGTGGCAATAAAAGAGCAGGAATGCAAATTGGCCAGGTCTACAATGCTGATCCCTCCGCTTTCCCTTTCCTTGACCCAGCTGAGGGGATCGTCACGGTCGCGGATCATCACCTTCATCCAGGGAGGGGAATGGAAAAGTCCATGACCTTTGGAATATGCCTGCGACAACAATTCGGTCATGCCATATTCCGAATGTACGGCCTCCACCCCGAATCCGGCGCACAGCATCCCGTGCAGCTCTTCCCTGGTGATTTCCTTATGACGTCCTTTCATGCCTCCGGTTTCCATAACAATCAAACCGGGGATACTGAAACGGTGTTCAGCAACGAAATCCAGCAGGGCATAGCTTACCCCGATCAGCAGCAGTTTCCTTGGGCTGGTGGCATATTCCCTGATGATTCCGGCCAGAGCCCCGGGATCATGGTGGTAAAACCCTGAAGCAGGATGACCTGTCTGCCTGATCAGGCTTCCGGTCATGTACACGAGGGAGGAATGTTGTTGTTCCATGTATGACGGTAGCAGCGCAAGGATGATACAGTCCTGCGGGTCGCCGTAAAATAACCTGAATCCTTTGCTGAAACTCATCTCATATAAAGCCGGATCGGCCAGGTGATGCATGCTGCGAAGGCCTGTGCCTGTCCCGCTGCTGTAAAATACCTGCCTGACTTCCCGTCCCCTGGCAATCACCCTTTCCGTCCTGAAGAATTCAACCGGCAGAAAAGGAATGTCGCTGTAATGTCTGATTTCTCCCGGCTTCCGGCCGAGCGCCCTGCAGAAACGTCCGTAAACTTCAGTGTGATGATACTGATAATGAAATATTTCAAGCGCCAGATCGTTAAACTCCGGTTCTCCCCTGATACTGAAAATCGCTTCATATTCCGGAAGATGCCCAAACATTTTTGTAATTTTACACTGTGAAAAACATCATTGCTGCCCTGACTCTTTCTGATAACAGGAACAAACGGAGGATGCTCCTCGCCGGTTTGCTGCTTACTGCCTTACTCATGCTGTCTGTTTCCTGCCTGAAGAAGGACAAGTTTCCCGATACGCCCGCCATTCAGTTCGTCAGCTTCACAAAAATACAAAATGCCACGGGTGTCGATAACAAAGGAATACTGAAAATCAGTTTTACCGACGGAGACGGCGATATCGGGCTGACCCAGGGCGACACCCTGCCCCCGTTTAATATCGGAAGCCAGTGGTATTATAATTTCTTTATCACATACTACGAAAGACAGCATGGCATACTGAAGAAGATCGATCTCCCGTTTACCAATAATTCGCGTATCCCCCCCCTCTCCAATTCAGGCAGTACCAAGCCGATCAAGGGTGAAATAGCGATCGAACTATACATTAACAACCCCCTGTCTTCCTTCGACACCATCGCTTTCGAAGCCGGTATCTGCGACAGGGCGCTGAATGTCAGCAACAACATCCTTACGCCCGATATCGTCGTTAAAAAGCGCTGAGCAGCCGGTTTCCCGGAAAGGTCTATGCTTAACATTGGCTTAACATAAAGATAATAAAAGCTTAAATGGGCTTTTGCGCTGTGGCTTTCAGCCTGCCGTATCTTTGCATCATCAATTTCAAAGCCATATGAAAAAAGCAATTTTCTCCTTTCTGGCCGTCATGCTCTTCATCGGTTCCGGTTTGCTGACTGCCGGTAATGAAAAGGAAAGCAATAACAACACCCTGAAATCATCCATCAGCGGAAAAGTACTCGACTATCTGACCAGCGAATCGCTGGCCGGCGTCGAAGTACAGATTCAGGGTACCAATCTGAAAACATATACCGACCTGGACGGCAATTTCAGCTTTTCCGGTCTGGTTCCGGGCGAATATGAAATTACCACCTCGATGATCTCTTACAGGGAGAAGGCTGAAAAGGTACAGGCAGTTCCCGGTCCTACCGAACTGAAAATCCGGATTGAAACCGTAGGAAGGTAAAACCGGACTTCTTTCGCTTCAAAGGCAAACCGCAATCTGGTTTGTCTTTTTTTTTGACCATGCAGCCCGTTTTTTTTATTTTTGTACTTTAAATCACTCCCAATGCGTAAGATTATTGTGTTGTCCCTTCTGCTTTGTTTTTCCCTTTCAGTCTCAGCCCAAAAGGCCGAACTCGGGGAAGACGGGCTGTATTACCTGAATGGAAAAGAGTTTACGGGTGTTTACACGGAGACGGATGAACAGGGTTTGAAATTGGCTGAAAGGTCAATTGTCAACGGCCTTGAAGACGGGATCACCACCCTTTTCTTCGCCGACGGTAAGCATAGGGAACAAAGGTCATTTAAAAAAGGCATGAAGGACGGCACCTGGATCACCTGGAACAGTGAGGGTGTGAAAACGGCGGAAGCCGGGTATAAGAACGATAAAAAGGACGGCTTTTGGTATGTGTGGGATGATAATGGAGTGAAACGCTACGAAATGTATTATGAAAGGGGTGAAAAGAAAGGGACCTGGTATATGTGGGATGAAAACGGGAAAATGACCATGGAAAAGAAATATTAGGCAAATACCGGACAGGCCTGCAGGCTCATCTGAATTGTCACTAATTTTACGGGGGGAATCATTCCCCCCTTTTTTTATTCATTCCCGTGCAGAAAGCGCTGAACAAGAGGAAGTATGTCATCAGCATGATTTTCATCATTGCCGGGGTGATCTTTGTATTGCGCTTGTTCTGGCTGCAGATTGTCGACCGCAGCTACTACTTCTCCGCCAACAACAATGTGCTGAGGCATATTACACAATACCCGGCCCGCGGACTGATCTACGACCGCGGCGGCGAATTGCTGGTGTATAACGAGGCTACCTACGACCTGATGGTTATCCCCAGGCAGGCCAGAAATTTCGATACCCTCGAGTTGTGCGGACTCATTGGGATAGATTATGAGACCTTCAGGGAAAGGATGAAGAAAATCAGGGAATACTCCCTGTATCGTCCGTCGGTCTTTGAAAAGCAGATATCCAAGGAAGCATATGGTTTCCTGGAAGAGAAACTCTATAAATTTCCCGGCTTTTACGTACAGCCGCGTACCCTCAGGAAATATGTCAGACCCATCGCCGCCCATACCATGGGCTATGTGGGAGAGGTGAGCCCGCGCATCTGTGAGGTTAATCCCTATTATAAACCGGGCGACTATATCGGTATCAGCGGTATTGAGAAATCCTATGAGGAAGCCCTGCGCGGGATCAAAGGATCGAGGATCATCATGGTGGACGTGTTCAACAGAGACCAGGGCAGCTTTCAGGATGGAAAGTACGATACCATCGCGGTGATGGGGAAGAACCTCTATGCTTCTCTGGATATGAAGCTGCAGGAGTACGGGGAACTGCTCATGACCAATAAAAGGGGATCGGTGGTGGCCATCGAACCTGAAAGCGGCGAGATACTGGCCCTGGTCACCAGCCCCGGATACGACCCCAACCTGCTGGTCGGACGCGTCCGCAGCTATAATTATAACATCCTGGCGAAGGATAGCCTTAAGCCATTGTTCAACAGAGCCTTACAGGCTCAATACCCGCCCGGCTCCACCTTTAAACTGGTACATGCCCTCATCGGTCTGGAGGAAGGCGTTCTGAATCTCCAAACCCGCTATGGTTGCGCCATGGGTTATTCCTCGGGTCCTATCCATGTGGGCTGTCATGCCCATGCCGGCCCCCTCGACCTGATACAATCCATCGCACAATCCTGTAATGCCTATTACTGTAATGTCTTTCGAACCATCCTCGACAACAGGTCCTTGCCTAACCAGGCCGCGGGTTACGCAAAATGGAGAGAAATGACCTGCAGTCTTGGCTTCGGAAGTGCCTTCGACAGTGACATTCCTAACCTGGTCAGCGGCTTTATCCCAAAAAACGAATATTTCGATAATATTTACGGTAAAAATCGCTGGCGTTTCCTCACCATCGTATCTTTGTCGATCGGGCAGGGAGAAATCCTCACCACGCCGCTGCAACTGGCCAACCTTGCGGCTACCATCGCCAACAGGGGCTATTACTGTACACCTCATATTATCCGTGCCGTCGGAAAACAGGACGACAGGCAGGAAAAATTTCAGCAAAAGCATAGCATCCCCATCAGCCGAAGGCATTTTGAAACAGTGGTGGAAGGAATGTACCAGGTTGTGGAAGCCGGTACAGCCCATTATTATAAGATGGATTCCATTCCTATTTGCGGTAAGACCGGTACCGCACAGAATCCGCACGGGAAAGACCACTCCATCTTCATTGCTTTCGCACCCAAGGATAATCCGAAGATTGCCATTTCCGTGATCGTCGAAAATGCCGGCTTTGGAGCTACCTGGGCCGCTCCCATCGCCTTTTTAATGATAGAAAAATACCTGATGAAAGAGATCAAACGCAAGGATGTGGAAACCAGGATGATAGAAGGTAATCTCCTGAGTAACTGAAGTCTATGGTCAGAGAAGAGCGGAATATTTTCAAAAATATTGACTGGATCACGGTCGGTATCTACCTGTTGCTGGTGCTTTTCGGGTGGATGAATATTTACGCCGCCGTGTTCAACGAGCAGCACGACAGCATATTTGATCTCAGTCAGCGGTACGGAAAACAGATGATCTGGATACTGGTGTCCATCCTGCTGGCATTGATCATCCTGATGACCGAACCAAAAGTATTCAACGCATTTGCTTTTTTTATCTACGGCCTGAGTATCCTGTCCCTCTTCCTTGTGCTGTTCATCGGCAAGGAGGTGAGCGGATCGAAATCCTGGATCGACCTGGGCGGATTTGACCTGCAGCCTTCAGAATTCGCCAAGATTGCCGTGAACCTGGCCATTGCCCGCCATCTCAGCAGCCTGAACATCCGTATGGAGGATCTGCGTACCCGGATTACGACTTTTTTTCTCATCGGCCTGCCGGTAATCCTGATCCTGCTGCAGGACGATACCGGTTCGGCCCTGGTATTCACCGCTTTTATTATCGTCCTCTACCGCGAAGGGTTGTCAGGCAATGTGTTGATTATCGGCGGACTGGTGATCATTCTGTTTATCCTCGCTCTGATGGTCGACAAATGGATCATCATCGCTTTCCTTGCCCTGATCGCATTGATCTGGTTCTCGCAGATCAGGAAAAACAGACGCGACATTGTTTCCCTGTTGGGTTTGTTCCTGCTGGTGGCGGGTTTTGTGTATTCCGTCGATTTTGCCTTCCATCATGTGCTTGATGTTCACCATAAGGAGCGTATCAATGTGCTGATTGGCAAGGAGGTGGATCTCAAAGGAGCCGGGTATAACGTCAATCAGTCAAAGATCGCCATCGGCTCGGGAAGGATCATTGGAAAGGGCTTCCTGCAGGGAACCCAGACCAAATATAATTTTGTTCCGGAGCAAAGTACCGATTTTATCTTTTGCACCATCGGGGAGGAATGGGGCTTTATCGGATCAGTGCTGACCATTGCCCTCTTTATCATTTTGTTTATCAGGATTTTAAATATTGCGGAACGACAACGATCAGCCTTTTCACGCATTTACGGCTATGGAGTGGCTTCGGTGTTCTTCTTTCACTTCCTGGTGAACATCGGGATGACCATCGGCCTGGCACCGGTGATCGGCATCCCCCTGCCCTTCATCAGCTACGGTGGATCCTCCCTCTTCGCCTTCACCATCATGCTGTTCATCTTCATCAGGATGGACGCCAACCGCCTGCAACTGCTGTAGTAGGGTAATCCTCATAACTTCCACGCCGTTCCGACTGAATAATGATCTTACGCTTACCCTCAGGCAAATGCTTCTCGTGAAGGAATGCCCTCAGAATGCTATTTTCCAGGATATATTGGGTACCATGGTCACTTCGGCGAAAATCTCCGCTGACTGTTTTTGAAGATGATAGCGGTATCCTGCATATTCTTTCTGACCCAGCAGGTTGATCAGCTGTACCGACCAGGTGCTGCTGTATGCGGGTTTGTTCCTGGTGAAGTTCAGGGTGAAGTCAACATAATACACATCGGGCTTTTTGCGGGTAAAAGCCCTTGATTCATCGTATACCACATCACCTGTGATTTGCGAGGCAGCCTGATCCGCCGGTGTCATCCGGTCGCCTCCCATGAAATTGATGCGGGCATTCAGCCCGAGGGTGTTATTCCCCGAACGGCCTGTCTGCCACTCTTTTCCCCCCAGCAGATTGAAAAGCCAGTGCTTGTTGTAGCGGGTGTTCCGCCAGTCTCCGTTTCCGTCTCTGTACCTGGAATCAAACAACGATGCTGTGAACAGATAGTAATACCCTTTGTTCATGTGTCGCTCCAGCGTGAGGTCAATGCCGGTATTCCTCCCCTTTCCGTCCGGTGTGAATGCTTCGTTGAGGTACCAGTCACGCTCGAGGTTGATCATGCTGAAGCTGCTTCCGGAAATGACTGGGATATGAAAGAGTGCCTGGTGGTAGATCTCTGCTTTCAGGTTCGTATGTGAATCCAGTGTTTTATCCCAACCCAGCACCAGATGATGGGCTGCAGAGAAAGGCAGCCTGCGGTTGGGTTGGGTGATGGAGCCGTGCAGACTTTTGTTTACCAGGTAAACAGGCAACATTTCCGTCTGGCTGTGCAGGCCGTAAGCAAGGCTGAGCTTTTGCCCGGGGCGTAAGTTCCAGCACAATCCGGCCCTGGGTTCAAGTCCGGATTGCCGGTTCATGGTGAAATGGCTGAAATACAGGCCGAAATTCAGATGCCACAGTTTACCAGGCTCGTATTTAGACTGGGCATACACCTGGATCAGATCAGCATGACCGCTTCTGCTGACCAGTTGGACAAAACTTTCATTATAAGCCGCATGTCCCAGACCGGCACGATAAAAAATCCTCCGGAACTGTACGCCCGTTTTCATGCTGTGGGATGGAGAAAAGCGGTGATTGAAGCTGGTGGCGGAGAACAGGCTCCATGTATGGTAATTTACACGTTCAGCCGGAATATAGGAGTCATTCTCCTGGTACCAGTCGGCCGTGTAATCTACCATATTACCTGCGGCATTCACACTGAGAGTGAGGAGTGATGCAGCGGACAGGATGTGTTTGTACGACAGTCCCAGGGCTCCCACCGAAGTAATGGAGGTCGCTTTTTGTCTGTCTTCGGGGTAATGTTGGTCTGAACTGTCCTCTTTCGCCAGGCTGCCGCTGCGGTCGGTGGAACCAAGACCAAAAAAGCTAAGGGTGCCGGCAATGCCAACCCGCGTAAAGGTTTTCCAGCAGAGATCCTGATATCGGACCGAACCCCCGTGCTCCGGCAGCAAAGGCGCTAGCAGGGCAAGGGTACTGTAGCGGTAGTTGAAAAGGTAGGAGGATTGTTTCCCTTTGCTGAACGGCCCTTCCATCGCCAGATCCAGGCCAATGGTACCGGCCTTGACGGTGGTCTCTGTCTTCTCATGGTTTCCCTGCCGTATCCTCAGGTCGAAAACCCCCGATAAAGCATTGCCGTATTCGGCGGGGAATGCGGCAGTGAAAAAGTCCGAATTGCTGATCATCTGGCTGCTGAGCGCGGTAATACCCCCGCCACCGAATGTGGTGACATCAGAAAAATGATTTGGGTTGCTGACCGGTACCCCCTCCAACTGCCACAGCAAACCTCTCGGGGAATTTCCCCGGATGACGATGCCATTGCTGCTCAGGTTGCCGGCCACTCCTGCGAAAGTGGCCGCAAGGCGTGAAGGATCATCGAAACCACCGGCATATCGCCCCGCTTCTTCCATGCTGATCTGCCGAACACTCAACATAGCCATCTTGTTGACGGCATCATAACCGCTGCCCTGCGCTTTGATCTCCACTCCACCGGTGTGCACTGCCACCGGTTTCAAACACAGCTCGACCACGCTTTCTTTACCGGATACCAGCTGCAGGTCAAACACCATGACTGACTCATAACCCAGGTAGCGGGCTTCCAGGCTGTAACGCCCCACAGGGATGCCTTCCATGCGGAAAAAACCCTCAGCGTCCGTCGATACCCCGCGTAAAGGCTCGCTCCCGGGAATGAGGACAATGGCTCCGGGTAAAGGAACCCTCGTTTCAGAATCCAACACCCGGCCTCGAATCACCTGGGTGGCTCTCTGGGAATATGATGATAAGGCCCCGCTTAACAAAAACATGAAGAAAATCGATCGCATGGTGCACGTTTTATGGTTTGATTGTATTTTCGCAGCAAAGGTCAGCGCATCCATCCTGATCCCCAATACTGAAAAATCAGTATATTCATGGAAGAAGAAATCTCCCTTTTATACAGACAATACCTTGAACTGCTGGCTTCCATTCCCTTCCGGGAGGAGGATCTGGATTATACCCTGTTTGAACACCATCTTCACTTTCTGCGCATGCTCGATGTGATGGAACACAGTGCCGTCACTGTCTTTGATCTTTACAGGAAGGAACATATATACATATCAAGAAAGTATGAAAGCCTGCTGGGTTACGATGTAGCACAGGCTGAAAATGAGGGAAATGCCTTCTTCGACAGCAAAATTCACCCTGAAGATTTGAGACTGCTGCTGCGCGAAGGCATTGTTTTTCTCCGCTATGGTTTGGAGGCTTCCAGGGAAGAAATGAAAACCCATAAACTGATCTCAGATTACAGGGTGCTCAATGCCAGGGGGGTATATGTCAGGGTGATAGAGCAGAAGATGGTGATGGAACTCGATCCTTCAGGCTATCCCTGGCTGACGCTTTGCCTGCTCGACATCTCACCCGATCAGGATCTTGACCGGCCATGCCGGAACTGCCTGATCAACCTGCAGAACGGGGATATTTTCACTTTCAGGGATTTCAATCCCGACGAAGATAGCCTGCTTACAAAACGCGAAACGGAGATATTGCACTTGATTTCAAAGGGATTTGTTAGCAAGCAGATTGCCGACCGCCTGTTTATTAGTGTGAATACTGTCAATACACACAGGCAGCGGATTATTGAAAAGATGAATGTTCCCAATACCCAGGCCGCCATCAGTTATGCGCGACGGGCCGGCTTGCTGGGATTTATACCGGATTAAACCCTGACACCCGCCGAGATATTCTCTTCCGGGATGTGGCACTTGCTGAAAGATTCCCTTTATCTTTGTCGCTTAATTTTTAACCAAATTCAAACACTTTATGAAAAAAGCATTTTTATTGTTGCTGGCCTTGTCGATGGTCGGTTTCAGCCTTTCCGCCCAAGGCGGATATAAAGGGAAAAAAGGGAAAAAGTCGGATACACAGGGATATTATGCTTTCAGCCTGGGACCTTCCCTTCCGCTGGGCGACTATGGCGGAGATGACATCTTCAGCGCAAAGACCGGAGGAGCCAAAACCGGGCTGCATATCAATATTGCCAATTTCGGGTACAAACTGATGCCTAATATCGGCGTGGCAGCCTTGGTAACGGTGGGCGCCAATAAATTTGACGCAGAACTCCTCGGCTCCGACGACGATGACGCCTACTGGGTGTATGGTGCCCTGATGGTCGGACCATTGCTGAGTTTCGATGCCGGAGACCAGATTTCCGTCGATTTCAGACCTGTGGCAGGTTTGACCTATGTTGCCGCTCCGGAGATCAATGAAGGGAAAAACAACAGCACGGTACTTGTGAAAAGCGACCAGGCCACGGGCTTCGGCTTCGATGTGGGTGCATCCCTCCGATATCACGCCACCTCCAGCCTCGACCTCGGTCTGAACCTGGACTACTTCTCTACAAAGCCATCTTTTTCAGATTCATACAAAGAGTCTGAAGTCACGGTGTCGGTGTTTGGGATTACGGCCGGACTGGCGTTCCGCTTCTGAAAGCTATTCTTTCACCATCTTTCCGAACAGGTATTGACCGTCACTGAAGGTCAGCCTGAGCAGGTAAAGTCCTTTTTCCAGTCCTTCCACGGAGATCTCCTGCGGAATCTTCCCGGGCTGGTGGTAGGTAATCATGTTTCTTCCACAGGCATCTGTAATGTCTAATCCACAGATTTCCTGATGATTGCGCTTTTGCACCCCGATGTGGCACATGGAAACGGCCGGGTTTGGGAATACCAGCAGACCGGCAGAACCGCTGTTTTCTGAAACGCCGGCAGGCCCCCAGATCAAATCTGCAAAGGCCGGATTGTCGATAAAGGGATTTCTGTTTTGCTGGATCAGGTAAACGGCATTATTCCTGTCGGTTTCCTTCTGCGACACGGGATCCTGGGCGTGCCACTGCATCAGCAGGTTCAGCGCCCAGGCTTTAAGCTGGGCACCCTGGGTCATATCACTTCCCGACCACGCAAGGTCTTCTCCTGAATAACGGACCGACATGTAAAAATATGTCCTGGCAAAGTCTCCCTTATAGGCATGGATGGGTTCAAACACATCGCCTCCGTACCCTGGCGCATTACACGGGCCTACCTTGCTGCCGTTCAGCGATGTCCAGTCGGGATTTGCAACTGTACCGTAAGGCAGATTGCTCCGTTTGTTGTTGACATATCCGTCGGTCGGATACAGGTGGAAAAGATCGGAGTACATGGGGTAAATATCTCCTCCGAACCAGCTCTTGGGCCAGCTGTGCTCCCTGTTGTAGCAATCTCCTTCGGCCGTATAATTGCCACACTCATCTCCCGAATTATAATAATATATGTATGGTGGCAAACCGGAAGGAAGGTCGGAATACATATCCCATACGCTGTTATCTGCCTTCTTGTCGGTAAGGGCGAAATGCGTGTACAGCGTACTGTAAGCCACCTGTGTATGATCATCGATGATCTCATGCAGGGCACTGAGCAATGCCTGCCCGGTGAGACCTGCAGCGGGATCGTAATAGCCCGGAGGCGCCTGGGCCCCTGACCGGAAGCTTACCAGCAGCAGCAGAAACTGTAGGAGGAAGGGAATGATCCGTTGATTCATGGCAGAAACATTTTATGGTGTCAGCCTGCTAAAAAAACAGGGATGGTGCGGATGCCGGAGGATTTCAGGCGGATGCGCGCTTTGTTGTAGTCGGGGGCGAAACCTGTCAGGAACCCGCCGCCGCCCGAACCGCAGATCTTCAGACAGTAATCACCGGAATCAAGCCCCTGCTGCCAGCAATCGTCCATGCTGCGGGGAATCACGCTTTGCATGTGTCTGAACTGAAAGGCCGACAGTTCGGAAAGGGTTTCCCAGAATGCCGGCATTTCGGCCCTGAGCAGGCTTTCAATGGCATGATTGTTCAGATTGAGCAGTTGCTCTCCGGTTACCGATCGCTTACCATCCGGGACAAAAAGTTTCAGGTAATCCGGTACAAAACTGCTGGTTTTTCCCGAATATCCCGTATCAATCAGGAAAATGCCACTGGGTTTGTCGTTCCAGTTTCTGGGAATACCCACGATTTCAGGATTTCCGTCGGGTTTGACATGCAGGGGTGATTTCAGGTAAATGGCCAGGGGGTCAATGCCTGAACTCTGACCATGGAAAAAGGATTCCATTTTCGCAAAAATGATCCTTAATGCGCTGATCATGGCAGGTGACGGAATGGAGATCCCTTGCTTGTGAAGGGTGTACCGGTGATAAACGGCGGCACAAAGCGCTCCGGAAGAACCCAGTCCGTAACCCTGAGGGATGGTGGATTCAAGGTACAAACCCTCGGAGAGGTCGTAACGGAACCTGGCCAGATCAAGGTGGTCTCCGGCTTCAGGCCAGTCATTCCCGAGCCAGGCAAGAAAATCCTTCATCATGGAATTGCTTTGCTCGGCCTTGTCGAGGGCAGTGTATTTGTCGTCGCGGATAAAACTAAGCTCGGCCTGAAACTGGCTGTAAGGGATACTCAGTGCCGAAGACCCGAACAATATGGAGTATTCTCCGAAGAGCAAAAGTTTTGAATAGAAATGCTCCTGTGTTTGCATACTTACTTTGGTTTTAGCGGAGGCTTCGCGGACCGGAACCTCCCTGGTCATCAATATAATATTGGTTTTCACAGAATTCAAGAAGGCGTTCGCGAATGAAGCCGTGCACAGAATCTTTGGCAGTTGACGGGTAAAGCAGGTGGATGTTAGGCCCCGCATCTATGGTGAAAAACACGGGCAAACCTTCTTTTCTTGCCTGGCGGATGCGGTGGATGATTTCGATGCTTCCCGGCAGCAACAGCAGACCCTGTTCATGGGATGTCATCAGCAGGCCGTGAAGGCTGAGCGCCTCGCACTCGGTAATCGCGGCTATGCGTTCAAATTGATTCTGTTGCATGGCTTCAACCAGGGCTTCCAGGTTACCGGCCGCCTGATGGTAGCGGCCCTGCTCGAAGGGATGTCCCGCCATCAGGTGATGCCCCAGGCTGCTGGCCAGCGACTTGGGTTTGGAGGAAACTACCAGGATGGTGTCGCACCAGTCCTCCGGACGTGTATGTGTCACATCGCCGGCAGGTATGGCATACAGATCCGATGATCCTTTGATAGCAGGGTGGGCTCCCCAGACGGTGAAACCTCCGTAAACCGACCTGCAGGCACTGCCCGATCCGATGCGGGAGGCATAGGAGGCAGCCCTGAAGAAATCATCTTCTGCGGGACTGATACCAAGGAATTTTCCCGTAATTTCCAGCAGACAAAGGATAAAAGCGCTGATGCCCGAGGCTGAGGAGGCAATCCCTGTCGAATGGGGAAAGCTGTTATCTGTTTCAATAATCAGGCTCAGGGTCTTCACCATGGGGATTTCCTCACCCAGCTTTTCCAGCAGGAGATCCAGTTTATGCCGGAATGGATGTTCCGCTTCCCCGTTCACGGAAAGGATCCCGGGATGATCCGCTCCTGCAGCGGCTGTAACACGGGTGATGGTTTTGGCAGTGGACAGGCTGAGGCTCAGGGATGCATTGGCAGGAATCTGTCCCGGCTTCTTCCCCCAGTATTTGATCAGCGCAATATTGGATGGTGACTCCCAGCCTGAAACCAGGGTTCCTGCAGCTTGCAGCCTGCCTGAAGTGCTTTGGTAAATACGGAGCGGAGAATTCGTCATTTGCTTGCAATGATTTCGTCGAATGTAAATACCGGATATATCTCTTTTTCCCTGAACCAGGGCAGTATTGTTTCTTTTGGCTGTCTGGTCACAAACATGGCAAAATCTCCTCCCCAGGCACCCAGCGATTTCACGGCTCCCGGAAAATCTTCCAGCCTTGCAGAGAGGGGTTCGCGCTGCAGAATCCGCGCCAGCAGTGATTCATGCCGCAATACTTGTTCCTGCAGTTCGTCTGCCGTATCGGCGGTGGCAATTTTCAAGGTGAGCAGATCCATCAGCGCCAGGTCGGTCGGTGCAGGATTCGCCGTCTCCAGAAAAAGGTCAATTTCTGTGTCGGTGGATTGTTTGTTCCCCAGCCAGGCAAAGAGGGCATGCTCCCGGATGCCCTTCCCGGGGGTAATGTCACGGATCATGATCTCATCCCCCTTATGAGAAAACAGCAGCGGATTTGACCTTCCGGCACAGGCCAGATCGTAACCGGAGCCCTTGGAAACCATGGTGAACAGGCGAAACGGATTGACGTCGGCCCAGCAGGCCACCAGGTAGATCAGCGTGGAACTGCTGCCAAGTCCCCATTGAACCGGATAGTTGGCATCAACCGACACTCCAGTACCCTGAAGCCCCGCCGCAAAAGCCGGGTTCAACCGGCCGGCAGCTTCCAGCAGGCGAAGGATGAACATGTCTTCCCTGCCGGGATTCGCTTTTACCGGACCCGGAAGATTGAATTCTGCGCGATACCAGGTTCCGTGGGGATCTGAGCTGGTCCAGCGGATCACCGGGCCGGCCGACGGGCTAAGTTGCATCTGTTGCCCGAACCTGAGCGGTAACGCAAAGGATAGCGCCCCGTGAAGCACCAGGTATTCTCCGCTGATCAGCAGTTTGCCGTTTGCCTTGTATTTTACCGGTTCAGTCATTCAGAAACGCTTTCACGGCGGCAAAACTAACCGTTCTTCCCTCGAAGTGAACCAGGGCTTCGGTCCTTTGCTGTGGGGTTGCATTCAGGATGTTCAGAATATTGGTCAGATGCAGCTTCATATGCCCTTTTTGTATGCCCGTGGTTACAAGGCTCTGAATAGCCGCAAAATTGCTGGCCAGTCCCACCGAAGCGACAATTCCCATCAACTCACTGGCATTCGGATTGCCGAGAATCTCCAGCGACAAGCGGGCGAGCGGATGCAGGTTGGTAATGCCGCCGACGGTCCCCACCGAAAGTGGAAGACGAAGCCTGATATACAATGCGTTGTTATCGGTGCTGCACCAGCTGAGGGCCTGATACCTGCCGGTCCGGCTCGCATAGGCATGGGCAGCAGCCTCTGCAGCCCTGAAATCGTTTCCGGTCGCGATCAATACGGCATCAATGCCGTTCATGATCCCTTTGTTATGGGTGGTGGCCCGGTATATGTCCTTTGAAGCGATTTCATAAGCAAGGGCTACTTTATCGGTGAAGGCTTGAACATTCAGCCCGCCCGTGATCCCCTTGAGGGCTTTCTTCTCACAGCCGATCTCTACAGTGACGGTGCATTCATCGGTGTAGTTGCTCAATATGGCCATGACTACCTGACAAAGCTGCCTGTTAGTGTCCTCGTCGGTATTCAGCATCTCATTCAGCCCCCTGGCCAGCTCCTCCAGACAGGTGTTGATGAAGTTGGCTCCCATGGAGTCTACGGTCTCGAATGAAACTTTCAGCCTGAATAATTTATCGATTCTGACGGAGTCATCGATCAGCTCCAGCTTGCTGACACCACCGCCGCGCCGCTCCATATTGGCTGTGAAATCTTTCAGCCTGTGCAACAACTGTGGCCTGATCAAGGTCCACTTTTCCTTTAAGAGCGCAGGTTGGTCGAACCAGCGGAAATAAACATGGCCGACTTTGGTGGCACTCAGATCGGTGATGCGGAATCCGCCACGTTCTGACCAGAAACGGGCAGCACTCGCCGCTGCGGCAATGACCGAGCTCTCCTCGATGACCATCGGTACATGAAAGATGTTGCCGTTGATCACAAAATTCGGGGCAATGCCATAGGGAAGATGATGACTGCTGATGGTGTTCTCGCTGAGATCCATAAACTTCTCACGCAACTTTTCATCAGTGAAAATCATCTGTTCCATCGTTCTGACAGCCTCTTCAGGATGCAGGCAAAGCCCGGAAACCATCCTGCGCTTTTCCTGTTCATGAAGCTTGGAAAATCCCTTGATAATGTTCCCTTTCATTACAATGCTTTTGGTACCAGGTACGCCCTGGCAAATGACAATCCCCTGATCTGGTCTTCAATAAACTGCCTGAGCTCATTGTATTCGTTGCGGGCGTATTTCAGGAAATTCGATGCCTGCCCGAATACAGCCGGCAACCTGCTGTTGGAGATCAGGTAATAACCATCCAGGAATGACCGGATACCCCCTGAAATGATCAGTTGCCGGCAACGGAGATAATGCCCTTCGGAATGAAGCCGGTTCACTTCTTTCAGCATCCATGCGGCGGTGTGCCCCGTATTGGCCATGGCTTCGTACAAATCCGACTTCGAAGGATCACCCCTGAGCAACTCCAGTTTGCTGAAGTTGGTCCCGCCAAATGCCCCGAACTCAAATGCTTCTATGGGTAAATGCATGACTTTTAATATGCTGTCTGGTCCCATGCCTTGTCCGACTTCCTTGATGATCACCTTTATGTCTGTCTCATCAAGAAACATTTCAATGGTCTCCAGAGGAGGAACACGGAGAAGATCCCCTTCATCCTGAAGAAATTCCTGCATGGGATTCACATGGACGATGAGGCCGTCAGCCCTCAGCATTCCCACCAGGTCGGTCAGGGCCTGAAAGGACCCCTGTGCTGCCATCTGCTCCAGCTGCGCAATGCCGATATTGGCATATAAGGGAAGTGCATCTCCGATGATCTCCCTCATGTCGAAATCCTGCAGATACGACCGGTTTTCCAGTAATATCCTGCAACTCCCCAGACCCATCCCCATCCCGAACTCCCGGCACGCCATCGCCAGATTGGTGTTGATGGTCCTGGCAAGCGCCGTGCCTCCCGTCATGCTCGATACCCACATCGGAAGGCGCATGGTCTTACCAAGAAAACTGAAAGGCTCCCAGGCCGGATCAGGAATTACACCCCCCATGGGTTCGTAATAAAAGCGGCTGTCGGCCTGCAATCCTTCAACACGGGAAGAAAATGCCAAAGCTATGTGGTCATGCTTGCGGGTTTCCATTTGTTTTGAATTAATAATGTAACGCTTGTCAAAGAATAATGTTTAAAAAAAGCTATAAAAAGATAAACAAAACATACTGACAATGCAGGAGAATGAATCAGGCCAAAGGTAAAAATATTAATCTGAAATCAATATACTCATTTTTGTCAGGTTCTCAAATGCACAGCTGCCATGGTTTATGGAAAAAAGCGGGCTTCTGCATCTTCATGCTGAGCCCGCAGGGGCGAGAATCATTTAATCACATAAAAAATCAATCGCCATGAAGACAAAATTGAAAGTGAATGTATTGGTATTGCTGGTGTTTAGCCTGATGTCCGCATTCGGGCAGGAGAAGGGTAAGCCGGTTGAGGGTGAGGGTGATAAAACCTTGTCGCCGTATTTTTTTATTCAGTCGGATTATTCAGGAACAGAACAGATGCCTTTGAAATCGACAGAGGCAGAGGTACAGATCCTGGGAATGATCGCGGCCGTGAAAGTGAAGCAGGTTTACAAGAATGAAGGGAAGCAGGCCATTGAGGCGGTATATGTTTTCCCGGCCTCCACCAGGGCTGCGGTACACGGGATGCGGATGGTCATCGGGGAAAGGATCATAGAGGCCGACATCCGGGAAAGAGAAAAGGCAAGGCAGGATTATGAGCAGGCGAAATCGGCCGGAAAGGCTGCATCGCTCCTGGAACAGCAGCGGCCGAATGTTTTCCAGATGAATGTGGCCAACATCATGCCCGGTGACGAGATCAGGGTCGAGCTGGATTATACCGAGATGATCATCCCCGAAAAGGGCTTGTACGAGTTTGTATTTCCGACGGTTGTGGGGCCCAGGTATTCGAATCAGCCTGCCATGCTGGCCAGCCGCGATGACCAGTGGATTGCCAATCCCTATACCACTGAGGGGATCGCCCCTTTTTACAGTTTCGGTATTCAATGCAGGATCAATGCAGGCGTACCCTTGAGCGGACTGAAGTGTACCTCTCACAAAATAGATGCGGATTATAAGAGCCGGACGGTGGCGGAGCTCAGACTGAAGGATGCCTCCGGCAGGGAGGGGAACAGGGATTTCATCCTGCAGTACCGCTTGAGCGGTGCCGGCCTGCAGAGCGGAGTCCTGAGGTATGAGGATAAAGACGAAAAATTCTTCCTTGCTGCAGTATACCCGCCCGCAGCCGTGAAAACCGCACAGATTCCTCCGCGGGAATATGTGTTCATCGTCGATATCAGTGGTTCCATGCACGGCTTTCCCCTCGATATTTCAAAGAAACTGATGGAGAAGCTGCTGAAAAGCCTGAAACCCTCAGACCAGTTCAATGTGGTGCTGTTTGCCGGAGGATCGGCATTGTTTTCCCCGGCCTCGGTGCAGGCTACCTCAGCCAACATCTCGGGTGCAGTGGCATTTGTCGGGAAGCAGCAGGGCGGGGGAGGAACCGAATTACTCCCGGCCCTGCAGAAAGCCCTGGCCCTGAACAGCAGTGAAAACCTCTCGCGCACTTTCGTGATTGCCACTGATGGCTATGTCAGCGTCGAGAAGGAGGCTTTCAAGCTGATCCGCAACAACCTCAACAGGGCTAATTTCTTTGCCTTCGGCATAGGATCGGCTGTGAACCGTTACCTGATCGAAGGCATTGCCCATGCAGGCATGGGACAGGCTTTTGTGGTAACCCGCCGGGAAGATGCCGATGAGATGGCTTCCGCTTTTATGGAATATGTGCAGCATCCTGTACTGACCAATATCAAACTTACCTGCAAAGGTTTTGATGCCTATGATGTGGAACCCCTCAGCATCCCGGATGTGTTTTCGGAACGTCCTGTGCTCGTGTTCGGCAAGTACCGCGACATGTCGGATCATGCGTCGATTACCCTGAGCGGAACCACCGGCGAAGGACCCTACCGCGCAAACCTGCTTCTGGCCGACGCCGGAGGCCGTGACAACCTTGCCCTGAGGTATCTCTGGGCCAGGGAACGCATTCGTCACCTCGATGATTTCGGTATCGCCTCAGGTCAGCAGGATGAGCAGGCCGTAGCAAATCAAATCACAGGGCTGGGATTGCAATACAACCTCCTGACCCGCTTCACTTCCTTTGTGGCCATCGATCACGATGTGAGAAACAAGGAGGGGAAAGTGATCACCGTTACCCAGCCTTTGCCCCTTCCTGAAGGGGTCAGCAACTACGCCGTGGGAGGCGGCCAAGGTTCCGGAAAGGGTACCGTATCGTATACTGCGCCTGGAATAAACAATGTGAAATACTGTGCACCGCAGCTGACCACCCTTGACTGTGATCTGAAATCTGCAGACAGGACTGAGGTGAAAGAAAATATTCAGCTCGAAACGAAATCTTTTCTTTCCTCGGGTGAGCATTTACCGGAATTTCCGGGCGGACAGGCTGCCCTGCAGGAATATTTCCGGATCAACCTGAAATACCCCGATGCTGCCAGGTGGAAGGGCCTGGAAGGAACAGTTACAATTAGTTTTTACGTGAATGCCGATGGCAGCCTCAGTGATGTGAAAGTGGAGCAGGGGCTGGGTTCCGGATGCGATGAGGAGGCAGTCAGGCTCGTGAAAAGAATGCCGAAATGGAAACCTGCAATGAAGCAGGGGCAGGCGGTAAGGGTGAAGATGACGCTGCCGGTGAGGTTTGCAGCGGATTAGGCAAGGGGCAGCTTTATAACTCAAACCGGACAGGCAGGGTGAAACGGACATCGACCGTTTTCCCTGCCTGTTTTCCTGCATGCCAGCGGGGCATGTTTTTTACTACCCTGACGGCTTCTTCATCGCAACCCATCCCGATTCCCTTTAAAACAGTGATGTCCCTGATCCTTCCCTTGCGGTCAACCACAAAACTCAACTGGACGGTCCCGCTGATATTGGCCTCCCTGGCCTGGAGCGGGTACTGAATATGGCGGTTCAGATAAGCCTGAAGCGAATCCTGACCGCCCGGGAATGATGGCATCTCTTCCACAAGATAAAAAACTGCCGGAGCATCATCCGTGCCGGGCTGTCCGGCTTTCGAAGCCTTCTTTTCTATGGTGGATACAGCCTTGATGTGCTCCTGCCGCACTTCTTTGATTTCTGAACTGGTCACTGCCTGATCCGCGGATAACGGGTTTACGGCTGTGCCTGAACTGTTGATCTGCGCAGCGCTGTATGATGTGCCGGCCGTCGTTGCCAGATTTGTCGCTACTGGATCCAGAAGCAGTGGATCGGATGTGGTAGCGTCCGTCTCAGCAGTCGTTGTTTCCGCAACAACTGCATTCGCAGCAAGCCTGGGCTCCCTGCTGCCGGTACTTGCCGGAGGTGTCTGACGGGTACCGGAGGGCGCGGGCTCCGCAGGTTTTGCCGGGGGCATGTCCTCATGCATTTCTGTTTCGGGAAGCACATTTTCAGTCTCCGCTGCCGGCGGAGTCTGCTGCGCAAGCTGTTCCGGCTGCAGCGGCAGCCACAAACGGATGACATAGGCCAGGCCGAGGAAGAGGGTAATGGTGGCGGCTACGGCCACGCCGGTCCAGATGATATTGTGCCTGCGTTTGCGTCCAGCCTCTTCCGGTAGCGGGCTTTCAGCCGTGACCAGTGCACTGACCTGACTGTTGGTGCGGACCAGATCCTGCTCCCATGCAAGTGTTCCGTGATCTTCAACAAAAGCCTGATATCCCTCCACGGCCAAACGGCATAATTCGCATCCCGAAAGATGTTTTTCAGCAAGTTCCCGCAAACTGTCGTCCAGATTCCCCGAAACCACAGCCTGCATCCCCTCCCGGGTCAGACAACCCGAAGGGGAAAATATTTCCACTCCGCTTTTATGCTTTTCCATGGTCCATGAGGATTTTTAAATTCCTTTTGCCGTTCTGCAGGCAGCTCTTCACCTGTTTGAGCCCGTAACCCGTCTGTTCGCTGATCTGCCGGTATGAAAGGTCTTCGTAATAGAACAATTCTATGCACTTCCTTTGTTCATCAGGCAGGCGCGCCAGGGCTGACCTCAACAATGAAAGTCTTCTTTCCTGCTCATCTGCATCATAAAGATGTATCCGGGCTGCCGATTCCATAATTTCAGCCTGCAACTCATGAAACCTCGCCCCGAGATACTTTTCCCTCGTGTTTGCTTTCCGCAGGACCATCAGGCAGTGATTCCGGGTGATGATGAACAGCCAGTCCCTGAAGCTCCTGATCGCCGTTCGCTGCGGTTTGATCAGCAGCTGCTGAAACACCTGCATACAGGCGTCACGGGCTTCTTCTCTGTCTTTTAAGTATTTATAGCAAACACCCAGAACGAGGTGGAGGTATCGCTTATACAGTTCCTCCGCCAGTGCGGGATCTCCGCTTTCAACATAAGCCTGGTAAATCGCTTCATCTGTCCTGTGTTGAAGCGGATGATCCGTATTCGCATTGCTATGACCGGCCGGAGGATTCATTCTTGTGTACGAAGATAAGGCATTCGTCCGGAGTGTTGCAGTTTTTCCAAAACACAGGCTGCTTATCCAAAACTTTTTCTGACCTTTGACCCAATTCCTTAACACCATTCTCCTTGACTTTTGACGAATTCGGATTTGCCCCGGCCCTGATGGAAGGTATTGCCGCCATGGGCTATGAAATCCCGACCCCTGTCCAGGAACAGGCCATACCGGCCATCCTGGGTGGACGGGATGTGATTGCTTCGGCACAAACCGGCACAGGCAAAACGGCTGCCTTTCTGTTACCGGTGCTGCACCGCATGCTGACTGAACCCCATGTGGCCGGCAATATTCACTGCCTGATCATCGTGCCCACCCGCGAACTCGCCCAGCAGATCGACCAGCATATGGACGCCCTTTCCTATTTTACCCACCTGAGCTCCATCGCTGTTTACGGGGGAACCGCCGGGGCTGCCTTCGGCCGTGAAATGGAATCCCTTACCCGTGGTACCGATGTGGTCATCTGTACTCCCGGCCGCATGATCGCTCACCTGATGATGGATTATGTCAAAGCCGGAAACCTCAGATACCTGATCCTCGATGAAGCTGACCGTATGCTCGACATGGGCTTTTACGGCGATATCATGAAGATCATCTCCTACCTGCCGGAAGACAGGCAAACCATGATGTTCTCTGCAACCATGCCCCGCGAGATCAGGGATCTGGCAGATAAGATACTGAAAAACCCGGTGGAGGTCAGCATTGCCATTGCCAAAGCCGCCGAGCGGGTACTCCAGATCGCATATGTAGTCTATGAAAGACAGAAAATACCCCTGCTGGTTCATCTCTTGGGCGAACAGAAAGGTAAAAGCATCCTGGCGTTCTGCTCCACCAAAGAAAAAGCCAAAAACCTGACCCGCGAACTGAAACGACTCGGTTTGCAGGCCGGCGAAATTCACTCAGACCTCGACCAGCAGGAAAGAGAGAAAGTGTTGCTGGCATTTAAAAACAGGGCACTCAAGGTGCTGGTGGCCACCAATGTGCTTTCGCGCGGAATCGATATAGAAGATATTGATATGGTGGTGAATATGGATGTGCCGCATGAAGGGGAAGATTATATCCACCGCATCGGACGTACCGCAAGAGCCCAGTCGGAAGGTGTGGCCATGACCCTTATAGGCGAACAGGAACAACAATACTTCGCAAAAATTGAAAAGCTCCTCGGAAAAGCTGTGTACAAAGCCGCCCTGCCTTTACGCTTCGGAGAAGCTCCTGCCTGGGAACCCTTTAAAAAACACGGCGGCCAGCATTTCAGAAAACCCCGCCGCTAAACCACAGCCAAGCTAATGCGCTCGCTGTCATTCTGACAGTTATATGCTTCGCTGATAAACAGTTACACTGACAATTCTTCGGTTTTCCGGCTTTTTTTTTATAAAAGCGAAGACAGGCAGTCTTCTGCCACCGCATGCATCTGCGAATGCATCTCCTCCCAGCTTTCCGGCTGACGGCGATTCAGGTAAAACAACAACATACCGGTAACAGCATACCTCAGTCTGGCCTTCATCCTTTCCACCACCTCTGGTCCTGCACCGTTTTCGTCCGCCCATCTTTTCCATCCTTCCTCACAAAGGCGGTCGTGAAAACTGTAAATGGAAACGGCAATGTCTTTCTGACCCCCGATGGCATTCATCTTCTCAAGGTAAAACAACTCGAATATCCCGGGGTATTGAATAAAGTACTTCATGAAGGCAATGCTGCAGCCCTTCAGCAGATCAGAAGCCCTGACAATGTCCCTGGTCTCTTCCTGCACGTAAGTGGCACATTCCGCCTGAAAGTCCTGCACACATAAAAATATCAGTTCCCTGATGTCTTTGAAATAATGGTACATGGTAGCGTAAGAATATCCGGCCCTTTCAGCTATTGTTCTTACACTCAGAGCTTTAAGCCCTTCTCCCTTCAGGATTTCCCGAGTGGCATCAATGAAATATGATCTCATTCGTGCCTGTTGTAAATCTTTCTTTTCCATCTAACAGCAGTATAAATATTTAACACTGCAAACATAATGTTAATTATTATTCCGGAAAAGGATTCAGAAAAAAAATCACATCACCTCCTTCCATCCGCCACACAGCACAAAACACCCACGTGCAAACGTAAACACGCACACACGTGCAAACGTACACACGTGCACACGTGCAAACGTACACACGTGCACACGTTTTCCTACACTGCTCCCAGCTTCGCCCCCACCTTCACGAATTTCTCGATCGCGAAAGCGATATTGTCCTTGCTGTGCGCAGCGCTGATCTGCACCCTGATGCGCGCTTTCCCGCGCGGAACCACCGGGTAGGAGAAGCCAATGACATAAATGCCTTCATTGAGCAATTCCGCTGCAAACTGCTGGGCGATGGCTGCATCATTGGGCAGATGACCAAAGAGCACCGGGGTGATGGGATGCGTTCCCGGTACGATCCTGAATCCGGCTTTCTCAATTCCCTGGCGGAACAGCCGGGTGTTCTCGTTCAGTTTGTTGATCAGGTCCTGACTGTCCGACAGCAGGTTCAGCACTTCCAGGGTAGCTCCGGCGATGGGAGGTGCCAGGGAGTTGGAGAACAAATACGGTCTGGAGCGCTGCCTGAGAAACTCGATGATCTCCTTATGTCCCGAGATACAACCGCCTGAGGCCCCTCCCAGGGCTTTACCAAAGGTGGTGGTAATGATATCCACCCTTCCCATGGCATTGCAGAATTCATGCGTGCCTCTGCCCGTAGGCCCAACAAAACCCGTGGCATGAGAATCGTCCACCATCACCAGGGCATCGTATTTGTCGGCCAGATCGCAGATCTTGTCGACCTGTGCGATAATGCCGTCCATGGAAAATACCCCGTCGGTGACGATGATCCTGAACAGCGCATTTTTCGACTGCTTCAGCTTATCCTCCAGGTCCTCCATGTCGTTGTTCCTGTAACGGTAACGCTGGGCCTTGCACACCCGCACCCCGTCGATGATGGAAGCATGGTTGAGTTCGTCGGAGATGATGGCGGAATACTCGTCGAAAAGCGGTTCAAACACCCCGCCATTGGCATCGAAAGCCGAAGAGAACAGGATGGTGTCTTCCATGCCCAGGAATTCGCTGATCTTTTTTTCGAGTTCCTTGTGCACCATTTGTGTTCCGCAGATGAAGCGGACCGATGCCATGCCATACCCCCAGCGGAAGAAGGCCATGTTGGAGCCTGCCATGGTCCGGGGGTCGTTGCAGAGTCCCAGGTAGTTGTTGGCACAGAAGTTCAGTACGTCGAGTCCCAGGCTTGTCTTGATATGAACGCCCTGGGGGGTGGTAAGGATGCGTTCCTCCTTGTAGAGTCCGTCATCATGGATCTTGTCGATCTCCTGCTGCAGGTAGTCTTTGAATTTCCCGTACATGGTATGTAAGCGTTATGGTTTAAGTACAAAGGATCATTCCGGCCGCTACGGTTTCATGGGTGGCTTCATCGATTAGAATCAGGCTGCCGCTGATCCTGTTGCGGCGGTATGGGTCATAATAAAGGGCCCTGGTCGTCTTCAGACCGACGCAGGCAATGTCGTTCATATTCAGTTCCGTGCAGCCTCCGACATGTTCCAGGGTATTGACATTGACCTTGTAATGGATTTGTTTTATCAGCGCCCTGACCTCCGATGTGGCATGCCTGAGGATATACCTGGCCCCTGTTCGTAAGGGCTTCGGGTTGAACCAGCACAGCATGACCTCGTGGTCCTGACCGGCAAGCGGCATCTGGTCCGGCTTCACGATCATATCGCCCCGGCTGATGTCGATGTCGTCTTCCAGACTGAGGGTGACCGACATGGGAGGGAATGCCTTTTCGAGTGATGCCGTGAAGAAGTCGACGGATTTGACCCGGCTCCGCAGGCCGGAGGGCAATACGATCACTTCATCGCCTTTGGCAAACACCCCTCCCGCCACCCGGCCGGCATATGCCCGGTAGTCGTGGTATTCATCGCTCATGGGCCGGATTACGCACTGAACGGGGAAACGGGCGTCGGTGAAGTTATGGTCTGAAGCGATATCAACGTTTTCCAGGATTTGCATCAGTGTCCCTCCCTCATACCATGGCATGTTTTCAGAGGCTTCCACCACATTGTCGCCTGCCAGGGCGCTGATCGGAACGTATTGCAGGTCACGGAAGCCAAGTTGGGCCGTAAATTCCGTCATGGCAGACCGGATGCTTTCATAGGGCTCCCGGCTGTACCCGGCAAGATCCATCTTGTTGATGCAGACAATCAGGTGGGGAATGCCAAGCAGGTGGGCGATATAAGTATGGCGGCAGGTTTGTTCTGTCACGCCGTTGCGTACGTCGATCAGCACGATGGTGGCATTGGCGGTGGAAGCGCCGGTCACCATGTTCCTGGTGTATTGTGTATGGCCTGGCGTGTCCGCAATGATGAACTTCCGTTTCGGAGTGGCGAAGTAGCGGTAGGCCACATCGATGGTAATCCCCTGTTCTCTTTCCGCCCTGAGCCCGTCGGTAAGCAGGGCCAGGTTGATATATTCGCTTCCTTTCAGGATGCTCGCTTTCTTCACGGCTTCGAGCTGGTCCTCGAAGATGGACTTGCTGTCGTACAGCAGGCGTCCGATCAGGGTGCTCTTGCCGTCGTCCACGCTGCCTGCCGTGGTAAAACGCAATAACTCCATGTCGAGATAGGCCGCACTTGAGAATTCCTGTCCTGTCATACATCTCCTGCTTAAAAGTAGCCTTCTTTCTTTCTGTCTTCCATGGCGGCTTCCGACCGCTTGTCATCGAAGCGCGATCCCCTTTCGGTTACCCGGGTGGCTGCCGTCTCGGCAATAATGTCTTCCACCGAGTTGGCCTCGGACAGTGTCAGCCCTGTACAGCTGATGTCGCCGATGGTACGGCACCTCACCTGACGTACTTCCGCTGTCTCACCGGGCTTGCGCATCATGAACGGAGCCGTGGCCAGCCAGACCCCGTCCCTGTAAAACACCTCGCGCCTGTGAGTGAAATACAGACTCGGCATGGGAATCTGCTCCAGCAAGATGTACTGCCAGATGTCCATCTCTGTCCAGTTGCTGATGGGAAACACCCTGAAATGCTCACCCATATGCTTCTTTCCGTTGAACAGGTTCCAGAGTTCCGGCCGCTGGTTCTTTGGATCCCACTGCCCGAATTCGTCGCGGTGAGAAAAAAAACGTTCCTTTGCCCTGGCCTTTTCTTCATCCCTGCGTGCACCCCCCATGGCCGCATCAAACTTGTACTGTTCGATGGTGTCAAGCAAGGTCACGGTTTGCAGTACGTTCCGGCTGGCATTGTAGCCTTTTTCTTCTGTCACCCTGCCTTTGTCGATGGACTCCTGTACAGAACCCACAATCAGCGTGGCACCGGTCTCTTTAACCAGATTATCCCGGTATTCCAGCGTTTCCCTGAAATTATGCCCGGTATCGATGTGCAACAGCGGAAAAGGAAGCCTTGCCGGCCAGAATGCCTTGCGCGCCAGGTGGGTGAGCACAATCGAATCCTTGCCTCCCGAAAACAGCAGGCAGGGCCGCTCAAACTGGGCCGCCACTTCCCTGATCACAAATACTGACTCAGCCTCCAGCTCCCTGATATGTTTCAATGTCATCCTTTCCATAATTCCCGCCTTCCTTGCCGCTTATCCGCGCGAAAACCAGCGCCTCCAGCCGCTCCCTGCGGCATCCGCTTCCTTGTCCTCAGCATAATACCCATAACCGTACCCATAGCCGTACCCATATCCGTAGCCGTAACCGTAGCCCGAGCCGTGACTGAAACCGTAACCCTTGCTTCCGAGTTTCACATCGTTGATCAGGATGGTCAGCCTGGGCAGCTTCCTCAGCTCCATGTCGCGGATAATGGATCCGAACACTTTTTTGTTGGTGTGATGCTGCCGCGTCACAAAGACATTGATGTCGGAATGTTCCATCAGCAGGAAAGCGTCCGTTACAAGCCCTACCGGCGGCGTGTCGATGATGATGAAGTCATAACGCTCCGATAAGAGGCTGAAAAATTCTGTACACTTTTCAGACGAGATCAGCTCCGAAGGATTGGGGGGGATGGGCCCGGCCATGATCATGTCGAGGTTCTCCACCGGCGAAGCCTGGATGATGTCTTCCAGCCCGGCCTGCCCGATCAGGAAATTACTGATCCCCTTCGCGTTGGAAAGGCCAAAGTCCTTGTATATCTTAGGTTTGCGCAAGTCAAAGCCCAGCAGAACGGTTTTCTTTCCGTTCAGGGCGTAAACGGATGAAAGGTTGATGGAAACAAAAGTTTTTCCTTCTGATACCATAGTACTGGTTACCAGTATCTTAAGTTTTTCGCTGCCCTTGCCAAGATATTGCAGGTTGGTTCTGACCGAACGGAAGGATTCGGCGATGGACGACCTGGGATATTTGGCCACCACGATCTGGGTGTCCCTGTTGTTGTGGATTACATGCCCGAGGATGGGAAGGCTGGTGTGGTTTTCCACGTCTTTTTTCTCCACAATCTTGTCGTTCATGTAATCGCGAAGGTAGATTACCAGTACCGGGATGATCAGTGCAAGCAGCAGGGCCAGGATATAGTTCAGGCTTTTCCGCGGGTACACCAGCTCGGTGCTCATCGCATAGTCGATGATTCTGTTGTCGGAGATATTGGAAGCTTTGGCGATGGCTGCTTCCGCCCTTTTCTCGAGGAGAAAGGTATAGATTCTGTCATTGATGGTGAAGTTCCGCTGGATGTTGACCAGTTTTCTTTCGGTGCCCGGAAGTTTGTTCACCTGGGCCTCGATCTCTCCAATCCTGCGGTCCAGGTCACGAATGCTGATATTGGAGAGGTTGACGATATTTTCGATATTATCTTCCAGTGCACGGGCCGTTTGAGCGATTTTCCTTTCCAGGGCGTCGAGTGAAGGATTTTTCGATGTGGCGCTGATTCCGAGCTGGGTCTTTTCCAGGATGAGCTGGTTTAAAGTGCCGATCAGGCTGCTGAGCACCGGGTCGTCGATACCCATGGCCGATGGAGCCACGATCTCGTTTTTCAGGTCGGCGCTTTTCCTGATGTAATCCATCAGATAGTGGTAATACTTGGATTTTAGTTTTTCAACCGCCTTCTCCTTCTCCAGTTCGTTGATCCGCTGGAATACCGCATTGGCTTCCGTGCTGATATCCATGATTTTGTTTTCGGCCCTGAAATCCTGGAGTTCGCGCTCCGCCAGCCCCAGTGAATCAGTGATTTCCAGCAGTTGACCGTCGATGAAGTTGATGGTATTCACCGCTTTCTGGTTTTTCTCTTCCAGGTCGCGCCGGATATAGGTTTCGGCAAGTTTGTTCAGGTAATCCACCGCTTTGCCGGCGTTCTGGTTGACATAGGTGACTTGCAGGATAGAGGCCTCCCTGTTGATCGGTTCGGCCGAGATCTGCATCACTTCGCGGCTGAGCCGGTCCAGGGTGTTGAAATGGAAACGGAAACTGCCGCCTTTGTGCTCAGCGGCATCATAATTTTCATTCAGCAGGATTCGGAACGAAAAATAATCCGTCCTGAATGTCTCACCGAAGGCAAGTGTTTTTCTGACCCTGGCCGGGATGCTGATCAGTTTCGGATTTCCGCTGTCGTTTTCCGGTATGCCCGCGCTTACCTCGTCCGCTTCCCTGATTTCCAGTTCATATTTGCTGTTGTCGACGATTCTGATATACACCGGCATATCGACAGCCTGCAGACTGGAGCTGTCGTAAACCACGGTAAACGGCGACAACTTGTACAGCTCCCTGTAACGGATTCTTCCTCCCACAAAGTAAGATACGTATTGGTCGAGATCCTGCACCGCTTTCCGCGCAAGGGAATAGGAGCGGAGGATTCCGATCTCGTTCTGTATGTTTTTCTTGGGTGCAAACAGGTCGATGTCGCTGAGAATACTGCCGGCCTGAGCCTTGTCATCCTTCACCAGGATGGTGCAGCCTGTCCTGTATTCCGGCCTGGCATAGCGGTTGAACAGAAAAGCGGCGGATATGAAAATGAGGAGCGAAAGCAGGAACCATGGCCAGTGGGCGATCATTTTATGGAGCATCAGCTTGAAGTCCACATTGGGTTCCTGATGATATTTGGGTATCTGATCCACTGCTTTTTATTTGAGGAAGTTGAGGATGAGCAGGGTTGTGGTGATGGTGGAGAAGATCAGGGTGTAAGGGAAGGCTTCAAACACCAGCCCCTTTGCCCGCAATGGTTCCACGTAAATGATATCGTCGGGTTTGAGGTAGAAGTCAGGCGAGCTGAGGATGTCCTTTCTGGTCAGATCAACGTTCAGCACTTCCGTTCTGCCGCTGTTTCCTCGGATGATCCTCACCTTGTTCCTGTTCCCGAAAGTAGTCAGGTCGCCGGCCTCCCCGATCGCCTCAAAGAGGCTGAGCCGCGGCTGGTACACAGGATAACGCCCCGGACGGCGTACTTCCCCCAGCACGGTATAATAAAAACTCACCAGTTTGATCACCACGGTACTGCTCTTCAGGTACATGTCTAACGCCTGCTGAACGGCGCTTTCAGCCTCTTCCGTACTCTTATCCTTTACATTGATGCTGCCCAGCACCGGCATCCGGATGTTGCCGGCCGGATCTACCGTGTAACTGCTCAGGTACAGCCCCGCTTCACTATTGCCGTAATTCACGGCGCTGCTGCCCGGGGCCAGGTTGAACATGCCGTTGGCGCTCTCGTCCAGGCCGATCACCCGGATGTAAAGATTGTCCCCGGGCTGAAGACGGTAATCCCGGCTGGCCGCCTGGTCAAAAACCCTCGCAGTGTCGCCCCCGTCGCGGTCCTGCAGGTACATGATCCGCTTTTGCGGAATACAGGAAGTCAGCAGTACCAGCAGTAGTCCCGCAAAGGCCGCCAATGGCAGATTCGCTTTATAATTACTCAAGTGTCTGATAATAAATTATTTAACTCTTTAAGGAAAGATGCTGCAAATGTAAGCATATTTTCAATATGCCCGGATAGACTGATGCTTATTGAATACACTGACACCATCGAAATGAGTTTGTGCATATCTTTGTTCCCGGACTGATGCCAAGGGGAGTCTAAGCGTGATCTTGTTTTTACTGACCGGTTACCATGCATTAATATACTGAATCTTCGTGAAAATGCGAAGCAATTTTCGGTAGGATTCTTTATACCGATGAATCTGGAAACACACATCGCATTCCTGTTTTCCTCGGTATGAACCAAATGAAATGAACCGATGAACGACTTCAACATTGTGGACCTTACTCCGGAGAACTTTGCAGAATTTGGCGTCTGTGGGTATAAGGACATTGCTAAGCATAAGGAGCTGAGGGCAAAGTTGGAATGGTTCACAGGGTATTATCCCAAAGGCTTAAGAATAAAGGTAGTAGTTTCTCCCACAGGAGGATATCAGGGAATGATAGAATACATCCCGGGTGAATTTGCGCACAGACCTGTCAGCGCAAGGGGATTCATGTTCATTCACTGCATCTTTGTGGGTTTCAGAAAGGATTTCAAAGGGAAAGGTTTGGCTTCATCCTTGATATCGGAGTGCATCGATGATGCGAAAGCCCTGAAATTGGAGGGGGTTACTGTGGTTACGAGAAAAGGCTCTTTCATGGCGGGCAGTGAAATATTTATAAAGAATGGGTTTGTACCCGTCGAGAAAGCCAAACCAGATTTCGAGTTGATGGTAAAAAAATTTAAGGACAACGATCAATATCCATCCTTCAACCAGGAAATCTTAACCGGCTTTACTGAATATCAAAAGGGTCTGACGATATTCAGATCGCCCCAGTGCCCGTATACGGAGAAGAATGTGATAGCCATTCTGGAAACGGCTCAAAAAAAATATAGGATTAAAACTCAGTTAATTGAGATACAGAATCACCAGGCGGCCCAAAATACTCCCAGTCCATTCGGTAGCTTTGCGATGATTTTAAATGGAAAACTCATCAGTCACCATCCCATCAGCAACACCCGATTTGAAAACATCATGAACTCCCTGACAAATCGATGAAAATATCATCAGACGATTTTGTACAAAAAACCCTGCGGGCCTTCACATCCGCTTAACCAGATGCTCACGATTGTATGCTTTCGGATTATATACTCATACTTGACAGGTTTGCGAATGCAAAGCTGTTTAGTATGAGTAATGCCGTACACCCTTGAATCGCAATTTTTTCGCAAACTCATTCCGTGTCGGTATAATAACATGACAAATATGCAAAAGCAACAACATGGATCCAAATAAGACCAGCGAAATTTCCAATGGAATACTTCATGAAGTGCCGGAGGACATGAAAAGCGCATTGGCTTCCAATCCAGCCGTTCTTATGAAATGGAATCAACTTACACCCATTCAGCGTAACGAATGGATTTGCTGGGTTACAACAGTCAAAAAAACCGTGACAAGGGCGGAACATATAGACCGTATGCTTGAAGAATTAAACGAGGGTAAACGACAACCCTGTTGCTGGCCTGGCTGCCCGCACCGCAGACCAAATGCAGAAAAATGGTTTAAACAGAATCTTAGTGAAAATGCGAAGTAATTTTCGCTTAGATTCTTTATACCGATGAATCTGGGAACACACATCGCATTTATGTGTTCATTAGGTATTGCAGAAAAAACGATTCCAGGATTGGCAGAGAAACCTGGGGGAGCGGACTGAGGTTCACGCTTGCGGGAACCGGGGGAGCTTCCCGGTTTCGGCGCCAATCCGAGGCCCCGCGGCCTGAGCGAAAAGTAAAAAGAGCGTACTGGGGTGGAGTAGAAGTTGCCATGTGGCACATGAACCCCTGATGTGCCACATGCAGGATTGATCTTGCAAAAGCTACATAACCAGTATGTTAGCTTGAAGAATTTTTTAAAACCAGAAAAGCTATTCATTAAAATATGATAAAACCCGACCTGGGCTCCATGTGTCACATGGTGAATGAAACAGATTTTTTCGACTGGGTCTGCGGATTTGATGTAAATTCGCAACAGGACAATGACAGTAAAATGACCATGAATGAGCAGATGGTACTGGACGACCTTGACAGTTGCGGGCAGCCCGGTACCTTTGTGATGTCGTCGGGCCTGTATAGCTTCCTCTCACTACAGAATCACCGGGATGATCCTGAAACCGGTATGTATTTCTTCCACCCTGATCACCTGGGAAGCACTTCCTTCATTACCGCATTTGATGGAACACCATATCAGCATGTCGATTACCTGCCCTTCGGAGAAGTCCTGATCGATGAAAAAGCCCAGACTTGGATCAGTCCCTATAAATTTAACTGCAAAGAGCTTGATGAGGAGAGCGGGTTGTACTATTACGGGGCACGGTACTATGATCCGAAAACGTCTGTGTTTCTGGGGGTTGACCCGTTAAGTGATAGGACTCCTTCGATTTCTCCTTTCACTTATTGTCTGAATAATCCTGTAAGGCTTCAAGACCCTGACGGAAAATGGCCTTGGGAAAATGCAAATGTTCGGGAAGCAAGAGCTTTCAAGCGAAAAAATGGAGGTGAATTTCATAAGTGGAAAGGTACTAATGGTATGAAATACGCATCTGTGGATAGGAATTATTCGACTAATGGTGTAAGTGTAAGCGAATCAAAAGTTTTTTTACCAACCAAAGAGGATCAAAGAAGTGTTTTGGGAAACCTTTGTCATTCATTTGCTCAGTTTGATAATAAGCTAGAAGGCGGGCATGATGGAGCCAATATGGGCAGGGTTGATAGGCAAGATGCGGCAGTTGCAAGCGGTGTTATAGGTGTAATGACTGCAGGAGTTGGATTAATGGCTGAAACTGGAGTAGTCGCTACTGTTGGGTTAGGCTTGCAATTAGTTAATAGTATTGATGATATTGGGACTAATTCAAATGGAGAAAGTTCCTTACAACAAGTTTGCAATTCCCCAGCTGCAAAGAAAACAATTGGTGATCTTAAAACAGGATTTTCGTTTTTCAACTTTGGCTCAAATGTATCTGGATTAGTGAAGGATCCAAGTAAAGCCGAAAAAGCATTAGATATTGGCACAGAAGTTATTAAGCAAATTGCAACAGAGAAGTAAATATGTTTTAATGCTGAATTAACCAAGAAGGCCATGAACTACATTGTCAAAAGTATTGTATTCCCATTAAGGACAGTTCCTTTTATTTTTGCATTGATTTTCTTCTTAATTAAATTAACACTTCACAATATTTATTGGCAAATAATTATTGGAGCAATAATTTCATATATTTTCTTGTCATATTTCTATTGTATTCTAGAGTTTAAGGAAAGGAAATTATTTATTACTTATCCAATTAAAATACATTGGGTTACCGGAAAGAATAAAATAGTTATCCCGTATATCAACATACAAAAAATAGTATTTTATTCTTACACTGGATCTGGCTCTATTCCTCAAATTACAATAATAAGTAATGAGAAGAAGAGATTTTTATTTTGTTCCGGTTTCAAAAAATATGTTTTCATTTCTGAAGATATCAGATCAAAAAAAGAAAGAGAATTCATTTTATTTTTAGCCAAAGAAGGACTGAATATTGACTTAAAACTATCTAATGAGTCGTTAAAAAATGAAATAATGAATGGTGAATCAGAACCAAAGTCAAAGTAGCTTGTACTATTACGGGGCACGGTACTATGACCTGAAATCTGCTGTTTTCCGAGGAGTTGATCCATCACTGGCCGCTCCAAACCTTCTCGGTTCACTTTGTTCATCGGGACAGGCTCCCAACCCAGGGGAGGCTTACCCATATGTTTCAATGAGAACAGAACAAGAAATAAATAAATACTTTTTGACTACGCTTTCACTCACAGCAGGGATAGACTTGAGTTGCTTTTACAAAGTAACAAGGCGAACTCAAAAGGGAACAGAAACACCTCCCCCGGGTGGGGGAGGTCGGGAGGGGGCTGTTGGTGAATATTCCGGCCCAATCAGCGCCACCCATTCCGGTCAAATCAGCGCCACCATTCCGGTCGAATCAGCGCCACCCCAAACATGGGGGGTTGGTGCTTGATTTTGGAGCAAGGAGTACCTGATTTTGACCTGACATTCCGGCAGAATCAGCGCCACTTGAACAAAGCGGATTTGTAACATAAAGTACCTTGCCCAAAACGAGGTACTATGGCAAAACAACCCATTACAATGTTACAGATTCGACGCATTTTACAACTTCTTTCGCAAGGCTACTCGAAGCGTGCTATCGCCAGCCTATTGCATTCAAGCCGTCATACTATTGATGATTACACCTTGAAAATTATGCAAACAGGGATGGATCTTTCCAGGCTTGCAAAGCTTGGGGACGCAGAACTTGGCTCATTGCTATATTCGAAAAACCGCGATCCGGCACCTGACGGGCGATATCAGTATCTGCAAAGCCGGATGGATTATTTTTCATCTGAGCTCACTAAAACAGGCGTTACCAAGCTTTTGTTATGGGAGGAGTACAGAAAGGAAATACCAGGGGCTTACAGTTATTCACAGTTCTGTGAACATCTGGCTGATCACAAAATAAAATCTTCAGCAACAATGCACTTTACCCATCAACCCGGTGAGGTGCTGCAGATTGATTTTGCAGGTAAGTCGTTGACTTACCTTGACCCTTCAACAGGAGAGGTGATTACATGCCCGGTTTTGGTGTGCGTACTTCCGTTCAGCGGCTTCGCATACGTTGAGGCCCTGGCTTCAGCCAGACAGGAACACCTTTTTCTTGCATTGGGCCGTTGTTTGGCCTACCTGGGGGGTGTACCCCGGATGGTTCTGAGCGATAACATGAAACAGGTTGTTAAGAAGAGTAATCGCTATGAGCCTGTTTTTACAGAACTCTGTGAGCAGTGGGCTCTACACAATGGAACTACCCTGATAGCAACCCGGGTTGGTAAACCAAAGGATAAGCCAACGGTTGAGAATACGGTACACCTGGCTTATATGCGCATATACGCCCCATTGAGGGACAAGCTGTTTTACAGTTTGGCTGAGTTGAATGACAACATCCTGATACAACTTGACATTCATGTACGAAGCCCTTTACAGAAGCGCACCTTCAGTAGATACGACCTCTTCAAAACCGAGGAGCAGCCACTTCTCAATCGATTACCGCAAGAACCGTTCGTAATTAAACACACAGCCTCGGCCAAAGTGCAGAGGAACTATCATGTTACCCTGGGTGAAGACTGGCATCACTATAGTGTTCCTTATCAATACATTGGCAAACAGGTAAAACTCATTTACGATACGGACGAGGTAGAGGTTTATCTTGGTTTACAGAGGATAGCTGTCCACAAACGCAATTACCGCAAACACGGATACACAACCCTGCAGGAGCATATGCCGGTGAAACACCGAAAGTATGGGGAGGTCAAGGGCTGGGATGCGGATTACTTTATAAAACAAGCCACAGAACTTGGGGAGTGCTCCCGTCAGATCTTTAATAGAATACTTGAATCCAGAACCTTTACCGAACAAACCTTTAATGCCTGTCTTGGCTTGATAAGACTGTCAAAGCATTACGGGAAGGATCGTTTTGAAAATGCGTGCCGTCGTGCCTTGCAAGCTTCGAGAGTAAACTACCGTCTGATTGATAACATCCTCACAAACAACCTGGATACCGTTGACCCGGATCAGAACCTGTTTTCTTCCATACCCGATGATCATGAAAACCTCAGAGGACCACAAGCATACAATTAACCAAATAAAGCAATTATGAACACACAAACCACCTTAGAACAGTTAAAACAGTTAAAACTTATCGGTATGGCTGATGCCTACCAGGCAGTCTTATCCCTGCCAGTCCAGGATCAACCATCGATCCACCAGTTCCTGGCCAGATTATCTGAAGCAGAACTTCAGCACCGGGCACACCTAAAAACCCAGGCGTACCTTAAACTCAGTAAACTGCGTTACAACGCCGTTTTTGAACAGGTGTACTGTAATGCAACCCGCAATCTTACTCAGGATCAGTTAATCAAGATCGCCGACTGCGGATTCATTGAACGTTCTGAAAACGTTTTAATCACTGGTGCCACTGGCTGCGGGAAAAGTTACCTGGCTTGCGCTATTGGCCGCCAGGCCTGCTCTTTCGGATATAAGACACTCTATCTCGGGATGAGCAGATTCCTCGAGAAAGTTACCCAGACAAAACTAGACGGAACTTATCTGAAGTTGCTAAACCAGATTGAAAAAACTCAGTTACTGATCTTTGACGACTTTGGCTTGCATCCCCTGGATAAAATTACCCGGCTGACTCTCTTGCAAATCCTTGAGGATCGCTACGGGAAGCGGTCTACACTCATCTCCTCCCAGTTACCCGTTAACAGATGGCATGAGTATATCGGTGAAAATACAATTGCTGATGCAATAATGGACAGATTGGCAGGAAATGCTCATCGATTTGATTTAAAAGGAGACTCTTTAAGAAAGAAAAAACAAGAAAAATTTGCCTAATATTGCCATACAAATCCGCCCAGGTTCAGGTGGCGCTGATTGCGCCGGAATGGTGGCGCTGATTCATCGGAATAGTCAGTTGGCGGGATGCTCATGCCTGGACGTTCCTATTCTTCGGATAAGTACGGGTTCGGAATGAATGGACAGGAAAAGATGGAAAATTGCGGGGGTTGGAAATACCTACAGTGCGCAGTATTGGGAATAT
>JAKLIX010000021.1 GCA_022709385.1 Bacteroidota bacterium | reverse complement strand
AGTTGTTCCTCGCAGGCTTCGGTACAACTTGCAAGCGCCCCCTCCCAGCCTCCCCCATTCAGGGGAGGAGTAACATTTGAAGAAGATTTAAGGAAGGTGACTTTGAATTATCAGCAGTTTTGGTTTATTCAATGAAATAATCTGAAAGTATTTTATTAATTTTGATGCAATATGGTGTTATTAAACCGGCACGGAATGGATTTGCAAAAAACACACAACAGTTAAGTGCACGGCATTCCTCATAAAAACAGCTTTGCATGCGCAAACATGTCAGGTATGAGTATAAAATACACCTGCACACCATAATCAGAACCCTGTGCGATCTTTGTGACCAGGCAGGAAGCTGTGCTGACCTTAACTTATACCGACACGGAATGGGTTTGCGAAAAATTTATGTTATAGCGGTGTACGGCATTACTCATACTAAACAGCTTTGCATGCGCAAACCTGTCAAGTATGAGTATAAATGAATCGAAATCCACATGCGAAGCTGCTTATCAGTCTGACAACCGGCAGGCAACTGAACATTGAAATTAATGTGATGTACTAATGAAAACACTTAATGATTTCTCCAGATGGACTTTACACCATACATGGGTGATATTCGTCAGCTATTTTCTCAGTATCGTTGCGTTGCTTTTTATCCATGACGCCTTTGGATTTTCAATGGCTGACGACGGAACCTATTTATCAAATGCCGTGATGCACGTGGGCAGTGGATTGATCCTGGCATTGGGTACAGCCTGGTTGCAATGGGAATTGTTACATCAACATATCAGCCTGTCTGTTTTCTGGGTATGGTCGTTGATGATTGGGTTCGTTTTGGCCGAATCCGTGGCCGGAATTGTCCTGTGGAAGCTGGAAATTTGCAGAGGACTGATAAACATCTTTAATACGAATGTTCATTATCCTGAAGCCTTGATTTTTGCACTGGCGGGCTTCATTGCGGGTATGATACAGTTCAGATTGCTAAAACCATTCTACAGGAACAGGTTTTTTTGGATCATTGCAAGTACATTTGGCTGGGCCGTTTTCATTTTATCGTCCTATCTCGGCCGCCTTGGTTTTATTCTGGGAGCGGTTTTATATGGCGTCTTGACAGGATTGGCCTTTTATGGGTTAATGAAACCCAAAATACACAATGAAAAGCTGCCTTCTGCCACACCAATGCCCTCAGCCGGTGAAAATTTGAACTGAAACGACAGTATTCTGTGGTGTGATTGTCATGTGTGACGGAACCACTGCCGGCCGGAAGGACCGGGCCGTATACATCCGCTATTAGAGATCTGATAGGGAATTATGGCCTGATGTGATTGAACAGACCGTGGTAAATGAAAATATCCTCATCTTTGTATCTTCAATGAGGGACAACCTGTTTCCCTAACATTTGTCTTTATGCTAACAACACGCCGATGAAAACACATAAGTCATTGAAATACAGTAGTTATATCCTTATTCTTTCCCTTTCCCTTCTCATGGTTCAGGTCCGGCTGTCTGCCGGAATGCTGGAGAAAACCTATCAATTTCCGGCGCCGGAACTGCAAAGAAGTGGCGCTTATACCTCTGTCGCATGGAACGGCTGTCAACAGTCGGGCCTGCCGGGGCAACCGGCCCTGCCCTGGCATGAGGTCAGCCTCTTGCTGCCTGCAGGAGAGCGGGCTGTCCGTATCGAATTCACGGGCGAAGATCTGCTGACAATACCGGGTGCGCATCTGCTGTGGCCTTCACAGCCCGACCGGCCGCTCAGTGATTTAAAAAGGCATGAATTTCTGTATGATAAAGCGGTATACAACCAGGCCGGACCCTACCCTGCAAGCGTTACCGGCATTCTGACCACCCAGTACCTCTATGGCAACGCCATTGCCCTCTGTACCTTTACCCCTGTGGTATATTTCCCTGCGGAGCGTAAGCTTCAGTATTACAGCAGGGTCAGGATCAGGGTTTATACGGAACCTTCGGGGATGCCGGGTCTGGCAGGGAAGGGGCTTACGGAGCAGCAGCGATTCCAGATCGGCAAACTGGTTCAGAACCAAGAGAACCTTCCCTGGATTGATCCGCCTGCCATCGACAATGCCTGGGATTATCAGGTGCTGATCATTGCCCCGGAGCTCTTCCTGGGGCAGTTCGATGCCCTTAAAAGTGCCTTCCGTGCCAGGGGAATGAAAACACAGGTGATGGCGGTACCCTCCATCCTGGCTGCCTACCCGGGAACCGACAACCCGGAGAAAATCCGGAACTGTATCATCCAGCAATACCAGCAACATGATATCCGGTATGTGCTGCTTGCCGGCGATGCGGAGCATGTCCCTTTCAGGGGCATGTACTGCTACGTACAGTCGGGTTCGGGCTATACCGATAACAACATCCCGGCGGATATCTATTATGCAGCCCTCGACGGCAACTGGAATACCGACGGCGACAACCTCTGGGGCGAACCGGGAGAGGAAGATCTGTTGCCGGAGCTTGCCGTGGGCAGGTTTTGCGTGAGCAGTGTGGCAGAGCTTCAGAATGCCATCGGGAAAACCCTGATGTACCAGCATCAGCCGGTTGCAGGCGACTTCCGCAGACCCCTGATGGCAGGGGAAAAACTCTGGGAGAATCCTGAAACCTGGGGCGGCGATTACCTCGATCTGCTGATCGGTTTCCACAATGTGAACGGATACGCCACCGACGGTATCCCCGCCTGGCACGATACCACCACCCTCTACGACCGCGACCTGCCCTCGCAATGGACCGCCCTGATGCTGAGGAACCTGATCAACCAGGGAACTTCCTTCCTGCACCACGCAGGCCATGCAAGTACAAACTATCTGATGCGCATGAGCAATTCCGCCATCACGAATGCCAATTTCAGCCAGGTGAACGGAACCACCCACGGCTTTGTCCCGGTCTATTCGCATGGCTGTTATTGTGCAGCCTTTGACGAATCTGACTGTATTGCAGAGAAGATGCTGAATATCAATAATTTTGCAGTCGCTTTTATCGGGAATTCCCGTTTTGGATGGTTCAATGAAGGGCAGACGGAAGGGCCCTCCCAGCACCTGCACCGCGAATTTGTCAACGCCTTGTATGCCGTTAATATTACAGATGCCGGCCGGGCCCACAGCCAGTCGAAAATCAGCTCGGCTCCCTGGGTTACGGCGCCGGGGCAGTGGGAGGAAGGCGCCCTGCGCTGGTGCTTCTACGGCTGCAACCTGCTGGGTGATCCGGCCCTGTCCATCTGGACAGAGATCCCCCTCAGCCTCGATGTGACACATCCCGCAACCATCCCCATGGCCAACCCCTGCATCCTGGTGCAATGTGACACATCGGGCAGCCCTGCCGCAGGCCTGACCTGCATCATCCTGGCCGATACCGCCTTGCTCGCCTCAGGCATTACCGACAGTACCGGCCATGTGACACTTTGTATTGACACCGCCCTGGCCCAAACCGGTCCCGTCTTGCTCATCGTCAGCGGACCCAATTGTATCCCCGATACTTCCGTGCTTACCGTTACCGGAGGAAACAGCCTGGCGGGAAACATCCGTTATTTTAACAACAACCTGTCTCCCATGGAAAATGTCATGCTTTGCCTGATGCAGCAGGGTGATACAATGTACACCGCAACAACAGACAGCGCAGGACAATACCACTTTCAGAATGTGCTCCCCGGAACCTATGAGATCAAAGCCTCCTGCACTGCTCCCTGGGGTGGAGGCAATTCGTCCGATGCCCTGATGATACTGAAACATTTCGTGGGACTCAGCCCGCTCAGCGGCATGAACCTTGAAGCTGCCGATGTTGACAATAACGGCTATATCAATTCAGTCGATGCCTTCTATGTGCAGAAAAGGTTTGTGGGGATCATCAGTTCCTTCCCGGCCGGGGACTGGGTGTTTGAAACCAATGCCATTACCCTCGGGCTGCTTGATAATATCACATTGAACATCAAAGGATTATGTGTCGGCGATGTCAACGGATCCTTTTTCCCTTAAAATAAATGTCAGCGAGATTCAAATGATTATTTTAATAACCCAACAACTATGATTAAAAGTATCTTATCCATTGCGGCGGCCTTGTTGCTTTTTTCAGGCCCGCTCTCAGCGCAGCAGAAGTTTTCGTACAATGACAGCCGGGCCATATCCGGTTTCAGCATTGAGCAGCAGGATGCCTCCGGAATCCGGCTGCAGTTTGCGGTTACTGAGTTTGAGATGAACGATGTAACGATCAACGGAAGGAGCTGGAAGACAGTCGGACTGCCCGGGGTATTCCTTCCAAACAACGAGGGCGCTCCCAATCTGCCTGGTACCGGGCGTTACCTGGCCATTCCTGCCGGTGCCAGTGTTCAGCTGGAAATAATTGATTACCAGACTGAACTGATCCAGGGGGTGGATATTGCACCTGCTCCCCGCATACCCAAAGAAACCGAAAAAGAGATGGTTTATCCGGTGGATGAGGCTATTTATGGTACTGATGCCTTTTATCCCGCCCAGCCGCTGGCAATTTCTGAGCCCGCAAAGATCAGGGGTGTGGATGTGGTGATGATCGGCTGCACGCCATTCCGGTATAATCCGGTCAGCAGGGAATTGCTGGTTTACAGGGATATCAGTTTTAAAGTTCATTTTATCGGCGGTACGGGTCATGTCGGTGACAACAGGCTCAGGAGCCGCTGGTTTGATCCCCTCCTGCAGGATCTGCTGCTCAATCCGCAGGTACTGCCTGAAGTCAGCTATAACAAGCAGGCGGTGAATTCCGAGGACGTGGGCTTTGAATACCTGATCATTGTTCCCAACGATCCTTTTTTCAGCCAATGGGCCGACAGCATCAAACTGTTTCGTCAGCGCCAGGGGATTCTGACCGGCATCAAGACCCTCGATGAAGTCGGCGGCAATACCGTAGCTGCCATTGAAGGCTATCTCGACAATGCATACAATACCTGGGACATTCCTCCGGTTGCCTGCCTGCTGATCGGTGATTACGGGACCAATGCAGCCAACACCATCATCTCGCCCATCTGGGACAGCTATTGTGTTTCGGATAATATTTTCGGAGACGTGGACGGCAACAGCATGCCGGATATCGTGATGGCGAGAATGACAGCGCAGGACGCAGCCCAGCTCGAGGTGATGGTCAGGAAATTCATTGATTATGAACGTAATCCCCCTACTAATTCCGATTTTTACAATCATCCCGTCACTGCCCTCGGCTGGCAGACCGAGCGCTGGTTCCAGATCTGTTCCGAGGTAATCGGCGGGTTCTGGACGCACAGCCTGGGTAAAAGTCCGGTACGTATCAATGCGGTATACTCCGGGAATCCCAGTGTGGATCCCTGGTCTACCAACAGCAATACCTCCACGGTGCTGAGCTACTTCGGTCCGGGCGGGCTGGAATACATTCCGGCTACACCGCAGGTACTGGGCGGCTGGACAGGCGGTACGGCCGCCATGGTCACCAATGCGCTGAATGAAGGCGCTTTTATGTTGCAGCACCGCGACCACGGCGAAGAAACCGGATGGGGTGAACCCGAGTACCACAATTCGGATATTGACGGCCTCACGAATACCGATCTTACTTATATCATGTCGGTGAACTGCCTGACCGGAAAATATAACTGGTCGCAAGAGTGCTTTGCCGAGAAATTCCACCGCTATACCTATAACGGGCAGCCTGCAGGGGCCCTGGGTATCCTGGCCGCTTCCGAGGTGTCTTATTCATTCGTGAATGATGCCTACATCTGGGGCGTTTATGATAATATGTGGCCTGAGTTTATGCCTGCCTACGGAAGCACTCCTGCAGAAAGAGGCATCCTTCCCGCTTTCGGAAATGCTGCCGGTAAGTACTTTCTTGAACAATCCTCATGGCCGTACAATCCTTCCAATAAAGAGGTCACCTATAACCTTTTCCACCACCACGGGGACGCCTTTATGACAGTGTACAGTGAAGTACCCCAGTTGCTTACCGTGGTTCACGACCCCACCATTTTCACCGGCGTCACTGCCTTCAATGTGACTGCAAATCCCGGCTCTTTCATCTGCGTGTCGCTTAACGGTGAAATCCTGGGAACGGCCACCGCTACCGGAGCTCCGGTTACGATTACCATCCCCGGAACCCAGCTTCCTCCCGACCACCTGGATGTGGTGGTGACCCTGCAGAATTACTACCGATATGAGGCTCAGGTACCCGTGATCCCGCCTTCCGGACCCTATGTAGTGAAAAACAACATCGTGCTGAACGATATCGCAGGCAATAACAACGGGATGATGGAATACGGAGAAGATATCCAGCTGAGCGTAGAAATGAAGAATGTGGGCGTCGTGCAGGCGGCTAATGTCAATGTAACTCTTGGTACAACAGACCCTTACGTTACACTGACGAGCGCTCTTGCCGGTTTCGGCGACATTCAGCCCAACACCACGGCATCAGTCAGCAATGCATTCGGCTTTACAGTTGCAGACGACATCCCGAACAACCATGTGGTGAACTTTTCCCTGACAGCCACTGATGGAACCGAAACATGGCTGAGTTATTTCAGCATCAAGGGCTATGCACCTGTCCTGCAATACCTGCAATACAGCTTATCTGATCCGTCGGGCAACAACAACGGCAAGCTCGATCCGGGTGAAACCGCACAGATCAGCCTTGTGGTGAAAAATACGGGCATGGCGGAATGTTATAACGTCAGCGGCGTCCTTTCCTCCACCGATCCCTATGTGACCATTAACAGCACTACTTCCGGTTTTGGCAACATCGTACCGGCTACCACTGCCCAGGCTTCCTTCAGCATCACTGCCGATGCCCTCACTCCGGCCGGACATATGGCGTCCTTCCTGATTGATCTCAGCGCCGACATGGGGATCAGCGGCAGCGGAAGCCTGTCCACCGTCATCGGGCAAATACCCATCCTCATCGTGGATTTCGACCCCGACCATAGTTCGGGAACCGTGATGAACACCACCATCCAGGGACTCGGATTGCCGGCCGATTACCAGACCAGTATGCCATCCGACCTGAACCTGTATTCATCCATCTTTGTCTGCCTCGGGATTTATTCCAATAACCATGTCTTGTCATCATCCGAAGGACAGGCTCTTGCAGCTTACCTCAACCAGGGGGGGCGGCTGTATATGGAAGGCGGCGATACCTGGGCCTATGACAATGAAACCGCAGTGCATCCCATGTTTAAGATCGACGGTTTGCAGGACGGATCCGGTGACCTTGGAACCTTGAACGGTCAGGCCGGTACGTTTACCGCCGGCATGAGTTTCTCCTATTCCGGAGGCAATAGCTATATCGACCGGCTCAACCCCGTGGGAGGCACTACCGCATTTAAAATTTTCCAGAACCAGACCCCTGCTTACGGAACAGGAATCGCTTATGACGGAGGTACTTACAAGACCATCGGAACCTCCCACGAGTTTGGAGGCCTGAACAACGGCAGCGGGATCTCCACCAAAGCAAACCTGATGACCGAATACCTGATCTTTTTCGGTATCCTCGGGGATGATCCCGTAGCAGAATTTTCGGCGATGCCCACCCTGATCTGTGAAGGCTCCGGGGTGCAGTTCACTGATCTTTCCACAGGTAATCCGACCTCCTGGGTTTGGTCCTTCCCGGGCGGAACCCCTGCCGTTTCCACCTCACAAAATCCGCTCATTACCTATGCTGCAGCCGGAACCTATGATGTCACCCTGATCATCTCCACCGACACCTATGCAGACACCCTGACCAAACAGCAGTATATCACCGTCATGGCTGCTCCCGCGCAGGCTCCCGTGGCATCGGGCCCTGTATCCCTTTGCAACAATATTCCCACCACCGCAGTCACCCTGGTGCCGGTTCCCGGAGCCACCTCTTACAACTGGTACCTTTTGCCCCTGTCCGCAGGCAGCATCAGCGGTTCGGGAGCTACCGCCACCATCCTCTGGAACCAGGCATACAGCGGTACAGCCACCGTGACGGTAGAGGCAGTCAATATGTGCGGAGAAGGTCCGCTCTCCCCTGATTTCAGCATCACCCTGCTGCCAGCGCCCGTGGTGACCCAGACAGCATTCAGCAATGTGTGCATCAACTGGCCGGCCTTCCAGCTCAGCGGTGGCAGTCCTGCCGGCGGAACATACAGCGGTAACGGCGTCAGTAACGGGTACTTCGATCCGGGTGCCCTGATACCGGGGACTTACCTGATTACATACTCTTTTGTCGATCTCAATGGTTGTTCAGGATCATCCACACAACCCATCTACGTGGATGCCTGTACCGGGATGCCGCAGTTTGGGGATGGCCTGACCGCAGCCCTCTACCCCAATCCTGCAGGCGATCACCTGTTTGTGAGCTTCAAAGGGCTCAGAGACCAGGTGCTTCAGTGCACAGTAATCAATACCACAGGTCAGGCTGTTGGCAGATACAGCCTGGTGCCTGAATCGGGTGAAGCCCTGCTGGAGATCAACACCGGCGCACTCGGTGCCGGAGTGTACATGCTGCAGGTCAGGATGAAAGACGATAGCAGGCAGTTTAAATTCCTGGTCGAATAAACCTTACTGAATGAAAATAGTCCTGCCGGCACTGGTTCTGGTTCTTGGTCTGCTACTCCCGGCCAGGGCCCAGAATCTGCCCTTGCAGGAGCCTGACGATGATCTCAGGGATCTGCTGGAACTGATTGACAGCGACAGCGGGCTTCTCGATCCGGCGATCAGGCCTTATCTGAACACCCAGGCGGCTTCGCTGCTGCAGGCTGGGCCGGAGTCAGCCTCCCTGCGGGTCAGGAAGGAAGCCTGCATTTATGCTGCGGCCCTTGGCCACGGGAATGACAGCTGCAGCCGGAAGATCCGTAAACCAAACCTGCGCTATCCTCCCTTTGTTTTTCACATCCGCGACCCGGAGATTCGTGCTGCCGCCGGCGATTTCAAATTGTCGGTCCGCCCGGTATACGGGCAGCGGGTGTTGCTTTCCGGCAGGGATTTCTTTATACAAAGCCGCGGGGGATTCAGCTTTCAGGCTGCACTGGGCAGGCATGTCGCATGCTACGGCAGCCTGAGAGACAATTACCAGAGGAATTTCGTGCTCTCACAGCCGGGATGGCTTACCCGTGAGGAAGGAGGCAATTACAAACTGAATGAAGGCGGGCGCAAGGGAGGTGATTTCAGTGAGATGAGGGGAGGAATCGTGTTGTCGAACCGCTGGGGAAGCCTGTCGCTTGTGAAAGACAGGCTGCAGTGGGGAGTGAGCCGTTACGGATCAAATATCTTTTCCGGGCGCACGCCCAGCTTTGCCATGATTACCCTGGATATCAGGCCGGCCGCCTGGATCCGGCTCAACTACTTCCATGGCTGGCTCCACTCGGAAGTGATCGACAGTGCAAGGTCCTATTTTACCGTAAACGGCGACTACCGGGCCAAATTCATCCCTAAGTACATTGCTGCCAATATGCTCACTGTAAAGCCAATACGCGGGATCAGCCTTTCGGCCGGCAATTCGGTGGTCTATGCCGGCATCCCGGTTCAGCCGGCTTTTCTTATTCCTTTTTTCTTTTATAAATCGGTGGATCATACGATTTCCCACGGGATTGACAACCAGAATTCCCAGGTCTATGCCAGCCTCAGCATCCGGCGTTTCAGCCATCTGCATCTGTATGCCAATCTTTTTGTGGATGAGTTTTCGGTGAAGCGTATCAGCGATCCCGGCAGGCATAACTTTTACAGTACCCAGGCGGGTTTCAGCCTCACCGACCTGTTGTTTGAAGGTTGGCAGGCGGGTATGGAATGGACCCGGAGCATGCCCCTGGTATACAAACACCGCGTTCCTGAACTCAGTTTCGAATCGAACCGCTACCAGCTGGGCCACTACCTGACGGATAATGCTGTTGACGTCAGGCTTTGGCTGACATTACGTCCCATGGCATTCATATCCCTCAAAACGGCATACAACCACGCGCTGAAGTACAATGATTATCCCTATCTGAAAGGGATTGCCGTGGATCAGTATCCGGCCTTTAAAGACAAGGTGTGGTCGTCAGAATCCTGGGAGTTTAAGCTCGCCTGGCGCTGGTCGTACCTTTCGGATATTTATGCCTGTCTTGAGGTAATCAATACTGAAGGATATAATGCCGACGGAAGAACTGCCGCGGAAAACCTGGAAAGATACACATCGCCGATGTATTATGGCAATCGGGTGTTGTTCGGTTTCGGATTGAATATGGGGATATAAACTTTTTGCTTTCCTGATTGTTCTCTACCTTTGCAGGTCAAAAATTCAATTTAAGTATGACGGATACGAAAACGCACGGAAAGATCTCACAGATCATCGGACCGGTGGTGGATGTTACTTTTGAGGAAGACAGCCATCTTCCCGATATCTATGAGGCCCTGGAAGTGACCAGGCCTGATGGAAGCAAGCTGGTGCTGGAGTGCCAGCAGGATATCGGTGAAAGTACTGTAAGGACTGTAGCCATGGACAGCACCGACGGTTTACGCCGCGGGATGAAGGTGTTTTCAACCGGCAAGGCCATTTCCATGCCGGTGGGTGAGCACATTCGCGGAAGGTTGTTTAATGTGATCGGCAATGCCATCGATGGTTTACCGCAGGTTTCCGGTGGGAAGACCTACGGAATACACCGGGAACCGCCAACCTTTGAGAACCTTTCGACGCGCAAGGAGGTGTTGTTTACCGGGATCAAGGTGATCGACCTGATAGAGCCCTATGCCAAAGGGGGTAAGATCGGGCTGTTTGGCGGGGCCGGTGTCGGTAAGACGGTCATTATCATGGAACTGATCAACAACATTGCCAAGAAATATTCGGGAATGTCGGTGTTCGGGGGCGTAGGGGAACGCACACGCGAAGGGAATGACCTGCTCAGGGAAATGATAGAGTCCGGAGTCATACGATATGGAGAAGCCTTTAAGGAAGATATGGAAAAGGGAGGATGGGATCTGAGCAAGGTGGATATGGCTGAACTGGCTGAATCGCAGGCTACCCTGGTGTTCGGACAGATGAACGAACCCCCCGGAGCCCGTGCCCGTGTTGCTTTGTCGGGACTGACCCTTGCCGAGTATTTCCGAGATGGTGACGAACAATCCGGAGGAAGAGATATCCTGTTCTTTATCGATAATATTTTCCGTTTTACCCAGGCCGGTTCCGAAGTATCGGCATTGCTTGGCCGTATGCCGTCGGCCGTGGGTTACCAGCCCACCCTGGCCACCGAAATGGGGATTATGCAGGAAAGGATCACCTCCACCAAGCGGGGGTCGATCACCTCTGTACAGGCCGTTTACGTGCCTGCCGACGACCTGACCGATCCGGCGCCCGCCACCACCTTTGCCCACCTCGACGCCACCACGGTACTCAACCGTAAGATCGCCGAACAGGGTATCTATCCTGCGGTCGATCCGCTGGATTCCACCTCACGCATCCTCAGCCCGGATGTCGTCGGTGAGGAACACTACCGTACCGCCCAGGCCGTGAAACAGATCCTGCAGCGGTATAAAGAACTGCAGGATATTATCGCCATCCTCGGAATGGATGAATTGTCGGAAGACGACAAGCTGGTGGTTCACCGGGCACGCCGTGTGGCCCGCTTCCTGTCGCAACCCTTCCATGTGGCCGAGCAGTTTACCAATATCCCCGGCGTATTCGTCAACATCGAAGATACCATCAAAGGATTCAACATGATCCTCAACGGCGAAGTGGACGAATATCCGGAGGCGGCCTTCAACCTGGTCGGTACCATTGAAGAAGCCATCGAAAAAGGGAAAAAACTGCTTGCCGAAAGCGAGTAAAACCTGTTCTCAACCTAATTCCGGAATCCATCCATGCATCTCGACATCATCACACCCGACTCAAGCATTTTCACAGGAGAGGTCAGCCTGGTGCAATTACCCGGCAAGGACGGTTCTTTCGAGATCCTTAACCAGCATGCTCCCCTGATTGCCGTGTTGAAACATGGAGAGATCCGCATCCTCGACCCTCAGAAACATGAAAAAATATTCACGGTAAAGGGAGGGGTGGTTGAAGTCAGCAATAACCGTATCCTGGTGCTGGCCGAATGACATTGCCGTACAGGCTTTTCTGATCAGAATCCCATCCTGAAACCCGTTTCAAAGGTATCCGTATTGCCCTGATACAAAGTTGCGGTGTACTTTTTCTCTTTGTCTGTAACCGACATCTTACGGTACCAGCCAAAGACCGACCAGCCGGGAACGATTTCCCAATTGAGCCCGGCTTCATATGTAGTTGATTCCCAGGTTATCTCTTGCATGAATGGCAATCCCTGCGCCGGATCTTTTCCATAGATGTAGTCGTTGCCATGCCTGGCATGCGTATATGAAAACTGCATCATCAGGCCTCGGCGTGGCCGGTATGAGCAGGCCAGGTAAGTCTCATCGGAATTATCCCTGAGATAATGCCCGAGATTGTAACGGTTAGAAGCATAAGTCAGGGATTCGATGAAATGCTGGTACACCATGGGATTGGTCCTGGTGTACTCCAGGGTGAAAAACACATTTTGCAGGGGAACATTGCCCAGCCGGAGACCGGCCTTGCCGCTGATGAAGTTGGTGTGGGCATCCTTATCACGGAACCGGCCGAAAGCGACTTCATCCACAAAGAACGAGGTATACAGGTGGAGGTTCCTGATATTGCGGGAACTGATGTTGAAGAAGAACTGGGCGTTCTGGCCGGCCAGGTTCGAATTATCCGACAGTCCCGGATCGGCCGCCTTGTAAAACAGAAATGGGATCAGGCAGAGTGGCTGTATGTTTACATCACTGTATACCAGAGAGTTACCTATAGAAACCTGGAGTTTTTTTACGGGGGTGAACGTAAAAAAATTGGCGGCGATATATTTATTGCGGTAAACAACCCTGGTTCCGTTGCCGGTAAGATAGGAGCGGTTGCTGTCGATGACGGCGGAGGCCAGCCATCCGTGGAACCACGAGAAATCGATCCATGAAACAGGCTTCAGCCTCAGTGAAAGATAAGGGAAGGGAGGCGTCCGGCCTGACAGGATATTGGAGCCGTGGTAATTGTCGCCCCACTGCGGATTATCCTGCTGCAGGGCCACCTGACCCCATTTCCAGGTGTAGGCGATCCCTCCTTTCATTTCGAAGAAATCGGTTTTTGCACCTTCCCCGGTATAAACCGCAGCCTTTTCGGGGGTCAGAAAGCTGTCAGCTACCAATGGCCTGCTGTGCCTGTTATCCCACAATGCGGCATAGTAACTCCATCCTTTCCCTGCGTAGCCGAACATTCCGGCACCCTGCCAGCGATGGTACATTTGATCGTTTTGATTGCTAATCAGGCGGTATCCGGCAATAGGCTTGATTACCATGCTGAAAACCGGTGGAAGGCTGTCCTCATTTTGAAGCCAGATCCCCGGCGGATTGAGAGAAAAGGCAAGCCGGCCGCCCCTGCGGTAGAGGTCAACATCTCCCTGCTGAGGCCCGGAAGTCCTGCTTTCCGGCCTGTAATCCTTTAAATAGAAGGACAACTCCCGGCTTTGCCTGTGATTCAGGCTGATGCTTCCTCCATCGACGGCTTGCCGGATCTCCAGTAGTTTTTCACAGATCAGTTGCCTGGAGTAGGGTTTGACGGCAGTATTCAGTGTGATTACCTGCAGACCGGCCATTTCATCCAGAAAAGCCGGCAGGGCAGATTCCCCGTCGGGCCCGGGTATGGTCTGCGCCCTTGCAGGGCCGGGATAAACATAGCCGGTGAAGATAAAAAAGATTGACAGCAAAACTGCCCGGTATTTCCTGTTTCTCAAGGGGAACATGGAAAATTCATTAAAAAATGTAAATGTAGTAAAGTTCGGCCAAACGATTTCCGCCTGGTTTTGTTTATACTGAATCTTAGTGATAATCGAAGCAATGTTCAGTAAGACGCTGTATACCGATGACGCTGGAAACACACATCGCATTCCTGTGTCCTTTCGGTATATCAGTCCGGTGATGTGTTTTATTTTATTCAGTTTAATCCAATTGTGTCTGAAAAATAGTTAATTTTGCAGGCTTTTTCGAAGGATACGCGCTATGAGGCTGTTAAAAATTACATCCCTGCCTGACACCATTTCCCGGTCCAGGGAAGAACGGGAGCGTTCCCGTCATATCCATGTGGTTCACCATGAAAGACGGGATATCAGAAGAATGGTGGAAGAACTCATTGGCCGCAATGCCTGTGATTTCGTTTCCTCCCACGTGGATATCTACGACGAGAACAACTTCCTGGTTTCGACCACTGCCCGGTTTAATATCCTCAGGAGCTTTCCAGGGAACTGCAATAATATTGTTAATCTTCGCAGGGTCAATGATATCCGCTATCTGAACAAGTTTTTCGAAGCAGTCAACGAGAGGCTCAGAGACGGTGGCCTGTTTATCGGCATGGCCGAAACCAAGGATATCCGGAAAGCACGGATTTTTAAACGCTACCCCAGGGGATTGAATTACCTGGTGTATACACTCGATTTTGCGATTAACCGTGTGATGCCCAAGGTCGGAGGCCTGAAGAAGTTGTATTTTTCGCTGACCCGGGGACACAACCGGGTGTTGACCCGTCCTGAAATTCTCGGCCGCCTGATCTCATGCGGTTTTGAGATTGTCGAAGAGCAGGAAATAGACCAGATGTTTTACTGGGTCGTTCGCAGAAACAGCGAACCTGCCTATGATTACAACCCGACCTACGGCCCGCTCATCCGCCTGAAAAGGGTAGGCAAAGGCGGCGAGATGATAGAGGTATATAAATTCCGGACCATGCATCCTTACTCAGAATACCTTCAGAACTACCTGTTTGACAAGAATAATCTGGACAAGGACGGAAAATTCCGGGATGATTACCGCGTAACCACTTTCGGACGTTTCATGCGCAGGTTCTGGATAGACGAGTTACCGATGCTGATTAACCTGCTGATGAAGCGGAATATGAAGCTGGTGGGGGTGAGACCTTTATCGAGGCATTATTACAGTCTGTACACGCCTGAACTTCAGAATCATAGGGTACGACACAAACCCGGACTGCTTCCGCCGTATTATGCCGACATGCCTGCCGGTTTTCAGGAGATCATGGATTCTGAGAAAAGATACCTTGAATCCTATGAGAAACAGCCCTTCCTGACCGACCTCCGGTATTTCTTCATCATCCTTTTTAATATTCTGGTTTACAGGGTCAGGAGCAAGTAAGGCTCAGTCTTCAGTTTTGAGGGCATCTTTCACGGTTTCCCTGTCGTTCTCGAGTTGCAGCCTGAGTTCATGCAGGCTGCCGAATTTCCGTTCGTCCCTGATCTTTTCCATGAAAGCAACCCTGACCGTTTCTCCGTATATTTCCCGGTCGAATCCGAAAAGATTCACCTCCACTGTCAGATGATCACCATACACGGTTGGTCTGACCCCGATGTTACACATGCCTTCATAGGTGGCCTGGCCGAATTCAGCGAGAACGGCGTACACCCCGTTTCCGGGAATAAGTTTTTCAGGGGGTACATCCAGGTTCAGTGTCGGAAAACCGATAGACCGTCCGATTTTATCTCCTTCCACCACCTTGCCGCTCAGGGGGTAGGGGTAGCCCAGAAACAGCCATGCCCTGTCCAGGTCGCCCGCAGCAAGTGCTTTACGGATCTCGGTTGACGATACTTTCGCGTTTTCCACCAGCTGGGGTGAAAGTTGATGTACCTCGAAATGATATTGTTCTGCCAGCCCCCGCAGGGTTTCAAGGCTTCCCTGCCGGTTCCTGCCGAAGTGATGATCGGGCCCCATGACGATATGACTGGCATTCAGCCCGTTCACCAAAACACCGATGGCGAATTCCTCGGGCGACATCGCAGCCAGTTCCAGGTGAAAAGGCAGCACCACAAGGTGTTGTATCCCGATATCCTCCATCAGCCTCGCCTTTTCGTCGACCGTCGTCAGGATTTTAAAGACGTCGGCCTGATAATCCAGCACATGTCGCGGATGGGGATCAAAGGTGACCACCACACTTTCAGTCCCGCTTTCCTCTGCCAGCCTGACAACCTGCTGCAAGACGCTGTGGTGCCCGATGTGAACCCCGTCGAACATGCCCACCGTGACCACGGGGCTCAGTGAGGATGGAAAAGTACTTAAACTGGTGTGTATATTCATATTGTCTTTCATTACAATCACTTGCAACTCATGTGTCACTTTTACGGATCTCTACCCCGATCTCCATGACGCCGGGTGTGTCGTACCTGGACATCCTGTTTTCCAGCAGGATGATATATTTCCCCGGATCGCCCAGGGTGATACCCTCGAAAGCCGGTACCCGGATGTCCCAGAGGTCACCCATACCACTCGATAAAAACTTGCCGTCTTTGTCTTTGAGCCTGATTTCTACGTCCCTGATACGACGGGTTCCGTCGGGAGCCGTGATGGCGATCGTCAGGAACAGCTTGTCGTCCTGATAGACGGTGTGATGCCGCAAATGGATGTAAACATCCAGGGGTGACGCGGTTTCACGGATATCAGCAGTGAACTTTACTTCCTCGAAACGGTTCCATTTAAGTTCACTGAAGCTGTGACGCTCCAGAAAGACCTTACGCCCGGAACATCCGTGCAGTACACTTACAAGGGCCATTAACACAAGGATTCTTACCATTACCCGTTTGATTGACCGGGCAAAATTATAAACTTTTTCAGCTTCATGTGCAGGCTTACCTACCTTTGTGGCATTCAAGGGATCCCTATGGGCAGGAAACGGCAGGAAGAAAAGCATTATGTGGTCTGGTCCGGGCGTTTGACCGGTATTTTTGATTCCTGGGAGGAATGCCGGAGGCAGGTAGAGGGATATCCGGCTGCCCGGTACAAGGCCTTTCCCACCAGAGCCGATGCTGAAGCGGCCCTGAAGGCCGGACCTTTCAACGGTACTCCCCGGCCAAAACCCTTGCCTGACAGGCTGAAGGATTTGCGGTCGTCGGACCATCAGCCGGTCTGGGAAAGCATCAGCGTGGATGCAGCCTGCCAGGGCAATCCGGGGATCATGGAATACCGGGGCGTGGAAACAGCTACCGGCAGGGAATTGTTCCATATGGGCCCGTATCAGCATGCCACCAACAATATCGGGGAGTTTTTAGCCCTGGTGCATGCCCTGGCGGCCCTGAAACGGAATAACAACAGGCTTCCGGTTTACACTGACTCTAAAACTGCCCGTAAGTGGCTGAAAGACAAAAAGATAAAAACCAGTCTCCAACGAGATGCTTCCAATCAGGCCGTCTTCGACCTGCTCGACCGGGCCCTGAAATGGCTCGAAGAAAACACAATAGAAAATCCTGTCCTCGTATGGGATACCAAGGCATGGGGTGAAATTCCCGCCGATTTCGGCAGAAAATAAACACCAGGGCTGCTGACCAGTTAAACTCCGGGGAATCAGGTAACTATTTCAGCTCGAAAGAACCCTGTCCAATCTCATAACCATCCACGAAAACGGCTACGTGATATCTTCCGGTCATGGCTTCGCCGGTTTTGTCTTTCTTCAACCAGGTCATACAGATCTGCTGGGCCTTATTCTGGTAATCGATCTCCTTTTTCAGGGTGTATTGGATGGGCTCTCCGTCATGGATGAAGGTGCTGGCATCGGTACCTTCGGTGACGATGACGTTGTCGGGACGGGCAATGCGGAGGTAAACGGTTCGCGGGCCCGGGGGGGTGATGGGATTCTCACTCAGGGTGAAACAAACCTTCACGGCATCGGTCCGCCTGGCTTTGCCCGTGCTCACTTCTTTCCCGCTTCCCCTGATGCGCAATCCCTCCGACGTGATATTGTATGCCTTCAGCATGGCTCCGAGATTCACTTTTTCGGTCAGGCTTTCTTTGTCCCTGGCCAGGGTGGATGACCGCTCCTTCTCTTTCGACAGGTTTTCCCTGATCTCGAGGTTCTCGTTCTTCAGCGATTTATTGACCACGAGCAGCGAATCTATCTGGCGGACATATCCCTGGGTAATGCCCCTGAGCAGTTCCAGCTTGCGCCTGATCTTGTTGTAGTCGTACTTGTAAGCAAGCAATTCCTTGATCTCCTCGGCATTGGCGAGGATGACGCTGTCTTTTACCGACAGGGATTTCGAGATGTGACCATATTCCGATTTTATCTTCTCATGGTCGGTCAGCAGAGAATCGAGTTCGCTTTTAAGCGCGAGTTTCTCATTGTTGAGTTTTTCGCTGTAAACCACGATAGTCCTGACTCTTGTGCCTGTGATGATCAGCAGGATCAGCAGGATGATCACTGCTGCCGACAGGATTTTGATGGTCAGGCGGTATCTTTTTTCTTTTTGTTCGAATGCTGATTCTCCTGCAGAAGTTTCCATCCCTTTTATTTTTTGGTTTGAGGTACTTTGTAACGGTCTCCCGTTTCACGAACGATCTGGCGCAGCCATTCCTCTCCGTATCCGGGCTGTTTGACTTTCGGATTTTGATTGTCTCCATCCTTTTCCTTGATGTTGCCATCCAGGAAACGTGTAAACAGGTAGCGGTACAGCTCTTTCCAGCGTTTCACCGTGTACTGGCCCCGTTCCACCGAAAAGTCGGTCAGAAACTGAACGGCCTGGGCGGGGTTTTTCTTGTACAGGGTGGACGCAGCCATGTCGATCCCCTGTACTTCTTCGATAAAACGTTCTTCCATTTCCTTTTGCACTTTCCTGATTTCCGGGATCATATCCTGGTAACGGGTATAGGCGAAATTGGAAACCTGGTTGAAGACCCAGAAGGCGGCGTCATCGGAGAATTCCATCATGGAGCCGTTCCCGACGGCAAAGGCGTGGGGAATGCTTGTCATGCTGCTGTACATGGGTACATACACACTGGTATAGGTGTCATCCACCCCGAACCAGATAATGCCTCCGATGGCGTCGGGCAGCCATGAGCGCGACTGGGCCAGGAAGTGGAAGCCGGTTTGTTGTGTGGAGATGGCTCTTTCGTGGAAATAGGGTGTGTCATCCAGTTTCCAGGTCATCGGACGCCACCTGACCCCGTTGTAATAGGGACCGCCGCCCAAATCCTTCATCATGTCGAGGGGCGTTCCTTCGTAATGGTCGCGCATCAGCTCCATGGCTTCGTGCAGGCCGATCTTCGCATCGGGTTTGATCCAAAGGGGCATGCGGTTAGAAAGGTTGATCCCCTGGGCGTAATCCGTGTACTGGTCCATGGTTTTGTTTACCCTGCGAAACATAGTCCAAACACGGGCTTCACAGAAACGGGCACCGCCAAAGTCAACCGGTGCGTAAGTGTCTGAAAAACTGAAGTCCTTGTCGTCTCCTGTAAACCATCCCATTTTGCGCGCAAAGGTGATGACATCCGGAGCGTAAAGACAATGCTGGGGGTCATTCAGGGGGAAAGTACGGATACGGGCCTGGTTGGCGTGGGCGGAAATGGCTCCGTCGGGTATGCGCATGGCAACCCAGACAGCACCTTTCTCTTCCTTGCCTTTTCCTATCATTTCCATGATCCAGGCTTCATTGGCATCGGCAATGGAGAAGGATTCCCCCTCGCTGTAATAGCCGTATTCCGCTACCAGATCCGTCATGATCTTGATGGCTTCCCTGGCGGTGCGGGCCCGTTCCAGGGCGATATACATCAGGCTGCCGTAATCCATGATCGCATCCGGCTGATGATGCAGCTCTTCCCTCCCGCCGTAAGTCGTTTCTCCGATGGAAAGCTGGTGTTCGTTCATATTGCCGACCACATTGTAGGTTTTCCTGGCCTGTCTGATCCTTCCCAGGAACTTTCCCGAGTCCCAGTCGAAGACATCTCTCATGCTGCCTTCTGGGTAGTCGGCGGCCGGACGGTGGTAAAGCTCGCCGTATAATACATGGGAGTCGGCCGAGTAGGTGATCATCACCGATCCGTCTTTCGACGCTCCTTTGGTGATAATCAGATTGGTGCAGCCAAAGGCCGCGCTTGCAGTAAGGGAAATGCCCAGGGTGAGCAGCAGGAAGAAACGCATATTCATGTTTTTAAAGGTTTTGACTGCAAAAATAGGGCATTCCGGGATACCCACCAAACCGGGGGTAAGGAATCAGCATCGGCGCAAGACCGGGCTGCAGATTAAAAGTCCCCGGACAGAGAACTTTTTTGTATCTTTCTGCGGATTTGCTGATCCATGATTGCCAGATTCCCGGATAAACCGTTACACAGAGCCCCATGGCGTCCGTAGTGCTTCTGAGAGGCGTCAATGTGGGCGGTAACAGGACTTTCCGGCCTGCAATCCTTGCAGCGCAGCTCAGCCACTGCGATGTGGTCAATATCGGAGCCGCCGGAACCTTCGTGGTGCGAAAAGCTGTTGCCCAGGAACAGCTTCTTGAGGAGTTCCGACAACGGCTTCCTTTCAAAACGGATATCATCATTGTGGAAGGCAGCGATATTGCAGGGATCATGCGGGATCATCCTTTTCACGATCAGGAGCTGACGCCCGATGTCACGCGCTTCGTCAGTTTCCTCACCCGTCTTCCTGAATCGGAACCGGTCATGCCATTCGAATTTCCGGAAAGTGGCAGCTGGGTCGTGAGGATACTTGCCAGGAAGGACCGTTTCATTTACGGCATTTACCGCCGCGATATGAAGGCGATCAGCTATCTCGGCCGGCTCGACAAGCGCTTCGGTGTGCCGCTTAGTACGCGCAACTGGAATACCATCGCCGCGATCGCCAGGGTGCTGGATGCACCGGTGACCCCTTCCCCGGAGGAAGCAACGGAAAATGGCTGCAACCACCCTGCAAGATGAAGACTGCCCATAATATTCCCTTTTGGGCTGTGCTGCTGGTGCTACTGGTACTTGCCATAAACGTTTTTTATATCATGGCAAGGCTGCATATGCCTGTCGACGGGATTGGATCAAAGGGAGAAAGAGGTCATTGTCTTGTCACGGCCGTTAGAGAGGGAAGCCCGGCAGCGGCAGCAGGGATCAGGAAAGGAGATATTATCCTGGAAATCAACGGACTGTCTGTTCCGGCTGATAATCATTTTGATCTGATTGAATCCTATTCAGCAGGGGATCATGTCATTTATTCCGTTAGGCGAAACGCTGAGATACTGGATATTAATGTCGTACTTGGTTCTTTCTGGTCTCAGCATCCCTGGTTTTATTTCATGTTGTATGTAATTATTTTGCTGGTCAGTGTTACAAGCCTGTACATTATCCGCAAAAAGCCCAACGACAAGGCAGTGAGGCTGTTCTTTATCTTTCTCCAGCTGTTTGCCCTGTCGCAGAACAGCAGGTTTCTATTCGTTGACCAGTGGTATGCCACGGTTGCCAATGTAGCGTTCATCATGAGTTTTAACTTGTTCGGGGCAGTGCTGCTGAATTTTTACCTGGACTTTCCCTGGCCTCTAAGTCATTTCAGGTTCAGGAAAGTGTTGCTCCGGGTGTGCTATGGCCTTGCTACAATGTTCGGGACTTTCCTTGCATTCATTATCATCATGAGAAATGTTTACCATGATGAATTGTTCAGCCGTATTTTTTCCCGTATCAGTTCATGGTCAATTGCCTGGATGGGGATTACCCTTGCAGGCGCGCTGCTTATTGCATTTTTCAGATATCTTAAAGTGAGGGACAGGCATGTACGCAAGCAAACGGGGCTGTTGTTGACCGGTTCGTTGTTTGGCCTGCTGACCCCGGTGCTTTTCAGCATCTATCCGGAATTTATCTGGCGTATCGAAAGGGAATGTCACCTGCTTACCCTCGTTGAATTTTCAAATGCAGCCGGAAGTTATATTATGATCACCTTCACCGGACTGGCTATCTTCAGGTATAAAATATGGGAGATTGAACCCTTCATCCGTAAGGCTTTGCTTTATTCTTCCACTACCTTTTTCATCCTGATCCTCTACTATGCGCTTCTTTCCCTGATCAATCACCTGTCGCTGGAGCAGGGAACATTCATGCATTTTATCATACTGACTGTTTCCATGCTGTCATTTCTATTGTCACGGGATATCATCCAGAAGATGATAGACAGGATTTTTCACAGGGAGGCCTATGACTCAACGTTGGTCGTTGCGAAATTCGAGGAGTCTCTCGCAGGGATCTATCATTATAACAAACTGGCCGCCGGTATTTGCCGGGAGATTGATGAAATTCTCCATGTTGATTTTGTTTTTCTGGCGCGGAAGAAACATGACCAGTCATACGAAATAATGCACCGGAGAGGGAAGCTGGCGGCATGGGAACATCATGACCTGGAAATTTCGGATGAAATTGAAAGGATGCTCGCCGGAGGCAGGGTGTTTTCTCCTGAAGCAATACAGAATGATCCCCTGATTCCGTTGGGAAATAAGGCAGCACTCATCGTTCCCCTGGTGAAACACCATGTGCCTCTCGGTTTTCTTGTACTCTCCGGGAAACGCTCAGAACAAACATACACTTTGCAGGATATTCGTGTTCTTTCTTTGTTATCACGAAGGATTGTTGCTATGTTCCATACTTCGGCTCTCTATCTGCGAGACATGGAAAGGCAGATGATGCTTGAGAGAGAACGAACAAGGATTGCTGAAGACATGCACGATGAAGTTGGAGCAAGTCTGACCAAAATATCAATCCTGAGCGATATGGCCCGGAGTACGGCTGCATCCGGCGGACAGCCTGTCCAGTGGTTGCATCAGATTTCGGAAATTTCCCGCAGGGTGATCGAGGAAATGAATCAGGTGATCTGGGCATTGAATCCGAAAAATGATTCGCTTGCAGGTTTGATTGCTTATCTGAGGAGGTATGCCGGTGAGTATTTCGAAGACAGTCCGGTAAAATGCAGATTTGATCTTCCGGATTCACTTCCTGACATTGATCTGAGGGTTGAACTGCGTAGGAATATATACCTGGTGGTCAGAGAGGCACTTCACAATGTGGTCAGGCATTCTAAAGCGATGGAGGTAGTTATCTCCTTGGATGTCAACATGGAAGGTTTTAGTATTGGCATACGCGACGATGGTATCGGGTTTGAACCCGATAAGATTGCAAGGCCGGGAAACGGGATTTTCAATATGCGGAAACGAATGGAGCAGATTGGAGGTCAGATCATAATCAATTCACTACCCGGCCGGTATACCGGGATCGTTTTACGGATGCCGCTGAATGTGAAAGAACCAGACGGGGACATCGGTATTTAAAAATACTACGAACCGGGGAGGTGATTCATTCTGCAGAATGCAGTAATTTCGTTACGTTTGGATACCACCTCCTCGTTCTCTGTTCATGCCGGCTTAAAGCCTGTGCCTGCATGTCGGAGATTCGTCACCGTGGGCTTGGCAACCATAACGAAAGAACACAGGAATGCGATGGGTGTTTCCAGCGTCATCGGTATAAAGAATCTAAGCGGAAATTGCTTCGCATTTTCACTCAGATTCAGTTCAAAATAGCAGATCAGTGCTGGTATTAGAAGCGTAAATATGGAACAGGAAACGATCAGGGTGGCCATTGTAGAGGATGACCAAACAGTGCTGGACGGCTTGAAGATGCTCATTGGCGGCACAGCGGGATACAGCTGTGTATCAGCATCATGCAGCGGAGAAGATGCCATTGAAGTGATTCCGGCCCTGAACCCTGATGTGGTGCTGATGGACATTAATCTACCCGGTATTGACGGAATCGAATGTCTCCTTACCCTGAAAACGGCGAATCCGGCTCTCCAGATAATTATGCTTACTATCTACGAGGATTCGGAAGCTGTTTTTAAATCGCTTGCTGCCGGCGCTTCCGGTTATTTGTTAAAACAGACCTCTCCCTCAAGACTGCTTGAAGCTATCCGGGAGGTATACCTCGGTGGATCACCGATGTCGGGTGAGATTGCCCGGAAAGTGGTACAATCATTTCAGAGTCAGCCTCCTAATATCAGGAGTGTTCATCGTCTGACGAAAAGAGAAGAAGAGGTGCTTGCCTTTCTGGCCAAAGGATATTTTTACAAGGAAATAGCCGATACCCTCTTTATCAGCGTGGAGACAGTCCGTACCCATATCCGCAACATCTACGAAAAACTCCAGGTCCGCACCCGCACCGAAGCCATTCTTAAGTTCCTGGGGAAGTATACGCATACCTGATGGGTTTGCGAATGCAAGGCTGTTTATACCGACACATAGTGGGTCTTCAGTAAAAGGTCTTCAGAGCGGTGTACGGTATTACTGGTTCTAAACACCACTGTTTCACACTGCTGTCAAGAACCAGTTAAGTTTGAGTAATGCCGTACGCCCCTGGCTCTCATTTTTTTCGCAAGCTCATTCCGTGTCGGTATAAGTGCCGCCGTTCATCCGGACATATTACTACTTATTGGTGATTGATTTCATTCGCCTGAAAAGAGAATTTTGCTGAAATTCAGTCAATCACACAAAATCAAACCAAAATGAAAAGTAGCTGCAACCATGCAATCATCTGCTTGTATTTTGCCTGTATGCTAAACATCTCCGGATCAATGGCACAGGTAAACTGGACGAAATCTCCGGCCGGTCCTTTGCCGGCCCCGGGGTTTTCCTGGACATCCAACGGGATTCCCTTTGTGTACATCACTGAAATGCAGGATACCCTGCGTATGTGGTTTACGGGGGCCGACGGAAATACGGTCGGGAATGACCGTATCGGTTATGCGACATCATTGGACGGAGTTGTTTTTAATTATCAACCAATACCGGTGTTGGAGCCGGGAGACAATCCGGATGCTTTCGATTCGGAAGGCGTGTTCGGCGCCAGTGTCATCCATGACGGAACCATGTTCAAAATGTGGTATAACGGGTATAACACCCAACCCTATTATGCAGGAAATATGGAAGCCGGCCTTGCTACCTCCGTGGATGGAATAAACTGGACAAAGTTCCCGGGTAATCCCGTACTGCCAAAAGGTAATCCGGGCGACTTCGACATGCAATGGGCATATGCCAATACTGTGTTGTTTGAAAACGGAGAATATAAAATGTGGTACACCGGTTTTAACGGAACCTCAGCCGGTATCGGGTATGCCACATCCAACGACGGGATCACCTGGCTGAAATATCCGGGGAACCCTGTAATCACTGCCGGTGGACCCGGGACGGGCGCTTTGCTTAATGTCCAGAATGCAAGGGTGATCCATTCGCTTGCCGGTTATGAAATGTGGTTCAACGGCAACAGTGCTGATCCGGATTTTAATGTGTATTATGCGTCCTCCCTTGACGGTACAGCCTGGGTGTGCCTTCCTCTTCCCGTTCTGGTAACAGGAGCTCCCGGATCCTTTGATCAGGATTGGGCATGGCATCCCAATGTGATCTTTGATGAAGGTGTTTATCGCATGTGGTATTCCGGATATGATGGCATGGAATGGGCGATAGGCATGGCCTCCGATTCAAGTCTTGCCGGCATGGAAGACCACCCGGCAGCGCAAAGTTTACAGCCTGCGGTAATCCTTTATCCGAATCCTGCAACGGATCATGCGGACTGTGAAATCCATCTGCCCTCTGAGCAAACAATCAGTGTAAAACTGTATGATTTCCAAGGATGTGTGCTCGGTTCGAACCAGGAAACGCGGTTGTCTGCCGGAAACCATATCATTTCAGTTGATGTGAAAAACCTTGCCCCGGGTTTATATTATTGTTCCATGACGGGCAGCAATTTCCGGCTCACTGGAAAAGTGGTCGTTGGGTTTTAAACACAGGCGGGTAGCATCAATTTCGCTCCTTCAGTGTATTATTCATAATTTGGGGTTAGTTTCATGTAACCTGTTCACATTCACCTCCATCCAAAGCCGCCAATGCGCATCATGTCAATTTTCCGGACGTTCATAAACGATGATCAATGGCTCATCATGTGAGCACCTGAACAGTTCCTGTCTTTACTTTTCATTCAAAGCTTGGATCAGATATGCTTTTTTAGTATATTTGCTCCGTATCTGTATACATCACCACCCGATAAAATGAACAGCATGAAACTGAAACGCATCACCGGCTATGTGATTGGAATTGCAGGTTTATTGCTTTTAGCCTGGTCTGCCTTTGTTTATCTGAGTGGTTCGGAACGGATCATGGTTTCGTCAGGGAGCGCTTTGTTTCTTTGTTTCATCGGGGCCGTGTTGATTAAGAAGACCAGGACTGTTTCTCAGAAGCAATGAAAATAAATCATTTTAACGTATGTCATGGGCAAACCGGTAGTGATAAAAACCAGGCAAACCGCCGCAAGCGTGGCGGATTTCATCAATACAATGCCGGATGAACGGCAACGCCGCGAAAGCATGCTCATCCTTGAGATGATGCAAAAAGCCAGCGGGGAAGAAGCCCGGATGTGGGGCCCTTCGATCATCGGCTTCGGCCGGAGAATGTTTAGAAGTCCGAAAACAGGAAGGGAAGTGGAATGGTTCCGGGTGGGCTTTTCTCCCCGCAAGGGGTATTTCTCCCTGTATCTTGCTTCCGACATTGTCAAACATGCACCGGCACTGAAGAAACTGGGAAAACATAAAACCGGCGTGGGCTGTCTTTACATCAACAAGCTGGAAGACGTTGATTCCGGCATTCTGGAGGAACTGATCATGAGAGGATTAGAAGATATCTAAATACGATCATCATGAAGAAAACAGCAATCCTGAACTTCGCCCTCTTTTTCTGTTTTGGTTCCGGCTGCTATGCATCGGCCGGTTCCGCAGGGGATGCCCAGGTGTTTGTCCTGGTAATGCTCTGCGCCATGACTGGCCTGGTTTTACTGCTGTACACCGGCGATTATCTGCGGAAGAACGGCAAAAGGCTGATGCTTGCAGCCACTGCCTGGCTGAAGAAGAAAACGGCACTGCTTCTCAGTTGGATTCATGGCCCTGATCATGACGACCTGCTGTACGGGAAGGTTTAAACCCATTCCGTGTCGGCATAAATCTCCAGCCTGTTACAGCGCAGCCTTTTTGAAGAAACGGCTCACGAACAGGGAAATTTGAGCCGTATTTTGTATCTTTGTGAGCTCAAATGACAGTTTCTTTTTGGGTATTCTTATTATTTGATATACAATATGTTATGCCGATCCGGGCCGTAAATTATTACTGAGTACTTTATAGGCCGTAATCACCAAAAAGCATAACATTCTGTGAATACAATCACCAAAAATGATTATTTTATGGAGGGAACAGGAGATATCAGGACAAAGATCGGGTTTACGAAAAAAGATCTCATGAGTCGTGTATCAATTCTGTTGCTGGTTTTGATGTTTGCGGCTTTAATGCCCCTGCAGGCCCAGCACCCCAATGTCATGATCTCACAGTCGAACAACCCCAACGAGCCTGCCATCTGCCTCGACCCCAAAAATCCCGACCGTATGGTGGCGGGTGCCAATATCGAAAACTTCTATCTTTCCACCGACGGAGGCCAGAACTGGTCGGAAGGGATACTCACCAGCGATTACGGCGTGTGGGGCGACCCCTGCATTATCGTGGATACCGCCGGGGCTTTTTATTTCTTTCATCTCTCCAACCCGGCTTCCGGAAACTGGATAGACCGAATCGTCTGTCAGAAAATCACGGATTTTGCCGGCTCCTGGTCGCCCGGAACCTATACTTTCCTTGATCCTGACAAACAGCAGGACAAGGAATGGGCCGTGGTGAACCGTGCCAGCAATGAGATCTATGTCACCTGGACGCAGTTTGATGATTACGGCAGTACAAGTTCAGCCGACAGCAGCATCATCCTGTTCGCAAAATCCGCCGACGGAGGGCTTACGTGGACCAATGTCACCAGGCTGAGCAGGCAGGCCGGGAACTGCATCGACAGCGACCTTACCGTGGAGGGAGCCGTTCCCGCAGTGGGTCCCGGCGGGGAGATCGTCGTGAGCTGGGCTTTCAATGATTCTATCTGGTTCGACCGCTCCACCGATGGCGGAGCCACCTGGCTGTACGATGACATTTTTGTGACCGACCAGCCCGGCGGCTGGGACTTCGACATTCCGGGCATCTCCAGGTGCAACGGCTTCCCGGTTACCTGCTGCGACTTGTCCGGCGGACCCTGTCACGGACATCTCTATATTAATTTCAGCGATCAGCGGAACGGAACAGGAGATACCGACGTCTGGCTGGTGAAATCAACCGACGGCGGCAACTCCTGGTCGCAACCCCTCAGGGTGAACGACGACCCTCCCGGCAAACACCAGTTCTTCACCTGGATGACCATAGACCAGGTCACCGGATACCTGTATTTTGTGTTTTACGACCGCAGAAACTACGCCAACAATGCCACCGATGTGTATATGGCTGTCTCCAAGGACGGTGGCGCCACTTTTACGAACTTTAAGGTCAGCCAGTCATCCTTTATCCCCTCCTCGTCAATTTTCTTCGGGGATTATAACAATGTGACGGCTCATAACAATGTGGTCAGGCCCGTCTGGACCAGGATGTCGCAGGGCGACCGCAGCATCTGGACGGCCCTGGTGGATCTCAGCCTGGTTGGCATGGAAGAGGAAGTTGTCAACCTCGCGGCCGGGGAAGTGTACCCGAACCCCGCCACCGGTGTGGCTTTCTTCTCTTATAAGATCACACGGCCGAAAAAAGTCAGGATCAGCATGATTGACATCCTCGGGGAAGAAATTGCCGTTCTGGCGGATGTTCCACTGAAACCGGCCGGGAAATATGTCGAAAGGATTGATACCCGCAGCCTGAACCTCCGGCCGGGGGTATATATGATCAGGCTGGAAGCAGGCGGCAGTACGGCAAAGAAACAGCTGGTAGTGGTGGATTGACCACCATGCTCTCCCATCCCATCAGTAAAGACGCGATTCATCGCGTCTCTTCTCACAGCTAAGGGTTGAACCCTTCCCTCAAAAACATCGGCCCACATACAGGGATACTGCGGATTTGTGTATCTTCGCCGGTCAAAGTTCATGGTGGTAAAAAGGAGCAGCATGGTTTACGGAACCGGAACAGATATCATTGAAGTATCGCGGGTCGGCGGACTGGTAAGCAAGGGGGAACGATTCACCCTGAAGGTGTTTACCGCTGCCGAGATCGCTTACTGTGAGAGTAAACGTTTCAGTCACCAGCATTATGCAGCCCGTTTTGCCGCCAAGGAAGCTTTTATGAAGGCGCTGGGAACAGGATGGGCGCAGGGGATCTCCTTCAACCAGGTGGAAGTGGTACACGATGCCGCAGGTAAACCGGAAATAAGGCTCAGCGGAGTGGCGGAACAACTTGCGGCCGAAAAGGGAATTCAACGTATCTTTCTTTCTGTCAGTCATTTAAAGGAATACGCCATCGCCATCGTCATTCTCGAGACTTAAATAACAAGATGATAATCACTTAAAACACTTTTTAAAGTATGTCGCACATCGGATCGTATGATGAAAGACTCAGGGATTTCTCCTGGGAGATATCTGAAAAAGAACTGGACTATCGGCCAGGCAAAGAGATCAATATCGGCTGGTACTGTTCCGACAGGATCTGCCTGCAGGGTAAGGCGGAAAAAACGGCCCTGATCTGGGAGGGGCTGATGGGTCATGAAAGGAAACTGACCTACGACGACCTTCGCAAAACATCCAACACCATCGGGCAGTACCTGCGTGATCTCGGCATCGAAGCCGGCGACAGGGTTTGCCTGTTCATGGATAAGATCCCCGAATTGTATATCGGTTTTGTAGGTATCCTGAAAACCGGCGCCATTGCCCAGCCCCTCTTCTCTGCTTTCGGCGATGAGTCGCTGTTCGTCAGGCTTGAAAACGCCGGCACCCGGGCCATCATCACCCAGAAAAAACATGCTCCCAAGGTCAGGAAGATCATGGACAAGCTTCCCGACCTGGAATATCTGATCATCGTAGACCACGATCCGGCCAGGCCGCTGGGCGCGAAGGAAAGGACGCTGGACCTGTGGAATATGCCCTGGGTGGATGCCTTCAGCATTTATCCGACCTTCGCAGAAACCCCTTCCGTGCTGCATTACACCTCCGGCACCACCGGTCAGCCCAAGGGGGTCAAGCATGTGCATTATTCGCTGATCTCACAGTACCTGACCACCAAGTGGGTGCTCGATGTCCGTGATGACGACATCTACTGGTGTACTGCCGATCCGGGATGGGTTACGGGAACTTCATACGGCATCATCGGCCCTTTCAGCATGGGCGCCACCCAGTGTGTGATGGACGTGGGTTTCTCAGCTGAAGCCTGGTATAAGTTTATCGAGAAACACAGGATTACCGTCTGGTACTCGGCGCCCACGGCCATCCGCTCCCTGATGAAAGCCGGCAATGAACTGGTGACCCGCTTCGACCTCTCCTGCCTGCGCCACCTCGCCAGTGTGGGCGAACCCCTGAACTCCGAAGCCGTCATCTGGTCTGAAAAGGTCTTCGGCAAACCCTTCTATGATACTTACTGGCAGACGGAAACGGGCTCCATCATGATCAGCAACTATCCCGGCATGAAGATCAAACCCGGGTCGATGGGAAAACCTTTTCCCGGCATCGAAGCCTGCGTGGTGGATCCCAAAACCTTCGAACCTATCCCCGAAAGCGGTAAGATCGGCCTGATCGGATTCAAACCGGGCTGGCCTTCCATGATGCGCATGTATTGGAACAATGAAACCACCTACCAGAATAAATTCAAAAATGGCTGGTATATGCCGGGCGACCGTTCCAGTATCGACAACGAAGGCTACTTCTGGTTCGTAGGCCGCGACGATGATGTGATCAATACCGGCGGACACCTGGTCAGTCCGTTCGAAGTGGAATCCGCCCTGCTGGAAAACGAGATGGTGGCCGAGTCTGCCGTGGTCAGCAAACCCGACGATATCAACATGGAAGTGGTGAAGGCTTTTGTTACCCTGAAACCCGGATTCGAAGGGAATAAAGATACCGAACTGGTCATCATGAACTTCATCCGCAAGAAACTCTCGCCCCTCGCCATGCCCCAGGAGATCGAATTCGTGCCCAACCTGCCCAAAACCAGGTCGGGAAAGATCATGCGGCGTATCCTAAAAGCTAAGGAATGGGGAGAAGAGATCGGGGATACTTCCACCCTCGAAGATGATTGAGCCGGCGGTCTGACCGGCCGGTTTTCCAATATAGCTGTCAGTTCTTCCCGCTCCTGCCAAACACCCTGTTGTAAACCAGCAGTCCGATGATCGTCAATACTCCGATGCCGCTGAAGGTGATCCACAGCAGTGACGGCTGATTCAGCTTTTCCACGAAGAGTACGTAAAGATGTGCGCCCAGGATGCCGCCCACGCCGCTGCCAATCACCCCGTACAGGAAGGCATACCCCTGGTAGAGCGCTTTCTTGTCCGCCGGAGCAGTCATCCCTACATAAGAAATGAACTTGGGGTGAGCGATCATCTCCCCGAGGGTAAATACGAACATCGACAGCAGAAAGATCCAACCCGAGGGCGAAATGGCAAGCATTCCCATGCCTGCCGATCCCAGCGCAATGCCGAAGATCATGGTGGGAAGCGCTTTTTTATTCCGGACGATGCCTGAAACCAGCAGCTGAAGCAGGATGATCGCACCGGCATTCATCACCGTAACATGCTCTGCGTCGAATTTCCAGGAGGGATGCTCCATGAACAGCGCCAGCACACTGTTCACAAGCCTGTCGAAGCCCGACATGTCCACTTTCTCCTTCAGGTACCAGAGCACTGAATCATAAACCTGGAAGTACATGATCCAGAAGCCGGAATACAGCACGATCATCACGATAAAACGGTAATCACCCAGCACCATCACCATTTCCCTGAAAACCTGGCGCAGGGGCTTGATGGTTTTCTGCAAGACGGGCTCTTTGAAAACCAGCAAATTGAGCAGCAGCATGGAACCCGTGCCGATGGCGGCCATGAAGAAGATGTAGTTGAAAGAGATGCTTTTCAGCCAGGGTACCAGGATCAGGGGGAAAAGAAAGGCCCCCAGGTTGATCGACCAGTAATAGATTCCGAAACCCAGAGATGCATTGCTGTGGTCGGTAACCCGCGCAATGGTGCCGGATATCAGCGGTTTGAAAAAGCCCGCACCGAAAGCCATCAGCAGCAGGCTGCCGAAAACCGTGGCATAGGTGGTGGAAAAGCCTGCAAAAAGATACCCCAGGCTCATCAGGCTGAATGCCAGGAAGAGAATTTTCCGGTAACCGAAACGGTCGCCGATGGCTCCGGCCAGGATGGGTAAAAAATATAACAAAGGCGTGATCACACTTTTGATCACACCCACGCTTTCTTTCGGAAAATTCAGTCCTCCTTCTGCCTTTGACAGGACCAGGTAAACCGATAAAACCGACATCACCCCGTAATAGGATCCCCTTTCGAAGAACTCCATGGTGATCACCGTCCAGAAACTCTTGCCGAACTGCCTGGCAGATCCCTTCTTTGCTGCTTTCATGCTTTTCCCTTTATAATGAATCTTAGTGAAAATGCGAAGCAATTTTCGGTTAGATTCAGTAATACCGATGACTCAGGTAACACACATCGCATCCCTGTGTTCTTTCGGTATAATAATCTGCGAAAATAGGATTTTCAGGGAAATGCGTTCAGGGAAAACGAAAACCGCCTTACGGCAGCGATGATCAGGGATGAAAGGAAGCGTTGGCGTCTCCGGTCGACAGGACGGCCGTCCGGACACTCCGGAAGGTATTCTGGCCTGATGGGATGATCACTGGTATGATCTCTGCAACCCACGGTCCACGGGGGAAGCCCGGGATCAGGCCGACGAAGTAACGTTGTATCAGCAGTCCGTCGACAGCATTCACATTGCCGGATGCATTGACATCGGCCGCCAACAGGGGCAGTCCGCTCAGGGTGTCGAGGCCTGCGTAATGGAGCAGCGTCAGCAAGGCATCTATCATGTTGATGCCGCCGGGATTCTGAAGGGGTTCGGCCGTCAGTACGTAATTGCCTCCAGCCAGACCGCTGATCCAGTAATCTCCCATGGATGAAGTCATCAGGGTGTCTGCCCAACCGCCTGCCGTGTCAGTGATCACCACCCTCACTGAGTCCATCAGAGGCTTATCAGGCCGGTCGTAATAGACCAGCCCGTGGATCGCCCCTCCGGGCAGAAGCCCCCGGAACAGGCTGTCCCTTTCCAGGTACTCCGACTGGTAAGGATCCCTCACCCTGAGCGCACAGCCGTGCAAGCCTTCGGATTGTATGGTGAAGACAGGGCTTTTCGCAATGGAACTGTCGCCGGTGGACAGATGCCAGCAATAACGCAGGCTGTCGCGGGGATGCCCCTCGGATGAATCAAGGAGTTGCACTGTGAAAGGGATAAAGGCCAGGGTATCAGCACATTCAAAATCTGGCCTCAGGGCTACATAGAGTGCCCCGCTAAAACGGTTCGACCGCCGGAAATCCAGCAGATGGGAATTGTTCTGCAGCCTGTAGTCTCCCGCAAGGGTGTCGTAAAAGCCCGGGTCTCCCCCGCTGATCCCGCTGACAGGCCAGGGAAGACCCGGATAATACCCTTGCAAATGACCATGGTTGTGTGCCAGCCCGATATTGATCCAGGGCCCGGGCCTGTGGTTTACCGGGTCGGGATAGAGGGAGTCGATGTTAGTAATAAGCTGATTGATAGTATTATAAGTAAATACCGGTCCTGCTGCAATCCGTTCGCTTGCTTCTTCACCCGGCGTGCCGGCACTGAACAGCACCACGGCATTTCCCCTCATGGTATTGTGATCGGGATAGATCACGGGCATGCCGTTTTCCGCTGAGTCGCAGCTGATTTTGAAATCGTCGCCGTTGTTGAAGAATACATTATGGTAAATGCGGCCTCCGCTGTGAAAGGCCCTGATGGCGGTGGAAGCATTCGTCAGGCTGAAGCCCCGTATCAGTGTCCTCGGCCCGCAGTCCTGCAGGATGAAGATACTGGCGGCGCCCTGACCGTCGATCAGCTGTCTCCTGATCAGGCTGAGGTCTCTTTCCCCGGCAAATGCGGCTCCCGTCAGGTTGACACCGTCTTTTACCTGCACGGGGAAACTCTCGTTTGCCGGCTGGTAGGAAGTGTCTACCAGGATGCAGTCGCCATATCCGGCGGCATTCATGGCGGCCTGGATCAGGGGATATCCCGAAGGTACCCGCAATGTGTCACATGAAATCCCGCTGCTCGCGGGTGCAGGACTCCAGCCGTATGTTGCGGAAGGCGAAGCGGCAAGAATGTTGTAATCGCCTGCGGCGGGATCGGCATAGGAAGGAACGATGGATACATTCCCGTTCAGTCCTGTCTGATCACGCACTCCGGCATATTTCTTCCCTGAAATGCTCCACAGATTGTTGTCCTGAAGATCCACGGCCGCCGTATCGGAGCGCACCGTATCCACGGCCAGCGCATAGGCATCCGTGATGCCCAGGCTTTCCACCAGGTTGTGATGAAGCTGAACGACAGGGATATTGAGCACCCAGAGGCTGTCGTCCTGAAGGTTGATGCAGATCTCCGTTCCCACAGGCCTCACCAGGGTATCATCTTCCCGGGGAGTTCCTTCATCAACGGCATGGTTTTCCGTAAAGGTGTTGTGATGGATTTGCAGGCCGGTGTTTGGCTGCCGGATACCGGCAAGCCCAAGGCCTCCGGCATTTCCCATGGAAAAATTACCGATGATCCAGTTGTACCCGATATCGGTATTGCCTGGTTGACGGATGCCGATCCCGCCACCGTAGCCCGGCAGTACGGTATTGAATTCCTTCACCGAATCAAATCCACAGGAGTTGCACAGGATGTAATTCATCTGCAGGCTGAGATGGCTGGAATCTGCCCAGATGCCGCCGCCGGTCTCTCCTGCATGGTTCCCCGCATACCTGGTCCGGCCGCCGATATGGTTGTTGATGACCGGGAGTGTTTGATCCCTGTGGTTTTTCACATAGATGCCGCCTCCCCTGGCAGCCAGGTTACCACGGACAAAGTTGGTGTAATCTTTCTGAGGAGGATTGGTGTCGCCGATGCTCAGGTCACGCCCGCCGTCCAGGACAAAGATTCCGCCCCCGCACTGCCGGGCCGTATTGGCTTCTTCAAGGCTTTCCCCGCCGATGAGGTTTCCCCTCACGGCCGCTTCAGCCTTATCCACCACGGCCAGAAAACCGCCGTCAAGTGTGATCAGGAGCTTGCTGCTGTCGCAGGGGAATACGGGATTGGGGAAAGGCAGGTTTTTCGGTGGACTGGGCAGGAATTTGCCTGCTCCTGGAGGCGGATCAAAGACCACGGTGTCCGGAATGAGCGGAATATCCGGTGTCCATGCAGGCTCAGGCGGGAATGACAGCAGGGCAGGCCAGGTAAAGGAAAGCGGTGCGGACAGCAGATCCGGTGCCAGTGTATCAAGCGGGTTGAGCATGGTTTTACTCATCGATACGATTCCTGCCGCGGGAGAAGCACCAAATATATACTGAGATAAGGGCTTGGAGTTCAGGTCGACGTACTGGGCTCCAGCCAGGGGGTAAATGATCGTCAGGTTAAATGCTTTTTCTGTTACCCGGATCTCATCCGGCAGCACGACGAACATGCGCGACGGATCGGCATAAATGGAAAGGACTTCCTGCGTAAAGCTAAATTGAGAAAGAGCGGGGATCTCCTGAATATTCCAGGCCTGGGTGCAATCCAGCGCTTTTATCATCCAGACGGGCACTCCGTTCTGTGTGGCCTGTATCGTGACATACAGGGTGTCGTTCAGTTCGAACACATCGTCTGGTACCGGCATCACAAAGCTTCCGGCGGGCGTCAGTTCGCCGCCCAGCCAGTAGAATACCAGGATTTCAGAGCAGCTGTCCCTGTCGAGGATGGCATAAAGCCTGTCGCCGCTGTGTTTTAGGAAGGAAAAACTGCAGTCGCCCGTATCCTGGCTGGTGTACAGCAGGCTGAGCTGGTGGGTGCTGTCTCCGGGCGAAAGGGCGTGGATCTCCCGCTCATTCGACAAAAACAGCCTGTTCCCTCCCAGGCTGATACAACGGAACGAGGAGTCGGGAAGGGAGATGCTGTCGGTGAAAAGCAGGTGATGGGCCGTGACCAGGGAGTCAGTACTGTACAGCAGCAGCCCGTCAGGGTGGAGAAGTACTGCAAGTCTTTGATTACCTGAACAATAATCTATTATTGGTTTGTCCGGCCGGATGGAATCCCGAAGCAGCATATGGGTGGGGTGGGTGGCATCCAAAAGCTTCAGACCGTAATATTTTTCATGGACATACAAAAATGTCAGGGGAGTGAAGGCTTCCTCCGGAAGGACAGACAGCGGTATTCCCTTTGCCAGGGCAGTAAGAGGGAGTGTTTGCCGGGTGGTATCGGGCCAGACGGGCGGAGTGACGAGGGTATCCGGCAGGGAGGGATTGATGGTGGTATCAGTTGGCCAGTGGATCACCGGGTAGGAGACGGAGTCGGAAAGGCTGCGGTTGTTGTTCTGGATGATGTTGCCGTATTGAAAGGATGGCCAGGGGTGCTGGGTGATCGGACCCTCGTTGTATTCCCCGAAGCGGCACCAGGTTCCCGTTCCCTGGAGGTAAACCGCACCGCCTCTTCCGCTGCAGGCATTGTGGTTGTTGAAGGTGTTCCCGAAAATGTCTGCCTTGGCCCCATCTGTCAGGGAAAGGGCACCACCATGTGCAAACCCGGGCAGGGCGGGACGGCCTGCAGTGTTTTGCTCAAACAGGTTTCCTTCTTCCAGCGCTTCGTTTCCGCCCAGCTGCAAACGGCTTTGCTGGCTGCCGGCATGGATGGCACCTCCCGAGCCGCTGCCTGAGAAGGATGCGGCGCGGTTGGAGGAGAAAACACTGCTTTTGACTGAGGAAGCGCCTGAAGTGATCCCGATGGCCCCACCCAGGGCTGCGTAGTTGTATTGAAAGTCACTGTTAACAATGATCAGGCTGTCTGTAAATACCGTTCCGTTGAGAAAGACGGCCCCGCCCAGTCCTGCCGAAAGGCTGTCCTTGTCGGCGATGTTATACATGAACACACAGTGGTTCAGGGTGTCGGCGCCGCTTCCCTGAAATGCCATGCCCCCGCCATGTGTGGCCACATTCCACAACAGGCTGTCACCGCTGTGATTCAGCCGGGAGTCCTCGCTGTAAACCGCGCCGCCCCTTCCGTTCAAACCTCCGTAGGCGGCAAAGTTCGCAAGAAAGGTGTTTTGATTGAAAGTTCCGTCCACCGACCCCAGAGCCACGGCTCCCCCGTCCGACAACATGGACAGGTTCTCCGTAAACCGGTTGTGCAGGAAACGGACCACCGTTCCCGGTCCGTCGGCCATGACGGCTCCGCCCCTTGGCGGGCTGAGCGGTTTCCCGGTCGCGACAGGAAACGGCTGTCCCGGAGGCACATAACCGGCAATGTTGTTGCTGAAAAGGTTGTTGCTGATATCAAGGGTCTGTCCCGGATAAACGTATACCGCTCCTCCGCACTGTAAGGCCTTGTTGGAAACAAACGCATTGTCGCTGACGACGGCCTGGGAAGCCGCTGCCGCCACGGCTCCGCCACGGGTGGCGAGGTTATTCCTGAAATAACTCCTGCAGATCACCGGTTCTGAAGAATATCCGAACCAGATGGCGCCGCCTTCACCGGCTTTGTTGTTCAGAAAGAGATTGGCCGTATCGATCAGGGGATGGGTGCCGTTTCCCCGGATGAAAAGTCCTCCGCCTGCTGTCGCAGCTTCATTCGAACTGAAAGTGTTTTCGTACACCAGCGCATCGCATCCGCCGCTGATACAGGCCCCGGCACCCCTGTCCGCCAGGTTGCCGGAGATGAAATTGTCGTGGATGCGCGGGCTGTTCCCCCCTTCAAGCTGCATGCCCGCCCCGCAGGGACTCTGGTTGTCTGAAAGTGTATTATGTGCAAGGGTTCCGCAGTTAAATCCCATGAAGCCGGCGCCGCAGGAATCGGCGGTGTTCGTCTCAAACTTGTTGGCATAAACGATGGAAGCTGCGTTGTAACTGTACAGTCCACCGCCTTTGACGGCATGATTGCTCCGGATCTCATTCCCCCCGGCCTGGGTGATCAGGTTGGAGGTATGTAAAAAGATACCCCCGCCGCTGTCTGCTTCGTTATAGGTGATCATATTTCCGATGATGAGCACCTCCTGGTCGTCCTTCACCGATATCCCTCCCCCGAGTTGCGAAGCAGCATTGGAAGTGATACGGTTGCATGAAAGCAATACGGGAATGTGAATGAAAGCGCTGTCTGCCATGCAGGCAATCCCTCCCCCGTTTTGAAAGGCTTCGTTATTGGAAATAACATTGCCAGCAATGATTGCACCGGCGCAATGTTCCAATCCGATGCCGCCGCCGGAGCCTGCCGGTACGGTATTCTCTCTGATATAATTGCCTGCAAGCAGCGACAGGCAGCAGTTCGTCATATAAATACCACCGCCTTTCCCGGTAGCTAGATTGTTTTCAAACCAATTGCCCATCACCAGGGAGGAAGTGTCGCCGGCCAGGGCAAGGCCCCCGCCCGATGGAGCCGTATTCCCCTGAAAAAAATTCATCCACAGCAGGGCCTGTCTGCCGCTACTGTTGCCGCAGCAGACACCTCCCCCTTGTTCCGCTGCCTTGTTGCTGCTGAATGCGTTCAGAAGCAGCATCACTTCGGCATCTTCAATGGCTACACCCCCGCCTTCTTCACCAGAACATTGGTTGACGGAGAAACCGGCCACCACGACCGGGTTCTGATTCCGGAACACCATCCCCTGTCCCTGGTATTTCGTTCGGATTTCTGCGCCGACGCCAATGGCAATCACAGAAGGATAAGCCTCGTCAAAAACGATCCCTGCCTTGTGTGTGTCGAATACGAATACCACTGGGATGTTTCCTGCTGCGGATGCCGCAGCATGCCGCAGTCCCCTGTCGAGCGGATGGTTCCCGCCCTTGTACTTGCCCACTGATACAATCCCATAGGTCGAGCAATTCAGTAAATAGAACCGGCCTTGTGCTTCAAAGAGTAAATAAACGGCAGTTGTATTGAGCTGGTCCCCGAATTGGTCCAGGCGCTGCAGAAGTTTTTCGGAGGCATCGGGCTTTTCAATGGAAATGCGGAGCTTCAGTTGCCGGATCGCCTCCAGTACCGCTGTTTTCTGAATGTTTGCTTTTTCAATGAGGGATGACCGGGGATGGCCGGCGGGGTGGCTGTCATTGTGGCTTTTTTCTGCCACAACGGCTTGCCGGCCAAAAGCCGTAAAGGCGCAAACTGCCAGCGGAAGCAGGAGCAGCCTGCCGCAAAGGGGAAAGAAACTTTTCATCAGCTTATGTATAAGCCCCAAATATACGCATTTGTGTTTTGATTGTCAAGGAAATACAGGATGTTTCTTACACACATGCGATTGTGCTTGTCGTTGGCTGTGCGAAGCAATTTTAGTTTAGATTCAGTAATACCGATGACTCAAGTAACACACATCGCATTCCTCTGTTCTTTCGGTGTAGTTCAACACAGAATCCTCAACCGGTCTTGCAGACCGCTCAGAGTTTTGTTTATTGTGCGTTCGTTCTTTTATTTTCTTTCAGTCATATCAGTTTTTTACGAATTTCGTAGTGTATGTTTTACCTAATTGGTCAGTGAATAATATAAAGTATATGCCTGTCTCTAGATTTGAAACATCAATTTTTACACTTTCTATTTTACAATTAAAATGTTGTCCTAAAGTATTGTAAATCAAAGCAGAATTAATGGCTAATCGAGTTTCAAAATTAATAAAATTTGTCGTTGGATTTGGGTTTATCTTTATTTTATTATTTTCTATATGCAAATTATTCAATCCAACTGTAGTGTTTTGCCATAAATTACCATCAGAGTTATACTTGATAACAAAACAATCGTTGTTTCCAACGCTAGATAAATTTAAAGCAGTTGTTCCCAGTGGATTTACATTAGCATTAGTTCCATATAGCTGTCCTGTAATAATTGGGTTGTTCTCTTGGTCAACTGAGAGACCTGCACATATATTATTTGCTGTACTTCCTGTTCCGCCGAAATTTAAAGCCCAACTACAATTAGTTAAGTTGTTATTGTATTTTGCTAAAAATACATCAGCGGTAAGAGAATTTGCTGTCCTTGTAAAAGTTCCAAAAGTTGCCGTACCATTCATCCATCCTGCAATGTAAACATTATTTAAATTGTCAAATGAGACTCTGTGTCCACCATCACCTGCACCACTATTCATTCCTGTAACATATCTCAAATTACCTGAAGCATCATACGAAACTAAAAACAAGGCTGAATTTGTAATATTGGATGTTCCTGCTGAAGGGTCAAAATCAACACTACCAGTTCCGCTTAACCGACCTGTAAAGTATGGATTTCCATTATTATCACATCTTAAGGCACCTGGTGAAACAATGTCTTGAGCAGTACCGCCAATTTTCTTAACCCAATACAAATTTCCGTTTATCACATCATATTTTGCAATAAACATATCAGTCAAACCGCTGCTTGTTAAAGTTGTTAATGTGCCAAGAGGGTTGAAATTAATATTGGAACCCCTGAAATTACCTGCAACATATAAATTACCCAAATTGTCTATATTGCAAGTTGCATATCCTTCTGTGAATACACTGGTGCATTGAGCATCAAGCATTATTACCCATTGACAAATACCATTCGTATTGTATTTTGAAATAAATAAACCTACAAGTGTGTCAGGTAATGCATAATTCATCGCTGTTCCTAAGGGATTAAAATTTATTGTCCCATGGAAACCACCTACCACATAGGAATTACCGTTTGCATCTGTTGAAATATCCCAAGCCCTTTCTTGTGTTTCTTGACTAATATTTCCAAGTCCAAAAGCCCATTGATAATTCCCATTTTGGTCATACTTTGCAACGAAACAATCTTCGTTACCTTGTGTCGTGACTGTTCCACCACCAAGCGGATTAAAGTCAGCATTTTGTGGTCCTGTTAATGTAGTGCTCCCAAAATACCCTGTAACATAAATATTTTTGGCAGCATCACAATCTATTCCATGAGGTGCTTCACTTGTTGTAACACCACCAAACATTTTTGCCCACAGCAACTGACCTTCACGATTATATTTTGTCAGTGCAATATGAGTAGTTGCTCCGGGTGCTGTTAAATTGGTTGTACCGTTTGGATTTACATTGATTGTGTTTTGAAACAACGAACCATTGATATAGTTCGTGTCAGCATCAATAGCACTTGCTTTTCCGTATTCCATACCTGCACTACTATAAAGCATCGCTAAATTGCTTTGTGCAGCTGCTCTTAATGATAAAGCAATAATAAAAAGGATATAAATCTTTTTCATTTTTTTGCGGTTTAAAATTAAGTTGCAAATTTAAAATATTTTTTCAAAAGTATTTTATACATTGGTGTTTGAGAGAAGGACCTTTGCGTTTTGGCGAATCGCATAAATTAATCCATAAATGTTCTTTAAAAATATTCAGTTCAGATTCAGTTATACCGATGACTCTGGAAACAATTTTTCGCATTCCTCTGTTCTTTTTGTATGTTCAACACAGACTCCTCCGCCGGTCTTGCAGAACGGGCAGAGTCCTGTTTATTATGCCCGGTAATTATTTCCATTCCCATTTTTCGTCTATGTCATATTTAATCTTTAAATATTCTGTCAGCGCTTTTAGTCTGGAAGTAACGTTGGCTATGTCGGCTATCTTGTCCTTTGGTAAAATTAAGGATTGTCCGCCTTTAAGTCTGACGAATATTGTAGATGATATTTCGTTTATTTCGTCTATTTCTGTTGTCAAAACCTTACTTTCGCTTCCGCTGTCCTTTGTTAGTATAAAGTCATTATTAAACTCTAAAGTCGCTATTCTGTTAAATCTGTCTTTATAGTTTTCTTTGATAAAGCTTTTGTAATGTTTGATATAATGTCCTCTTTCCCAAAGTGGGTAAATGAAAAACCAGAGAAATCCAATAATAAAAAAAATAATTGACAATGTTAAGTTGTCTTCAATAAAGAATATAAGTCCAAAGACAATGTAAATTAATGGCACTATTAATCTACTTCTTTGTCTTTTCTTTTTAATTCGGTCAGACTTTGAAGCAACATATAGTTGATATGTCAAAAAGTCATTTTCGTCAATTTTATAATCTATCGTCATTTTCTTATATGATTAAGCATAACGTTTTAGCACAGAAGCTGACCTTGTTTTACAGAACCTTTACGGAATGCCGTCATTGGTTAGCTTTTATGCTTTTGTTACCAACATGTGATTTTATTTATACTGAATCTTACTGATAATGCGAAGTAATTTTCGCTTAGATTCAGTTATACCGATGACTCTAGAAACAATTATTTCGCATTCCTCTGTTCTTTCGGTATCGTTCAACACAGACTCCTCACACAGTCTTGCAGACCGCTCAGAGTTCTGTTTAATTATTAATGCCTGCTGAAGTTATTTTTATTGAATCTTTATCGTTGATAGATGATTTGAAGATCCCTTTCAATATTTTCCTTTACATACTTGTTCTTAATCGCACCTTCTGTAACAAGGTCAACTTTGATACCAAGCTTTTGTGATATCACTCTTTCCACATGAACCAATTGGAGAAGAGAAAGGGTGGATTTGAATTTTACAAGGATATCTATATCACTGGCTTTATGGTTTTCATTCCTTGCATAAGAACCAAATATGCCAATTCTTACAGGACTATATTCCTGTAATGTGCTGATTATGATGTTTGTAATCTCGGAGTTCATGTGGATACCCTAAACAAAGATACGAATTTTATTTCAAAAGGCACGAACGTATTTGCACAGAAGACAAGCCTGTTGTACTGTTATCTAATAGAATATGAGGCATGTGGATTGGATTATGTGCTTCTGTTATACTGCGTTTATCCTCTTTTTTCTGATGTATACCGAAAGAACACAGGAATGCGAATATTGTGATCCTGAGTCATCGGTAGAAAGAATCTGACCGGAAATTGTCTTTTTCAGGAATTCCATACATTTGTAAGAAATTTTCCCGGCGGTGGCTGGCCAGGCATTTGACCACTGAAACCAAAACCATTCATCATGAAGCTTGCATCCTTGTTTTTATTCGTTACGGCTGTCCTGCTGCTTCCTTCCTGCGACGTGGTACAACAGGCTCAGAAAGTGGGGAACCTGATCAATTGTGATTTTTCCCTGAAAAGCGTGGAAAACATCTCCCTTGCCGGTGTCAGCCTGCAGCAGGTGCAGACCTTGTCTTCACTCAATGTGCTTGATGCGGGCAGACTGACTGCCGCCTTGGCCGGAGGGGCTTTGCCGCTGTCGTTCACCCTGAATGTGCAGGCCAGGAATCCCAATAAATCGGCTGCCGGTATGAACCGCCTGGAGTGGATCCTGCTGATCGATGATATCGAGATGACGAAAGGGACGCTGAACCGTCAGATCAACATCCCGGCCAATAACGGCACTTCTGTCATTCCCCTGCAGATGAATTTCGACCTGAAAAAGGTCTTGTCGAACCGCAGCGGGGATGCACTGCTGAACTTCGCCCTCGGACTGGCAGGAACCAACAACAAACCCAGTCGTATCAGCCTGAAGGCCAAACCCACCATCAGTGTCTCTGGTTACAGCCTCGATTATCCCGGCTATATCACCATCACACCTTAGGATTCGCTGTGAACCTGGCTGTCAGGGCCTCATGATCACCTCGGTTACATTGCCCTGGCTGAACAGGCTGTGGGCATATTCCCTGATCACCGAAGGCTCCAGTCCTTCCACCAGTTCCCCGTAAGCGTTGATCATGTCTGTGCCGCTGAAGTAATAGTCCGTCAGCATATTGTCCCACCAGTTGTTCTCTTTCAGGTCTTCCTGCCTTTTCTTCATGAAGTATTCCTTTGCCTTGAGGAGGTCATCCTCCCTCGGTCCCTGTTCCTGCATCAGGCTGACCTCACGGTGAACGATACCGGCAAGCCTGTCGGCCTTGACGGGATCGGTGTCAAACATGACGGTCAGCTTATACGCCGGCTCAGGGAACTTCTGGATATTCATGGAAACCCTGACGCTGTAAGTACCTCCTTCATCCTCCCGGATGGATTCCGTGTACCTGAGTTCCAGGCAATGCCGGATGGCCGCCGCAAGCATGCGGTTCTCCCTGCTGTCGGTCGTGCTTCCGTGGTAGCAGATCATCACCGAAGTGCGCGGTGTTTCGTTTTCCCTGGTAAAGTCGGCACTAACTTTGCCTTTGGGCGGTCTGATCCCGTCATCACCCGGCTTTTCCCTTTTTTGGCCTGCCGGAAGACTTCCCAGGTATCGTTCCACCAGCGGCCTGGTCGTTTCCAAATCGACATTGCCAGTCAGCAGCACCGTGAAATCAGCGGGATTTCCGAATCTTTCGCCATAGATTCGTTTCATCCTTTCCATGTCAACGCCATCAAGCACTTCCGCAGTCAGGGGTAGCACTCTCGGGCTGCGGTTGCTCATCACCACGCTGATCGTATCGCCGAAGGCCTTGCGCGGATTGGAGGAGGCATTCACGAGCCGGGCGCGTTGCTTTTCTTTCCAGATGCCGAAATCCTTTGCATCCCACCTTGGTTTTGTGAAGTAGAGGTGCATCAGCTGCAGGGCAGTTTCAAGATCCTTCGGGGACGCACTGCCCGCCAGCACTTCCTCGTCGGGGCCTATCCCGGGGCCTATGCCCGCTTTCTTTCCTGAAAGCAGTTTCACCAGGGCGGACTTCGAATGATCCCCCAGTCCCATATCGGCCATGGCCCTGCTCAGCAGTCCGGCGGCCGTGACATCCTCATCGGCCAGCAAAGACATGCCGCCGGCGCTGAAAGCCTTTACAAGAATCTCATCCTCACGGAAATCCGTTTGCCTGATGATGACCCGCATGCCGTTTTCCAGGGTCCACTCCGTGCTGCTCATCAGCTCGTTCTTCGTAATGGAAGTCACCCTGCCCGGCTCAGGCCCTGTTTCCATCAGACTGCTTCCCTGCAGCTGGTCCTCGTAAGGAAGGATATCTTCTGTCCTGCTTGCTGCAAGCAGTTCCCTGATCGCTTTCTCTTCCGGGATGATGATCCCTTCTTTGTCCGGACCGGTCACCGTGATGATCATATTGGTGTCTGTGATATAACCCATGGCGGTACGGTTGATCTCCTCCAGGCTGATCCCGGGGACCATGTGATTGGCGAAGGCATATTCATATTCGATTCCGGGGGCGGGTTGACTGTTCAGGAAGCGGCCCAGCAACGGCCGCAGCAATTCCCGGTTCTTCCGCTTGTTCCTTTCGAGGTAACGCGATTCATAGTTCCGGAGCAGGTTGGCTTTGGCCCTTTCCAGCTCGGAGAATGTAAACCCGTGTTTTCTGACCCTTTCCGTTTCCACCAGCAGGGCCCTCAGTGAACCCAGGGCTTCATTGTTCCTGGCCTGGGCCGAAACGGTAAAAGCATCGCCTGTCTTCACAAAAGACCCGTAATAACTTCCCGCACTGATGAAGGGCGGGTTTTCCCGCATGCCCAGTTCGTTCATCCGCTGGCCGAACATCTGGTTGATCAGGCTCCTGACCAGCAAGGTGCGCATATAGGCATGGTTCCTGGCATGTTCCGGGATGGCCGGATGCTTGTAAATCAGCTCTACATTCGTGCCCGTGGCTTCCTTGTCGGTGGCAATGCCGATAAGCACTTCCTGATTACCCGGCACCAGATGGGTTTCTTTCATGCTTGGTTCGCTCCTGGAAGGGATCCGGGAAAATAATTGCACGACCTTCCTTTCCATGCTGTCGGGATGAAAATCCCCTGTTACAATAACGGCCTGAAAATCCGGACGATACCATTTTTTGTAAAAATCCCTGATCCTTGCATGGGGAAAGTTCCGCAACACGGCCGTATCGCCGATCACATCCCTCCTGGCGTATTTTGATCCCTTGTAAATCACGGGAGCAAGCTTGTTATTCAGGCGCTCCCCTGCAGAGCCGTACATCCGCCATTCTTCGAGGATCACGCCTCTTTCCTTTTCAATCTCCTGCGACTCGAACGATACCAGGTGAGCCCAGTCGAACAGCACGAGCAGCGCCGAATCGATGATACTTTCTCTTACAATCGGCACATTGGAAAGGTTGTACACGGTTTGTTCCACGCCGGTTCCCGCATTCACGTTCGTGCCGAACTTCACCCCGATGGTGGCCAGGTAATCCAGCATGCTTTTCCCTGGAAAATGGGCGGTCCCGTTGAATGCCATGTGCTCCGTAAAATGTGCCAGGCCGTTCTGGTCGTCTTCTTCATCGATGGCGCCCGTTTTATTGGCGAGAAAGAACTCCGCCCTGTTTTCAGGGTAATTGTTGGCAATGATATAATATTGCATGCCGTTTTTAAGGATGCCCGATCTGACCTTCGGATCCAGGGGAGGAAAAGCCTCCGGGTCGTAGGGCTGGGCAAAAGCCCGGAAAAAGGTAAACAGGAAGATGACGGGAAGCAGGGTTCCATTCATTTTAAAAGCTTTCATCTTGGAAGGATTAGGTTAAGGATCAGTCTTGCTTGATTTGACAGGAGTCACAGCCTCACGGAATGATGCGGGATAGGATGCGTTTCTTTTGACAAAGGTACCGGAAACAAATGATTTAAAGTAATTGTTTTATCATGAAACCATACATTCCGGTTACTGCAGATTTCCGGCTGTCGCGGGTGTGTGATACCGTTACGATTTACCTTGAAAACAAACATGTCAGGATGAAGAAAATCAAAATGCAAATGAGAAATATTAAAATAACAGCTATTCCGGAAGGCGTGATCCTGATCCTAGTCCTTTTGTTAACTGCTTGCAACACAGGAGTGGAACACAGCAAAGACGGAGGGAAAACACGGGTGCTGGCCACCACCGGGATGATTGCCGACCTGCTGAACCAGATCGGCGGTGACAGCATTACAGTGGAAGTTCTGATGGGTCCGGGCGTCGACCCCCATTTGTACAAGGCAAGCGAAGGGGATGTAAGCCGGCTGGGTGAGGCTGATCTTGTCTTTTATCATGGTCTGCACCTGGAAGGGAAGCTGGATCATATTTTTGAAAAGATTCAGAAGAGCGGCCGTAAGGTGTTCGCGGTCACGGATACGATCGCTCCGGAACGACTCATCGCATCGGGGGAGTTTGCCGGGAATTACGATCCGCATCTGTGGTTCGACCTGGACCTGTGGGCAGATATCGCCAGGTATGTGAGCGGGATTCTGAGCAGGCATGAACCTGAGAACAAGGATTATTACCGGGAGAACCTGCAGCGTTACCTCCAGGTGCTTGATACAGCCGATAAGGCGATTCGTGCGATGATTGAAGCCGTACCCCCGGAGAAAAGGGTGCTCATCACCGCCCATGACGCTTTCCATTATTTCGGAAGGAAATACGGATTTGAAGTGGTCGGCCTGCAGGGCATCAGCACCATGGCAGAAGCCGGTGTCAGGGATGTGCAGCGGCTCAGCAATTTTATTATTGAACGGAAGATCCCCGCCATCTTTGTGGAAAGCTCCGTTTCCTCCAGGAACATTGAAGCCCTGATCGCCTCCGTCAACAGCAGGGGAGGGCATGTCAGCCTGGGTGGCAGCCTCTATTCTGATGCACTGGGCAATCCCGGCACGCCCCAGGAAAACCTCAGCGGCATGATCACGTATAATGTGGAAACCATCACCCGGGCGCTCAAATGAGATTACCATGGAAATGAAGTTTGCCGTCACTGTCGATGACCTGACCGTTGCTTATAAATACAAACCAGTCCTGTGGGACATCGACCTGAATATCCCCGAGGGCGTGCTGATGGCCATCGTGGGGCCCAACGGAGCGGGAAAATCCACTTTGATCAAGGCGATCCTCGACATTGTGAGGCCGGTTGCGGGGAATATCAGCATTTATGGCAAACCTTACCGCGACCAACGCAGTCTGGTGGCCTATGTCCCCCAGAAGGGAAGCGTCGACTGGGATTTTCCGACCCATGCCCAGGATGTGGTGAGCATGGGCACTTATGGCCGGCTGGGATGGATCCGCCGGCCGGGCAGCCGGGAAAAAAAAGCGGCGCTTGAAGCCCTTGAGAAAGTGGGCATGCTCGAATTCCGCCACCGGCAGATCAGCCAGTTGTCTGGCGGGCAGCAGCAGCGGATTTTCCTTGCCCGGGCGCTTGTCCAGCAGGCAAAAGTGTATTTTATGGATGAGCCCTTCCAGGGGGTGGATGCCACCACGGAAAAGGCCATTATTCAGATATTGAAAGACCTCCGTCAGAACGGTAAAACAGTGATCGTGGTACATCACGACCTTCAGACAGTCCCCGCTTATTTCGACTGGGTTACGCTTCTGAATGTCAGGAAAGTGGCGACCGGCCCGGTAGATGAGATCTTCACCGATGAAAACCTGGCAAGAACCTATGGCAACCAGTTTAAACCTGCTGTGTTAAGCTGATCATGGATCCTTCAGCATATTTCTCCCTGCTTTTCAGCGATTATACGCTCAGGACCATCAGTCTGGGCACGGTACTGATGGGCATTGTCTGCGGGGTTCTTGGCAGTTTTGCCCTGCTGCGCCGCCGGAGTTTACTGGGGGATGCCGTTTCCCATGCTGCCCTGCCCGGCATCGTACTCGCTTTTATGATCACCGGCACCAAGGATCCCTGGTTGTTCTTTCTTGGGGCCATACTCAGCGGCCTGGCCGGCGCCGTCTGGATTATCGGCATCAGCGCCCGGACACATCTGAAGACCGACACCTCCCTCGGGCTTGTGCTGTCGGTTTTCTTCGGACTGGGCATCCTGTTGCTGACCATGGTGCAGCGTCAACCCAATGCCAACCAGGCCGGACTCGACAGCTTCCTTTTCGGGCAGGCCGCCACGCTGATGGTCTCCGATGTCATCATGATCGCGGTCGTCGGCCTGGGAAGCCTGATACTGGTTGCTGTTTTCTGGAAGGAGTTCAAACTGCTGTCCTTTGACCCCCAGTATGCCGGTACGCTTGGTTTTAAAGTCAGGCTGCTGGATATCCTGCTGACTTCCCTGATCGTGGTGGCCATCGTCCTGGGTCTTCAGACGGTGGGTGTGGTGTTAATGAGCGCCATGCTGCTGGCGCCGGCAGCTGCTGCCCGGCAATGGACCAACAGCTTGGGAACCATGGTCTTGCTTGCCGGTATTTTTGGCGCCCTGTCTGGACTTACGGGAACGGCCTTCAGCACTTTTTCCGATAAAGCCGCCACTGGTCCGGTCATTGTCCTGAGCGCAACTTTGCTTGTGGTGGTCTCCTTTTTTTTCAGTCCCGGGCGCGGGCTGCTGTTCAAACAAATCCGCCTGTACCGTAACCGGAAAAGCCTGCGCCTGCACAAAACCCTGTCGGTGATGTACGAGATCGCATCGGCACATGAGGAGTTCAGCCACCCGCATTCTGTCAGCATCCTTAATGATTTCAGGGGCTACAGTAAAAAATGCTTGCGGGAGCTGGAGGCCAGAAACCTGATCGTTCTGAAAGAAAATACCTGGATGCTGACCCGGGAAGGATATGAACAGGCTGAAATGGATCACCCTGAAAATCAAGGCAGATGAGCAACGCACAGGTAGAAATTCAGCTCATTGCCGTGGTTGTCGCCGCAGCCTGCGCGATTCCGGGAGTATTCCTGGTGCTCCGCAAAATGGCCATGATCTCGGATGCCATCAGCCACGCCATCCTTCCGGGCATCGTTGCCGGTTTCTTTCTGACACAGGATCTCAGTTCTCCCTGGCTGGTGCTGATGGCCACCCTGACAGGAATGCTGACGGTGGTGCTTGTGGAAGTGACACATAAAACCGGCCTGGTGAAGGAAGATGCTGCCATCGGCCTGGTATTTCCTGCTATGTTCAGCATCGGGGTCATCCTCATCGCCCGCTATGCGGGCAGCATCCACCTCGATACCGATGTGGTACTGTCCGGCGAGATTGCCTTTGCCCCTTTCGACCGGCTCTATGCCGGACAGACGGATCTGGGCCCCAAATCCCTCTGGGTCATGGGAGGGATCCTGCTTATCAGTTTGATATTGCTGTTCGTGTTCTTTAAAGAGTTGAAGATTAGTACTTTTGATCCGGAACTGGCGGCAACCCTCGGGTTTTCACCCGTGTTGCTTCATTACAGCCTCATGCTGCTGACTTCCGTGACCACCGTCGGGGCATTCGATGCCGTGGGTGCCATCCTGGTGGTGGCCCTGATGATCGTTCCTGCAGGGATTGCTTACCTGCTCACCAGTAAGCTGAAGACGATGCTTTGGCTCGCCGTGGGTGCAGGCGCTTTGTCGGCAGTTGCCGGCTACTGGCTGGCCCGCCGGCTCGACGGCAGCATCCCGGGCTCCATGGCCGTGGTGCTGGGCTTTTTATTCCTGCTCACCTGGCTGTTCTCGTCCCGGCATGGGATGATCCCCGGAATCTTCAGACTCAAAAGACAGAAAAAGGAATATGCCCTGCTGACCTTCCTGCTCCATGTGAAAAACCACAGCGCACCCGGCCAGGACCCCGCCGAAAGGGATGTGGCACATCTTTACGGCCATTTCAACTGGACCGGAAAAACCGCCCGTATGGTCTTGAACCTGGCAGGAAAAAACAACCTGATCCACATGCAGGATCAACGCGTCTCCCTGACAACCAAAGGAGAAACATTCACGGAAGAAGCGGTCGGTTACATCATCTTCAACGAAAAAGCTGCCCTCGAAAACACCAAGGGAAGGTTTTTGCTGTTCAGGGGGTAGTAGATGTCACACAAGTGTAACATACCCCTACTTCGTTATGATGATCTTTTTTGACTGCCTGAAACTGGATGTCAGTCCTTTAATCTCAAGTTCCATGAAATAAATTCCCTGTGGGCATGATGTGCAGTCGAATAGTAATCGATGCTGACCTGATTTCATCCCTTCATCCTTGATTATCTCTGAAACAACCTCACCAAGGATGTTACTGACTTGAAGACTTACTTTACCGTCAGTCGGCATATAGAAACTAATTTCCGTGGTTTTGTTAAATGGATTTGGGATATTGTTTCCAAGTGAAAACTCGTAGTTCTGGAATATTAGTGTTGGTATCTGAATGACGGTTTCGGGATACAATATTCCTTTGTCGTCTGATAGCACACTTTCATCGTCAGGATAGAACAATGGATTGCCAATGGTGGCGTTCTGCAATTCTAGCTGCAAGGTCAGAATCCTGTCACCCGCATTCAGTCTCATTGGGACAAGACTGTACCATACAATTTTAAGAATCCCCTGCCTATCATTGAAAAGAAAACCATCCTGGTTTTGTACTGCAGGCAAAACATTGATGATGCTGATTGAAGGATCGTGAAGCAGTGTGAGCGTGATCGAACCGATCATCATATCCTCTTTGACTGTCAGGGGTATATTTACCAACTGTCCCAGGCTTGCTTCAATGCTTCCTGCTTCCTCCAGTCTGACGAGGGGTCTCTGTTTTAGGGCTGGGACATACGTACCATTCACATCGCAAAGGCAAATTCCTTGATAATCATAATTGTAGGTGCTTACTCCGGAAATTTCCACCTGGTCCGATTCAAAAATCCATTCAGGGCATGGTAATATGGGTATAAGGCCCACAAAACGTTTCATACAGGACAAGGCATCAGCGCTGTTGATATATCCATTGCAATTTGCATCTGCAGCCAGGTATTTCAATCCGGAAGGGCAACCGAGGCCCACAAAACATCTGAGGATGAGCAGGGCATCGCTTGCATTGACGCCACCCCAGGGCTTCTCAGTTGAGCTATTCAGTGTGTATGTTCCGTTTTCGAGATCATCAAATATGTACTGACCTGTATTTGAAGTAGTTGTGGTGTTGATAAGGATTGAATTCAGCAACAATTGAATAGTTACATCGTTTAGTGGTGTCTGAAGGTCATTATCATAGCTCACAGTTCCTGTCAGAACAGACTGAGGAATCCCGGTAACTGTGATCAGCATCTGGTCTGCTTCCTCACATCCATTCATGTCCGTAACATTAAGCATGTAAAAGGTTGTTTGTGATGGAGATGCGTTTGGATTCAACAGTGAAGGATTATCCAGACCATCGACTGGTGTCCAGGAAAATACATAGGCAGGAGTTCCACCCGTAACAGTTGCATTGATAACGATGGATTGGCCCTGGTTGATCACTAGATCAGGGCCCGCATTGACCAACGGATTTGAGTTAACATTAATACTGATGGATGCAGTGCCGGTACAGCCGTTTACATCTGTTCCTGTCACTGAGTAAGTCGTTGATATGTCTGGTGAAACCGTAACACTCTCTCCGGCCCCCAACCCATTGCTCCATTCATAGGTCAATGCGCCCGATGCTGTAAGTATGATGCTGTTGCCCTGGCAAATATCAGGAGGATCCGGATCAGATGAGATGCTTACACTGATTTGTGTACCTGAGAGTTCAATGCTTCCCGTACCCGTGCATCCCAGCATGTCTGTGGCAGTGATGGAATATGTGCCGGGAACCAATGATGACTGCAATGCACCTGTAAAGCCGTTATTCCAGGTGTAGGTGAAACCGCCATTGCCACCTGTTGCTGATACTTCGATCACGCCATTGTTGTTGTTCGGACAGACCGGTGCCTGGAGAATGCTGATGTTTAGCTGTATTTCATCTGGCTGGGTTAAAGTGATCTGCCGTGTAGTCACACATGAATTGGCGTCCGAAACAGTCACACTGTAATCACCTGCCGGCAGACCTGCCTGGAGCGATCCGATTCCGCCATTGCTCCAGGTGTATAAATAGGGTGGTGTGGCACCTCCGACGGTAAGGCTGATCAGTCCGTCGAACCAATTAAAGCAGGTAGGGTTTAGGGAGAAAATGCCGATATCAAAGTCGCTTGGTTCACTGAGGTCTATTGAAGCTGTTGCAGTGCAACCATCATCATCAGTTACCGTAACATTGTACTGACCGGAACTCAGTCCGGAGCGTGTGGCAGCGGTGGATCCGTCCGACCACTGATAAGTGTATGGTCCAGTCCCTCCTGAACAGCTGAGTGATATCTCTCCGTCTGATCCTCCGAAGCAGGAAGGTGATGTCACGGTTGGCACACAGCTGATTTCAACAATGTAGGTGAGGACAACAGTAGCGGTATAATCACATGCTTCAGGATCCAGTACAGTAATGGTATAAACTCCTGGACCACAATCAGTCAGTTGAAAATTTACCGTAAACGGATCAGATTCAAAGTGAAATCCATCATCACAGTCTATGATAACCGTGTAAGTAACCGGCCCCTGTCCGGTCGCTGCGTTGATTGGTGGCCAGCCTCCACTGGGCGTGATGACAATGGAACCATCGTTGAAAGTATTGCAATAGGGATCATTGGAGATTATAACAGCGTCGACGGGATCAGGTTCGATGATATCCCAGGTATCAGATCCCGTGCATCCTTTGGAATCAATTACAGTTAAAACGTAAGTATCTTCCTGAAGATTATTAATCACCAGGCCTGTACTTCCATTGCTCCAGGTGCACACATAGGGTGGATTTCCTCCAGAAAACTCTGCATCAAGCAACCCGTCTCCGTCTCCAAAGCAGGTAATATGATGCCATTCATCATGCAGGTCGAACACGAAGTCGAGCGGTTCGGATAAATACTGCTCGGCAAATCTTACATTGCCCTCATCATCAGTGACTTCAACCCTGTACAAACCGGCAGGGCAGGCCGTGATGTTATCCGTGTTTCCCCAGTAGGCACCGTTTCTTGTCCATTCATATGTATAGGGAAAATGTCCGCCTGTTACAGTGATGCTGATTTCCCCGTCACTGTCCCCGTTGCAGGATGGATTTATAAAGGATTCGATTTTAACCCGGAGCGGATCAAAACCCATGGTAACATGCTGGGTGGTTGTTTCATAGCAATTGCCGTTGTAAGGATCGTCATTGGGGCAGGAAAGGCACGTTACTGTCACATGATATCTGCCTACTTCAAGGTCAGTAACAAAGGGTGTGGTGGCACCATTACTCCATATAAAACTGTATTCGCAGGCTGCATCATAGATTAGGAAAATACTGCCGTCAGCTTTGTCGGGAGCACTGCAAGGAATAATCTGAAATCCAATAGTTAGCGGGCGTGAAGGATAAGTTGGATAAACATAAATACTATCGATGAGGGTGTCCCCGAACGTATCCCATACGGAAAGTTTCACCCATCCGATGGTACCTGTTTGTGTTTCAACAAAGGGCTCCTTGCCACCTCCGTAAACCCACCCTTCCCAATTTCCGATTAATCCGGTATCACCCATTAGAAACCAATCAAACAGGTTATTATGGTAAAAGTAGTATTCCCCTGTTTCATCGTTTGGCGTTGTTCTGTTGAAATCCAGCTGATGATCATTGAAATTTAAAGGATCCCAGGATTTGATCACCGGGCTGTTCACATCCATATCCACCCACCACCAGTCGGTCCCTTCCCATTCGAAGTTGATTTTGTCGGGCTTGGCCGCGGGGTTCCAGGCATAGGCATCTACGTCCACATTCTCGCCTGGACCAACCGTCACAGTTTCATCGATCGCCGTATTGACGGGCACTGCCCCTGAACAATAAGTGTCGATATCATAGGATCCGGCTCCTTCGGCCGGAACCCATTCATTCTTCGGATAATAATAAGAATTGGAAGCCGGGCAGAGGGTGATGGCCGCATCGGTCGGTTTGACCCTGAATTTATCCAGGTGCCCGGTCATATTGTCGTAGGCTTCGCCTGCTTTGCGGTAAAGCCCGTTTTTTAACTTGCCGTTCATGAGCTGCAATACCTCCTTGTGATTCTGATTGCCACATTTTGTACTTGTTTTTTCGTCATATCCATAACTTACACCACCGGCAGTAGCATCAACCCAGCCGTTAAAGTGGCTGTAACAGCATGCCAGAATTACCACAGATTTATACTGGGTAAAAGTGGGCAGCCATTGATTGGTTGCCCAGGCGGGTGCAACACGTGCACCAAAGTTACCTGCGGGTCTAGGATAAGAAGTTACATTCGTATTATCATTGTTGAACCAGGGCAGTACATTGGCCTCGTTTTGAAAAAATCCCATTACCAGGCCAGTGTGTTGGCCATGGGAGGTGTAATAAAGGATATCTCCATATTTCAGGTCAACCAAATTATTATAGGTGTAGTTGTTATCTCCTACTTCAATGTCATCCAGATGATATAAATCACTGAAAACCTCCACCGCACTGTATACATCCAGATCTTTGATTTCATCCCAAATAACCGGGTATTCGGTCCCAAATAATTGAAAAGCAGGCTCATTAGTATATGGGCATGCGGCATAAAAGACCATACCCGATGGGGAGTGCGCTGTTGCTCCGTTATCGGGAAATGCACCTTGCGGCCCCACCTGTCCCGTAGACGTTCCCTTTTCCTTCTTAACAGGTGGTTTGTACTGCTGCAGCAGGTTCTGAGGGATTGCCCGGACCCTTTGCCTGAGACCATCTGTCACCCTGAATTCTTCCACAAATTTGGCAAGCTGCTTCGTATATGAGGCTGGAAACAGCCCGGCCTCAATCAGCTTATCGCCAAGCAGGTTGCCGGGTGTACTTTCAGCCAGCGATACCAGTTGGTTCACAAGCCAGGCTGATTTGAGCCCTGCGTATGAAATCTCTATTCCGTATGGAAGGAAAATGAACAGCTCTCCCATCTCCAGTCTGCGTGCTATCCTTTCCACCCGCTCACGGTTCAGGGAGACCAGCTCGTCCAGGTAGCCTTCTCTTTTCCCCGCTGGTCCCCAGATCTCATTGATCATTCGGGCAGTCATGTCGGAAACCTCGAATAAAAAAGGTTCCCCTGTATAACATGCGATTTGAACCATGTCATCATCAAAGTCTGTAACCGCTTTCACATTCGGAAGTGTGGCAAGAAATGCCTTATAGTTGGCGATTGCTGCCTTGTAAGGGAAATTTGTAAGGTAATAATACTGGTTTGCCAGCAGGTAGTTGTTTCCCTTTTCCGGCTCAAGGATATCTTTCAGCGCTGAGAATGGCGTGATCTCACTGATCCCCGGTGGAATACCCGGGAACTGGGTGTACCTGTAATCCGATTCCGGGGGGAAAACCAGCGGCTGACAGACTTCAAATCCATTGATAAACACGCTGAGATCTCTGGCAACGATGTGATATGGCGCATCAATGTAATTACCGCTGATAAAAACATAACCGCTTTCAACAGATTTCTGTGAAATGCCTGGCCTAGGGAGCAAAAGAATAAATAGTACTCCCACCATGAAGGTGAATTTTTTCATGATATTGATTTTATGGTTTTTAAGAAGTTGATGTAATGAATGGCTTTCACGAAAATTAAGATAAGCAGCCAAAAGCTTACCGTAAAGCTTGCCTGTTAAAACCGGCTTAAGTAGGCACTCCGTATCTTCCATTTGTGGTTGGTCTGAATGTCTCTAACCTGTTTGGGAAGATCTGGAAGCAAGGGCAGGATCATGAAGATGTAAATATACGACCTAATTTAATAAAAGTCAATAGGATAGTTACGCTTAGAGGTATCCGTACTATAGAAAATCCATCTTCTCAGTCGACTGTATATCCTGTGAATGACGTTAGATCAGAATCAAATGCATTGAGATCATTCGATCGTAGCCTCAATATCGGTTGTTGGCCTCAATTCATTAGGATGCCGCTTTATGGGTAGGTCTGGTTCCCTGAAGATTGGAGCACTCCGGCAGGCAGCCTGGTAATAAGACAGAAAGAAATTGTTAAGTTAAGAGAGGATGGAATCTTAATTGCCATCGTCGACAATCCTCCCTTTTACTGAAAGGTCATTTGCAAAATTACAAACCCTGAACCTCTATCACCGGAAAACCCTTCTCTCCCAGGTGATTGTAGAAACCAATGAAACGGAGCTTGTAAGGGTAAGCGTCGGTGTCCCGGATGGCGTAAAAACGGTCGGTCATCACGCTGTAGGAAGCAGCGTCAAAATCGTAGTACTTCCAGTCATAACCGATGATATCCAGTGCTGTGGAATAGGTAAGCCCCGAAGCTTCAGCCAAACTGAACGACAGGAAGGGATGGAGGGTGTCTTTTGCCGCCGACACTCCGTTGGGGTTCAGCAGCACCCCGGTGACCAGGTAAGGGTAGGGTTCTCCGGTATTCGTGAACAGCAGGGTGGTGTACTGCGTAAACAGCAGGTCCCATGCGTCTTTCGGAGGTTCCAGCAATTGTACGCTGCCTCCGAAACGGAACGTGAAGTGGATGTAGTTCCGGGTGGCGTCTTTTTGTATGGCATAGCTTTGCGGATTGCTCCCGTCGAGCCAGGCAATCCGGAAGTAATAGGTGCCCTGTTTCAGGCTGTCAATGACCAGTTGCCTGAAACCCAGCGGATCACCATATTGATCCATACCCCTGTCCAGGATGTAAATATGGTTCTTGGAAAGGGTATCGCCCGACAACACCTGAAACCATCTGCCGATGGCATTGGAATCCGGGTTGCCGTCTGATTTGTCGAAGTGCCAGCTTCTGTTTGCAGTGTCAAGCGCCTGTGGAAAGGACAGGGGCCCTGCATCGCTCACTTTCATGAAGTTGGCCGTATTGAGGATCAGGTGGTAACCGGTGGAACTGCAGTCGAAACCCAGGTCCCAGGATTCTTTTGCGTTAGAAGCCATCACCTGCCCGCTGCCCAGGTCATAATAAAGCTGGTACACATAATATTGCGTCATCCCCAGGGTGTCTGTCCGGAGATCGCCTGCGGGATGACCCGGGACCCTTTCATCTTCCTTAAAACAGGACTGTAAAAGAAGAATTGCCGGCAGGATTGATAGTAACTGAATGAATTTCATTCGTTTAAGAGTATTTATTAAATTGACAGGACAGCTTCAGGAAATAGGTTCTGCCCCAGCCGACCGGCAGGGAAGCCCCTCCCGAACCATGGGCACCGCCGCTGCCACCTCCCACTGCCGGGATCGTCGTATTGTCGAAAAGGTTTTTAATGCCAGCCGACAATTTCAGCCTGTTCATCAGGAATCCCTTGGTCAGGGTGATATCCATGCTGTGGTAATCGCTGATATAGCCTTCACTGACGGTATTCTCCAGAATATACAACTGTGGCATCCGCCCGCTGTATTTGTAGTAAGCCGAGAAGCTCAGGTGTTTTTTGGGGTATTTTAATGTCACATCACCCGTCAGATCGGTGGTGTATCGCATCTTTTCCACATTGACCATACCGTCCGAAAGTGCATTCAGCCGGCCGGTGCGTGAGAGTCCGGCTTCCGCCTGCACAAAGGGATACCATTGCCTGGCAATCTTCAGTTCCACACCCTGGGTTTTATAATGTTCAAGGTTGATGTAGGTGTAAAGGCTGGTGTTTGCCTGGGCCAGGGTGATGATCTGGTCGATCTTGTTGTAAAATACACTGGCTTCCAGACGGAATGCCTTCTTCTGTTTATCCGTCATCCAGCTTGCTGTCATGTTGAGATTGACCGAGCGTTCGGCTTTCAGGTCAGGATTTCCCTGGATGTTGTGGTTGATGTCGACGAAATACAGGTAGAGTTCCTTCAGGCCGGGGCTGCGGAATCCCCTTGAGAAAGAGGCCCTGAGAGAGAGCTGTTCCAGGCTTTGCCAGCGCGCGCTGACTGAATATACAAGCGGTGCACGGTATTTTGTATTATGGATCATCCGAAGACCCGGCTGCAGGCTCAGCTGCTTCCACGGATCATATTTCATGCTTAGAAATGCCGCATATTCCCCTATCTGCTGATAGTCCCCGCTGATCCTCCTGCCGCTTCCCTCTTCCAGGTTCATATCCAGACCGGTCTGGTAATTCCATGCGCGGTTCTTGTCGGAACGGGTGAAAGTAACACGCGCCAGCCACGAACCGATGCCGGTCGTGTCCTGGTCTTCCGTATTTTTTGTCAGGGTTTCCGTCAGCGTTACCAGATCCTTGAAATATGTGTTTTTAATTCTGCGGTAAGATGACCAGGATGCCATGGTATGAAGCGAATGCGCTCCCGCCATCTGCCTCGTCCACTCTCCCCTTAACATGGCCCGTATGGTAGTGAAGTGGCTGTCGAAGGCGTTCTCGTAGTAGGGTTGCAGACGCTGTCCCTTGCTCAGCAGCAACTCGTGGAAAAGCTGTCCGGCAAGTTTCAGTTTGGTCTTTTCGGTCTGGAATGCGTAATACCCGTCAGCTGTGTACTGCCGTCGCGGTTTCCAGGTTTTGTACCTGGAAGTGTCGGGATCGGAATAACCGCCGAAGAAGTTCCGGGCAACATCCACTCCGGCGGCATGTTTCTTCCTGTTAAACGACAGTCCTCCTGCAACATTCACCACTCCGGCCGATTCTGCATAGGCTTCGGCCCTGCTCGAAAACCTGGCCACTTTGTTTTCCTTCGTAATGATATTGACAACTCCCGCCAGGGCATTGCTGCCATAGATCACCGACATCGGTCCCTCTATCACTTCAACATGATCTACATTATTCAGGTTCAACTGGTTCAGATCAATGTTGCCGTTCATGCGACCGACCAGCGGAACGCCGTCAACCAGGAATTTGATGTGTTCTCCGGATAATCCCTGGATGCTCAGGTTGCTGCCCAGTACCCCGTCCTGTGATACCCTCATGTTGAGCTGGGTTTTCAGCAGATCGGTCAGATTGGTCGCTGCCTTCTGCTCAATCTGCCGGGTGTTGATCACATTCACCCGGTAAATGGACTTGTCGATCTTTTCAGGACTGTACTGGGCTGTCACCACCACTTCCTTCATATTCAGCACCGTGGGCTGCAGGGTGATAGTCAGGTTCTGCCCGGGTTTAATGGTGTCCAGCACTGTCTCGTAGCCGATATGCGAAACGGCTATTTTCGACAGGTTTTTCACATGGTTCGGGACCCTGCCGTCCAGGTCGCTCAGGCAATACTGCTGCTTCTTTCCGCCAATCTCCTCAAAACAAACGTGGGCACAGGGGATCACTTCCCTGCTCCTGCCATCGGTGATCGTCACAAAGGACTGACCTGAAACGGAATGCAGGCAGGCCAGCAGCGGCAGCAACCCAAAGATGATCCGCAATAGACTCACCTGATGATCAGTTTTTTATTGATTTTACCGGTGGAAGTCAGGATGCTGATGATGTATATGCCGCTTTCCGGGAGTTCAGCGTCAATAAAGAATCGTGATGCACCGGCTGCACCGGTAAGATATACCAGTCTTCCACTGAGATCCCTGATCTCCACGCCTTCCACCATCCCCTGGAACCGGCTGAAATCCAACTGGAACTGACCCGTTGAGGGGTTGGGATATACAGCGACGGCATTCTCATCCTGCTGTTCTTCTCCAACGGAAGCCAGGGAAACCAGACCCTTGCGGAAAACGACCTTTCCGTTGCTGCTTCCCCCGAAGGCGGTGAAAACCAGCTTGTAAACGTCTCCGGATGCCGGCTGCACAAAGTATACCAGGTCATCCAGGCAGGTGTAGGTAAAACTGCCCATATCAAATACTTTCCAGTCCCAGCCGATCACCGACCTTCCGGGATCAAATGCTTCCACCGACCATGCAAGATAGCTGGTGTCAACCGGTTGGTAGCGCACCACAGAAGTAGCCGGATTGCTGAGCACACCCGTAACAATATAGGGTTCCCCATTGTCCTGTATCGACATATATTTGGTGAACAATATATCCCAGCTGTCAGCTGCAGGCTGGAAATCCACCACGGTGCCCATGGCGAGGTTATAACCCACGAATGCCTTGGTGGCATAAAGGTTGCAATCCAGGGTGATCTCCTGCTCATTGCTGCCGTCGAGGTAAGCATAACGGAAGATGACTGTGTTTTGGGCACTGAGTTTCCTGACAATCCAGAGTTTGCGGAAACTTTCGTTCCTGAGTTTTATTACAAAGAGCGAATCTCCCTTCAGGTTGTGGGTAACCATATTGTAAACACCCCATCCGTAATCCGGATGGTCGGTGGCATTGCGGTTGAAAGCCCCGTTTTCCCAATCGTCCGGGTCGTTGTACATGGGGGGCCAGTTCGACAGTCCGGCCGTATCCAGGGTACTCCATCCGCTGGTGTCAGCATTGGGATAGGTGTATAACACAACACCCGTACCGTCGTTGGTAATCATACTTGCACTGAAGGTGGAAGGCCTGAAGGCAATGTCCCAGGAATCCCTGGGAGCCTCTGAAACTTCACCGTTGGCCATGCTGTAATATACTTCATTGGCATAGGAGGCACCCATCAGGATGCTGTCTTTGGTGTAGGTGATCTGTGCCGGAACATGCAGATTGCTTAACAGGCCGGCTATCAGAATGATACTGAAATAAGTAACTTTTTTCACGGTGATAGAAATAATGGTGATGAAACTTTTTTTTAAGAAATATGATTGATAATCAGGGATATTCACCTCATTTCACCTTGTTTGCCCCTGCTAAGGGGAAACAGGATAAGGTGTTAAAGGGAAAGAAACCGGGGGAGGGATACCCTGATCAGCAATGGGGAGGCCCCCTGAGGAGCAATTGTCCGGGGCAGTGTTGTGAAAAGGTTGTGGAATAGGGTTCAGCGGAAATGAGAATCAAGTCATCCTGCAGATGGCAGATCATGTCATCCTGATGGATTGCAAGCGGAGGACTGTGATACTTCTTTCCGGAAAACTCATGGCAGCCTGCCTTTTTGGCAAAAGCAGCCTTGTTTTTTTCTTTCTGCTTGATAATAAAGACCAGTTCGGGTACCAGATGCTTACCCCGGATCCTGTGCTGGTGAAAATTCACCAGAGAGGCCAGGTAAACCCATGTGATGCCCAATGCCAGGAGGATCAGGATGAATCTGGTATATGTGGAACAGGTCTTCATCGTGTGAATTTCGGTACAAATATACCGAAAAATCGGGATGTCATCCTGGCGTTGATTTAAATCAACGCCAGGATGACATCCCAAAAGAGAAGCCGCCCTTTGGAGGCGGCTTCAGCCTTGCTATACAGAGAAGGAGGGGGCTATTTGATCACTGTGATTTTCCTGCTTGTTACTGTACCGTCCGCAGTGCCTACTGTAAGCATGTACTGTCCGGGGGCAAGGTCTTGCAGCGAAAGAACCAAACGGTGCTGCCCTGCAGCGAGCTGGTGTACTGCTGATATCACTTTCTTACCGGGCAGGTCGAAGATCGCTGTTTCAATGACCTGGCCGCTTGGGAGATTCAGCTCGAGTGTGATTTCATGTGTCGCGGGATTCGGGTAGAGCCTGTTAAGCTGCAGTGTATTGTTTTCAAGGGTTTCCAGGCCGGTGATCACTCCTGAGGGAGTAATTATTACGGACAGGTTGTTATACGCCGGATTGGAAGTACTCAGGGTCACAATGGCCGGGTTGGTGGCCATTCCCGTGACCTCGGCATACACTTTATAGGTACCCATCCCCAGGCTGCTGAATACGAAATTACCCTGGTTGTCGCTGTAATCCATGCTCAGGGGTGTATTTCCCATGTCGAGCAGCATCACTTCCACATTGGGTGCGGGGGTTCCGGACTGCATGACGAAGGCGCCGCCGTTGGTAACCTGGCCGTTGATGGTGCCGTTGCCCTGGACAGGGCCGGCAAGGGCTACCAACTGGATATTATACGGATTGGAAGCCTGGTTGGGGTAGATCGGTAATGCCGATGCCCAGAACACGGTGTTCCCGTAATAGGTCGGAAGATATGTCGTGTAGTAAGCCGAATTGGCAGCCGGGGCCACTTTCACGTAATAAATCCCGGGCACCGGATTCAGCATATAAAACTGGTAAAGTCCGGATGTGTCAATCATCACCGAGTCGATCATCATCATGGCGTTTGTGCCTCCGGTTCCCATGTAGAGGTAAGCGATCCCGAAATCGAGCAGATAGTTCCCGGCCCAGACCTGTCCCCAGATGCTTGCAGAGGGATTATTCCCGACAGTCACCGTCATGGTGGACGCGGAGGTGCAGCCCGCTGCATCGGCCACTGTCAGTGTCACCGTATAGGTACCGGCAGCGGCATAGGTATGCACGGGATTGACCTGGCTTGAGACATTGCCGTCACCGAACTGCCAGTTATAAGTATAGGGAGGTGTACCACCATATGCAATGCCCAGGAAGGTGGCTGTCAGCCCGCTGGCATTGAAACTGATGTAGCAACCACAGGGGATGGGCGGGAAGCCGGCCACCACAGTGTCGCAGCTGGTGCTGGTGCAATTGGTGTCGGTGATGGTCAGGCAAACCACATAGTAACCCGGCATGACATAAGTGTGCACCGGATTCTGCAAGGTGGAGGTAGTACCGTCACCAAAATCCCAGTTACAGGCATAGGGTGGTGTACCGATGGATACATCAACGAATTGCAGGGTGTTCCCGACCATGTTGGAATCAGGATAATAATAGAAATCGGCCTGGCAGAACTGGCTGCCGCCAACAAGCACATAGTCGCAGAAGGTACTTTGGCAATTGGGACCGGTGATGGTCAGGCAAACCTGGTAGTAACCCATCGCACTGTATGAATGATTAGGGTACTGACCCGTACCTGAAGTACCGTCACCGAAACTCCAGAACCAGTTGGTTATGTTGCCAACAGACTGATCCACAAAACTGTAATTGAAAGGTGGAGAGGAATTGTAAGCAAAGAAATTTGCCTGGCAGATTGGTGGATTGAAGCCGGCCACTACATTCAGGCAATAGGTGGAGACACAGCCGTTGGCAGCGCTGATCGTTAAACAGACCGTGTAAGTACCGGGGCTGGTATAGGTGTGAACCGGGTACTGCAGGGCAGAACCGCTGCCATCACCAAAGTCCCACAACCATTGCACGGGGTTCCCCTGGGAGGCATCCAGAAACTGGAAAGTCATGTTGCTTACAGTAGAATCCGGAATGGCATAAAACATGGCCTGGCACTGGTTGCTGCCCGATGTGCATATCTGGAAGTCGGCAATGATGGGGGCATTGGTGCTCACAGCTGTGATCCATTGATAAGATCCGTTGCAATCCGGGGTTGCGATGTAGAACAGGATCTGAGCATTTGCCGGTATACTTACGAAATCCTCGTAATAGCCGGATGAGTCTGTATAAACTGTGTTGTAATAAACAAAAACAGGTGCAAAGAGGCTGTCGGACATGATGTGTACCATATGGTTCGGTACCGGAATGCCGGTGTTCAGTTCAGTCACCGTACCGGAAATCTGGATGGTGACATTCTGTGCTGTTACAAACAGAGCGGCTGTTGCCAGCATCATCATCAGTATGAGTCTTTTCATGGGATTTCTTTTAATTATTAATAAGTAATTGTAATTACAACGGGAAGATCACCCCGTCTTCCTAAAGACCAAAGACGAAAATAAAAGTTGCCTTAGCGGCAAACTTGCAACTTCCTGCTGAGTGCAGGGACATCCTTTCCCTGGATCACAACCAGATAGGTGCCGTTCCCGAGACCAGCCAGGGGTATCCGGCACCAGGGACTTTCAGGGGATACCCTGCAGGTTTGCATCGAAACCTGTTTGCCTGGCAGGTCGTAAATACTGATCATGAGATCAGTGCTCTTGTCTGCCGGGAAATAAAGCCTGGTTTCTTCGCCTGCCGGATTGGGATAAATAAGACAAGCGTCTTGCCATGCATGCTCTTCGATGCCAATGGCAGGTCCGTTCACCACCAGATGTAAGTCACTGGCCACCGGTGATGCGGCCGACAGGGTCACTGTTGCCAGATCGGGAGGCGTTCCCGGAATTTCAACCCTGAGATGATAGGTTCCGTATGGCAGGTCGTAAAACTGAAAACTGCCTTCATCCCCCGAAAATACGTAATCAATATACAGTCCGCTGCCCGAACTCAGAATGATCTGCCCGTCGTAGAAGGGCTCAAGGTTTCCCTGTACCTGTGTACTGAGAAGACCTGATATCATTCCAGGCCCGATGAAATAACTGAAAATAGGGATCATGTGGACATGCGCGTTGAAAAAATCCTGTACCAGATTCACATGACTGGCACTGGTCCAATGCAGGGTGTTGCCATAGTAAGTCGGCCAGAGGAAAAATGACGGGGAACAGTTATGGTCTGGCACTATTTTCACAAGGTACTGTCCTTCAGGCATGTGAAAGAAATAGTACACACCGTTTTGGTTCATCCTGCAGCTGTCTGCGAGAATGTAGTTGTTTCCGGTTTGTAAATACAAGTCCGCCCTTCCTTTATAAAAGGGGAAACTGCCGTTGAACACCTGCCCGCCGAGGTTGTAATACTGGCAGTCATTGACCTGAACGTACTGGGTGTCGATACTCATACAGGGAGGAAGGGTGGAGGTGTCCATCACCTGATAAATGACGGTGTAAACGCCGGGGTCGGCATAGGTGTGAACAGGCAACTGATCCGTGGAAGTGCTTCCGTCGCCGAAATCCCAGTAACGGAAATTGATGTTGCCGGTCGAAAGGTCGTAAAATTGTACGGTCAGCGGGTCCATGGGATTGGCTTCCCATCCGAAATCCGCCTCACACTCTGTCATCAATGTGCCGCAAATCGCATAATTCAGGTTGATATAAGGCTGGTACTGGAATAAAAACTGGCTTATTTTGTTTCCGAGGCAGTCGTACGTATATACATCGATGTTGATGTTGAAGCTGCTCATCGTATAGATGGTATCGAAGGTGAAGTGACCGCTGAAGTTGGTGCGGGTGGTATCGACGGCAGGATAGGTATTTGGCGTATTGCAGATAAAAAATACCTGCTGACTGGCGGCCGGGATGGAGTTGGTCGTGTCGAAAACCACACCGCGGATGATGATGGGATAATAAGTCGTGTCCAACAGGGCCAGCAATCTGAATGGTATGACTGCCAGGAGAAAAACCGAAAAGATGATTGCTTTCATGGTGTCCGGAATATCAGTTATTTGCTGTTGCCGCCGTTCAGTTGCACACTGATTCCCGTACGGATACCCAGGTAAACAGGTTTGTACTGCTGGTTTGCTTCGTAAGGGCTATTCAGGCTGGCAGTGAGCGCAGGTTCAAAATAGAAACCGACACGATCGGTCAGGGCATATTCGAAACCAAATCCCAGATGCCAGTGCCAGGCGGAGATTATATCGTGGGGTGCATTGGAATAGGTTACCAGGACTTTCCTGTCAGGGGTCACTTCATATGAAGTCTCTGTATGCTTGAGTTGTAACAACATCACAGGGCCAGTCATCACAGAAAAAGTGGTTCTGCCCTTCTTTTCATTCAGTCCGAACAAAAAGGGCAGTTGCAGATAAGTAATATCTGTTGATGTATGGCAGGTGGTTTTGTGGGTGCGTGTATCGTATACTGAATCAGGGACATAGTGATAGGTGGGAATTCCGAGTGAATCGAAGGTGATGGATACCAGTTTGTCGACCACACCGAGCAACTGCGAATAATACACATTCACGTTGTTCCTGATGCTTTCCTTCACCAGCCCGATCCCTCCTTCCAGGCGGTAGGACTGATTCTGCCACCGGAGCGTCACAGCGGCCTTCTGCCGGTTCTGACCATACCGGTTCTGGTTGCCGGCAGACAGCCATTCGGGATGCAGTGTCGCCAGCAGGGAGAATTCTGGTCCGGTTCTGAAATAATCCGGCCCCGAGGAAACGATTCTGAAAACCCTGGGCTCTTTTGGCGAGAATTCGCCGGGTTCAGGGACTGCTTCCAGCAATTCCCTGCTCATTCGAAAGTAGTACGATTTGTCGGAACTGGCGATCAGCATCGGTTCTGGCTGTACTCCTCCTGTCCGGGATACCTCAGCGGCTTCCTGTGAAACAACACTGGTCTGGGGCGGACTGTTGCTGATCTGGTCTGAAGCCTGTACCTTGAAATCCTGATTCACTGCAGCGGTAAGATTTTCCTGCGGGGAAACAATACCCTGCTCCCGTAATCCGGTGGTTACCGTTGTACCCTGTGCTGATACAACAGATGCATGGCCTGAATTGCTTAAGATGTGTTCATTTCCCGAAGGCGGGGCTGCAGGTTGCGCGGGTACGGACGCAGCGATCGTCTCTTCCACGGCCGGTCCGGTGTCCTGTCGCTTCTCCGCCTGAATGGCCGCGATTGATGTGTTTTCTTCGGGCAATATGGCCACTCCTGTGAAAGGAGTTTCCTGCACTCCCAGGCTGCTTTCCCCGTTGTCAGCTTTTATGGTCGCAGCATCCCGGCTGTCCCTTGACCATTGGTATAGAAATATACTGCCAATGATCATGCCTCCTGCCACAATCCCCAGCCATCCGGTATTGCCTCCGCCAAAAGAGAATGGAGGAGGCTTCTTAAAGGGGATCTTTTGCAGGATCGTTTTCCAGACTGCCGGAGAAGGTTCTGCCTGGTAGTGCCCCACCGACTGTCGCAGAAACTCGTCGAATTTGTGTTCTTCTTCTCCTTTCATAATTGTTCCAATATTTTATATTCTTTATCCAGGAGTTTGTTAATCAATTGTTTAAGATATTTTCTTCCTTTCGAGAGCTGGGATTTGGAGGTATTTTCAGAAACTCCGAGCATGTTGGCGATTTCTTTGTGCTGATACCCTTCAAAAACGTAGAGGTTCAGCACCATGCGGTAACCGTCCGGCATTTTCTGGATCAGTTGCATCACCGTCTCGGGGCTTACCGCGTAAGCTTCTTCCCCCTGAGGAGAATACTGCTCCTCTTCCTGGCTGATGCCGACTTTTTCAATGTCCTCCACATGCACCCACTGTTGTTTTACGGTGGCATGAAAGTGGTTAATGGCCGTGTTTACCATGATCCTCCTGATCCATCCCTCGAAGGATCCCGTTCCTTTATAGTTGGCTATGTGCTGAAATACCTTGATAAAGCCTTCCTGCAAAAGATCTTCCGCTTCCTCACGGTTGCGGGAATACCTTAAGCAGACGCCAAACATCGTTTGGGCAAACCTTTGGTAAAGCTGGCTTTGAGCCCTGCGCTTCCCGTCCAGGCAGCCCCTGATCATTTTCTCGTCAGCAGACATATGCCTCAAAAGTAATCAAATAGACCGTAACGGCAAACATTGGTTGCCTGAGAACAAGAAGACATGGGGAAGGTTTACTGGCATTCTGGCATGCCTGCTGTCAGCTTTTTGATTTTGGCAAAACATTTGATGGTCCGGATGGTTATATACTCATACTTGACAGGTTTGCAAATGCAAAGCTGTTTAGTATGAGTAATGCCGTACACCACTGGATAGAAGTTTTCTCGCAAACTCATTCCGTGTCGGTATAATTAAAAACTGAATAAAATGTTAATCTGGATCATTTTCGGAGTCTTTATGCTTCTCAGCTGGTGGGTAGGCCACACGCTGAAACGCAAGTTTAAAACTTATTCCGGCATCCGTGTAAACGGCAATCTGACGGGCGGGGAGGTCGCAGAAAAGATGCTGCGCGACAACGGCATCTATGATGTAAAAGTCGTTTCCACCCCGGGTGAGCTTACCGACCACTACAATCCTCTCAAAAAGACCGTGAACCTCAGCCAGAGCGTTTACGGCAGCAGCAGTGTGGCCGCAGCGGCAGTGGCCGCCCACGAATGCGGGCATGCCGTGCAGCATGCCAAAGCCTATATGTGGCTCGAGATGCGTTCAGCCCTGGTTCCCGTAGTCAGTTTCAGCTCTAAGATCGTGCAGTGGATACTGCTGGCCGGTATCCTCCTCCTGCAGGCATTCCCGCAGTTGCTGCTGATCGGCATCATCCTCTTTGCCCTGACAACGCTGTTTGCTTTTATTACCCTCCCCGTCGAGATCGATGCAAGCCGCAGGGCCCTTGCCTGGCTCAATACCGGGAACATTACAACCCAGGAGACCCATCCGAAGGCTCAGGATGCCCTTAAATGGGCCGCCTATACCTATGTGGTCGCTGCCCTGGCCTCCCTGGCCACCCTGCTTTACTACATCATGATCTTTATGGGTGCCCGCAGGGACTGATCCCGTTTCTCTCATACAATGTTTAATTCCTTCACTGATGATGAAAACCATTGATGACATCAATTTTTCAGGGAGAAAGGCCCTGATCCGGGTGGACTATAATGTTCCCCTCAATGCAGCGTTTGAAATTACCGACACCACCCGCATCGATGCCACCCTTGCTACGGTGGGTAAAATCCTTGGCGACGGCGGTGCCGTGATCCTGATGTCGCATCTGGGAAGGCCCAAAGCCGGACCGGAGGACAAATTTTCACTGCGTCACCTGCTGCCCTATCTCGACAAGGTCTTTCAAACAAAGGTGCAGTTCGCGGCTGACTGTATCGGTGAGGATGCCGTCCGCATGGCCGGAGCGCTGCGCAGCGGCGATATCCTGTTGCTGGAGAACCTTCGGTTTTATAAGGAAGAAGAAAAAGGAGACGAAGGCTTTGCCGGAAAACTGGCCCGCCTTGGAGATGTGTATGTCAATGATGCCTTCGGGACTGCACACAGGGCACATGCTTCCACGGCCGTCATCGCCGGATTCTTCCGCGACAAGGTTTTTGGTTATGTGATGGGCAGGGAGATCGCAAACATAGAGAAGGTGATGAAGGATACCCGCAGGCCCTTTACTGCCATCCTTGGCGGAGCCAAAGTCAGCGGGAAAATACAGATCATACAGAACCTGATGGACAAGGTGGACAACCTCATCATCGGGGGCGGCATGATGTTCACCTTTATCAAAGCCATGGGCGGACAGGTCGGAAGTTCCCTGGTCGAGGAAGATTTCATTGACCTGGCCAAACAGACACTCGAAGAGGCTGTCAGGAAAAACGTTAAAATATTCATCCCGGCGGATGCCGTCATCGCGGATGCCTTCGACAATGCTGCCAAGCGCAGGCAGGTGAAGGCCGGCCAGATTCCCGACGGCTGGATGGGACTGGATATCGGTGAAGAAAGCATCCGGCAGTTCGACGAAGTGATCACCGGCAGTGCCACCATCCTGTGGAACGGTCCCATGGGTGTGTTCGAAATGCCCAGTTTTGAAGCGGGTACAAAACAACTTGCCCTCTCTGTGGCAGCTGCCACGGCGAAGGGTTCTTTTTCGCTGGTGGGTGGTGGCGACTCGGTGGCTGCCATCGGCAAATACGGCCTGGAAGCTAAGGTAAGCTATGTCTCCACCGGCGGCGGTGCCATGCTGGAATATCTCGAAGGAAAGGTGCTTCCCGGTATTGCAGCCATCATGGACTGATCTTCCCATAAATCCGGACACCCACATCGCATTCCTGGCTTCTTTCGGTATATCTTTGTGAGAAACAACCGAAGGAACAACCCATGCATCCTGCACGTTTCAGCTCCGCACTGATATTGTGGATATTTGCGGCAGTGTACCTGATCACTGCCACGCTCACTATCCTGCTTTTCAACGGCACCGCCGATGCCGGCGACAGCATACAGCATTACCTTTTTGCCCGCTATGCACCGGAACATCCTGCGCTTTTTTTCGATCACTGGGCAAAACCATTGTTTGTACTCCTGTCCGCTCCCTTTGCACAGGCAGGCTTTGACGGGATTAAAGCATTCAATGTCCTTATCGCCCTGCTGAGCCTGCTGTTGGTTTACCGGACAGCCAGGGACTTCGGCTGGTCGTATCCCCTTGTCGCATCCGTCATCCTGATGTTCACACCCCTGTATTACATCCAGACTTTCTCCGGACTCACAGAACCCCTGTTCGCGCTGGTCCTCCTTTGGGGCATTTCCCTGGCCATCCGGAAAAAGCTGTACTTTTCCGCATTGGTCGTCTCTTTCCTGCCCATGATCCGTTCGGAGGGACTGCTGATACTTCCGGTCTTCATGGGATACCTGATGATTTACAGTAAGTGGAAGGCTTTGCCCCTGCTGCTGGCCGGACAATTGCTTTTTGCCATTGCCGGCAGCTTTGTCCATGGCAGTCCGCTCTGGGTTATCACGAACATCCCTTACAACAACCTGGGCAGCCCATATGGCAGCGGAGATATCTTTCATTACGGCTTTCAGCTGTTCAACGCCTGCGGCCCGCCGGTCTTCCTGCTGATCTGCGCCGGATTGCTTTTCATGGCCTGGGAATTAAGAGGGAAGGATCCTTTGAAGCGGGAAAAACTGCTGATACTCACTGCATTTTCTGTCTTTTTCATTGCCCACAGCCTGTTTTGGGGACTTGGGATCTTCAATTCGATGGGACTTCGCCGGGTCCTGGTCTGCGTCCTGCCATTGCTGGCGCTCGCAGCCCTGAGGGGCTTTCACCTCGCCGCACTGCTTATTCCGGTCAGGCACATTTGGCGGATTATCCTTGCAGCCGCCCTGATGCTCTGGGTGGTGGTGTTTCCTTTCACCTCCAATCCCTATGCCGTCAACTGGAAGAAAAATATGGTGCTGCAGCCGGAGCAGCTGCTTGCGAAAGAGGTGGCGGATTATATCCGTAAGGAAGTGCCTGTCGATGGTCGCATCTATTATGAACATCCTTATTTCGGGATAGCCCTGCCTGCCGATCCCTTCGATGTGAAAACCAGGTCTAACCTCACCAGGGGAAGCCTTGAATACCTCCGGCAAGGAGATATTGTACTCTGGGACGACTGGTTTTCCGTGGTGGAACGCGGGGTGGATGCGGCTTACCTGGATACGCTGCCAGGACTCACATTGATCAGGCAATTTTCGGCAACGGAAGGAAGCAGGCTTATCCGCTTCAGGCTGTATATCATGCAAACCGACAGCCTAAGATGACATTAAATGTTATGTTGTTCAAATACAGCACTTAGCGTGCAAAGTTTTTTACCGTGTGTTTCGTTAATTCATTTATTAATCCTTTAAATATGA
>JAKLIX010000020.1 GCA_022709385.1 Bacteroidota bacterium | reverse complement strand
AAAAGCCACCTTCGTGGTGGCTTGCGGTCCGGACGGGACTTCCCGCATCGCTGTGCTCGCGGGATAGACTTCTCGTCCCGTCAATAAAAAAGCCACCTTCGTGGTGGCTTGCGGTCCGGACGGGACTTCCCGCATCGCTGTGCTCGCGGGATAGACTTCTCGTCCCGTCAATAAAAAAGCCACCTTCGTGGTGGCTTGCGGTCCGGACGGGACTCGAACCCGCGACCCCATGCGTGACAGGCATGTATTCTAACCAACTGAACTACCGAACCATTTGGCGTCTGCAAAATTAATACAAATTTGCTTGCATGCAAAAAAATAATTAGTGCTATCTAAGCGATTTATTCAAATTATTTCTTTAGCTTTGCAGCGTCAAAAAAATCCAAACCAAAAAATTATAAACAACTCAAATCATGACAGTTACCCTTATCATCCTGCTTTTTCTCGGCCTGATCGTATTCCTGCTGTACTATAAAGCACGGCAGATCAGGCGGATGCCGGAAGCACCCCAGAGTGCCAGGATTCTTAACCTGGATCCCTCGAATTTCAATCAGCAGATCAAAAACGGGATCACCCTGGTGGATTTCTGGGCTTCGTGGTGCATGCCCTGCAAGATGCTGGCTCCCATCCTCAACGAAGTGGCAGAGGAGGTGAACGGCAAAGCCAGGATCGCCAAGCTGAACATAGAGAAACACCAGGCGCTTGCCAACCAGTATAAGGTCAGGAGCATTCCCACGCTCATCCTTTTCAGGAATGGAAAGGAGATCGACCGCATTGTCGGTGTGAAGAACAAGGAATACCTGGTCAGCAAGATTGAAAGAGCTAAAATTCTATAACATATGGAACATATACATTCATCAGAAGCATTGGACGCTGCCGTGAAACAGCACAGCAGGCTGTTTCTGCTGTTGTACCGCCGGGGAAGTGAACTGAGCCAATGCGCACTCGACGCTATCGAGCAACTCAGCGGCATGGCAGAAGACAAACTGCACATGCTTGCGGCCGATGTTGACAGCGTCAGGGACATTCATCCCGTCTACGGGATCACCAGCGTGCCCGCCCTTTTGCTTTTCGAGAACGGGGAATTTGTCAATGTGGTCAAGGGCTGCCACGACAAGGCATTCTACCAGGCACTGGCAGAGAATACCCTTTACCAATTGCTGGCAGCATCGCCCGGTAAAAAACAAAAACAGGTGCTGGTTTACAGCACACCCAGCTGCAGCTGGTGCAATACCCTGAAGGGGTTTCTGCGGAAACACCATGTTACTTATACAGAAATCGATGTTTCAAGAGACGAGGAAGCCGCCCGTGAAATGGTCAGGAAAAGCGGTCAGCAGGGGGTTCCCCAGACCGATATCGAAGGAACTGTCATCGTGGGATTCGACCAGAAACGGATTAAGGAATTGCTTGAAATACAGTAGAATACAATGACATCACTTAAAAGAAGTCCCAATAATCAACCAAAAATATCAATCATATAAAAAGAGTAACACTATGAAAGAACTCATGCCCGTTAATCAGCATGTCATACTCGACTTTTCAGACAAGGCCGAACCGCAGGTGACTGCCGGGGGGATCATCATCCCCGACACGGCCAGGGAGAAACCGAAATTCGCCCGTATCACGGCCGTTGCCACGATCGAGAATGCGGAGGTAAAGCCCGGTGATCTGGTGATTTTCAAACCATACGGCGGCACCGAAATCAGCTTTGAGGGAAAGAAATACCTGGTCCTTCCCTATGCCGACATCCTGGCAAAAATCATTGAAACTGAGGCGATCTGACCACTATTGAACCAATCATTAAAAAATCAGATGATGTACGAAATGCAAGTATTTTTTGAGGGGAAGAAACGCGTAGTCGCCGATCTTTTCGGAGAAGTGATCGCCACTGACCAGCCCCTCAGGGCCGGGGGTGAAGGCAGTGCGCCGGCGCCCTTCAACCTTTTTCTGGCCTCCATCGGCACCTGTGCCGGTATCTATGTGAAAGGATTCTGCGACAGCCGGGGCATTCCCACTGACAATATCAGGATCTTACAGGGAATGGACTTTGACCAGCGCACGGGACTGATGTCGAAAGTCAGGCTGGATATCAAGCTGCCGTCAGATTTTCCGGAGAAATACAAGGATGCGGTGATCCGTGCTGCAGATCAGTGCAAGGTGAAGCTGACCATGCTTTATCCGCCTGAATTTGAGGTGGTTGCCTCAGAAAGTTAGGAAGAAAGGCCATTAAAGCCATAAGCCTGCCACGGGGGTATGACAGAATTTGCATTTTCCGTCGGTGAGGTTGTTTTCCAGCAGGCGGAAGCCGCGGCGGTTGATGACTACCCGTTTGCAGGAGGGACAGAAGGTATCCTCATAATCGGTACCGGGAACATTCCCTACATATACATATTTCATACCTTCCTCCAGGGCAATGCTGCGGGCCTGTTCCAGCACCGCGACCGGGGTTGCGGGAAGTTGCGTCAGCTTATATTGCGGGAAGAAACGGATGATGTGTAAGGGATTGTCTGAGAATCCCTCCTTCACCAGGTAGGCGCACATCCGGCGGATCATGGCCATGTCGTCGGTCCAGGTCGGGACCACCAGGTTGGTAATTTCCAACCACACGCCCATTTCCTTCAGGATTTTTAATGTTCTCAGGACAGGTTCCAGGCTTCCTCCGTTGAGTTTCTGATAGATTTCCTCGGAAAACGATTTCAGGTTGATATTGGCGGCATCGATATAAGGTGCCAGTTCCCGTAAGGGTTTTTCGTTGATATATCCACAAGATATCCATAAGTTACGGATGCCTCTGGCTTTTGCAATCCTGGCGGTATCGAAGGCGTACTCATACCAGGCTGTAGGTTCAGAATAAGTATAAGCGATTGATTCACAATGATTGAGAATACACTGCTCCACGACTTGTGTGGGCATGAGGTCAATATTGTCTGTTTCATCCGGACTGGCCTGGCTCAGATCCCAGTTCTGGCAGTTGAGGCAGGAAAGGACACAGCCGGCCGTTGCGATGGAATAGGCCCGGCTTGAAGGCAGGACATGGAAGAGCGGTTTTTTCTCGACAGGGTCGATATGAACAGCGGCCGGGTTGCCATAGGCCATGGTCATGAGCTTTCCGTCCTGGTTGATTCTGGTGCGGCATGAGCCTTTCTTCCCCGGCCGGATGATACAATGGTTTGGACAAAGTTCACATCCGGCATCCGGATCGAACTGAAGATAATGATAGGCTTCCTTGAAGTACCTGCGTTGCTGATTAGTACCGGTCTTTAACATATCGTTGAGGGAATTCAGGTTTGCTGCCCGGCTGTGCTTCATGGCCAGGAAGGCAGGCAGTCCGCCCGCTGCAAACAATAAGTGTTTTAAAAAGGAGCGCTTTTCCATGACCAGGAACAAAGGTACTGAAAAAAGCGGGCAGATCCAATCCGGGGGCCGGTTATTGGTTCAGTGGCGTCAGTTTTAGCATGGCAGCTCCGTGCCATGGGACTTCGGCGATAACGAACTCGTGGGCCTGTCCGGCGTCTTTTTGAATCCACAGGTCGCGCACGAGCCAGGTTCCGGTAATCCCCAGCCTGGCCCAGTTAACGCGGATCAGTTTCGGTCTGATCTCATCCTCCCAGATAAACTCAGCTGCAGGTCCTTCACCGGGTGGTTTCCTGTAGAACAGCGCAAGCACTTTTGATCCGTCTGCCATATCCCTCACCCAAATCTCATCCTCACCATCGGCAGAAATCCTCCTGGCGGGAGCACCTCTGGGATCCTGGTTCACCCCGATCACCTCATCATTGGTCAGGAGGTTCAGGGTGAATTCATCCAATGCGGTAAGGTCGCCGGCCATGATCAGGGGAGAAGCAAGGATGCTCCACAAGGTCATACAGGCATATTGCTCGTTAGGCGTCAGGCGGGTATTCCGTTGTTTTGATCCATACCCGGTTTTTCCCAAGGGCAGGACACCATGATCATTCCAGGCGCCGGGTTTGATATAAGCGGCTGACGGGTGTCTTGAGAATCCGTTTCTAAGGATGTATTGCCAGCTGTCAGACATCTCGCCCTCTGTTCGCCACATCTGTGCTCCCACTGATTCGGCCCATTCCCACGCGCGCCCAAAGCCCAGTGTATTGATGCCATATACGATGTCACGCGGCTGGTTCTGCAGGGCATCCCGCATGATATAAAAGGGTTGTTTCATTTTCAACACCTCATCCCTGCTGAGAGCCGTCGCTGCATCACAAAGTTCATACAACAGCAGGTCTATGCCCCACTTACGCCATGTTTCGGCGTCTTTTTTCTCAAAACCGGCCGATCCGGGCTTAGCCTTACAGTTCCCTTCGGCAGCCTTTGCCAGGATACCTGATTTCAGGCCGAGACCGTGCAGGTTTTCCGACCAGGCTTCCATATCCGGGAAGGCTTCAGAGGGAAGGAGGCGGCCGCCGGCATCACGACCCGGCATTTGCCATCCGTCCCTGATAATCAAATAACTCCAGCCATGCCCCCTCAGTTTCTCTGCCATGCTGCGTGCCGCCAGGCCTGCCTGTGCGCTCGTAAATCCCGGCCCGCTTTCAGGCGGACTGATCCAGCCCATGGGAGGAGTCAGCGCAATTTTGTCGCCACTGACAATGGTCAGGGTGGCAGCCGTTTCTCCATGTTTGTTGAGAACCTTGAGTTCCACTGAGTAGCGGCCGGGCGGGGGTGTGGTACCGGAAATGATACCGCTGACAGGGTCGAGTTTCAGTCCTTCGGGAAGCTCCGAGGCTTCATATTGAAGGGGTTTTTCGCCCGTGGCAGGGATAGCGAAAAGAAAGGGATTACCAGGCCGTGATCCGATAATCCGCGGATGATTGATGGCGGATTCTTTGGCTTCCGGCGGGGTCATCAGGTAGGGTCGCTGGGTCCTCAGCCTGTGCACCACAGGTTTCAGCTCATTGTAGTCTATCCTGGCCTCCAACCAGTCGGCATAAGCCATGCGTTCAGGATTTCCGTTGACCAAAAGGGCAAGCTTATGGACCCCGTCAAGTGACACATCAGCCTTGCGGGCAGTATCCCCTTTTTTCATGGGCCCGCTTTTCCATATGATCTTCTGATCTGCCAGCACAAAAAATTCGACTTCCGCAAGCGAATCCGCTGCATCATCCACACCGGCCAGTGCCGTGAACCTGACAGCTTTTCCCTGCACCAGAAACATGATCCTGCTGACGGGATGTGTACCGACTCCTCTTTTAAAAGTTTGTCCCGCAACCTTCAGCGGAAATCCGGCAGCGGAAAAACCTGTCCTTGATTCGCCCCGGCCGCTTTCCATCAGGTTCGTCTGTATTTCGTCCAGCCAGAGGGTTTGCGCGGAGAGCCAGGCTGTCAATCCGCAACACAATATCATTATCAACGAAAATCTTTTCATCATACCAGGTCATTTACTGTTTGTTACGATAGCTGACCGGCCATTCAGGCTCAGCCGGGAATTGTCATCCGGACGGCAAAGGTATTCAATCCTTTCGGAACAGATGCAGAAAGCCTGAAGCGGTTTCAGTCGAACATATTAGCCTGAATGCCGTAGCGGCAATTACGCTCGTGATCGAGCAGCCATTGTTTACGCCACAAACCGCCGGCATAGCCGAGCAGCGCACCGTCCATCCCGATCACACGGTGGCAGGGAATGATGACGGGCAGCGGATTCTTTGCATTGGCATGGCCCACGGCACGTTGCAGCCTTTCATTGCCAAGCTGTTGCGCCAATTTGTGATAGCTGATGGTATTGCCGTACGGAATCCTGCTGACCTCCTGCCAGACTTTTTGCTGAAACTCAGTTCCCGCCGGTTCAATGTCGAAGTCGAACTGAAAGCGTTGCCCGTGAAAATACTGCAATAATTCGATGTGGCACTGCCGGTGAAAGGGATGGTCTTCGCTGAGCCCGGGTAGTCCTTCAAAACTGATACTCAGCAGGGTATGACCATTGCTCTGCAGCTTGAGCCATCCGAGGGGGGACAAGAAACAAGAGGTGATCCGTTCCATGGGTTGAAGATACAAAGAAATCCGGAACGAAAAGCTAAGAATTCCCTGTCACTTCCTGGTCCAAACCCACTCGAGTCCCTGAACCCTGGGGGCACAACTGTCTTCCCTGAGCATGATGGCCAGTTTGTTTCCTTTCAGGTACACGTAATATAATCCGTCGAAATTACAGTCCGGGTCAGACTTAAAAGTCAGGATTTCATTGCTAAGCGCGTAAGCTGCTGATGTACTGATGTGTCCGGAAGAAGTGTCCGTTACCTCCCACAGGAAGGTATTGTCCTGATTGAATGTCAGTTCTACATCGAATTGGGCACCTTGCTCATTGGTTTGGGTAACGGTCCAGGTACCGAGAAGATCTGTGCGGGAGGGAGCGCAATCCGCACAGTCATCATTTTTCCGGCAGGCTGCTGCAATGAAGAGGAACAGCAGCATGAGCAATGTTGAAGACAATTTTTTTTGCATCGTTCTTTAGAGATAATTAATTATCAGTGATAAAATCAGTGGAACATCGTGTAATACACCAGGGGGATACCGACAAGACTGGCGATGATATTGAGGAATACAAGGGAAGAGGCGGATTCCGCGTCACAATCATAACGGGCTGTGAACACGGTGCTTAACACAGCGGCGGGCATGGCGGCGATCAGGATCAGCACCTGTTTATCGAGCAGTTCTACGTTCATCATGCCGGCGCTCCAGGATACCAGGAATGGCTGGAGACCCATCTGAATAAGGACAGAGATTACAAAGAGCGGGATCAGGCGACGGGCATGATGAAAACGAAGCTGCAAACCGAGAATCAGACAAGCCATCACCGTAAGTGTTCCCTGTATCATGCGAAGCGCTTCCCAGAAAGGATCGAGTACAGGCTGATTCACTACCTGCGGAAAGAATGACATGAGGATACCGGCCACGACTGAGATAAAAATGGGTGAACGCAGGTAAGCGAGCAGTACCTTAAAGATAGAATTTCCTCCTTCGTTCGCCTGGCCGAAATACGCTGCCACCATGGGACAGAGGGTGAAGATAGGCAATCCCACCCCCAACTCGCTGATGAGAATGGCATCAGACATGGCCTTCACATTGCCCGGGAAAGTGAATGCTATCATCGGATAACCGATGAGGGCTGAGGAGCCAAAAGTGGAGGTGATCATCAGCATGCCGACGGTCTCGCGTTTCAGGCCGATGATTAAGCCAACCCCCCAGGCAACGATCATGCTGACCAGTCCCGATATAAACATGATCATCACCAGCACAAACTGCTGAGAAGCGATGGGCGTCATGGACAACTGCAGGAAGATCACGGCTGGCAATACGGCAGTGGTCATCAGGCGTGAAAGCGGCTTTATCTCGGCATTGCCGATAATGTTTTTTCGTTTCAGAAACACCACCAGCAAGACTACCAGGGCAAAAGCGAGGATGGTTTCGGTAACACGGAGGCTGGTATGGAGCATGGGGCTGGTTTACAAATCAATTACGATAGCCCGGCAATAAACAGGAAAACCACCGGCATGCAGCAAATATACAAATGATAAAAAACTCTTCTGTGATATTTAACCGGCATGGCCACACTGCTTGATGATATCCGGGCAAATTGGAAAAGTGATTATTTTTCAGAATCCCTTAGGTTGTTTTCGTAATCCTCAACAATGCTTTTTGCTTCTGCAGCATCGGTTGAGGCCACAAAGAGGCGGACGGCACCGGCTCCGCCGGGAGCTGTCCACCAAGGATTCATGGTTCCCATGATCATATCCTGCAGATAGGCATCGATCCCTGCAGATTCAAGCATGGACTTCACCATACCAGCCTGCCAGGGGGTTCCGCAGAACACTTCGACGGGGGTTGGATCGGTGGAGGGGGAGGGTGTTTTCATGTACTTGTGTCAGGAGATGAGACTAAGTGTATCTGGCAACAGGAGACGCGATGAATCGCGTCTTTACGGGGAGGGGAGGGGGGCTATGTGTGTCTTGAGGCAGGAGACGCGATGAATCGCGTCTTTACGGGCGGGGATGGAGGGACTTTGCATAGACTCTGAAGCTCTTGTGAGCCCTGGCGCCGGCTCTTTCCATCTCTGCCTGCATGGGACGGTTGGTTTCCAGTACCAGGTGTACCTCAAACATATTATAATCCGCTTCGAGGGCTGAACTGATCAGTTTCATGGACATGTAAACCTCCAGTCCTTTCCCCTGGTGTTGAGGCAGCACCCCTCCGAGCATAAGATCAAGCTTTCTGCTGACCCGGCCGGCCCACCAGATATGAAACAAACCCAAGGGGAAAAGTCGTCCGCGGCTACGCTGTATGCCTTTTGTCATGTTAGGAATACCGAGGATGAATGCGACCACCTGACCGTGGTGCAGGATGATTTTGACAAAGCGGGGATTGATCACGGGCATGTATCGTGAAGCAAGCGCCTGCATTTCATCATTTTGCAGAGGTACAAATCCATAGATATCCTTATAGGTCTCATTTACCATTTCGAGGATGGGAACGATAAAGGATTTCAGGTCACGTTTGCCGGTGAGTTCCAGCAGGCGGTATTCGGGATTGGCAGCACAACGCTGTGCGATCCTGCGGTAGACTTCCGGCAGGGGAGTTTCCAGGCTGAACAGGAACATATTACAATCCACTTCCTTACCATAGCCTTCCCTTTCGACCAGAGCAGGCATATACTCAGGGTTACAGGGAGAAGCGATCACAGGGGGATGCTCAAAGCCGCTGATCAGCAGTCCCTGCGGGTCTTTATCCGAGAAGCCGTAAGGGCCGATGATTTTTTCCATTCCATGCTCAATTGCCCAGTTTTCGACTGCTGTGATGAGGGCATGTGACACTTCGGGCTCGTTGTAACATTCGAGGAAGGCAAAACGGGCCGTTTTTTCATCATGCAGTTCATTGTATTTCCGGTGGATGATACCCATAATCCTGCCACGGGGCTTAGCGTTCCGAAGGGCAAGCAGCATCAGGGTATCGCAGTGGCGGAATGATGTATTCTTCTGATTATCGAAGAATTGCCACTCATCAAGCCAGAGGGGTGGCAGCCAGTTTGGACGGTGACGGTTGATTGCAGCCGGCAGGCGGATGAACTTTCTGAGCTCCGCCTTTGTTTGTACCTTCAGTATTTTGACAGGCATGCCCGGATTCCTGATTGAAAAGGGCTGCAAGGTATGAAAATAATTCACCTCATGGGCCGGCTGTAAAAATATGTACCTTTGCCGTCCCCTAAACCAAGCCCATACGTATGGAAATCAATTATATAGGAGAACACATTCTGGCAGGGACCACCGGTCGCATTGCCATCACCCTGTCTTTTCTGGCAGCACTTTTTTCGACCGTGATGTATTTCACGCATGCTTTTCTTCACCGGAAAGGTAAGGAAGAACCAGGGCCGCCGGCAAAAAGAAGCGCAGCTTTCCCTGTCGGATGGCCGGGAAGCCTGCTGATCGCCAGGGGAGCTTTTTATCTGCATCTCGTTTTCATGGTCGTTGCTTCGGTGGCGCTTTACACGCTGATTTTCGCTCATGCCTTCGAATACCGCTATGTCTGGCAATACACCTCCGTGGATCTTCCCCTGCCCTACCTGGTTTCTTCATTCTGGGCGGGTCAGGAAGGGAGCTACCTGATCTGGGCCATTTTCCAGGGATTGCTCGGCTGGGTGCTGCTGCGCAGGGTCAGGGAGTGGGAATCGCCGGTCATGGGTGTGATTGCACTTTCTCAGGTTTTCCTGATGCTGATGCTGCTGGGCTGGAATATTGGGGGGCTCCACCTGGGCAGTGACCCTTTCCAGCTTCTCAGAAATGCCGCGGAGAATGCATCAAGTCCTTTTTTCCTGCAGCCCGCCTATGCCTCGATGATTGCCGACGGTCAGGGATTGAATCCCCTGCTGGAAAACATCTGGATGGCCATCCATCCTCCCCTGTTATTTCTCGGGTATGCTTCGGTACTGATCCCGTTTGCCCTTGCCACAGGAGGTTTATGGAGGGGTGACCACCAGGGCTGGCGGAGTCTGGCACTTCCATGGATTAATTTCGCGGCCCTTTGCCTGGGCGTGGGCATCATCCTGGGCGGAGCCTGGGCTTATGTGTCGCTGACCTTTGGCGGATTCTGGGCATGGGATCCGGTGGAAAATGCTTCGCTGGTGCCCTGGCTGTTCGTAGTAGCCACCCTCCATGTGACGCTCATCGCCCGAAAAAAACCGCATTACCTGGTTTGGTCTTATCTTTTTGCGTTCCTGTCTTACTTCTTTGTCCTGTACGCCAGCTACCTCACCAGAAGCGGCGTCCTGAAAGATGCCTCCGCCCATGCATTCGGCGATGCCGAAAGCGCCATCTTCCTGGTCATCTACAACCTGGTATTTCTGGTTTTCCCCATACTGTTGCTGATCCTCCGCAGGCCTTCATCCCCCGAAAAAACGAAAGACAACCTCAGTTCCAGGGAATTCTGGATGTTTATCGGCACCCTGGTGATGACACTGTCCGCTTTCCAGATCATCCTGACTACTTCCATACCGGTAATCAATAAAATTTTCGGTTCCAGCCTTGCCCCTCCCACCGACGCCGTCAGCTTCTATAATGCCTGGCAACTGCCTTATGCCATCCTGATCGCTTTGCTGGTCGGACTGACATTTTATATGAAATACGGCGAATCGCCTTTCCCCGCATTTCTGAAAAAAACACTTCCAGCACTGATCGTTTCGCTGGTGGTCATCATCCTGTTTGGTTTCTTTTTCCCTTTCGACAATCCCCTGCACTATCTTTTCCTTTTCTTTACCATCTTCATGATGTACACCACCGTGGAAGGCATGCTGGCATGGAAGAAACGACAGAAAAGCCTCGGTTCCCTGGTAGCACATTTCGGTCTGAGTTTGTTTTTATTCGGCGTGCTTGTAACCTTCAGCCATTCCAGGGTGATTTCCAGCCAGGGAAGCCATGGCGGCATGAAAGGCGGAGAAATGACCGAGAACCAGGTGATGATGAAGGGAGATACCGTAAACATGCCACCTTATCAGGCTGTGTATGTGTCGCGGACCGAGAAGGGCAAATGGCTTCACTATACGGTGGATTTTCTGAAGACGGGCAGGGACGGCAGCATCCGTAAAGCCTTCAGCCTGCATCCCGCCATCAACAGGAACCAGACCATGGGCAATGTGCATGAGCCGGCCACCCGTCACTTGTTAAGCAAGGATGTTTACGGTTTTATCACGTATGCAACGAATATGGAGCCGAATGCCATCCCCGGGTATACAGCCTTTCACCGCTTCGAGATCGGCAAGGGTGATACGGTGAAATACAGGGATGTGGTGTTTTATATGGACAGTCTTGCGGCCGACATGTCGGATCCCACGATGGAACACTTGTTTATCAGGGCCCGTATCCAGGCAGGGGATTCCAGCGGAAAACAAGCGCTTGACTTGGAGTATAGAATTGATAATCAGAATATTACATACACAGATGCCATACTGGACAGCAGGAACTGGGTGCTGAGATTCAGTGAGGTTTCAACCCATGGACATAAGATCGTAGTCAACCTATATGAAAGCAGTCCGGATTACATCGTGATGAAAGTGATCATATTCCCGTTTATCCTCGTCATGTGGACAGGCACGGTCATTTTATTCGCCGGGTTTATCCTTGCCATGGTGCAACGGATGAGCAGAAAGAAAAAAACTGCCGGGTCTGAAGAAAGCATTGCTACCTTAGCGGACTAAAAGATGAAAGCATGAAGCCTTTGAAGATCACGATTGTCGGGGCCGGCAATGTGGGCACTCAGCTTGCCCAGGTTTTTTTCTCCAAAGGTCATCAGATTGTTCAGATCTGCAGTAAAAAACCCAGGCAGGCCCAGAGTCTGGCGAAGAAAGTGAATGCCGGATCGGTGAGTTCCATCTCCGATCTGAGCAAGGATGCGGATGTGTATTTCCTGTGCATCCCCGACCAGGCCATACGCGAGCTGAGCGACAGCCTCCAACTCATGGACAAGCTGGTATGCCATACGTCGGGATCGACGGAAATGGAGGTATTATCGGCTTTTTCAGCCAATTTTGGGGTTTTTTATCCTTTACAAACCTTTTCGGGCAGGAAGACCGTGAACTTCCGCAGGGTTCCCATCTGCGTGGAGGCTAACAACAAGCAGAACGAGATGCTGCTGTTCGCTCTGGGCAGGCAGTTATCGGGGGATGTGAGGATCATCGACAGCCCGAGGCGGATGATCATCCACCTGGCTGCCGTGATCGCGGGTAATTTCGCCAATTATATGTACGTGATCGCAGAGGAGATCCTGCAGAAGCACGGATTCAGTTTCAGCATCCTGCATCCCCTGATCGAGGAAACTTCGGGAAAGGCAGTCAGGATCAGTCCTTACCATGCCCAGACGGGCCCGGCCAGGCGCAGGGATACGGAGATTATCCGCAGACACCTGGAAATGCTTAAGAAAGAAGGAAATACCAGAGATATCTATGACCTGGTGACCAGCAACATCATGAAGACATTTCAATAACATAAGATGAGTAACTACAAAGAGCTTCTGCGCCACATCACGACTTTTGTTTTCGATTACGACGGCGTTCTGACCGGGGGTACGGTCCTGATCAACACCGACGGTGAATTGCTCCGGACAGCCAATGTGAAAGACGGCTATGCGCTGAAATTCGCCAGGGAACTGGGTTACAACATCGCCATCATTTCAGGGGGCAAATCCGAATCAGTGCGTTTGCGTTTCAAGCCGCTGGGTATCAACGATGTATTCCTTCATGCGAGTGATAAACTGTCCATTTTCAATCAATATCTGTCCGACAACCAGATAAGTCCGGAACAAGTCCTGTTCATGGGGGATGACATCCCTGATTTTCCTTTGATGGAACGGGCAGGGGTCGGTTGTTGTCCGGCCGATGCGGCCGAAGAGATTAAGAAAGCTGCACGCTATATTTCTCATTTACAGGGAGGTGACGGCTGTGCCAGGGATGTGATCGAGCAGGTACTGAAAATCCAGGGCAAATGGTTTAACAGCAGTCAGGCATTTATCTGGTAATGACCCCTTCCACCTTCCCGCAGTTGCTGGGTGCCTTTTTCCGGCTGATCCGCTGGAAAAACATCCTGATGGTGGCCGTCAGCATGTACCTGGCAAGGTATGCTCTTATCTACAGGATCCTGGCGGGTACGGATGGCGGAAGCACCTTCACGCATGCGGATTTCTGCATGCTGGTGCTCAGTGTGGTATTCATCACGGCGGGGGGTTACCTGATCAACGATTTTTTCGATATCCGAATCGACCGTATCAACAAGGGAGACAGGGTGGTACTGGGGAGGTACTTTTCGCTTCGGTTTGCGCTTTACACCCACCATTTTTTCAGTGCGGCCGGCATGCTGCTTGGCTTCTATGCCTCCTACCGTGCCGGTTCCCTCAGTCTGGGGGGACTGCACGTGATCGGGGTTGCCATCCTGTGGTTTTATGCTGCACGCTACAAGCGGATCATGATATTGGGCAATGTGGTGGTGTCGCTCCTTTCTGCCCTGGTAATCCCCCTGGTTTGGTTATTTGAGTTCTTTGCACTCCGGCAGGACGGGGTCATATTCGCCTCCGCCATGCCGGATTTTGCGGCACTCAACCGTGTGGTGCTGCTTTACCTCGTGTTTTCATTCCTGCTCTCCATGAGCCGGGAGATTGTGAAAGACATCCAGGACATGCATGGCGACCGGATATACCAGTGCAGGACCTATCCCGTATTGTACGGCAACCGCAGCGGTATGCTGCTGGCGGGACTGTTTCAGTTACTGAGCCTGGTCATCCTGGCAATCATCCTTTTTTACCTGGCGAAACTCAGGATCATGCCCTTGTTTTATTACATACTGTTCCTGATCACTATGCCCCTGCTTGGCTTATTTTACCAGACCGTCAGGCCGGGGGGACCGGTCCGCACGGTTGAACAGGGGCTGAAACTCCTGATGTTTATAGGTATTTTATCCATGATCTTTATACAGCTCTGAACCATGCCCGGGTATCCCTACGATCAGTTCCGCTATATCCTTGCCACGCGTTCGCCGAGGCGGCAACAGTTATTTGAAGGGATGGGATTCAGTTTCACGGTTGAAGTGAGGGAAATCGCAGAAACGGTGCCTGATCATCTGGAAGGACCGGCTATTGCGGTTTATCTGAGTGAAGCTAAGGCCGATGCCTTCCCGGTTCATGATATCCCGCAGGATACCATTATTATTACGGCCGACACCATTGTGTACCAGGATGGCAGGATGCTTGGAAAACCCGTCGATGCCACGGATGCCTGCCATATCCTTGCACGTCTGTCAGGCGCCAAACATGAGGTTTTTACAGCCGTTACCCTGAAGAGCAGGAAACAGCAACACAGCTTTTTCGACAGGACGGAAGTCATTTTCAGGCCACTGAGCATGGAACAAATCCGGTATTACGTGGAAAGATACCGCCCCTTCGACAAAGCCGGGGCGTATGGAGTACAGGAATGGATCGGGTATATCGCCGTGGAGGAGATCCATGGATCATTTTACAATGTGATGGGATTCCCGACCCAGAAGCTTTATCCGGAGCTGGAGGCGTTTCTGCTTAATGAGTTTAAGGTCTAAGGTTTAATGAGTTCTGGCCGTTATTGGAAGCCGGTTTAGGTGTTTAGTGGTTTAGAAGTTTAGTGGAAAGTATAAGGTCTGGAGTCTAAAGTTTAATGAACCGTCATGCTGAGCTGAGTCGAAGCATCGTTTCGTGCTGGGATCAGTGTTACAGCTGGAGAACGGTTTAGGAGTTTATTGGTTTAGAAGTTTAGCCGTCATGCTGACCGTGTTCATTCTCTTTATTTTCAACACATAGGAACATAGATCACATAGATAATTACCCTATGTGTCCTGTGTGGTTCAATTAATTCAAGTTTACAGTTTAGGTGTTTATTGGTTTAGACGTTGAGTATTTGAAAGAAGTGAATAAAATGAAGGTAAAAAATTGAAGTGAAGTTAATATTCATTCTGCAACCTTTGACCCTCTCCTTTGTTTTTGCCCTTACCTTTGGGGTAGAAAACAATTACTGCGCCACATGACATCAAAAGAATTTTTCCGGCTGATCCTGAGGTACTTTCTTCAGGGACTGTTGCTGACTGCCCCGCTCGGGATCACGGTTTTTGTCCTTTTCAAGGCCCTGGAATTCATTGATGGCATCGTCCCTTTCAGGATTCCGGGGCTGGGGCTGCTGACCCTGGTGGCGGGCATCACGCTGATCGGCTTTGTGGGTTCCACCTTCATTGCCAAGCCTTTGCTTGCCTTTTTCGACGACCTGATCAGCAGGGCGCCCCTGATCAAAATACTTTATTCCGCCATCAAGGACTTTCTGGAAGCCCTGGTGGGGAAGAAAAAGAAATTTACCGAGCCCGTCCTTGTGAAGGTATACGAGGGTACCGGCCTGATGAAACTGGGCTTCGTCACCAGTCGCGATCTTTCGATACTGGGACTGGGAGAGGACTACGTGGCAGTGTATCTGCCTCATTCCTACAATTTCTCGGGGAACCTGTTTTTTGTACCTGTAAAAAACGTTATCCCCGTGCAGGGAAACATCTCAGCCGACATCATGAAATATGTGATCACTGCCGGGGTTACCTCGCTGGATGAAATCTCACAGGACGGAAAGAAACAAAATACGAATGACATGCAGCAGAAACCTTTAACATGAAAGACCAGGCGCTGATATTTGTAACCAACGACGACGGCATCCATGCACCGGGGCTTAGGGCCCTGATCGGACTTGCCCGTGAGATGGGTGAGGTGGTGGTGGTGGCGCCCGACAAACCACAGTCGGGCATGGGGCATGCGGTTACCACTTCGAGTCCCTTACGGATCAAAAAGATACACACTGAAGATGCATACCAGGAATACTCCTGTAACGGCACTCCGGCCGATGCGGTGAAGGTGGGAGAGAAAGTCGTGCTGAAGCGCAAGCCCGATTTGATTTTATCCGGCATCAACCATGGTTCCAATGCGGGCATCAACCTGTTTTATTCGGGGACTATGGCCGCCGCCATGGAAGGAGCCATGAGCGGCATTCCCTCGGCGGGTTTTTCGCTGCTGGATTACGCTTATACGGCTGATTTCGGTCCGGCCCTGCCCTACCTGAGAAAGATCATCCGGGGCATGCTGGAAGGCCGGTTGACGCCTCACACCTGCCTGAATGTCAACATCCCGGCCGTCCCTTCGGAACAACTCCAGGGCATCCGGGTCTGCCGCATGGGGAAGGGGTACTGGGAAGAAGAACTGGAAGAACGGACCGATCCGCATGAAAAGCCGTATTACTGGCTTGCCGGAAGGTTTGTAAGCCTCGATCCGCACAACGACACAGATGAGTGGGCCTTGAAAAACAACTACATTTCCGTGGTACCCCTCCATCTCGACCTTACCGAATACAAGCTCCTGGAATCCCTGAAAATCTTTGAGAATCATGATCCGCATCACACATAAAGACCAAACCCCATACGGCATCCTGCTTGGAGCCTTGCTGCCCATCCTGGTGTTGCCCTGTGTATACTTGTTGTTTTTGCTGTTGTCGCTCCTGCCTTTTATCGGTGCGCTGACCACCCTCAACAGCCTGATCCTGCTGAGTTTCGTACCGAATTTTTTCCTGCTCAGGCATTTCTTCACCCGCCTCCGCTTTGAGCATGCCGGCAAAGGGGTATTGATTGTCAGTGTATTATACATTCTGCTGTTCTTCCTGCTGATTCACCAGAGACCCCTGTTTGAACTTCCCGGATTAAAAGGATTGTAGTACCTTCGCCGGGTATTGCCTCCGTAACGGATTCCGGTTTTAAGCCGCGGAGGAACGGACATCTGTTTCCAGCATGAAGTACTATATCATAGCGGGCGAAGCTTCGGGCGATCTGCACGCCTCCAACCTGATGAAAGCCATTCAGGAGAAGGACGGAGAAGCGGTCTTTCGTTGCTGGGGAGGAGACCTGATGCAGCAGGCCGGGGGTGAGGTCGTCAAACATTACCGCGACCTGGCTTTCATGGGTTTTGCCGAGGTAGTGCGTAACCTGAGGACGATCGCCGGTAACCTTAGCTTCTGCCGCAAAGACATCAGCAGCTGGAAACCGGATGTAGTGATCCTGGTCGATTATCCGGGTTTCAACCTGCGCATTGCCAAATTTGCTTCACAGGCGGGCTTCCGTGTTGTATATTATATCTCCCCCCAGGTCTGGGCATGGAAAAAATCGCGGGTTCACAAGATTAAAAAATATGTCGGTCTGATGATCGTGATTCTGCCATTTGAGCAGGATTTTTATGCAAAGTATGATTATCCCGTGGCCTATGCGGGCCATCCCCTGCTGGATGTGATCCTACCCCCGGGAGAAGCACACCAGCCAAAACCACAGGAATCAGAACCGCTGGTAGCATTGCTCCCGGGAAGCAGGAAACAGGAAATCGAGCGTATCCTGCCCATCATGCTGTCAGTCGTTCCCTCCTACCCCGGCATCAGCTTCGTCATTGCCGGCGCACCGGGTATTTCTCCTGATTTTTATACGCGCTTCACAGGCCAATCCGGTGTCAGCCTGCAGTCAGGGCGGACTTATGAACTCCTGCGGAATGCCAGGGCAGCCCTGGTTACTTCAGGAACTGCCTCACTTGAAACTGCCCTGTTTATGGTTCCTCAGGTGATCTGCTACAAAGGAAGCCGGCTTTCCTTCGCCATTGCCCGAAGGATCGTCAAAGTGCCTTTCATCGGTCTGCCGAATCTTATTATGCAGCAAAAGATCGTGGAAGAGTTGATTCAGGATGATCTTACTCCTGCCCGCCTGAAAGAAGCTTTGGATCCGCTGCTGCGGGAGGGAGCAGTCAGGGATGGAATCATCGGGCAATATAGTCAGTTGAGGACGCTGCTCGGAGGACCGGGTGCATCGCAGAGAGCCGCCGCGAAAATTCTGGAATTTTTCAAAGGTTCTGCCTGAAATGAAATCATGTACCGCGCTGCTTTGTTGGATACCATTCCTGTTCCTGGCCGGGAATGCTTCATCACAATCAAACCCTGACTCAATATATCTGAAAATCAGGATATTTTCTGAATATCCCTTGCACCAGGCCATCGTCACTCCCCTATCGGGAGATTATGACATATGCCACCGGACAGAGAAGATCAGTTCCCTTGCCGAAAACACACCGCTGATTTTACTGGTCAATGAAAAGAAGATCCGGATTAAGAAACCGGCAGGGAGCCTGGGCAGTTACGACACCGTGTATCTGCGGAAGGAGGGAGCAAAGGGTCAGTTCCACCTGAGGGCAGGCAAGAAGGAAAGAACCTATGATGGCGAGCTGATCGGTTTCGTAAGCGGTCAACATCTGGTGCTGATCAACCGTGTTAGTCTGGAAGCATACACGTCCGGGGTTGTGCAGGCGGAAGCAGGCAATGGTCACGATCCGGAATTTTACAAGATTCAGAGCCTGATCAGCCGTACCTATGCCCTTCGCAATATCCGGAAACACGAAACCGAGGCTTATCAGTTGTGCGACCAGGTTCACTGCCAGCTTTACAAAGGGCGGAACCTTCAGCAGGAGATACTGGATGCCGTGGAAGCCACGCGGGGACAAGTGATCCTTGGTCCCGACACCCAGTTGATCTCTGCCGCCTTTCACTCCAACAGCGGAGGTGAGACCTGCAATTCAGAAGATGTGTGGAGCCTGCCTTCGGTTTACCTGAAGGCGGTGACCGACAGTTTCAGCCTCGATATGCCCGGGGCCAGATGGGAAAAGACCATCAGCAAGAACAGATGGCTGCATCATTTAAAAGAGCGCTACAACTTTCCCTTGCAGGACAGTGCAAGGCTGGATTCGGCATTGAATTTCAGGCAATTGCATCGAAGACCAACTTATGTGAACAACATCCCCTTAAAGGAGCTACGGAATGATTTTAAACTCAGGTCCACTTTTTTCGATGTGGTTGACCAGGGAGAGGAAATCTTGCTGAAGGGGAAGGGATACGGCCACGGGGTTGGCCTCAGCCAGGAAGGAGCGATCCGCATGACAAGGCTCGGATATCACTACGAAGATATTCTCAGGTTTTATTACCGGCAGATCCGTATTGACAAGATCGACACCTCCCTTATCCCGAAACGCCCGCTTTCAGTTCCCCCCCAGCCTGGTCATTAATTCCTGGCGAAACACTGTTAAATCCCGGATGCTGTACCACATGTCATCGCGGTACAGCACAATGGGAAATCCATAGGCGACCTTATCGGACTTCTCTTTTCTCACAACCATGTTATGCAGCAGGCCGACCAGGCGCATGTCGCGGAGGTCAAACTCCACAAATACGATATGGGATTCATTCAGTACCTTTTTCACATCATCGCAATGGTGACAGTCGGGGTTGCTGAATACCAACACCTTATTGTACAATGATCCTTGCTTGTCCCCGGCCAGCCACTGTTCGAGATAGTCGACAGCAGTGCTGTTGTGCAGCGAGTCTATGGCCTTTAATTCTTTGTTTTCCGTCTGAGGCTGTGCCTGGCTACTTCCGGCAACAATGATCAACAGGATAAAAAACAACAGTTTGTGCATGGCGGCATGAAGAATTGTCGGTGGTTCACAATCCGGCTCAAAAATAATTGAAAAACATCAGTCTGCCGCAATAATGCGGAATTGTCATAGTTTTGTCAAACATCGGGTCAAATTTCAGGACTGTTCGGTCAATTTTTCATTCAGCTTACACCAGATATGTCATTAATCAGTATCAGCCACTTACATTTCTCTTACGGGCGAAGAAAAATTCTGGAGGACATCAGCCTGTCAGTCCCGGCAGGCAGTATTTTCGGCTTTGTCGGCCCGAATGGTGCAGGCAAAACAACCACCATCAAGTGTCTTACGGGTTTGCTTCATGCACGGGAAGGAGCACTTGCGCTTTTCGGGATGGAACTGAGAAGCAAGCGAACGGACATCCTGTCGCGCACGGGTGTGATGGTCGAAGAGCCCAGTCTTTACGGGCATCTCAGCGCCAGCGAGAATCTGAATATCTGCCTTCGGCTGAAGGGCAGGAAGGCTGCATCCATCCCCGGACTTCTGCAAACAGTGGGGCTGGCCAAGGATGCACACCGGCCGGTAAGGCAGTTTTCCAGCGGTATGAAGCAAAGGCTGGCGCTTGCCCTGGCGCTTGCCGGCGAGCCGGAGCTGCTGATCCTCGATGAGCCGGTAAACGGACTGGATCCGGCAGGGATTATTGAGATCCGGCAGTTGTTGCAGAACCTGAACCGCGAGAAGGGTGTCACTATATTCATTTCCAGTCATATACTTGGAGAGATTGAAAAATTATGCGATCATGTGGCAGTGATCCACAAAGGGCAGATCCTGTACCAGGGAAGCATGCAACAACTGGTAAGCCGGAGGGGCGGAAACGTAGACGTCAGACTTGAAACCTCCGACAACCTCAGGGCAGCCGCCATCCTTGACAAACCTGTTAACGAAGGTCATCCCAGCGGCTTCCTTGAACTTTCCGTTTCATCGCGCGAAGACATTGCCCGGGCCGTGTCCCTGCTGGTTCAGTCAGGTATTCAGGTATATGAAGTCCATACGGAAAGTCGCGATCTGGAAACCTCCTTCCTTGAAATCATTCAATACTAATGAATTATGAACGGTTTTAAAGCAGCACTTTATACCGAGCTGATCAAACATAAAAGAACCTTCGCCCTTTGGATACTGGCAGCCTTCCCGCTCTTCACCGTGGGTATTATCTGTCTTTCCGTTTACCATATGAAGATCGAAGATGCCAGTCCCTGGATACGCTATGCCTTCAGCCTGCAAAACACCCTTTCCTTCTTTCTTCCCTTTTTCCTGGTAATGTTGATCGCGTACAGCGTCCATCTGGAACATAAGTCAAATACCTGGAAGCACTTACTTTGCATGCCGCTGAACCGGTCAACGGTTTACTTCGCCAAGCTTTCCATGATCCTGCTGCTGGTGCTGGTTTCCTGGCTGCTGATGCTGTTGGTAGCCTACGCCGGTGTCTTTCTCCTGCATCAGATCAATCCGCTGAAGTTTCATTTTCTGGAAGGCGGCGTCCCGTTGCTGAAGTTCAGCCTTTCCCTGCTGAAACCCTATATCGCCGCTTTGTTTATCATCTCCCTTCAATACTGGCTGAGCACCAGGCTGCGTAACCTTGTGCTGCCCATTATCATCGGCATCGGAATGATCATCCTGCCCATCGCCATTCTGATCGTGATGGGTATGTCGGGAATGATACAGCATGCCAAATCCATGGAAGTGGTGTTCAGTTACGATCCTTATGCTTATCCGTTTGCCAGGATTTTCAGCTTCATGAAAGGCCCCGAACAAAGTGTGAGCCTGTTTCCCCGCCTGACCATCATTTACGGAATTCTGGCCATCCTTGTCAGTTATTCCGGCAGTCTGGAATTCCGCAAAAGAAATTTCTGATTTTTTTTCCGGATCAGGGCTTTTGCTGCATATATACAGTTAAAGCCTTTGATGAATCCCTGGCACCGGCTTCCGTTCCTGAGGCTCGTCATCCCGCTGATTACCGGCATTTTAGCCGGTTCGCGGGGCTGCTGCCATCATGACACCCTCATCACGGGTGTATTGCTCCTGCTCATTTTCCTGCAGGGAGTATTGCTGGTATGGCAACGGCAGCTGCTAAGTTTCCGCTCACGATGGATACCCGGGGCGTTGATCCAATGTTTCTTTTTCCTGTCCGGAACCACGATGCTTCACCGCTATGATCCTGCCCACCAAGCCGGTTATGCTTTCGGAAGTCCGCCGCAATCCGGCTCCCTGTACCTGATCGAGGTGACCAATCCACTGAGGTTCAAAGAGAAGACCCTGCGATTTTTCGGAAAAGTCACGCATGTCTTTGATGGGGATTCGGTATATGCTGCGGGCGGCAATTTGCTGATTTACATGGAGCGGGACAGTCTTTCCGAACGTCTGGGGATCAAAGACAGGCTGATCATACGGGCAGGGATAAAAGACATCAGGGGAGCCGGCGTTCCATCAGGATTTGATTATGCATCCTACCTGGATATCAGGGGGATCCATCACCAGGCGTATGTTGCCTCGGGGCAATGGTATTTCTTTGACCAGGGCGTCTCCTGGTCGGTAAGGCGTCTGGTCCGGGCGTGTCAGCAACGCCTGGTGGCCCTGGTCAGGGAGAAAACACCCGGCAGTGAGGAGGAAGCCGTGGGCTGCGCGATGCTGCTGGGGTATACCGATGGTTTTGATCCCGAGCTGCAAGGGGCATGGACAAGAGCGGGAGTAACCCATATTCTTGCCGTATCGGGCCTTCATGTAGGCTTAATCTTTCTGATATTCAGTAAATTTCTTTTCTTTTTGAAAAAGACCGGTACGCATGGGATCATCAGGGCAGTATTCCTGGTGGCCCTGATATGGGCTTATGCTTTTCTCACCGGTTTAAGTCCTTCGGTACAAAGAGCAGCCCTGATGTTCAGCATGCTGATCATCGCCCGGTCATTCAAACGCAGGAACGACATCCTGAACTCTTTGGCGGTGTCGGCTTTTGTCCTTTTATGGATCAGACCGGTGAACCTGTTTGATTACGGATTTCAACTCTCTTACCTGGCTGTGATCGGAATCGTTACGATCCAGCCCCGGCTTTCGAATATCTGGTACATTCCCAACCGTATCATTGACTGGATCTGGCAGATGGTATGTGTTACCATCGCGGCGCAGCTTGTCACCGGGCCATTGGCCATGCTGCATTTCCACCAGTTTCCCCTGTGGTTCATACCGGCTAACCTGATGCTTATTCCGGTGTCCACCCTCGCCATGTACACAGGTACCGGCATGTTGCTCCTTTCATGGAGCCCTTTCCTGGCCGGCCTGGCGGGACAATTGTTCGGACTGACCCTCATGCTGATGAATACCGCCGTGAAGCTTACCGGCAGTCTTCCTTACAGTACACTGGAAGGGCTGTATCCGGCGGTGCCTGCCGTCGGGTTTTTCTACCTGCTGCTGATGCTGTTTTTCCAATGGATAAGGATAAAAAAGCCGTCCCTTTTCATCTCAGTCCTGCTTTGTTTGCTTGGGATGGGTATCTGCAATGCCGGGCTGAGGATTAAAAATTTAAGCACTGAATCGGCATTTATTTTTACCCACAGGAAAATGAGCGTCACCGGAATCAGGCAGGGTGATGTTTTATATTGCCTGTGTCCGCCTGAACTGCTGGCTGACAGTGCGGGAATCTGGCAGTCGCTGGGAGCATATTGCCATCAATATGCAGTTTCCCGCAGAAGCATGGCTGCTTATACCACCCTGGACGGTAAGGTCAGGCCGGAACCCGGATGCGTATGGATTCTGCAGGAAACAAGCAGCCCGTCCTTTATGCCGGAGATGGATGGATTGAGACCAGGCCGCCTGATCCTTCCACCAAAGGCCCGAAAAAAGAAACAGTGGCTTCACGCGGCCGGTGCCGCGGGAGCTGCAGTTACTGATCTGAAAGGAACAGGGTGGTTTTTGATCAGACAGCGTGAAAAAAATATTGCTAATTTTACAGGCCGTTCAGCGGCCAGGGACAGATAACCGAGCCTTCGGAGTGTGCCGGGGATTATCATTCCGGGCAGTTCACCCCGAGGGAGAAACCTCTTGTTATATGGAAGCTATATATATTTTTGCCGGACTCCTCGCAGGTTTTATATCAGCCTGGCTGATCATGAACGCGCGGATGGGCAGGATCAGGAATGAGGCCCTGCAATCGGCCAGGGATTTGGAGAACAGGGCAGTGACGGCCGAGTCGAATCTTGAGTCCCTGAAACTTTTCCATCAGGACAACCTCTCAGGGAAAGACACAGAAATAGGTCATCTGAAAGCAGAGATTGGTGAGCTGAGAAGTAAAAACCTGGAAATGAGCAACGAACTGGTCAAGGGCAGGGAAGCAGCCCGCTATCTGGAGCAGCGTCTTGAGGAACAGAAGGTTGAGATCCAGCAATTGCGTACCAGCCTGCAACAGGAATTTGAGAACATTGCCAACCGGCTTTTCAAGACACACAGCAAAGACTTTTCCGAGGCCAGTACCAAGAACCTGAACGATTTGCTGAATCCGCTGAAGGAGCGCATCCAACAGTTTGAACAAAAAGTGCATGAGGCCTATGACAAGGAGATGCGTGAAAAAATCAGCCTGAAGGAGGAGGTAAAGCAGTTGTTCATGCTGAACCAACGGATCAGCGAGGAAGCCAGCAATCTGACCAAGGCACTGAAGGGAGATGTGAAGAAGATGGGGAACTGGGGGGAGGTGATGCTGGAGCGCATCCTGGAGCAGAGCGGGCTGGAAAAGGGAAGCATGTACCAGACCCAGGTCAGCAGCACCGATGAGGACGGCCGGCGGTACCAACCGGATGTGGTTGTGTATCTTCCTGATAAGAAACACATTATCATAGACGCCAAGGTCAGTTTACTCGCCTATGAGAAATACACCAATGCCGATACCGAGGAGGAACGAAGGCAGTATATCAAAGAGCATCTGAACTCGGTTTACACTCACGTAAAGCTTTTAAGTTCAAAGAATTACCAAGCGAAGGCCGATTACAACAGTCCTGATTTTGTTCTCCTGTTCATTCCGGTGGAAGCCTCTTTCAGCGCCGCCATCCGGGAAGACGCCCAGGTATTTGATGTTGCCTGGGAAAATAAGATCGTGATCGTCAGCCCGTCTACGCTGCTGGCGACGCTGAAAACCATACAATCGATCTGGAAGCAGGAAAACCAGAACCGCAACGCCATGGAGATTGCCAGGCAGGGTGCGGGACTTTTCGACAAGTTCGTGGGCTTCCTCGAAGATCTTCAAAAGGTGGGCAAATCTTTGAACGACACACAGAAAGCCTATGAAGATGCCGTTTCCAAACTGCATACAGGCAAAGGGAACCTTGTGTCGCGGGTGCAACACCTGCAGAAACTCGGCATTAAACCCGGCAAGGGCATACCCGAGCGATTTACTTTGACGGATGAATCCATGTTAACCGAAAACACTGACGCAGATTGAGAAGCAGTATTAGATACCTTTTGTTCTGCAGCCTTTGGGTCATTGGTTCCTGTACCGTGCCCTACGAGCTGAGTCAGCGTAACCTTTCAGTACTGTACGATGAAAAAGCCGGGTTTACCGGACCTGAATACGCCCTGCATCACTTGTCCGACAGCGGTTCCGTCCTGTATTATTCACTGCAGTTACATGACTTTAGCTATCAAAAGACCGAGACCGACCCGGTTTACAGGGCACGCATCCGGTTAAAAGTCTTGATTCGTGACAGTTACGAAAGCAAGCCGGTAGAAGATTCGCTGATCGTCCTTATCACTGATTCTGCTCATTTCCAACACAATTACCTCTTAACCGATTCATTGCTCCTCACATTGCCCACCGGGTATGAGAAGTTGCTGGAACTGGTGCTTACTGACATGAACAGCGCGCAGGAAGTGACACATTACCTGATGGCGTACAAGGTGTACGAGGGTGATCAGCAGTTTTTTCTGGCCAGAGGTTTGGACGGAAATCCGCTATACCGCCCCTATATTACTGAAGGGGAAGCATTTACGCTTGAAGCGCCTTCGGGACATACCGGAAATCTGCTTGTTCGGTACTACCACAGGGCCTTCCCGATTGCCATACCTCCTTTTGCCGTTGACTACGGGGAATCATTTGATTACAGGGAAGACAGCCTTTTCAGCCTTCCGCTGCAAGATGGAAAAACCGGCGTGCTGGCCTTCAGACGACCGGGATTTTATCATTTCCAGGCAGACAGTTCCAGGAAAGAAGGGTTCACCCTGTTTCTCCATGGCATCGATTTCCCGCGCATCACCACTGTTGACGGGACGCTGGAACCCCTGCGGTATATTACTACCTCGCGGGAGTACCAGGCACTTACGTCCGCTGCTTCCATCAAGCTGGCCATCGACAGTTTCTGGCTGGAAAACTGCGGGAATATCAACAGGGCCAGGGCTCAGATTGCAAAGTATTACAACCGGGTACAGGATGCCAACCGTTATTTCACCTCATATCTTGAGGGATGGAAGACCGACAGGGGAATGATCTACATGATATTCGGGCCGCCGACCCATGTTTTCAGGGACATCAATACCGAGAACTGGGTTTATGGCGATGCCGGATATTCCCTTTCTCTGAGATTCAGTTTTGTTCGTGTTGACAATCCTTTTACTTACAATGATTTTAACCTTTACCGCAATCCGACCTATAAGGAAGTCTGGTATCATGCGGTTGAAAACTGGAGGAGATAAATGACGGAAGCGATGGTGATCTATGGGATCAGGCCTGTTCAGGAAGCCCTGCACGCCGGGAAGACAATAGATAAAATACTAATTCAAAAGGGATTGCATGGTGATCAGATTCAATTGTTGTTTCATGCATGCCGGGAGCGGGATATCCCATTCCAGTTTGTTCCGGTACAAAAGCTGAACCGCATCAGCAGCAAGAATCATCAGGGTGTCATTGCCTTTGTATCGCCCGTAAGCTACTATCAACTGGAGCAATGGCTTCCGGGGCTATATGAATCCGGAAAAGTGCCTCTGATCCTTATCGCGGACAGGATCACGGATGTAAGGAATTTCGGGGCGCTTTGCCGCACTGCCGAGGCCTGTGCCGTTGACCTTGTGCTTTTTCCTTCCAGAGGATCCGCAGCCCTGAATGAGGATGCGGTGAAAACCTCTGCCGGGGCTATGATGCGGGTGCCCCTCTGCAGGGAACCGAACCTGAAACTCAGCATGCAGTACCTCAAAGACAGCGGTGTCAGGATCATAGGCGTGAGTGAGCATGCGCAACAGTTGTTCTATCAGCAGGACTATACCCTTCCTACCGCGCTGTTGCTTGGATCGGAGGAGGACGGCATCAGTCCGGCCTACCTGCCTTACTGTGATGCGCTGGTGAAGCTGCCCATGCTTGGTGAGATCGCTTCCTTAAACGTATCGGTGGCAGGAGGTGTGGTGATGTACGCAGCGGTTGTGCAACGGATGCAAGCAGGAATGTAAGCAGTCTCCTCGGATACTATTAATAATCAATCCTATACGATGACGTTCTTTGGAAATACACCATGTGGCACATGGAAGCATCCATGTGTCACATGGTATTTCATCCCCCTGATGCTGGTCCTGGTACTGTTCGCTTGCGGAAATGTAAAGAAAGAAACCTACCCGGACGGAAGCCTGAAATCGGAACTCCATTACAGGGGAGGGAAATTGCACGGGACAGCGAGCTGGTATCATCCCAACGGGAATAAGTCCATGGAATACCACTATATTAAAGGAAGGCTTGACGGAACCGCAAGCCGCTGGTACTTCAACGGGAATCCGGAATCAACAATCACTTACAAAGACGACCTGAAGGAGGGCAAAGCACTATATTACGACGCTAACGGGCAGCTTTCGACAGAACAGCATTATGTCAGGGACACCCTTCACGGGCCTTACCGGGAATATCATCCCAACGGCAGGATCAAAATCGAGGGCTCTTACCGGTCGGGTATGTTTCATGGAAAATGGAAATACTTCAGTGCAGTTGGTCTTGCGCTTGGTGAGGGCAATTTTGACCATGGCAATGGCATACAGCGGGCCTGGTACGACAATGGACTGAAAATGAGGGAAGTCCTTTTTAAGAACGGACTGAAGGAAGGCCCCGAGACCTGGTGGCGGTCTGACGGAAGCCTGGAGAAAGTGTTGCGATACAGTCAGGGCAAGCTTGTGGGAGAAGAACGCATGCCATGAAGATGTCCGTGCAGGAACTCAGGGACTTTCTGGAATACAAGGCAGGCCAGTATAACCAGAGCGGATTTATCGCAAATGATCCGGTATCCGTGCCTCACCAGTTTGAACGCAGGGAGGACATTGAAATCGCCGGGCTGCTTGCCGCCACCCTTGCCTGGGGCCGAAGGGCACAGATCATTCTAAAGGCCAATACCCTGGTGAAGCTGATGGATCATGCGCCTTACGATTTTATCCTTCATGCAGGGGAGCAGGATTTCCGGCGGTTTCGTCATTTTGTATACCGCACTTTCAATGGGGAGGACTGCGTCTTTTTTCTGAAAGCATTGCAGGAAATTTACCGTACTCACGGAAGCCTTGAAGAAGTATTTTTCCCCGGGGGGAAGGAAGTCGAAATCAGGCAGGCGATCAGCAACTTCAGGAACATGATGTTGCAGGGCGCTTACCCTTCCAGGTCGGTGAAGCACCTGGCCGACCCCATGCGCAATGCAGTACGAAGCGGATAAACATGTTTCTGCGGTGGATGGTACGGCGCGACCGGATGGGTGTGGACTTCGGCTTGTGGCAGTGTATCAGTCCCGCCAGGCTGATGATCCCGCTGGACGTCCACACGGCAAACACCGCCAGGGTACTCGGACTGCTGAAAAGAAAGAGCAATGACTGGACTGCCGTGGAAGAACTGACCGCAAGATTGCGGTTGTTCGATCCGGATGATCCCGTAAAGTATGACTATGCCTTGTTTAATATGGGCATTGAAGAGCATTTTGTTTAAGCCCGGCCGGCGCGGGATTAAGAAACACAATCAACAGGAGCAGCGGACGGACAGGAAGCATGAACACAAGTTTTATCTTTTTTTTAACATTCTGTATATCAATATTTGAATTATTGGATCGAATACAATACTTTTGTGAAAACCTTTTGGTGATATGAAGCTGACACGCTTACTGTTTTTTTTGTCCTTTGTTCTTTTGCTGTCCTGTGATAAAGAAAGCAAGGAGAAAGAGACTCCCCCGCCGGATAATTACCAGCCAGTGACGGATTTTTCAATCTGGACCTATTCGGAATATCCTTCCACGGCATTGTACAGTATTCGTATCACCGGATGGGATACCACGTTTAATAAGAAGAAATACACCGAGATGTTCAGTACCCTGCACGGGTACAGTTATTTCAGGAAAGAGGCCGGAAATTATTATATCATGTTTCCCGACGACACCCTTACCGAGCTTTTATATCTGAAAGACAGGGGATTAACAGGTGACAACTGGGAACAAAAGGTGGCGGTCAGCGGTTTTGATGCCACCCTCAAATATAAAATTACCGCCCGCGATATAGAGAGCCTGGTCAACGGTGTGATATACAAAGAGGTGATCACGGTCAGGCGGGATACCTGGGTTGATTTCGGCACAGGATCGGATTCGCTGGTCAGTTCAGAGCTCGGTTCCTATGCCAACAATGTGGGACTGATACTGATCGACAAGGGGATAGACAAGGTTTATCTCAGTCATTATCAGATTTATCCGGAATAGAATAAGCGGCTTTCAAGGGATGTCATCCTGGCGTTGATTTAAATCAACGCCAGGATGACATCCCGATTCTATCTTTGGCACCCAAATCCCTTATCCATGAACGAAATCACAGGTACAGACGCGGAAAACGCCCTGGCTGAAATCTTTTTCCTGAAAAGCCAGATCATCCTGCAGTATGTTTATTTCGCCAAACAGGCACGCAAGGACGGATATGAGCAAATGGCCGCCATTTTTGAAGAAACATCCGAACAATGCCGCTCCCATGCCAAGACCCTGTTGCGGCTGCTGGAAGAATCAACATCCCGGGTCGACCTCGCTTACCGGATCCCCGCCCTTGGGGATACTGCCACCAACCTGAGCCAGAGTATTGAATTGGAAACCAGACTGATGACCCTGATGAAGACAGCAGAAAACATGTGTCTGGCCGAAGGGTTTAAAAGGGCAGCCACCAAACTGAAACTATTCTCTCAGATCAGCAGCTTTTATATCAGGCGGTTCACTACCCTGCTCGAAAATATCCGCGAAGGCCGGGTCTTTATTAAAGAACAGAAAGTCAAATGGATATGCCGCAAGTGTGGCCTGATCTATGAGAGTGAGCGTGCATTGCACAACTGTCCCGGGTGCGAACACCCCCAGGCCTGGTTCGAAGTGCTGGCAGAGAACTGGTAAAGACTGACGGGCTGCCGACCTCTTGCAGGCACCACCCTGGTTTGCCCGAACAGGAGCAAGCATAGTGTTTTTAATACAATTTTTTTATAAAAACCTTATGGGCTTGGATGAGGTTTCCTGTCCAGCGCATCTGATCTGCCCCCTGCTGAAAAATTTTATATTCGAAAGACTAATTAAGAAACTATTAATCAATAACTTAATATTTTTCAATTCTATTTTTAACAAAATACTTTCATTTTTTTGCTACTTTGTATTGCATAGTACTAAAACTTGTATTATCTTTGCGGCATGGAAACAGAAAAATCATTATCCCAAATGCGCAAAGGAGTACTCGAGTTTTGCGTACTCTCCCTGCTGGCGGGGCGTGAGGCTTATGCCTCAGACCTGATCGACAAGCTGAAGGCTTCGCATCTGATCGTGGTCGAGGGCACGCTTTATCCCCTGCTCACCCGTCTGAAGAACGACGGCTTGCTCACCTACCGCTGGGAGGAATCCCGGTCGGGTCCGCCAAGGAAGTATTACCGGCTCACGCCATTGGGCCAGTCCTATCTCCAGGAACTTGAGAAGGTCTGGAAAGACCTTGTATTATCCGTGGAAAATATCATGCAATTACAAAACAATTAACAATCAACACAATGAAAAAGAATTTCAATGTCAATATTGCGGGCATCATTTTCCATATGGATGAGGATGCCTATGAGAAACTGGAACATTACCTGGGCCAGTTGAAAAGGCATTTTGCCGCGGTTGAGGGGAAGGATGAAATTTTATCGGACATCGAGTCACGCATTGCCGAGATGCTTCAGGAAAAGCTCAGCGAAAACAAGCAGGTGATCATCCTTGAGGATATTGAAGGTGTGGTGGCCATCCTGGGTGAACCCAGCGAATGGGAATCAGGGCAGGCTGCTACAAGAGAATCACAGTCACGGCGGTCGAAAAGGCTTTACCGCGATCCCGACAGCAAGATCATCGGAGGTGTCTGCGCCGGTCTGGGCTGGTATTTCAACCTGGATCCGCTGTGGATCCGCCTGATATTCGTCATTGTCACCCTTGCCGGTTTTGGAACCGGACTGGTGGCATACCTGCTGCTGTGGGCATTGGCGCCGGAAGCAAGGAATACAGCCGAAAAGCTCGAGATGCGGGGCGAAAAAGTCACCATTTCCAACATAGAGAAATCGATACGGGAAGAATTTGAAGGGATCAGGGGTAAATTCAATGAAATGAAGGATGAAGCAAAGGAAGCTTATCTCAGGAACAAATCCGGAACCGGCAATTTCTTCGAAAAGCTGCTCCACCTTTTCATGCAGATCATCTCTACAATATTTAAAATAGTGCTGGTTTTTCTCGGTTTGATGTTCATCGCCTTCGGCCTGTTCATGATCACCGGGCTGATTTTTTCCATGGTAGATACCGGGCACGCCTTCCACATATCCAGTTTCGGCCTGTCCACGATTTCGCTGCCTGCGCTGTTCAGGCTCTTCCTTGATCCCGGGATGCTTACCCTGGGTCTGACAGGATTGATATTGCTGGCGGGCATCCCCCTGATCCTGCTGGTCTATTTCGGTGCCAGGCTGATCTTCAGATTCAGGACCCCATCCCGTTTCGTGGGCATACCGGCTTTCTCACTGCTGCTGGCCGGCATCATCATCTGCATGATCGTTGCCCTGAATACCATCAGAAATTTCTCGCAAAAAGTGAGCATACAGCAGTCGCATGTGCTTGTCCAGCCGCTTACAAAACACCTGATTATAGACACGCATCGTTTTGAGTATCCGGATGAAGACATCGACATCGACGATGACTTTATGATCGGGAAGTGGAACCTGATGCGAACGGGAGACAGCATTCGTTTTTTCGGCATCCCTGAGTTAGAGGTCGTCAGGGCAGAAAACGACAGTTTCGCCCTGCAGCTGATTTACACTGCCCGTGGAAGGAACAGCGGTGAATCGCGGCAAAGGGCCCAAAACATCCGCTACTCCTTTACCCAGAACGACAGCCTGCTGATCCTTGATCCGCATTTTACCATGCCGGTGGGCGACAAAATCCGCGGACAGGAAGTCCGCATCCGGCTCTTTGTGCCGGAAGGCCGTAACGTTCAGTTCAGGGAGGGCACCAAAGTCTTTTACGAAACCAGGCATTCCTTTGACGAACCCTTTCTAAACAACAGGAAGTGGCACATGACGGAGCACGGCCTGGAGGAGGTGAAGGGGGTGAGGAAGGTTTCAAGTGATACCATGGTTGTAAAGGGGATGATGTAATCCCCCCCAACCATTTCCCAAAATGTTTGTTAATTTTGGGTGTGGACAACGCCCCGCCGTCCCGTCCCACCCCGTCCCCCCCGTAGAGACGCGATTGATCGCGTCTCTGCGGGGGGGACGGGGTGACGGGGGGGTGGCGGGAATTGAAATATGATTCCCATGAAAAAATCCATTAAAACCCCCAAGGGCAATGTGTTGACGGCGGTTGAGATCCTTCATGATTACCGTATTGCATACCTCAGCCGGCAGCTTAGTCTGGCAGGGCGTAAGGAGGTACTGACGGGCAAGGCGAAATTCGGCATTTTCGGCGACGGCAAGGAGATTCCGCAACTGGCCATGGCCAGGGTTTTCAGGGAAGGCGACTGGCGTTCGGGTTATTACCGCGACCAGACCTTTATGCTGGCCGCCGGGATGTTCAGCGCCGGAGAGTTTTTTGCGCAGTTGTACGGGGATACGGATCATTCTTTCAATCCCGGCACGGCCGGACGCCTGATGAACAACCATTTCGCCACCAGCAGCCTGGATGAACAGGGTGAATGGAAGAACCTCCGTACACAGAAAAACTGCTCGGCTGATGTGTCTCCCACGGCCGGACAAATGCCGCGGCTGCTGGGGCTTGCCCTTGCCTCCAGGTTTTTCAGACAAAACACTGATCTTCATCCATTTTCGCAATTCTCGCAGCAGGGAAACGAGGTGGCATTCGGCACCATCGGCGATGCTTCCACCGCTGAAGGGGCTTTCTGGGAAACGATCAATGCCGCCGGGGTGCTCCAGGTTCCCATGGCAGTTTCCGTGTGGGACGACGGCTACGGGATCTCTGTTCCTATCGGCTACCAGACAACCAAAAGCAGCATTTCAGACGTCCTGGCCGGTTTTGCGGAAGAACAGGACCGGAAGGGCTTCAAAATATACACCGTCCGCGGCTGGGACTATCCTGCCCTGGTAGATATCTATACGGAAGGGATTGCGTATTGCAGGGAAAAACACGTCCCGGTGATCTTTCATGTGACGGAACTCACACAGCCCCAGGGACATTCGACTTCCGGCAGTCATGAACGCTATAAAAGTCCCGGGAGACTGCAATGGGAGAAAGCGCATGACGGCATCGACCGGATGCGGCAATGGATGCTCGAAACCGGGATTGCCGGGGAGGATCAGATCCGCACCATTGAAGACGAGGCTTCAGAAACGGTTAAGAAAGCAAGAACCACGGCCTGGAATCACTTTATGAATCCCCTGAAAGAAAAACGGGACGAATTCCTGCGCCTGGTGGATATTACCACCTGCAACTGCGCCAAAACCGCTAAAATCGAACAGATCAAACAGGAGGTGGCAAGGCTGTCGGAACCCATCCGCAAAGACATCCTCTCTTCAGCCAGCCGCATTCTTCGTCTGATCTGCAATTCCTGCAGCAATCCGGCCAACTCCCTAAAAACCAATGTTACCGGCTGGCTTAACAAAGAGATGGAAGCCGGAGCCGAAAGATATAACAGCTTCTTGTACAGTCATTCTGCCCATTCCGCCCTGAAGGTGGAAGCGGTGAACCCGGAATACGCCCCGGATGCCCCCCTGGTTCCCGGACGCGAGATCCTGCGGGATAATTTCGATAAGATACTGGAGAACAACCCCCTGGTGATGATATTCGGAGAAGATGTCGGGATGATCGGTGGCGTGAACCAGACCCTGGAGGGCTTGCAGAAGAAGTACGGCGATTTACGGGTATTCGACACCGGCATCAGGGAAGCCACCATCATCGGACAGGGAGTGGGGATGGCCATGCGCGGACTGAGGCCCATTGCGGAGATTCAGTATTTTGACTACCTGCTTTACGGCCTGCAGGTGTTGAGCGATGACCTGGCCACCCTGCAATACCGCACGCGCGGGGGACAAAAAGCACCGTTGATTATCAGCACCCGCGGCCACCGCCTGGAGGGTATCTGGCACAGCGGCTCACCCCTGAGCATGGTGATCAATTCACTGAGAGGCGTTTATGTATGTGTGCCACGGAATATGACCCAGGCGGCAGGTTTCTACAACAGCCTGCTGGCCTCCGATGAGCCGGGCCTGGTGATTGAACCCCTGAACGCATACCGGCTCAGGGAAAAGCAGCCTGCCAATCCTGGCGAATACCGTGTTCCGCTCGGGAAACCGGAAGTCATTTCGGAAGGCAGCGACATCACCCTTATTACCTACGGTTCCTGTGTCAGGATCGCGGAAGAGGCAACAAGTCAGTTGAAGGAATTCGGTGTATCGGTAGAACTGATTGATGTGCAAACCCTTATTCCCTTCGACACGGAGCACCGCATCCTGGAATCGGTGAAAAAAACAAACAAGGTCGTTTTCTTTGATGAAGACGTTCCCGGCGGTGCCACAGCCTATATGATGCAAAAAGTACTGGAAGAGCAGCAAGCCTGGTATTACCTCGACGCCGAACCGCGCAGCATTACCGCCAAAGAACACCGGCCGGCCTACAGCAGCGATGGCGATTATTTCTCCAATCCGAATGCGGAAGATGTCTTTGAATGCCTGTATAACCTGATGCATGATGTGAACCCGGGGAGATATCCGAAGATTTTTTGAGGGGGTTGGTGGGGATGAGGTTTTAAGGTGACGGAGTTACGGGGTTAGGGAGTTACGAGGTTACGAAGTTACGAAGTTATGAGGTTACGAGGTTACGGAGTTTCGAAGTTATAGAGTAATAGCGTTATGGGGTTATGTAGTTGCGGAGTTGTCTCCAAACATTATACGGTGCTGTTTGTTATTCTTGCAACAGCAGCAAAACGCTTCCCGTCATGACCTCACATTACACCATCATCGTCCGCGGCCTGGTACAGAAAGTTGGTTTTCGTTTTCACGCCAACCTGGAGGCTAACCGTAACAATTTAAGAGGCTTTGTGAGGAATGAGCCTGACGGCAGTGTACATATCGAAGCGGAAGGAGACGAAGAGAATCTCCGGCGTTTTATCGGCTGGTGCCAGGTAGGACCGCGTCATGCGGTGATCGAACAGGTCGATATAAAGAAAGGGCCTGTGTCTGGCTATGCCGAGTTTGTAATCAGGCACTGATACACCTGCCCTTTCATGAAAGGGGCACAGTTTCACCGCTCACGCAGTGGTTTTATACCGAAAGAACACAGGAATGCGAATTTTTTTTCCAGAATCATCGGTATTACTGAATCTAACCGAAAATTGCTTCGCATTTTCACTAAGATTCAGTAAATATCTCCACCTGCATTCCCAATCCTTTTTCCAGGGCTTTTTCGTACACAAGTTTTGCCGTGGCGGCATCCTGTACGGCCAGGCCGTTGGATTTGAACAGGGTGATCTCTTCTTTGCTGCTTCTGCCGGGCTTGCTGCCGCTGATAATCTCTCCGAGTTCGGCGTAAAAGTGTGATTCACTGATGGCTCCTTCCTGTATGGGTATGAGGATATCGCCGGCTTCGCCAAAGCAGGCCTCTTTTGAGTCGCCGATGAATTTCGCGCGTGTGACAAGGGCCGTGTCGATCTCCCTCGCATTGGGGGTATGGCTTCCGATGCCGTTGATATGGGTACCGGGTTTCACCAGATTTCCATCAAACAGGGGAAGGGCGGAGGAGGTGGCCAGGCAGAGGATATCTGCGTCAAGCAGCACTTCGGGAGCGGATGCCACTGCAACCATCAGGTCAAGCTTTTCTGCCATTTCGCGGCTGAAGTTTTCTGCCGCCTCTTTGGAGATATCAAATACCATGGCCCTTCCCACCTTCCGGGCTTCGGCCATGGCCCAGAGCTGCATCTTCGCCTGCACGCCCGCACCGAAGATTCCGACCGTACTCTCCTCCGGTTCCCGCGCAAGGTATCGCGTGGCCACGCCGCTGGCAGCCCCGGTACGCACGGCGGTAAGGTATCCTCCGTCCATGATGCAGATCACTTTGCCGGTTTCCGGATCCTGCAGCAATACCGTTCCGATGGTGGTCGGAAGCTGAAACCGGGCAGGATTGTTTTTAAAAACCGTGACGATCTTACAGGCAAGCGCATTGCTTTGCTTCAGATAGGCAGGCATGTACAGCGATAAGCCGTCCTGTGGTTTAATGGCAGTGCGTAAGGGAAGGTCGGCAGTACCACCGGCAAGTTCCAAAAACGCTTGTTCAACGACTGCCATGCAATCTTTCATGGTCAGTACGGACATTACATCCTGGCGGTTAAGAATGAGAGGCATAGGGTGATGTTTTTGGGGGTTATGAAGTGATGAGGTTATGAAGTGATGAAGTGATGAAGGTACGAAGTTATGAAGTTTTTTGTTTTTGTAGGGTACGAAGACTTCGGCTGTTTATTGTTTATCTTTCAAAAGGTTACGGACGAGCCGGCCTCCTTCGGGGCCGCTGCCCGGACCGAGTTCGATGACCTGGTGGGCGAGGGAAATGAGCAGGGGCTGGTGCCCGATGAAGAGCAGGGTGTGTCCTTCGCCTGTCAGCTTACGGAAGAGGCCGGCGAGTTTGAGGATATCTTCACTGTGCAGTCCGGCGGCGGGCTCATCAAATACGAACAGCATGCGTCCCTTTTTGAACCGGAGGATCCCGGTGGCCAGCTTCAGGCGCTGGGCTTCTCCGCCTGAGAGGGTAGCGGCCGGCTGGCCGAGTTTCAGGTGTCCTGCACCGGAAGCATTGAGGACCTGAAGGTATGGGGTGGCTTCTTTCCGGTCAGAAAAAAATTCAAGCGCTTCATTTACAGTCATATCCAGTACATCGGCAATATTCCGGCCATGAAGCTGTATGCGCAGCACATCTTCTTTATACCGGCTTCCGCCACATGTGTCACACGGAATCCGGATGTCGCTCATGAAATCCATGGCTGTTTTGATCGTCCCATAGCCTCCGCAAGCCGGACATTTACCATCGGAGAGGTAGGAGAAGGCGCTTTTCCCCAGTCGGCTGCCTTGTTTCACGGCTTCGGCAGCAAAGATATCCCGCAGCACATCCATGAAACCCGAGTAAGTCGCCGTGCTGCTGAGACCGCCCGTACTCAGGGATTGCTGGCCGACTGCCGCGATGTGGTCGAAGTGTTCGAGGCCAAAAACGGCGCGGCAACCCACAGGGCGGCCTGCATGGTGACTGGCCAGCAAAGCGCCGCTCACCAGGCTCGATTTACCGCTTCCGGATACGCCTGTAACTGCAATGATGCCACCGGCTATGAAGCTCACATCGATATGGCGGAGGTTGTTGATGTTTGCACCCCGCACACCAAAGGCATCCGGCAATACTTCCGTCCGGGGAGGCTGCAGGACGGGTGGAGCTTTCAATATTCTACCTGTCAGTGAATCAGGATGTTGCATAATACACTGCAAGTCGCCGGAGGCCACCACCCTGCCCCCCTCAGGGCCGGCACCGGGTCCCATCTCGATGATGTGGTCGGCCTCCCTGATGAAAGCGGTTTCATGTTCCACCACCACGGCAGTATTCCCTTTCCCGATCAGTTGTTTTACCACCCGCACCAATGGTTGGATATCCCGGCTGTGCAGTCCGGTAGTCGGCTCGTCAAGCACATAGGTGACACCGTATAGTCCCGAGGAGAAGGCCGAGGCCAGCCTGACCCGTTGCGATTCCCCGCCGGAAAGACTTGCCGAAGGCCTGTCCGCCGTCAGGTGGGCAATTCCCAGATCGTCCATCACCCTGAGCAGGCCAAGGACAGCCTGTCTGATCCTTTCAAACACAAGCCCTTCCGTTCCCGGCAATTCATCACGGAAAACCCCGCTGAAAAAGCCGAGCAGTTCTTTCATGCTGAATCCCGACAATCCGGCGATATTCAAATCCCTGAAACGTATCTCCAGCAGCTCAGGTTTCAGTCGCGCACCCCTGCAAACCTCACATTCAACCTCATGCATCAGGCGGTCGGTTTCCCTGGTGTTTTTGTTCAGGTACTTTCTTTTGTACTCATCTTCCACCAGATTACAGAAGCCGGTCCAGGAAGTTTGCATGCGGTGGGTTCCTGCACGGCTCCTGTTGCGGAACTCCCATACCACCTGATACTGTCTGTCGCCTGTTCCGTAAAGGATGACATCCCTGACTTCCCTGTCCATATCCTTCCAGGCAGGATTTAGGTTCAGTCCGAGCTCCGAGGCCACGGTCCTCAGTGTGGCAAGATATTGACCGTCGGGATCTCCGTAGAACCTGCCCGCCTTATGACCCTGCATGGCTCCTTCGAGGATGGACAATTCCGGGTGGGAGATCAGCAGCGCGGGATCGCAGCGTAGCGTCACTCCGAGTCCGTCGCAGGACGGGCAGGCGCCCAGCTGGTGGTTGAAGGAGAAATGCCTTGCAGTCAGGGCCAGGCCTCTGGCAGCGGCGATACGGGCATACAGCAGGCGGAAATGATCGTACAGCCCGGTGATGGTACCCACGGTGGAGCGGGCAGCATACGCAAGGTATTTGCGGTTGATGGCCACGGCGGGACTCAGTCCCCCGCAACTGACAAAACGGGCTGGGTTCGACAGTTTCAGCAGGCTTCTGGTATAGGTGGAGAAACTTTCTGTAAACCTGTTTTGTGCCTCTGAAAAAATGGTGTCAAAGGCAAGGGATGACTTACCACTACCGCTGATCCCGGTAACTACGGTGAGGCGGTTCCAGGGAATCTCCACATCGATGTCTTTCAGGTAATGGGTGCTGACTCCCTGAAAACGGACAGGAACCGGCAGCCGTTCCGGGGTCGTATCTTCCGGGATTTCGGCAGGAATTTCCATGGAAGGCAAAGCCAGGTAGCCTGCTTTCGTCAGTCCTGCCGGAGATCCCTGGAACAGGATCTGAAATTCGTTTTCAGGCGTCTGCTTTCCCAGGTGGATCCAATGGCCTGCCCTGCGGATGATGTCCCAGTCCTGGTCGATACAAACAATCGTATTTCCTTTTACCGCCAGCTCCATGAGGGCGCCGCTAAGTTTTTCCACATCGGCGGAATGGAGTCCGGTAGAAGGTTCGTCCAGGATATAGAGGGTTTTCCCGCCCTGTTTTTGCTGGAGATAAGCGGCCAGTTTAATGCGTTGGGCCTCTCCTCCCGAGAGGGTGGTACTGGGCTGGCCGGGACTGAGGTATCCCAACCCTGTTTTCTGCAGCATGTGCAGGGATTTCAGCATGGCCGGTCTGTCGGAAAAAAAGCTAACTACCTGGTCCACGGTAAGATCCATGATTTCGGAAATGGTTTTCCCCCGGTAACGCACCCTGAGGCTTTCATCATGAAAGCGTTTTCCCTGGCAGCCGGGACAAACAAGTGACACATTGCCGAGGAAGTGCATGCCGGTTTGCAGCACACCTGCACCCTGGCAGGTCTCACACCTGCCGCCGGGGGTATTGAACGAGAAGTGGCTTTTACTCAGTCCGAGGGCTTTAGCCTCGTCGAGACCTGCAAACAAATCGCGGAGTTTGTCCGACCATCCGGTATAGGTGGCCGGATTGCTTCTGGGAGTTCTGCCAATGGGGCTCTGGTCGATGACCACCAAGTCCTGTATATCTTCCAGGCCGCGGACTGTCATTTTACCGTCAACAAGATATTCTGCGATCCCCTTTCTTTGCCAGGCTTCCTTCAGGAAACCGTACACCAGGTCGGCTTTTCCGCTGCCTGAAGCGCCGGAAACCACATTCAAGGCTCCCTGCAGAAAGGAGAACAAGGGTGTTTCCTCCATACCGCCAGTCACCGGCATGATGCTGATCACAGGATGTTCCCGGAGCCGCCCGGGTGGAATATGTTCCCTTGCCGTATCGTGCAGCATGTCCCAGCCCGGACTGACGCCTTTCAGTGATTCCTCTCGGAAATAGCGGGATGCCGGTCCGTTAAAGAGCAGCTGTCCACCCAGCTTACCGGGACCGGGCCCCATATCCACGATCCAGTCGGCATGGCGGATAAACAATTCGTCATGCTCCACCACGATCACGGTGTTTTGTTTTTCCACGAGGGCACGGATGATCTCAACAAGGGGTTTCACCTCTGACGGATGCATGCCGGCGGTAGGTTCATCGAAGACATAGAGCACATGGCTCAGGCCGGACTGAAGGTGATTGACCAGCCTGATCCTTTGCGCTTCTGCCGATGTGAGTGCAGATGCGGATGTATGGAGGCTGAGGTGCCCCAGTCCGAGCCTGATCAGCAGCCTGAGTTGCCTGAGCATGCTTTCGCTGATGGCCCCGGCCACCTGCGATTCAGCGGGTGTCCATTCAGCCTCTGTCAACCATTCGGTGAGATCTTTCAATGAGATGGCAGACAAGGTATCGATGCCGGCCCCTGTGATTTTCACCGACAGGGCTCCGGGGTTCAGGCGTTTCCCGTCACAGGCGCTGCACGGACGGGATTCCGCATACCGCAGGATGCTGTCGTTGCGGTCGCGCTGCAGGATTTCCGACATGATGGTGATGAGGCCGCGGTAATACCCTTCCTCCCTGGGTTTGGCCGTGATCCCCGTCCATTTGAGTCTGTTTTCCAGGGGATGTTTTCCGAATGGAATCCTGATTTTATCGCTGCCGTAAAAGATCACGGCTTTGCTTTCTTCCGAAAGTTCATTCCAGGGAGTATCCACGTCGAAGCCGTGCGCCAGGCACACCTGGTTCAGCACATCGGGTGTCACCTGGGAATACATGATATAACCGTTTGGCAGGGTCGGAGCCAGGGCTCCCTGCCGGATGCTGCGTCCGGGATGGTTCACCAGTTTCGAAGCAGCGATCTGTTCTTCCAGACCAAGTCCTTTGCAGCGGGGGCAGGCTCCCGCTGCGCTGTTGAATGAGAACAGGCTGCGCGACAGGCGCAATCCCTCCGGACCCTTTCCAAGGCGCGCGAATAGCAGCCGCAGCATGTCGTAGAGATCGCACATGGTGCCGAGGGTTGACCTGCTGCTATTTCCAGTGGTTTTCTGAGGCAGGGTGATGACCGGCGGAAGGTTTTCGATGGCATCCACTTCAGGCTGAGACACTTTCCCCATAAAAAGCCTTGAAAAGGAAGGGAAAGTTTCAAGAAAACGTCTTTGACCCTCGGCCGCGATCACATCAAAGGCCAGGGACGATTTCCCCGAGCCGGAAACGCCGACCACCACCGTAAGCCGGTTGTGCGGAATTTCGAGGCTGATGCCTTTCAGGTTATGTTCACGGGCATTGCGGATCAGCAGGCCCTGATTCACATTAAAGTCAGACATTTAGGAGATGGTTCGGCAGGATAAGAGACCCTTGTCATTTTATTTTTGAACGCATTGCCAGGAAACCGGCCACCAGGATATAGCCCATTGCGGCTACCAGTACCATCAGGCTGGCCGTCAGTCCTGCCGACTCGCTTACAGCTCCCACCACCAGCGGGAGGACGGCACCTCCGGCCACGGCCATGATCATCAGGCCGGAGACCTCATTGGCCCGGTCGGGCATTTTTTCAAGCGAGATGGTGAATATCAGGGGAAAAAGGTTGGCTGAACCGAGGCCGGTGATGAAGATGAAAACCCTTGCCAGCAGTGCATCCGGTGCCAGGATCATCCCGATCAGTCCGATGATGGCGATCAGGGTGGTAAGGATGAGAAAACGGCCTGGCCTGATCCAGTTGAGGATGACAGCCCCGGAGAAACGTCCGATCATCAGAGCCGTGAAATATACGCTGATCCCGAGGGATGCATCTTCGAGGCTCAGGCCGAATGCAGTCTTCAGATAATAGGCAATGTTGGTATTCATTCCCACATCGCAACCGACCACAAAGAAAATTCCCACCACCATCAGCAGGATAAAGGGGCTTTTCAGCAAGCGGAAGCAGGAAGCGAAGGTGGCAGGTTTGCGTTCAGGCTTTGCTTCGGCGATGGGCGTGAAATACATCCACAGAACTGCCAGGAAAGAAGTGACGGCATAGACGGTGAGTACCAGCTTCCAGTCGCCGTAACGGCTGGCAAAAAAAGTGGCCAGGATGGGGCCCAGCAGGGAACAAATCGCTTTGATAAACTGGGAGAAGCTCATGAAACTGGCGAACCTGGAACCAGGAACGACATCCTGCAACAGGGGGTTGGCCGCCACCTGTACGATGGTGTTTCCGATACCCAGCAATACAAAAGTGGCGAGCATCACCGGGAAAGAGTAACTGACAAGCGGGAGCAGCATTCCAAGTCCGGTCACCCCCATCCCGACATTGATGATGAACCTCTTACCATATCTGTCCTGAAGGATTCCTGTCGGAACCGACAGCAGGAAGAACCAGATGAAGGCCATGGAAGGGATCAGTTGTGCGAGGGTATTGCTCAGGTTGAAGTCCTGTTTGACATAGCCGGCAGAAACGCCGACGATGTCCACGAAACCCATCACGATAAAGGACAGCATGACAGGGAGCACTTTGCTCACTTGAATGGTTTTATTGCTCATACCGGGATATTATTTGAGTGCAGAGATGTCGAGTGCGGCATAGAATGCATCGTCGGCGAGCCTGACACTTCCACAGAGAGCAGCATCCTCACCGAGCGAGGAAATATAACAATGCAGATCCTGTATGTCATTACTGATCAGTGTCTGGCAAAAGCTGTCCTTGAAAAGGTGGTAACTTTGGGTGATATTCCCTCCTATTACCAGGCATTCTGCATCGAATCGCCTGAGCCAGGGAGCGATAAAATTACCGAGATTGCGCCCGAAAGTTTTAAACAGGTCCTGTACGATCAGGTTTTGGGAATAAAGCTCTGCAAGTTCTTTCACACCTTTAACCTCAACTCCCTTACGTATGAGATATTGCCCTATAAACCAGCGTGTTGAAAAATGATCATCGGCAATGGTTTCTCCATAAGGAAGGTGATACAGGCAGCCCTGGGGTGGTACTTTTTCGCCGGATTCCACAGGTATACCCTGTTCCACGAAGGAAGAGCCAAATCCCGTACCCAGGGTCAGGGCCACGACCTTGTCGTAGCCTGAGGCTTCTCCCATCCAGGCTTCTCCAACGGCAAAGCTGGTGGCATCGTTCATGAAGCGGACCGGCAGATTTTCCGGCAGGTCGAGACGGGTGCTGATGACTTCCCTCACATTGATTCCGTTCAGCTGGTCGTATTTTTTCACCCCCCTGAAGCGGGCGATCCCTTCGTGGTAATCAAAAGGACCGGGCATGGCGAACCCTATCCCGGCAAGCTGGTTCACATCCACCTTTTGCATAGAACGGGCGATGGTGGACGACCACTTCTCGAGGATTTCCAGAGCCGAGGCCTGGCTGTTGACTTCAGACCTGGCTTTACTCCCTTCAACGAATTCGCGTTTAAGCAAATGAACGGCGACACTGGTGATATGACTTCCGCCAATGTCGATCCCGATGGCAAACTGTTTATCCATAACGATTCAGGGGTATTTGAGTATGCTAACTTACAAAGATTACGGAAACATCCCCATGTGGCACATGGAAAAAACGATGTGTCACATCGGAATTTTCTTCAGCATCCTGGCAACAAGGCGGTCGACCGGAAAGGTAAACTCTTCGGGATCAAGTGTTTCCAACGGGATAAAGCGAAAACTCTGGGAACCTTCAAGCGGCGGGATTTCGAATCTGGCAGTGGCGACCGGGAAGACAGGAGGGCCGGTCAGGCGCATCCTGTAGTAGATACTGATCAGTTGAGCGGGATCAGGCAGGAGCATGGTCTGCTGAAAGAAGTCAGTGGTATAAAAGTGGTCCATCACCACCACCTCCTGGCCCAGTTCTTCCAGGCATTCCCGTTTCAGACAATCCCTGCTGCCTTCTCCATATTCCAGACCCCCGCCGGGAAATTTCGTCATATAAGTATCAAGCCGGTATTCATCAGTAACCAACATACCCTGAACAGGGTCGATGAAAATGCCGTAAATCCGGATAAGAAACATAAAGTGCAACAGATTGATATATTGGTTATTACAAGCTATACTAAGCGGCAGGCGGTTTTTGTGCACGGGTGATCTCTCTTTTTCCCGGCGGACCGGGAACAGATTCCACTGAAAATCCGCAGTGTTTTAATGTCCTTCTGACTTCCCCCTTTGCGGAATAGGTGAGCAAGAGTCCTCCCGGAACCATAGCCGTAAAGATTTTGCCGAAAACATCTGCTTGCCACATTTCGGGCTGGACTTCCGGTGAAAAGGCGTCGAAATACACCAAATCGAATTTTCCCTCACCGAGCAACACTTCCTGGATCTTCTCATGCAATTTGAAAAGGATGAAATCCTCGCTCAGGTAGTAAGGGAAATCCCAGGGTGTGGTATGTATTTTGAAAAACGTCACCCTTTCATCACAGGAGCCGATTTTTCCCGGATAATTCAGCAGTTTCAGGTGTTCTTCCCCCAGAGGTTCCGGTTCAATGGCCACATAGCGGATCTTCAGGTGACGCTGACAGTTTTCCTTAAAGGTAAGCAGGGTGTTGAGTCCTGTCCCGAAACCCACCTCCAGGATGCTCATTTCCTGTTTTCGGATGACGGCAGCCTGAAAGCCGTGTTTGATAAAGATATGGCGGGATTCCTGGATGGCGCCGTTGATGCTGTGGTAGTGTTCGTTCAGTGCAGGGTTAAAGAAAGTATGGGAACCGTCTTCCGTTACAACCAGTTGTAATTCCATCACCGGAAAGTTTAATGTGACACATCGCAAAAGTACGGCGAAACTGAATGGGTTTTCCATCAGCCGGATGGAAGGCTGAACAATCAGCGGTTGTAAACCACCCTGCAGGCCCGGAGCGAATCGGGCAAGTCAAGGCTGCCGGCTGGTTGTCCTCCCGGAAAGCTAAAAAAAGAAAGCCGGTTTTGTGTCGCCGCGACGATCAGGTCACGGGTCTGGTCGAAATCCAGGGAAAGCATTCCGGGCAAGGATATCAGCGGGAAGAGGGTATTGTCTTCCTCCCTGAACCAGTATACGGCCTGCTGCGTTGCCAGCAGCAGGTGAAACGGCATGGGATTGAGGGCTGCGATAATTTTTTCGCCGGGGAAAGTACAGGGAGTCGACAGGAAAGGTCCACCGGGATCATAATACCGCAGTACACCAACACCTTGCTGCTCCCCTGCCACCCACACATTACCCGTCCCCGTTTCCCCAAGAAACAGGCTTTTAAAAGGAGTCTGCAGCCCGGTTTCATAACTGCCCGCCGGATAATAGTAATTGCCAAGGTAATACTGCATGGCCGATTTGAGTGCAGTGCCCACCACTACCCTGTTCGCCTGGCGGAAACAGCTTAACGGAACCTCGTTGAAACCAAAATCCTTGAAAAACAACACATTGCCACTTGAATTGAAGGACTGCAGTTTCCCGTCACAGGCACCCGTAAACAGTTCATCGGACTGCAGGCTGAGAAACTGGTAATAAGGAATACCGGAAATGCTTTGTCCCTGTTTTTCCCACAACACTTCTTTTTCATCCAGGTGCCAGGCCAGCAACAGGGGGACATTCTTCCCGCAAAGATACAGCATCCGCCGGGAGGAGGAGACCAGCGCATGTCCGAAATCTACGGGAAAATCTTTTAAATGCACCAGTTGTTGCAGGCTGTCGAGCTGGTACAAACCCGTGGTATTCACCTGCGTTCTGAAAAACAACAGAATTTTTTCGAACTTTTTTTCCTGGGCTAATATCCTGATTGGCTGATATTTGTTTTTCGATGTCCGGGCTGTTGACGCTTTTATCCAGGCAAAATAATTTCCACTTTCGGTTTGAATTGCATCTATATATACAGTAAGGTCAATCGTAAATGAAGTGATCCCTGCATGGGGCAGGTTGAATACATGGATGGGTAATACGGGGGTATAGTTTTCGCTGACAATACCGGCCTGGAGGGCTGTCAGCGGATCCGTGCTTTCGACCGTGGCAAGGAAACGAAGGCTGTCGAAAACACGAAACTGCTGATAACCATATGGTTGCGTGAAAATGATCGAAGGATCAGGAGGAGCATCTTCCTTGCTGCAGGCCAGCAACAGCAAACACAAAGATGCAAGAATGAGGGATACCCGGTATCGTCGCCTGCTTTCAGCTCCCTTGCGGGATATTGTTACATTTTCCGGTAAATCAAACACGATGGCTGTTATTTTTATACCGAAAGAACACAGGAATGAGAAAAAAATGTTTCCAGAGTTATCGGTATATTTGAATCTAACCGAGAATTGCTTCGCATTTTCGCTAAGATTCAGCATACAAATTTAAGCGATAAACCATGTTAAGAAAACTTGATTTACGGCATGTTTTGTTTCTCGACATTGAAACCGTGCCGCTGAGCCCCGGCTATGCTTCGCTGGAGGAAGCGGAGCGGAGGCTCTGGGATAAGAAAGCCAGGAATTTGCGGGATTACCGTGAGGAAGAACCGGAGGCCACCTACCAGCGTGCGGGTATTTATGCCGAGTTTGCCCGGGTTGTCTGTATTTCGACCGGCATCTACAGTGATCACCAGCTTCGTGTCAAATCATTCGCAGGGCATGATGAAGGTCTGATCCTGAGAGATTTCGCAGCCCTTCTTCAATCCTTTTATTCACAGGAACACCACCTGCTTTGTGCCCACAACGGGAAAGAATTTGATTTTCCTTTCCTGGCCCGCAGGATGGTGGTTCACGGGATCGAGCTGCCCGACATCCTCGACCTGGCAGGGAAAAAGCCATGGGAAGTACGTCATCTTGACACCATGGAACTCTGGAAGTTCGGAGATTATAAAAGCTACACCTCCCTGGAATTGCTGGTACATATCCTGAATATCCCGAATCCGAAGAACGACATTGACGGGAGTGAGGTAGGCCGTGTTTACTGGGTCGATAATGATCTTCCCAGGATCGTGGAATACTGCCAGCGTGATGTGGTAGCCATTGTCAGGGTCATGCTCAGGTTCCAGAACAAACCCCTGGTGGCGGATGAAAACATTATCATGATGTAATTGTTTCCTGTAAGCAGAGCCGCCTGATCTACCCAGATACAGAGATGAGGAGAAGTCCGGCGGTTCTGAAATGTTCAAGCCGCTTTACAACCCATTTTATACGTAATTCAAATGAAGACAACAGCTTACCTTATCCTGGCCTTGCTTTTTCCCATGATATTGAGCGCACAGGAACAATCTTTTTACAGCCTGCAGGCCAAAACCATCGACGGAGAAGATTTACTTTTTTCATCCCTCAAGGGCAAAAAAGTGATGATCGTGAACACCGCTTCCAAATGCGGTCTGACACCCCAGTATGAGCTTCTGGAGAAACTATACAAACAGTATGCTTCGGATCAATTCATCATTATCGGATTCCCCGCCAACAACTTTCTGAGCCAGGAACCTGGCACCAATGATGAGATCAGGGAATTCTGCACAAAGAATTACGGCGTCACCTTTCCGATGATGGCCAAGATCTCGGTGAAAGGAGAAGACATGCACCCGGTTTACCGCTGGCTGACTCAAAAAAGCCTGAACGGGAAGCTGGACAGTGAGGTGAAATGGAATTTCCAGAAATATCTGATCAACGAAGAGGGGAAATTGATCATGATGGTACCTCCGAAGGAAAAACCTGATTCAGAACAGATTATTGACTGGATTACGGCAAAACCGCTTGGCGAATAGTTTGCAGGACAATAATCAATGTTTGTCTATGTGAAGAATTTCACTTAGGTTTGGCGAAAATATTAACATCCATTTTTATGAAGAATCACATTGCTTTGCTGTCAGTTATGGTCATTGCTTTTACGGTAAGCACTTCGGGTCAGCAAAAAAAGAAAGAAGCGTCTGAGAACGCCCATTTCAAAAACCGTATCGACACAGTATCCTATATCATTGGTGCCGATATCGGACAGAACATGAAGCGAAGCCAGATCGAGCTGAATGAGAAGAGTTTTATGCTGGGGCTGGAACTCGGATACAGGGGGAAGGACACGCTCATCAGCCGTGAGGAGATAGACCGGGTGATGCAGCGATTTCAGACGGAGATGGAGGAAAAACAAAATAACGAACAACAAACGATGATTTCAGAAAACAAAAGCAAGGGAGCGGAGTTCTGTAAGGAATACAAAACCAAGCCCGGTGTTATCGAAGGGCCTGAAGGGCTGCTGTACAGGGTATTGAAGGAAGGCAGCGGTGACAAACCTCTTGCATCAGACACGGTGTCAGTATATTACCGGGGAAGGCTGCTAAACGGGGAAGTATTCGACGAGACCAAGGCCGGTGAACCGGTAAGTTTCCCTCTCGGAAACCTGATCAGGGGCTGGACCCTGGGCATTCAGATGATGCAGGTGGGCAGCACCTTTGAATTCGTAATTCCTTCTGAACTGGGATACGGAGACAGGGAAGTCGGTCCGATCCCGGCCGGTTCGACCCTGATTTTCGAAGTGGAACTGCTGGGGATTAAAAAAGGTAACTAGCCGGAAGGCCGGGTTTACTGACCGAAAATCTCCTGCAGTTTCTGGGTCAGCATCTCGCCCCGGAGTTTTTTCCCGATGATCCGGCCTTCACGATCGATCAGCACCGTAAAAGGTATGGCGCTGACACCGTAAAGCTTGGCCGCATCTGATTTCCAATACAACAGGTCGCTGACCTGGGTCCACACGAGTCCATCGTCGCGGATGGCTTTTTTCCATGCTTCGGCTGTCCGGTCAAGGCTGACGCCAAAGACCTCGAAACCAAGGCTGTTGTATTTCTTATACATTTCCTTGACGTGGGGGTTTTCTTTACGGCAGGGGCCGCACCACGCAGCCCAGAAGTCGATGAGCACGACCTTTCCTCTCAGGGATGACAGGCTTTTCACCTGGCCACTGGTATCGGGCAGGGAGATTTCAGGAGCCACATTGCCAATGGCAAGCACGCGGGCAGCCTCCACTTTGCGGTGAAATTCCTTCACGAAATTATTCTCCGGATAGACGGCAAACAATGCTTTATCGTAAAGATCGTACACCCCGAAATGTTCGTCGATATCGAGCCGTTCCATGTACACCAGTCCTGTCAGTGAAGCCGGATTCGCCCTGACATACTCAATCACAGCCTGGGTTCTGAGCTGATCGTAAAAAGCGAAGCGTCCCCTGAGGGTTTCAAAAGCCTTATCCGTTCCGGCACCCGCCTGTTGCAATGATTTCCAGGCAGTTTCAACACTGTCGACCCCTGCGCTGAGCATCGCATACTGCCGGCCGAAGTCCCAGAATGCCTGGTTTTCGGCACTTCCGTTCGCCTGTGGATTATTGCCGAGGTTGGCTGCATCGAGGGTGAGTTGCAGGCGGTCTCCCGGCCTGACCACCAGCAGCATATTGTTATTATCGGCCAGAAACAAACGAAACAGCTCAGCTTCCGCCAGCTCAAATTCCAGGGTAAAAGATCCATCGGCCAGGATGGGAGCCTTACTAAAAATGGAAACCTCCCGGACCGGCAAACGAAGCGATATTTCGGTATAAATGCTGTTGCCTTTCAGGTTTCCCCGGATACTCGTCTTTACGGGTGCCGCATAAGCTGAAGCCAGGACGGAGAACACCGCCAGGAAAAGGAACAGCTTGCTCAGGGTTTGTCTTTTCATAAGCATTAACGTTTCAGTTCTGTCAGTAGCGAATAAGAGGTCAGTTTATTGTTCTGGTCGTAATTTTCAGACCTGACGACACCTGTTTCTTCGGCTATCCAGTCGGTCTGGAACATTTTCATCGAGAACATGGATTCTGTATCAACCTCATAACTAAGCTTATAGCAATCGAAGGTTCCTGCCGGGGTGGTAATATTCTCCTTCGCAACCACTTTGCGGTTGATGATGCGCACTTTAATAGTCATCATCACCATGCCCCCACTCTCCATGGCAAAATTAATTTCCGCGTCTTCAAGCTTTTGTCCAACCTGCAATCTGGACGGAAATTTTAAATCGCTGCCACTGATCTTAATCTTCATATCCTCCATACCTTCCATCGCGGGCATGCCCTTCATCAGGTCGTTCATGTCCCAGATAAACTCTCCGTGGCTGCAGCGAAAGGTAAGTTTGTTGCTCATGGCTTCCTTTCCTTTGGCATCGAAGCTGTTCACCTGCACATCAATGGCATAGCCGTCGGGGGTATTGTGTTTTTTCAGGATGGTCATCCTGGTGCTGCTCTCCAGTTTATCTTTTGCATCGAAGTGTTTCATTTCCATGCGTGTGCCTTCTTTCACCGGCATGTAACTGGTACAGTCCTGCGAAAAAGCCTTAGTAAGGGAAAATGCAATCATTAACAGAAAGCAAGAAAACATCACCGACTTTTTCATAACATTACATTGTTAAAAGATGAATAAATATATGCTGTAAACACAACATCCTCAACCAAAAGCACACAACACCGGGTCCGGGTTTTATACCGGTATGCCGGGGATTGCGGGTCAATTACCAGGCAAGCGTGTACGGCATTATCTTGCAAACTTAAAGTCTTTTCCCAGATAAGAGGCAGCATTGCCGAGCCCTTCCTCGATGCGGAGCAGTTGGTTGTATTTGGCGATGCGTTCGGAACGGCAGGCCGATCCGGTTTTGATCATACCAGTATTCAGGGCGACAGCGAGGTCGGCGATGGTCGTGTCTTCCGTTTCACCCGAGCGATGGCTGATCACGGCGGTATAGGCATTCCGGAAGGCAAGGGTCACGGCATCAATGGTCTCGGTAAGGGTTCCGATCTGATTGACTTTTATCAGGATGGAGTTGGCCACGCCTTCCTGAATGCCGCGTTGCAGCCTGTTCACATTGGTTACAAAAAGGTCGTCGCCAACCAGCTGGATTTTTTCGCCGAGTTTATCGGTCATCAGTTTCCATCCATGCCAATCGTCTTCGGCCATGCCGTCTTCGATAGAAACGATGGGATAACGCTTCACCCAGTCGGCCCAATAATCGACCATTTGAGCGGGAGTCAGTTTTTCTCCCGTGGATTTATGCAGGTGATACACGTTTTCTTCCGGAAGAAAATACTCTGAAGCGGCAGGGTCGAGGGCCAGGTAAATATCTTTGCCCGGTTTATAACCTGCTTTTTCGATAGCCTGGAGTATCACGGTAACTGCCTCCTCGTTCGATTTAAGATTGGGGGCGAAACCGCCCTCATCGCCGACATTGGTGGAGTAGCCCGACTTTTTGAGCACATTTTTCAGGTTGTGAAAGACTTCTGCACCCATCCGGATGGCTTCCGAGAAGGAATGAGCGCCCACAGGCATGATCATGAATTCCTGAAAATCAATGGAATTATCCGCATGGGAGCCACCGTTGAGGATGTTCATCATGGGAATGGGCAGGGTGGTGGCGTTCACACCTCCGATATAACGGAAAAGGGGTTGTGCGGTCTCCTGGGCGGCGGCATGGGCAATGGCAAGAGAAACGCCAAGGATGGCATTGGCACCGAGGTTTCCCTTGTTCGGGGTAGCGTCCAGCTCAATCATCCGCTTGTCAATTTCCACCTGGTCGGTGACATAATATCCTTTCAGCTCCTCATTGAGGATTTTGTTCACATTATGAACTGCTTTCATAACTCCTTTTCCAAGGAACAGTTTCTGGTCTCCGTCGCGAAGTTCGACGGCCTCATGAACACCTGTCGAAGCGCCGGAGGGTACGGCGGCCCTGCCAACGGTACCGGAATCGGTGACCACGTCCACTTCTACTGTAGGATTTCCTCTCGAATCAAGGATCTGGCGTGCATAAACATTTAAAATCGTACTCATATCATTGTGTTTTTAAGTCATTAATGTATAAACAAAAAAAGGACGAAGTATGGTTCATACTTCATCCTTATTTTTTTGGTTCAGGCGGGATCAGGCCTGTTGTTCCTTATCTCCATGCTCCTCTTCCGCTGTGTCCTGCGGTGTTTCTCCGGTTGTTTCCTCCGGCAGTTCAGCTTCGGCCATGCTATCTTCAACCTGTGCTTCAGGAGATTCCAATACTTCCGTGGTTTCGGCTGCTGTATCCGCAAGCTGTAAATCGGGCGTTTCAACAACTTCGGTCACTGCGGCCGGCTGGTCTGTCACCACTTCCTTTTTAGGACTTTCAGCCCGGTGCACCGGAGTATCTGTGTCTTCCGCCTTTTTTCTGCCTCTTCCGCGTCTGGTTTTGGATTTGGCAGCGGCTGATTTGCTGTCCTTTACATAGGTGTCGTTAAAATCGACCAGTTCGATCAGGCACATCTCGGCATTGTCGCCCGGGCGGCTGCCCAGTTTAAAGATGCGGGTATAACCACCCGGTCTGTCGGCGATTTTCTGCGAAATATTCCTGAAAAGTTCTGTTACGGCTTCCTTATTCTGAAGGTAACTGAAAACCATCCTGCGGTTGTGGGTAGTATCTTCCTTTGACCGGCTGATCAGCGGTTCTACATATGATCTCAGGGCCTTGGCCTTGGCCAGGGTGGTGTTGATCCGTTTGTGCATGATCAGTGAGGCGGCCATATTGGACAACATGGCTTCCCGGTGTGAACTTGTACGTCCGAGGTGATTAAAGCTCTTGCGGTGTCTCATTGCAACTATTCCTTATCTAATTTATACTTGGTAACATTCATACCGAACTCCAGCCCTTTGGATTTCACCAGTTCTTCGAGTTCGGTAAGGGATTTCCTTCCGAAATTTCTGAATTTCAACAAATCGTTTTTATTGTAGGCCACCAGTTCGCCGAGTGTTTCCACATCGGCAGCTTTGAGGCAGTTGAGTGCCCTGACACTGAGGTCAAGATCCACCAGTTTGGTTTTCAATAACTGGCGGATATGGAGGGAACTTTCATCAAATTCCTCAGTCACGGTCTTTTCCTCCACATCGAGTTTGATTTTCTCATCGGAAAAGAGCATGAAATGATGGATCAGTATTTTTGCGGCTTCTTTGAGGGCTTCTTTTGGTGCGATAGAGCCATCGGTGGTAACCTCGATGATCAGTTTCTCATAGTCGGTTTTCTGTTCCACCCTGAAATTCTCGATGCTGTAGCTCACATTCCGTATAGGAGTATGGATGGAATCGATAAAGATGGTTCCGATGGGAGGATTCAGGGTTTTATTTTCCTCGGCCGGCACATATCCGCGTCCCTTATCGATGGTGATCTCCATGGAGAACTTGGTAGCCGGGTCCATATGACAGATCACCAGTTCCGGGTTCAGTACCTGGAATACGGACAGGAATTTATTGATATCTCCGGCCGTGAAGGCTTCCTGGCCCCCGATGACGATATGGGCCTTTTCGGAGGTTTCCGAATCCAGAAGGCGTTTAAACCTGATCTGTTTTAATTTCAGGATGATCTCTGCCACATCTTCCAGCACGCCCTTCATCGTGGAGAATTCCTGTTCCACACCGTCGATTTTTATGGAGGTGATGGCATATCCCTCCAGTGAGGACAACAATATTCTCCTCAGGGAATTGCCGATTGTAACACCAAAACCGGGTTCCAGCGGACGGAATTCAAAGCTTCCTTTGAAAGCATCCGATTCGAGCATGATAACCTTGTCAGGTTTCTGGAAAGCTAATATTGCCATAATTTCCCTTGTTTTGTTAATGCCAGGTTTAATTTTACTTGGAATATAACTCGACGATGAGCTGTTCCCTGATATTTTCGGGTATTTCATCCCTGTCGGGATATTTGATAAAGGTCCCGCTCATGGTGGTGGGTTCCCATTCCAGCCAGGGGTATTTATCGCTTCTGGACAGGACGGCATTGCTGATGATTTCAAGCGATTTGGATTTCTCTCTCACGCCAATGACATCGCCGGCTTTCACCTCAAAGGAGGGGATGTTGACTACCTGGCCGTTCACCACGATATGACGGTGTGAAACCAGCTGCCGGGCGGCTGAACGGGAAGGGGCGATGCCGAAGCGGTACACCACATTGTCGAGTCTGGCTTCGATCAACTGAAGCAGGATGGTACCCGTAACACCCTTTTTCCTTGCGGCACGGGAAAATACATTCTTGAACTGCCGTTCCAGAATCCCGTAGGTGTATTTGGCTTTCATCTTTTCCATCAACTGTATCCCGTACTCTGACTGCTTCCTTCTTCTTTTGGAAGGTCCGTGCATCCCCGGAGGATAGTTTTTCTTTTCATAACTTCTGTCGGGGCCATAGATAGGCTCCTTGAATTTCCTCGCGATCTTGGTTTTCGGACCGATATAGCGTGCCATACTGATTAAGTATTATCCTGTTAAAAATTAAACTCTTCTGCGTTTGGGGGGCCTGCAGCCGTTATGAGGCAAAGGCGTCACATCCACGATTTCGACTACCTCGATGCCAGCCGAGTGGATCGTACGGATGGCGGATTCCCTGCCTGCACCTGGTCCTTTCACATATACCTTGGCCTTCCTCATCCCGAGATCATAAGCCACTTTAGTACAATCCTGGGCTGCAACCTGCGCTGCATAAGGTGTGTTTTTCTTTGATCCCCTGAAACCCATTTTCCCTGCCGAGGACCAGGAAATGACCTGGCCGGCTTCATTGGTCAGGGTGACAATGATGTTGTTGAAAGAAGCCATGATATAGGCCTTTCCTATCGGATCAACCTTAACGATTCGTTTCTTGGATGTTTTTGTGCTCTTAGCCATAAATACTGTCTTATTAACTTATCCATTAATTGCCGGACAACCCAGGGATTAACCCTTGCTGGGAGCCTTTTTCTTGTTGGCAACGGTTTTCTTCCTCCCTTTACGGGTACGTGCGTTGTTTTTGGTCGACTGTCCGCGCAGCGGCAATCCCACACGGTGCCGGATGCCACGGTAACAACCGATGTCCATCAGACGTTTGATATTCATCTGGACTTCCGAACGCAATGACCCCTCCACCTTGAACTCATCATTGATGATGTTCCGGATGGCGGTCAGTTCGTCATCGTTCCAATCGGATACCTTCCTGTTGTAATCCACCTGAGCCTTACCCAGAATGTAACGGGCACTGCTTCTGCCGATTCCGTGGATGTAAGTCAGACCGATCTCACCTCTTTTCTGTCTGGGTAAATCGATACCTGCAATTCTTGCCATATCTCTGTGTGTTTATAATTTTTTAATCTATGATCAACCCTGCCTTTGTTTGAATTTGGGGTTTTTCTTGTTGATCACAAATATTTTCCCTTTCCTCCTGACGACTTTGCAGTCGGCAGTTCTCTTTTTCACTGATGCCCTAACTTTCATATGCGTTTCTTTTTTCTATTTATACCTGAAAGTGATTCTCCCTTTTGTCAGATCATAAGGCGACATCTCAATTTTGACTTTATCACCGGGAAGGATTTTAATGTAATGCATACGCATCTTTCCCGAAATATGAGCCATGATCATGTGGCCATTCTCAAGTTCAACCCTGAACATTGCATTGCCCAATGATTCCCTGACGACACCGTCCTGCTCTATGACTAGTTGTTTAGCCATATATGATCGTTATTAATTGCATTGATTGCTTTTTCAATTTCATCAAAACTTGACAGCACTTCAGCCTGTTGTTTCCTGATCACCACCACGTGTTCAAAATGGGCGCTCGGAAGCCGGTCTTTGGTACGTATGGTCCATCCGTCCCTGTCCTGCGTCACTCCCTTCTTCCCAAAGTTGATCATGGGTTCTATACAGATCACCATTCGTTCCCTTAACAACACTCCCTCTCCACGCTGGCCGAAATTCGGCACTTCCGGTTCCTCGTGAAGCTTACGTCCAAGGCCGTGCCCCACCAGTACCCTGACCACAGAAAAGCCGTGACTTTCGGTAAACTGCTGAATCTCAGACCCTATATCTCCCGTCCGGTTGCCTGCTACCGCCCTGGAAATACCCCTCAGCAGGGATTCCCTGGTAATGTGCATCAGTTTGATATAGTTTTCCTTTACCGGCGCGATACCGAAAGTATAGGCACTATCACCATAAAAACCGTTTTTCAGCACGCCGCAGTCAACGGAAACAATGTCTCCTTCCCTGATCTCACGCTTCCCCGGTATCCCGTGCACCACTTCGTCGTTCACCGAAACACAAAGGGTGGCGGGAAATCCCCTGTACCCCTTAAAGCCGGGAACGGCTCCGTGATCCCGGATATAGGTCTCCGCCACTTTATCGAGGGTGGCAGTGCTTACACCCGGTTTCAGATACCTGGCCACTTCAGCCAGGGTTTCTCCAACAAGCAAAGAACTGTGTTTAATTATTTCTATTTCTTCTTCTGTTTTTATCGTCAGCATGGTCAATGCGGCTTTTATCCGGTCATTCCCATTGTTCTTCCTTTGATCCTGCCCGACTTCATCAAACCGTCATAATGTCTCATGAGCAGATGACTCTCAATTTGCTGCAGTGTATCCAGTACCACACCCACCAGGATCAGCAGGGAAGTACCTCCGTAAAACTGTGCAAACTGCGTACTTACACCGGTAAACCTCACCAGGGCAGGCATAATGGCAACAAAAGCCAGGAAAAGCGAGCCCGGCAGGGTGATCTTCGACAGGATGGAATCCATGAAATCCGCCGTTTTCCGGCCTGGTTTCACACCGGGGATGAAGCCACCGTTTTTCTTCATGTCCTCGGCCATTTGGTTGGGATTCACCGTAATGGCAGTATAAAAATAGGTGAATGCCACGATCATGACGGCAAAGACAAAGTTGTACCAGAAGCCGTTGTAATCCAGAAAGGCTCCCACGAAACTTGAAACCGCCTGGCTGTCGGTAAATCCGACCAGGGTGATGGGCAGAAACATGATGGCCTGGGCAAAGATGATGGGCATCACACCTGCAGCATTCACTTTCAGGGGGATATACTGCCTCACGCCACCGTACTGTTTATTCCCGACGATCCGTTTGGCATACTGGACGGGTACTTTTCTGGTGCCCTGGACCAGCAGGATGCTGATCAGAATGACGAGCACAAGCACGGCAATCTCAACGACGAACACCACCAGGCCGCCGCCTCCCTTTTCTTCCATACGTGACACAAACTCCCCGGCCAGTGCAAAAGGTAACCTTGCGATGATCCCGATCATGATAATCAGGGAGATACCATTGCCGATACCCTTATCCGTGATCTTTTCACCAAGCCACATGATAAACATGGAGCCGGCCGTCAGCAGGATAATGGAAGACACCCAGAAAAAGCGGGTGGGAGTAGCATCCGGTGAGAATGGATAAAACGCCTCATTGGGAAGCTGTGAAACCAGGTTGGTAATATAGGCGGGTGATTGGAAAACAAGGATGATCACTGTCAGGTAACGGGTGATCTGGTTGATCTTTTTCCTTCCGCTTTCCCCTTCTTTCTGCAGTTTCTGGAAATAGGGTATGGCCATCCCCAAAAGCTGCACCACAATCGATGCCGAGATGTAGGGCATGATCCCCAGTGCAAAGATGGAGGCATTCGAGAATGCACCACCCGAGAACATGTTGAGCAGGCCGAGCAGTCCTTCGCTGGTTTGTTGCTGAAGGGCAGTCAGGTGAACAGGATCGATCCCCGGAAGCACCACATAGGCACCAAAACGGTAAATCAGCAGGATACCGAGTGTGTAGAGGATACGTTTCCTTAGATCTTCAATTTTATATATGTTCCTGATGGTCTCTATTAGTCTTTTCATCGTTTAAGGATTCTGGATGAGCGTTTGCACATGATTGTTCCACGGATCACTGGATGAGCGCAGCCAACCCACCGGCCTGCTCAATGTGTTTACGGGCAGTATCGGAGAAGGCATGGGCTTTCACATCGATTTTTGCGGTGAGTGTTCCCCTGCCCAGAATCTTTACCAGGTCGCGGCGCGACACCAGTCCCTGCTCAATGAACACTTCGGCATCGAAATAATCGATTCCCTTTTTATCGAAAAGTGCCTGTAGCACATCGAGGTTAATGGCTTTATAGGCTACGCGGTTCAGGTTTTTGAAGCCAAACTTGGGCAAGCGGCGCTGAAGGGGCATCTGGCCGCCTTCAAAACCGATCTTGGTCTTATGGCCGGAACGGGATTTGGCACCTTTATGCCCGCGGGTGGAAGTACCCCCACGGCCTGATCCCTGTCCGCGTCCCACACGCTTGTTCTTTTTAACCGATCCTTTTGCAGGTTTAAGATTGCTTAAATCCATCTTGGTATTAAATTTCCTGATTATTAATCAATTTCCTCCACGGTGAGCAGATGCTTCACCTTTTCAATCATGCCAAGTATCTGGGGAGAAGCCTCTACCTCAAGCGACTGATGGAGTTTTTTAAAGCCGAGCGCTTCCAGGGTCTTTTTCTGACGCAGGGGGCGGCCAATCCCGCTCTTTATCTGTTTGATAAGTAACTTTTTCATCATCAATGTATTAACACATTAGCCATTGAATACTTGCTTTAATTCTATTCCCCTCACCTGGGCAACGGTATAGGCATCTCTCATCTGGGCCAGGGCGTTGATGGTAGCTTTCACCACGCTGTGGGGGTTTGAGGAGCCTTTAGATTTGGCCAGCACGTCTCTTACCCCGACGCTTTCAAGTACGGCACGCATGGCACCTCCGGCAATCACGCCGGTTCCGGGTGCTGCAGGTTTTAGGAAGACATAGGCTCCGCTGTAGCGGCCGTGCTGATCGTGCGGGATGGTTCCTTTAAGGATGGGCACCTTGATCAGGTTCTTCTTGGCATCGTCTATCCCTTTGGCAATGGCGGCGGTTACTTCCTTGGCTTTTCCAAGACCAAAGCCAACCACTCCGTTTTCGTTTCCAACCACCACGATGGCTGAAAAGCTAAAGGTTCTGCCTCCCTTGGTCACCTTAGTGACCCTCTGGATACTGACCAGCTTGTCTTTGAATTCGATCTCGCTGGATTTTACTCTTCTGATATTTTCGTTGGCCATAATTCCTTAAAATTTTAATCCTTTTTCCCGGGCGGCTTCTGCAAGAGATTTCACCCTGCCGTGATACAGATACCCGTTACGGTCGAACACCACTTCCTGTATTCCGGCTTCCTGGGCCCGCTCGGCGATCAGTTCACCAACGAGTTTTGCTTTTTCCGACTTATTCGTCTGCTTTTCCAGGATGGATTTCACCCGGGAGGAAGCGGAAGCCAGGGTCTTGCCGGCCTGGTCGTCTACCAGTTGGACATAGATCTGCTTATTGCTGCGGAAAACCGTCATCCTGGGTTTGGATGCAGTTCCCGACAAGCGCTTACGGATCCTGAATTTTATCCGTTGCCTTCTGTATTCCTTTACACTCTTAATTGCCATCATATCAATGATTAAGCGTTAATCTATTATTTATCGGATGCAGACTTTCCTGCTTTCTTGCGTACAATCTCGCCCATGAACCGTATTCCTTTTCCTTTGTAGGGTTCGGGAGGCCTGAGGGAGCGGATCTTGGCGGCTACCTGTCCAAGCAGCTGACGGTCTATCCCTTTCAGGATGATCGTGGGATTTTTACCTTTTTCGGCGGTTGTTTCAACCTTGATTTCCGGGGCAAGTTCAATCACGATATGGTGCGAATAGCCCAGCGAAAGATCGATCAGCTGGCCTGTGGCAACAGCCTTATAACCCACGCCGACGAGTTCCTGGGTAATAGTGAAACCTTCCGACACTCCCCTGACCATATTGGCCAGCAGCGAACGGTAGAGTCCGTGCCTGGAACGTTCCTGTTTCTCATCGGTATTCCTGGTCAATACCAGGTTTCCGTCCTCAACTTTCACACGGATGGCAGGATCAATGGCCTGGGACAGTTCGCCCAGTTTGCCCTTAACGGTGACAAGGTTTTCCTCTGATACAGTCACCTGTACTCCTGAAGGCAGAGGGATGGGCAGTTTTCCTATACGTGACATAACTTCTGATTAGCTGATGTAACACAATACTTCGCCACCGATATTTTTCGAGCGGGCCTCTTTTTCTGTCATCACACCCTGGGAAGTACTCAAAATGGCGACACCAAGCCCGTTGAGCACGCGCGGGAGGTTGTCCACACTGACATACTTACGCAGGCCTGGCTTGGAAATCCTGGTAAGGTTGGTAATGGCAGGCATCCTTGTGACCGGGTGATACTTCAAGGCGATCTTGATCATGGGAGGGAATACCTCATCCTCGAATTTAAAATTCAGGATATAGCCCTGGTTAAAGAGAATGCGGGTAATTTCCTTTTTCATGTTCGAAGAAGGGATTTCGACTATCCGGTGGTTAGCCATGACAGCATTCCTGATACGGGTCAAGTAATCTGCAATAGGATCTGTTACCATGGAAAATATTCTGTTATCTTATTAATAAATGGGTTTACCAACTGGCTTTTTTAATTCCCGGAATCAGGCCGTTCAGGGCCATGAAACGGAAGTTGATGCGTGAGATGCCGAACTGCCTCATATAGCCTTTGGGCCTTCCGTCGAGGTTGCAGCGGTTGTGCAAACGCACCGGTGAAGCATTCCTCGGCAGTTTCTGCAGCGCGGTATAATCGCCGGCATCTTTTAATGCGGCTCTTTTCGCAGCATATTTGGCGACAAGTTTCTGTCGTTTTAATTCTCTGGCTTTGATGGATTCCTTGGCCATGATGTTATTTTTTAAAGGGTAATCCGAATTCTTTCAGCAGTGCCAATGCTTCCTGATCGTTCGGGGCACTGGTGACAAGGGTGATATCGAGACCGTTGATCTTTCCCACCTTGTCGATGTTGATTTCGGGGAAGATGATCTGTTCTGAGATTCCCAGGGTATAATTACCCCGGCCGTCGAATCCCTTGTCGTTGATACCCCTGAAGTCACGGATACGCGGTATGGCAACGGATATCAGCCTGTCGAGAAATTCGTACATCTTTTCCCCCCTCAGGGTAACGCGGGCGCCGATCGGCATGCCGCGGCGCAGTTTGAAGTTGGAGATGTCTTTTTTCGACTTGGTGGTAACCGCTTTTTGTCCGGCAATCATCGTGAGTTCTGCAAGGGCATTTTCCATCAGTTTTTTATCAGTGATGGCGCCGCCGACACCCTGGTTCAGACTGATTTTCGTCAACCTGGGCACCTGCATCGGACTTTTATAATTGAACTGTTTCTTCAGCTCGGGTACGATTTCCTTATCGTACTTTTCTTTTAATCTGGGTACGTACTTCATTACTTTATCACCTCCCCGGTTTTTTTGGAATAACGGACGAGTTTATTGCTTTTGGGATCGATGCGGCGGCCGCTTCGGGTTGGTTTGCCGCTGTTATCAACCACCATCAGGTTGGAAATGTGAACGGGGGCTTCCTTTTTGGCGATGCCGCCCTGGGGGCTCTTGGCATTGGGCTTGGTGTGCTTGGTAACCATATTGACCCCTTCGACGATGGCGGTCTGCTTGTCGGTGTACATGTCGAGCACTTTTCCCTGCTCGCCCTTATAGTCACCAGCGATGACCTTCACCGTATCTCCTTTTTTGATATGCAGTTTCTTAGGCATGGCGATCCTTCTTTACAGCACCTCGGGTGCAAGTGAAACGATTTTCATGAACTTCTTATCCCTCAATTCCCTGGCCACAGGCCCGAAAATACGGGTACCGCTGAGTTCTTCCGAAGCGGTGAGCAACACACAGGCATTGTCGTCGAAACGGATATACGAACCGTCGCTGCGGCGGATCTCCTTTTTAGTCCGGACAATAACCGCCTTTACGACGGCGCCTTTCTTAACATTCCCGCCCGGAAGGGCATGCTTGATGGAAACAATGATCTTGTCTCCAACACCGGCGTAACGCTTACGCGTCCCCCCGAGAACCCTGATACAGAGTGCCTCCTTGGCACCGCTGTTATCGGCTACGTTTAATCTGCTTTCCTGCTGTATCATATTACTTAGCCCTTTCTACGATTTCAACCAGTCTCCAACATTTGTCCTTGCTGATCGGCCTTGTTTCCATGATCCGGACGGTATCGCCCACATTGGATTCATCCTTCTCATCATGTGCGAGAAAGCGTGAAGTTTTCTTCACAAACTTTCCGTATTTGGCGTGCATCACTTTCCTTTCAACCAGCACCACGATGGATTTATTCATCTTGTTGCTGACTACCACCCCAATTTTTTCTTTCCTGAACTTCCTTGTTGTTTCCATTTCAAGAACAATTATTGTTTAATACCCTGCTGCAGGCCGAGTTCTCTTCTGCGAAGCTCGGTGATCAGCCTGGCAATGGTTTTCCTGTATGCTTTGATCTTATTCGGATTTTCCAGAGGCGACACCGCATGGTTCATTTTCAGCTTTACCAGGTGCTTCTTTTCTTCCTCCAGTCTTTCTTTGATCTCACCCGTAGTGAGTTCCCTGATCACTTCTGCTTTCATTGCTTATCAGTTTGTTTCCGATCCATAATCTCTTCTGACGATGAATTTGCATTTCACCGGTAGTTTCTGTGCTGCCAGGCGAAGGGCTTCGGTGGCTATCGGCAGGGAAACTCCCTCCACTTCAAACAGGATGCGCCCGGGAGTTACCGGTGCAACAAACATTTCCGGAGCTCCTTTCCCTTTACCCATACGCACTTCCGCAGGTTTCTTGGTGATAGGCTTGTCGGGAAACACCCTGATCCAGATCTGTCCCTCACGTTTCATATGACGGGTGACAGCCTGACGGGCAGCTTCTATCTGACGGCCTGTAAGCCAGGCCTCCTCAAGGGTTTTGATCCCGAAGGAACCAAAGGCCAGCTGGTGCCCGCGCTGGGCATTGCCCTTCATCTTGCCTTTCTGCTGCTTCCTGTGTTTGGTCTTCTTTGGCTGTAACATGGTTAGAAGAGTTTATTTTCGTGTTATTATCTTAATATGAATGGATTATGGTCTGGGACGGCCTTTCCCGATATTCCTTGTGCGTGTTCTCGGAGCATTCACCTTGTCTTTGGCAGGCCCGGTGGCAGGCGTCAGGTCACGCTTACCGTAAACTTCGCCCTTGCAGATCCAAACCTTCACCCCTATCCTGCCGTAACTCGTATGCGCTTCGGCCAAGGCATAATCGATGTCGGCACGCAGGGTATGCAAAGGAATACGGCCTTCCTTATAAGTCTCGTTCCTGGCCATTTCAGCCCCTCCAAGCCTGCCGGATATCTGTACCTTGATGCCTTCGGCAAGCATTCGCATGGCTGATGCAATGGAAGTCTTGATGGCACGGCGGTAGGAAATCCTGCCCTCAATCTGTCGGGCAACGGTATTGGCAACAATCACCGCGTCCAGTTCAGGCCGCTTGATCTCGGAAATATTGATCTGGATCTCCTTGCGGGTCACCTTCTTTAATTCTTCCTTCAGCTTGTCGACCTCCGCACCGCCCTTGCCGATGATGATCCCCGGCCTCGCCGTGTGAATGGTCACCGTTACCAGCTTCAGCGTTCTCTCAATGATGATCCTGCTGATCCCGGCCTTCGACAAACGGGCATTCAGGTATTTGCGGATTTTTTCGTCCTCCACAAGCTTGGATTCAAAACGCCTTCCGCCAAACCAGTTGGAATCCCATCCTTTTATGATTCCCAGGCGATTACCTATAGGATTTGTTTTTTGTCCCATTCAGTGTCCTATTGTTGGTTAAATGTTTATCCCGTTGATTATTTACTGTACCTCTGCAGTTTCAGGCTTCATCTCGCGGCTGTCGATGCTCAGAAAGACATGGTTCGACCGTTTCTTTATCCGGTATGCCCTTCCCTGGGGAGCCGGGCGTACCCTTTTCAGAGCGCGGCCACCGTCAACTGCTATCTCGCTGATATACAAGTGACTGTCCTCCATTCTTGTGCCTTCATTCTTGGCCTGCCAGTTGGCAATGGCCGATAACAGCAGTTTCTGCAAGCGTCCTGCAGCTTCTTTCTTACTAAACTTCAATACATTGAGCGCCTTTTCCACATCCATTCCCCGGATCAGGTCTGCAACGAGTCTCATCTTCATGGGTGAGGTGGGGCAATCATTCAGCCTTGCAAAGTAGAGGTTCTTCCTTGCATCCTTCATTGCCTGCGCTGTGGTTTGCTTTCTGGATCCCATCGGTCAGTGTATTAATTATTTCTTACCTTCTTTTTTGCTTCCGGAATGGCCCCTGAACGTCCGTGTGGGTGCAAACTCCCCGAGCTTGTGACCAACCATGTTTTCAGTGATGTAAACCGGAATGAATTTATTCCCGTTGTGTACTGCGATGGTTTGTCCCACAAAATCCGGTGGTATCATCGATGCCCTTGACCAGGTCTTGATCACCGTCTTTTTTTTGGTTTCAATCGCTTCCAATACCTTTTTTTCCAGTTTAAGGTCGATATACGGTCCTTTTTTGAGTGAACGGCTCATGCGCTTGTGGTTTTAACTATTTCTTTCTTCTTTCGAGGATGAACTTATTGGATGACTTGGTCTTGCTCCTGGTCTTATAACCCTTGGCAGGCATACCCTTACGCGTACGCGGATGACCGCCCGACGCCCTTCCTTCTCCACCTCCCATGGGATGATCCACAGGGTTCATGGCCACACCCCTGGTTCTGGGACGGCGTCCCAGCCAACGGCTTCTGCCTGCCTTCCCGCTCGATTCCAGGTTGTGGTCGGGATTGGAAACCATGCCAACGGTAGCTTTGCAGGTCTGAAGGATCATCCTGGTTTCTCCGCTCGGCAACTTGATCACCGCGAACTTCCCGTCTCTCGACATCAGCTGGGCATACGATCCGGCACTGCGGGCCATCTTGGCTCCCTGCCCCGGTTGCAGCTCAATATTGTGAATAATGGTACCCAAAGGGATTTCACTCAGGTACAAGGTATTTCCAACTTCGGGCGCAATGCCGCGGCCCGACTGTAATTCCTGCCCGACCTGCAAGCCATGGGGAGCGATAATGTACCTTTTCTCACCGTCCCTGTATGCAAGCAAGGCAATGCGTGCCGTACGGTTCGGATCGTACTCTATCGATTTTACCACGGCCGGAATTCCTTCCTTGTCGCGCTTGAAATCAATCAGACGGTACATCTGTTTATGACCACCTCCCATGTAACGCATGGTCATTTTGCCTTCATTGTTTCTACCACCGCTCTTCTTTTTGGGAGCAAGCAGACTCTTCTCGGGAGTTGAGGTAGTAATATCGTCGAAAGCGCTGATCATTTTGAAGCGCTGTCCTGACGTTGTCGGTTTGAATTTCTTTAAAGCCATTTACTTAAATATTGCTATAGAAATCAATGGTTTGACCTTCTGCAAGAGTTACCACGGCCTTCTTACGGGCGGTTGTCCTGCCGCTTACCAGACCCGTGCGGGTGTAACGGCTTTTCCTTTTACCGGCGTAATTCATGGTGTTGACATCTTTCACTTCCACCCCATACAAAGCTTCCACTTCCTTTTTGATCTGCAGCTTGTTAGCCTTGCGACTGACCACAAATCCGTAACGGTTGAGCTTCTCTCCCTGCTGGGTCATTTTTTCCGTTATGATGGGTTTCAGGATGACACTCATGGTGCTTGATTTTTATAATGATTGTAATGATTACTGACAGAGTTTTTCAAGCTCTTTCACCGAACTCTCCAGCAGCAACAAATGGTTGGCATGCAGGATCTCATAAGTATTCAGGTCCGTAGCCCTTGAAACCCTGGCGCGCTTCAGGTTACGTACCGACAATAACAGGTTTTCACCGGGTTGTACGGTAACCAGCAGGGTTTTCTTGTCTCCGATCTGCAGGTTCTTCAGAATTTCAGTGAAACTTCTGGTCTTTGGTGTATCCATGCTGAAATCCTCCACTACCATGATCTGGTTTTCCCTGGCTTTGTATGTAAGTGCCGATCTGCGTGCCAGTTTCTTCAGCTTGAGGTTAAGCTTGAAATTGTAAATTCTGGGCTGCGGACCAAAGACCCGGCCTCCGCCGACAAACAAGGGGCTCTTGGCACTTCCGGCACGGGCTCCCCCGGTACCTTTCTGCCTTTTCAGCTTCTTGGTCGAAGCATTCACCTCCCATTTCTCCTTCGACTTATGCGTACCCTGCCTTTTATTGGCAAGAAACTGCTTGGTGTCGAGGTATATCGCATGATCGTTGGGCTCGATATTGAACACTGCATCATCCAGGACAACGGTCCTTGCAGTCTTCTCTCCTTTGATGTTATAAACTTCTAACTCCATCTTTCAAGAATTAAATATGATCCATTGGCTCCGGGAACAGCGCCCTTCACAAGTACAATGTTCTTTTCGGGTATCAGTTTGATAATCTGAAGATTGATAACCTTCACGCGCGCATTTCCCATACGGCCGGCCATGCGGATGCCGGGGAAAACACGCGAAGGAAAAGACGAAGCGCCCACCGATCCGGGTGCCCTGAGCCTGTTATGCTGCCCGTGGGTGGATTCCCCTACACCACGGAAATGGTGCCTGCGTACAACACCCTGGAATCCTTTGCCCTTGGATGTTCCAACCACGTCAATATATTCCCCTTCAATAAATACATCCACGGTGAGTATATCACCGTATTCCTTCTGATGGCCCGCCTCGAAACGCGTGAATTCCGCCAATACTTTCTTCGGTGTGGTCTTTGCCCTGGCAAAATGGCCCTGGAGCGCCCTGGTAGTATGTTTCTCACGCTTATCATCGAAGGCTAGCTGGATAGCTTCATACCCATCCCTATCCTTGGTCCGGATCTGTGTAACCACACAGGGACCCGCTTCTATGATGGTCACCGGGATGTTTTTTCCCGATTCATCAAAGACGCTGGTCATTCCGATTTTCTTTCCTATAAGACCTGACATTGTTATTCGTTTTTAATGTTTTATGACAATCAGACGCCTGACCATTACACTTTGATCTCAACCTCAACACCACTGGGCAGCTCCAGCTTCATCAGGGCGTCGATGGTCTTGGAAGTCGAACTGTAAATATCCAGCAGGCGCTTGTATGTACATAGCTGGAATTGTTCCCGCGACTTCTTGTTCACAAACGTGGAACGGTTGACGGTAAAGATCTTCTTGTCGGTAGGCAGGGGAATGGGCCCGCTGACCACCGCCCCGGTCGATTTCACGGTCTTCACGATTTTCTCGGCTGACTTGTCAACCAGGTTGAAATCGTAAGATTTTAGCTTTATTCTGATCCTCTGATTCACCTTCTTTACTGAATTAATGAACAATTAATATTTTTCAACGTATCCTTTAATCTTATAGATGATTTCTTCACTCATTTCAAATGGAACCTGCTCATAATGAGAGAACTCCATACTTGAAGTGGCCCTGCCCGAACTGATGCTTCTCAGGGTGGTCACATAGCCGAACATCTCGGAAAGGGGAACCCTTGCCGTAATGGTCTGATATCCTATGCCGGGGTTGATTGCCTGTAACACCGCTCTCCTGCGGTTCAGGTCACCCGTGATATCGCCCAGGTATTGCTCCGGGGTAGCCACATCGAGGCGCATCACCGGCTCGAGCAAAACAGGCCCGGCACTTTTGCAGGCTGAACGGAAAGCAAGCCTGGCGGCAATTTCGAATGCAAGGCTGTCGGAATCTACCTGGTGGAATGAACCGTCGAGCAATCTGACCTTCACACCGTCGATGGCAAAGCCTGCCAGTACGCCGTTCATCATGGCGGCCGTCAGGCCTTTCTGTATGCCCGGAATATATTCTTTGGGGATATTGCCGCCGGTGATCTCATTGATAAACTGAAGACCGTGTACACCGGGATCGGCAGGCGACACCTCGATCAACAGGTCGGCAAAACGTCCGCGACCACCGGTCTGCTTTTTATAAACTTCACGGTACTGCGACTTTGCAGTAATCGCTTCCTTATAGGCAACCTGGGGAGTTCCGGTATTGCATTCCACCTTAAACTCCCTTTTCAGCCTGTCGACCAACACTTCCAGATGCAGTTCCCCCATGCCGCTGATCAGCGTCTGACCGGTTTCTTCATCAAGTCTTACCGTAAAGGTGGGATCTTCCTCGGTCAGTTTCCGGAGACTGAGCGTCAACCGGTCCACATCGTCCTGGGTTTTCGGCTCAATGGCCATGAAGATCACAGGTACCGGAAACACGATATTTTCGAGCTGAATGGGATGTTTTTCATCACAGAGGGTATCGCCGGTGCGGATTTCTTTAAAGCCGACGGCAGCTCCGATATCCCCGGCCCGGATCTCGTCGATGGATGTATGCTTGTTGGCATGTACCTGGAACAAACGGTTGATTCTTTCTTTCTTGCCGGTATTGGTGTTCAGCACCAGTTCTCCGGATTTAAGCACTCCGGAATATACCCTGAAGAAGGCGATGCGGCCGACATAGGAGTCGGTGGTGATCTTGAAGGCGAGGGCTGAGAAACTTGCCGTTGTGGAGGCCTCCCTGTTTTCTTCTTTAGAAGTGAAAGGATTGATGCCGCTCACGGCCGGGATATCGAGCGGACAGGGCAGGTAAGCCACGATGGCATCCAGCAGGGGCTGAACGCCTTTGTTTTTGAAGGAGGCGCCGCAAATTACTGGAGTGATCCTGTGTTCGAGGGTGGCCTTGCGAATGATATGCTGCAGATCCTGCGCAGTGATCAGGTCGGGATTGCTGGAGTACTTCTCAAGCATCTCCTCGCTTTCTTCCGCGGCTCCCTCCAGCAGCCTGAGCCTGTATTCCGAAGCGGTTTCACGAAGTTCTTCGGGGATGTCCACCACCTGGAATGTGGCACCGAGGCCTTCATCATCCCAGATCAGGGCCTTGTTCAGCACCAGGTCGATCACGCCCCTGAAACCTTCTTCCTCCCCGATGGGAATCTGCAAAGGAATGGGATTGGCGCCCAGTTTCTCACGTATCTGTTCGATCACCCGGAAATAATCGGCTCCTGCCCGGTCAAGCTTATTGATATAGCTGATCCTGGGGACTTTATACTTATCGGCCTGTTTCCAGACGGTTTCACTCTGGGGTTCCACGCCGCCAACGGCACAGAAAAGCGCCACGGCACCGTCGAGCACCCGCAGGGAGCGCTCCACTTCAACCGTGAAATCCACATGACCCGGAGTGTCGATGATGTTGATCTTGTAATCTTCGTTCCGGTACTTCCAGTAAACGGTGGTAGCCGCCGAAGTGATGGTGATGCCCCGCTCCTGCTCCTGTACCATGTAGTCCATGGTGGCTGTTCCGTCGTGAACCTCACCCAGCTTGTAGTTAATGCCGGTATAATACAGTATCCGCTCCGTCGTGGTGGTCTTTCCCGCGTCGATGTGGGCCATGATGCCTATGTTGCGTGTATGTTGCAGGCGGACGGACATAAAAACTGTATCGTGCTTATTATATATTAATGGTATGTTTAAAACCTGAAATGGCTGAATGCCTTATTGGCTTCAGCCATTCTGTGGGTGTCTTCTTTTCTTTTGTATGCGGCGCCTTCCTCTTTATAGGCTGCCATGATCTCGGAGGCCAGCTTCATGGCCATGGATTTTTCATGGCGTTTCCTCGAGAAGTTGATCAGTGCCTTCATCCCGATGGACATCTTACGGTTGGGCCGGATCTCTGAAGGAATCTGGAAGGTGGCACCGCCAATCCTGCGGCTCCTGACTTCTACCGAGGGAGTAACATTGGCAAGTGCTTTCTTCCACACCTCAAGACCGTCCTCCTTGGTTTTGTCGGACACAATGTCGATGGCATCGTAAAACACTTTGGCTGCCAGGTTTTTCTTCCCCTGAAGCATCAGGTTGTTGATGAATTTTGTAACCAAAACATCGTTGAACCTCGGATCAGGATAGGTAATTCTCTTTTTTGGTTTTGACTTCCTCATGATATCTGGGATATTGCTGGATCAATGATTACTTTTTGGCTTTGGGCCGCTTGGTTCCGTACTTCGACCTGCGCTGGTTCCTGCCTTCCACACCGGAAGTATCAAGGGCACCGCGGATGATGTGATACCTTACACCCGGCAGATCCTTCACCCTGCCTCCCCTGATCATAACGATGGAGTGTTCCTGCAGGTTATGGCCTTCGCCGGGAATGTAAGCGTTCACTTCCTTCTGGTTGGTCAGCCTGACCCTGGCCACCTTACGCATGGCCGAGTTGGGCTTTTTCGGGGTGGTGGTATACACCCTGACACAAACACCGCGGCGCTGCGGACACGAATCCAGGGCCGGGGCTTTGCTTTTGTCTTCCAGTTTTTTCCTTCCTTTGCGGACTAACTGCTGAATGGTTGGCATACAAATAAGTATTGTGTACTTGATAAGTTCTTTACCAGCGGACCAGACTCAAAATGAAAAGGAAGGATAAATTGAAGAGGCTGCGAGACAGCGGGAAGGGGCTCTAACACACAAACGATCAACAACTTATCCCCTTGCCGTGAACCTATACCCGTCTCACTTTATCAGGTTCCTTATTCTTTTCAGGCCTTAAATCCTGCCAAAATCAGGCAGTTTCATCACATGTCGCTGCCCTTTTTTGGGGCTGCAAAGGTAAGAAGCTTTTTCAATTCTGCAAATAATATGATGAAAAATTTAGTTTAGCGGTTTATTGCCTGAGAAGTATAGTTAATAGTTTAGGGTTTAAGGCTTAAGGTTTAATGAGGTTCGGTGTCTGAAGCCGGTTTAGGTGTTTATCGGTTTAGACGTTTAGCCGTCATGCTGACCGTGTTAATTCTCTTTATTTTAAACACATAGGCACATAGAATCACATAGATAATTACCCTATGTGTCCTATGTGGTTCCTTCACTTCTCACTTTAATTTTCTACCCTTTACCTTTAAAAACCCTACCTCCGCTACCTGATGTTAAAAACCGGATCACCGGGTGGCAAAAAACATTACTTTTGCCACTCCCATTGTTTTCCCATGAACGACATCCTGAAAGAACTGAACACGGAACAACAGGCCGCCGTGGTCCATACCAACGGGCCAAACATGGTCATTGCAGGGGCAGGCTCGGGTAAAACACGCGTACTCACTTACAAAGTGGCCTACCTGATCAGTCAGGGCGTTGAACCTTTCCGCATCATGGCCCTCACCTTTACCAACAAGGCTGCCAACGAGATGAAAGAAAGAATAATGCAACTCGTTCACAACCAAGATGCAAGAAATGTCTGGATGGGAACCTTCCATTCCATCTTCGCCCGTATCCTGCGGGTCGACGGACATCTGCTCGGATTCCCTTCCAACTTCACCATTTATGATACCGACGATTCCAAAAGCCTGATCAAATCCATCGTCAAAGAACTCGGACTCGATACCAAAACCTATACCCCTTCGGCCATCCTCCACCGGATCTCCATGGCCAAATCGAACCTGATCTCCGCCCGCGATTATGCAGAAGATCCCGAGCTGACAACCTACGACAGGGTTTCACAGCGCCCCCAGACCGGCCAGATCTATGCCACCTACCAGCAAAGGCTCTTCAAATCGGCCTGTATGGACTTCGATGATATCCTCTTCTTTACCAATATCCTGCTGCGCGATTTCCCCGATGTCCTCTTCAAATACCAGCAACGCTTCTCCCACCTGCTGGTTGACGAATACCAGGACACCAACTATTCCCAGTATCTGATCCTCAAACGCCTGGCAGCCCGGCATGAAAACATCTGCGTGGTGGGCGACGACGCCCAGAGCATCTATGGCTTCCGTGGCGCCAACATCCAGAATATCTTCAACTTCAAGAAAGATTACCCCGATCACATCCTGTTCAAGCTGGAGCAGAATTACCGGTCCACCAAAACCATCGTGGAAGCTGCCAACACCCTCATCATGCACAACAAAGAACAGATATTCAAGAAGATCTGGACAGACAAGGAGCAGGGGCAGCGCATCTCGCTGATCAAAGCCGCCACCGACAGCGAGGAAGGAATCCTGGTGGCACACGCCATCTTTGAAAACAAGATGAACCGGCAGCTGCCCAACAGCTCCTTTGCCATCCTTTACCGCACCAATGCCCAGTCGCGCAGCTTCGAGGAATCGCTGAGGAAACTCAATATCCCCTACCGTATTTACGGAGGACTGTCATTTTATAAACGAAAGGAGATCAAGGACCTGCTGGCTTATTTCCGCCTGGTTTGCAATCCGCACGACCAGGAAGCCCTTGTGCGCATCATCAACTACCCGGCCCGCGGTATCGGAGAAACGACCCTGGAAAAACTGAGGGTTGCCGCATCGGAGAAAGACAAAAGCATGTGGGAAACCATGCTGAACCTGAAAGCCGACGCCTGCGGCATTGCACCGGGTACCGCCGGCAAGATCAGCGACTTCATCATCAAGATCAGGAGTTACCAGGCGCAACTGGCAAATACCGGCGCCATCGACCTGGCAGAGCATATTGCCTATACCGCCGGCATCATCAGGGAACTGAAAGAAGACCAGACACCCGAAGGGATCAGCCGCATGGAAAACATCCAGGAACTGCTCAATGCCATCCGGGATTTCTCAGACCGGCCCCAGGAAACGATAAACGAAATAACGGGGGAAATCACCACCACCGCCAATCCGACCCTCGACCGTTTCCTGCAGGAAGTGAGCCTGTTGACCGACCTGGATTCGGACGACGATAAGGAGAACAAGGACAAAGTCACCCTGATGACGGTACACTCGGCCAAGGGACTCGAATTCCCTTATGTATTTGTGGTTGGCCTGGAGGAAAACCTCTTCCCGAGCTATCTCTCCATGAACACCAGGGCTGAACTGGAAGAGGAAAGACGCCTCTTTTATGTTGCCATTACACGTGCCATGGACAAACTGACCCTTGCCTGGGCCATGAACCGCTACCGCTGGGGAAACCTGTCGTTCAGCCAGCCTTCCCGCTTCCTGGACGAGATCGACCCGCAATGCCTGGAAAGCACGCAGAAAGTGACTGCGCCCCTCAACACCGTCCGCAAGCTTAAGCCCCTGCCACAGGAAAAGCAGCATGCAGACCCCCCGGATTTCAGGCCTGAAGACATGCAGCGGATTGCCGTTGACATGACGGTGGAACACGACCGCTTTGGTAAGGGGAAAGTGATCGCCCTCGAAGGGCAGGGCGCCAACCGCAAAGCCACCGTGGCCTTCGACCAGGCCGGAAAAAAACAATTGCTGCTTCGCTTCGCCAAACTCAAAATCCTGGACGAATGATTTTTATCATACCTTTGTTGGGGCGAACGGCAGTTCGCCCCTAAGGTAAATCGAGGCGAACCGCGGTTCGCCCCAACAATAAATAAATTATGGAATACAACACCCGGCGCACACACCTGATCATCCCCGAATACGGAAGGAACATACAGAAAATGGTCGATTACGCCATCAGTATCGAAGACAGGGAAAGACGCACCAACATTGCCAAAACCATCATCCAGATCATGACCCAGATCAATCCCCTGGTGAAAGAGTCCACAGATTACAAACAAAAGCTCTGGGACCACCTCTATATCATCTCGGATTTCAAACTCGATGTAGATTCCCCCTTCCCCATGCCTTCGCCGGAAGACCTGAACCAAAAACCGGAGAAAGTCCCCTACGGAAGCAAAACATTTAAATACGGATATTACGGAAAAAACCTCGAGAAGATCATTTCGAAAATATCAGAGATGGAAGAAGGGCCGGAAAGGGATTCCCTGGTCAATGTGCTGGCAAACAACATGAAAAAGGCCTACCTGACCTGGAACAGAGACACGGTGGCAGATGAAGTCATCTATGAACACCTCCATGAACTCTCAGCCGGCAGGCTTAAAGTCCATGAAGAAACCAAACTGCAACACACCAGTGAACTCCTTGGACCGCCCAAACCAAAAAAGAAGAAGTTTTTCCCGCGTCAGAAAGACAACAACCAGAGGAGAAGGAAGAAATGAGTTCTTTCGAGATCACCGGCGGCCACAGCCTGCACGGGGAGATTACACCCCAGGGTGCAAAGAACGAGGCCCTTCAGGTGATCTGCGCCGTATTGCTCACATCCGGCGAAGTGACCATCAGCAACATCCCGGACATCAGGGACGTTAACAAACTGATAGACTTACTGGCCGCCATGGGAGTGGAAGTGCGCAAAACCGGACCGGGTACTTACGTGTTCAGGGCGGCGCAGGTAGATCTGGATTATCTAAAAACCAATGATTTCAGAAAGAAGGCTGCTGCGCTGCGCGGATCGGTCATGATCCTGGGGCCCTTGCTGAGCCGGTTCAAAAAAGCCAGTCTGCCCCGGCCGGGAGGCGACAAAATCGGCAGGCGCAGGCTGGACACCCACTTTACCGGTTTTACCAGGCTGGGAGCACAATTCAGCACAGACCCCGGTTCACAGTTCTACGATATCCGCTGCGACCGCCTGCAGGGCTGCTATATGCTGCTCGACGAAGCCTCGGTCACCGGTACCGCCAATATCGTCATGGCTGCCGTGATGGCCGAAGGAAGTACCGTCATTTTCAATGCCGCCTGCGAACCCTACCTCAAGCAGCTCTGTACCATGCTCAACAACATGGGAGCGAAGATCGAAGGGGTCGGCTCCAACCTGCTCACCATCCATGGCGTCGGACAACTGCACGGATGTGAACACCGGCTGTTGCCCGATATGATTGAGATCGGCAGCTTCATCGGGTTGGCAGCCATGACCCGCTCAGAAATCACCATCCGGGATGTTTGCTACAACGAGCTCGGGCTGATTCCTGAAGTGTTCCGCCGGCTGGGAATCACCATCCTGCAGGAGGACGATAACCTGCTGATCCCTGCCCGGGATGAGTACGAAGTGGAAACCTTTATCGACGGATCCATCATGACGATTGCCGACGCTCCCTGGCCGGGCTTTACGCCCGACCTCATCAGCGTGGCCCTGGTTACGGCAACCCAGGCAAAGGGAACCGTGCTCATCCATCAGAAGATGTTCGAAAGCCGGCTGTTCTTCGTCGACAAACTCATCGACATGGGAGCGCAGATCATCCTCTGCGATCCGCACCGGGCCACCGTCATCGGCCTGAACAGAAAACACCCCCTCCGCGGCATCCGCATGTCCAGCCCCGACATCAGGGCTGGCGTCTCCCTGCTGATCGCAGCCCTCTCCGCCGAAGGTAAATCCATCATCGACAACATCGAACAAATCGACCGCGGTTACCAGCAGATTGATGAACGCCTCCGAAATCTTGGCGCGGAAATTGTTAGAAAATAAACCTGCATTTTCACAAAAAATTAATTATTTTCATATGACAAGATTAATCATAATCCTGCTGATAGCTTTGTTCCCACTCCAGGGAACTTTCACTTCCCTGCTGGCACAAAGTCCTGCAAAACCTGCAGGTCCAGCCACAGGCATCAATATCGGTGACAAAGCTCCGGACATCGTCATGAACGATGTGGACGGCAAACCCATGAAGCTCTCCTCCCTGAAAGGTCATGTGGTGCTGATCGACTTCTGGGCATCCTGGTGCGGACCCTGCAGAAGGGAAAATCCAAACGTGGTGGACGCCTGGAATAAATATAAAAGTAAGAAGTTCCAGAATGCCAAGGGTTTCAAGATATACAGCGTCTCACTCGACAAGCAGAAAGATCCCTGGCTCAATGCCATTAAAGCCGACAAACTGGACTGGCCTTATCATGTCAGTGACCTGAAAGGCTGGGCCAATGAAGCCGCCAAACGCTACGGGGTGAATTCCATCCCGGCCAACTACCTGATTGACGGCAACGGCATTATCGTGGCCAAAAACCTCAGGGGCATCGATCTGCACTACCAGATCGAAAAACTGACAAAGAATTAAACAGTTGTTTCTGACATTTTGTCGGACTTTCTCCGTGGCAATGTATTTGCGAAGCATCCGGCCATTGGTTATCTATTGTTGAAACTTTTACTATTGACGTTGCGATGAACGAGGAAATGAACAAGGAAACTCCGGCAGACCCTCAGGGGGAATCTCCCGTGAACGAGCCACAGGAAAAGAAAAAAGGAAGGAAGGGTGTTTTTCGCAAAGGAAACGGGGAAGAAGCTTGGCAGGAAAAACTGCAGGAAGCCAACGACAAATACCTCCGTCTGTTTGCCGAATTTGACAATTACCGTAAGCGGACGCAGCGTGAGAAAGCCGAGATGAGTGCTTACGGATCCGAAGCAGTGATCCATGCCCTGCTACCCGTCATGGACGACTTCGAGCGTGCGATGCAGTCGATGACACCGGCGGCCGGCCTGGATGCGGTTCGTGAAGGCGTGACGCTGATTTACGGTAAACTTTCATCTGTGCTGGAACAAAAAGGGCTGACAGTGATGCAGACAAAGGGAGCCCGGTTCGACACTGATTTTCATGAGGCCATTACCAGCATTGAGGCTGGGGACGACATGAAAGGCAAGGTGGTGGATGAAGTGCAGAAAGGTTACCTTTTTAATGGCAGGGTATTGCGGTTTGCCAAAGTAGTCGTGGGAATATAAAGTGACACATCATCGGAATAATAACAAATCATTTTCAAAGGGGTGAACACAAAGGCAAGGCTGTTTAAGACAAACAATGGGTAAGAGAGATTATTACGAAGTACTGGGTGTTTCGAGAAATGCGGGAGCCGATGAAATCAAGAAGGCTTACCGCCAGCTTGCCTTGAAATATCATCCCGATAAGAATCCGGGGAATAAGGAGGCTGAGGAGAAGTTCAAAGAAGCGGCCGAAGCCTACGAAGTGTTGAGCAATCAGGAGAAGAAGGCCAGGTACGACCAGTTCGGGCATGCAGGTCTGGGCAACCAGGGAGCGGGTGGTTTCGGAGGAGGCATGAGCATGGAAGACATCTTCTCCCAGTTCGGAGATATATTCGGGGGAGATTTTTTCGGTTTTGGCGGTGGCAGAAGGTCGTCCAGAAGGGTGAACAAAGGAAGCAACCTCAGGGTGAAAGTCAGACTGACCCTCGAAGAGATCTCCACCGGCGTGGAAAAGAAAATCAAACTGAACAAATATGTCAGTTGCTCTTCCTGCCAGGGAACGGGAGCAAAGAACGGTCATGCCACCCAGAGCTGTTCCACCTGCCGTGGCAGCGGCCATGTGACCCGTGTCACCAACACCATACTCGGACAAATGTCCACCTCATCACCCTGTCCGGCCTGCGGTGGAGAAGGGCAGATCATCACGGAAAAATGCAGTGCCTGTTACGGCAATGGTATCGTGAAAGCCGAAGAAGTGATCAGCATCAATATCCCCGCCGGTGTTGGGGAAGGCATTCAGCTTTCCATGGGAGGAAAGGGCAATGCGGCTGCCAGGGGCGGCATCCCCGGCGACCTCATCATCCAGATTGAGGAAGCAGAACATCCGCATCTGACACGCGACGGCAATAACCTGCACCTCGAGTTTTTCCTCAGCTTCCCTGAAGCAAGCATGGGAACCAATATCGAGGTCCCCACCCTCGACGGCAAGGCCAAGATCAGGATCAACCCCGGCACCCAACCGGGTAAGGTACTGAGACTGAAAGGGAAAGGCCTGCCAAGCCTGAACTCCTACGGCAGGGGAGACCTGCTCGTAACCATCAATGTCTGGATACCACAGCATTTCAGTAAAGAAGAAAAAGCCATGCTGGAAAAGATGGAGCAGTCACCCAACTTCAGACCGGATCCCGACAGCCATGAGAAAGGCTTTTTCAGCAGGATGAAAGAATACTTTCAATAATCTGTTGTACCTTGCAGGCCTCTAACGATCCCATACAGAAACCGATATGGACATCATCTTTGAGGCAAAACACATCACCAAGCGCTTTGCAGCACATACGGCACTGAACAGGGTCAGTATCACCGTACCCCGCAACAGTATCTTCGGACTGCTCGGACCCAACGGTGCGGGAAAAACAACCCTGATCCGCATCATTAACCAGATCACAGGCCCGGACGAAGGCAGCCTGTTTTTCGACGGCGAAGCGCTGAAACCACACCACATATATAATATTGGTTACCTTCCTGAGGAAAGAGGCTTGTATAAAAAGATGAAAGTCGGTGAACAGGCGCTCTACCTGGCCCGGCTGAAAGGGCTCAGCAAACATGACGCCATGAGTAAGCTTCGTTACTGGTTCGGGAAATTTGAGATTCAGGCCTGGTGGAACCGTAAAGTGGAAGAACTGTCGAAAGGCATGCAGCAAAAAGTCCAGTTTATCGTCACCATCCTTCATGAACCCCGCCTGCTGATCTTTGACGAACCATTCAGCGGCTTCGACCCCATCAATGTCAACCTGGTAAAGGAAGAAATCCTCAACCTCAGGGATAAGGGAGCCACGATCATTTTCTCCACCCATAATATGGCCTCGGTGGAAGAGCTCTGCGATTACATTACCCTGATCAACCGATCCGAAAAGATCCTCGAAGGAAGCGTCAGGGATGTAAAGAACACATACAAATCGAATATATACGAAGTCAGCGGGCAACAATTCAGCGGTGCATGGGATAGCGTGCTGCCCGGAAGTATGATTCCTGTCAGGACTTCGACCGACGACAACATGCACAAGGCTGCCATCAGGCTGAGCGGCAATGCGGGCCCCAACGACCTGCTTGCGGCCCTCCTGCCGCACATGGAGATTCATGCCCTGAACGAAGTCATACCCACCATGAACGAGATTTTCATTACGACCGTCGGTCAGGACAGCCGTGAAACCAAAACAGAGGAGGTACAGGCATGAACAAGACATCTCTGATCATCCGCCGTGAATACCTTACCCGCGTAAGAAAACGGTCTTTCATTATCATGACCATCCTGGGACCCTTGCTGATGGCTGCCATCATGATCGTCCCCATTTATGTTTCCCAATTGTCGGGCGAAGAAAAAAAGATCGCGGTGCTGGATGAAACCGGCCTGTTCTATCATCGCTTTACCGACACCGAAAACATGAAATTCAGCCATGTATACGGCGCCCTCGATACGGAAAAAGCGCAATTCCGGGCGCAGGAATACTACGCCCTGCTGTATGTCCCCAAAACGGAGCTGAGCGTGCCCAACGGCGCTTTCCTGTATTCCGACAAACAGCCCAACATCAATGTGAAGACCTATATCCAGGATGTGATGAAAAAGGAGATTGAAACCCTGAAACTTCAGGCATCAGGCATAGATCAGGACATTCTTGAGTCGGTAAAAACGAAAGTTTCCCTTGTTACCATCAAACTCGACGACGGTGGTAAAGAGGAAAAATCCTATACTGAGCTGAGTATGGTCATCGGCCTGTTTTCGGGCATCCTGATCTACTTTTTCATCTTCCTCTTCGGTTCGCAGGTGATGCGCGGCGTGATCGAAGAAAAGACCAACCGCATCGTGGAAGTGATCGTTTCATCCGTGAAACCTTTCCAGCTGATGCTCGGCAAAATCATCGGCATCGCCCTGGTCGGACTCACCCAGTTCGGGCTCTGGGTGATCCTGACCTTTGGCATCGTGACTGCCTTCCAGTCGGCCTACGCCGATAAGATTGATGCGGCCAAAGCCAAAGAGATGCTCATGAAGCAGGCCGCCCCCATGGGCACCCAGGCCGCGGACACCCAGGAGGCCGTTACGGAGGATAATGGCGTCGGAGAAGTATTTGCAGCAATCCAGTCCGTCAATTTCCTGTTGATCATCGGCAGCTTCCTGTTCTTTTTCCTCGGAGGTTACCTCTTGTACGCCGCCCTGTTTGCCGCTATCGGTGCGGCCGTGGATAACGAAGCGGACACCCAGCAGTTTATGCTCCCGGTCACCGTCCCCCTCATCCTGGCCATCGTGATGGGCCAGTTCGTAATCAATAACCCCGAAGGACCGGCTTCTTTCTGGTTCTCCATCATCCCCTTTACCAGTCCCATCATCATGATGATCCGCATCCCCTTTGGCGTGCCCCTGACCGATCTGATCCTTTCCATGGCCCTGCTGGTACTCGGCTTCCTGGCTACCACCTGGTTCGCTGCAAAAATCTACCGGACAGGCATCCTGATGTATGGTAAAAAAGTGGATTACAAGGAATTATGGAAATGGATCCGGTATTAAGCCAGAGAGGAAGCATCGACGGTGAAAACCTGTTTCCAGCCAGAACACTGATCCCGGCACGAAACAATGCTTCGACTCCGCTCAGCATGACGGAAATTGAATATGATGAGAAATGCTTCGACTCCGCTCAACATGACAGAAATTGAATATGATGAGAAATGCTTCGACTCCGATAAGAATGCCCAAACCCGGAGCAATGCTTCTCCACGCCCGGCCTTTAAAACCACGGAGTTACACGGAGTTATGCACGGAGTGGCCAGGGACAGTGGATGATTACTCATTAAACCTTAAACCTTAAACTGTAAACTAAACTTCTAAACCAATAAACCCCTAAACCGGCTTCAGACAACCGAAATCATTAAACCTTAAACCCTAAACCCGAACCATGTCAAGGATATTAATCATAGATGATGAGAAAAGCATCCGAAATGTCCTGAGGGAGATTCTCGAGTACGAGAAATACGAAGTGGATGAGGCGGAGAACGGATTGATGGCCTTGGACATGGCCCGGCAGGCTTCCTATGACATCGTGCTGTGTGATATCAAGATGCCGCGGATGGACGGGCTGGAGGTGCTGGAACAGATCAGGGAATTCACTGATGCCCAGGTGATCATGATATCAGGTCACGGGACGATAGAAACGGCGGTGGAAGCCATCCGCAAGGGAGCCTATGATTATATCGCCAAGCCCCTCGATATGAACCGGACGATGATCACCATCCGGAATGCCCTGGATAAATCGAGACTGATCACTGAAACGAGGGTGCTGAAAAAGAAAGTGAGCCGGATGTATGAGATGATCGGCGAATCGGATGCGATGAAACAAATCCATGAATTGGTGGAACGGGTGGCTCCCACCGATGCCAGGGTGCTGATCACCGGTGAGAACGGAACAGGCAAAGAGTTGGTTGCCAGAAGGATCCATGAACTAAGCAACAGGAGTACGGGTCCTTTCATTGAGGTGAATTGTGCCGCCATTCCCTCGGAACTGATCGAAAGCAACCTTTTCGGCCATGAAAAAGGATCATTCACATCAGCCATCAAACAAAAGAAAGGCGATTTTGAGCTGGCTGACGGAGGCACCCTGTTTTTAGACGAGATCGGCGACATGAGCCTTGCAGCCCAGGCCAAAGTACTGCGTGCTTTGCAGGAAAATAAAATTGTGAGGGTTGGCGGAGAAAAAGACATCCCTGTGAACGTCAGGGTAATAGCAGCTACCAACAAAGATCTCAAAGAGGAGATCGGAAGAAAGAACTTCAGGGAGGATTTGTACCACCGCATCAGCGTCATCCTTATCCATGTTCCGCCCTTGCGTGAGCGCAGCTCCGACATTCCCTTGCTTGCCGGGCATTTCATGCAGGAAATCTGCCTGGCACAAGGGAAAGCGCCTCTTGAGATTACCCGGGAAGCCCTGGAAGTCCTGAGCCGGATCCGTTGGACGGGAAATGTGAGAGAACTTCATAATGTGGTTGAACGGCTTGCCATTCTTTGCGACCACCGGGTCGAAGGGGAGGATGTCATCCGCTACGCACGGCCGCCGGGAAACCAGGATTGACGGTCCGTTTACCTTATCATTATATTATATGGTATACCGAAAGAACACAGGAATGCGAAAAATTGTTCCCAGAGTCATCGGTATAATTCAAAGCGGACCCGGCACTGCCTGCCGCCTATCTTTTCCATGAGTACTCAAAGTCGGCATATTTTTTGTAATTTTGCAGCAACAACCGGGGCTGACAGGTTTTGACAGCAGGGAAGTGATCCGGTAAGCATGCCGAGCATCGGGAAGTTTGCTCGTTAATCCAAGTCCCATGCCTATTAAACGGCAACAATTCTGACTATGCAATGGCTGCTTAATCCAAGGGATTAAGCGCCTGCTGCCTCCCGGGGAGCCACATCCGGCCGCGCCCCGGACCAGGCATCATCAAAGCCGGGTTGGGTACGGCAAGGTTTCGGTGCCGTGCCGAGAAACTGAAACTACGGAAACGGTAGGCCTGCTTCAGGCCAGCCGTCTCCCGACAAAACAACTGAAGCTAAGCATGTAGAAAGCCGGTTGGCTGCCTGTTTGGACGAGGGTTCGAATCCCTCCAGCTCCACTTCGTCATGCTGAGCGGAGTCGAAGCATTGTTTCGTACCGGGATCAGTGTTCTGGCTTGAAACGGGTTTAGGGGTTTATTGGTTGAGAAGTTTAGTTGACAGTTTAAGGTTTAAAGTTTAATGAGTTTGGTTGTCTGACGCCGGTTTAGTTGTTTAGAAGTTTAGGATTCATAGTGACAGAACCCGGAGGGTTCAATTTGAATAGCCACGGATGCAATCCGGGGGAAGGAAGCAGGGTGTATCTCAACAACCCCGAAGTGGGTTGAATATGAAACGGTTTCCAGTTTGGTTCATGCCGCCTTTTTTCGTTTATCGTTTAAGGTTTACAGTTTAATGAACCGTCGTGCGGAGCGGAGTCATGTATTATCACCACAGAGTTCATATAGAAATTAAACCTATGTGTCCTATGTGGTTCAAACAAGTCTGCTATACCGGCAAGGTATTTATTAGCATGGTGGCTCTCTGTGCGAACTCTTTGGTTCTCTGTGAAATATCAAAGATCAATACATCAAGAATCAATACATCAAGAATCAATATCCAAGGCCCGGGAATTAATAGGTTAACAAGTAAGTGATAAATCCACTCTCCCTGGCCACTCCGTGCATAACTCCGTGTAACTCCGTGGTTTTAAAGACCAGGCGTGAAGAAGCATCGCTCCGGGTTTGGTTAATAGTTTAAGGTT
>JAKLIX010000002.1 GCA_022709385.1 Bacteroidota bacterium | reverse complement strand
AGCTACCTTCGCTCCAGATATTCCCGTTCTCGAAATAATAGACCCATTTCCCGTCCCGCTCGTCTTCCTTAAAGGAACCTTCCATGCGGATTTGTTTGTTCTGATAGTATTGACGCTCCTGCAACAGCACCCTTGCCCCGTTTTTTTCCCCGTACACCCTCACAAGTCTCGGACTGCCGTCAGGATAAGCTTCCTCCACCACCTCCTTCGTCGCCGGAGAACAGGCAGTAAAACAAGCCAGGAAAACAAAAACAACTGCAAAACAAAACCGTAAAAAATAAACTTGTCTCATATATCATGCAGTTTCACACTACCAAAACCCCTCACTTCATCACCCCCTCACTTCATCACTTCATAACTTCGTAACTCCGTAACTTCGTAACTCCGTAACTTCGTAACTCCTTAACTCCGTAACTTCATAACTTCATAACTTCATAACTTCGTAACTTCGTAACTTCGTAACTCCGTAACTTCATCACCCCGTCACTTCCCAAACACCAGCCGCTGCCCCTTATACTCTTCTTTAAAGGTTCCGTAATCATACACCAGCTTTCCGTTCACAAAGGTCTGAGCCACTTCCGAACGCAGGGTGCTTCCTTCCAGGGGCGACCAGCCGCACTTATACAGGATATTGCTCTTATTCACTTTCCAGGACGAGCGGGGATCAACCACCACCAGGTCGGCCCAGTAGCCTTCGCGTATATAACCCCTTTTCTTGATTTTGAAAAGAATGGCCGGATTGTGGCACATCTTTTCCACGATCTTTTCCATACTGATCACGCCCTGGTGGAAAAATTCCATCATCAGCAGCAGCGAATGCTGTACCATGGGTGCTCCCGAAGGAGCATTGAAATAGGTCTGGGCTTTCTCATCCAGGGTATGCGGGGCATGATCGGTGGCGATCACATCCAGACGGTCGTCCAGAACGGCTTTGAACAGGGCGCTCCGGTCTATTTCACTCTTGATGGAGGGATTCCACTTGATCAGGTTGCCTTTGTTCGGATAATCCGATTCGTTAAACCATAAGTGGTGTACACAAACCTCGGCCGTGATCCGCTTTTGCTGCAGGCTGCTTTTGTTGTCGAACAACGACAGTTCTTTCGCAGTGGACACATGCAGGAGGTGAAAGCGGCTGTTGTACTTATGTGCAAGTTCAACAGCTTTTGACGAAGATTGGTAGCAGGCTTCTTCACTCCTGATCTTGGGATGAAAATGCACTGCAATGTTTTCCCCGTAACGACTCCGGTACAGTTCCGCATTCTGACGGATAATGCCGTCATCCTCACAGTGGGCGGCGATCAGCACCGGCGATTCGGCAAAGATGGCTTCCAGGCTTTGTGGATTGTCCACAAGCAGTTTCCCGGTGGAGCTTCCCATAAAGACTTTCACCCCGCAAACCTTTGCCGGATCAAGCTTTTTGATCTCTTCCAGGTTGTCGTTGGTGGCGCCCAGGTAAAAGGAATAATTGGCAAGACTCTTTTTGGAGGCCATGGCGAATTTCTCCTCCAAAAGGGCCTGGGTAGTGGTGAGTGGCTGGGTATTGGGCATGTCCATAAAACTGGTAACCCCCCCGGCCACGGCAGCCTTGCTTTCTGTATAAATGTCACCCTTGGTGGTCAGACCGGGATCCCTGAAGTGAACCTGGTCGTCGATCACTCCGGGCAAAAGGAAATTTCCGTTCAGATCAAGGGTCTTATAGGTCTTTTCCTTGATCTCAGGTTGTTTTCCGTTCTTATTCCTGATGACTTTCTCAATTTTTCCTTCTTTAATCAGGACCTGCCCTTCAAAGACCTGTCCTTCATTGACGATCATGCAGTTTTTTAACAGGTAATTCATAACACTGCCACCCTCCTTAAGAAACGCGTGTATATTTTTTAAACCAACTCTGAAATTTGAGTGTGATCACACCGAAAATGGCTTCCTTGAAAATGCCTTTCGACATCTTGGATTCCCCCTCGGTGCGGTCGGTGAAAATGATCGGGACTTCGGTTATTTTGAATCCCAGCTTCCATACGGTGAATTTCATCTCGATCTGGAAAGCATAACCGATAAAACGGATCTGTGTGAAATCAATGGCACGAAGCACATCTGACCGGTAGCATTTGAAACCGGCCGTGGTATCCATGATTGGCATCCCGGTCACCAGGCGTACGTACTTTGAAGCGAAATACGACATCAGTACCCGCCCCATCGGCCAGTTCACTACATTGACTCCCTTGATGTAACGCGATCCGATGGCCAGGTCGGCCCCTCCGGTGTCGCAGGCTTCCTTCAGCCTGGGCAGGTCTTCGGGATTGTGCGAAAAGTCGCAGTCCATCTCGAAAACATAGGTGTAGCCCTTCTCCAGAGCCCACCTGAACCCGTGTATATATGCCGTTCCCAGCCCCAGCTTGCCCTTCCGCTCCTCCATGAACAGCCTTCCGGGGTATTCCGGCATCAGCGACCTCACAATGGCTGCCGTCCCGTCCGGGGAATTGTCTTCAACGATCAGTAAATCAAAAGAACCGGGCAGACTGAAGACTTTGCGGATCATCTTCTCCACGTTCTCTTTTTCGTTGTATGTCGGTATGATGACGACACTATCGTTCACAGGCAGCGATTTTAAGGGCACAAAGGTAGCCATTTCCGGATTATTGACAAAATCCTCCACATGGCTGACGGCTTCCTGCAAATTCTTCGTAATTTTGTTACCGGACTGCTTTCCAAGCTCAGATAAAACAAAGCGGATGCTGTTCGTGTTCTTGATAAGTGATTATTAATAAGCTAAATATTATTTTATGAAAAAGTTTACCCTGCTGTTGACTGCCTTTGTCATGTTCATGGGTGTCAGCATCCTGCACTCGCAGACTGTCGTATTTTCAAGTGGTTTTGAAGCATGGAGTGGAACCACGCCCGACAACTGGATGGGAGCCAAAACAAACATACCCCCCGCCAATGTGGTGCAATACACCACCAATGTTCACGGGGGTAGCAGCGCCGTGCAACTCATCAATACCAATACCACGCACGCCCGCTTCACCACACAACCCATGGTACTTGACAGTGGTACAACCTATACCATCAATTTCTGGGTGCGGGGCCAGGGTAATATCCGTACCGGACTCTTCGACGATAGGCCAACCGGATCGGGATATGCCACCTATAACCCTTATATTCAAGTCAATACCGCCACCTGGATATCCCAGAGCCAGGATATTACCTGCGTGAAAAATACCAATATCGGGGAGTTCATTCTTTCGGTGCAGTCGACTGTTGCCACAGGGGATCACCTCCAGGTGGATGATGTCAGCATTACCGAACCCGGACTTCCCGTACCCACGGTCACCATCACCTCCCCGGTCAATGGCGCCACAGTGTACAGCAGCTCGGTGAGTGTCGTGTTTACCGTCAGCAACTTTACAGTCGGCAACCCGGGTACAGGAGTGGACGGCCACCTGCATTACTACCTCGACGGCGGTCCGGCCATCATGTATTACAGTACCGCTCCCATCAATGCATCCAGCCTCACTCCGGGGAACCACCAGGTGGTGCTTCAGCTTGTGGATAACAACCACAATCCCCTGGTTCCAAACCGTGCCGATACGGTCAGTTTCATGGTCGACCAAAACCCTCCCCACCTGAAAACCATTTACCAGATCCAGTACACCCAGGATCCCTCCGGTAACTCGCCCCTGGCCGACTCCGTGGTCAGTGTATATGGTACGGTGACGGGCAAACACGGTGCCGGTTATTTCATCCAGGAGGCATACGGTCCCTGGCATGGGGTGTATGTGTATGATAACCAGAACCAGCCGGCATTGGGAGATTCCGTCTTCCTTACCGGAACGGTGGCCGAATATTACAACCTGACCGAGATCAAGCTGGTGACTGCATTCAACATCCTTGCCAACGGCCTGCCCGGTCCGGCCCCTGTCACCGTGACCTGCTCACAGGTGAACATGGAAGACTATGAGGGCGTGCTCGTGACAGTGAACAATGCCACCTGTGTCAATCCCAGCGCCGGCTTCGGCATGTGGACCATCGAAGATGCCACCGATACGGCCAAGGTGCACAACCTGATGTATACTTACAGTCCGGTACTCAATACCATATATGATGTGACCGGACCGGTCTATTATTCCTTCAACGAATTCAGGGTGGAACCCAGGACTGCGGCCGATGTGGTCATTGTTACCGGGATGAATGAGCAGGAGGGGAACACTGCCGTCCGCATCTATCCCAATCCCGTGCACATGGAACTGCATCTGGAAGGCCTGACGACTGAAGATGAACTCATCATCACCAACCTTGCCGGCCAGACGGTACTGAAGACCAGGCTGACGGGCCAGGCGGATGTTACCCTGGATATCCGGGACCTCCCGGCCGGAACCTACCTGCTGACCCTCACCGGTGCCGCCGGTCATACCACCATCCCTCTCATCAAACGATGATCCCGTAAGGGCGAATGGCATTCGCCCCAACGGTTCCCCTGGCGGGTTGTCCTTTCGGGGCGAATGCTGTTCGCCCCTACGGTTCCCCTGGCGGGTTGTCCTTTCGGGGCGAATGCTGTTGGCCCCTACGGTTCCCCTGGCGGGTTGTCCTTTCGGGGCGAATGCTGTTCGCCCCAACGGTTCCCCTGGCGGGTTGTCCTTTCGGGGCGAATGCTGTTGGCCCCTACGGTTTCCCTGGCGGGTTGTCCTTTCGGGGCGAATGCTGTTCGCCCCTACGGTTTCCCTGGCGGGTTGTCCTTTCGGGGCGAATGCTGTTCGCCCCTACGGTTTCCCTGGCGGGTTGTCCTTTCGGGGCGAATGCTGTTCGCCCCTACGGGGATACCGCCTTCATCAAAAAAATATAAACGGGGAAATGGTCGCTGTAACCGCCCCGGTAAACACCGCCGGCGTACGTGCGGTTCGGGTATCCTTTGTATTGTCCTTCCTTTTGGGTTAAATACGGACGGTTGAAAACCCTTGCCCTGTAAAACCTGAAACTGTCGTAATCATCGCCCAGCAAGGCATGCGACACGATGATCATGTCGAACAGGCTCCACGAATCCCTGTATGCCAGGCTGCCGACCCCTTCCTGTTTGTACATGCGGTACATGGGGTTGTAAAGCTCCCCCGGCCGGGTATCCTCCCGGCTCTTACGGGCTTTCAGGTGATGCAGCAGGCTGCGGTCGTCGGGATTGTCGTTCAGATCGCCCATGATGATGATTTTGGCCTCAGGCTCCAGGCTGAGCAGCGAATCCGTGATGGCCCGGCAGAGATCGGCGGCTGCTTCCCGCAGGGGAGCTGACTTGCTTTCACCTCCGCTCCTGGAAGGCCAGTGGTTTACGATGATGTGGATCTTCTCCCCGTCCAGCAAACCGCTGACAACCAGCTGGTCACGTGTCCGCCAGTCCGGGTCGGAAGCCAGGTGCAGCCTGCGCGACTGGCTGTTCAGTACCCTGAAATGCGCTGTCTGGTATATCATGGCCACGTCTACACCCCGGCGGTCAGGCCCGTCGAAATGCACGATGCCGTATCCGGATTTGTCAAGGGGTGGGGTATTGACCAGATCCTCCAACACCCTCCGGTTCTCAATTTCCGACAGACCCAGGATTACCGGCCCGCTTTTCACCAGTTCGTCGCCGATCTGGCTGATCACCCCGGCAAGATTGGTCAGCTTGGCCCGGTAACGCTCGCCCCTCCATTCATTCTTGCCTTCGGGTAAAAACTCTTCATCGTTGATCTCCGGATCGTTGATGGTATCGAACAGATTCTCAATGTTGTAAAATGCAATGCATCCGATGCGGTACTGCTGCTCCTGGGCTGTAAGACCGGAATGGAACAGCAAAGGCAGTAAGATAATGATGGTGACCAGACGGATCAGGCTCATGGTAAAAAGCGTTTATTTCCCAAAAGTAGGCATCAGACCGATGTCTACGGACTTTGTGTGTGAAAAAAATCGGATGTACTACTGTAAAAGCACTTCACATCTTATACCTCACATCTCATACTTATCTACAAAAATTTCTACCTTTACCCACTTTTTTAAACCCCCGGATATGAGAAAAATAATCACGCTGCTCTTATTGTTAACAATTGGAATACAGGCTTTTGCACAGGAACAACGCTTGCAGGGAAAAGTGGTGGATGCGGTGAGCGGGAATCCCGTGGCAGGAGCGCTGGTCAGCGCTGATGACCAGCTTGCCACGACCGCCAGGGACGGAAAATTCGTGCTTGTCATCACCGGCTCCGGAAACATCAGCCTGTCGGTTACCGCCGAAGGCTATCCCGTGAAACGCATGACAGTGGACCTGCCCATGAACACGGAACTGGTCATTTCCCTGAAGGCGGGGACCGCTCCTGTGGAGACCGCCGGTTTATCGGATGTATCCATCGCCTCCCTCGATATGGAGAACGACCAGCAGGGACAGTACATCTCCGGCCTGCTGCATGCCACGGGCGATATTTTCATATCCACGGCGGGCTATACCCTGGGAGCGGCTTACTTCCGCATCCGTGGTTACGACGCCGAAAACACGGCCGTCTATATGAATGGTATCCTGGTCAATGATCCCGAGAACGGCAGACCCACCTGGTCAGAGTGGGGCGGACTCAACGATGCCACACGTAACAAGGAAGTTATCAACGGCCTGTCGCATGCAGATTTCAGCTACGGCGACCTGGGAGGAACCACCAATATCATCACCAGGGCCTCACAATTCAGCAAACAGCAGAAGTTCTCCTATTCCCTTACCAACCGGGCTTACCGCCAGCGACTCATGTACACCGCTTCCACCGGACTGATGAAAAACAACTGGGCCTTTGCAGTGAGCCTGTCGCACCGCTGGGCCGAAGAAGGCTATGTGGAAGGAACCTTCTACGATAACTGGGCCTATTTCCTCGCAGCCGAAAAGAAATTCAGCCAGGAACACAGCCTCGCCCTTACGCTGTATGCATCTCCCACCAGGCGGGGCATGCAGGGCGGCGCCACCCAGGAAGCCTACGACCTTACGGACAACAGGTATTATAACCCCAACTGGGGCTACCAGGAGGGCGAAAAGCGGAATGCCAGGGTCAGGAACGCCCACGAACCCATGATCATCCTGAACGATTACCTGAGTTTCGGGCAGCATACCCGGCTGACGCAGTCACTGGGGATATCCTTCGGCAAGTTCGGTACCACTGCCCTTAACTGGTACAATGCACGCGATCCGCGACCAGACTATTACCGCTATCTTCCCTCCTATGAAACCGATCCCCTCGTGGTGGAAGCCATGACCGAAGCCTGGCAAAATGATCCGGCACATTCCCAGATCAACTGGAACCGCCTCTACCAGATAAACTACCTGGCCAACCGGCAGGGCAAACAAGCCAATTACGTGCTCGAGGAAAGAAGGCTCGATCATACCCGTTTCACCTATAGTGCCCTTATCAACAGCCAGTTAAGGAAGAACCTGGCATTCTCCGGCGGATTGAACCTCAGCCGCTATAACGGGCATCACTATAAAAAACTGTTCGACCTGCTCGGAGGGAACTACTGGATGGATATCGACCAGTTCTCGCAGCGGGATTTCTCCATGGATACCGTGACCATACAGAATGATCTGAACAATCCCGACCGCATTGTAAAAGAAGGAGATATCTATGGCTATGATTATGATATCCATGTAAATACCGGAGACCTGTGGGCCCAGGCAGCGTTCACCTTCAACCGCATCGACTGCTTCGCTGCTGCCCGCCTCAGTTCCACCACCTTCTGGAGAGACGGAAAAATGAGAAACGGCAGGGCCCCGGACAATTCCTACGGAGAATCTGACAGGAAAAACTTCCTCGATCCCTCGGTGAAAGCCGGTGCAACCCTGAAAATCACGGGGCATCATTTCCTCCAGGCGAATATGGGCTACCAGAGCAAGGCCCCCCTGGTGCGCAATGCGTTTCTCTCCCAATACATTAAAAATACTTTCGCCAAAGGACTCGAAAGTGAAACCCACCTGAGCGGCGACCTGAGCTATATCTACCGGAGCGACCGCCTGAACCTCCGCCTGACCGGATATCACACCATCTTCCGCAACCAGACCGAACTGATGAGTTATTATCATGACGATTACCTTACTTATGTGAACATGTCCCTCACCGGGATCGACAAAGTGCACCAGGGCCTTGAACTGGGCACTGAATGGAAGGCCACCAAAGCCCTGAGCATTTCGCTGGTGGGCGCCCTCGGGAATTTCATCTTCACCTCCCGGCCCGAAGCGGTGATCTCCACCGAGAACGGGTCCCGCGCCGACAGTACCGAGCTTATTTATCAGAAGTTCTTTTTCGTGAACGGAACACCCCAGCAGGCCGGGTCCCTCGGCATCCGCTATGCTGCTCCCCATTACTGGTACTTCAACGCAAACCTGAACTACTTCGATAAGATCTACCTCGATTTTAACCCCCTCCGCCGTTCAAGCGCTGCCCTCAACAACCTAGGGCCCGGTGACCCCATGATCACCGCGATCACGGAACAGGAAAAACTCAGCAACGGCTTCACCCTCGATGCCAGTATCGGCAAATCCATCCGCATGAAAGGCTATTTTATCAGTATTAACTTCAGTGTCAATAATATCCTCGATAACCAGGATCTGATCACCGGAGGCTACGAACAACTGCGCTTCGACTTCACGGAGAAAAACATCAACAAATTCCCCCCGAAATATTTCTATGCCTATGGCCGCTCATTTTTCCTTAATTTCAATATCCGGATCTGATCTCCCATTTGTGGAGACGCGATTAATCGCGTCTCTGCAAGTGGATAAATAATAATAATAATCAATAAAATATTAAAATAATATGAATACCGCAACAAAAATCCTCCTTGCATGCCTGATCCTGCCAGGCTTGTTTATTCACCAGGGCTGTGTGAAAGATGAATTCGATACGCCGCCGGTGATCGTACCCTATGTCGATTTTCCGTCCAATACGACCATAGCCCAGCTAAAAGCCATGTACACGGGCGTACTCGATACGGTCAACGACACGGTGGTTATCCAGGGCGTGGTGGTGGCCAACGATGAATCGGGCAATTTTTACAAAACCCTCGTGATCCAGGATCAGACCGGAGCCATAGAGGTGAAACTCAACCGGACCAACCTGTACACCGAATTCAAGGAGGGCCAGCGGGTCTTCATCAAATGCGGCGGGATGTTCCTTGGGACATACGGCGGACTCATCCAGCTGGGATACATTTACAACGGGTCTGTCGGCCAGCTGCCCGACATCATGATCGATGCACACCTCTTCCGCGACAGCCTGCCCGGGGCATTGCCTGCTGAACGTCTGTTAACGATACCCCAGTTCTCGGCCAATGACCTCTCTGTGTTAATCAGGCTTGAAAATGTGCATTTTACCGAGATCGGCCAGGTTTTCGCCCTGAGCTCATCCATACAAAGCGCCACCAACCGCAATCTGGAGGATGACAACGGCAACGCAGTCATCCTGCGTACCAGCGGTTATGCCAACTTTGCGGCTGCCCTCCTTCCCAAAGGGAAAGGCAGTGTAGTGGGTATACTGAGTGTGTACAATGGTGATTATCAGTTGTATATAAGAGACCTGGAAGACCTTGTGGCATGGGATACCTCGGCCGGAGTGAATACTTCCATCATCGAAGAAAATTTCGATGCCGATCCTGCCAACTGGATCAAATACAGTGTGGCCAGCAACAAGGACTGGTACTGGAGTTCATCCTTCCAGGCCATGGTGGCCAATGGTTATGGAGGCGATGTGCCTTCCAACGACTGGCTCATCTCACCCGCCATCAACCTTGCCGGTGTGCAGGATCCCATCCTTTCCTTCCGCACCTGGACCCGTTATACCGACACCGGCCTTGCCAACCCGCTCGATGTCATGCTGTCAACCAACTACAGCGGCAGCGGAAACCCGACCACGGCCACCTGGATTCCCCTGAGCTGTACCCTCTCACCCGCCAACAGCCAGACCTGGACAGGCAGTGGCGACATAGACCTGTCGGCATACCAGGGAGTGGTTTATGTGGCTTTTCAGTACAGATCCTCCGGCGTTACCAGCAATACCGCAGCATCCTGGGAAGTGGATGCATTTAAGGTTACCGGTATCGCGAAGTAGGGAAAGGCAGTCAGGATAATCTCCGGATCAGGTGTAACCCACTGTGGTGTTACTCCGCACTGATGTTGTAAGTACCTTTGAGCAGGATCACGTCCTTGACCGGACCACTCCTCAGGGCAATCCGCTTATGATGTTCAGGTCCGGTCGAAATGCTGACCTTTTCGAAATAATACTGGCTGCTGTCTTCCCTGACCAGCTTCAGAAGATATGCATTATTTTCTGATTTTATCACCGCATCTGAAGGAACAGAGAGCAGGGTATCGCTGTGGGTGATGATCTCGGCTTCGGTATACAGTCCTTTCATTCCGTATACGAAATCCGGATCGCTGATAAGAGCCTGGCATGCAATTGCCCTTGTGTCCTCCAGAACGTTCACGCCGATGGTAAACAGAATTGCCGAATATGTCATCGTTTGATCGCCCGGCATGCGGAATCTGACGTTTTGTCCTTCCCTGAGCCGTGGAAGATCTTCCGGGAATACCATCAGCTCAAGGAGCAGATGTCGCCTGTCGGTTATCTCAACGAGGCTTGTCCCGGGTTCTGCATATTGTCCGAGTATCAGTGTCATCTTGCTGATTTCTCCCTGTATTGGTGAAAGCACCGGGCAGTTTGGATAGAAATAGCCGGCGGCTATTCTGACTGTGTCAAGACCAAGAAGTTCCAGTTTCAACTTCAATGCATTTGTATTGGCCCTGGCAGCCAGGTATTCGCTTTCGGCTAAAATGAAATCTTTCCTCGATCCGATTTGTTCTTTATACAATGCCTCCATTCTTTCAAAATCGCCTTTCACCCGCTGAGTGGTAGCATATGCTGCAGCATATTCCTTCTGGAGATCGATCAGGGGGATTCCCGATAATTCAAATAGTACCTGACCACGGGCAACCTTTTGCCCGGGTTTGCAGTGGATATTCCTGATGATGCCGTTGATCGGGACGCTGACGATGGCCATTGCTCCGCTGGCCGCTTTTATCTCAGCCCTGGCGGCGATCGTTTCTTCAAAAAGCGCTGGCTCCGCAGTTCCCGTGGCCATGCTGTCAGCAAGGAACTGAGCTCTGCTGATCCGTATCAGGGAATCTGATGCTTCAGATTCTGTCTGATTCTCATGGCATGCATGAATCAACAGGACTGTGATGCTAAGTAATAGGGCCGGTTTTATTTTCATGGCTTGTGAATTTATTCTGAAGGGTACATGAGTTCAAGTGTGCAAAGATTATAGCGGAAAACTTGTTCAAAATATTCCGTTACTATTTGCATGGCATTGTCATAACTGCCTACAAGCCTGAAAAAATCTGTTTCACCCTTATTGTAGCTTGCAAGTGCGGTTCGTTTCATTTCTTCTGCCAGTTTTTCACCTGTATTCTTATAGAAGTTTAAGTATTTCAGGTGGTTGGCCTGTTCCCTTTGAAGGGCCTTTTGTTTACTCATCATTGCCTGCCTTTTTTGTTCTGAAAAGCAGGCTTCTGCCCGGCTTGCTGCCTTGGCTGCCCTGATACCGGCTGCCTGTGAACCGAAAAATACAGGGATGGCAAGGCCAAATTCAAATCCCGTGTAGTACCTCGACTCCGGTTTCTTGTTGGATCCAACAAAGTACGAAAGCGACAGGTCTGGCAGCAGGCGTTGTCTTTCCAGTTTTTCAAGTACCTGATGCTTCGTCTGGTTTATTGAGGTCAGGAGAAAGAAAGGTGTAGCCGAAAGATCAGTAACAGAGGGTCCCAGAATTCTTAAAGTATCAGACACCCTGATATTGCTGTCGATTCCTATGATGGTTCTGAGCTTTTCGTTTGCATTCTGCAGCTCTGTCTGCGCTGCCTGGTATTGCAGGTTTATTTGCTGTGACCTGGCCATGAGCGTCAGGTTCTCCAGCTGGCTGATCTCACCGAGAGCATACTTAAGTTTCGCGGCTGCCGCAAGTTTTGCATACAGGCTGTCCATGTCGCTGTAAACATTCAGTATCCCTTGATTGTGTTGTACTTCGAAATATGCACTGCTCACTGATTTGCGAAGCGCGTCCAGGTATATCTGCCGTTCGGTTTCCATGGCAATCCTGTTGATTTTCCTCAGCCGGGATGCTGAAACATACTGCGTGGGGAAACTGAACTGTTGTTGCACGCCGATAACCTTCAGAGGATAGCCGTTGTCTGCGATGTTGTTTTCGTCATACCCATAGTAGACCACGGTCTTTTCCGGTGAAAATGCAGTCTTTTCCAGCATTTCACTTTCCCTGACCTTAAGGCTGAATCCTTCCGCTCCTTTGTTGTTTTTCAAGGCAAGATCAATGGCATTCTCCAGACTGAGCGGCTCCTGTTGCGCAAGCACTGGCAGGCAGCCAAGGCAGGGCAGCAGCAGCAGTAACGCAATATTTTTTCTGATCAGCCGTGGGGGAAAAAACCGGATTCCTTTCACATTATGGAATATTTCGTATAAAAGGGGGAGTGCAACCATGGTCAGCAGGGTAGAGGTGAAAAGTCCGCCGATAACCACAGTTGCCAGCGGTCGTTGCACTTCTGCACCTGCACCCGTAGACAGGGCCATCGGAAGAAAACCCATGGCGGCCGCCCCTGCAGTCAGTAGCACCGGTCGAAGCCTGTCCCTGGCACCGGTGGTGATCAGCTTTCTCATATCGGATAAACCCTGGTGCTGAAGTTCTTTCAGATGCTCGATCAGTACAATGCCGTTCAGGACGGCAATACCAAAGAGGGCGATAAAACCCACTCCCGCAGAGACACTGAAAGGCATTCCCCTGAGCCAGAGAAGGCACACACCTCCGACAGTGGCCAGCGGAATGGCGGAAAAGATCAGGAAAGCATCCCGGAATGACCGGAACGCGAAATGAAGAAAAATGAAAATCAGCAGCAGCGCGACAGGAACTGCCAGCATCAGCCGCCTGGATGCATTCTGCAGGTTTTCAAACTGTCCGCCATAAGAAATGAACGTACCTGGTGCCATATTTACCCTGGTGTCGACAGTGTTACGAATATCCTCAACGACCGACTGCAGATCCCTGTTTCTGACATTTACGCTGACAACTACCCTGCGATGGGTGTTTTCCCTTGATATTTTCGCCGGGCCTTCTGTGTAACTGATTTCACCAAATTCTGACAATGGTATTAACGTACCGTCCGGGAGAGGTACCAGCAGCTTGCGTACATTTTCGATATCGCTGCGGTTCCTGCGATCATACCTGACTACCAGATCATAGCGTCTTTCCCCTTCAAAAACCACACCGGCAGCAGCCCCTCCCATTGCCGTGGAGAGGCATTGGTTAAGTGTCTGAATATCTGTACCATAGCGGGCTATCTTTTCCCGGTCATATTGTACCCTAACCTGTGGTAAACCCGCAGTTTTTTCAACCAGAATGTCCTCCGCTCCTTCTATGTTTTGGATTAATTCCTTGATTTCATTTGCTTTACGGTCGATATACTGCAGGTCATCTCCGAAAACCTTGATGGCAATGTCTGCCCTGACCCCTGTGATCAGCTCATTGAAACGCATTTCAATCGGCTGGGTGAACTCATATTCAATGCCAGGCAATACCGCGAGTGCTTCCTTGAACTTCTCAGCAAGTGCTTCCTTCGTCTTGGCGGATGTCCAGCCGGATTTGGGTTTAAGCCGTATGATCATATCCACCTCCTCCATCGACATGGGATCTGTGGGCACTTCAGCTGCACCGATACGGCTGACGATCCTGTCAACTTCCGGGAATTTCTCAATAAGGATCTGCTCCATACGGGTGGTCGTTTCAATTGTTTTTGCCAGCGAAGTGCCTGTCTTTAAAACCGGCTGGATTACAAAATCTCCCTCGTCGAGTGTTGGTACAAATTCACCGCCCATGCTTGAAAATAGAACGAAAGTGAAAACCAGGGAGATAGCAGCTGCAGTGAGTACGATCCCCTTGTGGTTGCATGCCCAGCAAATCACCGGGTCGTAGCTACGGTAAACCTGTTGCATGATCCATCGGGTGATCCTGTTACCTGACGGATGTATGGGCCTGATGAAAATGGAGGATGCAACAGGTAACCAGGTAAGCCCAAAGATCATGGCTCCGATGATGGCGAAACAGAATGAAAGGGCCATGGGATGGAACATTTTTCCCTCTACTCCGGAAAGCGAAAGGATGGGAATGAATACGATGAGGATGATGATCTGTCCGAAAATCGCTGATTTCATCATCCTTGAAGAACCGGTAAACGCAATCCTGTCAAGATAATCCCTGCGTTCACTGCGCTTCATCTTAACCAGATCCGAATGTCCGGCAACCAGGCTGAGCGCGATGAATTCCACGATGATTACCGCTCCATCGATGATCACACCGAAATCAAGTGCCCCAAGGCTCATCAGATTGGCATCTATATTAAGGAGATACATCAGGGCGATGGTGAACAGCAAGGCCAGGGGTATGATGGAAGCAATCACCAGGGCGAGGCGCAGGTTACCAAGCAGGAGAATTACGGTCAACATCACGATGAGGGCACCCAGGATCAGGTTCTCGGCGACAGTAAAGGTTGTTTTGGACACCAGGTCGCTTCTGTCAACGATCGGACTGATGTGGATGCCGGGAGGCAGATTCTGCTGAATATCGGCGATTCTTTCCTTCACCAGCCTGATCACTTCCTTTGAATTGGCATTCTTTAACATCATCACCTGCCCAAGCACTGTTTCCCCCTTTCCATTGGCCGTGATGGCACCAAAGCGGTTTGCATGTCCCTGACGAACTTCTGCCACATCCCTCACCAGGATGGGCAGTCCGCCCTTGTTTTTTACAACGATATCTGCAATGTCTTCAATGGAGGCAATACCTCCTGTCCCTCTGATGAAATAACTCTGGTTCGCTTTCTCGATGTAGGCACCACCTTGAATGCTGTTATTCCGCTCAATCGCATTGAAAACATCTAATATACTGATGTTGAGGTTGCTAAGACGGTGCGGGTCAAGCGCTACCTCGTATTGCTTCAGGTATCCTCCCCAACTGTTGATTTCGACAACTCCTTTAATGCCCGATAACCTGCGTTTGACGATCCAGTCCTGGATAGTCCTCAGGTCCGTGGCAGTGTACCTGTCTTTGTATGCATCTTCTATCTCCAGGGTGTACTGGTAGATCTCACCCAGTCCTGTGCTTACCGGTCCCATTTCCGGCTCACCATAAGCTTCAGGTATCTTTTGGCCGGCACTCCTGATCTTTTCAGCGATCAACTGCCGGGGCAGGTAAGTTCCCATCTTCTCCTCAAAAACTACGGTAACAAGGGAAATACCGAATTTAGACACCGAGCGGATCTCGCTTACTCCAGGCAGGTTAGCCATTTCCATTTCCACCGGAGCGGTGATGAACTGCTCGATTTCCTGGGTCGACAGGTTGGCAGATGTGGTAATGACCTGCACCTGGTTGTTGGTGATGTCGGGAACTGCTCCCACCGGTATTTTCCATACCGCAAATAGTCCGAATCCTGCCACAGTGACTGTGAAAAGGATCACGATAAGTTTGTTCCTGATACTGAAGCCGATCATTTGCTCAAGCATATACGTGTTTTTTCCCGGAATCCTGCCGGATATTTGGACAATCAGCGCAATTCATTTACACCGCGGTTCTTGCGTTAATAGGTAAGAAAAGTTTTATGCAGTGTGTAAATGCCTTCGAATACCAGGCTTATCATCAGGCTTTGAGGCGAGCGGACAAAAGGTAAACCAATCGTATATTCATTAAGTCCGACTTTCACACCGGTGATCTTGCCCTGATCCAGAATTTGACCCGCTGCGTTGGTAAGGCAATACTGAACCTCTTGCGGCTTAACTGTACCGAAAACAAGATGCACCTTTCCGCTTGCCGGATTCGGGTAGAGCCTGAAAGTGTATGGATTGCAGCCATCTAATTTTTCAGAACCATTGGCATTTCCATGGATAAGTTTCACGGCATAAATGACGGATGAGGCTGTAGTAGTGTTGGTTTGGTTGAATGTAAACGGATTCAGTGTCGGACTGTATAAGCCGCCAAAAATATGTCCGATCAGGATGGTGTCTGCCGTGATTTGATCCAGGCGTAAGATGTCATGATGTTCATATGGCAGTTCCGGGTTTGGAATGAATTCCGCGCTGGCCCCGTGGAAGACAGGCATCTCAGGCTGAAGTTTATATTCAGTCAGCACACCTGCATTGTCTCTGCTCAGCCTGCTGATGGTTCTGGTGAAGGGAACCAGGCTGTCTTCGGTTAAAACGCCGTTCTGGTAAAAATACCGGCTCATGCCCCCGAAAAACAGGGTGTGCATCTCATTTGTGAGACTGTCGTACAGGCTGGCAAAGGCCGAATGATAATGACTCAGATACTGGTTGAAACCGGGTACCGGCTGATATCCGCTCTCCCTGATTTCAACCGGGTAAAGGAACGGCTGGTCTATCCCTTGTTGAAATACACCTGATGATATGAGATATCCGTAATCACCATTCTCAAAGATATAAGGCAGCAGGTTGTAATCCCTCCTTCGCAAATGCACAGGATCTGTCTGGGTTGCATAGTTTGCAATGACGGGCTGGTTTCCCGCATTGGAAACGGTGAATTTCCTCACTTGATTGGTATATTGCTGGGTATAGGTCGGCATTCCCATGGCGTTGTACCTGCCGTCGAACCTGTGTCCTCCTGCCAGCATTAATGTGTCACCGATTTTTCCTAACCTTCCGCCTGTCACGGCAAACACTGAATCGTGAATGATGCCGAAATTACCCTGTATGGGTGAACCTGTGATGATGTCGTCGATCAGGGCTGAAACGCTGATGGTGATCAATCCGTCGAAGGTGATGTGATCATTGACAGTCGGACTATATGCATAACCCCCGATGAAGTAAAGCGTGTCGGCATCCTGGAAAAAATTCATGTTTGTGGCCTGCAACTGCTCTTTCAGATCTACAGCTAATGTATTCACAGATGCAGTCCAGTACTGCTGTGATTGTATGTCTATTACATAAATGTCGGTATTGTTTTGCGCCTGCGGAAATGCATTAAATGGCTGGCGGGCATGCAAACCGTCCTTCCTGCCCCCCATGATAAGCCATTTCCCTTCATGCACTGCCCATGCATATGATTGGATGCCGGGTAAACCAGGAATTGTATACGGCTGAAGTTCAACGGTATAATTAAAATTACCCTGAGAATAAGCGATACCGCTTAAACCAAAAAACAAAGTAATGATGTGTATATAATTTTTCACCGGCAGAATTTTTTCCAAAGTTAAAAATCTGCCGGTGAAAACAATCAGCAAAACAAACTTCTCACCCTCACACCCACACCCACACCCAAACTCACTCACCCTCACACCCACTCACCCTCACACCCACACCCACACCCACACTCACACCACCTTATGGCTTACCATCCAGTTCACCCCGAACTTATCGGTGAACATGCCGAAGTATTCGCCCCAGAAAACCATCCCGATCGGCATGGTGATCTGTCCGCCTTCCGAGAGCCCGTGATACAGGCGGTCAGCCTCGTCTTTGCTGTCGGTATTGATGGAAATCGAGAAATTGTTTCCCTGCTGAAAGGCCGGAGCCCATTCCCCGCCCGTGTCGCTTCCCATGATCATGGTTTCGCTGCTGACCGGAAGGGATACATGCATGATCTGGTTTTTCATCTCCTCAGGCAGCGGAGGCATTCCTTCCTGGGGGGGCATGTCGCCAAATCTGCTGATATAGGGGAAGTCCCCTCCAAACACGGTTTTGTAGAAATTGAAGGCTTCTTCGCAATTCCCGTTGAAATTCAGGTAAACGTTTACTGTTGTCATAAGCAGGTTTTAATATTTGATGAATTTAACAAGGCTGGCATTGCGTTCTCCCACACGAAGGATATACATCCCAGCCGGAAACGCACTGACGTCAACGACAGGCTTTCCGGCAGAGGTATTGCCTTCTGCCTTTAGTTTTCCTGTAAGGTCATAAACGCGGTATGCCAAAGGATCTTCTCTTTTGTTGTGAACGATCCGGATCTCGTCCGTGGCCGGGTTCGGGATAACGCTGATGTCGTCTGAAACCCGTCCTTCCGGTATTGCAGTGGCCTGCACTACCTCGATCAGGCAGTGTTTGGTAACCGAATCCGCACCCTGGGCGTTGCTCGCATGAAGTGTCACATCGTAAACCCCCGGATTGGCATAGGTGATGTTCGCGGGATTCTGAAGGTTGGATCCGCTGACGGTCGCGCCCGGAAATGTCCATTGCCAGCCTGTGGGCTGATAGGACGACTGGTCTGTGAAGTGCACGCCTTGTCCGCTCATGATCCTGGTGGCACTGACACTGAAATCTGCCACGGGCTTCAGCACAAGGTCAGGCCGGAATGCCCGGATGGTACTTCCCGCCTGGGTCACCACCATGGTTCCTTCTTTTGACAATGCGGGTCCGCAATACAGACTGCCAGCAGCACCGAGCTGCCATTGGATGGTTTGCAGATCCCACGAGAAGGCAATGAACTGTCCGTTGCCGGTATTTACATACACCGTGGAGTCGGCGCCCACGCTGATAGAGGCGTTTGCCATGCTGACCGGAGCTGATGCATGGATCAGCTGCCCGTTAAGGTGGTTGATGTGCTTCAACACATCCTGGTCCTGTACATACAAATCTCCGTCGGCTGAAAAAGCGATGTTACCCTTGATGTTGGCATTTGTCTGGGGCGGGTAATCCCAGTTTTGGGTAAAACCTGAACCATAGTCGGTATAAGAGAACAAACTGCCGTTGTCTCGCCAGAAGTACAAATTCCCGTCGGGTCCGATGGCGATGGGATTCTCCTGATCGGGGTCGCCGGGCACGGGATCGGAACTGTAAAGGCTGCTGCCCGTATTGATGTCGATGGCGGTGAGCCGTACCGGGGTGGAAATGCCGCCCGTGAGGTGATACACCTTGTTTTTACTGGCCGCCAGGTCGCGGCAGGGCATGATCGCAATGATGGTATTGTTGGTCCAGAGGACATCTCCGTTGTTTTTGTCTATTCTCATCGTGAAAATTGAATTATAGACATAACCGTTCACGATCGGATCGCCGTTGCAGGCAAACACACAGCCCGGGTAAGCGCCAAAGGTCATCGACAGCATAGGACAGCGCCATTTGATGGATCCGTCGTCCGGATGAAGGGCGTAAAGGCTGTCGGTATCGTAATCATGCACATAAACGGCATCCTGGGTGAAGCCAATAGGGTAGAGGATGGAGCCGGCCGTAACGAAGGGCGAAGTCCATATCAGGCTCCCGTCTGTCAGACTGCGGCATTCCACGATGCCGGTGTACGGACTGAAGATGGTCCTGGCCGTGACAAAGCGGTCGCCGAAAGTGTAAACCGCCATCCCCAGGGTGGTCGGGGCACTGTTGGTCACTGTCCACACAGCCTGGTTCGCATCCTGAGGCCCCGTGATCTCCGACAGTCCGCTCCTGCCGTTGTCACCTCCGTAGGTAGGCCAGTTCTGGGCCGTCGCCGCCAGTCCGCAAACCACCATGAACGAAAAAACAATTATGATGCTTCTCATATGATGCAGTATTATCAGCTAAATTAATCAATTCTGAAATCAATTTTATACCTTCATTTTTCTCACTTCTTTCAAAAACTCAACTTCTAAACCAACAAACCCCTAAACTGCATACCAGAATTAATTGAACCACATAGGACACATAGGGTAAATACATATGTGATCTATGTGTCTATGTGTTGAAAATAAAGAGAATTAGAACGCATGACGGCCAAGAGCACATTAAACCTTAAACCTTAAACTCCTAAGTAGACTTCTAAACCTCCTAAACCTCTAAACCTCCTAAACCTCTAAACCTCCTAAACCCCTAAACTTCTAAACCCCTAAACTTCTAAACCCCTAAACTTCTAAACCTTCTAAACCCCCAACACCTCCCTCATCACCGCGAGACCTTCCTGTACATTCCGTATGTTTTTGAACGTCAGCGACAATTTCTCATTTCCTTCCTTCATGCTGCATTTCCGCGGATTGGCCTGGACGTAGCTGAGCATGCCGGAAAAGGTATCTGATTGATAATAAGGTGATTCCTGGTTCGGAACAAAATAACCCGTCATGACCTGGTTTCTCAGTACGATTTTTTCAAAACCGGCTTCCCTGGCCAGCCATCGCATTCTGAGGGCATTGAAGAGTCCGCTGGTCGGAGGAGGGACAGGACCGAAGCGGTCGATCAGTTTTTCCTGGAACTGCATCAGTTGTGTTTCATCCGGGATGCTGTCGAGTTCTTTGTAAAGGTTGAGCCTTTCGGTGGTGTTGTTCACATAGTCGGGCGGGATCAGCAGTTCCAGATCGGTTTCCAGGCTGCATTCCTTCACCCAGGCTGCATCTTTCTCTTCCGCCGCCAGTTCCGGGAAATCGCTTTGTTTGAGTTCAAAGATGGCTTCATCCAGGATCTTCTGGTACATCTCGAAACCTATTTCTGCGATGAATCCGCTTTGTTCCGCACCGAGGATATTGCCTGCACCCCGGATGTCGAGGTCGCGCATGGCGATATTGAATCCGCTTCCGAGATCTGAAAACTCTTCCACGGCCTGCAGCCGCTTTCTGGCTTCTTCCGTCAGTACCGTAAGGGGTGGGGCCAGCAGGTAGCAGAAGGCCTTCCGGTTCGACCGTCCGACCCGCCCCCTGAGCTGGTGAAGGTCGCTCAGACCGTAGTGATGTGCCTCATTGATGAAGATGGTGTTGGCATTGGGGATATCGAGGCCGCTTTCGATGATGGTGGTGGCCACCAGTACATCGTACATCCCTTCGATGAAGGCCATCATGATCTTCTCCAGCTCATGTCCTTCCATCTGGCCGTGGGCAATGGCCACCCGGGCATCCGGACAGTACTTGCGGATCATGCCCGCCACTTCCGTGATGTTCTGAATCCGGTTATGGACGAAGAATACCTGTCCACCCCTGGAAATCTCATCATGGATGGCATTGCGGATAATTTCCTCATTGAAGGCGCGCAGTTCGGTTTGAACCGGCTGGCGGTTGGGCGGAGGCGTACTGATGATGCTCAGGTCGCGGGCACCCATCAGGCTGAACTGCAGGGTTCTGGGAATGGGCGTGGCCGTCAGGGTGAGGGTATCCACATTGACCCTGATTTTCTTGAGCTTTTCTTTGGCAGCTACGCCGAACTTCTGTTCTTCATCCAGCACCAGCAGTCCGAGGTCTTTAAACTTCACGTCTTCACTGAGCAGCCGGTGCGTCCCGATCAGGATGTCGGTCTTGCCGGATTCCAGGTCTTTTAACACCTGTTTCTGTTCCGCACTGCTCCTGAAACGGTTGATATAATCCACCCTGCACGGGAATTTTTCGAGCCTCTCGCTGAAGGTGTGAAAATGCTGCAGGGCCAGGATGGTGGTGGGCACCAGCACCGCCACCTGCCTGCTGTCGGCAACGACTTTAAAGGCAGCCCTGATGGCCACTTCCGTCTTTCCAAATCCCACATCCCCGCAGATAAGCCTGTCCATGGGAAAGTCCGCCTCCAGATCCTGCTTGATGTCGGCGGTGGCTTTGATCTGATCGGGAGTGTCTTCATAGATGAAGGAAGCCTCCAGTTCCCGTTGCAGATAGGTGTCGGCCGAAAAAGCAAAACCTTTTGATTTTCTTCTCTGTGCGTAGAGCCTGATCAGGTCCCTGGCAATGTCCTTGACCTTTCTTTTGGTCTTTTCTTTCAACCGCTGCCATGCTCCCGAACCAAGCCTGTCGAGTGGCGGAATGCTTCCCTCCTGGCCGGTAAACCGGGATATCCGGTGGAGGGAATGGATGCTCACATACAGGATGTCGTTGTTCTTGTAAAACAACCGGATGGCTTCCTGCTTCCGTCCGTTGTTCTCGATGATCTCAAGCCCGTCGAAACGCCCGACCCCGTGGTCGATATGTGTCACATAGTCGCCGGGCTTCAGACCGTACATCTCGTTGATGGTCATCGCTTCCTTTGCACTGAAGCTTTCCCTGATGCGGAAGCGGTGGTAACGGTCGAACAACTGGTGATCGGTGAAGCAGGCAATTTTCCTTTCGTGGTCTGTGAAGCCTTCATGCAGGGTCAGGGCTAAGGCTTCAAAAAACACTTCTCCTTTTCTTTCTGCAGGAAGTAAGTCTTCCAGTACCGACTGCAGGCGTTCGGTCTGTTTCGGATTGTCGCTCAGCAGGAAAGTGCGGTATCCATTCAGCCTGAGCTCATCCAGGCTTTGAAGCAACAACTCGAAGTTCTTGTGGAAAAGGGGCTGGGGGGAAGCATGGAACTGATGAACGGCTGCATCCTTGAAAAAGGGGTGAAGTCCGAATTCAATGACCGGGTGTTCCTGTAAGAGGCGGAGGGTTTCTTCACGACCGGCGTACAGTTCCCCCGGCGACAGGTGGGCAACCGGACCCTCCTTCAGTTTATACAGGGCTTCGGCCTTTTCAAAGGTCTGTTCTGTCTTCTCGAGCAGGAAGCCCGTGTCTTCAATCCAGACAGGCACTTCACGGCCAAAAAGGGAAAGAAAATGCTGCCGTTTTTCTGTAATCTGCGCGCCATGCACATTGGGCAGCACAGACACTGCCTGGTGCGTCTTCACCGAAAGCTGGGTCGTGGGGTCAAAGCTTCGGATTGAACTGATGAGGTCGCCGTCAAACTCCAGGCGGTAAGGATAGTCATCCGCATAGGAAAACACGTCCACCAGTCCTCCCCTGATGGCGTACTGACCGGCCTCCACTACGAAATCGCAGCGTTCAAAACCATATTCATGAAACACATCGGTGATGAAGTCCAGGCTGAGGTTCTCTCCCATCTTTATCTGAAGGGTGACCTTTTTCAGCTCCTGCACCGAGATGATCCTTTCGCTGAGGGCTTCGGGATAAGTCACAATGATCAGCGGTTTGTGCCCGCTGCCCAGCCTTGACAAGACTTCCGACCGGCTCAGCATATTCGCGTTGTCGGCCTCCTCAATGTCATAAGGTTTACGGTAGGAAGTGGGATAGAACAACACCCGCTTTGATGCCGGTTCTGCCTTTTGCTGGTCCAGCAGGTTTTCCAGGTCGTTGTAAAAATATGCGGCCGATTCTTTATCGGCCAGGATACAGAGCTGGTGATTTTTCCATTCAGGAAAGAGCAGGCTGAGTATGATTGACTTTAACGATCCGTTCAGACCCCGGAAGGAATGTCTTTCTCCGCTCCCGGGAAGGGCGGGAAGCAGTGCCTGGTAGAATCCGGCAAAAGGATGCTGTGGCACGGCAATCAGTTCATTCAGTGTTTGTTGCGGAAATCGCCTGAGTAGGTCAGCATGCTTTCTTCCGCTTTGTCGACCATGGAAGTCGATCCTACAAAGAAGGGACTGCGCTGATGAATATGTTCCGGTTTGATCTCCATGATCCGCCTGAAACCGTCGCTTGCTTTGCCGCCTGCCTGTTCGGCGATAAAGGCAATGGGATTGCATTCATAGAGCAGCCTTAGCTTGCCCGCCGGATTCTTGGCCGTTCCGGGGTAAATGTAAATGCCCCCCCTGATCAGGTTGCGGTGAAAATCAGCCACCAGGGAACCGATATAGCGGGTGGTGTAAGGCCGCCCGCTCGCCTTGTCGTCTTCCTGGCAGTATTGCAGGTATTGTTTCACTCCTTCGGGGAAATAAATATAGTTGGCTTCGTTGATGGAATATATGTTTCCGGCAGCAGGGATCTTCATGTTGGGATGTGATAACAGGAACAGACCCACCGAAGGATCGTAGGTGAAGCCGTTTACCCCGTAGCCGGTGGTATACACCAGCATGGTCGAGGAGCCGTAGATCACGTATCCTGCCGCGATCATGCTGGTGCCGGGCTGTAACAGATCTTCCTCAGTGGCTGCTTCTCCCGGCTTGCTGATCCGCCGGTAAATCGAAAATACGGTTCCGATGGAAACATTCACCTCGATGTTGGAGGAGCCGTCCAGCGGATCGATGGCTACCACGTATTTACCCCTCCGCGATATTTCATTGTCAAAGATGATGATCTCGTCATTCTCTTCCGAAGCCAGTGCACAGCATTGTCCGCCATACCGAAGCGCCGAAATGAACTGCTCATTGGCAAATACATCCAGCTTCTTCTGCTCCTCTCCCTGCACATTCACCTGTCCCGACAAGCCCATGATATGGCTCAGTCCGGCCTTGTTCACCTCCCGGTTCACGATCTTGGCCGCGATCCCGATATCGTTCAAAAGGCGGCTCAACTCCCCCGTGGCGTATGGAAAATCATGCTGGGTCTCGCTGATGAACTGTATTAACGTCTTCATAATGATATTTTCCGGCAAAGGTCTGAAATTCTTCGGATACTGCACGGCTTAACGAAAAGATATTCTTTGGCTGCGACACCTTGAAGCCTGATGACCGGCTTCTTTTCTTCCGGCCGGTTTTCCGTTTCCTGATGTCGAAAGTGAAGGAATCACCCAATCAAATGCATGGCATGACCACAATGCACTTATCTTTGTAGTGTTTCTATCACCGTTCAAATTAAAATTCTGAAAAACTGGCCTTTTATGGAATCCGATTCCATAAAATTCCATATTTTTGGTGAATGATTCGAAGAGAAGCAGAAAAAAGACTGATTGAGCTGTCTGAAAACTTTAAAGCAGTGGCTGTTACCGGACCCCGTCAGTCGGGAAAGACCACACTCGTAAAACATGTTTTCGGACATCTGCCTTATTTTTCCCTTGAAAATCCGGATACCAGGCAATTTGCCACTGAAGATCCCAAGGGCTTTCTTTCAGGCATAGAACAGGGTGCCGTAATTGATGAGGTTCAGAGAACTCCCGGTCTTTTTTCCTGGCTTCAGGGCCTCATCGACCAGTCAGCCGCCAAAGGCCGGTTTATCCTTACGGGTTCCAATAATTTTCTGCTACAGCAGTCTGTATCACAGACACTTGCCGGAAGGATTGCCTATTTAAACCTGCTTCCGTTTTCATTGCCTGAACTACAACAGGGTTCCTGGCTTCCGGATGATGATAATTCGTTGATTCACAAAGGGTTTTATCCTCCGGTCCATGATCAGGCTATTCCGGCCCCCGACTGGATGGCAAACTATATCCGTACCTATGTGGAAAGGGATGTGAGGCAAGTGAAGAATATTACCGACCTGCTGGTATTTGAACGTTTTCTTCGCTTGCTTGCAGGACGCACCGGCCAGGAACTTAATTATTCTGCACTGGCCGTCGAAGCAGGGATAGATACCAAAACCGTCCAGTCGTGGATCGGTATTCTCGAGAACAGTTTTATCATCTTTCTGCTGCGGCCGCATTATAAGAATTTCAGGAAAAGTCTGGTGAAAAAACCGAAAATGTATTTCTATGATACTGGCCTGGCTTGCTCACTGCTAGGGATTTATCAGGCACAACAACTTGAAAATCACCCGCTTAGAGGAGCGGTGTTTGAAACCATGGTGGTTTCGGAAGTGGTGAAACATCGTGCCAACAGGGGCATTTTACCGGATGTCTTTTTCTGGAGAGATAAAACCGGACATGAGATAGACCTGATCATGGAAGATGCCGATGCGATGCTGCCGGTCGAAATAAAATCCGGCCGTACCATCACTGCTGACTTCTTCAAAAACCTCAGGTATTGGATGAAACTCTCGGGTGTTTCCGGGGCACTTGTTCTTTATGCCGGCGATGTCTTTCAGCATAGATCTGATGGGATCAAGGTGAAGAACTGGAGGTCACACTTCCTTCATCCGGATAATATATAAAAAGACTTATCATGCCTGGTAAAATTCATTTTGCATTACCCTTCCTTTTCCTGACAACTGCATTCTTGCATGCCCAACCGACCGCCCATTGGAAGCAGTACATTCCCATGCAGCGGGTGGAGGATATTTGTCAGGCGGACGGTTCTGTATGGGTGTCGGGAGTGAATTCCATTGTCAGGATCAATCCCCAGACCCTTAGCGCGGAGCGTTTCGACCACCCCCTCGGCAAGCGCTGCCCCGGCCTGGTACATATCGATGCCGACCCGAATAACAATATCGTGGCTGGCGGGACGAACCTTTACTATTTCAACTCCGGCAACCTCTCCATTATCGACAGTTTTGACTATATGCTTGACTTTGTCTTCGATCAGCAATGGACCATCTGGGTGATCGATCAGACCCGGCTTTACCGTTACCAGGGCTGTCAGCGAACGGAATGGGATCTGCCGCTCCTGGGTTACAATGTGCAGATCAGCAGCCTGGCCGTTAAGGAAGATGAGGTTTGGCTGGGTACCTGGCAGCACGGACTGCTGCGCCTCGCGGGGGAGCAGTTCACTGTGTACAATGCCGCCAACAGCGGCCTGCCCTACGACCAGATCAATTCGCTTTGTTTCGACCAGCAGGGAAACCTCTGGGTGGCCTGTCATACCTATGGTGTTTATCCGACCTGGGATGAGGATCATACGCTGGTAAAATATGATTTCGACGACTGGACGGTTTACAACCACCAGAACTCCGGACTGCCTCAGACCAGGATCAGGAGAATCCAATACAGCGACAGCAGCCTGCTGGTCAGTACGCGTTCAGGGCTGGTCTGTTTCGACGGCAACAACTGGCAGGTGTTTAACCAGGCCGGCAGCGGACTGGCTTCCGATGAGGTTTTTTCTGCGGCTGCCGTCAGCGATACCCTGTGGATCGGGACAGAGCAGGGCCTGAATATGCTTACACCGGATACGCTGCTTTACTTCCGGATAGCCAACAACACCATCCAGGCAGTGTGTGAGGGAGGTCTGGTGGAAGACCTTCAGGCCGATATCTGGGTGGGCACCGCCGGCGACGGCAATATCAGCAGGCTCAGCGGGGATAGCTGGACGGAAATTGTTCCCTGCCGGGCATATGGAAGCCAGCAAAGCTTTGTCTCCCTGGCGGTGGATTCCTCCAACCGGGTGTGGGCAGCGGATTACAGCTGGTCAGGAGGCTTGCTCTGTATCACCCAGGATAGCGTCATCCGCTACAACGGGTCCAACACCCCGATGAGCACGGGTTTTATTTCCAAAGTGATCGTGGATGCCGCCAAACGCATCCATGCTGTTTCGCAATGGGAACTGTACACATACAACGATACGGTCTGGACTGTTTACCGGAAACAGGACTATCCTTTTATCGACATCCTGTATGACGCTGCGGCCGGTAAACAGGGACAGATCTGGCTCAGCAACGGGCAAAGCGGCATGATCATGCTCCAGGGAACTGACTGGACGGTTTACGATGAGGCTTTCTTCAGCCATCCCTGGCCTGAGGTCAGAAACCTGCATGTTGACGAGGATGACATGCTGTGGTTCGATTTTTATTCCGGTGGCATGTTTATCGGACTGATGCGTTTTGACGGCAGTAACCTGAATCTGTACGACCAGAACAACACCGGCCTGCCTGCCCCCGACCAGGGGCTGCTCGGGATAGATACGGCCGGCAGGATTTGGTATGGCATTGAAAATGGTCTGGCACTTTACGACTGGAATGGCTGGTCTTTTTTCGACGCCTCGAATTCCCCCCTGTGCAGCGAAACGGTCTGGAATTTCCTCGCGGACAGCCAGGGAAGGATGTGGTTCATGCAGCATCTGCAACTGCTTTGCCTTACCATGGAACCTGCAGGCGCCGTGGATGAAATACCGCACGGCCCCGCCGCCATGCTTTCCGTATATCCGAATCCGGCGAAACAACATATACGGCTGAATTTTCCCTGTCCCCCGAAGGGAAGTCCCACGCTCACGATCTGCGATCTGTCGGGAAGACAGGTCGTACAAATGCAACTGTTGCATCCTGACGATCCTGTCGACCTTTCAGGATTGGATCCGGCTTGTTATATCCTGTTCGTGAATACGGGAAAAGAAACACTCAGGGCTAAGGTGTTGAAATTGTCCCGGCAATAAAACAAAGCATTAAAATTAAATCCTGTGCAAAAGAAAATACTGGTGTTTAAGTTCGGGGGCGCCTCGGTGAAAGATGCGGATGCCGTCCGGAATGTGGCTGAAATCCTCAAGCGTTATCCCGGCCGGCCCCTGATGGTGGTGGTTTCAGCCATGGGAAAAACGACCAATGCACTGGAAGCCCTGGTGAAGGCTTATACAGGGGATCAGCGGGAATTGCAGGGATTGCTGTCGGATGTCATCAGCTTTCACCTTAAAATCGTTGCGGCACTCTTTCCCGATTCTTCCCATCCTGTGTATCAGGATTTTCTGCTGAAAACGGCGGAACTTTCCGGATTGTTGAGCCAGCCCCCCGGCGGTAATTTCGACTACGAATATGATCAGATCGTGGGTTACGGCGAGCAATTCTCAGCCATGATCCTTTCCCGTTATCTTTCGGAATCTGGGATTCAAAACACCCTGTTCAATGCCGGTGAATTGATCGTGACCGACAAGCGCTACAGAAGGGCCGGGGTCAACTGGGAGAAAAGCATCCGGCAGGTGAAACAGCAACTGCTGCCTTTTTTTGAGGAGTCCCTCTTCCAGGCGGTGGCCGTCACCCAGGGCTTTATCGCCAGGGCGGAAGACGGTTCCCATACCACCTTGGGAAGGGAAGGGTCTGATTTCTCAGCAGCCATCCTGGCCTATATCCTCGATGCGGAAGAACTTATCATCTGGAAAGATGTGCCCGGCCTGTACAATGCCGATCCCAGGTACTTCAGCGACGTCCGGATCATTGAAAAGACTTCCTACAAGGAAGCACTGGAGTTATCCTGGTACGGAGCGGGCATCATCCACCCCGATACCATCAAACCCCTGCAAAACAAAAATATCCCCTTGCGGATACTGTCATTTTCCGATCCTTCAGAACAGGGTACCCTCATTTGCGGGGAGGAATCCACTGAATCCCGTATCCCTTGCTATATCCACAAAGACAAACAACTGCTGCTTTCCATCTCCACCCGCGATTTTTCTTATGTAAACGAAGAAAAACTCCATGAAATCTTCGGCGTCTTTTCACGACTCGGATTGACCGTCAATGTGATGCAGAACTCCGCCATCAGCTTCTCGGTCTGCATGGATGATCCGGGGCAGAAAAAGGAAGCCCTCTTTCACGAACTCTCCGGCCGCTTTGTAATCCGCTACAATGAAAACCTCACCCTGATCACCATCCGGAATTACACACAGGATATCCTCGATCATCTGGCCGGCAGGAGAGAAGTGCTTTTGGAACACCGCAGCCGCTATACCTGTCAGTTGGTGGTGAGTGGGTGATTCGTGTGCTTGGATCGGTTTATTTAGCCACTACAAATTTTTTACAGTAGATCTTATCAGGCGTACTGATTCTTAAAAAGTATAAACCGGCAGAAAGCTGACTGACATTCATCAATATTTTATCCTTATGATCGCCGGCTGTGAAAGACACATCGGTCCGGATCTGACCCAGGCTGTTCATTACCTGGAAATCAGCATGTGATCTGAAGATGTTGAACTTTTGAAGATGCAGGATTTCGTTGCACGGATTTGGCCAGAGTTCAATGAGATCATCCTGCCGGACAGGAGGGACCGCTGTAAAAATACTGTCAAACCTGAACATCCCCGTGGCCGGTGGGTCAGGTTCCTTTGTATATTCAGCGATCCAACCGGTTTGATTATCCCACCAGGCCGATGCAGTCAGTTGTTTCCCGTGTAATTCTGGAAATTCGGTCCAGGTATGACCGCCATCAGTACTATAAAAACAACCTTCATTAATAGAGGTGGAAAAACGGATACAAGTGTTGGATGTACCTGGGATCCAGACGATTCCTTGACCATTATCAACACCAGGTATAACCTGACTCCAGGTAATGCCACCGTTAAAGGTTTCATACAGTGCATTATACCCCCAGACAAGGCCTTGCACCATGTTTTCCTTGAACGCAATCTGATATACAGAAGTGTTAATATAGAAAGGAGTTATATTTACCGACCAGTGCCTGCCCCAGTCATGGGATGTGAACATCCTTCCATTTGACGAAATACACCTGATCATGCTGTCTTTTACGGTATACTTAGGGACAATGCTTTCATTTGGTATATATTGGTTTAAAATATACGAGGAGTCCCAGCACTGCCAGGTAAGACCGGCATCATCCGTGGTATAAAAGCGCATGATTCCCAGCGTATTTGAATAACCTGATACGAATCCACGGTTCACATCAAAGAAATGGACACCTGTGACAATTGTATTCGGATAAAAAACCGGATTCATTTCCTGAAAAGTTTGTCCCCCGTCAGTGGTACGTACCATAGTTAAAGTTGATGGTGTACCAGCAATTAAAACAAACCATGCATGATCCTGGTCAACAGCAGAGAAATTGTACATTGAGTTATCAGGGTAGCCGGGAATATTGATGAGTTCCCAGTTCAAACCACCGTTCAGTGTTCGTACAACAGTTTGAATAAACATACCTGAATTAACAATTCTACCAATTCCCCATACAACATTTTCATTGATTGCTATTAACTGGACAGCAGCGCGACCCGGAAGCTCAAAACCCAATCCTTGTTGTATCCACTGTGAGTAACAATGATTACATGGAAAGATTATGCCCGATATATACAGACTTGCTAAAATGGTCATTCTTTTCATATTGATAATTATAAAATTGATATCTTAAAAGTAATCACCCTCTTATGCTGTGAATCATCTTTTATTATTAAGTAAAGATAATAAACTACGGAATTCAGAATAGATTTGGATAATGGTATACCGATAGAACACAGGAATGCGAAAAAAGTGCTCCCAGAGTCATCGGTATAAAGAATCTAAGCGAAAATGCCGACCCGGACATCACAAGCCTGAAGGGCTTGAATATCTCCGCTCACCTGCCCACATTCAATCCATTCCGGGTTGTATCTGCCGGCTGACGTCTTTTCCCCGGACACGGTCCGGGGCTATTCGTACCGACACGGAGTGAGTTTTCGGGAAAATTACGATCCAGGGGTGTACGGCATTACTCAAACTTAACTGGTTCTTGACAGCAGTGTGAAACAGTGGTGTTTAGAACCAGTAATACCGTACACCGCTCTGAAGATCTTTTACTGAAGACCCACTATGTGTCGGTATAAACAGCTTTGCATGCGCAAACCTGTCAAGTATGAGTATAAATTGAAGCCCTTCGGGCTTACCCCACAAAAGCTCCGAAGGGGTTGAAAATGAATGACTCTTTTCAGCAGTCTTTCAGAGCATTACATCGTCCGCTACAATGAAAACCTCACCATGGTCACCATCCGGAATTATACAGAGGATATCCCCGACTACCTGGCCGGCAGGAGAGAAGTGCTTTTGGAACACCGCAGCCGCTATACCTGCCAGTTGGTGGTGAGCGGATAGTGAGCTATTTATCCCTAAAAACACATAGGTAACACCAATCGTTCGTAATCACGGAAATTAAGGCTTACGACATAATATTCACTGATGCCCAGTTGTGCCGATAACATCCGGAGTTTATCAATATCCTGCCTGGTACCCGTGGTTTTAATCTCAAAAGCGGTTTGCTGATTTCACACCCGTCCACCCACGCATACGTTTACCCGCGGACACGTGCACTCGTGAACACGTACACACGCGCACACGTGATTACCCCATCGCTGCTTACTGCTTAACCAGTTTAGTTGAAACCAGCGTCTGTCCATCCCTTATCCTGATAAAATACATGCCCGGGACCAGTTTACCGGTATCCCATGTGAACCGGCAATCACCGCTCAGCATCGTTCCTTCATAAACCGGAGATACCAGTTGACTATAAATATTGAAACAATCAACGGAAATGACACGACTTTGCGTTCCTTGCACTTCAAAAGTTAAACGATCTGTACACGGATTCGGATAAATCCGGCAGGAAAGCGCTGCTGAATAAGAAGGACTTGCCGTGATATTATCTGTTTTAAAGATGTTTACACCACCATTTGTGCCAAGAAAGATCCGTCCGTCCGGGCCGGTGGCCGCCTGAAAGCTTATGTCGGCACACAATGGGGAAAAACATTTCGTATAAGCGGTCCAGGTATTTGTTTTTAAGGTGTTGATTCCGTTTTGTTTCGTTCCAATGATTACAGTACTGTCGGGTCCGAATGTCAGGGTGATTACCCGGTCGTCACTCATACCGGAGTTCCCGGTGTTGTAAACCGACCAGTTCAGACCATCATATACCGCCAGTCCGGAATCTGTGGCTATCCAATACTGATGCAAAGCATTGATTTTAACTTCTTCCACATGGTTGGAAGGAAGTCCGGAATTGGCTGTGTTAAAAAAGGAGTGGGAATTGTAGTCGCAGCTGACTAATCCTGCCGTATCGGTAGCAAGCCAGAACAAAGCGTTGTTTTCGGGCTCAATATGGTTGATCATGCACTTCAGGGATGGATCCTGGATCAATGTGCTGAAGCTGCCGTTGGAAAATGCCTGCACCATTCCCTGCCTGAAACCGATGAGCAACTGCCCGTTTTTATCAATAGCGAGGGTACTGATGTAATCCGTGCAAATATTGCTGTTTAAACTTGAATAGTGGGTCCAGTTGTTTGCCACCCTGGCCCAGAGACCTTCATGCTGTGTTCCGAGATAAAGGGAGGAGTTGCTGTCAACGGCAATAGAAGTAATCACTGCATTGGTAATGGGCGAGTTAAGGGGGGTGATGTTTTCCCATACGGTATCGTTATAACTGCATGCAAATACTTTTTGTTCAATATTGTAGGTGGCAAACCAGACTTTGGCGGCGGGTTTATCAAATGCAATGTCAAGTACCCGGTTAGATTGTAAGTGTGGTGCAAGCGGGAAATAAGTGACAGCCGTTCCGTTGAAAAAATCCACTCCGTGATAATAATATCCCACCCAAATGTTTTGGCCTTTTTTGTAAAGATGTGTTGCATGTTCATTGAAAGTCAGCATGGAATTGGCAGGATGATAGCTGAATGTGGTTCCGTCAAAGATCACAAGGCCTGTCGATGAACTTAGCCACAAATTGTTTAAGCTGTCGGCACTCATGCAGGTAAAGACTGAACCTCCGTAAGATCCATGGCTGCTCCAGGCAGTGCCGTTGTAGCTGTAGAGTAATGAAGGTGCTCCGTATGCAACCCAAAGCAATCCGGTTTGATCAACGATAAAGGAGGAAACCATATGGAACCATGGGTTGGACCCCGGGTTGAGGTTCTGCCAGTTGTTCCCGTCGAATTGGTACATCCCGTATGAATGTGTTGATACCCAAATGTTCCCATTGGAATCGTGTTGGATGCCGTAAATCTGGTTTTGGGGTAACAGACCGGATGATCCTGTAACCAGACTCCAGCCGGAAGTATCAATCCGGATCAGATTGCCGTTCTTCAGTCCGGCAAACAAGGCATGATGATAATCAGAATAATGCAGGGCAGTCACATCATCCACCTGCATGATCGTGTTTTGGGAGGAATAATGTGACCAGTTGTTCCCTTGCCACATGGTGAGTCCACAATTACTGCCAATCCAGATACTCCCGTCGGGGGCTCTGTCAATACACCGGATGTTGTTGTCGGGCATGGGCCAGGCTGGTTTATTCAGATAAGTTGCCTGGTAGCTGAAACAGTTAATATTCACCAAACCTCCGCTTGATCCAACCAATACGGCTGTGTCCAGATCCAGCATACAAATGACGTTATTGTATGAGGTGTATCCTTCCCATTCGATGAGTTGCTGCGCTTTACCTGGCAGAATCAGCACGGCAGTAATACACCAGGGCAGGCAATACCTGATGGACGGAATCATTTTTTTTGGTTTTTAACGGCATATTAGCGACTTTCAATCCGAATTGACAAATTTTATGCTATTTCTGAATAAAATTTTGAGGCACTGATGTTTAATGTCAAACTTCGAAAACTGAATTGAACTATGGTCTTTGCGAACCTGCTTTGTGTCTGTATATATGTACAGTTCAAAGAGTATTATGATGTTTTCGATTCTTGATTGATTAAAGAATAATGCTAAACTCTTTGATCATGGCCAGTTTTCGAGATCTACTTCGAACACTTCACCCCATTCGTTCCAATGACCTTCATATTCACCTGCACAACACCAATGACCATTGGTGTCTTCTGTATGGATTAAAATAACAATATCTCCTTCTGGTTCAGCCTCACAGTTATTAAATTCAATGCATAATGGATGATCTGGATCAGTTGGAATGTATGAAATATATTCGCATTCATAGCAATACTGTGATTCATCATTAATGTAAATACAAGCTTGAAATTTAATTGGTGCTGTACAACTTGTTTGGCAATTATTGTTAACATAGAGACAAATTTCCTCTTGTGCAATAATTTCTCCGCAGAAGGCCATAAAGCCAATGAATGCAATCGCAAATTGAACCAATGATTGATTTTTCATTTTAGCTTAATTTTAAAGAAAAAAAATTTAATCGCAAATCTAAGAATTTTCAAAGATAAAGTCAAGTTTTTTTTAAAAATTCCTGCATTATGCAGAAGTAAAGTGATTTTTCTCATAGATTATGTATATTTGTGCTTATTTCAATAATCCGTACACTATGGAAGATCAGTCAGAAACCGGCTGCTGTCCGCGCTTCAACCCGGAGCCCTGGGATAAAAAAGCATTTGTCTGGACCGACAAACTTTTCGTAAAGGAGCACAATCCTGCCATCATGCACATTCCCCTGGGGATGGGCAAAATGATGAAAAGGGTGATGGGATCCATTGATAAACACCAGGCCATAACGGATATGAAGGACTTTGTGATGCTGTCGCATGATCCCTCTCCCTGGAAATGCGAACACCTGATCGGGGTGAACCGGGAGGTGCCGGGCCTCCGTCATGAACGGCTCAGCGGACAATTCCTCACAAAAGTCTATGAGGGCCCCTACCGCGACGCCCGCAAGTGGTGCACCGACATGCAGCGGTATGTGGCAGCAGAGGGGAAGAATCTGAAAAAACTGTATTTCTATTATACTACCTGTCCGAAATGCGCCAAAGTTTACGGGAAGAATTACGTGGTGGGAGTGGCCCAGCTGGCCTGATCCTCCGGCTGACGGCCTGTTGCGTCCTGCTCCTGCCGTTTTCGCTCCTTGCCCAGGGCGGCGCAAAAAATGTCCTGTTCCTGGGAAACAGCTATACCTATGCCAACGACCTGCCGCAAATCACGGTGAACCTCGCTCAGGCAGCGGGTGATACACTGATGGTCGAAAGCAATACTCCCGGAGGCTATACCTTCCAGTTGCATTCCACCAATGCCACCTCCCTCTCCATGATCCAGCAAGGGAATTGGGACTTCGTGGTACTCCAGGAACAAAGCCAGCTGCCGTCCTTCCCGCCTAACCAGGTGCAGACCCAGTGTTTCCCCTTTGCTGCCTTGCTCGACAGCATGGTCAGCCAGTACAACTCCTGCGGGGAGACCATGTTCTTTATGACCTGGGGCCGGAAGAACGGGGATGCCCAGAATTGCCCCAACTGGCCTCCGGTTTGTACCTATGCCGGCATGGACAGCCTCTTACGGCTGCGCTACCAGATGATGGCCAACGACAACCAGGCCGTTGTAAGCCCGGTGGGCGCGGTCTGGCGATATATCCGGCACCATTACCCCTCCATTGAACTTTACTCGTCCGACGAAAGCCATCCCTCCGAAGCCGGCTCCTACGCCGCCGCCTGTGCCTTCTATACAGCCATCTTCCGCAAAGATCCATCCGCCATCCCCTTCGATTATACACTCACCCCCCCGGATGCCGGTGCCATCCGCCTGGCTGCGAAACTGGTCGTTTACGACAGCCTCTGGTATTGGAACATCGGCAAGTACGACCCGGCAGCCGACTTCACTTACCTTGACCAGGGTGGGGGAGTGTTCAGCTTCACCAATAACTCTCTGTATGCCAATCATTTCCTCTGGGATTTCGGCGACGGTACAACTTCCACCCAGCCTGATCCGCAGCACCAGTATTCCCTTCCCGGTACCTATGCAGTAAGGCTGATAGCCTCACATTGCAGTATGTTTGATACCTTGACGCAGCAAATCCAGGTCACCAGTGCTGACATTCCATCACTGACGGGTGAAGGGAATGCCTGGGGTTTCTTTCCCAATCCGGCAACGGAAACAGTGCGGATAAACTGTCCTTCCTGCCGCCTGGAGGCCGCGGAGGTATTCATCATGAGCCATTGCGGGAGCCTGTTGTCAAGGGAAACTATGGCAAACGGAGCCAGTGTGAACCTCTCGCTCAGCGGACTGTCCTCAGGCTTGTATTATATTGGCCTTTACCGGCCCGGACAGGGGACGGATCTGAAACCCCTCCTCCTGTTGACCCGCTAATGCCGTGGGAGCGATGCACTTAAAAAACCGATGGATCGTCAGCCTGCTGCTGGTAGTTGTATTCCTGCTGGTCCACTACCTGCATTATCCCTTTGCGTATCTCATCTTCGGCACGGAACGATACAACAGCCTCCCCCCTGAGGCAAGGCTGCTGATGGTGCAGGGTACGGGTCTTGTGATCTGCCTTTTGGCGACTTACCTGCTTGCAGGCCGTTCTTTCCAAAATGCCCTGCACTTGCTTGGGCTCAGGCGCGGACTGCTTCAAGCTCTGGCGGCTGCATTCCTGTGTTGCCTTCCCATGCTTGCCGGGTATTGGTTTGTGACCGATAAGCAGGTAAGCCTTTCTTTGTCCGGTATTGCCACAGGCGCGCTGTGGGCCGGGTTCAACGAAGAAATCGTATTCAGAGGCTTTCTGCTCGGGCTGCTGGTGAGGCTGGCCGGCTGGAATTTCTGGGCTGCCCTGCTGCTGCCGTCTGCCGTCTTTGGCCTGGGGCACCTTTACCAGGCCGCGTCCCCGGCCGAAGCCCTGCAGGTCTTTCTTTTCACCGCCACGGCATCCGTCGGCTTTGCCCTCTTTTACCTGATGTGGGGCTGGAACCTCTGGTTCCCGCTCTTCATGCATGTGCTGATGAATTTGTCGTGGGTCCTGTATGATGCAGGGGAAAATGTCCTGGGTAATGCCTCCCTCAACGTCCCAAGGCTGATCACCATCGTACTGGCCATCCTGGCTTCCCTCCTTGTCATGCGAAAAAACCGCCAGCCCTGGAAATCCCTGCTGAGTGGAAAGATCACTGTAAACCAAGACTAGGATTTAGAACCATGAAGTACACCGCTGTAGCAAGGCTCATCGCGGCCGAGAGCACAAACGCGGCAGTTGCTCCGTACTGATACCAGATCAGACCTGTCAGGGAACTGGCCAGCATGGTCATGATGCTTTGAAATGCGGTCAGTGTGCCGATCGCGGTAGCCGTGTCCTTTGAAGATGAAATATTGGAGATCCACGCCTTAGAGATGCCTTCCGTAGCCGCTGCGTACAGTCCGTAAAGAAAGAAAAGAACAAGAAATATCTTCAGTTCGGAGGTAAATGCCATACCCAGGTAAACGATGGAAAACAAAACAAGTCCGCCGCTGAACACTGTCCGGAGTCCCATCCGGTCAGCAAGCATACCAAGCGGTAAGGCCGTGAGTGCATAGACCAGGTTGTAAAAAATGTACACTCCGATAACAGCAGTGTCGTCCAGGCCGGCCTGTTTGACCTTCAGAAGGAGGAACACATCGGAGCTGTTAAACAGGGTGAAAAACAGCATTCCTGCAACTACTTTCCGGTAGGCTTCCGGACTTGCCTTCCAGTATTTCAGGAAAGAGAGAAATGAAGTGGCATGCTTGCGGCCGGGCCTGAAGCCTGGTTTCTTTTCCTTTAAAAGATATGTTGCCATGATGGCTAACACTCCGGGTGCCAGCGCCAGGAAAAACAGCGTTCTGTAATCTGCGGGGTGGTAATAAAGGTACAGCAGGGCCAGAACAGGACCTGCAACCGCCCCTAATGTGTCCATCGAGCGGTGAAATCCGAAAACCTTTCCTTTGCTTTCAATACCGCTCTCCTGTGAAAGCATGGCATCCCTGGCCCCCGTCCTGATCCCTTTGCCCAATCTGTCCATGGTCCGTGCAAAGAAAATCCACACAGGGAATACCATCGCTGCAATCAGGGGTTTTGAAATGGCACTCAGCGCATATCCCGTTCTGACAAACGGCAGCCGTTTCCCGCTCAGATCCGAAAGTTTGCCGAAGTAGCCCTTACTAAGGCCTGCCGCAGCTTCTGCTATCCCTTCCAGTATCCCGATCAGCACAAACGAAAAGCCGATAGTCTTCAGGTAAACGGGCATCACGGGATATAACATCTCACTGGCAGTATCCGTAAGCAGACTGACAATGGACAATATCCAAACCGTGCGGGTGATGTGTCTCATCCGTTCAAGTTTCAGCAAACGCTGCAAAATAAGCGAAAAAACATGATCCTTTGTCCTGCATGTACTGCTCACGGTTCACGGCGCTCTGATAAAATTTTTATCCCGCTTTTCAGTTATCATGACATTGATCTCCTTCAGAAAAAATATGGTACAACGTACGATCATCCTTCTTTGCATCTTTGCTGCAGCCATGGGCCTGCTTGAAACCATCGTGGTGGTTTATCTCCGGGAACTATACTATCCCGGGGGCTTTTCTTTTCCCCTGGCGGCATTTTCACCGCGGCTATACGGGATTGAGCTGCTCAGGGAATTTGCCACCCTGGTCATGTTGCTGGGCATCGCGTTGTTAGCCGGCCGCGGGATCAGGTTCTTTGCCTGGTTCCTGCTGGCTTTTGCCGTGTGGGACATCGCCTATTATCTGGGACTGAAACTCTTGCTCGGCTGGCCTTCCTCTTTTCTCACCTGGGATATCCTGTTTCTGATCCCCTGGGCCTGGGTGGGACCGGTGCTGGCACCGCTGATCTGCTGTGTCATGATGATCCTGCTGGCATTGCTGATCCTGAAGATGTCTGATGCCGGGACCAGGCCGGTGCTGTCACGGAACGACTGGCTGATCCTGGTGGGCGGGGCCTTGCTTATTCTTTATGCTTTTCTGGAGGACTACGGGCTTCTTTTATATCGCAGCGGACTGTTCGGTGGGCTTGAAGCCGGGACTGAAGCAGAAAGACTCATAGCGGCTTTTATCCCGCAGCGCTTCAACTGGCTGGTGTTTCTGGCCGGAAGCGCGTTTATTCTTCTCGTTATCGGCCGGATGTGGCACAGATATAAAAGGACGGCGGGATAGTCCCCCGCTTCAGTCAGCTTGTTACCTTTGTGCCTGAGAAAAGAAGGAATAGCAGCCGATGATCACACCCCTGGATGATATTGTGTTCGAAAGGCGGAACCGCAGCTACGGGGCGTATGACCTCAGGAAGCGGTACAACCGTCTCCTGTTCTGGTCTCTGCTGACCGGGTCCCTTTTCGTTGTGCTGGTGTTTACCGGCCTCCAGGTGTATTATTATACGGCAGCCAGGCCGACAGTGACCGTGGGGGAGATCCTCGCAGCCTATGAGATGATGAATCTGGGTTCGGACTATGAACTGATGCCACCCCCGGATGCACCCCTGCAGAAACCTGCGGATGAAACCCTTGTTCCTGAAGTGCAGGCGGAAGAGGAACCGCAGGTGGTTAAAGATAAGGTAGCGGATGAGGACAGGGAAAAGAAAAATCAGGACATCAGCGATACCACGGCAAAGACCGGTGATCAGCTGCAACTGAAGGGGAGCGGAGCGGGAGCAGATTCGGGTATGGTGTATATCAGGGTGGAACGTTTGCCTGAGTACCCCGGCGGCAAGCCGGCACTGGACCGTTTTCTTCGCGACAACATCAAATATCCCCAGGATGCCCTCAGCAGGAAGCTGTCGGGCGTGGTGCACATCAGCTTTGTTGTCAACCAGTTTGGCAGGGTGGAAGGCGTTAAGGTTGCCCGCAGCGTGGATCCCCTGCTCGATAACGAAGCCATGCGCGTGGTGAAAATGATGCCGGCCTGGACACCCGGCCGCAGGCACGGTCAGCCGGTGAAAGTCCTGCTCACCCTGCCCATCCGCTTTATGCCCAATGCCTGAAATCAGCCGAAGGGGATCACTACCGGGAAGTCGTATTCAAATTCCGGAAAAGCGGGTTTCCCGAGTATATGAGCCAGGAAATCCATGTAAGCGCTGTTGAAACTGTATGTATTGATGTCGAAATACGCTTCCGGCAGGGGTTTGTTGCCCACGTCGCCCATATCGATGGAAGTGGTGTTGAATTCTTCCAGTTCCACATAGGGCGTGATCTTTTCCATCACCGGCATACGGCCGTATTCTTCCCTGAGCAGCAAATCCGCCACTTTGTCGGCCAGGGTCATCGTCAGCCGCCTGTCATAAGCACTGCAGGCACCCGATCGCGGAAAATAACCCGTGATCTGCGCCCTGGCTTCGATCTTCAACCGCTGGCTGATCTCGGAAGCGATCACCCCGCTGATGCCTCCGAAACGGGGGTGTCCGTATTCATCCACCTCGGAAGAGGCATACACCACATCCAGTTTGCCCGTCTTCTCGTCGTACCAGCGTACGCCCTCCGAAACAGGGATGATCAGGCTTTTCTTTGGGGACTTCATATAAGCTTCTTTCACCAGTTCAAAGAAGAAGTCCTTCCGTTCCCTGCTCATTTCCACCTCCGGGATCAGTCCCATCGAAGCACCGCCAAAAGCGGCCGTTCCGGTGAGCCAGCCGGCATCGCGGCCCATCACCTCCAGCACCATGATGCGGGAGTGGGATTCGGCCGTTGTCTTTAGTCTTGCCGTAAATTCCATGATGGCCTGGGCGGCAGATGGAAAACCCGGGCAGAGCACTGCTTCGGTCTGTGTTCCCTGACAAAGATGGATGGTTCTGGTTCTCAAATCATTATCTATAGTCTTCGGGAAGCCGATCACCGGAATGCCTTCCGTTTCATAGAGTTTTTTAGCGGCCCCGTTGGTGTCGTCGCCGCCGATGGAAACCAGCACATCGATCTTGTACCGTTCCAGGTTACGCAATACCTGTGGTACCCGGCTTTCGGGGTTTTTCTTAGAGGGGAAGGGGTTGGTCCGGCTCGAGCGCAGGGCGGTTCCTCCATACCAGCCGTCATAAGGCTGATGGGTGAGATCGAGTACATCTCCGTCGCCCAGCAGTCCTTTCCATCCGTGACGGATGCCGTACACCTTAAAGCCGAGCATCGAAGCCCGGTTGCGGATGGATTCAATGCTGGAGTTCAGGGCCGAAGTGTCTCCGCCCCCTGTGAGGATGGCAAGGGTTTTGCCCTTGAAAATTTTGTTGCTTTGCTTCATATACTTTGGTTATCATTTTAATTGCCTGATCTTTTCAAGCAGCACCAGGGCCAGTTTCCGGTGCGATTCAAGCGTCCAGCCGGCGATGTGGGGTGAAAGGATGATCTTGTCGGATTGGCAGAGGGTGCGGAAAGCATCCGGCAGCAGCGTTTCATCCAGGTTTTCAAAGGATAATCCTTCATATTCAATCACATCGAGGGCAGCGCCGAGCACTTTTCCGGATTGCAGGCCGGCAGCCAGGGCTGCTGTATCAACAACTTTCCCCCTGCTGGTGTTGATCAGGATGATGTTTTTTTTGAAATTTTCCAGGTAGCGTGCATCTACCAGGTAGGCGGTTTCTTCGGTCAGCGGCACATTGAGACTCAGAAAGTCGGCCCTGGCGAAGATTTCTTCCATGTTGGTCTCTTTCACGCATGCATCGCCGAATCCCTGTTTGTACTTGTCATAGGCAAGGATCTCCATGTCAAATCCTCTCAGCCTCGAAGCAAAGGCGCTTCCCATATTTCCGTAACCGATGATGGCAAGGGTTTTGCCTTTGAGTTCCACTCCCCGGTTTGTCTCCCTTTTCCACAGTCCCAGGCGTATCTCCCGGTCGGCCCGGATGAGGTGGTTCAGCAGGCAAAGCAGCATGCCGCAACTGTGCTCGGCGAGGGCATCGCGGTTGCCTTCGGGGGCATTCAGACAATGTATGCCCCGGCTTTCGGCAAAGGCCGTGTCTATGCCTTCCATCCCGGCACCGGCCCGGCCGATGAATCTCAGCCTGCCGGCCCGCTCCAGCATCTCTTTGTCGAGCCTGATCCGCCCCCTGATGATGATACCGCTGTACTGACCGATCACCTCCTTACAGTCCTTGCGGCTGATCGTGGTGTGATAATCACAGCCGTAGCCGTCGCGTGTAAGCTGTTCGGGAAGGATGGGATGTGTGGTGTCGAGGAAGAGGATCTTTTCCATGGACAGATTTAATCCACGAAATACGGAATTTTTTCCCAGCTTGTCAAATCCGGCTGCATCATGTTTCGGTATTACCCATGCAGGGTTTGCCCGAAGGGCTTCAACTTATACTCATACTTGACAGGTTTGCGCATGCAAAGCTGTTTAGTATGAGTATATTTTCGGCTTGCTCCTTCTAAGCAACTTAATTCCGCAAACCTGTCTGTCAGGAATCAGTATATTTACCTGATAATTAAAATCTTATCCTTTCTTATCCGTTTGTCTTTTATTGAAGCGCTTACCATGTAAAAGCCTTCAGGAATACCTGAAATGTCAGTTTCAGTTTCTTTTTGAAGGTATGGTAAAATGATTTCTTTCACTTTTCTTCCATCCATCGTGTACAGGGTAACTACAATTTTTTCTGTTATCTGACCTTCTGTGTGGAAGTTGATCTTATCGCCGGTAGGATTAGGGAAGAACCTGATACCAGGATCGGGTTGTGGATTGTTCTGTGGTGCACCGGTTGTCAGCGAATCCTCATAAACAAACACATCATCTATGAAGTAATATGCCCTCGGGTAACCTTGCATTTGAGTCCAGTACCAGGTGGTCTGGTTCCAGGGGTAGAAGTTGCCGATCACCAGGAACTGTTCTCCGCCGTCGGCCTTGAAATATCCTGAGATAAGCGTCCAGTTGGCCGTATCGGTGAGTACATTGCCGGAGGTATTGTTCACCTGCGGCACGGCATTGATCAGGTAGACCGGCGGAATCTGGTTCTGCGGGCACCAGACGGAATCCACCGAAAAGTACATGCCTGCCATATCCATGGCAAGATATAAACAATCATACATGCAAATCCAGAATCCCGCATGATAACCCGTATTAGCTTTCAAGGGCTCGGTCAGTTTCACTTCCAAATAGGTTCGCCTATTGTCTTGTGATTGTTCTGCATAGATACCCGCGTATGCATTACCTGTCTTTGGTAGTAAATAATTGCATCCTCCGTTGTAAGGTACACCAATAGGAGGGAATGTAATATTGGCGCAACTGTTGTAATAACCAGCGGATAACTGGCTGGGACTAAACCATGGTATTGCTCTGTCAATTTGGAAAAGATATGTTGGACAACTACTAAAATCCTCAAAACTCGGATTGGGTATGATATTCAATGATTGTGGGAGGCAACAATAGGATATCAATAGCAAAAATATACTAGGAATCAACTTTTTCATGACTATATTACTTAATGATTGCCAGTTTTCCGGTTTTCCTTTTCAATCCTGCTGTGTGAATATAAATAAGGTAAAACCCGGGTTTCAGGTTATCAACTTTCATGATGATGAGACCATTGACCGCAGGTAGTTGTGTTTTAGTCAACAGTTTTCCAGTTTCATTAAATATTTCAATCTGGCAAAACTCATTCCCGGCATCGGGAATTTCAATCGTTATGTTGCTGTTAGCAGGATTGGGAATGATATTGATACCAGGAACGGGTTGTGGATTGTTCTGTGGTGCACCGGTTGTCAGCGAATCCTCATAAACAAACACATCATCTATGAAGTAATATGCCTTCGGGTAACCTTGCATTTGAGTCCAGTACCAGGTGGTCTGGTTCCAGGGGTAGAAGTTGCCGATTACAAGAAACTGCTCTCCGCCATCGGCCTTGAAATACCCGGAGATGAGTGTCCAGTTGGCTGTATCGGTGAGTACATTGCCCGCGGCATTGTTCACCTGAGGCACAGCATTGATAAGAAAGGCTGGTGGGATCTGGTTCTGGGGGCACCAGACGGAATCCACAGAGAAATACATGCCAACCATGTCCATGGCCAGGAAGAGGCAATCATTAAAACAAATCCAGAATCCTGCGTGATAGCTTTTATCAGCTTGTAGTGGCTCAGTCAGTTTCACCTCCAGGTAAGTTCGCCAATTGTCTGGTGCTTGTTCTGCATAGATACTAGCATATGCATCTCCTGATTTCGGTATTAAATAATTACATCCTCCATTATTATAAGGCACACCTACAGGTGGAAATATATTATTGGAACAACTATTATAATAACCAGCGGATAACTGGTTGGGACTAAACCATGGTGTTGCCCTTTCAATTTGGAAGAGAAATGTTGGACAATTGCTAAAATCCTCAAAACTCGGATTTGGAATCATATTCAATGATTGTGTGAGGCCCCAATAAGATATCAATAGTACAGATACAGTGGTAATAAACTTTTTCATGGCTTTATTATTTAATAATCACCAGCTTACCAGTGTATTTTACTATTCTATCTGTTTGAATATGGATAAGGTAAAATCCGGATCTCAGTTTATCAACATTCATTAGAACAAGTCCATTGACTGCAACTTGCTCAGAAGAGCTTATTAGTTTTCCTGTCTCCGTAAGGAATTTGATTAGGTAGTATTCATTCCTGGCATCAGGAATTTCAATCGTTATGGTGCTGTTAGCAGGATTGGGAATGATATTGATACCAGGATCGGGTTGTGTAATGTTCTGTGGTGCACCGGTTGTCAGCGAATCCTCATAAACAAACACATCATCTATGAAGTAATATGCCCTCGGGTAACCTTGCATTTGAGTCCAGTACCAGGTGGTCTGGTTCCAGGGGTAGAAGTTACCGATCACCAGGAACTGTTCTCCGCCGTCGGCTTTGAAATATCCTGAGATAAGCGTCCAGTTGGCCGTATCGGTGAGTACATTGCCGGGGGTATTGTTCACCTGCGGCACGGCATTGATCAGGTTGACCGGCGGAATCTGGTTCTGCGGGCACCAGACGGAATCCACTGAGAAATACATGCCTGCCATATCCATGGCAAGATATAAACAATCATACATGCAAATCCAGAATCCCGCATGATAACCCGTATTAGCTTTCAAGGGCTCGGTCAGTCTCACTTCCAGGTAGGCCCGGCGGTTGTCTGGTGATAGTTCTGCAAAAATACCCGCATATGCATTACCGGATTTGGGTATTAAATAATTGCATCCTCCATTATAAGGTACACCAATATGTGGAAATGTGTTATTGGCACAACAGTTATAATAACTCGATAATGTTGCACAACCATCAAACCAGTGCAATGCTTTTTCAAGATAACCGTAACTGTTTGGACAATTGGTGTAATCTTCAAAGCTTGGATTTGGCACTAAATTAGTGCTTTGTGAATAACATAATACACCATTCACAATAACTAACAAGCTGATAATCAATTTTTTCATTGTAATTTTTATTTAATAATTATCAGCTTTCCTGTTTGCTTTACCAACCCTGCTGCGTGAATATAAATAAGGTAAAACCCGGGTTTCAGGTTATCAACTTTCATGATCATGAGACCATTTACCGAAGGTAGTTGTGTTTTTGTCAACAGTTTTCCAGTTTCATTAAATATTTCAATCTGGCAAAATTCGTTCCCGGCATCGGGAATTTCAATCGTTATGGTGCTGCTAGCAGGATTGGGCCTGATTTTAAGTGAATTCATTGAACAGCCTTCTCCAAATTCCGGTGAGCGGTAGGGCACATAGTAATCCTCCGGGTCAATGTTCAGCATCAGCCTTGCCGTATAGACTGCCTCTCCGCCTTCATAGGGTGTTTGAAGGGCAACCGCCATCAGATCATCCCTGTCCTGGGTGCTGAGATCGAAAAGATTTCTGGCCCAGGTGTTGAGATAAATGGTATAAACAACCTGGTAATTCTCCATCCATTGGTCAGAATTGTCCAGCAACTGCAGCATGGCAACCGCAGAGTCAATTTTGTTCTCGGAGATCAGCCTTTTGATCGTATTGATATAGCCGGTCTGGCTGTTACAGAGGCTGTCAAAGAACTGCTGGTACTGAGCATCGTTCAGATCCCCGAGGTATAAGTTGCCGGGGAATTCGGAAAAGTACTGGTGGAAATAAGCCTGCTCATACGAACGGTACTCCGGCAGAAACTGCAGGTACTCATTGCTGCTGCGCAGGATGTCACCAAAGTAGCTTTCACGTGTTGCTGAATCCATTCCTTTAAAGGGGATGTGATGGAAATAAATGCAATTGTTGGTGTCCTGGTTATGTATTGGTACTAAAAGAAGATGACATGGATGCGATGGATCTGTGATATCCGCGTCCAGTTTAAATGCTTCATCTCCCAGTGAATCTTGTAAATACTGCACACCGGGCAGCAGCATGAAACCTGCTTCTGTTGAAACCTTTGACTGGGTGGGGGAGTCGTATTCGCCAATCCACTGGTTATAGTTATTATCGTTATCTCCGGGCGAGTACAAACCCTGGTATGAGAGCGCCGTGCCCGGGCCGAAGAAAAAGCCGTGGTAACAACTGTCCGACACATTGCAGATAAACTGCGTGTTGAGGAGCAGTCCGTTGGTATAGATGCCGGAACCCATAAAATGCACAAAATTTCCATTTACGATACCATGCACGGATTCGGAGATACGTATTCCCCTGATTGTCTGTACGAAAGATTCATCGGGGGGATCTGCCTGGTGTATGTAGTTTGCCCAGATGTCAGGATGATAGCAATGTTCCACATTGATCCCAAACCTTTTGACGACATTTTTATCATAGAATACGATATTATTGATGGCAATATTGAGATTCTCCACCTGGCCGTTGTGATTGGAAATGTTAATCCCGTTTCGCATCCCCAGGATGTTGTTGTTGATGATGCGCAAATCAATTTTACTGAACTTGGATCCGCCGTTTTTCACTGTTATTGCTACTCCGGGATAATCTGTCCCGATACTGTATGTTGTCATGATGTTGTCCATCACAAAGACGGGATAAGACGCATCCGTTCCGTAAACCGGGTAAACACAATCGGTGAACCTGTTGGCCATGACATGTGCGCTTTGTTTAATGCCATGAAAATAGACGCCCAGATAGCAACCGGCAAAATCATTTTCTTCGGCCTGCTGCCCAACAGTGAGCACTCCGTCTACATAGCCTCCGGGTCCGGCCAGTCCCATGGAATGTACTGCCGCCTCAACGGGTGGCCAGGTTGGTGTATTGCTTACCGGGATGTCATGAAAGCTGTTGCCGCGTATCACTGCCTTGGAATTCAGTAATTTGATTCCGGTCTGAAGGTAGGAGAAATTGTTTTTGGCCATGGAAGGATCGCCGATGGAAATCCCGTTTACGTTTTCAATAAAAATGCCGGCATGGCAAGGTTCATCAATGAATGGCAACAAATGGATCAGTTTGTCGGGCCACTGATTAGAAAAATTACAGGACCGGACACTCCCTTCATGCGGATATACAAACGAAGGTATTCCTGCGAAGTAATCCGTTACCTTTATCCCGATGTAATTATCCAAAAAATCAATATTGACCAAATCAAAATTACCACCATATTTTGAGACGATTGCGTTTTTCGCATTTTTTACTGTCGCGTTCCCCAGGAGCAGATCCGGCTCGGATTTTACAAGTGATTGATTATTTGTTACATAAATGCCGTCCCACATGAAATCACCGCAGGTTTCGCCAAGGATGACATTTCCGCCGAGCACAAGGGTGTCGTCATCACCGATGATAATCCTGGAATCCGGGCCAAAAGTAACAGTGGTGTTTGCGCCGAATTCAACCCGGGTGTCAATGTAAAGGCTGCCCTGTATGCAGATATCGACGTTTTCAAACGGGACAATCGTACCCTGGAGGGTGTCATCAATGAAAACATAAGAATTTGGCGCCTCTTCACAACAGCAGGGAAAGATGGTCTTTACCAGGACTGCTGAACAGGAATCTGCCGATATTGAGGCCTGTATCATAAATCCCTCCGGGACAAGCAAAGGTGCTATTTGCAGCAGGACAGAATCCTGGTCGGATGAAGTCCAGAGAATGTTTCCGTAAACAGGTGAGGACAAGCTCCACTGAACCTGTGCCCCGCCGGGTAATCCGTTCAGGTAAAACCACGCGATTGTATCACAATTATGGGTCGGACCGTTGATCTCGTCAGGCAGCATGGTAACACTGACGGTGAGTTGCGAGATTGCCATACATCCTACCGAGTCGGTGACGCTCACATAATATGTTGTGGTAAACGGCGGAAAAACATAGGAAGGAACAGAGACAAATCCGTTGGACCATTGATAATTGTATGGTGGAATTCCGCCACTGACAGTCAGCAAACTGTTTAAAAACACGCCTTCGTCTGCGCAAACAGTTGTGTTTGAAGGAATAATGCTGATGTCATCAATAATTTTACTGAGATGCACCTTATCTATCCCGAGGTCATCACCGCTTAATACATTACCTGCATTGATTGATTGAGCCATTGTGATTCTGAGTTCCGCAGTGGTATTGGTATCTGTGGCCCATGTTCCGCAAAGCTGAAACCACTTCGATGGCAGTGTACGCGGGACGATTACGGTTGAAGCGGGTATTGTGAATGCTGGATCTGAGTAAACATTTGAGAAAGTCATCAGGTTACCATTGATATAGAACCTGACATTCGGATCGTTGTATGCGATATAGCCGGTGTCGCCCAGCGCCCTTACATAAAACGAAAAATAATAATCAGTGAAGGGCTCAAGGCCGGTCACGGTGCTTTCCCATATGACGTTGGTATCCATTCCGTTGAGATATGCATTACAAAGCAGAAACTTGTCGGCAATGCCATTCAACCCCATACCCCACCAGTGAGTGGCGTTCACAGATGCATCGTTGTTCATTGTAATACCTCCCTCCGGCAGTTGCAGGGCAGGATCATAATAAACATAATCACTTGAGAAGTAAGCAGTAGCAGGGGGATTAGCCCCTGTGACGCTAAAATCTCCGTTGCTGACCAGGTTCAATGGGTTGCATCCGTTCTGCAGTACAGTGCATAAATCAAAGTAGGAGACTTGTTTTCCCTCAGTATTCTCTATGAAGTAGTCGAACCACTGTTGTGTTCCTCCTGCAAGTGTATCATACAATCGCTTGAGATGCAGGAAATAAACGAAACCTGAGTCAAGATGCTGAAAGTTACAAATGACGGTGTCATTGTGTGTCAGGGAAATACTGTCGTTAAGACTAAGGCTGTCACAGTAGTTTCCCTTGTACAAAATCACATACTGTAAGGTGGCTCCCGAACTGTCATCGGGAGAGATATAAATTAGTTGATAATCAGTCGAATAAGTTTGAAACCGTATCCAGTAGTCATCAGAGGAGAACGCATGGCTGAATTGCAGGTACCCGCTGTCGGTGGCCGGGAAAACGTCTGCAGCGCTGCATGTTTGCTGTGGACAGGCCCGGGAAATTGATAGTAAATTAACCAGCATATATATATATATATACTGAAATGCGGTTTCTGATTTTTTTCATTGAAGGGGGTGTGTTTAAGTGGGATGTAAAGATAAGGATAAGAGGCGGGTAAGTCAAGGGATACCGCTTTATTATTTCCCATATTAAAGCAAGATTGCTTTTAAACCCGGAAACACCTTATTCTTCTGCTCATGTTTTTTCTGTATAATACATTCCCTGTAATGACGTTATTCAACATTCATAATGAATGAACTTTCCGCAAGTCAGAAAAATGTACATTTGAAGGCTTTAACACAAATAATGAACATTAACCAGGCCCATGCTGAATAAAAACCATTTGCTTTTCTTTCTCATTGTATGTATGATGAGTCAACCGGCAGTCATCCGGGCACAGTCCGGTCCGGGCGGAACCTACCAGTTCCTGAACCTGACCACTTCGGCCAGGATTGCGGCACTGGGGGGTGCCAACATTCCCCTTACAGACCAGGATGTATCCCTGGCCTGGGCCAACCCCTCGCTGATCTCGCCAAAGATGGACAAAGCCCTGGCCATGAGTTTCCTGGATTTCTATTCGGATATCAACTGCGGTTCCGTGGCCTTCTCCGGCACCCTGGAAGATCTCGGGAGTTATGCCTCTTCCATTCATTTCGTGAATTACGGTAAGTTTATACAAACGGATGCCGGAGGCAATATTCTTGGTGAATTCACTGCCTCCGAATATGCCTTTCAACTGGGCTGGGGCAGAAGCCTGGATTCCAACTTCAGCCTGGGTGCCGCACTGAAGCTGGTCTACTCCGACCTCTTCAACGACATCTCATACGGCCTCGGCGTGGATGTCGCAGGCACCTACCGCAGCGATGACAAAAGTTTTCATGCAAGCCTGGTGCTGAGAAATTACGGACGCCAGCTCAAGGCATACCGTTCGGGCGAAAGAGAAGCATTCCCCTTCAGTGCTTTCGCCGGGATTTCAAAAAAACTGAAGCATGTCCCTTTTCGCTACACCATCATCTATGACCGGATCGACAAATTTGACCTGAGCTACGACGATCCCCTGGAAGACAAAGTTGATCCGCTGACCAACCAGCCGGTGGAAAAGGACAAGGTGGGCGATTTCTTCGACAACCTGGGCCGGCATATCATTATCGGCGGAGAGTTCATCCCTTCTGAGAACCTGAGCGTCAGGGTGGGGTATAATTACGGCAGGAGAAAGGAACTGGGGGTGGTCACCCGCATGTCGACCGTCGGTTTCTCCTGGGGCATTGGAGTGAGGATCAAGAAAATAGAGTTTAACTACAGCCGCTCGACCTATCATCTTTCAGGCTCGCCCAACTACCTCACCATCACCACCCGCCTTTCTGATCTTTTCCCGGAATAATCCCCTGCATCTCGCCGAATCGGCTTACATTTGCCTGTTGATCCGCATGCACCAGCAGGCAGCGTATGTATCTTAAACATCTGACATTAAGCAACTTTAAAAACTACCCCGAGGCTGACCTCGAGCTCTCACCCAAGATTAATTGCTTTGTGGGGGATAATGGCGTGGGCAAAACCAACCTCCTCGATGCCATGTATTATCTTTCCTTTTGTAAAAGCTGCTTCAATCCCCAGGACATGCAGAATATCAGGGATGAGGAGGAGTATTTTGCCATTCACGGGTATTACAGGAAGAACGGGGACCAGGAGGATGTGGTCAGTTGCATTCAGAAACGCGGACTGAGGAAACAATTCAGGCTCAACCGCAAGGATTACGACCGCCTGGCCGACCATATCGGGCTGTTTCCCCTGGTCATGGTCTCTCCCGGTGATACAGACCTGATCGGTTCCGGAAGCGAGGAAAGAAGGAAGTACCTCGACGGGGTCATCTCCCAGTTCGACCGGGTATATCTTGATAACCTGCTGGTGTACAACAGGGTGCTTCAACAGCGAAATTCCCTGCTGAAACAGGCGGAAGACAGCGCCATGGCTGCGACTGCCCTCGAAGCCTGGGATCTGCAACTTGTCGATCCCGCCCATCTGATCCACCGGAAAAGAGATGAATTTCTCCGTGAGTTTATTCCGATCTTCCAGACCTTCTTCAATATCATCAGCGGGGGCAGGGAAACAGTGGGCATTGCCTATGAATCGCAGCTTCATACTGCCGGTCTTGCCGCGCTGCTGAAGGAAAGCCTCCGGCGCGACCTGCTGCTGCGTTTCACCACCACCGGCATTCACAAGGACGAGCTGTCATTTACCATACGCGGACTGCCGGTCCGCAAATTCGGTTCCCAGGGACAGCAGAAGTCCTTCCTGGTAGCCCTGCGCCTTGCCCAGTTTGAATATACCCGCAGGCTCAAGGGTTTCAAGCCCCTCTTGCTCTTCGACGATATCTTTGATAAGCTGGATGAGAAAAGGGTATCCCAGATCATCCGCCTGGTCGGGGAAGACAATTTCGGGCAGGTGATGATCACGGATACGCATCCGGAACGGATAAAACAGATATTCAGGGAGATCCAGCTTGATCATAAGATATTCCATATCACCGCCTCCAATACCATCAGCTGCCTGTGAGCCGGCGCGATGAAATAAGCATCAGGGAAGCGATACGGCAGATGCTGGAACGCTATCATCTTTCGGACAAGGTGAATGAAATCCGGCTGATATCCGCCTGGGAAGGCGTGGTGGGCCCGGTGATTGCCAGACATACCCTGCATCTGGCAGTCAGGAAGAAAGTCCTGTTCGTAAAAGTGGATTCTGCTGCCTTACGCAACGAGCTTTCCTATGCTAAATCTCTTCTGATCAATCAGTTAAATAAGGAAGCCGGCGCTGAGGTGATCACGGATATTGTTTTCAGATGATTTGATAACATATATCCACTTGTCAAGGTTTTTTCAATTGCCCGATAACGGTTTGCGTGCAGGTTGTGGTTTTTTGCTCCAAAGACCTATCACGCATAGCCCGCAGGGCTTAGCGTTTTCATGATGCAAAAAATCCAAATTGCACGCTTTTAGGCACTGAGGAATTAATTTAATCTGTCTTTTATTTTTTTACAAATTTCATTAACCAGAAAATTGAATCTTTATGTTTCATCCAAATGCTAAAATTGTCCATTAAATAACAGACAGCTTCATCTTCTTGACCTGGACTATAGTGGCTCGGTGGCTCTAAATTCATTTGTATTTGCTGTGTCATTATTTTTATGACATATTTATTACATTTATTTGCATCTTGTAATGCTTTATTTGATTCTTTTGAATCGCCTTTTTTAATAAATAAGTATAATGCATAATTGAATAACCAAAATGTAGACTTTTCTTTATAGGATTTGTATAATTTTAAATATTCACCATAATTTTCTGTATGTAACAAAAGACCGGATAATATATACCGAATTCCTTGATTATCATTTGGATTTAGTTCTAATAGTTCTTTATATTCATGTATAGATTCCTCAATTTTTCCTGAAGAATTTAAACAATTGGCATAATTCAATTTTGCTGTCATATATGGCCTTGTCTCGTGCAAGCCCCAAAAATGTCCTTTGTTCTTGTTAAAATACTCTGGCCCCAATTTCCTTTCTGCTATACTCATTGATTGTTTATATAACTTTATTGCTTCCTCAATGTTTTCTTCTCTATCCGCCATATAGTTCAAAGCTCTTATATTGTCCGGGTCTAATTTTAGTGCTTTCTGAACTAATTTTTTCCCTTCCCCGGGTGAGCTTTCATAAGCTTCATAAACTAAATCTTCAGATTTTTCAATATTTGTTTTTCTCCCTTTTTTATTGAAAAATAAATCATCTATCTTTTTTCCGTTTATATGTTTTTTAAAGAACTCGTTTGCCTCTTCAATACTACTAAAATTCTGTTTTGCTAATAGTTCTGATATTTTAGCATTTGCCATTTGAACCATCTCTGGTGTCATTGGTTTATCAATCTTTTTATTCTTTTTTGTAGCCATAGAAATATTTTTTTTCAAACTTAATCATTTTTTGGTCGAAAATTTTTCCCCTTTGTGCCTAATTTTCTGGTATGAGTATATAATATAAACTTCTAAACCACTAAACTTCTAAACGACTAAACTTCTAAACACCTCACCGCCATCTCAAGGCAGGCAGCCATCACGCCTGTATGGATACCTTCCGCAGTGGTTCCCCCCTGAACGTCTCCGTAGTCGGTAAGCAGGGCCTGCCGGAAGAGATCCCGGGCAAGCGCCTGGTCGCCTGCCATATGGGCCAGGCGGGTGTGGACGATGCGGCTCAGGCTGCTGCCATGGGAACAGCGCTGCAGGTAGTAGCGGAAGTTCTTTTCGAAATAGCCTTCGGGCAGGGAGTATCCCAGTCGCTTCAGCAGCCGGCCGGTTTCTCCGGGGCCGAGGAGATAGAAGATCATCAGGGTGTCGGCCTGCTTGGAGAGCCTGTATGCGTCGGGGGATAATCCTTCGGCTTTCAGTATCCTGTCGAGACGGTAAATATTGCCGTAGCGGGCCCGGTAGCCCTCCCAGTCCAGTTCCTTCAGGGCTGACCAGCCGCGGAATTGTTCGATGATGCCTTCCTCCGTGATGTGTATGGTCAGGCTGCGGCTGATGTTCTCCCAGCGCTTCATCTCCTCAGCCTCGCCCCGGCATTCGGCAGTCAGGCGACTGACCGTCTCTTCCAGGATGAAGGCCAGCAGGAGATTGGTGTAGGCGTTGTTGGTCAGTCCCGCTGTCTCAGAATCCGGGTAGGATTCATGAAACTCATCGGGTCCCATCACCCCGTGGGTGTCATATCGGTTTGTTTCCGGGTTGAAAGTGCACATGGAAACCCAGCAGCGGCAGATCTCAGTCAGCATTTCAAAACCGAAATCCCTCATAAAAGCCTGGTCGCCGCTTTGCCGGTGATATTGCAGCACATTCCAGGCAATGGCAAGGGACACATGACGCTGCAGGGAGCTGTGGTCGGGATCCCATTTCCCGGATAAGGGATTGAGGTGTATCGTCTGGGTTTCTTCCCTGCCGTCGGAGCCGCTTTGCCATGGGAAGAGCGCACCCTGCAAACCCTTCTCCAGGGCATTTTCTCTTGCCTTTTCAAGCCTGTTGTACCTGTAAAGCAGCATGGCCCGGCTGATTCCGGGGAAGTGCATGTTATAGAAGGGCTGGATAAACAGTTCATCCCAGAAGATATGTCCCCGGTAGGCTTCTCCGTGAAGGCCTCTTGCGCCGATGCTGCTGTCGGTGTCCAGGTTGTGCTTCGACATGGACACCATCAGGTGGTAGATGTGCATTCTCAGCAGCTTCTGGCTCTGCCTGTCGGCTTTGATCCTGATATCCGCGCTTTTCCAGATTTCCGACCACTCCCGGGCTGAATCTTGCAGCAGGGTATCGAAGTCCGGATGCCCGTCTCCGAATCCCGCATGAAGGAGTTCAGTGCCGGAGCGACTGTCCCGGAAGCTTGTGAGGCTGATGAACTTTTCAATGGTAACAGTTTGACCCTGCGTTACTTCTACTCTGAAGTAACACTGCAGGCAGGCTTCACCGCTAATGTCAGTCTGCATGCCTTTCAGGACTTCCTGTTCCGTAATCCGGTGCCGGTAGGCAGTGTTTACATAAATACCCGACTGCTTTGTTTGCATGAGGAGAAATCCTGCCAGCGAATCATGGATGCGGTGTGCCGGTTTCAGGTGGCGGTTTTCAAATTGTTTGTAACGCTCCACACCGCTGTTCAGGATATTGCCGTCGATTTCCGAGCGGATGGTAATGATACCCGAAGAATCCAGTGGGGTGAGCGAATAACGCAGGCAGGCCAGGTCGGGATTGGCCATGGAGACAAAGCGTTCCGACCTGACGAGGAAGGTTTTACCGTCAGGGGCAGTGGCGCGGATGGAGCGGCTGAGCAAGCCCTGCTTCATGTGGAGTGTCCTGCTGCAAGCGGATACATGGTATTGATCCACGTCAAACCAGCTTCCGCCGGCCGGTCTGAAGGAGATACCCAGCCAGTTCGGACAATTCACCAGGTCTTCATTCGCGATGTCTCTGTCGTTGAGCCGTGTGTGAAGGCGGTTGTAGAGGCCGGCCATATAGGTACCCGGATAATGGTAAGGCCCGTCTTTGCTTTCCTCCTGGCATCCTCTGCTGGCGAAGCGGCCATTCCCGGTGGTCAGCAGGCTTTCCCTGGTTTTTTCCAGGGCGGGTTGATAATCATGATAGCGGATCATCCACTGCTCCTGCTCCAGTTCTTCGGTGAACCAGCGGATGATGTCAGCCATCCCGCTTTGTCCGAGGTCAGTGCAAACGATGTCGGCTCCGTGTGCGAGCAGTTCCGTTTCACCACCTTCCCTGGCGATGCCGATCACCAGACCGAAATGTCCTTTACGGGCAGCTTCCACACCTGATACCGCATCTTCTATCACTACCGATTCCATGGGTTCTGCTCCCATGGCTTGACAGGCGTGAAGGAAAATGTCGGGTTCCGGTTTCCCTTTCAATCCCGATCGTTCGGCAGTCAGGCCGTCCACCACGACCACAAACAGATCCCTGATGCCGGCGCGTTCGAGCACCGCCTCCGCATTCCGGCTGGAGGAGGCGATGCCACAGGGGATGCCGGCTTCGCGCAGCTCCCCGATCAGCCTGAGGGTGGAAGGGTAAACTTCTACACCCTGTTGTTCAAGTACCCTGTGAAAGCTGTCGTTTTTCCGGTTCCCCAGCCCGCAGATGCTTTCCTCATCCGGGCCGTCCATGCTCGATCCTTCCGGAAGGCTGATACCCCTGGAGGAGAGGAAGGACCTGACACCGTCGTATCTTGGTTTTCCATCCACGTATCTTCTGTAGTCGGTTCCGTGGTCGAATTCCCTGAAAGGTTCACCGTTCCTGCTTTCACGAAGCCGGAGATATTCATCGAACATGTGTTTCCAGGCCCGGCTGTGGACAAGGGCGGTTTGCGTAACCACCCCGTCGAGGTCAAAGACCACGGCATGGAAGGGGAGCGGTGTTGTCATGCTTGCTTTATGTTTGTAGCGCTTATATCTATCCAGATAAATCCAAATGCATCGAACCGTCCGGATTCATATCCGTGGGAGAACAGGATGCTGCCCGGCGGGATAAGCTGTTTGCCTGGACTGATGCTTTTTTCGCCGAGATTATGGATCAGCAGGAGACCTTCCTGCTCGTATAAACGTCGGTAAATCAGCAGGGGAGATGCTTCTTCAGTGAGGGTGTTTTCAAAGCTAATGCTGCCCCGGCCGAATGCTGTGAATTGCTTTCTGAGCCGGATCATCTCTTGCAGGGGGTAAAAAATCCGGGATGCCTGACTTGCCGGATCGGCAAGGGCTTGTTCTGTTTGTTCCCAGTTTATTCTGCCTCTGACAAGGTATCGGCTGTCATCCTTACCCGTGAACGCTTTCATTTCCCGGTAAAAGGCTTCATCATTGCCTTTTCCGGTTTCATCACCATAATAAATAACCGGGGTCCCCGGCAGGGTCAGCATTAGGGAAAAGGCCAGCAGGATGCTGTCGGTGTTCATCCCGAGCAGTTCGGCCAGCCTGGCAGAGATGCCCTCACCCTCACGGAAATCCCATTCAGGCCTGCGACAGTATTGCCCGTGCAGGAAAGCCCTTTCGGTCTCACTCACGTAGACCTTTTCGAGGCTGAGTTCATCATGGCAGCGCAGAAAGGTAAACCATTGATTGTCAGCTGGTATTTCAGGTGTGAAAGCAGGGGAGAGGATTTGCCGGATGGCATCCCCGTTTTGACGGGACAGGGAGATAAAGATGCGGGGCATCAGCGGAAAGTGATAGGCGGCATGACATTCGTCGCCCCGGCCGAAGTATGCCACAACCTGATGCGGAGGCTGGCAGGCTTCGGCGAGTAGCAGGGTACCGGGTTTAACGGCATCCAGGACTGCCCTGAAAAACTTCATGATGAGGTGGGTGGCGGGAAGATTCTCACAATCTGTGTGTTCCTCTTTCCACAGGTAGGGAATAGCATCCGCCCGGAAACCGTCTATCCCTTGTTGTTGCCAGAATAATAGGACTTCCGACATGGCCAGCAGCACTTCCGGCTTACGATAGTTCAGATCGGGCTGAAAGTGGAAGAATCGATGAAAATAAAAGGCGTCACCGCAGGCTTCCCAGTTTGAGCTTTCAATGCCTTTGAAGATAATCCTGGCCTGACTGTACCCTGCTGTGTCTTCGCTCCAGATGTAGTATTCCCTGTAAGGATTGTCGCGGGATGATGATGCCTGCCTGAACCAGGGGTGCCGGTCGGAGGTGTGGTTCAGGGCTATATCGAAAATGATGCGGATCCCCCTGAGGTGGGCTTCGGTGATCAGTTCGCGGAAAGGATCCCTGTTTTCGGCGTTGTTTCCAAGCAGGTCGGGCCGGATGGCGTAAAAATCGTCAATGTCGAAGCCCGCATCCCTGCCAGGGGACGACAGGATGGGAAGCAGCCAGATACAGTTGATACCAAGGTTTTCCAGGTAGCCCAGTCTTGCACGCAGTCCGTCCAGATCCCTGTCGAACAGATCCACGTACAAGGCGTAAACTACAGCTTCCTTATACCATTGTTCCGGCAGCTCCTTTTTGACCTCGGCAAGGTTTGAGGAATTCCTGTCTGATAACGGGCCTGATTTTTCCCGAAGTGGGAATATGTGTCGGTTTATGAATGCTTCCAGTAGGATCTTGTCCATGCCCGGATACAGGCTTTCCCATATGATATACAGATGCTTAATGAAATCCATAGGAGCATTTAAACCACAAAGGTAAGGTCAAAAATGGGAAAATTCAGAACATTCCCGGGCAACCTGCAGCGAAATTTATTCATCTTGAAGGAGCACTGCTTGAGTTGATTTCAATGATGTTGCTTACTGAAGTGTTTGCTAAACAAGCGTTCCAGCTTATTGTTCCTTCAGATTTGAGGATAGTTAAAGTCTGAATGCGAAAGCTAAGCAAAAAACAGATATATTTGCAGTTGATATTTGGAGGATGGCATGGAATCGTAGAGTTGAATATAAAATAATGATTGTTAGTTAGTTATCCATATAATCAACAGGCCTTTGTTCACAAAAACATATTTTTTAATGTCAGTCTATTGGTATTCATGATACTTTGTCAGCTTTTAGGGTAAGATCAGTCTTTCGTTGATTTAGATCAATAATTTATTGATACAGATCAATGTTAAGATGACATCCCTAAGCCAACAAATCAAATTCAAGGATGTTTTACATTCAAAGTACAAGTAACCAACGGTTTAGCAAAGTTAATCGGATACAGTTTCGCTGTAATCCATAAGTATTATTAAGATTCGGAATTATGAGAAAGAGATTTAGCTGTTTCATTCAATTTATCATCCTGGCCGCCCTCGTCTTGCCTTTCCGGGCTCAGGCCGGTATCAGTGTAACAGCGGGACAGGATGGGAAATCCGTGTCGCACATCCTGACCTTTGCACCACCCACGGCTGGGGGTCAGGTAAGTCCCGACAGATCGGTTTGTGAGGGAGAGACCAGCGGTGTATTAACACTGTCAGGGCACAGCGGGTCGGTGATCCGGTGGGAGTATGCAGTAGCACCGTTTTCGGTATGGGATATCATCCTTCATACTGCAACTACCTATGAATCTGGTCCTCTCACAGAAACGACCCGATTCAGGGCAGTCGTCCAGGATGGAGGTAATCCCGAGGAGGTTTCACTTCCGGCCACGATCACGGTGAATGACCTTCCGGCAGTCAGCCTTGGAACCCTGCAGACACAATGTGTTACCACGACCTCTTACATTCTGACGGGCGGAACACCTCCGGGCGGCACCTATAGCGGGCCTGCTGTCAGCAGTGGCGTATTCAATCCCTCTGTGGCAGGGGTTGGAACCCATATCATTACGTATTCCTATGAGGATGCCAATGATTGTGTGGGTTCCGATGACAGTCCGGTTACTGTGGTTGCCATTCCGGTCATTTTTACCGTGACCGGATCAGGGAGTTATTGCCCTTATGAATCGGGGCGGACGGTAAGCCTTACCGGTTCGCAGACCGGGGTACATTACCGCTTGTACAGGAATGGCGTCCTGCAGGGGACTTATACAGAAGGCACCGGATTACCAATCAGTTGGAGCAACCAGACGGCAGGCACCTATACGGTCACGGCCACCGCAGCCGGAAGCAATTGTACGGCAAACATGAATGGCAGTGCCGTGATTACGGTGGCTGCTTTACCCACCGCTTTCGACCTGATTGGCTCCGGCACCTATTGTTATAACCTCAACGGAAGGGTGATTTCCCTTGTGGAATCGGAAGAAAATGTTTCCTATCAATTGATGAAAGACGGCTTGCCGGATGGATTGCTGCGGCTGGGCGACGGGGATACCATTCCCTGGCCCGACAGACCTTTCGGGGAATACATCGTGATTGCCACCAACCTTACTACCGGATGCTATGATACCATGAACGGTACGGTTACCATTACAAGGGATCCGCAACTGCTGACTTCTGTGATTCCCGATCCGGCCTATGTTACTGTTGAAAATCCGCTGCAACTGGAAGGATTGGTGTATGGGGGTACCGGAAACTACATTTCCATCCAATGGACGGGCACAGGAGCTAACTTCCTGAATAATACCATGATACAGACACCGGTATTTACTTGTGATGTGATTGGTAATTATGCGACGACTTTTATCGTTCACGATGATCATGAATGTCCGGCCTATACCAACTTTGTGGTCCATGTGACGGGATATATTCTTGAGCCGACCATGGAAGACGTGATTCGTTGCCAGGATGGTTCCATGGTCATGACCGCAGTTCCCGGGCCGGATGCCAATGCCGTTCAATTCACCACCGACACCACCATCACTCCTTACACTGATTATTTCTTTCCGTATCAGACCAATACACCCATCGTTCAGGTCGGTAACACCATCACCATGTATGCCAGGGCATATAATACGGGCAATGGCCTGGTAAGTCCCTGGATTTCAGCTACAGCCACTGCTGTTGCCTATGCCGATGGGGGTGTTTTAACAGGCAGCGGAGCGATCTGCCGCGGCTATCCCATTCCTTTGTTACAGGTGAGCGGGGTAGTTGGCGAGATTTTGAAATGGCAGAAAAGGGTGAACGGAGGTAACTGGATCGATATTTCCCATACCGGTACCATTTACTCAGAAACACCCCAGGTGGCAGGAACCTGGGAGTACAGGGTGGTTGCACAGATTCCGGACTGTGATCCGGGTTATTCAAACCTGGCCGTGGTAGATGTGTATGCACCCTCACTCGGTGGGTTTCTTTCGGGTGGTTCCAACCAGATCTGTCTGAACACCTCCACAGGCACCATGACACTTACCGGGTATCTCGGTACTATCCTTAACTGGCGGAAGCGCCTGAACAGCCTGGCCTGGCAGGAGATCGTCAACACCACCGACACCCATGAGGAAGTGTTGACCACGGCAGGTCTCTGGGAGTTTCAGGCCGTGGTCCGGAACGGGGTTTGCAGTACCGTTTATTCCCAGACTTTTATCGTCCAGGTTGATCTGTTGAGTGTGGGAGGGACAGTCAGCGGGGGTACTTCCCTCTGTCCGGGAGTTACCACGCCGACACTGGTGCTTACGGGTCAGACCGGCACCGTCCAGAAGTGGCAAAAGCGTCTGAATGAAGGTTCATGGCAGGATATAGCCCATACCTCGGCTACCTATTATGAGATTCCGGCTTCCAGCGGCAACTGGGATTACCGTGCCCAGGTGCGATATGGTGTCTGCAATCCTGTTTACAGTGGTTCCACCAGGGTTACCGTTTATCCGGCAAGCGTCGGTGGACAGGTTAACGGCGGCGGTACCATCTGCCTGTATACTTCCACGGGTACGCTGACACTTACAGGCTACAACAATAACATTCTCCGTTGGCAGAGACGTCTCAACAACGGTGGTTGGCAAAACATCGGGAATACCAACCCGACATACTCCGAAGCTCCCACCTCGGTTGGAATATGGGATTACCGCGCTGTGGTGGGCATAGGGAACTGTGGAGAAGTGTTTTCCGGATATGCGACGGTGGAAGTCATTCCCAATGCTTTGGGAGGAACCATTACCGGCAGTAAAACCGTTTGTACCGGGCAAACCAGCGGATTGCTCACACTTTCCGCATATTCCGGAACCATCGTCAAATGGCAGTATGCAGTAAGTCCGTTCACTACCTGGTCGGATATTCCTAACCAGACAGCTTCCTACACATCCGGACCCCTTACGGTGACAACGAAATTCAGGGCAGTACTGGAGAGTGGTATTTGTCCCTGGGTATATTCCTCCGAAGCTGTCATTACTGTGGTTGCACTGCCTGTTGTGAACTTTTACGGCAGCCTTGCGGGGCAATGTGTGAACAATACTGTGTACGCGCTCAGTGGTGGATCCCCGGCCGGGGGAACATACAGCGGACCGGGGGTCAGTGGTAACAACTTTAATGCTTCACTGGCCGGAGTCGGCGTCTGGACGATCACCTATACCTATTCCGACACCTATGGCTGCAGCGCGAGTGCCACCAATACCATAGAAGTCTTTACCTCGCCCACTGTCACATTTACCGGCCTCCTTGCTTCCCAGTGTTTATCGAGTACAACTTATATGCTTACCGGGGGATCACCATCCGGCGGCACCTATAGCGGACCGGGAGTAACAGGCACCAATTTCAATGCATCTTTGGCGGGACAGGGATCGCACATACTGACCTATACCTTCAACAGTGGTGTGGGATGTTCCGGAAGCGCTACCAATACCATACAGGTTTACCCTAACCCATTGGTTTATACCCTTTCCGGCACTGCCGGTTATTGTCCCGGCAGCAGTGGACTTACCCTCAGTCTGAACGGCTCCCAGATCGGCGTGTTCTACCAGTTGAAAAAGAACGGGGTCAGCGACGGTTCGCCTTTGAATGGTACCGGATCCCCCCTGTATTGGTATAACAAACTGGCCGGAACATACACGGTAACGGCTCTGAATGCGACCACCGCCTGTTCTGCACAGATGAGCGGTTCGGTACTCTTATACCAGTTCCCCGCACCTACAACCTATAACCTTACCGGCGGGGGAAGCTATTGCAGCGGCGGTTCAGGTCTGACCGTCACCCTTTCCGGCTCTCAGGCAGGAGTCTCTTATCAGTTGTACCGCAACAGTGTTCCCAACGATATCCCTAAAAGCGGTACAGGCGCCTCCCTCACCTGGACAGGGAAGACGGCAGGCAGCTATACCGTGGTGGCCACTACGCTTGCCACCGGTTGTTCCAGCCCCATGTCAGGGGTGGTGCTGATCACTGAAGATCCGGCCCTCACGGCTTCGATCATCCCCGATCCTGCCTATGTGATTATCGGGAACAACCTGAACCTCAATGGAGGACCTTCAGGCGGGACGGGTTCCTATATCACCCATCAATGGACGGGTCCCGGAACACCCTACCTTTCCGCTACTTCCATTGTCAATCCTGTCTTTAATAGTGCTGCATACGGTAATTATAACCTGACCTATACGGTAACAGACAGTCATGGCTGCACAGCCTCTGACCAGATTACGGTTCATACCACCAGTCCGCTTGCAGAACCAGTCATGCCAAACCAGATCAGGTGCGGAGAAGGCACCCTCACCATGACTGCAACTCCGGGGGTGGGCGGAGACCAGGTGCAGTTCTCGCTGAACGGTTCCATTGTGGTTTATACAGCTACTTCAGTTCCTTACCAATATGTCACTCCCGTAATTCCTCCCGGCGGAAGCCTGACGGTTTATGCCAGAACCAGGAACAGCGGATCAGGCAATACAAGCAACTGGGTGACGGCTACCGCTGCCGCCTATGCCACTTCGGTGGGAGGCTTTCTCAGCGCCGGAGGCAGCATCTGCCTTGGCAGCGCGATTCCTGTGCTGAGCCTGACTTCATACGTGGGCGATGTGAACGGCTGGTGGAAAAGACTGAACGGAGGGACCTGGACTGCCATTCCTTATTATGGAACGATATATGCAGAAACACCAAGCCAGGCAGGCACATGGGAATACAGGGCAGAGGTTCAGATACCCGGTTGTGCACCGGGTTATTCCACCATCGCTTCGGTGGTTGTGAGCTCCCCCAGCGTGGGAGGTGCCCTGGCTGCCTCTCAGGGTAACATCTGTTTTGGAGCTTCCACGGGCACCATTCAGCTTAGCGGGCAGACCGGAAATGTTGTATCATGGAGAAAAAAATGGAACAGCACGGTCTGGCAGGTGATCAACCATACCGGTACGAGCTACTCAGAGGTGCCCGGCCAGGCCGGCAGCTGGGAGTACCAGGCCGAGGTCAGAAACGGAAACTGCAGCCCGCAGTATTCTTCCATCGTAACCATTCAGGTTGATCCGGAATCAGAGGGCGGTTCCATCAGCGGAAGCGGCAGCATCTGCCCTGGTTTCTACACCCCGGTGATGGTTGCTTCCGCTTATACAGGAAACATCAATAAATGGCAGAAAAGGTTCAATGCCGGAGCATGGACTGATATCCCGAACACCCTGGCTTCGTACTCAGAGATCCTTGATCAGCAAGGGAATTGGGAATACAGGGTGGAGGTACAGCAAGGGGTCTGTCCGCCGGCCTATTCTTCACATGCAACAATTACAGTAGTGCCTGAAAGTGTGGGCGGAACCGTGGCAGGCGGCGGAACCATCTGCCTGGGGTCTTCCACACCCTCCCTTGCCCTGATGAATTACCTCGGAGATATCCTGAAATGGCAAAAAAGGCTGAATGGCGGCTTGTGGATCGATATTGTCAACACCACAGCTTACTATAATGAAGTACCCTCATCCACGGGTACTTGGGAATACAGGGCTGTGGTTGCCCTGGGCCTGTGTCAGGAAAGTTATTCCGATCCGGCAACAGTATTGGTGGTACCGGCCACACTGGGCGGGCAGGTGATGAGCGATGCCGTTGTCTGTATCGGACAAAACAGTGGCCAGTTGCAACTCGCCAATCACCTCGGAATGGTAGTCAAATGGCAGTATTCGGTGGCTCCATATACAAGCTGGACGGATATTATTCATACACAGACGGTTTATACCTCCGGTCCGCTGAGCCAGACCACGAAATTCAGGGTGATGGTTAAGAACGGGAATTGTCCTGAACAATACTCCCTGCCGGCCACCATCATGGTCATGCCTCTGCCGGCGACCACATTCGACAACGATTTACCCCTGCTTTGCATTTCTTCACCAGTGCTGACACTCAGCGGAGGATCTCCGTCGGGTGGCGTCTACAGCGGACCCGGTGTAATCAGCAATACTTTCAACCCTCTCTTAGCCGGAATTGGCACCCACACCCTGACTTATACCTATACGGATATCTTTGGCTGTTCCAACTCAGATCAGAATACCATAGATGTGGAGGGCTTGCCCACGGTGGGTTTCGATCTGAACGTGAGTTCGGTCTGTGTAAACGCTACACCATTCGTGCTTGCCGGAGGAACACCCGAAGGTGGGACATACAGCGGACCCGGAATCAGCGGTGGTGTGTTCAATCCTTCGCTGGTGGCAGTGGGTGACCATGTGATTTCATATACTTATACCAATGAGCTTGGTTGCTCCAATACAGCCCAGGATATCATCCAGGTGTTACAGGTACCCTTGCGTTACGCGCTTTCCGGCGGCGGGAACTACTGTGAAGGAGGAAACGGATTGACGGTGACCCTCAGCGGCAGTGAATCCACTGCAACTTACCAGTTGCTCAGGAATGGCAATCCCCTTGGTTCACCCCTGAACGGTACGGGTAGCAGCCTTGTCTGGAATAACCAGACCGTGGGGATATACAGCGTGATCGCCACGGGAATCCAGAGTGGATGCAGCATCAGTATGTTAGGCAATGTCAACATCGAGACCAGTCCGCTCCCTGCTGCATTTCTTACAGCTGGGTCGGGTACTTATTGTTATGAAGGGATTGGCCGCGAAGTCACCCTTTCCGGCTCGGAAACCGGCGTGTCATACCAGTTACGGAAAGATAACCTTAATGAGGGTCTCCCCTTGACAGGGACAGGAAATGCGCTATCCTGGCCTGACATGCCGGAAGGAAGTTATACCGTGGAAGCTACGATCATCGCAACGGGTTGTATCCGTTTAATGACCGGAACGGCTGCTGTAATCAAAGATCCCCAGCTTCTGCTATCGATCCTGCCCGATCCGGCTTATGTAATCACCAACAGCAATATCCTGATGCAGGGCAATGCCAGCGGCGGTGCCGGGTACTTTCCCGCTTACAGCTGGTCGGGGGAAGGTGCTGCCTGGCTCAGCTCACTTACGATGCCCACCTCGCTCTTTAATGCGCCCGATACCGGTGAATACGAGCTTCTGCTGACTGTAACCGACGGGCATGGATGTATGACCACGGCGACCGGTTCCGTCCATGTCATCCAGGAGATCACGCCTCCGGAGGTCAGCGACCAGATCCGTTGCGGAACGGGTTCGGTGACAATTACGGCAGTCCCGGGCCAGGGCGGTGACCAGATCCAGTTCTCCCTCGACGGTGCCACGATTGTCTATACCGCTACAACAGATCCATTCCAGTATATTACACCGGAGATACCCGTGAGTACCGGCCTGATTGTTTATGCGAGAACGTTAAGCAGTGTCACCGGCCTTTTCAGCGGCTGGTCCACCGCTTTCGCAAACGCATACGAACAACCTGTAGGCGGCTATGTGACCGGAGGTGATGAGATCTGTGCAGGAACGCAAAGTCCGTTGATGACGCTGAACGGATGGATCGGCGTGATCAATACCTGGCAGAAAAGATACAATAGCGGCAATTGGACCAATGTGCCCTTCAATGGCACGGAATATTCCGAACTGATGCCTTTCCCTGGTACATGGGATTTCAGGGTGGAGATTGCCCTGGAAGGCTGTTCTCCGGGATATTCCGAATTTACAAGTGTGATCGTGGATCCGCAGACCTACGGCGGAACGCTCGTTTCTGCCTCACAGGAGGTTTGCCTCGGGCAGCCGCTTTCACCTATCACCCTCACCGGCTACGTGGGCAGTGTGCTCTACTGGAGAAAACGGCTGGAAGGTTTCGAGTGGCAGCATATCAATAATTCCAATACCACTTTTTCAGATATACCCTACGCTACAGGTTTGTGGGACTATCAGGCCGTGGTCAGAAGCGGGGAGTGTGAGACGGAATACTCCACCATCATGTCCATTCAGGTGATTACTCCTTCCGAACCCGGCAATGTAACCGGCGGAGGAAGCATCTGTCAGGGGAATGTCACTCCTGAGATGAGTCTCAGCAACTATTCCGGACAAATACAGCGCTGGGAGAAAAAGCTGAATACTGGTACCTGGACGAGCATTCCCCACCAGGGTGTAACCTACTCCGAAACACCGGCACAGGCGGGAACATGGTATTACAGGGCCGTCGTGAAAAACGGCGTTTGTGATGAGGCTTTCTCCACGGCCGCAACAGTGGTGGTAACGCCGCTTGCCGTTGGCGGACAGCTTAGTGCCGGAGGAGGAGCCTGCCTTGGAAGTCCCTCCGGATTTATGATCCTGAGCGGTTACACCGGGACCATCCAGAAATGGCAGCGAAAATTTGAAAACGGAAACTGGGTCGATGTGCAACACTATCTCCACTATTATGCCCCGGTACTGAACCAGGCCGGTACCTGGAAATTCAGGGTCGTCTTGGTGTCAGGTGCCTGTGGTACAGCCTATTCTACGGAATCACAACTAATTGTGTCTGCACCTACCATTCCTGGAAACGTGAGCGGAGGCAACGGCATCTGCATGGGTAGTTCCACCGCAACGCTCACCCTCAGCGGCCATCTCGGCAGCGTGGTGAAATGGCAGAAACGGACCCAGGGAGGCAACTGGACTGACATTAACAATATCAATACGACCTATTCAGAAATTATCTATATTCCCGGGATTTATCATTTCAGGGCTGCAGTGCGCAACGGAAACTGTAACCTGGAGTATTCCGGATATACGGAGGTTGAGGTAAGTGCCACTTCTATCGGAGGTCAGGTGATCAACGGTTCATCCTTCTGCCTGGGCGGAACCACAAACACACTGACCCTGGTATCCAATACAGGCGCGGTGCAGTACTGGCAGAAAAGAGTGAATGGCGGCAGTTGGACCATGATAGAGAACACAACCTCCGCCTATACTGAAACTCCTCCTGTTGCCGGAACCTGGGAATACCGGGCTGCCGTAAAAAATGGATATTGTGCACTGGTGTTTTCCCAGCCTGCCGTGGTTACTGTCTATCCGTCCCCTGCTGTTTACCAGTTGAGCGGACCATCCTTCTTCTGTGAGGGGGATGCAGGCGCATTGCTCACGCTGAGCGGCTCAGAATCCGGTGTTCAGTATCAGCTCATCAGAAACGGGCAGAACTTCGGCAATCCCGTTAACGGAACCGGACAACCCATGCAGTGGCTGGCTTCACAAAGCGGAGCATATTATGTCACGGCTGTTTATACCACATCAGGTTGTGTGGCCGATATGGCCGGTTTTATCGGCGTGGACGTGGCCCCGCTTCCGGATCAGTATGATATCACTGGCAATGGCGTGGATTGCGGAGGAGAAGGCGGCGGAACCGTCAGCCTGAACGGATCTCAATCCGGCATCGAATACCGCTTATACAGAAACGGTGAACAACAGGAACCCATACTCACCGGCACGGGTGGCAGCTTAAGCTGGTACGACCTGCTCAGTGGTGATTATAATGTGCAGGCTTTCGATCCTGTGACCCTCTGTAACATCCCGATGTATGGATCAGTGGCCGTACCCTATTCGGATCTGCCCGTAGCTTATGACGTAGGCGGTGGTGGCCAGCATTGTGCCGGAGATCCTGCTGCAGTCGTCACCCTCTCGGGGTCAGAATCCGGTAAAACCTACACCCTGTTATTGAACGGCACCATCGCCTACGGCAGCCCCCTGGCTGGAAGCGGTCTCCCCCTCGTGTTCTCAGGGATTACCCAATCCGGGACATATTTTATCCGTGCCGTGGATGACTTTACTGAATGCAGCAGCATGATGAACCTGTCCGCAAGCCTTACCCTGCTGGAATCACCTTACGTGGATGCAGGACCCGACCTCGATGTCTTTTTCGGTTCTTCCGTCATGATACAGGCGGTGGTTATCGGAGGGAGTCCGCCATATACTTTTCAATGGACCCCGGGTCTGGGACTCAGCGATTCCACCATCCTTAATCCAATGGCAAATCCCGAAGATACTACCTGCTATACCCTGATCGTAACTGATGTAAATACCTGCCAGGGCAGGGACAGCCTTAGTGTGAATCCCTATCTCTCAGCCGGTCAGAGTATTGCCAATGGGATCCTAAGGTATGATAACCTCTTCGGAACCCCATTGCATAATTCGACGGTTTACCTGGTGGATTCCGCCAATAACATCGTGGCGCAGGCAGAGGTGACTGCCGATGGAACCTTTGCTTTCGATGCCTTCCCCAACGGCAGTTACTTCCTCACGGGATCATCGGCGCTGGAACCCGGTGGTATTAACGCCACCGATGCACTCCAGGTGCTCAAACACTTTGTACACCTGATTACACTGACTGGGCTGAAACTGAAAGCAGGTGACGTGAATGCATCCAATTTCATCAATTCCGTGGATGCTTTGCAAATACAGTATTACTTCACGGGAGTGATCAATTTCTTCCAGGCTGGTGAGTGGGTGTTTGAACGAAAACCTTACACCTTCACCGGGGATTCCTATTATCTTGACTTGCTTGGCCTCTGTGTGGGCGACGTAAATGGTTCTTATATACCTCCTGCCCGGCTTTCTCCCCTGATGCCGTACGATATAAGCGGAATTGTGCCGATGAGCCCCGGCCGGCAGGCCGAAATCCCGCTTTGTATTCAATTGGACGGTGATGCGGCAGCCGTTTCCCTCGACTTTGAAATAGACCCGGCTTGTTTTACACCCCTCTCCCTCTCCATCAGCGGTGATGAGAAGGCCTGGATTTGGACTGTCGAAGGGCAGCGTATCCGCCTTTCGTATGCCTCGCTTGAACCCCTCGCTTCCAAAGATGAAAGGATATGTGTGATGATGATGGGACAATTCCCCTCGAATCCGAAAGAAGGGAACTGGCTGACTTACGCCAGGGGTGAATCGGCAGATTTGGATGTCAATCTGTTGAATATGAATCTGATCGTGCCGGAGTTGAAATACACAAGAGAAAAGGATGGCCTTGGTGTGCTGGTTCACCCGAATCCGGTCAGCGATAGAATGTCCGTCAACACCGACCTGCCCTTCGAAGGCAAATTGAATCTGCAACTGGTGGATGCGCATGGCAGCATCTGTCTCTCGAAGGAATTTCCCGGTCAACCTGCCGGCAAAAACGAAAATATTCTTGAAACGACTTCCCTGGCTCCCGGCCTTTACCTGCTGAAAGTCAGCCTCGAAGGGTCAACATCCGTCATCAGTGTCAGCACAAAGATACTGGTGCAGCAGTAAGCACTTCCTTGTTTAAACCACCCGGGACTGTCTGAAATGAAATCACTCCTGAAAACGAGTTTTCTTTGGACAGTCCTGGGTGTATATGGGCTGTTTTTTCTGCTGACACTGTATCACCGCTTTATACAGATAGATGAGAACTGGTTTGGTGAACAGGCCTACTGGCTGGCACATGAGGGGGTCGTCCGGTTGAAAAGTATGCCCGGTATCCTTGGTTTCGAAAATCAAATGTTTCTGTATCACAAGCTTCTCGTGTGGATGGGCGCAGTGCTTGTAACACTGACCGGCTGGTCGGTTTTTCCTTTTAAATTCATCACCCTGGCTTGCTACCTCGGCTTCTTCATCGTATTTTACCGTTTCCGGAAAGAGAACAACCACAGCATATCACAGCAGGAATGGCTCCTTGCCGTCACCTTGCTGGTGATGATCCCGATTATGTTGCAGCAGTCCTTCACCTTCAGGCCAGAGGTTTTTGTGATGACCCTGGGATTTGTCTCCTTTTTTTTCCTGGATCGTTACCTGAGAATGAACCGGAAAAGGGATGTCATCCCGGCTGGGATATTCTCAGGCCTGGCCTTTCTTATGACGCTCAACGGCCTGATTTTTCCGGTGGCCGGAGCGGTCATGCTGTTGATTTACAGGAAATATCGGGCTTTTTTGCTTTTCTCTGCCGCAGCAGGACTGATCTCGGCGTTTTTCCTGATTGATATGCTGCAAGCCGGGCGTTGGGAGATTTTCCTCTACCAGCTGAACCACTGGCCTACACGCAAGTTCGGCGAAAATTACCTCGCTTCGGGCATGGGTTCATTTGTTCTGAACAAGTTGCTGAACCTGGCTTCAGAACATCAGCGCTTCTTCTGGAGCGACAGGGTGATGGCTTTCTCTGCATTGTTCTGGCTGGCCTATATCTTTAATTTCAAATACTTATGGCGAAATTATAAAGCCATCCTGATTTACACTACTTTACTGATCCTTCTTCTCAACCTCACCGGCAGCCATATTGCAGAACGCTACCTGGTGTTTTATTATCCGTTTATGGCCCTGATCACTGCCATCGGGATACTCCGCACTGAAGGCAGGGCGATAAAATATCTGAAATATGCGTACATCCTGCTGTTGATCCTCAATATCGTCTCACTCGCCAAGCAATTTCAATTTGTTTTCAGGGAGAATGAAGACGCTGCCACCATACACCATGAGATCATCGGGCGGATTCCCGAACAGCATCCTTGTGTTTTTGCTCCCTGGAAATTCATTTTCAATGAGATAGATAATTGCAGGGTGATCAGCTACCAGGCCCTGCAGTATTATCAGGATGACATCCCTGAAAAACTCAGTCAGGACGCGGTACTCAGCCTGCTGGAAGGGACTTATGGAGTGGGGTATCTCATCCTCGATGCAGATATCAGACGCGATGAGACCCATGCATATGACTGGTTTAGGAAAGATACCGTATCTGCCGGCCGGCTGGAGTTGTTGTTTGATTACGGACAATACAGGGTGTTCAGACTGGTAAAAAATCCACGCTTGACTTAAACAAGCGGAATAAACTTATAAGATTTTACCAGATATTTGTCGTCAGAATCAAGCATTATGAAAATTATTTGTATCGGAAGAAATTACCTTGAACATGCCAGGGAGCTCAACAGTCCTGTTCCGTCGGAACCGGTTTTCTTCCTGAAGCCGGACTCGGCGATCGTCCGCAACAATGCTCCTTTCTTCCTGCCTGATTTTTCCAATGAGGTGCATTATGAGGTGGAACTGGTGTTCCGGATCGGGAAACTGGGAAAGTCAATAGGGGAGCGCTTTGCCATGGGATATATTGATGCCGTTGCGCTCGGGATCGATTTCACGGCCCGCGATCTGCAGCAGCACTGCAAAGAAAAAGGACTGCCCTGGGAGAAGTCCAAAGCCTTCGACGGTTCAGCACCAATCAGCCGCTTCCTTCCTTTCCCGTCCGAAAACCATCCTGACGAGGCAGGACTCTGTTTCCATCTTGACCTGAATGGCAAAACCGTTCAGAAAGCCTGCGGGGCTGATATGCTCTTCCCTCCCGCGAAACTGATTGCCCACGTTTCCCGCTTTATGACCCTGAAAACCGGTGACCTTTTATTTACCGGCACACCCGCAGGAGTCGGACCGGTCAGCATTGGCGATCACCTCGAAGCCTGGCTCGGCGAAAAGAAAATGCTGGATTTTTGGGTGCGGTAGTTTGCACTCATCATTGTATTTCAGGGTATCGTGATTCATATTTAATAATTCAGTATTTTTACTGGCGAAGCACCATCGCTTATTGTGCAACTTAACATAATGGTATTCAATTCATTAAATAAGTATGTCACAAAATACCTCCTGGTGTCAATATCGATACTGTTGGTACTGTCGTCCTGTGACAAATGGTTCGAGTATTCTCCTTATTCGGCCAACGTTCCGGTGAAAATGAGGCAGACGACAACCAGATGCCTGAATAAGATCAGCGAGATGAATAGTTCCGGATTTCCGTTCACCCGCTTCAAAATCGCCTTTATTTCTGATTCACATCTGAACTTTGACGACCTTGAGGATGCCGTGGAAGCCATTAACAGGGATGAAGAGGTGGTGTTTACCATCCACTGTGGTGACATGACCGACGGGGGCATGCTGGCAGAATATATGATCTCCTGGAATATCGCTGATAAACTGAGGAGACCTTATCTCACCGTGACCGGTAACCACGACTGCCTTGCCAACGGGGAGTATATCTATCAGGAAATGTTCGGACCCAAGGATTATTCCCTTGAGTTTCAACAATGCAAATTCGTCTTTTTCACAGATGTGATCTGGGAGCTGAACAACAGGGAACCTGATTTTCTCTGGCTCGACAATGAATTGAAATTCAGCACCCAATACAGGCATGTTTTTGTCATTGCCCATATCCCGCCCTGGTCCGATCAGTTTTCCCCGCTGAGGACTGTTGCTTACCGTATGATGATGCATGATCACGGAGTGAGATATTCTGTTCACGGACACCACCATGATCCTTACCTGGGATATTATTTCTCCGACAGCATTCCTTATCTTGTCGTAGGATCTGTCGATAAGAGAGGGTATTACGAGCTGGTGGTTGAACAGGACAGTTGCTGGTTTAACAGGATCCAATACTAAAGAGGATGATGACCATAAAGTGGAATATGCTCCTCTTTGCCGGCTGCCTGCTGATGCTTTCCGCAATTTCTTCCGCGCAGGATACGGTGCTGTTCTATAAAAAACCACTGGTTCCGAATTACATCAACACACAATTTGCCGGAAATGTCGGTGCCATGGTGCTGGGGGCAGGATACCGCATGAACCGTGCACGAACCCTGGAATGGGTCCTCGCATACGGTTACACTCCTAAATATGAGGCTGCCAGGCGGATTCACACCATCAGTTTTAAAAATATCTATATCCCTTTCGAAATGAAGATTGGCAGTGATTGCTTTCTCTTTCCTGTGCTCAGTGTGGGAATCAGCCGGCAGTTTCCAAAAGGCAACAAGATTTTTATCACCCTTCCAAATACCTATCCCAAAGGATATTATGCTCCCAATGCATTCAGATTCCATTTAAATGCGGGTGCAAAGTTCAGAAAGGAATTTGCCGGAAAACGCTTTATTGAAGCAGTTGAGTTTTATGCGGAAACAACGACCAACGACCTCTATCTCAACTATTATCTGAAATCACGAAGTGTCAGGCTATCCAATATTTTCAGTACAGCACTCGGTATGAACCTTGTAATGTACAATTTAAAGAAGCCCGGGATTATTTTCCTGAAAAACAGGAATTAGACGCAAGCCTCACAGACTTGCAATTCTAAAGTTGTCAGGAAGAAAAAATGCCGGAATGACTCCTGTGTGGTGTATATTTGTAAAATAGGCAAAACACCTCACCGAAGAACACCACAACCCCCATACATCAAAATTTGCGCGGCCATGAAGAAAATATTTGGTTTCCCGCTTCCCGGCTTGATTGTCCTGATTGTGTCAGAACTGGCTGGATTTATGGCTGTTGCTCAATGGCAACAGGTATCAGAAGGTCTCTTTGGAGGTTACATCGCCTCGCTCGGTGTTTGCAACGGCAGCCTTTTTGCCGGGGCCTCGGGGACCGGTGTCTTCCGTTCAGATAACAATGCCGCTAACTGGACTTATGCGAATGCCGGTATTGAATACCAGACGGTCAATGCTTTTGTGTCTAAAGGGAATGAGCTTTTTGCGGCAACCGACAACTATGTTTTCAGGACATCTGACAACGGGATTAGCTGGACACAGCTTAGCAATGGTTTGACTTATTCGCAAATAAGTGTTATTACGGCAAATGGTCCGGTACTGGTCGCAGGTACCTTATCGTGGGGTGTTTTCCGGTCATCCGATAATGGAAACACCTGGATCTCAGCCAGCAACGGTTTGGGAAACCTCTATGTGAGATCAATAACGGCCGGTAACGGCTATGTCTTTGTCGGAACCAACGGGGGCGGTGTTTTCAGGACGAACGACAACGGCAATTCATGGACAGCAGTGAACAACGGCCTTACCAACCTCCAGATATATGCGCTCTATCACACAGGCAGTATGGTGCTTGCCGGAAGTAACGGGGATGGTGTATTTGTCTCATACGATGAAGGCAATACCTGGCAGTTATGGAGCCTGGGGCTTACCAACCTGGCGATCAGGAGTTTTACCGGCATGGGAACACATGTCTTTACAGGGACCTATGGAGGCATATTCAGGATGGATACCGGCGGGACTTTCTGGACCAAGGTGAATACGGGCCTGGTCGACACGGTTGTACATGCACTGGCCGTCATCGGAACAGATGTTTTCGCAGGAACACAAGCTGGAGGAGTTTACAGATCAACGAACAATGGCAACTCATGGAATGAATCCAACCAGGGTATGGTTTACCACTCCAGGGTGACCTTCGGCAAGATTATCTCGAAATCACCTGTACAGCAGAATTACCTCTTTGTGGCCACCGCTGCAGGAATTTATCGCACCCAGGATGAGGGAAACTCATGGTATCCATGCAACAACGGCCTGACCGAACTGACTGTGAACCGGCTGGCAATTGACGGTCTCAGGCTGTTTGCAGGTACGGAAGGCGGAGGTGTCTTCCGGTCTGTTGATGAGGGGAACACATGGACTGCGGTCAACAATGGGCTGACAAGCCTCAGGGCAGGTGATTTCGCCAGGTGCTCCGGTAACCTTTTTGTGAAAACCTATAACGGTATTTTCCGGTCAACGGATGATGGCGATAATTGGACAGCAGTCAATAATGGTCTTCCGGGTACTTCTTTTAAATGCCTTGCCAATTGGGGTGATACTGTGCTTGCCGGTGGAGGCTTGGAAGGATTATATTTTTCCACCTCATTCGGTAACCTTTGGAGCTGTATCAATAATAATATTCCCGGCGGGATGGGATATGCCATACTGCCTGTTAATGACAGGCTTTATGTTTCCAGGGCGGGTAACCAAATCTGGATTTCCGATACCGCGCTCACATCATGGACCATCATCCCAAGTGCCAGCCCTTTCGGTCAGGTGCCTGCCATGGAAAGGAAAAACAACCACCTGCTGATCGGGAGTCAAAAGGGAATTTACATTTCCGATTTTATTAGCTTTAACTGGATTCCGCTTAATCAGGGTCTGATCGACACCAATGTGAGTTCTTTTGCTTTCACCGAGAATTATATATTCACAAATTCAGCCCATTACAGTGTCTGGAGGCGCCCTGCTTCAGAAGTTGTTGCACTTAAGGAAAATGAAAGTGAATTTAGATGTCTGGTCTCACCTAACCCGGCACACGGACATTTTTGGATTGAATTTCCGGTAGCACCCCAAAGACCGGTATTGCTGCAACTATTCAACAGTAAGGGTTCTGTTGCACTTAAATCAATGATCCCGGTATCAGGCAAGAGGTTTGGCGTCTATACCGGCGGATTATCGCCGGGACTGTACTTTTACAGCCTATATGATGAAAGAAGCATCCTGAGAACCGGTAAGCTTATTCTTCAGTAATAATATTCATGTTTAACGGACGCATTCCGTTTATTCCCTCTTATCACCGAATCCCCTCATTTTCAGGGAGGTAATGACTTTCTTTGTATAGAGGGCGAAATCGGCTTTCATCATCCAGTCGTAATAGGAAGGTTCATCACGGAAGACATCGGTGACGGCTTTGCCTTTGTGTTTGCCGATGTTGAAGACTTCCACACCCTTGTCGTTGTAAACGATGGTACCGGCAAGATCCACAAAGCGGCTGTGATAGGAGAAATCCTGCAGATCATTCATATTGTCGAGGCTGAGGGTAGTCGTTTGACCGTATTTGTTGGTATACGCCTGCCCGTGGTATTTCTCCACCTGAGCCAGCAATACTTCCAAAGTGGCCAGGGTATCGGCCTCCGCGCTGTGGGCAGCTTCCAGTTTTTTGTCACAGTAAAAGCGATAGGCCGCCGGCAGATTGCGGGGTTCCATCTTGTGATATATATTCAGCACATCTACAAACCGCCGTTTGTCAAAATCAAAATCAACCCCCGCCCTCATGAATTCCTCCACCAGGATGGGAATGTCGAAACGGATGGCATTGTACCCGCCCAGGTCGGCGTCATCGATGAAATGCTTGATTTGTCCCGCAAGCTCCCTGAAGCTGGGTTTGTCCTTCACATCTTCATCGGTGATGCCGTGAATACGGGTTACCTCTGCCGGAATGGGGATGCCCGGATTGATCCTGCTCGTGAAAAGCTGACGGCTGTGATCCGGCTGCAGTTTCACCAGGCTGATCTCAACGATTCTGTCCGTGACAATATTGGTTCCGGTGGTTTCGATATCGAAAATGACCAGTGGCTTTGATAAAGATAATGGCATGATTATCAGATTATTTGCTTGGTGTCAAATTGTTCCAGCAATTCTTTCATCCGGTAGATGAACTTACCGCCGAGGGCTCCGTCTATGATGCGGTGATCATACGAAAGCGACAGATACATCATGTGCCTGACGGCAATCATATCGCCCTGGGCTGTTTCCACAACCACAGGCCTTTTCACGATGGCTCCCACGGCTACGATAGCCACCTGGGGCTGGTTGATGATCGGGGTTCCCATCACTGTTCCGAAAGAACCCAGATTGGTAAGGGTAATGGTCCCTCCCTGCACTTCGTCGGGAACAAGCTTGTTGTTGCGCGCCCTGTCGGCAATGTCATTCACATCGCGGATGATCCCGAGCAGGTTCTTCTGGTCTGCATTGCGGATCACCGGCACGATGAGATTTCCGGAAGGAAGTGCGACGGCCATGCCGATATTGACCTGTTTACGCAGGATGATGTTGCTGCCGTCCACAGAGGCGTTGACCATGGGGAATTCCCTGATGGTACGTGCGATAGCCTCGATGAAGATATGGGTGAAGGTGAGTTTTTCGTTGTAGCGTTTTTGGATGACATCCTTTTGTTTTTCGCGCCAGTGCACGATAGCGGTCATGTCTACCTCAACGATGGAAGTGACATGCGGTGAGGTTTGTACCGACATCACCATATGGTCAGCAATCAGCTTCCGCATGCGGTCCATGGGAATCACTTCGTCACCTGCAGCCGTTGCAGGCGGCAGGGCAGGGGAGGAGGCGGGAACCTCAGCTTTGGCGGCCTTGGTAGTTGTTACCGTTGCAGGTTCTGTAGTTCTGACCCCGATGTAAGCAAGCAGATCGGCTTTGGTCAGCCGTCCGTCCTTCCCGCTGCCGGGTATGCTGTCCAATTCTGACACACTGATCTTCTCCTGCCTGGCCATATTCTTTACCAGCGGTGAATAAAACCTTCCTCCCTTCGGAAAATTCCCTGAAGCATCTGCCGAAAGAACTGCCTTGGGGATACTTTCTTCACTCCCTTTACTTTCAATGCCTTCAGGAAGTGATTCACCTTCGTCACTGCTGTCAACCCCCTCCATCCTTATCTCGGCAATGACCTCCCCGACTGCCACCACATCACCTTCCTTGTAATACAGCCGGCCGAGGATTCCTTCCACGGGACTCGGAATTTCAGAATCAACTTTATCGGTGGCTATTTCCACGATGGGATCGTCTTCTCCCACGGGATCACCTTCTTTTTTAAGCCATTTGGTGATGGTGGCCTCAATGATGCTTTCGCCCAGTTTGGGCATGACAACCTTAAAACTAGCCATGTTTATTGCTTTGTCATTGAATTTGATAATATCAGACCTTACGGCCAAGCTCCCGGAGATTCCCCAAAAGGATGCTCAGGTCGGTCGTGATTTTATAATCACGTGAATATAACAGATTCAAACGGTTGATTGTTTCGGTATCCGAAGGGATATTGCCCGGAAGATCACGCGGGCTGAGCACTCCTTTTCTGATCCCGGGCAGTTGTGGAGACAGTGCCCCCGCCATCCCTGCATATCCCACCCAGCTTATCCTGAGTGTAAATACACCCCACAGGTTGGCAAGCAGTCCGGCCGGCCTTCTGACAATAAACAGCATCAGGGGGAGTGCAAGCAGCACCGCAAGGGAGAAAGCCAGGTCGAGCAGGATCTTCAGCCTCTTGTTTTCGTTCTTATTGATTCCGTCTATCTCAATAATGTAGAGATCTTCTGCCGTATTGATCTTTTTACTGCCAATAATGGAAAGGCTTTCCGGCGGTGCGATCTTGAATTCCACATTCAGGTCGCGGTGTTCCGACATCAAGTCGATGATGTCAGCAGCGGGCAGGTCACGACTGCAAAAGATTACTTCCTCTATGCCGTAAATGGCAATGATTTCTCTCAGCTGCCTGATATTGCCGATATATGCCTTATTGGCCGGGATCTTTTCGCCCGGCGTCACCAGGCCGATAAAACCCGGGTTCAGCAAAGCCTGCCGTACCATTCCTGCCACCCTGAGCGCTTCCGTTTCCTGTCCGAGGATCAGACAACGTTTGTTGCTTTCTCCCCCGAGACGATAATATTTGGTTTTGAACCCGTAGTGAAGCAGCAGGCGTAACAGGATGGACGCAAACAATCCCCAGAGCAGTCCGAAAAAGATCATGGCACGCGAGAAACGGTAAGACTCATCGAGCAGGGAATACAATACAAGGATAACCAGGGTGCCGAGGGCATAACCCTGAAGGAGACGGAGTATCCTGACGGGCCGGTCATAACCTCCTGAAAGGCAGATGCCGCCCAGCCAGAGGAGGATATAGGCAGGAACTGCGAAACGGATGAATTCGGGAGGATAATGTCCGCCCCAGGGAAACAGCATCTGTTCCCACCAGCCTTTGATCAGGCTGATGCCGCCAAAAAGCATCAGGGCATCGGCAACGGGAAGGAAGGCACGGTGGAAAAAACGCGACAGCAGGGCTGCCAGCGCCCTGAGGTAAATGGCAAGATTGATCAGTAAGGAAAAGACCCGGGCATTGCTCTGGCTGAAATGCTTCCTGGCAAAGATCGCCATGGCACGGTAAAAGGTGAACACGTAATTAACACTGCTCTTCCGGGTGCTCTCTCCTTTGTAATGTATAATCCGGGTGGCGGGAAAGTAATAATTGTGGAATCCTGCTTTGATCAGCCTGTAACTCAGGTCGATATCTTCACCATACATAAAAAAGGTTTCGTCCAGCAATCCCGTCACCCGCAGCGCTTCTGCCCGGATCATCATAAATGCGCCGGAAAGTATATCCACCTGGTGAACTTCATCGGAACTGAGATATCCGAGATGATAGGCACCGAAAATGCGTGAACGGGGAAACAGACGGGCAAGTCCAAAAATCTTGTAAAAAGCCACCGCCGGGGTCGGGAGGCCTCTTTTTGATTCCGGCAGAAACCGGCCGGCCCCATCTATCATCTTCACACCCAGTCCGCCTGCATCCGGATGATCATCCATGAATCGCAGCGTGGAGGTAAAAGTGTCTTTCTCAACGATGGTATCCGGATTCAATAAAAGGATGTATTGCCCTTTTGCTATCCGGATCGCCTGATTGTTGGCCCTGGAGAAACCCAGGTTTTCCTTGTTCTCAATCAGGATGACGGATGGAAATTTTTCCTTCAGCATGGAAACAGAACCATCCACTGAGTTGTTATCAACCACGATCACTTCGGCATCCAGTTGCTGTGAAGCCTGGAATACCGAATGCAGGCATTGTTCCAGGAAATGTCGTACGTTGTAGTTGACAATGATCACCGATAACTTCATCCGCCTGTCTTTATGCGGCAAAGATAGAAACCCTATCGATAAGCATCGTATATTTGTAACGAAATGAGAAGGATTTGCCCTGTACTGATAATGCTTCTGTTTGTATCGGCGGCCTGCAGGCAGGAGAAAATCCGTGTGAATCATCAGCCACACATCATCGTTAGCATCCCCCCCCAGAAGTATTTCGTGGAAAGGATAGCAGGAGATCTCTACCCTGTGCATGTGCTGGTGCCCCCCGGAATGGGGCCCGAAACCTATGAACCCACTCCGGGAGACCTCGAAAAGGTAGCCAGGTCTCCCCTGTATTTCCTCTCAGGCCATTTCGAGTTCGAACCCATGCTGGCAGATAAACTTCGTGACATGAACAGTCCCTGCCGCTTTGTGGAATCCGGCAAACAGGTGGACTGGATCAGCGGAACATGCCGGCACGGGGAACACGAACATGCACATGGCGGCATTGACCCGCATTACTGGATGTCCCCCAAAGAAGTGAAAACCGTGGCCCAAACCATGCATGATGCCCTGCTGGATCTTATGCCTGAACAGAAACATCAACTGGATTCCGGACTGCAGGCTTTCGTCAGGGATATTGACAAACTGGATCAATACCTGAAGAATCATTTCACCGAAGTTAAAACCCGGAAATTCATCCTCTTCCACCCCTCCCTCTCATACCTGGCCAGGGATTACAGTTTGGAACAACTGGCACTCGAATTCGAAGGGAAGCCCCCTTCGCCCGCAAGAATGAAACTGCTGCTCGATGAAGCGAAATCGGCCGGGATACGGACTGTTTTCCTTCAGTCGCAGTTCGACCGGAACAATATGGAAACACTCGCCAGGGCCCTGGACGGAAAAGTGGTAAGCATTGATCCCCTCGATCCTGACTGGATGAATGCCTTTTATCAGCTGTCAGTCAAATTACAAGTCGCAATGAATGGAAAATAACATTCTGACATTGAATCATATCACGGCAGGTTATGGCGCAGAACCCGTCCTTGTGGACGTCAGCCTCGAAATCAACCACCTTGATTTCCTTGGCATCATTGGTCCCAACGGAGGAGGTAAAACGACCCTGCTGAAGGTGATGATGGGACTGATCCGGCCTATGGCAGGCAGCATCAGCTGCCTCCCGGAATCAGCATACCCGGGCAGAAGCCTCTTCGGCTACCTGCCGCAGGTGAACCGGACCGACAGAAAGTTCCCCATCACCGTAAGTGATGTGGTGCTCTCCGGGGCGATGAAGAAAAATTCCATGACTGCCCTCAGAAAACGCTTTTTCCGTTCCAGGGCAGAGGAATTAATGGAAAGGACCGGACTCACTCCCTTCAGGAAAAAAATGGTGGGCGATCTTTCAGGCGGCCAGATGCAGCGTGTCTTCCTGGCAAGAGCCATGCTGTCCTCACCCCTGTTGCTCGTCCTCGACGAACCCAACTCATTCGTCGACAACACTTTCGAAAAAGACCTTTACGACCTCTTAATGGAATTGAACAGGGAAACTGCCATTATTGTCGTTTCCCACGACCTCGGTATGGTCGCTTCTTATGTAAAGTCCATCGCATGTGTGAACAGGGGATTGCATTATCACCCTTCCAACATTATCACACAAGAGCTGCTGGCTAGCTATGAATGTCCGATCGACCTGATCACCCATGGAAAACTGCCCCACCGGGTACTGGAAGATCATAAGTAATTGCCTGTGTTTGAGATGCTGCAATATGAGTTTTTCAGACATGCCCTGCTGACGGCCGTGCTTGCCAGTCTCATGTGCGGCATCATCGGTACTTACATCGTGGCCCGCAGGCTGGTCTTCATCAGCGGCGGCATTACCCATGCTTCCTTCGGCGGAATCGGCATCGCCTATTTCTTTGGTTTCAACCCGGTGCTCGGAGCTGCCGTCTTCGCTTTGCTTTCAGCATTTGGCGTAGAACTGATCACCAAAAAGAGTGGTGTCAGGGAAGATTCTGCCATCGGCATCTTCTGGTCGTTCGGTATGGCAGTGGGTATCATTTTCATTTTTCTCAGCTCGGGATATACGCCCAACCTGATGAGTTTCCTCTTTGGCAGTATCCTGACCGTGAGCAGTAACGACCTGCTCATGATGGCACTGCTCAGCATGGCAGTGACCGCTTTCTTTGTCATCTTTTACAACCTGATCCTGTATATCTCCTTCGATGAGGATTATGCCTTAACCAAAAGAGTTCCCGTTCAACTGATGAATTATATTCTGATCGGCCTGGTATCTCTTGTTATTGTATTGAATATTAGAGTAGTAGGAGTTATTCTGGTGATTTCTTTCCTCACACTTCCGCAGGTTACCGCCAATATGCTGTCACACCACTTCCGCAGTATCATTGTATACTCCATCCTGATCGCACTGCTTGGGTCCGTAGGCGGACTCTTTGTTTCCTATTATGCCGACCTGCCGTCAGGACCGGTCATTATCTGCATCTTTGTGCTGTTTTTCCTGGTGGTGAAACTGGTGAACCGGATCATACGGAGGTGGATGATACAAAAAGCGCTGACATGAAATATCGCAGCATACTGGGGTTTTTGGCGGCAACACTGCTGTTGTTTTCTTGTCTGAAAGAAAAAGAGGATCCCGTCCTTGAAATGAATGATTGCTATTTCCCCTTGGAGACAGGACAGTGGTGGCAGTATACGGTCGATAGCATTATTGTGGCCGGTTTCTTTGAAGATTCTGTGCGCTGGGAGATCAGGGAACAGGTTGATTCTGTGTCTGTGGACAGTGAAAATAACCGCCTTTACTGGCTGAGACAATACAAAAGGAAAGCCGGGCAGCAGGCCTGGGATCCCGTTCCCTTCCTGTTTACTGTAACCCGGTCCCCGCAGCAGGCAGTCCGGACGGAAAACAACCTGAGTGTGGTAAAAATGGTCTTTCCTTTGTTCAAGGGTGTCCGCTGGGATGGAAATGCCCTGAATACTATGGCGGCACAGGAGTTTTCCTGTCAGGCGGAAGGCGAGCCCCTGGGTGTCGGGGATTTTTTATTCGTAGAAACGGCGCACATCCTTCAGCAGGATCTCTCCACACTGATATCCAGGGATTTTGCCGAAGAAGTGTTTGCTGATGGAACAGGCCTCGTCTATGCTTACCGGGTTCACCTGGAGAATTTGCATACCATGCAGTTCAGGATCGGAAGCAAGGTAAGAACCATGATCAGCGGCTGGTGGAATATGAATGGTTAAGAGATGTTTATATGAATGTGATTAGATTTGTATTATGGCTGGCTTTTTTGGGACAGTTTGTTCCTTTATCCGCTCAGGCTCAACCCGGGAACTACAGGATCTGGCTGACGGATAAGATGAATTCCCCCTTTTCGCTGACACAGCCCGGGGCATACCTTTCGCAGAGGGCCATTGACCGCCGTAACGTGCAGAATATTGCCGTCACCACCCATGATTTGCCTGTAAATCCCGCTTACCTCGCTGCGATTGAAGGCACGGGTGCAGTGCTGCTCACCCAATCCAAATGGCTGAACACTGTGGTGGTTCAGCTCGACGACACCCTGATCCTTCAGCAGTTAGCTGGACTTCCATTTGTGATGTCAATGGAATGGATCGGACCGGCTGCCAAAAGCCATGGGGGTCCGGGTAAGGGATGGCCGGATAAGTGGGAGATTCAGGCCGGCCTGACGGAAAATGCAGGCGATGTTTCAGGTTCGGCATTGGCCGCGAAAGGAACGATGTTCGATTACGGGGCATCTCTTAACCAGATCAGCATGATTAATGGCGATATATTGCATGCCAGGGGCTTCAGGGGTGAGGGGATGGTGATAGCCGTGCTTGATGCGGGCTTCTTCAGGGCTGATTCGCTTCCTGTATTCGACAGCCTGCGTTTCCACGGACGCATCCTGGGAACACGCGACTTTCCTGAGCCCGGTGGCAATGTGTACCAGAAGAGCAGCCATGGGACTGCCGTGCTTTCCATTATGGGAGGCAACCTGCCGGGCGAACTGGTGGGTACGGCACCACAGGCTTCATACTGGCTGCTGCGTTCCGAGGATGCGAACTCTGAATATCCCGTTGAGGAAGACTATTGGGTGGCTGCCGCGGAATTTGCCGACAGTGCAGGTGCAGACATCATCAATTCTTCTCTGGGCTATACCGTCTTTTTCGATTCTTCACTCGATCACACCTACGCCCAGATGGACGGTAATACAACGGTGGTGACCCGTGGTGCCGATATGGCCGCATCAAGGGGCATGCTCGTGGTAAATTCAGCAGGCAACTGGGGCGGAAGTTTTTGGCAGTATATCGGCGCACCGGCCGATGGCGACAGCGTGCTCACCATTGGTGCAGTGAATGCCGTGGGACAGCTGGTATCATTCTCGTCGACCGGTCCCACCTTCGACGGCAGAATCAAACCATCCGTGATGGCCCAGGGCTCTGGTACCATCGTGGCCGGTTCATCAGGAGGCGTTTTCCCGGGCAACGGTACTTCCTTTTCAAGTCCGGTAATGGCCGGAGCCGCCGCCTGCCTGTGGCAGGCCCATCCCCAATGCACAGCGATGGAAATCTATCAGGCAATCCTGGAAAGCGCCGACCGTTACCAGAACCCGGATAATTTTTTCGGTTACGGTATCCCCGATATGGCCGAAGCCGACCTGGGATTATATACGCCACCTCAGTCTTTACCCGGCATGCCGGTGTTCCTCTTCCCGAATCCCTCCCGCCTCGATCTCCGGGTCCATTTTTACCTGAATGATTATCGCAATATCAGCCTGCAGCTGTATGACCTCTCTGGCAGACAGATAGGCGGACAGTCGGACCTTCAGGGAAAACCAGGAGCCAATGTCATCGATGTGCACGGCGCCGATGCCCTGCCTGCCGGCCTTTACCTCCTGGAATACCGTTCCGGAGAAGCGCAGGTGATGCTCAAGTGGCTGAAGATGTAATAGTTATCCGTAGGTCCGGGAATGATGAAGTCCGGACAAGATTTTTTCCTGCAGCTTCAGAAAAATGGCTGATTTTCAGGAAATTTTTCTATCTTTGCACCCCTGAATTCGAAACCTATTGTTTAACCCGGTTCCGTCCCTGACGGGGCCACAAAGAAAAACTGAATGATTGACCAGAACGAAAACACTCCTTCCATGGAAGACATGCCCCAACAGCATGAAGCATCCGAAACAAATCCCGTGGAAGCGGAACAGGAAACGGTATCATCATCTGAAGAACCACTGAAAGAAGAAAGTCTCATGCCGGCAGAACCTGAAACTGCCCCGGAACCGCTGATGCTTGATGAGGCTGGTATTGAAGAAACACTGCAGGAGGAAACTGAAGCAGTTATTGAAACTGAAGCAGTAGTTGAAACCGAAGCCATTGTTGAGCCTGAAACTGTTGTTGAAACTGAAACATTGGCCGAAACTGAAGCTCCCGCCGCCGCTGAAGTGACGGAAGAAATCGCGGCCCTGCCGGCAGAACCGGAAGAAACCACCCGGGAGAAAAAAACACCCCGCCCCTCAAAGCCAGCTTTAGGCAGACCGGTGCTTCCGGAAGATTTCGACTGGGATGCCATCGGCAAAAAGCAGGCAACTTATTCAACTCCGGAGAGAGAAAGACTCGAGAAAATTTATGATAAAACCCTGAGTTCCATTGTTGAACACGATGTAATCGAGGGGACGGTCGTTGGAATGAACACCCGTGAAGTCGTGGTGAATATCGGATTTAAATCTGATGCCATCATTCCGGTGTCTGAGTTCCGTTATAATCCCGGACTGAAACCCGGTGATCCTGTGGAAGTTTATGTTGAAAGCCAGGAAGATCTCAGCGGACAGCTGATCCTCAGCCATAAGAAAGCCCGGATTCTCCGGTCATGGGAAAGGATCAACGAAGCTTACGAAAAGCAGGAGATCATTACGGGTTACGTGAAATGCCGTACCAAGGGCGGTCTGATCGTCGATGTCTTCGGTATCGAGGCCTTTTTACCAGGCTCTCAGATCGATGTCAAACCCATCCGTGATTATGATATCTACGTGGATAAAACCATGGAATTCAAAGTGGTGAAGATTAACCACGAATACAAGAATGTCGTGGTGTCTCACAAAGCCCTCATTGAAGATGAACTCGAAGCCCAGAAAGCCGAGATCATTTCCAAACTCGAGAAAGGCCAGTTGCTCGAAGGAACCGTCAAGAACATCACTTCCTACGGTGTCTTTATCGACCTGGGAGGCGTTGACGGACTCATTCACATTACCGATCTGAGCTGGGGACGCATTAATCATCCCGAGGAAATCGTACAGCTCGACCAGAAAATCAATGTGGTGATCCTCGATTTCGATGAAAGTAAAAAGCGGATTGCACTGGGTCTCAAACAACTCACACCTCATCCCTGGGCATCTCTCGATCCGGCCCTGAAGCTTGGCGATAAGGTCAGCGGTAAGGTTGTGGTGATCGCAGATTACGGTGCATTCCTCGAAGTGGCTCCCGGTGTCGAAGGTCTTATCCATGTTTCAGAAATGTCATGGTCACAGCACCTGCGTACCGCACAGGATTTCATGAAGGTGGGTGATATCGTGGAAGCCGTGATCCTGACCCTCGACCGTGAGGAAAGAAAGATGTCACTCGGTATCAAGCAACTGATTCCCGACCCCTGGGCAAACATCACCGACCGTTACCCGATCAAATCCAAACACAAGGCCGTGGTGCGCAACTTTACCAATTTCGGGATATTTGTCGAGCTCGAAGAAGGTGTGGACGGACTGATCCACATCTCCGACCTGAGCTGGTCGAAGAAGATCAAACACCCGGCTGAGTTTACCAAGATCGGTGATGAAATCGAAGTGGTTGTACTCGACGTGGATGTCGAAAACCGCCGCCTGAGCCTCGGACACAAGCAGCTTGAAGAGAATCCCTGGGATGTGTTCGAATCGATTTTTGAGGTAGGATCCGTGCATAAAGGAACGATCGTCAACCAGGCCGAAAAAGGATTCATCGTGGCATTGCCCTACGGTGTCGAAGGTTTTGCCCCGACACGTCACGTGGTGAAGGAAGACAATACTTCGGCCCGGGTGGATGAAGCCCTTGATTTCAAGGTGATTGAATTCAATAAGGACAATAAAAAGATCATCCTTTCCCATACCAAGGTCTACCAGGATCAACAGCATGCCCAGAAAGAGGTCGAAACAGCCAAGGCCACTACCGAGGAAAACCAAACCAAGAAAGCCGTCAAGAAGCTGAAGGAAAACCTCGAAAAAACCACCCTCGGCGACCTCGAAGCGCTTGCTTCCCTGAAATCTGACATGGAATTGTCGGAGAAGAAACGCAAAACCGCAGCCAAAGAGAAGCTGATCGCCGCACACGAGGAGAAGATGAAAGCGGAAGAAGAAGTCCGGGAAGAAGTGCAGGAAGAAGTGCAGGAAGCACATCCTGCAGCCGAAGTAACAGAAGGTGAACAGGTTAGTCTTAGTTTCGACGAGCCGGAACTTGTTGTAGAAAAAGCCGAAACCGAAGCAGAACCCGAGCCCGAGCCCGAAGCCGAAGTTGAAGCCGAAGCCGCACCCGAAGTTGCATCCTTGCCCGAAGAGACTCCTGAGGCTGAATCAGCGGAAAAGAAAGCCGAATAATCACTCTGCCTTCACCACCCGCGCTTCCCCTCTCTTCCGCTCTCCTGTCCAAAGCTGAATAAAATATACCCCTGCCTGCAGAATTCCGGCATCGAGGAAAACTTCATGCCTGCCGGCTTCCATGCTGCTTTCTGTCATTGCGGCCACAACCTGACCGGCTACATTCACCACCGCTATCCGGCTTGCTTCACCGCCCGCTATGGTGTAACTGATGTGGATTCCCGAACGGAAGGGGTTAGGCCGCACTTGCAAGGAGCAGAGATTACTTCCTTGGTTTCCAAGTAGCTTCGGTATGATCAGGGTGAATCCTTCGATGATGTTTGCCGATGCATCACCCATCTCACTCTCAATGCCCGGACTAAGCGTAAGTGTTTCCGCCTGTTCCGGCGTGATACGCATCTCAAGGGTCATCAGCAGATCGCCGGCTTTCAGCAGGGGAGCATCCGTGCTGAACCACCCGAGACGCAGACGGCCGTTCCGCATCGTCCAGGCAAGATTTCCGGGATCAGTGGGCAATATGACCTTCCTGACTTCAACCGGCTCGTTGAAGTCAAGGACCAGGCTGATGGAGCCGGGCCGGATATCCTGTGCCACATAAACCGGAAGACGGATCAGCGTATCATCTGCCGGAAGTGTCCCTTCGCGGCTGATATACAGCGAGGGAGCAGTCAGGAGCGGTCCGGAGGGGATGCTTCCCGGCGGAATATAAAATGAGGGTGCCACATCACCGGCGCAGAGACATCTTATGGTACTGAAGGGATTGCTGCTTCCGTCTATCAGGATGTCATGCGCTTCAAAAATCCAGTCCGGTCCGCCTGGCGGGGTGGATCCCGGCCCGAAATCAGGGATCATCCCGGTGAAACGCTGGATACAGGCCAGCGCATCCGTGGCGTTGATATAAGCCGAACCGTTGGGGTCGGCGGCCCTCAGTTTCAGATCGTCGGTGATCATGTCAAAGCCCGTGAAGTGTCTCAGGATGCTGAGTGCGTCATTGGATCCCACACCACCCCAGGCGGTGTTGGTTTCCGCCGTTACGGTATAGACTCCTGCCGGAAGATTGCTGAAGGTGTAAGTGTGATCCGCCGGATCAAGCACGGTGGAAGCGTAAAGCAAGCCGCCGCTGAAAAGCTTGACGGTCACATTCGCAGTAAACATGGAGTTCTGGGGATTCTTGTATTTCACGTAGCCTTTCAGCGTGGAACAACTGCCGGCGCTGATATTCCCGTCTGTCCAGATTGCCGGCAGGTTTCCCTGTACCAGGCTGAGGTAGCTGCATCCGCCCGGACCCTGTTCCCAGCTGAGAGGATGACTGCCCGGTTCAGCCTGGAAGACGAGTTTTAACAGGGTGTCATTGTTCAGCGTGACGGCTGTCGTTGAGAACCAGATCATCTGCAGTTGATTTCCGTTCTGGCTGAGGGAGAAGCTTCCGCTGCCGAGTGACGGGTGCAGCGAATGGTAAGACTGGTAAGTGAGACCGCTGCCACAGTTCAGCAGAAGGTTCATATGGTTTACGTTTTGCAGATCCTGTACCATCACAGGCACTGTTTTCACCCCGGCGCAGGAATCGCTGAGCGACCCGGCGATGGTCACAGCAGGATTGTTGATGATCAGCAGCTCAACGGAATAATCCTCCACCTCACCGGTCTGACTGATACCGCAGGGCATCAGCAGGGAGTCGCCCGTCACCCTGATTCTGAGGGTGGTAAGTCCCGCCACCGCGGAGGGTGGAGGCGTGATCACGGCGGCATAGGGTCCCGGACCGGGAGCGCCGGAGCCCGCCGGGATGCTTTCCCCCGGATCGTCAAAGTCCCCGTCACGGTTCCAGTCGGCCCAGATGCCGCATCGGGCCGGAATGCCCGGATTGCCGTTCATCACAAGGATGGCATAGCTGTTTCCGGTCTGCATCGCAGTAGTATGCTGCCGGTAGTCTGAATAACCCTGCACAAGCCCTGTCCCGCTGCTGTTGTTGATCACTCCTGCCGAAACGTGCGAAATGTATGCGTCACAGTGCGGATAGGCGGCGCCTGCCTTGCAGCTTGTCAGGGGTGCATGTTTGAACTGAAAGCTGTAGTTGTTTGTGCCGTTACAGAGTACATCGGCTTCATTCCCGTTGATCACAAAGGCAATAGCATACTGGCCCGCCGGAAGCTCTTCCAGCAGCAGGCTGTCGCTCTGCTGTTTCTGTATTGTCTTAAATGCTGCCGTATGGCCGCTCCAGCACGGAAGACTCCTCACCACCACATCCAGGTCAATTCCCGCAGCAACACTGATCTCCACGGATTGCTGCGCTGCCAGGGTAAAACGGTACCAGTCGCTGTCGCGGTATATTCCTGCCTTCCAGAGACTTCCGCAATAACTTTCCCCATCCTGGATGTCAACGAACACCTGGGGTGCCGACAAACAGCCACCATTGTCGTCGTTGCCGCAGATCTCCGCTTCCTGGATATAGGCAGGATAACACTGGACCGGGCCCGGAACGGCATTGTAAATACATTTGAAGGTGGTGTCATTGTATGGATTGAGGTCGGAAGCCGGCTGTACATCCTGAACCCAGGCCTTCAAACAATGGGTGCCTGGATCGCTGAGATCGACCTGGGAGATGAATAAGTAATCGATCGTCGTGCCGGAAGGCAGCGGAGGCCAAGCCCAGTTGGACCAGTTTTCGCAAATCGTATCCGTGGCCGTTGCCAGGCAGATCTGGAAATCCGTGATGGCCGTTGCCCCGCGGTTATAGATCCGCACCTCCACCGCTCCCGGTGTCAGTGAGTTGGAAACGGGTTGTACGATCCGGTCGACGGCAAGGTCAACTGTCTGTATCTGAGGAGTGTATGCTATGGCTAAGCCGCTGAGTTGCGCACCTCCCTGCAAGGGTCCGACCACTTGCAGCCATGCAGGGTCCGTGGCGGATTTGTAAAGCATATTGCCGCCATCCCTTTGGATGTAATAAAGACTGTTGTCCGACTTTTTAAAAGCGGCGTCCCCGGCTGAAACGGTGGTTCCGTAGCGTACCTCGGTGGCCATGGTCAGGGGATCCAGGACGATGAGCTTCTGGTTGCTGATTTCCTTGATGAAGATGAGGCCGTTCTGGTTACAGGCCAGTCCTGATGGCATGCCGACAGGACCTGCCGTGTAATAGGGTGTCATTACCGCCGTGGCAGGGTCAACCAGAAACAAGGCGGCATGGTAGGCGCCGATGCTGTCCTGCTCTGAAACCAGGGCGATCAGGGTTCCGCTGTGGTCATCCCAGGTCAGATCACTCACCGCTGCTCCCAGTGAACCGATCATGACAGTGCTGCCGCTCAGGGGATCGATGGTGATCAGGTTGGAGTTCCCGGGAAAATTTTCCGTGACATACCAGATGCCATTGGCCCAGCAACCTCCGCCGACCGTGCCGTTGAGACCGGCCGAAGTGATGGACGTCACAAACTCAGGGTGTTCCAGGTAAAAGCGTACCGGCCCTTCCGGCAATTGACCGGATGGATCGTGGTTATTGTAGGCATAGGCGGTGGTCAGACCCGCCTCCACAGCCACGGCCTTCGTCATGATGTTATCCGGCTGGTATCCGTCGGTTGGAAGCTGTGCATTCACAGTGACCTGGGCATTGCCGGCAACGGCATTCCAGCCTGTAAACAGCAGCGATGTACTCAAACCCACACCCAGCTGGATATTCAGGGTATTAGAGTATCCTCCTGAAGCAGTGCATGTTACATTAAGAGTTTCTGTATTCATGCCATTGTTCCTGATGACCGCCCGGACATAGTTGCTCCCTGCAGCCAGGATAGGATCGCTTTCGATGGATACCACGCTCACATCATGGGCGAAGGGCGTCAGGTATTTCACCACGATATATGGCGGATGTGCCTCATTCCAACCGTCGATGTCCATGAAAGCGCATGACACACACGGATTCTTCAGATGGAATCCCAGGGCAAACCAGTTGTTGATGCTTCCTGTTGAAATATCTGCCATGGCCTGGTCAGGAAGCTGGAAGACCCGCCATCCCGTGCCTGTAGCGCCTGTAAACTGCAGGTAGCCGGTTCCGTTGACGATCTGGTTCATGACCTGGGAAGGGCTGCCGCTCAGCGGGTCGGTGTTAAGGCCTGTGATAGCATAGGACGGGACTCCGCCGCTGCTGTCTGTGTAAAAATGCAGTGCTGCTTCCCTGATATTCGCACCCGGCGGTATGTTGACCGTGAATTTAGCATAGCCAGCCTCCAGGGGCAGGGCAGCCGTATCCGGTCGCAACCTGATCCGGCTCTGCTGAGTGAAGGTGAAACCGTCGGTGCTGCCCGTCCAGTGGGGAATGCTGAACGGCCGCAGGGTATCACTGATCAGGGGCAGGGAATGGGTGATATGGTATGTGTTGCAGTCGTTATAGGGGAAGCAGTCTCCGGGCAGCTTGGTACATACCTGCAGGGAATAGGTGCCGTAGGGCATCAGATTGGCGGTCTGGGTAAAGGTGTATATGAGCGAAGCGCCGGCAGCAAGCGATAAGGGAATGATTTCATTCACCACCGGACTGCCTGTGATCTGGTAGGATAGGGGAATATTGGCCAGGGGGCCGGTGCCAAAGTTCTGAACGGCTACCGCGACGGGTTCGTTAGATCCAAGGCCGCTGCCGCTGAGGGGTTGAACAAGTCCGGCAATACCTGCGTCGTTGGGACAGGGGATATGGTTGAAGGAAACCACCAGGCAGGGTTGATGTGCACCGGAATTCCACCCGCCGATGCTGATGGCATTGCAGGCCGTGCAGGCCGTGATTTCCTTCCAGCCAAGGGTGAACCATTCCTGGGTGACCGACGCCTGGAGGTCGTTCAGGGCCTGTGGCGGCAGGTCGAAGACATGCCACCCCGGGCTGTATCCGCAGGGGATGTGCAGGTAATCGGTACCGGAAGTGATGGCCTGCATCAGTTGTCCGGGCGGCGTCAGCAGAGGATCGACACCCGCTCCGGTGATCATCAGGTCGGGCGCTCCCGTGACGGCTTCCACGTAATAGGCCAGTTTCATCTGGGTGAAGGGGGTGTTTGCCTGGAGCCCGGAAAGATCGAATTTGGCCCAGCCTGCTTCTCTCACCATGCTTCCCGCCGGCTGCGTCCGTATCAGCCCCTGCTCCGTCAGGCTGTTGATCGTGGTGGTTCCGGTCCAGTAAGGGTAGGGAGCCGGACGGAGGGTGTCGCTGTACACGGGCAGCACCTTGGTCACCGTATAACTGCCGCAGTCGTTCCCCGGCTGCTGGTCTCCCGCAAGGGCCGTGCAACAAAGCAGCGCATGGGGACCCCAGGCGGAAAAATCGCCCGGGGAGGCGAAGGTGTAATCCAGGCTATCCCCCGCGGGTACCAGGAACACGCAGGTTTCAATAATCGGTGTTCCCGCGTCTAACTGGTATGAAACAGGAAAGTTTACCTGGTCATTCACCCCGAAATTCCTGATCCGCACCGTGATCAGTTCATTGGGACCAAGTCCTGTCGAAGAAAGCGGACTGAGCAATGCCACAACACCAAGGTCGTTGGCTGATAAGGGAGCAAAGGGCATTGCAGACAGCAGGCAGGATGCCAATAACACGACATCCATAAATATTCTTTTCATCAGTGGAAATTTTCCACTAATATAATAAATATTTACTTGTAATGTCTTGCCAAAGCATTAAACCTTAAACTGTACACCTTAAACAGTTAACTCAACTTCTAAACCAATAAACCCCTAACCTGCATACCAGAATTAATTGAACCACATAGGACACATAGGGTAAATATCTATGTGATCTATGTGCCTATGTGTTGTAAATAAAGAGAATTAGAACGCACCGCATGACGGCTAAACGAAACTTCTAAACCGGCCGCTACGATCAGCCAAGCAATCCGCCACGGCGGATGATCGCAAGCTGAACCTCATTCAGCGGCGACAGACTGGCCGCTTTCTGATTGCTCAGATTCACGATGCTTCCCTTCTCCATGTCTATCCTTACCCTGTCGCCGTCACTCAGCCCGATCTCTTCCAATAGCCCGGCCTTGTATGTAAGGATGGGAAAAGCGGCATTGATGGCATTCCGCTCGTAGATGGCCCCGAAAGATTCCGCAATCACAGCCTGCACTCCCAGCGAAACAAAACAGTCCACCGCCTGCTGCCGCGAACTGCCTGCACCGAAGTTCCTCGCGGTGATGACAATGTCGCCGGTCCCGGCCTTCTTCGCAAAATCTTCCCAACCCCTGAGGTTGTCAAAGGTGTACTGTCCCATCTCCCTGATGTCGGTGATCGTCAGGTAGCGGTTGTGGAAGATCATGTCGGTGTCGATGTCATCCTTCAGGATGAGCCATACCCTGCCTTCGATGAGCATGGGTTTGGGTTCGACCACCGCTTTCTCCTTCACTTTGGACGAAAGGACAGGGGTGTTGCCGAAGATGGCGGGCTGTGCCGGGATCTGGTCCGGACCCGTGATAAAGCCTGCCACGGCAGACGCGGCCACGGTGGCAGGAGATGCCAGGTATACATAGCCTTTTCCCTGTTTCCCCTCGAAGTTTCGGTTGCCGGTGGAGATGGTCACCTCGCCGGGACCATTCTGACCGACCTGTCCGGCCGCACATCCTGCACAACCTGCATTGGAAACCAGGGCGCCGGCCGACTTAAACACCTGTATCAGACCTTCTTCCATGGCCTGCTGCCAGATCTCGTCGGTGGAGGGAACGATCTTCAGCACCACGCCGGGCGCAAGCTTTTTCCCTTTCAGAATAGCGGCGGCCGTTCTCAGATCCTCGATGCGGCCGTTGGTACAACTGCCGATAAAGGCTGAATCGATTTTCTTGCTTCTTACCTCCGCAACGGATTGATTGTCATGAGGATGTCCCGGCATGGCCACCATGGGGACAAAGCTGCTCAGGTCAAGCTCATGCGTTTCGGCGTAGGCTGCATCCGCATCGGCCGCCACCGCCTCAAGCTTCCTTCCGGTCTTTGCCTCGCAGTACTGCATGATCGCTGCATTGGGAGTGAAGAACAGGATGATGGCACCCATCTCCGTACCCATGCTCGCGATGGTGATACGCTCGTCAAGCGTCAGCGCATCCACCGCTTCACCATAGATCTCCACGGAATACCCCAGCAGCTTGTTCGCACCGAAATGCGCCAGCAGGTTCAGGGCTATGTCCTTGGCAGTGACCCCTGCCGGTCTCGGCCCCTTCAGGGTGAGCTTCACCGATTCCGGAACCTTGAACCAGATGGATCCCTGGGCCCAGGCCGCGGCAATGTCCTGATCGCCCATGCCCTGCCCGAAAGAACCGATCGCACCCATGATGTTGGCGTGAGAGTCTGTCGAGACAAAGGTGCTACCCGGCCAGGCGAGGCCACGGTCCATCGCCAGGTGCGTCCCTATCCCCGCATCCACGTCGTATACCCTGATGCCTTTCTCACGGGCAAACTGCCTGCAGTAATGCTGGTTGGCCGCATACTTTTGGTCCGATCCGCCCGGATTACAGTCGAAGGTGAAAAAAGTCCTCGCAGGATCGTCCACTTCAAGCCCGTTGTCAAGGAGGTTCTTCACCACATTGGCACCCCCGAAATCACGGGCTACCCTGGCGTCGATGATGACATCCACAATCTGCCCGGGAAATACATGATCTTTGCCCGAATGCGCGGCAATGATCTTCTCAATCATAGTCATCTTCATAAGTCTCAGATTTTCAAACGTTCACGGAATGGTTCAAAGGTCATGAAGTCGGCATGATGCACCACATATGCTTCTGTCGACCGCTTCACCATATTGCCTTCCCCGGCGTGGGTGGCAATGATGTGACAAACGGCAGGCGGTACCCCGCACATCTCGGCCAGGGACACGCCGGAAAAGGGGTGGCGGAGATACTTGCCGTAACTGCCCTGTACCGATTTTCCGTCCTTGATTTCATATTCCAGGAGCTTGCCCACATCGGCCAGGATGGCGCCGGCAATCAACACATCCATGTCCACCGGCAGGTCGTTTTTAAAAAAATCGTTCATCTTGTGGCCGGCATCCCTGGCAATGTGTACCACGGCCCGCTTGTGGTCCATGAAGGTGACCTTCAGGTCGGGCCCGCAAAGCAGGGTGAAAGGAATGCTGTTCAGGTCGCCCGGAGTCAGCACGCTCTTCTGAAGCGCCAATGCCCAGGTAAGCGTCGTCTGTTCCTTCAGCTTCGCATCCGTGATCCATTCCAGCTCAGGCCATAATTCCCTGGCCTGGAGGATATATTTTTCTTCAATATGTTCCATGATGATTATAATTTGGAGATGATGGCACCGGCCATTTGCCTGGTGGAAGCAGCACCCTTGCTGATCACATCCGGCGAACCGCTCAGCTTGAGCATGTCGTATGCCCTGACCTTGCCTTCTTCCACAACGGCAGCCACTGCTTTGTGGATACGGGCCGACATGGCTCCCTCGCCGATATGATCCAGCATCATACAGGCCGATAAGACCATGGCGATGGGATTCACAATGGAAGTCTCATATCCGGCATACTTGGGTGCCGAACCGTGCGTGGGCTCAAAAACAGCCACATCCTTCCCAATGTTTGCACTGCAGGCAAAACCGAGTCCGCCCGTCAAACCGGCAAAACCGTCGGAAACAATGTCGCCGAACATATTCCCCGCCACGATCACGTTGTAATACTCGGGGTTCTTGGTAAGCCACATCATCATGGCGTCAATGTTCACATCACTCACGCGGATGCCGGGGTACTCGTTTTTGCTCATCTCCTGGGCCACCTTCAGCATCATGCCGGAGGTCTCCCTGATCACATTGGGCTTTTCGCATACATAAACCGTATCAAAGCCTCTTCCTTTGGCGTATTCAAATGCGGCTTTCACAATGCGCGTGACATACTTCCTGGTGAAAATACGCGTCGATACGGCCAGCTCCTCCCGCGGACACCATCCGAAGTTCTCTTTGAACTTCTTATGGGTCATCAGGGCATCGTACACCTGGTCGGGAGGATTGGTCCATTCCACGCCGCCATACAGTCCTTCCGTATTCTGACGGAAAATCATGGTGTCGATCACCGGCTCGTCAATGCCGCCATTGGCGCCGCGACGGACGAAATTCAGGGGGTTGCCTTTGAATGTCCGGCAGGGACGCATACAGATGTCCAGATCGAAATGCTGACGCATCGATACGATGGGGCTGTAATAGGTAAAGCCCTGCTCTTTCAGCTCCGGTGCCAGTTCGGCTGCAGCCTTGTCCTTTGGTTTGGAGGTGATGGCCCCGAAGAGTCCGATCTTGTGTTCTTCCAGCAAACTGATCGTTCTGTCAGGCAGCGGGTTCCCTTCCTTACACCAGAATTCCCAGCCAATGTCGCCTTCCACATAGTCAGCTTCAAAGCCGGCCGCATCCAGCACGCGGATGGTCTCTTCCAGTACCACTTTCCCTATCCCGTCACCGGGCATCGCAACAATTGTTCTTTTTGCCATAATCATCTAATTTTTTGAATGTTATCTTTTCCGAATCACCCGGCAAAAATACAACAGCCTTTCAAATAAAAAAGCCCCCGCACAGCTTTTTCTCCGGGAATCTCCGCAGCCGGTTTGGGTTTGTCTTTGTACCTTTGCCGCCGACCTAACCTCTAACGGCACCCATGCACAACCCTGAGATACTGGAGCTCTTCCGCGAAGCGCTCGACAGCCCCCTGTTCAAAGCCGCCACCGCAGCGGCAGACAGGCTGGGAAACCCGGTGTTCGTGATCGGTGGCTTTGTCCGTGATGTCATCCTCGGAAGACCCGGTAATGATATCGACTTTACGGTGGTCGGCAACGGGGAGACCTTCGCCCGTCTGCTCGCTGAAGAACTCGGCGTGACAAGCCCGGTCAATGTCTTCCAGAACTTCGGTACCGCCCATTTTACCTACGGTCCCTGCCAGATCGAAATCGTCGGGGCCAGAAAAGAATCCTACCGCAGAAACTCCCGCAAACCCCTGGTCGAAAACGGCAGCCTCGAAGACGACCAGCTTCGCCGCGACTTTACCATCAACGCGATGGCAATCCAGCTGAATTCCAATCATTTCGGTAAGTGGCAGGATCCGTTTTCGGGACTCAAAGACCTTGCTTCAGGCATCATCCGTACACCCCGCGATCCGGATGTGACCTATTCCGATGACCCCCTGCGTATCATGCGCGCCATCCGTTTCGCCTGCCAGCTCGGATTCACCATTGAGGAACAATCCTACCTGGCCATCCGCAACAATGCCCACCGGCTTGGCATCGTCTCGGTGGAAAGAATTACCGACGAACTCAATAAAATCATCCTGGCCCCCAAACCTTCCACGGGTTTTATGATGATGTTTGAAACCGGCGTCCTTGAAAAGATCTTCCCGCAGTTCGTCGCCCTCAAAGGCGCTGAGTACGTGGACGGGAAAGGCCATAAGGATAACTTCCTCCATACCCTCGAGGTACTCGACAAACTGGCCCTGAGCTCCGATAACCTCTGGCTCCGCTGGGCCGCCCTGCTGCACGATATCGCAAAACCCCTCACCAAAAGGTTCGATCCCAAAAGCGGCTGGACCTTCCACGGACATGAATTCCGGGGCGCGAAAATGGTTCCCCTCATCTTCCGCAATTTGAAGCTGCCGATGAACGAAAAAATGCGCTATGTGCAGAAACTTGTGCTGCTTCACCTGCGACCCATCGTCCTGGCCGAGGAAGAAGTGACGGATTCCGCCGTCAGAAGGCTGCTGTTCGATGCCGGGGATGATATCGACGACCTGATGATGCTCTGTGAAGCCGATATCACCTCCAAAAATCCTGAAAAAGTCAGAAAATACCTCGGAAACTTCCGCATCGTCCGGCAAAAACTGGTGGAAATCGAAGAAAAAGACCGGCTGAGGAACTGGCAACCCCCCGTCAGCGGCGAGCTGATCATGGAAACCTTCGGGATCCCCCCCTCCGTGGAAGTGGGTATCATCAAAACCGCCATCCGTGAAGCCATCCTCGACGGCATCATCCCCAATGCCTTTGATGCCGCTTATACACTGATGCTCGAAGAAGGAAGCAAACTGGGTCTGTCAAAAAAAAATGAACCATAGCCGCTAAAGCTGTCAAAGAATATTAATACTTTTATCCGGTTAAAACTGCTGATCAATGCATGCCTACCGTTTCAGGATCCTGACCGATGAACAGGATGATTTTGTGAGAGATGTCGAGATTCTGGCCAGCCAGACCTTCCTCGATTTTCATAATTACCTGGTCCGCCTGCTGGAATTCAATTCGAATGAACTGGCTTCATTCTCCATCTGTAATACCAAGTGGTATAAACTCAGCGAGATTACCCTGCTCGATATGCAGGTGGAGGAGGAGAGCAGCGATGAAGAAGAACAGGATAAGCGGAACAAAAGGGTGAAGACCTTCCTGATGGCCGATGCCAGGCTGAGGGACTTCATCGAAGACCCCCACCAGCGGCTCATCTATGAATACGACTTCCTGAACCTGAAAACCTTCTACCTCGAACTGTCCAGGATCGTCCAGGCCGATAACGGGCTGCAGTACCCGCGCTGCGTTCACAGCGAAGGTGTCCTCCAGAAAAAAACTGCCGTCGCACCCGACGCCATGCCCGAAGATGCCGACCTCTCGCTGGATGACTTCGGACTGGGCGAAGGCGAAAAAGAGTTCGAAGATGAACTGGACGATGCCTTCCTCGGCTCCCTCAGCGAAGGCTTCGAAATTGAAATCGACCGGTCCATCGAAATGAATATGGATGAATCTTTCGACCAGGCCCCGGAAGACAGCAGCCGGGCCTGATAATTTTTTTTTGATCCGGGTGGGACATTTCGGGTTTTATGTTATAAATAGGTATGAAGGATATGCGTGCTTGTTTCAGAAAGCGGCTTTACACCAAAGACACGGAAACCTGAGAGGACGTCACTTTTCATTAAATGATTGGTTCTGTGTGTTTTAGTTGTTAAGGGGTTTTCTGGCCAGGCGATTGTCCATTATTGATAAGGATCCGGCACCGGCAGCACCTAAAGGCCTGATGTATGACCAATAAACAACACTCCCCAACCAACAGCCAGCATAGTGAAAGTGTCTATCAGCAACTGATACAGTCCATGAACCTGTCTGTCTGGGAGGCCGGCCTGGGCGGGGTGAAGGAATACCTCGACGAACTTCTGCAGCAACACGGCAAAGGGCTCAGGGATTACATCGACCAGCACCCTGAAATCATCACCCAGGTCATTCCGAAGATTCATTTCCTGGATGTCAATACCTTTACCCTGGAACTCTTTGCTGCAGTCTCCCGGGAGGACTTGTTTGTTTCTTTCCCCAGGATTATCGCACCCGAGAGCTGGCCGGTGGTGGTGGACATCCTGCTCGCCATTGCCGGAGGTGATATGACCTTCAGCGCCGAAACCACCGTGGTCAGCCTCGACGGCGAAAAATTCCCGGTGCTGCTCAGGGCCATCCTCCACCAGGGTGATCATGATTATTCCCACTCCCTCTGGGGTATCATCGACATCGCCGAACAAAAAGGTTCGGAAGAAGAAGTGAAACGGAGCGAGGAAAGGCTGCGGATGATCCTCAAAGCCATTCCTGACCTGATCTTCCTCTTCGACCGCGACGGCTACTACCTCGACTACTGGGCCACCGACCATTCCAAACTCGCCCTCCCTGCCGACCGTATCGTGGGTACCCACCTGAGCGATATTTTTCCCGGCGAAACCGTCGGAATGGTCCTGCAGGCATTCCAGGAATGCCTCGATACCAGGGAGATCAGGTATATCCAGTATGATATCGACCTGCCCGTGGGCCAGCGTTATTTCGAGGCAAGGATCGTTCCCGCCGGGGAACATGAGGTCATCACCCTTGCCATGGACGTCACCGAAAGGAAACTGGCGGAACAGGCCGTGAAAAAATCCGAACAGCAGTACAAGGAACTGCTCGACAGGGCCAATGACGCCATTCTCATCATAGACCCCGAAAGCGAACAGATCTGCTCGGCCAATACCCGTGCGGTGGAAATCTACGGATTCAGCCGCGATGAGCTCCTGCAGATGAGCCTCAAGGACCTCACCAAAGACGTTGCCAAAGGCCGGACACAAATAGCCAGAACATTGGTAAACAACGGGTTCAGGAATTTCGAGACCATACATTACAACAGTTCGGGACAGGAAATCCACATGCTGGTGAACGGCTCCATGGTCGAATTCGAAGGGGTGCAGCGCCTGCTGATCATCAACCACGACATCACCGAACTCAAAAAGGCCGAACACCTGCGCAACGCCACCTACCGGATCGCCGACATCGCCCTGAGCAGCGGCAGCATGGATGAAATGTACCGTTCCATCCACAGCATCATCGAAGCGCTGATGCCGGCCAAAAATATCTATTTCGCCTATTACGACCAGGATGTGGACATGCTCAGCTTTCCCTATTTCGTGGATGAGCACGACTATCCCCCTTCGCCGCGCAGGATGAAAAAGGGACTGACCGAATACGTCCTCCGGACGGCCAAACCCGTCCTTGCCACCCAGTCCCTGATCAACAACCTGGTTTCCAAGGGCGAACTGGAGGTGATGGGCACCCTGACCTACGACTGGCTCGGCGTTCCCCTGAAGACCAAGGACAGAACCATCGGGGCCCTGGTGGTGCAGAGCTATGAGAAGGCCGTACGTTACACCGAGACCGATAAAAAGATCCTGATCTTCGTTTCCGGCCAGGTGGCCATGGCGGTAGACCGCTGGACCAAGGAGGAGGAGCTCCGCAAAGCCAAGGAAACCGCCGAGGAAAGCAGCAAGCTCAAATCCACCCTGCTGGCCAACCTCAGCCACGAGTTCCGCACCCCCATGAACGCCATCCTCAACTATTCGCGCCTGCTCAGGGAACACCTGAAAGGCGACAGCATGGAGGAGATGGCCGATACCATATATACATCCGGCCACCGCCTGATGGCCACCCTGGATTCTATCATGTATCTTGCACAGATTGAAGCCAGTAACATCAAGCTGGAGATCCGCAGGCTCGACATCCGCCAGGAGATTGCAGGCACCCTGGCCCAGTTTGAGGCCGAAGCCGCCGAAAAAGGACTGCAGTTCGAGCTGATCGCCTCCGAAGCCGTCTTTGCCTTCTGCGACCGCACCCTGCTGAACCAGATCACCAGCTACCTGCTCGACAATGCCGTAAAGTTCACCCTCAAGGGCAAGATCACCGTGAGGATCAGCTCCCAGTTGCTGGGCGGAAAATACTGGGCCGAGCTGGCCATCAGCGATACCGGCATTGGCATTGCCAGGAGCGACTACGAGGCCGTCTTTCATGAGTTCCGGCAGTTGAGCAGCGGTTACGGACGGACACACGAAGGCAGCGGCCTGGGCCTCACCCTCAGCAAGAAGATGGCCGAGCTGATGAATGGCAGGATACTGATCGACAGCAGCCTGGGCAAAGGCTCCACCTTCCACGTCCGTTTCCCCCAGGCCCGGGAAGCGCCCGTGAACGGAGAATCCCGTGCCAGGATCATGAAAGCCGCCGAAGAACAGCCCCGGTCCAGGCCGGTGAAGCCGGAAGGCGCCAGCCTGCCCGAGATCCTCATCGTGGAAGACAACCAGGTGAACATCGAACTTACCGTCATGTTCCTCAAAGACATCTGCAGGATGGATGTGGCCAGGGACGGCCAGACCGCGGTGCGTATGGCTTCCATGAAACCCTACCAGGCCATCCTCATGGACATCAACCTCGGACCGGGAATGAACGGCCTGCAGGCCGCCCTGGAGATCCGCAAACTGCCCGGCTATACCGACATCCCCATCGTGGCCGTCACCGGCTATACCATGAGCGGCGACAGGGAAAAGATGCTCTCCGGCGGCTGCTCCCATTACCTGCCCAAGCCGTTCGATAAAAAAGGCATCGTCAAAATGGTACAGGATGTCCTCAACGAATCCGCCGTGGAAACGTGAACCCGGCCATCCGTACCATACAAAACCCTCCGGCACTTCCACCCCGCCCTGATCTTTCACCCGGATTAAATCCGGCTGACATATCCGCTTCCTCACCAATTGGTGCAGTTATTTCAATAATAGAAAGCAAAGCAGAAACTAAAGGTGCGTCTACCGGAAATATCGGCGTAAATGTCGCAATAGAACCAAAGTGAAAATACCGGAACGTTCGGGTATTGGCATGTTATGGGCAAGCAGAATAGAAAAAAAATGGATGATCAAAAGACAATCGGATCTGCGAGTTCAGGACATTTGGCCATGAGTCTACCGTATCTATGATAAAAAAAAGTTGAAGTCCGGAAGAGCAGGTGGTTGTTTATGAGCATTATAACCTTGGAAGCATTAAAAAAGTACTTATGAAAGTGGCCAGCCCATAACGTTGTGCAAATGCCAGCCCACCGGCCTCTGGGAAAATAGTGAGGTGAGTACCGGGGCCGGCTTCTGCACATGGCGTTGTGTGCAATTGAACTTAAAAAAAAATCAACCTTCCAGAAAAATTGATAAATTTGTTGAATGATTAAAAAATACTTAGAAGAAATCGCCAAAACTGCAGCTCATGAAGACCAGCGAGAAGAAAGTTATTATCCTTCTGTTGCTACTTTAATGAATGATTTTGCAAATTCAATCAATAAAAAAAAAGTTAGTGTTACCATATTACCCAAAAAGACCGAAGCTGGTAACCCTGATTTTAGAATTTGGGACGGTGACAACAAAATTGTTGGATACATTGAAGCAAAAGTTCCCGAAACAGATTTGAATAGAACAGAAAATTCAGAGCAATTAAAACGATACCTTGAAACATTTCCAAATGTAATTTTAACTGACTTTTATGAATTTAGGTTGTATCGCAATGGTGAATTAATTGAAAAAGTTTCGATTGGCAGACCATTTATAGCTAAAAAACTAAAAACGATACCACCAGTTGAAAATCAGGCAGATTTTGAACGTTTATTAGACAAGTTTTTTGATTTTTCACTTCCGAAAATATTTATTGCTGAAAGTTTGGCGCTTGAATTGGCAAAGCGAACAAGATTTTTACGTGATGAAATAATAAGTGTAGAGCTTCAAAATACCGATAAAAGGAATTACATACGAGGTTTTTATAACGCATTCCAAAAATATTTAATTTCTGGGTTACAAGAAAGTGAATTTGCCGATTTATATTCACAAACTATCGCTTATGGAATGTTTGCAGCTAAAACAAGGGCAAATCAAGATGAAACTTTTAACCGAAAGAATGCAGTTGATAATATTCCGCCAACAATAGGAATTTTAAGAGATGTTTTTGAATTTATTTCGTTGGGAAAATTGCCACAACAAATGGAAGTGATTATTGACGATATTGCAGAAGTATTAAGTGTATCTGATGCTACAAAGCTTTTAAACGATTTTTACAAGCAAGGTAAAGGCACTGATCCAATTATTCACTTTTATGAGACCTTCCTTAACAAATACGATCCTACTACCCGTGAAAAACGGGGCGTTTATTATACACCAGAACCAGTTGTTCAATATATTGTAAATTCGGTAGATGAAATTTTAATACAAGATTTCAATAAATCAGGTTTTGCTGACACTAGCGTAAAAGTTCTTGACCCTGCGGGTGGAACATTAACTTTCTTAGCCGAGGCGACTCAAAAAGCAATTAAAACATTTGTAGATTGTTTTGGCGACGGAGATAAAAGCGGATTTATTAAAAGACATATTCTTAAAGACTTTTATGGTTTTGAATTGATGATGTCTCCATATGCAATTGCACACCTGAAAATGTCGTATTTATTGCAGGAACACGGCTATACATTTGACAACAAAGATCGTTTTCAATTATATTTAACTAATACACTTGATGCCAATGTTGTTGACATGCCCATGTTGCCAGGACTAACATCACTTGCAGAAGAAGCAAATGAAGCTAATGCAATTAAGAAAGAAACACCAATTTTAGCAATTATTGGTAACCCACCCTATTCAATAGCTTCGTACAATAAGTCACACTTCGAAACTGATATGATGAAACTTTACAAGGAAGATGTAAAGGATGAAAAAAATATTCAAATACTTTCGGATGATTACATTAAATTTATTCGTTACAGCCATTGGAAAATTGAAAAATCGGGTAGCGGCGTAATAGGGTTAATTACTAAAAACACATATTTAAATATTGCAGCAGCCAAAGGTTTGCGAAAACAATTGCTTTTGACTTTCGATAAAATTTATATATTAAACCTGCATGGTAAATTATACGAAAAATCGCCTGACGGAGGTAAAGATCAAAATGTATTTGATATTCGGGTAGGTACGGCAATTATGTTTCTTGTGAAAACGAAAAGCAAGAAGGAAATTTCTTATGCAAAATTATATTATAAAGATTTATTCGGTGACCGTGATTTTAAATACGATTTTCTTATAAAAAATAATCTTTTTACTTCATTCACAAACGAACATGAAATAGAAATAAACGAAAATCATTTCTTCTTTGAAAAAAAGAATTTTTCTAATCCTGATCTATATAACACTTTTTGGGCAGTAGATGAAATATTAAAAGAAAATACAAGCGGTGTCACAACTGGAAGAGACAATTTTATCTTAGCTGAAAATTCTGAAATTTTGAAAAGAAGACTAAACAATTTTATAGCATTTTCAGTTGATTTAATAAAAGAAACCACTAGCGTTGCGTCTTAGTTAAAACATTTTCAATTGATTATAAAATTGTTCTTTGACATCTTGATAATTCTTGTTAGAAAAGGTTTGCCTTAGTGGTGTTCTATCAAATGCTGAAATGCTTACCAGTTGAAGGATTTCGTATAATGAGTGAGGTAAATTAAGTCGTTTTTTTGCAATTGCCACGATAACGTAAGTTGCAATTGCGATCCAAATCTGAGTCTTAACTGCGTTCTCACTTTGGCCCCAAAATGGTTGATTTTCAAGTGCTGTTTGATCCATTTGAAAAACAGTTCGATATACCACCTGTGCTTGTAAAGCTTGGCTACAGTCAAGGCACTGATTTTAAAGTTGTTGGTGAGAAAGAAGAATAATTTATCCGTGTCTTCATCATAGTACTGAATAAGTCTAAGTTTCCCTGGATAACGTTTTGAGCTATTTTGCCCTGTTAATACAATTGTTTGATCTGACAGTACACCAGTAGCTTCATCCACCTCTCTTGACGCCACAACATTAGCGTCAAGGTTAGTCTTTGCTCTTACTACAAAGTAAGCCCTTTCGTCATGGATCCGAAAAAGTCTCTTATAATCAACATAGGCTTTGTCCATCACGTAATAACTTCCTTTTTCTATATCAAACGAATCCAGCGCAATTACATCATGAACATTACCTTCTGTTACCAAAATAAACTCTGGTATAGAGGTCTTTAGATCCAACATCGTATGCATTTTTACTGCTGCTTTAGTTGATTTAAAAGAGGCCCACCAGAATACCGTTAGACATAAATCGATGACGGTCGCATCAATTGCAAACACACGTCCTTTCAAATTTACTTCTAATTGATTGTCAAACTTATAGAGATCTTTTGCAAGCTCGATCAGCTTCAAGGCGAAGTCCTGATAGATTCTCCAGTCCCTATTTTCATTTGCTCTGGTTAAGGTAGATTTATTGACAACTTTTCCAACGCCAAGATGATAGAGCTTATCAGAATGAAGCTTCAAACACAGAAGTGTATCACTAATACTTTCACGATGAGTCAATTGACCAAATGACATACATAGAAACTGCCGCCAACAGGTAAACTCTTTAGCTCTATAGTTGCCATCGTACCGTTTGACGCACCATTTGAACACATCCTGCGAGGCAAAGTCCATCAGTTGAGCAAATACCATCTTCCCTTGGTTCATCAGAAAATTTTGATCCAAGGTAAATCCAAACCGATTTCAAATCGTCGCCGTCACAAAATCTTCTGTAACGTAGAATTATCAAGCTTTTCAAAGAACTTTATTAAAAGTTAACGCAACGCTAGTGAAAAGAAACATATAATATTGAGGACGCTTCTGACTTTAATTTACTCAAAGTAAAGAAGCAATTCAAGGAAATCGACTCATTAAAATATTACAATTATGCTCATAAACCATTTGTAGATAAGGTTATATACTATGACAGCAAATTTATTGACAGAGATAGAAAAGCAGTCATGAAGAATTTTACAGTTGATGAAAATATTGGATTGATAATAAAAAAGCGCCACAATGATAAACTATATAATCATATTTTTGTTTCTTCAAGTATGGTTGATAAAAATTTCCTAGGTGGTCAATCCTATATTTTCCCATTATGGATTAATCGAACAGATGCTGAAGTCATGCACGATGCATATGATAAGCGTAAAAGATATTCAAATCTTAATGTAAAGTTTGAAACGCTTTTAGAATCAACATATAATAAGAAAAATATAACAGAACAAATATTTTATTATATCTATGCCGTGTTATATTCAAAAACATACCGAGCAAGTTTTCCTGAACAATTGCAAATAGATTATCCCAAAATTCCTATCACAAAAGATGTTAAAGTATTTGAACAACTATCAGCCTTAGGAAAAGAACTTTCTGATTTACATTTGCTAAAATCAATAAAATTAAATAAACCTCAGGTCAAATTTCAAGGACTTGGCAACGGAAAAGTTGAAAATGCTATTTATGATAAAAATCGAAATGTAATTACTATCAATGGAACTCAATTTTTCGATAATATTGGCCAATCGCTTTGGGATTACGAAATTGGAAAAAATAGGGTTATACAACAATGGATAAAAAATAAAGAGAAAATTGAATTTGAAGATGCTGTAGAATTTGGGAAAATAGCAACGGCGATATATGAAACATTTAACTTGCAAATCGAAATAGACAAAATTTATCCTGAAATATTAACTGAACTTATTGAAAAACAATAAAATACACACAACATTGTGTCAACCGGCTATTTGCCCTTGAATCGGTTTCGCGCCGCGAAACTGCTGTACAAGTGCAAAAAGGCGGTTATACATGTACGTTAACCCCAAAATGAAAAAAAATGAGGATCTTTAGATAAACGATAGCTTATAAGTCCTAATTTTATTAAAGGTAATACTATAAGCTAGAAATAAAACAATATTTTTTTTAGATCATGGTGGAACATATTGAAAGTAGTAGATTAGAATGCCCTGATTTTATTTCAACTGCACAAGGATTAGGCTGTCTTTACCCTAGATTCATTAATATCATATCCTCTCTTTCAAATATTAATCCAGAAACACTTGATAAGAGAGAATATGTCAAATTTGTGATATCTGAGCTTGAAACATTTACAGGCTGTCCAGATGTACAAATTTTAGAACTTGTAAATAATAACTTAGATGAAATTTGTTTTTTAAAGTATTACAAGGAACATGATGAGCCAATAAAGATTATTACTAATACTGGAATTAACCGATACTGTATTAAAAATAAGTCATATTTTATTTCAAAAGAAGTAGATCACGAAAGCCATTTAGTAACTGGTATCATTGGAAGTGTAAATGATATAAATAACTATGAAGAAATCATTCTGCCCTACATATTAGCGAAACCTGATAAAGATGAAGAGAGTGTAATTTTTTATCCATTACATGTTAAAGAAAAATACGTTGGAGTATTAAAACTTTGCGATTTTAGAACGAAAGGAAGATTCTCAATTAGTGATATTTACTACTTAATGCCTATTACTGAGGTAATTGCAAATATCTTATTACTATATTTCTATATTGAAGAAGCTTATAAGATGCTTGATGAAACCTTGACAACAACTGCTGAAATGGAACATATGGTTGAACGTTTACAGGTAGGCGAAAGATTAACATACCAATACCTAACAGCTAGTTCACATCTTCATGAATTAGCGGCCTTGTTAAGTGGCATGAATTCCGATAAAGAGGAGTTCAGATCAATTGTGTATTTTTCTCATTTGCCTAATACTGAAAAACAAAAGCTTTATAATTTGTGGGAACGCAACTTAAAACACAGAAACGAAGCTTTGAAAATGCTTCGAAAAATAATTGAAGGTCGTCCAGAAAAGATTAAATTAAATTTAAAACCCCACAACATAAAGGAAATAATCGAGAGTCAAATTTTGCTTGCACAGACCAAATATAATAATGAAAAGATTAGTTTCAAAAAAAGCTTACGGGATGCAAATATTGCAATCAAAGTTGATAAATCGTCCTTAAATTATCTGTTTCGAATAATGATAAATAACGCAGCTTATGCTGTCATCCAGAGAAGAAAAGAACATAGGGAAATATCATTCTCAGCTATAAAAGGGAAAAAAAATATTATTATAAGGATAGAAGATAATGGTACAGGGATAGAATTTGATAAGATAAAGAAGATATTTGATGCTTTTTATACAACAAAAGGTGCAGAGGGAAGTGGAATAGGTTTATATTGGGCCAAAAAGACAATTGAAGAACATAATGGTAAGTTACAACTTGATTGGACAGAAGTCAATAAAGGAACTCGTTTTGTTATTTCACTACCTATCAATAACTTAAAAGATATCCAATGATTAGTAATGAACTTCAGAAATTCGCTAAGACCTTAAGCCCTATCAATTCAGTATGGATTGAAGACTTTCCTGATACTGTAATGGGATATGCTAACTCATTAAGTTACCGCTCAAATGGCATAATAAGCTGTAAAGTGTTTGATTCACCCTTAAGTGCGAGAAAGTTTATCAGAAATGAAAATCCTTCCTTCTATATTCTCGATATTAAGTTAGGAACTAATTCTGATGGAATTGTATATGCACAAAACATTAGAAAGCAGAGTCTTTCTGTTCCTATAGCTATTGTATCATCATTCATATCAGAGTATTATAAAAGAATACAGAATATCCGGAATTTATCAGCTTTTCATGATCGCACCAAATTAACTGGTAAAGAATTTAGATTATTTTCATCTCTTGTTAATCAACTTTCAATATCTAACAGAGTTCTTCAACACTTAAACGGTCTCTCAATAAGATGGGAGGATTTCTATTATTCAGATTATCAAGATTTGATTTTAGAGTCTCATTATAATTTATTCTTGCCTATTGCTTTGTCACAATTTCGGAAACAGGCAGTACAATGGGTTGCATTTGTTGGAGATGAAATAGTAGATGGTTCAAAAAATCTTAGGGATATGCCAGATTATGAAAAGAAACTTAAGATGGCAGAAAAATATAAGAAAGTGCCATATATATATACTAGACCAATAATTAGCGAAGAAGGAATAACTAGTGAAGAAACCGGTTTAGATGGACTACTATTAGATCAATATCCTAAGACAATAATGCAGGTAGAGCAAAAAATTGCTAATGCAGATTTTGATAGTGGTACTAACCAGACTATTGTTTCTGATCAAATTACTGCCCCAGACATTGGTTCGTCATTTATGAGGGGTGACCATTTGGGTGAACCTTATAAATATACAATTAATCAACGCAATATCTCATTTGCTTCAGATAATGGCAAAAATAGCATTGGACCTTTTAAAATGCCAGTGGCAATTGTAAAAAATTGGAAATCGTCTCCTTGGATAATAATTAATAATAAAAGGGAAGCATTATTAGGTAGAGATATTTTCCTGATTGATTCAATAGAATTGAACATAAAATCAACAAAAAACCCTAAAGGAGTTTTAACAACAATAAAAAAATCTTAGCCATGGAATTACTGAATATTTTATTGTTCATTGCTGCCATTTTATGCAGTCTTTACCTTCTTCGCCGTAAGGTTCCAACACAAGGAATATTATCAGAAGAAACTTTGAAGGAATTTACTAAGAAAACAAAAATAATTCACTACTCTTTACTTTACATTTCTATTCTATTTGGCATGCTTTCAGTTGCAGCATATAAATCGCTTAAAGAAGGAGAAGTATTTGACTTATCAAGAATTAGATATGACTTCATTATATCCATTTTTTTAAGTCCTATTATTTTACGTGTTACTATGCAGAACACATTGAGAAAAAATAACTTAAAAATTTGTTTAATAGGATATCAAAATGGGTTCTTCTGGCAAACAATTTTTTCCGAAATAGGTACAATATAATTATCAGTGTATAAATATTAAGGATAACATTCTGGGGTTAACACTGGCTAATCGTGATTGGTTTGCCAACGCACAAGGCCCACCACAAAACAACCACACGTAGCCCGGGAACGTTAGCAATACAAGAAACTTAATATCATTTCAATAAATACCATAAAATGAAGAAACCAAAATTCGGTTCAGGGATTCTCTCAGACGTAGCGAAACCCCAATTATCTGGGAAAATTGAGGCAATAGGGATTTTTACCCAGTTCAATGCCTGGGGTTATCCATGCAAAAGAAGTTGCTTCCTGACTTTTACAGTCTATAATTTGTCAGGTCAAGACACAATAATAATAAGTCTTAAAAAGAAAGGTAAAAAGGAGCAAACCACTATAGGGATTTATGATTTCAATGAAGCAAATTCTGAACCAGTGAATCAAACAATCCCAATCCCCATCTTATTCAGTTTTACGTCTCAAGGTGATTATGAGATATTATGCACATTCAAAGATAATGTTGGCAAACTAAGTATACCATTTATAGTAAAAACACTTGAATGGCCGACATTCTCTGAAGAAGAAATAAGAATAATAGATGAGCACAGGGATCAATTGCCTTATAAGATAAATGTTAATGTTAATTGTGCTGAATGCTCACATGTTTACGTGTTCGAAGAGTCCATTTTTAATGATGAGCCGCCTTCGGGAGGTACCATAAGATTCCCAGAAAATGGGGGATATGAATGTGAAAATTGCGGGCACATTCTTGAACTAAAAGATATTCAGGGTCGCATTAGGGCATCATTAAAAGAAAATGTTTTAAAATTAATTAAACTGTAGTCTTATGTTCAGCCCAATTCACAGATTCCAAAATTGCCAAAGACTACAACGCTGGTTTGAGGCAAACCGTGATACCGGGAATATTCCAGTGGCAATATTGCAAGGATATAATAGATATCACTATGCACTGCTTCATAAATTGAAAAGTGCAAAATATCACTATTCAAATCTTGTCGCGGTTGTTGAAGAAACAGAAGCCACAGAGATGTTGGCAAATTCTGAATCCTTCTTACAACAAGTTAATATGCATCTTGATGGATTTTTTTATTGTAGTGGTAGTGCACTTGATATTTTGGCTAGAGAAATTTTAATTTATTTTAATATTCCACTTCCAGGGAGAGTTTATTACAACACAGCAGGAGAACAGTTAAATATTCAAAGGCCTGCAGATCCGTTATTAGCGAGGCTAAATGATCCACAATGGAAAGCGGAATTTTCTGATTATAGAAATGCATTGACTCATGAGGTGCTAATAGCGAGGAATTATAATATTAATGTGAATGATAATGGAATGAATCAACAAATTTCTGTCGTATTTTCTATGCCTGACGATCCTCGAACTGATTTTACTGCCCGTACATTCAGAAGAAACCCTAACGGGTTAGAGTATTGCCAATTAACGTTTCAAAGAATTCTTTCTCATATTAATCAGATCTATGGAGAAATTGAGCAAAGAACTAGAAATACTGGAATGCCTTTATAGTTAATTCGATTATAAAATAGCTTATTGCATAACCAAATCATTCGTTTTCGTACCTAAATGGATAATGATTTAAATAAAAATGTAACACAATAACATTAAACCAATGAAAGAATCATTCATTAGATTTTTCGCTCCAGTATTGCCCAATACTGCAGACTTGTTTTTTAGAGCAATCGACAATAAAGTAAAAGAAAAAGTTGAGAAACTCAACATCTTAATCTCTTCCCCCGGAGGATCAGTCTTCCACGGACTGTCGCTATATAATTACCTAAAAGGATTACCGATTGAAATTAATACTTTTAATTTTGGAAGTGTTGATTCAATTGGAGTTATTATTTTCTGTGCGGGCAAGAAGAGATGTACAGTCCCCCATTCTCGATTTCTTATTCATGGCGTCAAATTTAATATCAATGGACCCTCAAGTATGGATGAGAAACAAATAGATGAACATTTAAAAAGCATTAGGATTGATCAGCTAAACATAGCAAGAGTTATTGCAGATACTACAGGTAAAGCAATGCATAAAATAGAAGAGGATATGCACAACAGAACCACTCTGAATCCTCAAGAAGCAAAAGACTATGGTTTTGTTCATGAAATAAAATCAGACCTCTTACCCTTAGATGCTGATTTAACTGTGATTAGTGAGCCAATGCAGCATAGTAAAATTCAAATACCTCAAATTATTCAACAGGTTCAGGCAGTCTCTGAACCATTAATTGAATCATATACTGAAGTTTTAAGGGGTGATACAATTTAAAATAACCTGCGCCCAATAAACAGAACTCTGAGCGGTCTGCAAGACCAAGTGAGGAGTCTGTATTGAACTACACCGACACGGAATGGATTTCCTAAAAATGTACATTCATGCAGTGTACGGCATTACTCAGACTTAAAGGTTCTTGACAGCAGTGTGAAACAGTGGTGCTTAGAACCAGTAATACCGTACACCGCTCTGAAGATCTTTTACTGAAGACCCACTATGTGTCGGTATAAACAGCTTTGCATGCGCAAACCTGTCAGGTATGAGTAAACAACCCGCCGGGCGGTGGTATTTGAGCTATGAAGCTATCGACAGTTTTGGATGTTTTTAAGGGAAAAAACCGTACCACGTTCTTTGAAATCATGCAATATTGGATGCCTTCTGAGGCCTTTGGCAATGATTTCTGGTTATGACAGGAAGATTTGCGGTTCATTTGCGCGCTATCGGGCAAACCTTCCCCATTTCTGCGTATTGAAAAATGGTACAGAGGATTAAATGAGTTGGAGCGAGCGGATGCGTGTACACAGGTCTGGAGAACGGATCCGGGGCAGTACCTTCACTCTTACAAGGTGACCCTTTTTATACCGAAAGAACACATGAATGCGAAAAAAGTGTGCCCGGAGGCATCGGTAGTACTGAATCAAAGCAAAAATTGCTTCGCATTTTCACTTATACCGACACTGAACAGGTTTACGAAAAAGAAACCTTCATGTGTGCCGGTATTACTCCTGCTAAGCAGCTTTGCTTTCGCAAACCTGCCAAGCATGAGTATAGATTCAGTATATTAACGAAGACTTTGGTTTCTTAGAAACACCGTAAACCGGCCATAAAATTCCTAAATGTTTTTATTTTTGTATAGTTTTAGGAATTTGTTTATCTTTACCCAATGACTATTTCGGACCAAATTGCGCCACTCATTTCGGAGTAAAGTGAGCCACCTGTTTCGGAGCTATGGATATTTCGCTTCACGGACCCTGCCGCAATGGAAAACGGAAGGCTATTGCGAATATGGCGTAAACCAGTTGGTTGCCCCGGGGGATCCCGGGTACACCATACCCGAGCGGATCGATATCTACCTTGATGATGCCAGTTGGAATCCGGCTGCAGCCATCCACCGCCCTCACTATGTCTGGGGTTTGATGATGGAATTTCTTGTTCGTGTCCGGGGATACAATTTTCAGCAGCTGATGTCTGACAGTGTTGAATATGAAAAAACCCTCCGGGCGATGATGCAATGGCGAAAGACTGCCGGGACTGCAGGTGATCATTAACATTTTCGGTTTATGTCAAGGATTAAAGTTATTATCATAGCTACCTCCTTATTGCTCCTCTGTACTATGATAGTCCTTTTTATATCCGGACTTCGTATGTACAACATGCATTCCAATGCTTCCATGTTTCCGACATTAAAAAAAGGAGATTATTTCCTGGTTAAATTACATCCGGACATCCGGGGTTTACAAAGGGGAGACATTATTCTTGTACGGAATCACACAGACTTGACCGAACTGGCTGTGCTTACGAAAAGGATCATCGGATTGCCGAATGAAACCATCAGGATTTCAAATGATTCAGTGTTTATTATGCATGCATTTCTCCCTGAGAGCTATGCTTATTTTGAAACCCATAACAGTCCCTATTCCCGCTTAGAACAACAACAGATAGCCAGGGATCATTTCTTTGTTATGGGTGATAACCGGGACAACAGTATTGACAGCCGGGACCAGCGGCTTGGTACGATTGATAAAATGAACATCCTGGGGAAGGTAATCAGGATTTTTTAGAGGACATGCAGCGCATCATGTGGCGGTCAGCCGGAAAATCAAAGGCAATGCGGTTTCAGAATACACCTGCATCTTCCGGGGAAGCCGGTTCAACCGGAAAAAGCTGCTATCTTTGTGGTACTGCCTTATCAAAGATCGATTTGGGGGACGTGGGGGACTCTGACGACAGCCCCCCCTGTCCCCGAGGTCACAAAAGGTAAAAGATGAAAGAAAAAGAGCAAAACAGCGATGGTTTTATTCCTGTTCACGGAGGCTACCGCAACCTGATAACCTACCAAAAGGCTGAAATTATACCGACACGGAATGGGTTTACAAAAAAAGGACTACCATGCGGTGTACGGCATAACTGGTTCTAGGCACCATTTGCTTCGCAAAGCTGCCAAGAACCAGTATATATATGATGGCACTTTCTATTTTACGAAACGCTTCTTTATATTGAATCTTAGTGAAAATGCGAAGCAATTTTCGCTTAGATTCAGTTATACCGATAACTCTGTGAACACTTTTTTCGCATTCCTGTGTTCTTTCGGTATAAAAAATTTGACCGCACCATAGACCAGATGGTGCAGGCTGCACGCAGTGGAAAACAGAACATTGCCGAAGCCAGCATGGCCTCTGCAACTTCAAAAGAAGCTGAAATAAAGCTGACAAATGTGGCCAGAGCCAGCCTGGAAGAATTGATGATCGATTATAAGGATTTCCTGCGAACGCATAAATTACCGCTGTGGGACAGAGACCACCAATTATACAGGCGTTTCAGCCAAATATACTCATACTTGACAGGTTTGCGTATGCAAAGCTGTTTAGTATGAGTAATGCCGTACACCGCTGTAGTGTATATTTTTTTCGAACCCATTCCGTGTCGGTATAAACCGAACCCCCGATGCTACTTACGAAACCTACCGGAAAGCCATTGAGCATGAACAGCCGGAAATTTCAGCAAATTCGATGATCTGCCTCATTAATATTGTGAGTTACCTGCTGAGCCGGCAGATATACTCATTCTTAGCAGGTTTGCGCATGCAAAGCTGTTTAGAATGAGTTATGCCGTACACCGCTGGAAAGTCAATTCTTTCTCACATACATTCCGTGTCGGCATAAAATCTTTGGAAAGAGCTTTTTTACAGGAAGGCGGTATGAGAGAACGTATGACAAAGGCAAGAATTGAATACCGCAAGAAACAATAAGCTAAATGTGAGCAATTCTTAAACAATTGGCTGCAGCATCGGAAATATGACATTTTCCGGGGACGTGGGGGACTCTGACGACAGTCCCCCCTGTCCCCAAAGTCACATAAGGTAAAAGCTGAAAGAAAAAGAGCAAAATAGCGAAGGTTTTATTCCCGTTCACGGAGGCTACCGCAACCTGATAACCTACTAAAAGGCTGAAATTATACCGACACGGAATGGGTTTACGAAAAAAGGACTACCATGCAGTGTACGGCATAACTGGTTCTAGGCACCATTTGCTTCGCAAAGCTGCAGGAAGCAGGATGCATCCTGATTAAACATTCATAATCAGGATTTTAGCTTAATAATCCTGAGCTTAAGGGAAAAATACGTATATTTGCTAAAGCTATAAGGCTGGGGCGGGATTTCGTTCAATCGAGGCTGAAATCAGGCCTGTGGAAAGTGTTTATTTTAAATGCGTTACATCCGATATGCGCTATCCCGGCCTGATGGTGAAACCTTATGAATTGCCGTCAGTTTTATGCCTCATCTGATAACGAAGATTTTGAACCCGGCATGGCATTAATTTGAAAGGAGTACCAATTATGAATGAAATTAAAATTTTTAATGAAACAAACAGACCAGGTCCTGAAGAAAAAAGGGAGATTATAGCGTTTCTTTTTAAACATTTGGAGAATTTCGGTGACTTAAAAACAGATATTGAGAAAGCCGTAAATTATGCTTTAAAAGAAACGGTCTCTTTTGGCGGTTTTATATTACAGGCTTTCGAAGGCGACACAATGGCTTGTGTTTTGGTGGTCAATCAAACCGGAATGAAAGGCTATATTCCCGAAAATATTCTTGTATATATCGCCACACATAATGAATTCAGAGGGAAGGGAATTGGAAAAAGGATGATACTTAAGGCTATTGAAATTGCAGATGGAAATATGGCTTTACACGTTGAACATGATAATCCTGCAAGGTCTTTGTATGAAAAAGTCGGGTTTACCAGTAAATATCTTGAAATGAGATATATAAAAAAGTAGTGATGGCTTTCATAACACTGAATATCGAGAAATTAAAGACCAATTTTAAATACCTTAACCGGCTGTTTCAGGAAAGACAGATACAATGGGCGGTAGTGACTAAATTGCTGTGCGGAAACAGAGATTATTTAGAGGAGCTTCTCAAATTTAACATTTCTCAGGTTTGTGACTCGCGTGTCACCAATCTGAAAATTGTTAAACAGATTAATCCTGATGTTGAAACAATTTACATAAAACCACCAGCAAAAAGGGCTGTAAAAAGTATAATCCAATATGCTGATATCAGCATGAATACCGGGTATGAAACAATAAAATTGCTTTCGGAAGAAGCGCAAAAGCAGCATAAGGTTCACAAAATCATAATCATGATTGAATTGGGAGAACTCAGGGAAGGTGTTATGAGGGAAGATCTGATAGCGTTTTATTCCAGCGTGTTTAATTTAAAAAATATTCAGGTGGTTGGAATTGGAACAAACTTAAGCTGCATGTATGGCGTCCTTCCGAACCATGATAAATTGATACAGTTAAGCCTGTATAAGCAATTGATTGAAGCAAAGTTCAATACAAAAATAGCCTATGTCTCCGGTGGTTCTTCGGTAACCATACCGTTGATTTTTCAAAATTGTTTACCCGGTGGAATAAATCATTTCAGGGTAGGAGAATCCCTTTTTTTAGGCACTGATGTATATAATAATTCCCGCCTGAAGAAAATGGAAACAGATGTTTTCCTGCTTTTCGCTGAAATAATTGAATTAATTGAAAAGCCCCAGTTACCTGATGGAGAATTCGGACTCAACATGGAAGGATATTCCTCTTCTTTTAATGAGGACTCATCCGGAAAAACAAGTTATAGGGCTATTATTGACCTTGGTCTTTTGGATGTTGATCAGAAACATATCATGCCAGTGGATAAAAATTGTTCCATCGTGGGTGGAAGTTCTGATATGTTTGTCATCGATTTGTTTGCCAATGAAAATAACTATAAAGTGGGAGATTTACTTGAATTTAGGTTGGATTATATGGGCACCTTAAGAATATTAAATTCAAAATATATCGAGAAAAGAATTAGTTATACTGAATCTTAGTGAGAATACGGAGTTATATTCAGTTATGCCGGCACAGAATGGTTTTTCCGGAAATACAGACTGCAGCGGGGTATGGCATTACTCATAATCAACAGCTTTGCTTTCGCAAAACTGTCAAGCTTGAGTAAAATTTTCTCCGGGCTTTAAACCATTCCGTCATGATGCCGTCAAAAGGATATAATGTCAAAAAACAAAATTATGAAAACCAAAGCATTGTATTTTATGTGGCTGGCTATGTTGGCCGGCACTTTCCTTATGGCAGGATGCAAAAAGGACGAGAACGATACCGACAATGACACGGCTCAGGCCTCTGATTTTGCCCGTGCCGAGCAGATCTTCAACGATGTGGCTGATATTGCCGATGAGGCCGGAACCACCGGCGGCGTGGGCATGAAAGGCGGGGACGCCACCTCGCTGCTGTCGCAATGTGCCACGGTCACCGTGGATACCATCTCGGTGCCTCACCTGATCACCATCGACTTCGGGACGGTCAACTGCCTTTGTTCCGACGGAAAATACCGGCGCGGGATCATCCTGGTGAGCTTTACGGGTCATTTCATCGATTCGCTGGCCACCCACACCGTCACCTTTAACAACTATTTCGTGAACGACAACCAGGTGACCGGCACCAAGACCGTGACCAACAACGGTCACAACACGGCAGGGCACCTCACCTTCACCATCAGTGTGAACGGCTCGGTGATCCTGGCCAACAATGCCGGCACCCTCGGCTGGATCTCAAACCGTACCCGTGAGTGGGTAGACGGGGAATCCACTCCCCAGCGCTGGGACGACACTTTCCTGATCAGCGGGAATGCCACGGTAACCCATGTGAACGGCAATACCAGCAGCATGACCATCACCACGCCGCTCTATATCGAGCGCGACTGCCAGTTCCATTATCCCCTGTCGGGTGTGGTGGAGATACAGCCGGCCAATAAGCCGCTCAGGACGCTCGACTACAGCTACCTCAACAGCCAGTGCGACAAGGTGGCTACCGTTACCATCCTCGGCATTGCCTATAACATCACCCTGCCCTGAGCCCACTGAAGCCTTGACGGTCCGGATCAGGAACAATCCCGGCAGTCTTGCAGGTGCAAGGCTGCCGGGATTTGTTATTCAGCGGTACTGCAAGCCTGGACTTTTTATTCCTTGTTCTTCAGGATCAGCCTCAGTGACTGGTCGTAGGTGACGTAGGCCCAGAGCCAGTTCAGGAAGATGAACAGGCGGTTTTTCACTCCCACGATGGCCATCAGGTGAATGAAGAGCCAGAGCAGCCAGGCCGGGGGGCCGTTGAAGCGGAATAGCCGGAATTCGGCCACGGCCTTGTGGCGGCCGATGGTGGCCAGGCTACCCGGATCGCGGTAACGGAAGGCTTTCCAGGGCCGGCCTTTCAGTTCCCTTTTAAGGTTGGAAGCAAGCAGCGCGGCTTGTTGTATGGCAGGCTGGGCAAGCTGGGGGTGACCGGCAAAGGCTTGGTGTTGTCCCACGGCAGCAATATCCCCAAGGGCAAATACATCGTTCAGGCCCGTCACACGCAGGTAAGCATCAGTCCTGATACGGTTCTGCCTTGTCCACACCTCCGCCGGTAGACCGGGGCAAGCTTTGCCAGTAACACCTGCGGCCCAGATGACGGTAGTTGTCCGGAAGCTTTGTCCGTCGGCACTTGTAACCCGTGTACCGTCGAAATCATGCACCAGCGTATTGGTCCGTATTTCCACTCCCATTTTCTGAAGGGATTGCAAGGCTTTGAACCCGGAGCGTTCCGACATCCCGTTCAGCAAGCGGGGACCGCCTTCCAGCAGGATAATCCGCATCTTGTTGAAAGACAGCTCGGGAAAATCCTTCGGGAATACGGTTTTACGCATTTCTGCCAGGGTTCCGGAGATCTCTACGCCGGTGGGACCGCCTCCCGCCACCACAATGTTCATCAGGCTTTCCCTTTCATCTTCGCTTGTGCTGATCAGCGCCTGTTCATAGTTTTGAAGAAGCCGGTTTCTGAGTGTGAGGGCTTCGGACACAGACTTCATCGGCAAGACATGCCTGAGCAGGTTTTCGTTCCCGTAATAATTGGTATCCACACCCATGGCCAGCACCAGCAGGTCGTAAGGGATGTTTCCGATGCTGGTCAGCACTTCCTTCCCGGCGGGATTGATGCCCATGACTTCACAATACCTGAAATGAATGTTTTTCAGGTGATGAAAGATTTTGCGGAAAGGGAAGGCGATGGCGCTGGGTTCCAGTCCGGCAGTGGCTACCTGGTAAAGCAGGGGCTGAAACTGGTGGTAATTGTTTTTATCGAGCAGCACGACCTGGTATGCCGTGTTGCGCAGCGAACGGGCCAGCCGCAGTCCCGCAAAGCCTCCGCCGGCAATGACGATCCGCTTATAAGCAGGTTCCGGAAGGTTGGGTGCCATATTCATAATAAACGAACAACAGGGCTTTGACTTGGTTCACCCTGGCGTGGATCAGGATGATTTATGATAGAAGACAAACTGCTGGTTGAACATGTCAACCGTGATCTCGTTCTCTTTGGAGATGCTGCCGCCCAGGATCATTTTCGACAATTCGTTGAGGATCTTCTTTTGAAATACCCGTTTCACCGGTCTTGCGCCGTATTGCGGATCGTAGCCGAGCTCGGCAAGCCAGTCGATGGCATCGGCGGTGAAGCTGATACGGATATCGCTTTTGGCCAGCATTTCCTGTGTACTGGCGATCTGCATCCTGACGATATCCCTGACCTCATCCCTGCTGAGGGGCTTAAACATGATGATCTCATCGATGCGGTTCAGGAACTCGGGTCGTATGGTCTTCCGCAGCAGATCCAGGACTTCGCCTCTCAGGGCTGAAAATTTCTCAGGAGAAACCAAAGAAGTACCGTTTTCGTGGCTTTCCTGGATGATGTGGGATCCCAGGTTGGAAGTCATGATGATAATGGTGTTTTTGAAATCGGCGGTTCTTCCCTTGTTGTCAGTCAGCCTTCCTTCATCCAATACCTGCAGCAGGATGTTGAATACATCGGGGTGGGCTTTTTCGATTTCGTCGAGCAGGACTACAGCATAAGGTTTCCGCCTGACTTTTTCAGTCAGTTGTCCTCCCTCGTCATATCCCACATAGCCTGGCGGAGCGCCGATCAGCCTCGAAACGGTGTGTCTTTCCTGGTACTCCGACATGTCGATGCGGACCATGGCGTTTTCATCGTTGAAGAGGAATGCCGCCAGGGACCTGGCCAATTCGGTTTTGCCTACTCCTGTGGTACCCAGGAAGATGAAAGAGCCGACGGGACGTTTGCTGTCCTGCAGTCCGGCCCTGCTGCGGCGGATCGCATCGGCCACGGCTTCAATGGCTTCATCCTGGCCCACCACGCGGCGGTGCAGCTCGTCTTCAAGCAACAGCAGCTTTTCCCTTTCACTCTGCAACATGCGGTTCAGCGGAATTCCCGTCCAGCGCGATACGATGCCGGCGATTTCCTCGCTGCCCACTTCCTCGTTCATCATGGGATTGTCGCCCTGAAGCTGTTGCAAGGCTTCCTTCAGTTCGAGCGACTGCTGTTCCTTTTCCTTGATGCGGCCATATCTGAGTTCCGCGACCCTGCCGTAGTCTCCTTCCCTTTCCGCCTGCTCAGCTTCCAGTTTCAGGGCTTCAATTTCGGCTTTAAGCCGCTGGATGCCGTTCACCCGTTCTTTTTCTGCTTCCCACCGCATCTTCAGTCCGTTACGTTCCTCTGTCAGGTTAGACAGGGTGGCATTCAGTTCATCCAGTTTCACCTGATCCTGTTCGCGTTTAAATGCTTCCCTTTCAATTTCCAGTTGTCTGATCCTGCGTTCGATCTCGTCGAGGGATTCGGGCAGGGAGTTCATTTCGAGCCTGAGTCTGGCGGCTGCTTCATCCATCAGGTCGATGGCTTTGTCGGGCAGGAAGCGGTCTGTAATATAGCGTTGCGACAGTTCCACGGCACTGATGATGGCTTCGTCTTTGATCCTTACCTGGTGGTGGGTTTCATAGCGTTCTTTCAATCCTCTGAGGATAGAGATGGCATCGGCTGCGTCCGGCTCATCCACCATCACGATCTGGAAACGGCGTTCCAGCGCTTTGTCTTTTTCAAAGTACTTCTGGTATTCGTTCAGGGTGGTTGCACCGATCGCTCTCAATTCACCTTTTGCCAGGGCCGGCTTCAGGATGTTTGCCGCATCCATGGCGCCTTCCGATGCGCCTGCACCTACCAGCGTATGAATTTCATCAATGAAAAGCATGATCTCCCCTTCGGCGGCAATCACTTCCTGCACCACACTCTTGAGTCTTTCCTCGAATTCACCCTTATACTTTGCTCCTGCGATCAGGGATCCCATATCCAGGGAAAAGAGCTGCCTGGATTTCAGGTTCTCCGGCACATCGCCGTTGATGATGCGGTGTGCCAGACCTTCGGCGATGGCTGTTTTCCCGACCCCGGGCTCGCCGATCAGGATGGGATTGTTCTTGGTTCTGCGTGAAAGGATCTGAAGCACCCTGCGGATCTCCTCGTCCCTTCCGATGACCGGATCCAGCTTCCCCGCTCTGGCCAGGGCATTCAGGTTGCGGGCGTAGCGATTCAGGGCATTGTAGTTATCTTCGGCATGCCAGCCGGCGGCATGTCCGCCTTTGCGTAGGTCCTGTATGGCCTGGCGCAGCAGCTTCTCCGTCAGCCCGCTGTCCTTCAGGATGTGGGAGGCCGTACCCTCGCCCAGGAGGATGGCAAGCAGGAGGTGTTCCAGCGAAACAAATTCATCCTGAAAATCTGCCGGCAGCTTCGATGCTTTTTGAAGGGTCCTTGCCGTTTCCTGTGAGATATACGTTTCACCTTCACCTGCCACGGGCATCGACTCCAGCGTTTTGCCGAGCACATCCGAAAGCTGGCGGTCGTTCACCCCGGTTTTTTTCAGCAGGAAAGGCACCAGGTTCTCATCCACCGCGAGCATGGCCTTTAAAAGATGTACATTCTCAATGGCCTGGTGGTGGTAGCCAGAAGCGATCTCCTGCGCTTTCTGTATGGCTTCCTGGCTTTTTATCGTGAATTGTTGTATATTCATCGTAATTGCATTGAAATTGTCCGTTCGGCGGACTGAAACAATGCCGCAAGCCGCGTTCCTTTGATCGAAAAAACGGGAATACGGAAATAATGACAGGAAGAAACCGGGCTTTACTGACGAAATGTCTTGTTCCGGCTGCTTTTCCTAAGGTTCAGGAGGGTGATTTCGGGAGCGATGCCGGATCGTGCGGTGAAACCTACGAATCCCAAGCCGGGGTTGACGTACAAATAACGTTCTCCTTTTTGGTAAAGGCCATACCAGGTTGGATAGAGGAGGCTTACGGGTGACCAGGTGCGGCCAGCAAAGGTAAATACCAGTTGCCCTGCGTGGGTATGGCCGGAAAGGGTGAGACCGATCTTTGAGGAGGGGAGTACTTCTTCAGTCCAGTGACTTGGATCATGGGTAAGCAGGATGGTAAAACAGGAATCACCAATGCCGCGGATTGCCTTTTCCAGATCTCCCATTTGGCGGTGCCGGTGTTTGCTCCAGTTGTCGGTGCCGGCGATAGCGATGGAATCCAGTCCTTTGTAGATGAAGTGGTGTTGGTTTCTCAGAAGGCTGAATCCCGTGGCCTCATAAAACCGTTCCAGGGCCGGGATATGCCGGCCGATGGCTTCCTCCCGCTTACGCCTGGCGAAATCACCCACATCATGGTTGCCGAGGATGGCAAATTTGCCGGCAAGGGCGGTCAGTTTCCGGAAATCTTCTTTATAAATATCTGTTTCTGAAATATTTACATTGATCAGATCGCCGGTAAACACGATCATGTCGGGCCGGAACGACTGTATGGCGGCCAGCATGTCTTCCACAGTTTTTTTATCCTTCCAGCTTCCCAGGTGGATATCGGAAAACTGGGCGATGGTGAATTCGTTGAATGCAGGAGGCAGGTCTGGGAAAGCGATGTCGACCCTGCGGACCTGGAATTGCTTATTGCCCCTGTAGATGCCATCGGTGATGATGTAAAAGGTAAGCAGGGAAAAGAAGATGGCCGTGATGGTCCAAAAGTACTTATACAAATAGAACCACCCTGGTTTTCTGCTTTCTTTCCGTTTTTTCATACTCAGACATGCCGGGATCAGCGGGATCAGGAAGAGGAGCAGTATGAATTTCGAGAGGTAAAGAAGAATGCCGAGGTTCATCCATTGGAAATACAGCCGGTAGGCGAGGGGATCTTCGTCAGGGTATCCGTTGGCAATGATAAAGATGATGCTGAAGAGATACCAGGTGCATGCCACCACCATGTTGATCATCCTCAGCCTGCGCCTGACGCTTCTGCTGACGATGCACCATCCCGGCATCAGGTGCAGCATCACATCTGTCAACAGGATGAACATCAGTACGATCAGTATTCTTCCCGGCATGGCAGAGGCAGGTTTTAAAGGAAGTTCATTTGCTGTACATCTGCGTCTTCCAGGCGATGTAATTCATTAATAAGATGTTGACAGTCAGATTGATCTCCCTGGAGTTCCAGGATGATCAGTCCTTGTTGCGTGCCACCCTCCCCATCCGAATCATTGAGTCCCAGCCGTGTTTTAATCACACAGCCGAATTTGGAGAATATCTGCTGAAGCTTCAGGGCTTGTCCGGATCCCTGTTTGAGTTGCACACCCAGGATGATTCTTTCTTTCATATCAGGTATGATATTGATGATCAATGAATAAAATCCATCTGTTGCACTTCTATTCCCCCGATCTTTTCCAGGTCGGCCATCAGGGATTTCCAATCATCGGGATTCCCAGAGAGCTGGAGCAGGATGATGCCGCTGCGGCTGCATTTTTCATCAGAAAGTTCATGGAAGCCCAGCCTGCTGCGGATAAGATGCTGATGCCGGCTGAGTACCTGCTGGGTTCTGCCGGATTCCTTGATCCGGTCTCTGATCAGTAAACCTAAAATCCTGGTTTGTGTCATGATCGCGTCGGCTTAATTTTTCAATTAAAAATACAGGTCTCTTTCACCCTGCCTGATCCTTTCGATTCTGCGGTTGAGTTCATCCACTTTCTGGAAGCGGGCCAGATCCAAGATATTCTTTTGAATCACGAGATAACCTTTTTGTTTTAGGGTTTCATCGGCATAATCCTCGAGATATTCGGCAAGGGTGAGCATGGCATTCGGGGAGCAGTACCTTTTGATGAAACCCGGGACGGAGAATTCCATAAAGTGTTCGCCGGTTCTTCCCGCACGGTAGCAGGAGGTGCAAAAGGACGGCATATATCCCTGTCCGAGAAGTTCATCGATGATTTCCGCCAGGCTTCTGGAATCATTGATAAAGAATTGTTCTTTCTCGAGGTTTTGTTGGGCGGCTTTTTCTTTTTCGTGGTAACTGCCGAGTTCCAGTTTGGTGCCTCCGTCGATCTGGGAGACACCGAAGCGCAGTACCTCGCGTCTGACCTCAGCAGTTTCCCTGGCTGTAAGGATCATGCCGGTGTAGGGGACGGCCAGCCGGAGGATGGCGACCAGTTTGACGAAATCCTGGTCACTGACGGCGTAATTTCTGTCGACCTGCATGGAAGAGGCCAGCTGGATGCGGGGGAAGGAGATGGTGTGAGGTCCCACATTGTACACTGCTTCGAAGTGGTTGGTGTGCCTGACGAGCCCCATCACTTCAAAACGCCAGTCGTACAGTCCGAACAAAGCACCGATACCCACATCGTCCACACCGGCTTCCTGTGCCCTGTCGAGTGCCGTGAGCCTGTATTCGTAATTGCGTTTGATCCCCCCAAGGTGGTATTGTTTGTAGGCTTCGGGGTGGTAGGTTTCCTGGAATACCTGGTAAGTGCCGATGCCGGCATCCTTCACTGTTCGGAAACCGCTGATTTCAAGCGGAGCGGCATTGATATTGACCCTTCTGATCTCTCCTCTGCCTTTTTTAACGCCATAAACCACGCGCACCGTGTGGGCAATGAATTCCGGGCTGTATTCGGGATGTTCGCCATAGACCAGGATCAACCTCTTCTGGCCGGTATCCTCCAAGGCTTCCACTTCGCTGATCAGTTCTTCATCGCTGAGGGTGGTTCTGACCGCCGCTTTGTTGGAGGTACGGAAGCCACAGTAGGAGCAGTTGTTGATACACTTGTTTCCTACATAAAGCGGGGCAAAAAGCACGATACGGTTGCCGTAGACCTTCTCTTTCAACTCCCTGGCCCCTGCTTTGATTTCTTCCGTCAGTTCCGGATCGGTGGAATTGATCAGGCAGGCGGTTTCTTCCAGGCTGAGGCGGTTTTTTTCGAGGGATTTGGCGATGATCTCCCTGACCCTCAGAGGATCAGCTTTGGTATTATCGAGTTTGGACCATATTTCATCAGGATCGATAAATGCCTGCATCCTCTGGTCTTTGATCCTGCATGTTTCAGGCTTGGATATCATGGCTTGCGGGTTAAACCTGTTTTACAAAGTTAATGAATTAAAAGATGAGTTCACGGATCTCCTGTCCTGCTTCAATTAAAAGCCCGGCTGCCGGTAGTTTGTTGCCGGAATCGGGCAAAAGTCGGATCAGTTTGTGAAAGTAAACACTCACGGCACATTTTTCCGTAAGCCTGATCTCTTCCAGCGGAAGGATGTTCACTTGTTGCCTGTGACCGGATTCATGCCCGTTTGTGTCTGATTCTGTGATGATTGCCATGGCCTTGTGCTTACCGGCAGGAGATATCAGGCTGACTGCATAGCAGCCGCAGGGGGGGATGAGTTTGCAGTTTTCTTCCACAGGGAGGGTAAAACAGCTGCCGACATCGGGGACAGTGCAGGATGGCGTGTTGCGGGCGGTACCCATGATCATGTAATAGTGGTCGAGGTATGCATTGGCGCGCTGGATCTTCCCTTCCTGCAGGGCACGCCTGATGCGGGTGGAACTTACGGTTTCGTTTTCCAGTTCCTGTTCGGGAATCTCCTCGACCTGAAATCCGTGGTATTTCCCCAGTTCATACAGATGCCGGAAATCTCCCTCCTGCTGATGGCCGAAGTGGTGGTTAAAACCCACCACCACGGTATGGACGTTCAGTATCCCCACCAGGATCTTCCGGATGAAGTTGAATGAAGTCATTTGGGAGAATTCAAGGGTAAAGGGAATGATCAACAGGTGATCGAGACCGGTTTTTCGCAGCAGTTCGACTTTTTCCTGCTGGGAATTGATCAGGAAGAGGTTTTTTCCGGCAGTTTCAGGATAGAGTACCTTCCTGGGGTGGGGATGAAAGGTGATCAGCACGCTTTCTCCTTTCACCTGTTGAGCCAGTTTTCCAAGGCGTTTCATGATCGCTTTGTGCCCGATATGCACTCCGTCGAACGAACCTGTAGTGACTACCGCCCTGGAAATATCCCTGATCTGATCCAGGTCGTGATAGATTTTCATGCTCAGATATGCTCCTCCCTGTTACCCTGTTTGACGAAATAAGCGATTTTTTCTAGGGAAGTGATCATGTCATATTCCTGCAGGTAGGTATTGGCCGGAACATTCACCGGGGTGGGAGTGTAGTTCAGGATACCCTTGATCCCGGCCAGGACCAGCGATTCGGTAACCTTGGCCGCTTCGTCTCCGGGTACGGTCATGATGGCGATGGGAATGTTTTCGGAGCGGATGATCTTGCTGAGCATGTCGATATGGTAACAAGGAACGCCTGCATACACGCGGTTGACCTTTTCCTGGTTGATGTCGAAGGCTGCCACGATGCTGAGTTTGGTCCGTTTCCCGTTAAAGTAGCTGATCATTGCCCGGCCGAGGTTTCCAAGACCGATCACAGCCACTTTCAGACCCTCTTCCGAATCAATGATTTTTCCTATCAGTGCGATCATTTCCCTGATTTCATACCCCTGCCTCAGTGTACCGCTGTATCCGATCAGCATAATGTCGCGGCGGACCTGCACCGGCGTGAGGTGCAGCATGCCCGCCAGTTCATGGGAAAAGATGTACTGCTTGTTCTTTCCCAGGCAGATGAGCAATGCCCTGCGGTATTGGCTCAGGCGTTCGATCGTTTTTTCCGGTAATTTTGGCATGATTGTCATATATTTCAGTTTTCCCTGTTTCTCGGCAATGTGACGGTAAAGATACTTCCTTCCCCGGTTTTGCTTTTAACTTCTATGATGCCTCCGTATATATCCACCAGCTTTTTCACGATCGACAGTCCCAGTCCGCTTCCGGCGATATTTCTGGTCTCGGGTGTCCTGATCCTGACAAAATCCCTGAACAGATTCTCCTGGTCTTCAGAAGCGATCCCGATCCCGGTATCAGATACAATAATATGAATATTTTCTTTATCTCCTTTCAGGGTGCAATCCACCCGGCCGCCTTCCCGGTTGTATTTCACAGCGTTCGAGATCAGGTTGTTCAGAATGATCTGCATCTCATTCGCATCGCCGGCCAGGCAAATCCGGTCGCTGGCGTTCAGGTACACATTGACATCTCTCTGAATGGCATAGGGGCGCATGGTATCGATGGCCGTTTGTGCCAACTCATTGATACACACTTTTGTATATTCTGCCTTCCCGCTGCCTGACTCAATCCGTGTCAGGTCCAGCAGGTCGAGGATCAGGGTTCTCATGCCCTTGATCCTCTCCAGTGAACGCAGGATCATGTCCTGGTAATCTTCCAGGCGGTTTCCGGCCTGTCTTTCCTGCATCATTCTCAGGTAACCTTCCACGGCATTCAGGGGTGCTTTCAACTCATGGGAAAGCACAGACAGGAACTGAAACCTGATCTGTTTTCCCTCCTTGTTCATTTTCCTGGTCATCCTCCTGAGGAACAACTGCTTGGCTATGTTTTCCATGGAGGATCTGAGTTCCTGGGGAGTGAAAGGTTTGGGGATGAAGTCGAAGGCACCGTCGCGTGTTGCCTTCACTGCAATTTCCAGCGAAGCATAGGAAGTGATCATCACCACCAGGGAGTCGATGTTTTTCTGTTTGATGAATTCGAGTACTTCCACGCCCTGGATACCGGGAAGCTTATTGTCGAGCAGGATAATGTCGGGTGGCTGCTGACAGATCAGGTCGAGGGCTTCTTCGCCGCTGGCCGCTTCCAGCACTTCAAATTCAACCTGCTCATCCATAAAGGGATAATCCACCCTGAAATGCTGCAGGATGCGGCGGGTACCCGACCGGATACCTGCCTCGTCATCCACTACCAATACACTGAAGGTTGCCATGAGTCTTTTTCGTTAACCGGATTCTTTGTCAGTACTGTTGTATTCAGTGTTTTTGCATCAGGTTTTGTATTTCGCGTTCCAGCCGTTCGGCGGTGATGCCTTTGTCGATAAAGAGATCGGCCTTGATGAGGCTTCTGTCGCCTGAGGCTGCAGGTCCGAAGTCCATGCCGGTTTCGGCAGTAACTCCGCTCGCAATGATGACGGGCAGGCCGGGATACATCCGGCTGATCTTGTGCGCCAGGATAAAGCCGCTGTCTTCGGTTTCCATCATCAGGTCGAGGATGGCCAGGTCAGGTTTTACCGTTTCGAGGATCCTTCCGGCTTCCTTCTGACTGTCGGCCGTTATGACCCGGTATCCGAAGCGTTCAAGTTTCACTTTCATCTGGAATAAATAATCCGGATCATCGTCCGCAATCAGGATCGTTTTCATGCCTGTGCCTGGTTTAAGTTGTTGATTGTGTGATCTGTATTTCGTGGTATGCTCAGCGTAAAGCGGGTACCCGTGGGACCCTGTTGTGGATCTGCATTGGATTCCACGGTGATATTCCCCTTGTGCATCTTGACAATTCCGTAAATGATCGGTAATCCCAGGCCGGTTCCTTTGCCGATCCCTTTTGTGGTAAAAAAAGGCGTAAACACTTTGGTCATGTCTTCCCGGCTGATTCCGCAGCCGGTATCGCTGATGATCATGACAAGCAGTGATTCGTCACCCCCGATGTCCAGGCTCAGCTTGCCCCCTTCCGGCATGGCATCGATGGCATTTTTCAGCAGGTTCACCATTACCTGCGTCATCTGGTCGTAATCCAGGCTGGCAAGGGGGTATGCGGGGTCGATCCGGACAGACAACTGTACATCCGCCGGAATGATCACCGAGTTGAGGCTGTGCTCAAGCAGCACATCCAGCTTGGTTTCATGCACATTGACCTTGTTTTTGCGTGCAAAATTCAGGAGCCCTGACACGATCTTTTTGCAGCGGTCGGCCTGTTCCACGATCAGGTTCAGGTCTTCCCGCATGGGGTCATCTTCCTTCGATTCATCCATCAGGATATTTGAATACATCGTAATGACTCCGAGAGGATTGTTCAATTCATGGGCGATGCCGGCCGAGAGTTGTCCCAGGGAAGCCAGACGCTCCGATTGTTGCAGCGCCTGTTTTGCGGAAGCAAGCTTTTCGTTGGAGATATTAAGTTCTTTGATATAATTGTGAAGCTTCTCGATCGACCAGGGCAGGCACATTTCGTTTTCGGCCAGTCCCTGCACCACGGCGATGGCATGTTCAACGCAGGTGTCGTAGCCGCAGGCACAGCAGTTCAGCATGTCGGTCGCCGTGAACTTACCCATGGAATGCAGCACACGGGTAATTTCTTCGTTTGAAGGATCGTTGATCCTGCGGTCCAGCGCATCAAACGATTGTGAAAAGTCCATTGCCGAAAATTCCGCCTGCTGCTTTTCCGTCTGCTGTTCATCGGCCTGTTCAAGCTTTGCGCTTACATATCGGTTCAATGCATTGCGGCGGGCGTATTTCTTGCCTTGCGGCGACATGCCGGCGCCCATGATGCAGCCTTCGCAGCAAAGCAGTTCCAGGTGACGTGCCTGCACCAGTCCTTCCTCAAATTCTTTCACGGCATCCCGGATATTGACCCGTCCTTCCGCCAGGAGAACTCCGCCTTCGTAAAGGCTGGAGGATATCTCCGAGCTTTGAAGCAGTCCGCCGCTGATCGGGAAAATAGCCCCTTTTCCGGCATAGGGAGGGTCAAAATCTGCCGCCTCCACCTGGTCGGGGCTTATCCCATTCAACTGGAACAGCTCTCTTAATTCTCTGAATGTCAATACTTCATCAACCTCATCACTTTCAGCCTTCTTGGCAATGCACGGACCTATAAAGATGGTTTTGCAGTTTGCCCCGTACTTTTTGTGCACGATACGAACCGTGGCTACCATGGGAGAAGCGATGGGAGCAAGGCAGGGAACCAGGTCGGGGTGGTAATGTTCGATGAAATAGACGATGGCCGGACAGTCGGAAGTAATCGTTGCCCTGCGTTCATTGTCTTTCATCAGTTTGTGGTATTCCCTTGCGATCATATCCGCACCGAAGGCTACTTCCACCACGTGGCTGAAACCGAGGGCCCGGATCATCCCGACGAGCAGCCGGTGGTCGGGAATATCGGTGAATTCAGCGGCGAAGCTGGGTGCCAGGCAGGCTACCACCGGCTCGTCTGCCAGGAGCAGGGATGCTGCTTCTGTGGTGGTCTTCAGGTAGACTTTGGCATCCTGGCTGCAGACCTTTACACAATTCCCGCATCCGATGCAGCGTTCGTGGATCACTTCAGCCTGGCCGTTGATAATCCGGATGGCCTTGGCCGGACATTCCCTCAGGCAGGTATAGCAGACCCTGCATTTGTCCTTGACCGTAAATACCAGTTGCTTCCTTTCAGAGCGTCCCATCTTCACAATACCTTCCTTTCCCTGAAGACAGCCTGGCAGAGGGAGGCCGCCTCCCTGCTTCCGGGTTCTGTCTGTGTGCTTTTATAATATGCGAGTAGGCCTGGATTTTTTGCGCTGACCCTGACCGGATCCCTTTCATCCAGCTCATAGATGGTTTTCATCCGTTGACTCCAGGCTTCCCTGTCATCGTTCAGGGCTTGTCCGCCTCCGTTTACACAACCTCCAGGGCAGGCCATGACTTCGATAAACTGTATGTGTTTTTTGCCACTTTTTATCTCTTCGAGCAGGGGCAGCAGCGAGTTAAAAGACTGAATGGCAGCCACTCCGAACTCCCTGCCTCCCGCGGTGAAAGAAAACACTTTCGTTTCTTTGCTGCTTCTGAGTTTATTGATTTTTGGGGAGGACATTTCCTTTCCTTCCAGTTTGTAATAAAGGGCGCGGGCAAAGGCTTCGGCGACGCCTCCCGTCGAGGAATAGAGCCTGGCTGCGGCGCTGCCCGAGGCAAAGGGAGGATCGGGAACATCTTCTTCCTGCCGGCGTACATCGATCCCGTTCAGGTTGATCAGACGGATGAGTTCCCGGGTAGTGATCACGTAATCGACATCGGCGGTACCGTTCTCCATCATCTCTTCACGCTGTGCTTCAAACTTTTTGGCTGTACAGGGTGTCAGTGAACAGCTGATGACCTGGTGTGGCTGCAGCCTGAACTGATCGCTGAGATATTTCTTTACCAGCCGGCCCATGATCTGCTGGGGTGAGCGGAGCGGAGCCAGCAAGGGAAGCAGATCGGGAAGCGACTGTTCTGCATGTTTAACCCAGGCTGGGCAGCAACTGCTGATGAGCGGAAGACCGGATTTGGCTTTAAGGCGTTTGAGGAAAAGTTCAATCTGTTCATTTACAAGGAAATCAATCGCAAAAGACGTGTCGAAAACTTTACGAAAGCCCATGTTTCTCAGGATGGCATGCAGGTGTTTCTGCATGTCTCTGCCTGGCTTGAATCCGAGGGTTTCGGCAATGGAGACCGGAAGGGCAGGGCTGTAATGGATTACGGGGAAAACGGCTTTGTTGTGCAGGACTTGCTGAATTTCCGTGGTTTGGTCTTTTTCGCGGAGGGCAGCGGTTGGACAGACCTGTATGCATTGTCCGCAGGTGATACAGCAGGAAAGGTTCAGTGCTTTATTGCCGGTGGTGGCGACAGCGGTATGCTGTCCGCGGTAAATGAATTCCAGGGCGGTGACACCGATGACTTCTCCACAGATTCTGACACAGCGGCCGCAGAGGATACATTTTGCCGGTTCAAACACCAGGGCGGGGGAGCTTTGATCGATGCGGGAAGGAAGGGTGTTTTGGTGGAAGCGTCTTTCCCGGATATTCAGCGACCAGGCCAGGCGCTGCAATTCGCAATTACCGTTTTTCTGGCAATACAGGCAGTCGCCGGGGTGATTGGCCAGGATCAGTTCGATAAGGGTTTTCCGGGCCTCGAGCACACGGGGGGAATGGGTTTGTATTTTCATCCATTCTTCCACCGGTTGAGAACAGGAGGTCACCAATTCCTGCCGGCCTTCGATTTCCACGGCACAGATCCTGCAGGCTCCGGTGGGAGTGAGTTCCTCAAGATGACAGAGGGTAGGCACGTCGATACCGTTTCTCCGCAGTGCCGAGAGGATGGTTTCTCCATGCCTGGCCTGGATTTGCTTGTGATTGACTTCAATGTTGATCATCATGGGCCAGTTGTTAAAGCATGGATATGGCTCCGAATTTGCAGGTTTCGAAGCAGATGCCGCAGCCGGTACATTTTGAGGCAATGATAAAATGAGCCTGGGTAGGAGACCCGATGATCGCTGCTGCCGGACATTTCTTTGCACAAGCGCTGCAACCGGTGCATTTTTCCGTATCGATGATGAAGGTCCGTAAATGAATACATATGCCGGCCTTGCAATGGCGGTCGAAGATGTGTTCTTCGATTTCTTCCCTGAACAGTTTCATGGCACTCAGGACAGTATTTGGTGCATTCCTGCCCAGGCCGCAGAGGGAAGTACTCCGTATCACTGCTCCGAGCCCTTCGATCTGCATGGCTCCTTTGAAACGTTCCAGGGTTTCATGAGCACCCTCTTTGCCGGGTTTACCTGTAATACTCCCGAGGATAAGGGACATTTGACGGATTCCTTCCCGGCATGGAATACACTTACCGCAACTTTCATCCCTGAGGAAATCCATAAAGTGTCTGGTAACATCTACCAGGCACTGGTCCTCATCAAGCACCAGCATGCTTCCCGATCCGATGCCTTCCGCCATGTCGCGGGAGCTGTCCAGTTCAAGCGGGGTATCAAGTCCGGAAATACCCGTGAATGCGCCCATGGGACCGCCGAGATGGATTGCCTTCAGTTGCTTTTGGTCGCGGATGCCTTCGCCGATGCTGTAGATAATGTCTCTGTAGGTGATTCCCATGGGTACTTCGACGAGCCCCGTGTTCATGGTTCTTCCGTACAAAGAGACCAGCTTGGTGCCCGGGGATGTGGCCGTTCCGGTGCTTTTGAACCAGGCGGGACCATGTTTCATGATCCCCGGGACATTGGCCAGGGTTTCAATATTGTTGACCACGGTCGGGTTTCCCAGAAACCCTTTTTGAGTGGGGTAGGGCGGCCTGAAGCGGGGCATTCCGCGTTTGCCTTCGAGGCTGCTGATCAGGGCTGTTTCCTCACCACAGATAAAGGCACCGGGTGTGATCTTCAGACTGATCAGCAAGTCGAAACCCGAGCCGAAGATGTTGTTTCCCCAGAGACCGAAACCGGCAGCCTGAAGCAGTGCCTCCTGCATTCTGTTGATGGCTTGCCCGCAACGCTCGCTGATGGTGATGAAGGCCCGGGATGCTCCACAGGCATAGGCAGCAATGGCAAGTCCTTCGATTACCAGATGGGGATCGGATTCGAGCAGCACGCGGCTGATGGCTCCTCCGGGATCGGCGTCATCGGCATTGCATACCAGGTATTTGTCGTTCCCCGCCGTATTGAAGGCGCTTTTCCATTTCTGACCTGCAGGGAATGCACTACCACCCCTTCCCAGAAGACCTGCAGCGTCGATGATATCGCAAACCTGTGCAGGGCGATAGGTGAAGATGGTCTTCAGGAAAGCGGAGTATCCTCCTGTGGCAAGGGTTTGCTCTATTTTCCGGGGATTGATCATCCCGCATCTTTCCATCAGGTGACGTTGCTGAAGCCTGAAAAAGCGCAGGTCTTTCACCAGGGGAACCCTTGCCCAGTTTTCAAGTCCATCCTGCGGATACTGTCCCAACAGCAGATTCTCAGGAACAGTGCGGTTGAGTACCGCATCCAGGATTTCAGGAACATCGCCTGCCGTCACATGTCCGAACGAGAGTCGCGCCTTGCCCGGCAATTGAATATCCAGCATGGGTTCCATGCTGCAGTAACCTTTACAGCCGGTTTCTTCGACGGCAGCATCGATTCCCGGCAACTGAAGATAGGCATTGACAGCATGCAGCGTTTCGCCTGCACCTGCAATTTGTCCGCAACTGCCTGTTCCCACGAAAATGAGCGGCCGGTCGACCCGTTTCAGCTGAAGGCCTTCCAGATGCCACTGTTCTTCTTCAGTGAGGGCTGGCGGGACGGGAGTCCTCAGGCCTGCTGTCAACACCTTCGTTAATATGTCATGATCATGCCCGTTCATGTGCATTATTGTTGTCATCCAGTTCCCTGGCAATGATCTCTTTCATTTTTTCCAGCGACATGTGGCCGTATGCTTTTCCGTTTATTCTGACGACAGGTCCATGGTTGCAACCGCCAAGGCAATTTACCAGGCGAATACTGAAGATGGCATCACGGCTCTGTTGTCCGGCCCTGATGCCAAGCATGTCTTCAGTTTCGCGCAACAGGCCGGCAGCATGGTTCAGGTGGCAGGCTGTGCCTCTGCAGCACTCAATCTGGATTTTTGAAGCAGGCTCCGTCCTGAACTGGTCGTAAAAAGTACTGAGTCCGTATACCCTGGCAGGAGCAATACCGAAATACCGGGCACTTTTCCTGATCACTTCCTCACTGATGCTTCCCGTAAGCAATTGGATCTCCTGCAGTGCCGGTATCAGCGATTCCCTTCTGGTCTTGATGTACTTGTTCAGTATCAGATCGATATCGTTTTCCATGGGAGAAACGGAAATTGAAATTTGTTGTGCAAAGATAAATAAGTAGCGAATACAGATCAGAAAATATTGTTAAAAAAATAACAATGTTAATCAATTAACAATTACTTTTGAGTTGAAATTAATATAAATATTTGATTTACAATAAGATGAATTCTGATCGACGCACACGAAACCGATGATGAAACTGCCTTGTATTGCACATCACAGCCGGACCGGCTTTCCCTTCACGCCCGGAAATTCATTACCTTTGACCCTTGATTAAACATACCCCCATGGGAAACGAAAACAAGACCGAGATCGCGATATGCCTTGGAAGCGCCTGTTTTGCCAGGGGCAACAATACCACACGCAGGGTGATAGAAGATTACATCAGGCTGCATGGTCTCTGGGACAAGGTTGTGTTTCACGGGGCCCGATGCTTTAATCACTGCCAGAATGGCCCTGTATTGAAAATCAATGAGTTGATTTATGAGCATGTGGACGAAAACAACGTGACGGAACTTCTCGATCAGTTTTTTAACCGCCCCTAAGACCATTGCCATGGGAATCATAGAAATAGATTACTCGAAGTGCCGGATGAGTTATGCCTGTGTCAGGATATGTCCGGTCAAAGCCATCGGGGTAAATGCTGAGGATGATTTTCCCCGGATAGCAGAAGACCGTTGTATCGGTTGCGGCTCCTGTATCCTGGTGTGCAACCAGTCTGCCGTCAGTCACCGATCGGATATCGACAAGGTTAAAATGCTCCTGGGTGGCGAACAAACAATCGTTGCCATGCTTGCACCTGAAATTGCGGCAGAATTCGGAGATGTGACGGATTACCGCAAATTCGTCACAATGATCAAGAAGCTGGGATTCCATGATGTATGTGAGGTATCATTCGGGGTCGACCTGGTGGCTGCCCGTTATGCCGATCTTTTCACACACTTCAGGGGCAAGTATTATATTTCTTCGAATTGCCCGTCGGTGGTTGCCTTTGTGGAAAAATTCCATCCGAAACTGGTTCCCAACCTGGCTCCGTTTGTCAATCCCATGACAGCCATGGCTAAAGTCATCAGGCAACGTTACGGAGCGCAGATCAGCCTGGTGTATATCGGCCCGTCCGTGAACGCCATGCTCGAAGCTGCCCGGGCCCGGGATGATGAGCGCACAGATGCGGTGCTTACCTTTGCCGAGCTGCGCAGGCTGTTTGAAGAATACAACATCACGGAAAGCACCCTGGAATATTCCGGCTTCGATCCGCCATTCGGATATAAGGGTGCGCTCTATCCGATACCACAGGGCTACCTGCAGGCCGGGAATATTACGGAAGATTTGCTCACCAACCGTATCATCACCACCGAAGGAAGGGAAAACCTGATCGAACTGCTCAGGGTGCTTGATGAACAGATGGAAGAGGTGAACCATCATTTCAATGTGTTCTACAGAGAAGGTTGTGCCCCTGCCGAAGGGATGACCCGCGACATCAGCCGTATTGTAAGGAGGGCGTGGGTGGTTGATTATACCGCCAAGCGGATGTCGCAGATGGACTGGGGGCAATGGAAAAAGGATATGGAGGAGTTTTCAGGGCTGGATCTTTCCCGGACTTTCAACGCGGATGACAGGCGTCTGCCTGCTCCGCCCGAATCCAGGATCAGGGAGGTGCTTAAAGTGCTGGGTAAAAAAGAGGAGGATGACGGTAGTTCCTGCGGGAATTGCGGTTATGCTTCCTGCCGTGATTTTGCCGTTGCGGTGGCGCAGGGACTCGCAAAGACGGAGATGTGCCTGACCTTCTCCCTGAAAAACAGGCAGGAATACATCAAGACGTTGCGACAGACCAATGAGAAGCTCGCCAAGACCCAGGAAGCCCTGAAGGAATCGGAGAAAAAAGCCAGGCTTGAACAGCAGCATGCCAGTGAAGCCATGGAAACCACGGCCGCCATGTTGCAGAAACTGCCGTCGGGGGTGGTCATCGTGGACGACAAACTCAGAATAATGCAGTCGAACCGGCGTTTTATCGAAATTCTGGGACGGGAAGCCGGGGAGATCAGCGAGGTGATCCAGGGTCTGAAGGGAGCCGATCTGAAAACCCTGATCCCTTACCCTTTTTACAATCTTTTCTCGTATGTGCTTGAGAAAGACGATGATGTGGTGAACAGGGATGTGCATTACGAGGAACGTATCCTGAATGTTTCGGTGTTTACCATCCGGAGGAACAAAGTGGTGGGAGCCGTGGTCCGCGACATGTTCATGCCGGAGGTGCGCAAGGAGGAGGTGATCCGCAGGGTAAGTGAAGCCATCAACGAGAACCTGGAGCTTGTGCAGAAAATCGCCTTTCTGCTGGGTGAAGGTGCCAGCCGGACAGAAAAGACCCTTAACTCCATCATCGAGTTTCACCAGAACGAGAAGAAAGGCAGGACGGAATGAAGCAGGCTTTTCATGTGGAAATTGACAGTCAGCAGGTGAACCACTGGGAGGGACGTATTTGCGGGGATGTTTTTCTTTCGGGAAAGATCAAGGAGGAGAACCGGGTGATCGTCGTACTCTCCGACGGCCTCGGTCACGGTGTGAAAGCCAGCGTACTTTCGGCGCTCACGGCCACCATGGCCATGAATTTTACCAGAGAGCACAAGGAATTCAACAAGATCGCAGAGATCATCATGAATACGCTGCCCGAGGACAGCGAACGGAAGATCTCCTATGCCACTTTCACCATTATCGATATCGACCTGAACGGCGAAACCCGCATCCTTGAATACGACAATCCCCAGGCCATCGTGCTCCGGCAGAATACCCTCCTCGAGCCTGTATGGTGGGATATCCTGATACCGGGGGAGAAAGTGAGGGGGAAGGAACTGCGCTGCTGCAGTTTCACTCCTGTTAAAGAAGATCGTATCGTGATCTGTTCCGACGGGATCGTCCAGTCTGGCATGGGAACTGCCAGATATCCCTTTGGCTGGGGCAGGGAGGCCATGCAGGCCTATATCCTCCGCCTGGTGTCTACCACGCCCGACATCTCAGCCACACGACTCTCTGCCAAACTGCTGAACATGGCTGTTGCCAATGATGAACACCAGCCCAAGGATGATACCACCGCTGCCGTGATCTATTTCAGGGAACCCAGGAAGCTGCTGTTGCTCACAGGGCCGCCCTACGAAGCGGACAAGGACAGGGAGCTCGCCCAAACCGTATCACAGTTTAATGGAAAGAAGATCGTTTGCGGTGCCACGACCATCGAAATCCTTGGCCGTGAACTCGGTAAGGAGATCATCGACAGCTTTGAATTTCACGATCCCGACCTGCCGCCGGTTTCCAGCATGGAGGGTATCGACCTGGTAACGGAAGGAATCCTGACCCTCAGCAAAGTGGCTGAGATACTGAAGCGTTACAACAACACCACACGACTGGGCAAAGGACCGGCCGACCAGATCGTCAGGCAGTTTCTCGACAGCGATGAGATTGATTTTCTGATCGGTACGCGGATCAACGAGGCCCACCAGGATCCCAGCCTGCCGGTGGAACTGGAGATCAGGCGCACGGTGATCCGCAGGATTGCTGGTATTCTTGAGGAGAAATTTCTGAAGGAAGTGAAGATGAACTTTATCTGAGCATTGCTGCCTTTTTCCTTCCTGTCCATTTGTATGCCTCAAACCATGTAACCGAAAGCATTCCTGCCAATGCGCTTATGGCCAGCTCTGTGGGCGTGAGTGAGCTGAATTCGAAGAGCGCTCTCAGGAAGGGAAGCTCCAGGGTCAGCAGCAGGAAGAGCAAGGCGCCGCTGAGAATCCACTTCACCATGTTGTTCTTCACGGTGATGATCCGGAAGATGCTGTCATGCCTGCTTCGGTTGCTGAGGATGACGGCCAGGTTGGCAATGATGAGGGTTGAGAAGGTCATGGCCCTGGTTTTTTCTTCGGACAGGTCAAGGGCGAGCCCTGCAAAGTATACGGCCAGCACCACCGCCAGGATATTCATTCCTTGTATCATGCTGATCATCAGACGTTGTGAACCGAAGAAGCGGCGGGAGGGTGAAGCGGGCGGGCGGCGCATCAGGTCCTTTTCATCTTTTTCCGCTTCGAAGATCAGGGTACAGGCCGGGTCGATGATGAGCTCCAGGAAAACGATATGCACAGGCCAGAGGATGAGGGGCAGTTTTCCGGCCAGCACCGGGATCAGGGAGATACCGGCAATCGGAAGGTGGATGGCGATGATGTAACTGAGTGCCTTCTGAAGGTTGTCGAAGATCCTCCGGCCCATGCGGATGGCATTGACGATGGAAAGGAAATTATCGTCCATCAGCACCAGGTCCGAAGCCTCCCTGGCAACGTCCGTCCCCTTGTCGCCCATGGCAATGCCGATATGGGCCGCCTTGAGGGCCGGCGCGTCGTTGATCCCGTCGCCAGTCATCGCAACGGTTTCCCCGTTTCGCTTCAATGCATTGACAATCTTCAGCTTCTGTTCCGGTACCACCCGGGCAAAGACCTGTACTTCGCTGATTTCATGATCCAGTTCATCCTCGCTCATCCGGGCCAGATCCTGTCCGCTGATGCAGCGTTCCGGCTCTTTCAGCCCGCATTGCCGGGCGATCTGGACTGCCGTTTCCGGGTAATCCCCCGTGATCATGATCACGCGGATCCCGGCCCTGTGACAATCCGCCACTGCTTCTGCCACACCTTCCCTCACCGGGTCGTGAAGCCCGATAAGCCCCGTAAAAGCAAAGTCAAAATCATGCTGGATCTTCGGGATGGCCGTTCTGCTGATGACGGCCCGGGCCACAGCGATGACCCGCATGCCTTTGGAGGCGAACAGCCTGACAGTGTGCCCGATGTGGCCGATCACTTCCGCCTTCAGGTGACAAAGGTCGAAGATGGCTTCCGGCGCTCCTTTGGCCGCGATCAGGTAACGGTCGTTGGTTTCATCGTTGAATACCCTTGACATGGCAAGCAGCTCCGGCGAAAGAGGATATTCCCGCACCATTGCCTTATCGAAGTGAAGGTGTTCGGTCTGTTGCAGATAAAGGTTGCCCATGCCGATGATGGCCTTTTCCATGGGGTCGAACGGACGGGTCTGGGAGGCAAGGATGCCATATTCAATGACCTCGTGAAAGTCCTCCGGAAGTTGTGTGATCTTTTCAGTCTCCAGGACCGACCTGCCGTTGTACAGGCAGGTGACGGCCATTCGGTTTTCTGTGAGTGTTCCTGTCTTGTCGGTACAAAGCACGCTGGCCGAGCCAAGGCTTTCGATGGCTGCGGGTTTGCGGGTAAGCACATTCCTCCGGCTGATACGCCATGCACCAAGGGCAAGGAAAACGGTCATGACCACAGGAAATTCTTCTGGCAGCATGGCCATGGCCAGGGTAATCCCCGCAAGGAATCCCTTGATCCAGTCGCCCCTGCTCAGGGCATAAGCCACCACCACCAGGATACACAGGATGATACTGACCATGGCCGTCAGCCTGACCATTTTGCCGATCTCTGCCTTCAGGCGTGTGGGTTCCCGGGGCACAGCTTCAAGGGCTTTCCCGATCTTACCCAGTTCTGTCTGCATGCCGCATGCCGTCACCCTTGCCAGGCCGTTGCCCTGCACGATCATCGAGCCCGAAAATACCACAGGCAGGTCGTCTCCCCCGGGAGGGTATGCCTTTGAGCTGCCGTCCCATTCTCTTTTCCGCACCGCCGCTGACTCCCCCGTAAGCAGCGATTCATCGGCCAGCAGGTTGGTACATTGAAGCACCAGGGCATCCGCCGGCACCCTGTCCCCCTCCTGCAATACCAGCAGGTCGTCTCTGACCACCTCCCGCCCGGCTATCCTGATCTCCCTTCCGTCCCTGATCACGAGTGCCCTCGGACTCGACAGGTCGCGCAATGCCTCCAAAGCCCTTTCAGTCTTGCTTTCCTGATAGAATTCTATCCACATGATCACCACCACAAAACTTGCCAGGATCAGACCTTCGGTGATGTCGCCCAGGGCCATGTACAGAACGCTGCAAATCACCAACAGGATGAACATGGGCTCACGGATCACACCTCCTATAATAGGCCAGATCCCCTTCGGACGGGAGGTTGAGAGTTCATTGAAACCCTCTTCCAGTAAGCGTTTCCGGACTTCTTCCTGATGCAGTCCTTTCTTAAGATAATCGTTTTCGAACATCATATATACGAGTTGACATCACAGCCTGCTTGATTCAGATTACTGCAAAGATAGCCTTTCGTTCATTTTCCAGGAGGGCATGCGCACATCCCTCACTTGTTGTATCTTTGTATCAATCAATGGCTTTTGACTGAAACGAAATAATATCTGTATGAGAATCTTTGCATTCCGCCTGTTGTTGTTTTTATTCTTTTTTCCCTGCCTGGTCGTCAGGGCACAGGATACAGCAGGCAGTTCCCGGGTCATCATCCTGCATGTCAACGATATGCATTCCAAAATCGACCAGATGGCCCGGCTGGCTTACCTGAAGGACAGCCTGGCGCGGGATCATCCCTATGTGTTTCTGATTTCGGCCGGCGATAACTTTACAGGTAATCCGGTGGTGGATATGGTAAAGGAGAAGGGCTACCCGATGATCGACCTGATGAACCGCTGCGGCTTCGATCTCTGTGTATTTGGCAACCATGAATTCGACATGGGGCAGATCTCACTGCAGAAAAGGGTGGAACAGGCTCATTTCCCATACATCTGCTGCAATATAGAGACTGCAGGCACTCCCCTGAAGCAGCCGGATCCATTTGCGGTGTTGCAGGCAGGAGAACAAATCAGGCTGGCTTTTCTCGGCATCATTCAACTCACAGCTGCCGGCATACCGGATACACACCCGCTGCGGGTCGGCGGACTGAAATTCACCGATGGCATCACCAAAGCCCAGGAATACCGTTACCTGAAATCCACATACGGCAACCTTATCGGCCTGACCCACCTGGGCGTGGGCGGCGATCAGCGTCTTGCCTCTGTGATGCCTGAGTTCGACCTGATCATTGGTGGCCACAGCCATACCACCCTCGATACCCCTCTGATCGTCAATGGTGTCATGATCACCCAGGCCGGCTATTACCTGAAATATGTCGGGAAAATCACCCTGCTGGTGTCCGGTAACCGAATCATTCAAAGACAGGACGAACTGATTCCCATCGGTAACATCAGGGGTGAAAGAAAGGATGTAAAGGAAATGATTGCGCAATATAATGACAATGATGAGTTTAAGAAGATTGTCATTGAGCTGCCGCAGCCGCTCACCGGCCTTGCTGCCCTCGGTTCACTGATGACAGATGCCTACCGTTCCTTCACTGCCTGTGATCTTTCTTTTCAGAACAGGGGCGGCATCCGGATCGATTCACTGGCAGCGGGACCGCTTACGCTGAACGATATTTACCGCCTGGATCCTTTCGGCAACCAGCTTGTGGTGTTCCGGTTGACCCTTCCTGAGATCAGAAGCCTGATTATCAATTCATACAACATACGTAAGAAGCTGGATCTCGAGGTCTCAGGGATGCATTATACGGTGGAGACTGATGAGGAGGGTAAAGCCGTGGACGTCATGATGATGGATGCCAATGGCAGGAATTTACCCGACCATACTTATACGGTGGCTTTAAACTCTTATATTGCTTCAGCCTATACCTTTGATCATGCCGATCCGGGGGAGACAAGGCTTGAGACTACCGACCAGGCGCTTATCGGGTACCTTGGTGCGAATCCTGACATTCCGGGTGTCGCTCCGGTCCGGACAGCCGTGATCCGCAAAAAGTAGCGTCTCCTATTCCGCCACCACCAGCTTCAGGGTTTCCGCTGAAGGTTTGTCGGTGATGACCCTCAGGATGTAAAGGCCAGGTTCCGTTACGATTCCTGCCAGGGGAATCAGGTCACTTTTCATGCTCAGGGTTTTGAGCAGTTGTCCTCTTGCATCGAAGAGGCTCAGGCCCGTAATGTGGCTACCGGCGGGTGCATGGAGCATGCTTTGCAGGCTAAGAGGGTTCGGAACCGCCCTGACATGCGTTTCAGGCTTTGTGTCCGTAATGCCTGTGCACACCGCGACATTGAAGAAGGTGGTGTCAGAGGCACTGCATCCGTTGGTTGCGGTAAAAGTATAGGTGATGGTATGGGTTCCGGTACCGGCGCCTGCAGGGTCAAACTGTCCGTTGCTGACACCGGGACCGGTGTATGTCCCACCGGGGGGATTTCCTCCTGTCAGCGTCAGAGGCGGCCAGTTCAGGCAGAGGGTGTCGGGTGGCAGGTTCAGTGTGACCGCCGGCAGGGGGAGGATGCCGACCGCAAGACTCAGCGTGCCGCTGTTCCCCATGGCATTGCTGGCATACACTGATATCTGTGCGGCCGTATTGCTGAAGGCAACCACGATCGAAGCGCTTCCCTGCCCGCTGACCAGGCTGGCGCCCGTCACAGTCCACACATACGAGCTGGCACCAGGCACCGTACTCACGGTAAAGTTTTGAACGGAGAACTCACATGCTTCAGTGACACCGTAGATCGTGTCGGGTGTTGGCGGCGGAGTGCTGCTCAGCTCGTAAGCGCCCATATCGGGAGGGTCACCGCGGGTGATGCCCGTGACATCGAGGGGAACCCACGGAATGGCGATCCCCAGGTTATCCAGGAAGGTATTTGCAGGCTGCGGATACAAAGGCGACACAAAGACCGGATCTATGGTCACCGTATGTATATCCTGGCTGCTGACCGACTGCCATGTGGCCAGGTCGGTATATAAAACCGGTGTGGTGAGTCCTCCTCCCTTCTGGGCGACATTCCCGCCGGGTATCCAGATGTCGTTATAGTCGCTGTTGAAGGCCGTTGTTACGGTGGCAGAGCTGCCGAGTACCAGGGCGGATTTGAAACCGCTGGTTGTTGCGGTCATGCTGAGCATGTTATTCCTGAGCACAGCATTCGTATTCGACAGTTCCTCCTTGATCCCGTAAAAATTTCCCGTACAGGGATTGGGATTGTCGATGGAGATGGTGTTAAAACAGATCTGTGGTGCTGTAGCTCCGGTCCGTACCTCGATGGCGGTAAAATTACCTGCCTGTAGATTGATGTTGTGAATCACGTTGTTGTACACCTTATGGCCGGTGCCGTTGAACAGGTAGATTCCCCTGATGGTCATGCTGCCGTTCTGGGTTTGGGTGATCTGGATAAAGTTATTGAAAACCTGGGCGTTGATGTTGGCAGCCTGGGCCAGCTGGATGGCGTTGCAGGAGGTGACATTGGAGGTGGTTTTGTCGAAATAGTTGCCACTGACAATGGCTCCGTCGGTTTCTCTCAGGTAAACCCCGTTGGAGTGAAAGTTGGTGAACTGGTTGTTACTGATCACAATATTGGATGCCAGGGGATTGATCAGTCCGAATACCGATGCCCCGTAACCTCCTCCCCAGGTGGTGTTGCCTGTGATGTTCAGGTTGTGGAAATCCCCGGTCACCAGGATGCTGGTCAGGGAGCCTGAAGCAACGATACCGCCGTAAAGGGTGCTGGTGGTACCGCTCATATCCACCTCGCAGTTGGTGATGTTGATAAAATTACCGCTGCCGTATATGTGGATACCGTAGAAGCCGGCAGGGGAGGTGGTATCTCTGACGATGTGCAGGTTATTGACCGTGAAATACTGCACGTTGGCTAAGCGGAGCACATGTCTGTCGGTGGTGTTGGTCACAGCCGTCAGTATCTCCCCGTTTCCTTCCAGGTTTACCCAGGCATTCGGGCCGCTGCCCTGGATGGTGTTGATTACCACCTGTTCTGTATAGGGTCCGGAGCCGGGTACTACCGTTGCGGTGACCGTGGCCGATATCCCATTGATATTCAGCGCGGAAGCAAAATCTCCGAAAGAATGAAAGTTGGTACCGCCTGTGGCCTGGGTTGCGTCAATGCTGTAATTACCGGCCAGGGGCTGCGCTGTTGCGGGCATCATCATGCAGTTTACAGCCAGAAATGCCGGTACTAACCAATTCCAGGGGAAATGGCCGCTTTTGCTGTGATTGATTCTTGTGTTCATCATGTGGGGTGTTATCTGTTATTATTTACGTTTGAACAGTTTCGAGATGGTTTTGCCGATTTCATCGAGCTTTTCAATGGATTCGGGTACGGAGGGATTTTTCAGGTCCATGTTTGGGATGTCGGCGACACCGGACTGTACCGGAAAGACCAGCAGGAAACTGGTGGATTGGAAATACTTGTTCAGATATGTCGGGATACGCGACATGTTGTTATGCCATGAGGGTCTGTCTTTACGGCTCAGGATGATGACCAGGTTGTCGTCGTTTTTCACTTCCCTGGAAAGGATAAGGAAGTCATCCCAATCGGAGAACTCGCTGAATTCTGCCGAGACCGGGTGTTTGTCCTTGATTTCCCGGATGATCTGCAGGGTTTGTCCGGGTGCAAAGAACATCAGCCTTGCACCGGTATTCCGTGAGACATTCCATAAGCGGATGATCCAGAAGGCAAAGCCGATCTCTTTTTCGGCTTTCTCCGGCACGATGACCAGGTGTCTTTTAACGGTGGCGAGTGGTTGTGACGGTTTGTAGATCAGCGTGGTGGTATTGCAGCGGTTGAGGATGCCCTCGGTCAGGTTGCCGAGGAAGGAGGTGGATATTCCTTTTTTTTCATGCAGACCGAGGATAAGATCGGTGATTTTATAGTCTTTCACCGCCTGGCTGATGCCGTTCACCACATTCGGGTCGTTCCGCAGCAGGGTATGCAGGTGGTTGTCGGTGGCTGCGGCCGTCATGCTGGCCTGTTCGAGTATCCTGGCGGCTTTTTTTTCGGTTGACACCTCCGGACTGATATCATCCAGCACTGTGATGGCATAGAGTCCGCTGAGGTTTTTCGGGGATTTGATGGTGGTGCTGAGGTTGATCAGCTCTTCGGTTGAAGGCAGATCTTTGACGGCGACCAGGATCTTTTCGTGAAGGTCGGATTCTTCTTTCAGCTCGCTGGTTTCAGCCAGGGCCAGGTTGCGGGCGCCTTTCTGGGCGATGAAGGAGGCAATGGTACAGGTTACCAGGATCATCAGGATAGTGCCGTTGAGTACGCTTTCGCTCAGCAGGCGGATGGGCTCTCCGGTTTCGGTATGGCCAAGGATGATATTGTAACCCACCAGGACTGCAGCCAGGGTAGCGGCTGCCTGGGCGTTGCTCAGGCCGAAGATCAACCGTCTTTCGTCGAGGGAAAGCCTGAAGGTCTTTTGCGTGAACCATGCGGCAATGAACTTGCTGAAGGTGGCAGTCAATGTCATGCAGATTGCCACGAAGATCGTCTCCCAGTCTTTGATAAACATCCTGGTGTTGATCAGCATGCCCACACCAATCAGGAAGAAGGGGATAAAGAGGGCATTGCCGACAAATTCCACCCGGTTCATCAGGGGGGAGGTTTTGGGAATGAGGCGGTTCAGGGCGAGTCCGGCCAGGAATGCCCCGATGATGGGTTCTATACCTGCCGCTTCGGCCATGAAAGCGCCCAGGAAAAGCATGCCCAGTACGAAAATGTATTGCAGGATGCTGTCGTCATAGCGTTTAAAGAACCAGCGGGTGATCAGGGGAAACAACAGCACTACCGCAAGGATGAATATCAGCATGGAAAGGCCGAGCCTGATCCAGAAATCCTGGCCAATGGTGCCGGTCGACATTCCTGCGATTACTGCAAGTACCAGCAGGGCGAGGGTGTCGGTGATCACCGTCCCGCCAACGGCGATCGTTACTGCCCTGTTTCTGGCCACGCCCAGCTTGCTGATGACAGGGTAAGCGATCAGGGTGTGGGAGGCAAACATGCTGGCCAGCAGGATGGAGGTAGGCAGGGGGAAGCGCAGGATGTAATAAGACATCGCGGTACCCAGTCCCATCGGGATGATAAAGGTGTACAAACCGAAAACAGTGCTTCGCCCGATATTTTTTCTGAACTCCAGCAGGTCTATCTCCAATCCGGCAAGAAACATGATATAGAGCAGTCCCACCGTTCCGAAAAGGATGATGCTGCTGTCGCGCAGCATGATATTCAAGCCGTAGGGACCAATGAGCACACCTGCCAGTATCAGTCCGATCAGGTGGGGTATTTTCACTTTGTTCAGCAGGATGGGTGCGAACAGGATGATAAAGAGGATCAGGGAGAACTGCAGAATCGGATTCTCAAGGGGAAAACTCAGGCTAAGGTCGTGCAGCATGTTATCAGGTTTGTAATTTGCCTGTGGCAGCACAAACATACTCAAAAAAAGGAAGCCCTGGAAGGGGAAAGGGAGCAGCCGGCCTATCTGACAATGCTGATTTTGCGCGTGAAGCTTTGTTTACCTGCATTCAGGATAAGAAAGTATTGCCCGCTGTCAGGGATCACACTGATCTGAAGTTGTTTTTTATGTAAACCGGGTTCCAGTTTTTCCGGTAAGCCCTGCCATACGGGTCGGCCGCCGGCATCGGCAAGTGTCACGGAAAGGCTGAGTGGCTCGGCAAGCCGGAAACTGAATTCGACCAGATCACGGGCCGGGTTGGGATAACAATTCAGATCGGTGAGCACCGCCTGCCTGCCGCTGTGAATTTCTTCCAGACCGGTGTTGGTAAAGGTGATACAAAAGGACATGCTGAAGTCGATTTTATCATACATGTCATCCGGAATGTCGATCTCCAGGTGCAGGATGGTTTTCCCGGCAAAATGCTCGAGGGCATAAATATATATATGGTATGGTCCCGATGCGCTGATGACGCTGCAGGAGGTGATGTCAGCCACATAGTCGGGAAGTTCTACAGGTGTGTAGATTCTGGTGTCGCTGAAGTGAAACTTGTCCCAGACGGGGAAATAAGCCACTGAGGCATCCGGTTTATGGTATTCCAGGTGGATGTGCAGGCTGTCCGGACTGATGGAATCTGTTATGGTGGTAGTGATGGAAAGAGAATCGGAATGATGTTTTTTAAAAGGATGGTAGAGGGGATCGCCGAAATAGATACGGTTTGCCTTGCCTCCCAGCATATAACAGGCGCCGCTCCACTGGGCGGGGTTGAATGTTCCTGAAGCAAGCACGTCACAGCCGGAGGTTGAACCGCCCCACTGGTAGATCTTCAGTTTGGGCTTGTTCCCGAGGAATCCCATCACCACGCCGTCCATGGATCGTTTGTGGATGTCGCCCAGGGGCTCATGGAAGAGAAAAGCCTGGTAGATCTCTTCCCCCTGGTCGTTGGCGTTATTGGCGCCACAGGGGGCGAAATAACCCGTGATACCGGTATTCAGGATGGAAAGGCAGTAGCTGAAGGTATCGGACATGGTGTAGAATTGTATCAGGCCGTTGGTGTTGCCGAATGTGGCGGCGATATCGCTTTCCACCATCACTTTTTTTGGTTCGCCGGCATGGCAGGCGCCGTTGAAAGCCACGGCAGGGTAGAGGTATAAGGTGCTGATATCGAAGCTGGTGAGTCCCATCCGGGCATAGGCGGGATCTTCGATCTTTGCCGGGTCGTACAGCCACACGGGCGGATCCGGGTTCATGTTACCGCCCTCAAACAGCCAAAGCATGTGAGGATCGCCGTTGTAACCGATATCGAGCAGTTTGTTGCCCAGCATATACTGGGTGTTGTTCAGAAAGAAATTCCTTCCGCTGCCTGAGTTATTGGTCTCCATGTAGATGGAGCTTACAAGCGGCGGATCGAGGTATTTCATGAAGTCGTTGGCGCCTGTGAAGACGAAATTCAGGGAGGATGCCGCATAGCCGCCGATATTCAGGGGATAGTCCTGGATGCCGTCGGCTTCGGCCTGGATGATACGGTTCACAAAAGCCAGGGCATCCGCAGCCGTAGCCCCGGTGATGTAGCCGTAAGAAAAGTCGGTGAAAGGATCACCGTCGAGGCTGGTGCTCATCATTAAAAACTTTCGTATAAAATTGATTTCCAGCTCTGTGGGCTTAATCACGATGGCTGCGTAGCGTGGTTCAAGGTTGACAAGAACGGGCAGAAGCTCGTCCAGGCTGTCGGGGTGAAAATGTACGATCTGGGCATTCCGGTAGGCAGCTACCTGCAGGGCGGCAGCGTAGTAGGGGTCAGATTCATTGACACTTGTCAGCACCAGGTAAGTGCTGTCCTGCAGCGTATTTCCTATGGTATTCCAGGGTAGCAGAAATGCCAGAAATACAGGGAGGAGGAACTTTTTCATATTTTTTAGATTAGGTCAGATGCCTGTCCCGCTTCATGCGGGGGAATATCCATATATGATCATCTTCGGTTTGTATGAATGATAGTCTGTATGGAAGTTTCATGAAGGTGGAAAATTTATAGTAAATATACGAAGAATCCGTCAATCAGGATATTAAACTTTAGATCCTTGAGTTAGAACCTTTTTTTCACTTGAGTCCTCATTAGACTTTAGACCCTAAACATTATACTTTTCAATCAACACCAAAGGCCCGAAGACCCGGCTTTTAAGTGAGAGGGAAGAAAATTGAGTTTAGAAGTGAAGTATTAAGTAAAGAAATGAATTTCCGAGACGGCCAGAACTCCTTAAACCTTAAACTTTAAACCTTAAACTGGTACCTGAACTCCAAACCAACAAACCCCTAAACCGGCATCCAGCCGGAAACTGTTTCCGGTATGAAACGATGCTTCTCCACGCCCGGCTTTTATAACCACAGAGTTACACGGAGTTATGCACGGAGTTTCACTAAACTTCTAAACCAATAAACATCTAAACCGGTCTCCGATGACGGCCAGAACTCCTTAAACCTTAAACTTTGAACCTTAAACTATTACCTAAACTTCTAAACCAATAAACCCCTAAACCGGTCACCAGGAGGGAAACTGATCCCAGTACGAAACAATGCTTCGACTACGCTCAGCATGACAACGCCATTACCCTTCACTGCTGTTTACTTTCAATTGATTGGTCATACAAAAGGTGCCTGAACGCGGATTACATAAAATTCTTTTTGACCTTGTAAATTGTTTAAATATATTTGCACCCCCGGATTATATCCGGTTATTCTGAATCGGGATTGTATTATCAAACTAAATAAGACGGATACATCATGAAAAATAAATATATCGACCTTATTGAACAGACATTTGAATTCCCCCAGGAAGAATTCAAGGTCGAAGACAATGAACTCCATTTTCATCAGATTCCCTTGATGGATATCATTGAGCAATATGGTACACCATTAAAAATCACGTACTTACCAAGAATTACACAGAATATAAAAAAGGCTAAGCGTCTTTTTAACGTGGCCATGGCCAAAGTAGATTACCAGGGGGACTATCACTACTGCTACTGCACCAAGAGCTCACATTTCTCATTTGTACTCGAGGAAGTCCTGAAAAATGACGTACATCTGGAGACATCGAGCGCATTTGATCTTCCTATTATCGAATCTTTACTTGAATCCGGGAAGATCGGAAAAGACATTTACGTGATTTGTAACGGCTTTAAACGCCCTCAGTATACCCAGGGAATTATCGATCTGATTAACAATGGTTTTGATAATATCATACCGGTACTTGACAACAAACAGGAGATAGAAGACTACACAGGAAAAAGTAATAGGAAGATCAACATCGGCCTCAGAATCGCATCAGAGGAAGAACCCATGTTCGATTTCTATACAAGCCGGCTTGGTATTCGTGTGGGCGATGTGATCAGTTTCTACAATGAGAAAATCCGCAACAATCCCACTTTTGAACTGAAAATGCTGCACTTTTTCATTAATACCGGAATCAAGGATTCGGCCTATTACTGGAATGAGCTCAGCAAGTGCATCAACTTATATTGTGAGCTGAAAAAGCTATGCCCCGAACTGGAGTACTTCAATATTGGCGGAGGATTCCCGATCAAGAACAGCATGGCCTTCCTCTACGATTATGAATACATGGCCGAAGAGATCATAGCCCAGATAAAGAACCAGTGTACTGTGAACAATGTTCCCGAACCCCACATTTTTACTGAATTCGGAAGCTATACGGTAGGGGAGTCGGGTGCGGTGCTCTTCAGCATCATTAATCAGAAGCAGCAGAACGACAGGGAGTTGTGGAATATGATCGACAGTTCTTTCATGACCACCCTTCCGGATACCTGGGCCATTCACCAGCGCTTTATCCTGCTTGCGATCAATAACTGGGATTTCGAATACCAGCGGGTCTTTCTCGGCGGACTCACCTGCGACTCCCACGATTATTACAATGCGGAAGCACATGCCAACGCGGTTTTTCTTCCGAAGATCACTGAGGGAGTGGAGCAATACATCGGGCTTTTCCATACCGGCGCTTACCAGGAATCGCTCGGCGGCTTCGGCGGAATCCAGCATTGCCTGATCCCCGCACCCAAGCACATCATCATCGAAACCGATGAAAGCGGCGAATACTATACCCGCCTTTTCGCCAAAGAACAGAGTTATAAATCCATGCTTAAAACACTGGGATACTGAGTCCTGCTGCCTGGAACCCTATTGCCGGAAAATCGTAATTTTGCTGTCGAACACTAGCTTTCTCTTTTCTATGAAACATTTTGGTGATATTCCCATGGAATTTGCCGGGCCTGACGCACCTTACGTGATCCTGCCTGTGCCTTATGACGGTACTTCCACCTGGGTGAAGGGCTCCGACCGGGGACCCGAAGCCCTGCTGGAGGCATCGGCTAATATGGAATTGTATGATATTGAAACGGATACAGAGGTTTATCTGAAAGGGATCCATACCGCCCTGCCTGTCAGCGAAAACACTTCTCCTGAGGCGATGGAAGAAGCATCATACCGGGCTTGCCTGGCTTGGCTGAAGAAGGGAAAGACCGTGATCACCATTGGTGGGGAGCACTCGGTGAGTGCAGGTCCCATCCGGGCATACCGCGAAATATTTCCCGATCTGTCGGTATTGCAGCTTGACGCGCATACCGACCTGAGGGATGAATACGAGGGCAGCCGGTATAATCACGCCTGTGTCATGGCGCGGGCGCAGGATCTTGGTTGCCCTGTGGTGCAGGTGGGTATCCGGAGCATGGATACAGGTGAGAAGGACAGATTGATTCCGCAGCATGTCTTTTGGGCACAGCAGGTACAGGGGCGGACCGACTGGTGGGAAAGGGCGCTTGATCAGCTGACAGACCATGTATATTTAACCATCGACCTGGACTATTTCGATCCGTCCATCATGTCTTCCACCGGGACACCCGAGCCGGGCGGACTGCACTGGTATGAAAGCCTTGCATTTCTGAAATACGTGGCAGGCAGGAAGAAAATCGCAGGATTTGACATTGTGGAGCTTTGTCCGCGCGAGCACAACAAAGCTCCCGACTTTCTTGCCGCCAAACTGCTGTATAAGATTCTGTCGTATATCAATCTTTAGTTGCAGCTGCAGGACTTTTTATTCCCTGCATGTCCGGAGTCTTGCTACGGCCTGTGGCGGCTGTTTTCATGTTTCGTTGAATAGTACTACTTTTGCACAAATTTAACAGTATGGAAAAATCTGATTTACTGAAAGATGTTGTGAAACACATCGATTTCACGGCATTCGATTCCACACCTTTGATCAATGCCATGCGCGACATGTCCTTCACCTCCAGGGATACTGCTGTGGCTGCCGATATTCTCACACGGATGATAGACGATCCGGACTGCACCATTATCCTGACCCTTGCCGGAAGCACCGGAGCCGGCGGCTGCCTCGACCTGTACGCCGACATGATCCGCTACCGTATGGTGGACGCCGTGGTGGCCACGGGTGCCAGCATTGTCGACATGGACTTTTTCGAAGCATTGGGATTCAAGCATTACAAAGGTACGCCCTGGATTGACGATGCACTGTTGCGCAATCTTTATATCGACCGGATATATGATACCTTTATCGATGAAGAGGAACTGCAGGTCTGCGACATGACCATACGCGAGATTGCCGATAAGCTGGAACCCCGTCCTTATTCCTCCAGGGAGTTTATCCGGGAGATGGGCAGGTATCTAACAGAGCATGCACGCAAGCCGAAATCACTGGTGCAGCTTGCCTTTGAGCATGATGTTCCGGTTTTCTGCCCGGCTTTTTCCGACAGCAGTGCCGGTTTTGGGCTGGTTCGTCACCAGTGGGATCATCCCGATCGGCACGTAAGCATCGATTCGGTAAAAGACTTCCTGGAACTGACCAGGATAAAGATGGCGGCAAAAACCTCCGGACTATTCATGGTTGGGGGCGGCGTTCCAAAGAACTTCGCGCAGGATACGGTGATTTGTGCCGAGATCCTCGACAAGGAGGTTCCCATGCACCAGTATGCCGTTCAGATCACGGTGGCTGATGCCAGGGACGGCGCCTGTTCCAGCAGCACCCTGAAGGAAGCATCCTCATGGGGTAAGGTGGATACCCTTTACGAACAAATGGTATTTGCCGAGGCCACCTCCGTGTTGCCTCTCATCGCCAGTTACGCCTATCACAACAGCAACTGGAAAAACCGTCCTTTTGCCGGATGGGGCCGCAAGCTTGATGAGAAATCGATCTGACCGTCAGGGAACGTAGGAGCGGTTCACATCTCCCACACACAAACCCTTGATGTTACGGACGATGTTGCCTGTACCGTCTACCACCACCATGGTCGGTTCAAATATCCAGTCGCCCAGCGGAAAATAGTTGATGATTCCGGTAAAGCGTTTTAATACCAACAGTGCATCCGTTGAATTGATGAAGTAGCTGGCATCCACGTCGGCTGCCATCTGCTGCAAAGGAGAAAGCGGGTCCACCCCGACGAAGTAGCGAAGGATACCCAGTGCATCCACCGCATTGACACCACCCCAGGGTTTGTAACACACTGCCACGATCTGGTAGGTTCCTGGCATCAGGTTGTTGAACTGGAACTGCCCGTTGCTTCCGGTGGTTGTCTGCTGTGCATTGTATCCCGAGTTCAATAAAAGCAGCACATTGTTCAGGCCTGTTTCTGCCTGGTTATCGTACATCACCCTGCCCGAAATGGACCGGGGCACGGGTGTATGCGCGGCCACCAGCCGGTGACCCGGTGGTGAAGTGACATCGGGCAGGTAAAGGCCGCTGTAGTCACTCAGGGTGAACCAGTTTATGGCTGCATCGAGGATGTCGCCCACGATGGCGTAATAAAAGACATCGAAACTGATCCAGAAATAATTTTTCCCCGTGCTCAATTCCTGGTTGCCGGCCAGCGTCTGCGAAGGGTCATAACCTGCCCAGAACTGGTTGGTGATGGCAAAGGCAGAATCACTCCCGGTATAGTAAACCCTGACCATGCTCACATCGGTCGAAAAATTGGTGCAGAGGGAGGCATTGAGCGATATGCCTGTAAGGGAAAGGGGTGCTCCGCTGCCGGTGAGTGTGATCTCCAGTCCGATGACCGGGTTATTTATCATGCTCTGGTATGCTACAGCCGTACTGGCTGTAAATACTGTGCTGCCGCTGACACTCTGGTTCAGGGGTCCGGCAGTTAAAAAGGACGGGATGATCGCTATAAGGCTCAATCCCAAAGTGATGAATGTAAGTATCTTTCTTTTCATATTAATCTTGGTTTAATAATTAAAACTTGCATGAAAGATACGAAAGAATAAGGCATTTCTGATGCCATGTTTAAAAGCGCTGAAAAAAAAATCAGGATGGCTCGCCTTTTTTTTCTTTATAATCGTAGCGGATATTAATTTCCTGATTATCAGGTGTCTGATCGGAAGGTGGGGGGGGAGCCGGGGGTTCATCCGGGTACCAATCCGGCACTTCATCATCCGTTTCATCCTCCCAGGCGTATTTTTTCCTGGCAGGGCCTTCATTTTTAAAATAGACGGCAGCCACGATTCCGGCCACGATACCCATCAGGTGGCTTTCCCAGGAGATGTTTTTTTCCGGGAAGAGCTCGGGGAAAACGCCCCAGATAAGTCCGCCGTAGAGGAAGACTACCAGCAGTGAAACAGCGAGCAGGCGGTTGTCGCGCCTGATCATTCCGGATGCAAAGACAAAGGAGGCCATGGCATACACCAGTCCGCTGGCCCCGATATGCCATGATTCGCGGGCCATCACCCACACCCACAGGCCGGTCATCAGGGTAAGCGTGGCAAGGATGGTCCAGGCAATGCGGCGGTAGAAGTAGAAGATGACGCCGCCCAGGATGATGACAGGACCCGAATTGGCCGACAAATGGGATAAATCGCCGTGAATGAAGATCCCGGTGACGATGCCCGGCAGTCCTTTCCAGTGCAGGGGATAGATCCCCAGGAATGAAAGGTCGAAACGAAAATAAAGTTCACAGGCTTTGACTATCCACATCAGGATGACCAGCAGCAGCGGCGGCAGGAGGCTGTGAATGATCTTTTTCGGTTCCTGTTCCATGGGGGCAGTCCGTGCAAGAACCTTACCATTATTATTTAAGTCACATACGGGCGGAACCGGTGAGGAATTCAGCAGGCGGACAAAAGCCTGAGCCGGCAGTGATCAGCCCAGCATATGCCCGTTTCCGATAATGCCGAAGAATTGCTTGCGGTAGTTCTCACCGATGGGTAGCAACTGGTCGGCGATTTTGATGCGGTTTCTTTCGATGGAAAGGATTTTACCGATATTCACGATGTACGACCTGTGCACCCTCACAAACTGTCGTGGTGGCAGAATATCCTCCATGCTCTTGAAATTCTGCAGCGTCATGATCCTTTCCTGGGGCGTCACGATGCGGAGGTAATCGCCCATTCCTTCGATATACAGGATATCGGAGAAATTTACTTTCTGAAGGCGGAATTCGGTTTTCACAAAGAAATAATCATGCTGGGGATTGTAGATATTGATTTCCGCCTGATCAGAACGAGCGGGTTTCTGCTGGTCTGACAGTTTGTCATATACCTTGTCCACCGCTTTAACGAAACGTTCAAAAGAAATGGGTTTCAGCAGGTAATCGCACACATCAAGCTCATAGCCTTCCAGTGCAAAACTGTCGTAAGCGGTGGTGAAAATGACCAGTGGTCTTGTTTTCAGTACTTTCAGCAATTGTATCCCCGTAAGTTCCTGCATCTGGATATCGAGGAAAAGGAGGTCCACCTCATTGTGCTTGAGGTAATCGATACAATCCAGGGCATTATGGAAGCTTTTCTGCAACTCAAGGAAGGGGATACGGGAAATGTAATCCTCGATGATATCCAGGGCGAGCGGTTCGTCGTCAACTGCAATACATTTGATTTTCATGTGCTTATCATTTTGATTTCAATGGTCAGATGCCTGTCCCGCTTCATGGGGGAGAATATCCATGCTTATTATCATTTTCGGTTGGTGTCTGCCAAACCTGGATATTTCATAGACTTCTGATATTCAGTTTCACCAGAAATTTTTCCCCGCAGGGTGCCACGCTGAGTTCATGTGCCCCGGGGTACATCAGTTGAAGCCTGCGGGCTACATTCTTCAGTCCTATTCCGTGGTAAGGGTCGGTAGCCGAACTGTTGGGCATGCTACAGTAGTTCCAGATTTCAAAGTGCATGGTATCGCCGTCCACATCAATCATGACTGAGATTCCGGGGGCAGGGACATCCTTTTTACCATGTTTGAATGCATTTTCGACAAAAGGGATCAGCAGCATGGGCGGGATCATCCGGTCGCTTGTTTCTCCCCTGATCTCAAGGTGGATGAAGTTGTCGACGCGAATCCGCAACTGCTGCAGTTCAATGAAACTTCTGAGGTAATTGATCTCCTTGTCGAGCGGGACTTTTTCCGCATTGGTGTCATAGAGCATATAGCGCATGATCTCCGACAGTTTCATGACTACCGAGGGAGCAACATCCGACTTCTTGTACACCAGACTGTACAGGTTGTTCAGCGTATTAAAAAGGAAGTGCGGATTGATCTGGGTACGGAGCAGGGCCAGTTCGCTGCTTTGCTTCTGCGCCAGCAGCTCGGCTTTTAATTTCTGGGTGCTGAACCAGTCGATCATGAACTTCATCAGGATGCCGAAGGTAGTGAATAACAAGCTGTTGACTATCTCCACCATGACATTCACGAAGCGGATACCCGGCAATTCTTCCATCATGGATATGTAATGGGATACCATGCGGGTCCCGAACACACGCAGTGTACTGAAAATCAGTATAATACCGAAGAGAATGCTCATGATGCGCAGGTATTCCTTACGCTGGAAGTGGTTGACGGTGATCAGGAAATAGACCGCGTAGAAATTCATGAAATTCAGGCATTCGGTAGTGATGTTGTAATGGATCAGCCAGAGCGGGTATTTTCTGTCGGGGAAAATGTACGGCAGTTCCGGAACGAGGGAGAAGAGTATCCAAAAGCAGCAATGGATAAGCAAAATGGTTTTTCTGGGCATGATTTTCCTGATGGCCTGCTAATGTAGAAAAAAATAAATACCGGTCGCAGCAGCTTAAGCGCTTTTCCTTTCCGGAGGGCATGAAAATCTTTTAACGGCCGCTTCCGGTCGCTCAAAGCCTGAATTTTCACTATCAGTGTTTTGAATAGGTTTTTGGGGTGCTTATCGAAATTATTTTGAAGGGGGAGAGGGCAGGATTATGTTTGCGGGCTGTTAACGGATCGCCTCGGAAATGAAATCCATTCTCATCCTGATCATTATTTATTCCATGGTATTGCCTTTACGGGCTTCCGTAAAGGAAGCGCCGGGCGACGGCAGAATAGCCGGGAAGGTGGTGGATCAGGGCAGTCGCGGCGTTCTGGAATATGCCAATGTGGTACTCTACCGGGCGGGGGATTCCGCTCTTGTCACAGGAACCGTGACCGGCCCGGATGGGCAGTTTATGATCAGGAAGATTCCTTACGGGGAATATTACCTGGTGGTTCAGTTCATCGGATACAAGAAGAAAACCATCCAAGATATACGGCTCAACAGGCAACAACCCGACCTGCGGTTCGACTCTCTGGAGATCGAACCGTCGGTGTCGGGACTCAGGGAGGTTGAGATCAGCGCTGAGAAGCCGGCGGTGGAATACAAGGTGGACAAGAAGGTAGTCAATGTGGCCTCCAATCCTGCTGCTTCCGGCGGTACGGCCGCAGATGCGCTTCAGAATGTTCCTTCGGTTTCAGTGGATGCGGAAGGGAATGTGACAGTGCGGGGAAGTTCCAATTATACAGTACTCATCGACGGCCGGCCTACGGCACTGAGTGCTGCGGATGTGCTGAAAACGACTCCGGCATCTACCATAGACAATATAGAGGTGATCACCAATCCTTCGGCCAGATACGATCCCGACGGCACTGCCGGTATCATCAACCTGATCATGAAAAAGCAGAAAGCGGAAGGTTTTACCGGGATCGTGAACGGGGGAGTGATGACGGGAGATAAGTACAACGGGGATTTCACGCTTACGCGCAGGGTCGGCAAATGGAACTGCTTTGTCGGGGCTGACATCATGCAGCGGAAAATGAAGATCCCGCAGAAGCTTGAGCGGGAGAACCAGTATGATGATTCAACCTTGTTCATCAGGGCATCCACCCTCAGGGAGCATTGCAATACGGGGAAGACGCTCAGGGGAGGGATTGATTTTGATATGAGTGCCTCTGATCTGGTTTCCTTGAATATCGATCACGGAATAAACGGATTTGACCGGCTTTTCCCCAATCGTTACTATATGCTGACCAGGCCTCAGCAGTCGGAAAGATGGACAGTGAATGACAATTCCTTCGATCTGGAAGGCCGCTACACCATGGCGACCCTCTATTACCAGCACAAATTCGCTGTTCCGGGTCATGAGATCAGTTTCACGGCCTACCGTTCGGGGTGGCGGGGAACCCGCACCGATTCAAGGCTTGATCAGCCGGCCAATCCGGATTTCACCCCTTCGGGGGAAGCAGCGGCCATGGATCAGTCGGAAAACAACACGGACAGGGTGACGCTGCGGGTGAAGGCTGACTATGCAAGACCCTTCGGGGAAAAGCACAAACTTGAGGCAGGAATACAATTTGATGATAACCACTCCGATTTTGATTATCTGCTGAAGGAGTATGAACCCGGACAGGGCAGTTGGGTTGTCAACCCGGAGTTTACCAATGCATTCATTTTCAGGCAGAACCTTTACTCGACTTATCTTACCTGGACTGGTGAGGCCGCCGGCTTTGAGTACCAGGCAGGATTGCGTTACGAAAAAATGGACCGGACAGTCGACCAGCAAACCAGTGGTCAGCAGGTCGGAATTGTGTTTGAGCATTTCTTTCCGAGCTTTCATCTTACTAGGAAAATGAAGCATGAACAGCAGCTGCAGCTCAGTTTCAGCAAGCGGATCAACCGTCCGGCCGAGTGGATGCTCAACCCTTTTCCCATGTATTCCGACGGCACGTTTATCAACAGGGGCAATCCATATCTGAAGCCGGACTTTAGTTATAATACCGAACTTAACTACCTGAGACGTTTTAAAAAGTCATCCGTCAGCATGGAGCTTTTTCACAGCCTTACAAAGCAAAACATCAGTCAGGCATTCAAATTGAACGGGGAGGGTATTCTGGAAAGCACTTTCGATAACCTGGGCAGTATCAGCCAGACGGGACTGGAGCTGAATACCAGCCTGACGCTGAAATCCTGGTTCAGCCTGAATGTGGTGGCCAGGTTGTATCATCAGCAGATCAGCACCATGGATCAGTACCAGATCAGCGAAAGCGAGGCCACGCCCTGGTCGGTGCAGCTGATTCCCCGCCTGAATTTTAAGACGGGGACCCAGGTGCAGCTGGTGGGTTATTATTACAGTGACCAGACCTTTGCGCAAGGGGTGGCGAAGGCGAGCGGACAACTTGATATGGTGATCAGGCAGGATTTTCTGAAAAAGCGACTGACGGTGGCCGTCAGGGGAACCAATGTGTTCGGACTGTCGAAGAACGTATACGAACTGGAAGGATACAGGTTCCTGATATGGCAAAGCCTTGAGATGGAGAAGAACACTTTCGGGCTGAGCCTGAGTTACAGGATCAACAATTATAAACGGGTGATACGGCGCAACGATGCCGTAGAAACCGACCAGGGTAATATATAAAGTTTTAAGGAAGAAATGAGGCATGCCGGGTTCTCATAACATTGGGTATAATTGGGTTAAACATAGCCATTGTGTCACAGGGAAGCAGCCCTTCTCCTTTTCCGGATGCCTCATTTCTTCCTTTTATTCTTATCGCAATAATCCTACATTTGCCCGACAATATCCGCCAATGACCACGCTGACGCGCCTTGGATATATCATCCTGTCACTTCTGATTGCTTCATGCGGCCATATGGAAGAACCGGCCAAGGCTTCCTATGTGGAGGCCCTGACACAGCTCAATGCAGGGGTGCTGAAGGAAGCCGGTCTTAGCGGCCATGGTGTGAAGATTGGGATTATCGACCTGGGATTCAGTGGATTGAATGAAAATCCGGCCACGCGTAATCTGTTTGAACGGGCTCGTATCGTTTTTGCAAAGCAGTATTATCCTGACTCACTTCCGGTGTTTTTTTCTCCGGGGGAAACCCATGGGTTTGCCGTTACCTTTATGATGGGAGGGCAGTCGAAACGGGATACCTGCTTTGGCGGAGCCCTGGCGGTGGATGCGGACTATTACCTGGCCAAGATCGGGAAGAGCACCTTTGAGAACAAGACCTTCGGGGATGAGGAGAACAACGTGAGGATCGCGCTGGAGGATCTTTACCAGCGGGGCGTCAGGCTGGTGAATTTCTCCCTGGGTTACTGGGATGAATTTGAAAATGATGAGGAAAATTACAGCCCAGCCATGATGGACGGCAAAACCACCAGGATCGCGAAGATATGCAGGGAGTTTGCTGCAAAGGGAATGATTATCGTAACGGCAGCCGGCAATACCGGGGAGTATGCCTGGCGGATCGTCTGGACGCCGGCCGACGTGGAAGAGGTGATTACCGTGGGAGCCTGCAACCGTCTCAGCGTCCCGCACCGCGTCTCCTACAGCAGTATCGGAAACCCGCTGGTTGATTTTGTCAAACCGGATGTGGTGTGTTATTCCACCTGGGGAACCTCCCTCTCAACACCCGTCATTACCTCCCTGATCGCCCTGATGCTCGAGACCGACAGCACCCTGACCCCCTTGCAGGTTAAACGTATCCTGCAAAAGGCATCAAACCTTTATCCTTACCCCAACAATTACGTGGGATACGGAATCCCGGATGCCGCCCTGATACTGGAACTACTGGACGACCCGGGCCTTGAACCCAACCGGGTGAAGGTGATCCATACAGAAGCGGAACAGCTGGTGATAGAAACAACTTCCCCTTCGAACCTGCTTTTTCAGAAATCAGGGCCCTATGTGGTGAAACGGCAGTACCTTCTTGAACCGGAAGACGGCAAGATCACCCTGAGAAGGAAGCGGAATATCCCCAGGTCGACCCTGGTAACCGGCCCGCAAGTGTACGAAATTTTCTGGAAATGAAGCCATAGGCTATCGATTTTTTCTTTAGTTAATCTGATGATTATCAATAGTATAAAAAAATATTACAAAAATAGTTGCATAACTAAAAAATTAGTTGTATATTTGTAGCGTTTAGTTAATCATGCAAGCAACAATGAAAGAATTAACAAGGGCAGAGGAGCAGATCATGCAGGTACTATGGGACTTGCGGAAGGGCTTTGTGAACGATGTACTGTCGATGCTGCCGGAGCCGCGGCCGGCCTACAACACCGTATCCACCATTATCCGGATACTTGAGCAGAAGGGCTTTGTATCGCACAAGGCCTATGGCAGGACGCACGAGTACTATCCCCTGGTAAGCAAGAAACAATACACCCGGAGTTATCTGAAGCAGTTCATGCGGAATTACTTTGACGGCTCCTATGCATCGCTGGCCTCCTTTTTCTCCAGGGATGAGACCCTGAGCGTCACAGAGCTGGAGGAGATCAGGACGCTGATAGAACACGCCATTCAACAAAAATCAAAAACATAGCCATGGATCCCTTCCTGCTTTACCTGTTGAAAGTGTCGCTGGTGCTGATGTTGTTTTTCGCATTTTACACCGCCCTTGTCAGAAGAGAGACCTTTTTCCGTTTCAGCCGGGTTTACCTGCTGACGACCCTTACCGTATCGGTATTATTACCTTTGCTGCCTGTTCCGGCGGGCAGTATCGGTGAAATAATGCCCGGCATGATGCTTGAGGCAGTGCCGGTCGGACAGGCGGCGGCAGGCGTGGCTGCGGAACAGGGACCGGACATCTTCCTGTGGATCAGGTTTGCCTACATCGGCGGTCTGGTCGTCTTTGGAGTGTTGTTGTTGCGGAACCTGATACTGATCCTGAATATCAGGCGGAAATCGCGGCTTGTCAGCCTTCAGGGACAGCGTATCTATATTCCCAGGGAGCCTATCCCTCCATTTACCTTTGGCCGGTGGATCTTTATTGACAGGGAAACACTGGAGAAGGAACGTGCCGACCTGATCCTGAAGCATGAACTGGTACATGCCAGGCAGTTGCACACCTTTGATATCATGCTTACCGAGCTGGTACGCCTGCTGTTATGGTTTCACCCTGCCGTTTGGTATTACAAGCGGCATTTCATGGAGATCCACGAGTATCTTGCCGACCGGACCGTTTTAACGGGCAATGCCGATCCTGCCACCTATCTCGACCTGCTTTTCAGGCAGAGTGTGACGGGAAGAACCAATATATTATTCAATCATTTTAACAAATCATTAATTAAAAGGAGGTTCATGATGATGACAAAATCAAAATCAGGCGCCATGGCAAGCCTTAGGATAGCCGTGGTGCTGCCTTTGCTGTTCGTTTCCCTCGCCTTTGTACTGAATATGTTTACAGTACCGGTTTATGCCCAGGACAAGCAGGCTGACGAGAAGAAGAAAAAGGAAATTCAGTTTAAAGAGCAGCAGCAGATGAAGGAAGAGGGGGTTTTCGACAAAGTGGAGAATATGCCGGAATACGGCAGCGGACATGACAAGATGGTGCAGTTTATCGCTTCGAACATCAAGTATCCCGAACTTGCAAAGAAATGGGGGATACATGCGGTGGTGTATGTGCAGTTTGTGATTGATGAGAAGGGTAACTTAATCAAAACCAAAGTGTTGAAAGTAAAGGGTGGTTATCCGGACGAAGCGGGAAAGAAGCCGGAGGAGGGTGTTTACAAGGAGGCGCTGAAGCAAATGGAAGCGGAAGCTGTCCGGGTAATCAAGGCCCTGCCGGAAAAGTGGAAACCGGGCATGGAAAAGGAAAAGCCCGTGAAGGTTTCCATGGTACTGCCGGTAAAATTCAAGCTTGACGATAAGAAAAAGTAAGGATTCAGCCGGAAGTTCAAGAACAGGCGTCTCAGACAGGGACGCCTGTTTTTTTTCCAAACTGTATTGCCTTTGTTATAATGAATCTTAATGAAAATTGCTTTGCATTTTCACAAAGTTTCAGTATAGCTATATTTGTTTTTTGCTGATTATGCATTGGTGAATCAGGACACTGTGTTTTTGGGCTGAAGCCCGGAAATTTCCCTGCTCCATGATCCGTCAGCTGAAGCTGACGGCAATTTTAAAGAATCATATTCAGCATCATTCATTATTATTCAAATGTGACTAAAGCTTTACCGTCGGCTTCAGCCGACGGATTGAGGCAAGCGGTCTGGTCAGGCTTTAGCCAAAACAGTCAGGCCGCCTGGCCTCGGATTGGCCCCGAAACTGGGAAGCTCCTGCGGTTTATGCAAGCATGAACCTCAGTCCGCTCCCCCAGCTTACGCTGCCAATCCCGGAATAGGGTTTCCTTCGTCCCAGGTGCAAAGCCGTAGACTCTTGGTTTGCAATTTTTTCAAAACTCCATTCCGTGTCGGCATGCATCTGCCTGTTTTCGTCTAATCCCGGTAATTTATCTTTAAAACACCAAAAAACACCGCTATACGCCAGGCCGGGAGAATGCGGGGTTTTATCGATTTCTTTTGAATGTAAAGAAACAGGTGGAGATCTTTGTTTGCGTCAAAATTCAATGGATATCAAAAAAAAATGTTATGAGAAGAATTATCTTACTGACATGTGCGGCTCTGTTGCCTTGCATGTTTCTTGCACCGGCCGGGGCATCGCCTGCCGGGCAAAACGGAGCGGAGGGGGATGGGATTCCCGTCCGCGGGAATGTTGTCCGTTACACCGCAAAATACCATCCCGGGCAATGTGCCGGGATCAATCTCAGCCGCATGGCACCAAACCGGCCATGGGCGCCCTCACCGGCCAATCTGCTGAGTAAGCCGGTAAATCCGTTTGTGATGTCGGCTCCGACACCCAACGAAAGCATGATCGGGAACACCCGCTACGATCTGCAGACCAACGGCAGCATGCAGAACAGGCTGGTACTCTGGGACGACATGACCTTGTCGGCCACCTGGACCATGGGTTTTTCCGATCCGGATTTTCCGGACAGGGGAAGCGGATACAATTATTACGACGGAAGCCAGTGGGGAGCTGCTCCGGCCATGCGTATCGATAATGTAAAAACGGGCTGGCCTGCCATTGCTCCCTGGGGTGCCGGTGGTGAAATCATTGTAAACCACAACCTTACCAATGGCCTCGAGATCCTTACACGCCCGGTGAAAGGCATCGGAAACTGGACGGAAACTACCTTCTCCGGACCCCCGTCCTGTACGAAACTGTCCTGGCCACAGGTGGTCACCAATGGCCCCAACCACCAGACGATCCACCTGATCTACCTGACATCGCCCGTGAGCAACGGAGGCACGCTTTACAACGGTATGGACGGGGCGCTGCTTTATTCGCGTTCCCAGGACGGGGGTCAGACCTGGGATCTCCACCATGTGCAATTGCCGGGTACCGGTTTCGATCAGTACGTGGGACTGGGCGGAGACACCTATGCCTGGGCCGAACCCAGGGGAGATACCCTTGCCCTGCTGGTGGGCGATAAATGGTTCGATGTATTCATGCTCAAATCCACCGACAATGGTGCAAGCTGGACGAAGACCATCATCTTCACCCATCCATTCCCGAGATACGAACACAATCACACCCTGATCATAGATACCATATGGGTTTGCGATGCCACCATGGCGGTTGCCCTGGATCACAACGGGGACGTGAATGCATTCTTCGGCCTGATGCGCGTGAACAATACCGACACCACGGATGAGGAATACAGCTACTGGCCTTTCACCGACGGGCTGGTGTATTGGAAGGAAGGAGAGGAGCCTTTCTCCACACTGCACGTCGACAGTGTATACGACAGGGGCAACCTCGTCGGCTGGGCGCAGGATGTGAACGGGAACGATACGGTTTACGGCGACATGCTCGACCTGCCCAAATATGCCCTTTCCATGACAAACTGGCCGACGGTTACCATCGATGATCAGCACGATATGTACCTGATTATGTCATCGGAGATGGAGGATCACGACAATGGGACCCAGAACTACAAGCACCTGCTGGCCAGGAAGTTTGACCATGCAAGCGGCGAGTGGGGCGATTTCTTCGACCTGAACGACGGACTCGTACACAATTTCCATGAATGTATTTTTCCGGCCGTTGCCCGTCAGAGCAATGCCTTCATCCATTATACCTACCAGGCCGATGACGAACCCGGCCTTGCCGTGAGAGGGGATGAAGATCCTTATGATGACAACATGATCTATTATGCCAAGGTTCTGAAGAGCGATTTTACGGGTATTGAAGGCCAGGAAACGCTTATCGCCGGCGTGGGTCAGAATTACCCGAATCCCTGCCATGACAAAACAAATATTGTGCTTATTCTGAACCGCCCTGCCCGAACCAGGATCGTGATCAGCGACCTGAACGGCAGAACAGTGGGGGTGCAGGATGAAGGACTGCTCTCCCAGGGTCGTCACCTGCTCGATGTGGATGTGCAGCACCTGAAACCCGGAGTCTACTGTTATACAGTGACAAGCGGCCGGGAGAAACACAGCAGACGGATGATCATTTACTAAAAATCAAACCTGCGCGGAAATAACACTCCTCCTTCCGCCACACTGTCCCGGGGCCCGGGTCTGTCCATGACCGGGCACCCGCGGGCAGTGGTTTTTTATGCGAGGAGTGGTTTGGAGTACACAGCCTAAGGTTTAAAGTTTAAGGTCTATGGTTTGTGGTCTTTCGTTTAACTTAGCGGGCTGGATTCGGTGAGGAGGCTTGCGGAATATGATAATTGATAGTGCAAGAATGCAAGAATGCTGGAATGCGAGAATGCAGGAATGATGAATAGAATTATAGCTTTGGCATGGATGATCGTGATGATGGCAGGGGGGATGCTGTCTGCACAGGATCAGGTAATGAATGAGTTTCAGTATTATTGTTACTGTGATGTTCGCGAACCTGGTCCGGAGTTTATCCTCGGGCTTGACAACAATGCTGAGATTGTGCTGAACCTGGTCAAGGGGAGAACCCGGACGGAGATAGACCTGAAGACGGGGAAAATTACCGACAGCCAGTTACTGCTGTTGAAGGAATGGAGCCTGGTGGAACAGCGGGAGACTAAGTTTTTCACGGCTTTTCCTGTGATAAAGGATAAGGAAACACGGGAACTGAGGATGACGGCGAAGGAAATCGCGATGAAGGTGATGCAGTCAGGGATGCCTTTGTTTAAGTCGCTGCAGGAGTCGCTGACTGCGATGAAGCATCAGAAAACGCTTTTTTCTCTTCTTTCGGCCTATGTGCTGGACGATCTTGTGATCAGGGTCTTTGATTCTGCCGGAGTGATTACAAGGCCGGTCATCGTGGGCGGAAACGTTCACTGGGCCGGTGAATTCTGGGCTGTCCGTCCCCGGCGGATCTTTCAGTGTGAGAGCCGGAACTACGCGACAGGCGGACTGGAGATGCGGATGTTATACCGCGAGGGGTCCAGGGTGATCCTGCAGGATCTGTTGAATGAAAAGCGGAACATCCTGCTTGCGCTTGGCGAGATCGGGCAGGGTGGCGTTATCAGAAGCCGGGAACTGCAGGAGACCTTCGAAAAGTTCCGCATGGTGGATGACAGGGGCAGGCTGCTGATCCCGCTGATCGAAGAGGGGGGAGATCAGCTTTTATGGAGGCACTGCAGCAGCCTTGCATCAGAGATCAGCAAGGTCATCCTGAGGGAGGCCGCTCTTCAGACCATGGCGGATCGTTATTATCTTCGTGATCAGAAACAGGCCCTGGTGATCCTTTATGAAGAGGTAAAATGGGAATTGCTCGACCTGCTTCACAAGGAAAAGCTGGCTGTCAAACCCCTGCTGATGGTCAACCCGGGCAGGGCAGAGGCAGATGATATCGGACAATTGTTATTCCTGGTAAAGAAACCGCAAGCCTGATGTCTGATGAACAATAATGCCTTTAGTTTGGTTACAGGGATATGAACAAGCGCATCATCACCGGGTTTCTGGCCTGCGTGCTCTGGCTGACAGTTGCGGCGCAGGAAAACGACCGCGAGCAGAGCGGGCGTAAGTTCAGCTCGCTGCTTGGCTTGCTGGAGCTGAATTATCTCGATTCGGTAGATCTTTCCGTTTTGACTGAATCAGCCATCAAGGCCATGCTGAAGGAACTTGATCCACACTCTGTGTACATTGCACAGAAAGATGTGGAAAAGACCAATGAGCCCCTTGTGGGCAGCTACGATGGGGTAGGGATCACCTATCAGATCATGCGGGACACCATCAGGGTGATTTCTGCCACCCCGGGGGGGCCTTCCGAGGAGGCCGGCATCACCGGGGGCGACAGGATCGTATGCATTGACAGTGAAAATGCTACAGGGAAAACGCTGGATGAAACCTTTGTCAGATCGAGGCTTAGGGGAAAAAGAGGTACAGAGGTGGCGATCGGGGTACTCAGGTTTGGGCACGACAGCATCCTTACTTTTAAAGTCACGCGGGACAAAATCCCCATTCAGACGATAGTGGCTTCCTACATGCTGGATGAAAATACGGGCTATATCCGCCTGAACAGGTTTTCATCGCAATCGGCCAGGGAATTCAGGGCGGAGTTGAAGAAGCTTAAGGAGGAAGGGATGGAGAACCTGGTCTTCGACCTGAGGGGTAATTCGGGAGGCTACATGAATGTGGCGGTGGACATTGCCAGTGAGTTTCTCGAAAAGGGGAAGACGGTAGTTTACACCCAGGGACTCCACAGTCCTCGCCAGGATTATGTTTCCGACGGCAACGGGCTTTGCCGGCATGGCCGCATCATCCTCCTGCTGGATGAAGGTTCGGCTTCGGCCAGCGAGATTGTATCTGGAGCGGTACAGGACAACGACAGGGGGCTGCTCATGGGCCGGCGTTCTTACGGCAAGGGACTGGTGCAGAAGTCCTATTTCCTGCCCGACGGCTCGCAGGTCAGAATAACCACGGCGCGCTATTATACTCCTTCAGGCCGTTGTATCCAGCGGCCTTACGGCGAAGGTAACGAAAACTATTTCCGGGAGTATTCCCGCAGATTGAAGCATGGCGAACTGGTTCATGCCGACAGCATCCGTTTTCCTGATTCACTGAAATATTACACCGCATCAGGCCGGCTTGTTTTCGGCGGCGGCGGTATCATGCCTGATCTTTTTATGGCCGTGGATTCAAGCCTGCAATCGGCTTACTACGGTCAGCTCGTCAGAAAAGCCGTAATTACCGAGTATTGCGTCGGCTTTATCGATAAGCAACGCAGCAACCTCAAAAAGCGCTTCAGGGATGAGACCGCCTTTATCAGGGAGTTCCAGGTGGATGATGCGATGATGGAAGGCCTGCTCAGGCTTGCAGATCAGAGAGAAATCGCCCGCAATGATGAACAGATCGCAGTTTCCTCCCTGCTGATACGTACCCAGGTGAAGGCCAGCCTGGCCCGGAGCCTTTACGGACTGAATGCCTTCCACCGGGTGCTGGGTGAGCTTGATCCCATGCTGATCAGGGCATCGGAAGTGATAGAGGACGTGGATGAATACCAGCGGCTGACCCTGGGACAGTAGTTTCCCTGTTTTTCTAATTATTATGCTCGTATACAGTCCGTTGGTTTATCCGTTACCGATGTGTCACATCATGACCAAAGGATCAGGGGAACAACTGCATACACTGGCGGCATAGGCCGGGTTAATGTCAATTTCAAAAAAGTGGTATCCCCGGAGGCGTTTTCCGTTCAGTCTGACAAGCGGAGATTTTCCGTCCAGGTCGAAACTGTATGCCCGGAGATTGTCCAGAATTCCTGTTCCCATATTTTTCAGCAGGCTTTCCTTCAGGGTCCAGATCCGGTAGAAGAATCTTAAACTTTCATTTTCAGGTAGTTGATTGAATGTAACCCATTCCGTATCCGACATAAAGACGCGGGCAGTTTGAGAAAGATGATCGTGTGCCACGATTTCCTCGATATCGATGCCTGTTTCCGATTCCGAGAGGGCAAGGGCGGCCAGCGTTCCGGAATGGGCGAGGTTGAAGCGAATGCCTGTTTGTCCCGGGAGGTAAGGCTTTTTTCCGGGCTGTTCGACATATTGGATCAGGGCATGATTCAGAGTAAACTGACTGTCGAGGGTATCGATCAGGAGGCGGTGTGCTTCCCACATTCTCAGCCTGTCTTCATTTCTCTGCAAGGCCATATACCGCCTGTATTTGGCAGGCGGCAGATTCCCGGCGGCCATTGCGGGTGAGGGCGCTTGCTGTGCCAGGCTTATCTGGCGGAAACGGCAGATGTTCACTTTTCTGTTTCAGGCAAGGTTTACGAACAGGTCGCTGAGGCGGCTCACCCTTTCGGCCAGTATCTTCACCAGGTTGGCGCCGAGGGTGGGGGAGGCCGACACCAGGTCTTTCATATCTGCAAGCCGGAAGGCGAAGAGGTGTACATCACCAAGGATGGCTTCGGCCGTTTCGTTGGATTCCCGGTCGTTGAAAAGGCGATCGGCGCCAATGAAATCGCCTCTGCCGGCTACCATCACGGTTCCCGCCCAGCCTGCCCTGGAGTGGCGGCTGAGCTCGACACTGCCCCTGCTGAAGACATAGAAGTAATCGTCTCTTTCTCCTTCCCATACAATTCCGGAATCTTCCTCCACATTGCGCTGCACGGCGAGTCTGGCAATACGTTCAAGCTCTTCACCGGAGAGGCCAGCGAATAAGTTCATGGTTTTCAGCGTCTGCGTTCTTTCTGCCAGCGCCTGGCTGATGAATTTTCCGAGCATGGCGGTTTGCAGGCGCGGCCATGCAAATCCCAGTCGTGAGAGCACATAGTCGGTACGTTCACCCATGGGAAGATACAGACAGGGAAGGCTTCCGGCCGGAAGATCTTCCATCCAGCCGAAATGCAGGATGAGTGCTTCGATGTGCGGCCGGAATTCCGGGACCTGGTAGTTTTCAACAAGACGGTCGATGAATTGTCTGAAGCGCACCTTCAGGGCACGCAGCCCGAGTTCCTCCTTTGTGAGAAATTCCGATTGCCTCAATAGTTCCGTATTCCGCAGGTGGAAGGTCTCATTCCGCAGCGAAGCACAATGCATCAGGCGGATAATGGCTTCACCCAGCTTGTCTACAAAGGAAAACTCCACGCTGTCCATTTTGTCGGGGATAAAACCCAGGGTAAGGAAGGCGCGGAAAATATGGAAAAAGGCATTGTCGTTGATGTTTTCCTGGGATGTGCCGGTTTCAGCGTCGAAGGTGATGTTACCGACCCTGTAAATATTGGCCATCAGGCCATTTTTTCGGGCCTCGTGCAGGATTTTCTCGGCCTGCAGTTTGGTGGTGAGATAATACAATTCGCTCTTCTGGCCTTCGTCCAGTTTGTCTTCAGTGAAAATGTGGTAATTCCTGTTTTCCAGCTGACCCATGCCGACAGAAATGGTGCTGATGTGGTGGAAATCTTTTTGTTTACCACTGAGGGCAAAGGCAATCAGGTTCTCCACCGACCTGACGTTGTTGTTATAAAAATCGCTGTAGTGGCCGTAATGTTTCACCAGGGCTGCCGGATGGAGGATACAGTCCGTCTTTTCGAGAAGTTCCCGGTAGGTATCGGCTTTCATGCCGAGTTGTGCTTCGGCCAGGTCGGCCGGTATCACCCTGATGCGATCGCTGTTCAGGCTCAGAAAGTCTTGTCCGAAGTACCAGGCGGTTTTTGCCTGCAGCCTGTCCCATGCCTCCTGATCGCTTCCGGCTCTTACAGGCAGGAGCACCTCGGTACCGGGGATACTGAGGACTTCTCTCAGCAGATAGGCACCCAGAAAGCCCGTGGCTCCGGTGAGAAGGATGGTCCGGTAAACCCGTTTCTGTTCATAATCAACTGATTTATAGGGATCAATGCTTGCCCTGTACCCTGTCATTTCCTTGACGAAAGAAATATCTTCTTTTGCGAGGATTTCGGGATCAGGCATGTCATCCAGGTGATCGCGTATTTCCTGCAGGCGGGTGAGGATCAGGTTTCCTGACTTTCTGGCGTTTTTGGCCAGCATGGCTACCGTCTGATATTGAAATACATCGTTCACGGTGATTTCAAAGTGTTTCTGAAGTTCAGCCACCAGGGCAACGGCACGCAGGCTGTTACCCCCGAGGTCAAAGAAATTGTCGTTTATTCCTATATGACTGACTTTAAGGATTTTAGTGAAAATATCGCGGATTAGTGTTTCCGTTTCATTCCTGGGTTCGATGTAAGCGACTCCCGTAAAAACAGTGTCACCTGTTTTGGGAAGTTTGTTTCTGTCGACTTTCCCGTTCGGGGTAAGCGGGATGACCTCCAGGGGGATGAAATAGGAGGGAATCATATAGTCGGGCAGGTCTTCTGAGAGGAATGATTTGAGTTCGCCCACAGGGATCTGCCTTCCGGAGACAACATATGCACAAAGGTAGTGCTGTCCGTTTTCATCCTGTTGAGGCAGCACCACAGCATCTTTCAGGTCGGGGTGTTTCGACAGTTTGCTTTCGATTTCGCCGAGTTCGATGCGGAATCCCCTGATCTTGACCTGAAAGTCGACCCTTCCGAGAAATTCTATTGTTCCGTCTGCCAGGAATTTGGCCAGGTCACCGGTTTTATACATCCGGGTTTCCGGGAAGAACGGATCGGGGAGAAAGCGTTCTGCGGTGATGTCTGGCCGGTTGATATAGCCCCTTGCAACGCCGTCTCCGGCGATATACATCTCGCCTGCAACTCCCGGCGGAACCGGCATCAGGTATTTGTCGAGCAGGTAAATATGTGCATTGTCTGCAGGCACACCGATGGGAACGGCAGGCCTGGTGTCCCTGGCGGGATCAAAGCTGTGGATCATGCATCCCACCACGGTTTCAGTGGGACCGTATTCGTTAAAGATCTTCACGTCATACGGAAATTTCGACATGATTTTCCTGGCTGCCACCGTCCGGAGCTCTTCGCCTCCCACGATGAATTTTCTCAGCCGGGAGCCGCTGCAGTCCAGGTTTTCGATCATCGCGAGGTGGGTCGGGGTAAGTTTCACGATATCCGTTCGTTTGTCTTCCACCAGGCGTTTGATCAGCGTGCTCTTATCCCCGCCCGCATACACCACAATGCTGTTCCCTGAAACCAGGGGGGTGAAGATGGAAGTGACCGTCAGGTCGAAGGAGATGGATGAATACAGGGGGAAATCCATGGCCTCTCCTTCCAGGTAAACCTTTTCCGCCCAGCAGATATAATTCACCAGTCCCTTGTGGGTGATCATCACGCCCTTGGGTTTTCCCGTGGATCCGGATGTATAGATGATATACACCAGGTCTTCCGGCCGGTTCATTTTTCCCGGTCTTTCTCCGTTTCCTTCAAATGGATGTCCTTTGTCCACCAGCAGCACATTGCCCTGAAACGACCCTGCCTTTTGTTTCGCTTCAGCGGTACACACCAGCAGGGGTGATGCACTGTTTTCCAGGATGTACTGTATCCTGTCCTCAGGGTATTCGGGATCGATGGGCAGATAGGCGGCCCCGGCCCGGATGACCCCCATGATCACGGTGATGAATTCGATGCTTTGTTCCATCATCACCCCGATCACCTGACCTGGCCGGATGCCTTCCTGCCTGAGCATGCCGGCAAAGTTCGAGGAGGCGATGTCGAGTTCTCTGAAACTGACGGATCTTTCATCCTGTATAACGGCAGCTTTGTCCGGCGTCCTGTCAGCCTGTTGTTCGAACAGCTCATAAACGGTCAGGTGTTCCGGATATGGTGTCGTGGTATCATTGTAGATATGAAAAAGGAAGTGTTTCTCGGCGGGTTGCAGTATATCCATCTCCCTGATCTTCTGGTTCCTGTTCCTTACCATTTCGTTCAGCACGGCGAGATAATGGGATGCCAGGTTTCTGATGGTGTTTTCGTGGAAGAGGGATTTGCGGTATTCAATTTCGAGCCCGATGGTGTCAGGCAGTTCCACGGCTTCAATCGTAAGATCGAATTTAGTGATATTGAAGATGAAATCGAAGTGTTTCACTGTAAGGGATTTCATCCTGATATCAGCGGCCTGCTGCCGGTAAGCGAACATCACGTCGAAGAGTGGGTTGCGGCTTGGATCGCGGGTGATGCCAAGTTTTTCGATCAGGGAATCGAGCTGGTAATCCTGCTTATCGCTCGCTTCGAGAACCAGGGTTTTAACTTCTCCAAGCAGGCTGTGGATGCTCATTTCTCCTTCCGGCCGGATCCTGACGGGAAGTGAGTTCACGAACATGCCGATCATCCGTTGGAGTTCCGGCACCGTTCTTCCTGAAGAAGGGATACCGATCACAAGGTCTTCCTGACCGGTATATTTTGTCAGCAGGATGGCATAGGCAGAAAGCAGGACCATAAACAGGGTCACACCTTCCTCCATGGCCAGGTCTTTCAGCCCGGAAGCGAGTGTTGCATCTGCTTCCACCCTGAAACGGGCTCCCTCAAAGCTAAGGGTGGATGCCCTGGGGAAATCGGTTTCCATATTGAGTACCGGGATTTCGCCTTCAAACTGTCTGATCCAGTATGCCTGCTGTTTCCCGTAAAGTCCGGATGCTGCCATTTTCTGCTGCCAGCCGGCGTAGTCGCGGTACTGTAACTTTTTTCGCGGGAGCTTCTTTCCTTTATACAGTTCCCACAATTCATCCATGAAGACTTCCGTGGAGCCGCCATCAAAAATGATATGATGAAAGTCGAGAATGAAAAGGCAGCTTTCACGGGAGATTCTGATCAGTCCTGCCCTGAACAGGGGTGCTGTTTCCAGGTCGAAAGGCCTGATGAAATCCCTGATCAGCTTGGCTGGATCACTGTTTTCCGCTTCCTGGTAGATACGTTTGATCCTGGCTCCGGGATGAACCACCTGGACAATCTCTCCGTCCCTTACTTCGAAAGAAGTTCTCAGGATTTCGTGTCTTTCGGCCATGGTGTCCAGTGCTGCGCTCAGCCGGGCCTGATCCGCTTCACCCTCCAGAAGGGTAACGATGGGGATGTTGTAAGTGATGCCGATGTTTTCCATCTGGTTCACAATGAACAGTCTTTTCTGAGCTGCCGAGGCGGGATAATATTCCCTGTCGGGGAGGTGGGTTATTTTGGGATAATCCTCGCGTGTGCTGCTGTCCATCAGGGCTGCAAGATCGCTCAGCACTGCATGATGGAAGATGTTTTGCAGGGAGAGGTTGATACCGTATTCTTTGCGGATGCGCGCCTGCAGCAAGACCGCTTTCAGTGAATGTCCGCCGAGTTTGAAGAAGTCGTCGCCGGCTCCCACACTGTCCACTCCGAGTATTTGTTCCCACAGGGAGGCGAGTTTTTTCTCCGTCACCGTGGAAGGCGGGATGAAATCCCTGCTGCCGGCCTGAAGATGTCCGGTTTCCGGCAGTGCTTTCCTGTTGATCTTCCCGTTGGGTGTCAGGGGCATGGTTTCGATCTGGCTTAGATAGGGCGGAATCATGTATTCAGGCAGGTCGGTCTCCAGCCTTTCCTTGATCTTCGAGGGATCCACGGTGGCAGAAGCCACGAAAAAGCCAGCCAGGTAAGTCCTTCCCGAAGCATCCTGCCTGTCCACCACGACGGCATCGGTGATATGTTCCATGCCTTTGATCGCTTGTTCGATCTCACCCAGTTCGACCCTGAATCCCCGTATTTTTACCTGGAAATCCATCCTGCCGAGGTACTCGATGTTGCCGTCGGGCAGCCACCGGCAGAGGTCGCCGGTGCGGTACATCTTTTCGCCGGGCCTGAAAGGATCCGGTACAAACTTCTGATCAGTCAGGTCGGGCCGGCCCAGGTAACCCCTGGCAATGCCGCAACCGGCCACGCACAATTCTCCGGGTATGCCGACGGGCCGCAGCTGGTCGTACTTGTCTAATATGTATATTTTTGTGTTCCAGAGGGGTACGCCGATAGGAATATTGTTATAAAAGCGGTCCACCACGAATGCCGTGGTATAGACAGTATATTCTGTGGGACCATAACCGTTCAGGATGGTGTAGGGCTGTTTTTTGAAGGAACGCAGTTTTTCTCCGGCCACATCGAGCCAGCGCAGGGATTTGTTGTCCACGTTTTCGATAAACTGTTCGCCGAACTGCGTGGGAAGAAATGCTACCGTGATGCCGTTTTTCTCAAAGTATTCATTTAACTGGAAAAGTGACAGACGGATGTCATCCCCGATGATATGCAGGGTAGCCCCGGTGATCAGGGTGGGATACATCTCGATCACCGACACATCGAAACCAAAGGAGGCGAACTTGCTGACCCTGTCATGTTCATTCAGTCCGTTCAGGCTGATATGCCAGAGGACGAAATGGGTAACCGACCATTGTTCTATCATAACGCCTTTGGGTGTTCCCGTTGAACCGGAGGTATAAATGATATACAAGAGGTCGTGGGGACTGTTGATGGTTACCGGATTGCCTTCATCGCCCCGGTAAACGGCCTCATCTTCAATATCCACAAAGGGGCCTGTATAGCCTGTTTTCTCAACGAGTTGCGGATTCGACAGCAGCACGAAGGCCTGGCTGTTTTCCAGCATATATTGGATGCGTTCGGCCGGGTAGGCGGCATCGATGGGGACGTAAGCACAGCCCGCTTTGACCGTGGCCATCAGGGCAACGATCATGGCATGCGATCGTTCAGCCAGGATACCCACCACGGCATCCGGTTTCCCGCCGAGTTGCCTGAGCTTAGCCGCCAACTGATTGGCTTTATTGTTTAACTCTCTGTATGTTAATACAATATCTTGGTAAACCACCGCTGGTTTATCCGGGCTTCTTTCCACCTGTGCTTCAAAAAGATCTTTCAGGAAGAGGGGTTTCGGAAAATCCACCGCGGTATTGTTGAACTGATTCATGATCAGGTCGTACTCATGTTCAGAAACAAGCCTGAGATGGCTGAGGATTTGTTCCGGGCGGGAGAGGCCGTCGTCGAGGATAGTTTCTATCGTTTTGAAGATGCTGACGATGTCGGCTTCGTCGAACAAGTCTACCTGGTAGTTGAACAGCAGTTCCAGTTCTCCCAGCGCATCTTTGCCTGAGGGGTTGATATGGATGGCGAGGGGGGAAGGCTCATAAGCGGGGAAGATGTATTCCAGCTTCAGTGAATCGCTGCTGAGATTGGGGTGACCCACGAGCATCAGGTTCATGATCCAGGAAGGATCGCTTCCTGTTTTCTCTCTCAGTTCGCTGATCAGGCGGTCAGCCGGGTAGCGCGAATGATTCCTCACCAGCTTGTTGAGTTTTTCACCGGCGCTGCTTACGAGGCTTTCGAAGGGGAGATCCTTACCGAGGCTGATTCTGACCGGGAAAGTACTCACGAACATGCCTGTCATTAGCTTATGTTCCGGTTTATCGCGGCCATGGTTCACCGTGGAGATCACCACATCGTCAAGTCCGGTGATGCGGTTTACATAGACAGCCAGGGCAGAGAGAACGAGTTTGAAAACAGAGCTGTGGGTTGATTCGCAGTAGGCATGCATCTTTTGTCTGACTGAGGAAGAGAAGGTCAGACTGCAGGTTTTCGCCCGGATGTTGTCGCTTCTGTTTTTACTGAATGGAAGTACGATTTCCTCAGGCATGGGCAGGAGGTCGGAGAACCAGAATTCGCGGTCTTTTGCACAGGCATCGGACTGAAGATAGTTTTCCTCATCCTGAAGGCTGTCGATAAAGGAGGGATATCTTTCTTCCGTCAGCGGTTCCTGGCGCAGCAATTTTTGATAATTATCCTGGATAGCCTTGGTAATCAGGTTGACAGTCCAGCCGTCGGCGATCAGGTGATGGATATTGAGGAAATATCCCCATTCGGTATCGGAATATCGCAGCAGGGCGAAATAAAAGAGGGGATTTCCGGTGAGTGTGAAGGGCAGCCTGCTTTGGCGGCCGAGCCATTCACTGAGTCGCGCAGCGCCGCCCGGGCCGGAAAAATCGAATTCCGGAAACTGTTCCGGCACGTCTATGCAGACGTATTGTTCGATTTCCGTCATGCCGTTCACTTCCTTTTCCCGAAGTTGTATTCTGAGGCCTTCATTGGTCTTTATCACATGGCGGATGGCCGTGGTGAGGAGGCTGAAGTCGATGCTGCCTTCGCATATGACTTTAAACGGAAGGTTGGCAAAAGCTGTGTTCAGGTGGATCATCTCAGTGTACCAGATCCGTTTCTGGGCGTGACTGAGCGGGTAGCCGGGGATGTTTGTGAGATTCATATGAGTTTGGTTTAGGAATTCGTTTTTTTAAGTTCTCTGGAAATCATTACCAGGAAAAGGCCTGCCAGTGAGAGGGCGATTCCGAAGAAGGAGGCGTTCAGGAATCCCCTGGTAAGCATCTCAGCTGGCAGGTTTGCGAGCTGGTCTTTTGCCCCCGTACCAGGAAAGCCCAGGGAGAAGATCAGTTCGAAGAAGTTGATACCCAGGGCAGAGCCCAGGTAGGTTATCGCGGCCAGGAGGGCGGAAAAGGTACCGGCGGTGGCGGCTGTGGAATGGCTCATAACCAGGGCGGTATTGGCCGTAAAGAAGAGAGCCAGTCCGCTGCCGAACACGATAAAGGTAAAGATCACAAACAGGTATGAGGTTTCGATTCCGAAAGTGGCAAACATGACAGCGGAGAGGATGATGCAGGCCAGGGCGGTCAGGCTGACATTCCTGGGGCTGCCTTTATCGCACAGATACCCTGAAACGGGACTCAGCAGGATGGATATCAGGGGGAAGGTCATCAGGAGGAGGCCTGTTTGCTGCGGTTGCAGTTTGCGGACGAAGTCGAAGAAGAAGGGGAAGAGGAAGTTGAAACCCATCATGATCATGAGCACCGCGAGGGTTGTAGCATATCCGGCCAGCAGTTGCTTTTTGGAAAAGATTTTCAGATTCAGCAGGGGACTGTCGCAATGGGTTTCCCTGTACCAGAATCCTCCCAGCAGGGCAATGGCAACCAGTCCCATGACCAGTGTTTCCCATGATAGCCAACCGAGATCCTGCCCGGTGTTCAGCAGCAGGAAGAGGCAGAAAATGCCGGCAATGCTCAGGATGGCACCGCTGAGGTCGAATCTGGAGGATCCTTCACTGGATGGTTTTTTATCATTGAGGATAAGCCTGATTAAAAGCAGGGCAGCGAGGCCGGGCGGAATATTCACCAGAAAGATCCATTCCCAGGAAAGCCAGCGGATGAGAAAGCCGCCCACGGGTGCCCCGATCGCCATTCCGACCCCGCCAAAAACGGTGATCATCCCAAAAGCCCTTCCCCTGATCTCAGGGGGCAGGTATTGTACGGTGATGGCACCCCAGCTGGCCAGCAGCATGGCGCTGCCCACTCCCTGGAGAAAACGGAAAGCGATCAGCCAGCCAATTGTCGGAGACAGCGCACACAGCAGTGATGCCAGGGAAAAGACCCCGTAACCCCAGGCAAATACCCTGACTGCCCCGATACGGTCGCTGATACGGCCGAACACAAGCAAGAGGCTTACCATGGCCAGGAGGTAGACCAGCACCACACGGGAGACCACGCCGGTGTCGGCGTTGAAGGTTTTTACGAAGGTTGGCAGGGCGATATTGACAATGCTGGTGTCAAGGTTGGTCATGAAAATGGCAAGGGCAATCGTGACGATGGTCAGGATCTGCCTTCGTTGGGTTTTCATTGTCATTGGCGTTTTTGAAGCTGAAAAGATAGATAATTTCTAAATACGTGTAAGCACTTTTTTAAGGATGCGGGCAAGGTATTCATATTGAGAAAGATCATTATAGATTTGTGCAGAAAGCCTCAGGATGCGGATTCCCTTTTCATGCCAGGGATAGACAGGAATTTCGATATGATACTCACGGAACAGTGTTTCCTGCAGGGTGTCGAAGCTGTGTAGACCGGAACTGACGATTTTTTCCGTGAATCCGACCGGGATGGCAGCCATGGAGGTGAGCATAGTGTCCGGACAGGGCAGGGGTATGCCAAGTTGTTCGCAGATTATTTTCCGGGCTGTGCATGCGAGTGAGTGGTTGTGATGCCGGATGGCTTCCCAGCCTCCCTCAGGCAGCGATGCTCCCCAACGGATGGCATCCGGAATACACAGTGCCGGAGTCGGATCAAGCGTGCCGGCCCAGTGGAAACGCGCTGCAAATGAGCGGTCCGGGGAGGAAAAATGACTGTGGGCAAGGGGCTGCAGGATATCACGGCGGTCGGGTCTGGCATAAAGGAAAGCTGCGCTTTTCGGCACACCCATCCATTTGTGGCAATTGCCTGTATACCATGATGCCCCGAGACTGTCCAGGTTCAGCGGCAGGGCGCCGGGAGCGTGGGCTCCGTCTACCAGGCAGTCGATCCCGCGTCTGTTACATTCTTCAACGATCTCATCCACCGGAAAGATCAGCGCCGTGGGGGAAGTTACGTGGTCAACGAAGACCAGGCGCGTACGGGGTGTGAACTCAGCGAGGATGCTTTCAGTTATTTGTGCTTTTTCTTTCAGAGGAAAAGGCACCCTGGCCTCCCTGAATGTAATACCGGCGCTGGCCGACAGGTACTGCAGCAGTACGCGGCAGGCACCGTAAATATGATTGGTCGTTACAATCTCGTCGCCGGGCTTCCATGGGATTGATTTCAGCACCGTGTTCACCCCATGTGTCACATTGGGCAAGAGGACAAGACTGCCGGCATCGGTTCCCAGAAAAGCGGCCAGTGCGGCTTTGACCTGCACGATCATCTCTTCCAGATCCCGGATCATAAAACGGACCGGTTCTTTTTCAAGCATATTTCTGTATTCCTGTTGCCGGGACTGAATGGAAGCCGGACAGGCGCCGAAAGAGCCGTGATTGAGAAAGTAAATGCCGGGATCGAGGGTAAAATGTTCTTTCATGAAGTATATTACAAGTGTCTTATAATCACATCTTTAAGATATTGATTCCGGAAATTGCTCCTTTCTCCGGTTTTTGACATTCCATCGGAGATGAATCTGGCAGAGAGTGGTTTCTGGTATTTCCTGGCAAGGGCAAGTAACAGGTTCAGGATCTGCCTGACCCTATCCGGCTTTTCATCCAAGCCAATCGGGTAGGTGTCTATACCCAGGCCGGAATGCAGCGAGAGGAAAATGTTTCTTTCTATGCTGAAATGACCCAGTTCGTATTCATCTGCCAGCTCAAAATCCTCGAGGCAGGGAAACATGATCCCGTTTAAACCGGCCGGCCGGGGATTTTCTTCCCTGATAAAGCGGGAGATATTCACAAATACATCAGAGGTAACGGCCGTCGAAAAATCACCGCAGATCCGTCTGATCATATGGACCAGGCTGCCATGCCCGTTGTACATGGGTGCTACGGATGAGTCAATACCAATAAAATCTTTTTCTTCTTCAAACAGATGCAGCAGTTCCGTCCATGCTTCCTTCATTCTGAAAAGCCAGGTATGCAGGCTGTTGCAATCTTCTGCCAGGTTGGTGGGCTGCAGGCCGATGCTGAATCCGCTCCGTTCAGCGTGTGCTGCCGGGAAGAAGGGGGAATGTTTTGCATTACAGAACGTATAGGAGAAAAGGAAACTCCGGTCAGCTTTCTCGTCAATCATCCGGAACAACAGATCCACGTCTTCCGATGTGACCCTGTCAGATATTTCAAGATTCATGGAGATATTCTCAGCTTCCATGAAGTCTGCATATTGGTCTTTTATTGTATCCCTGTCGAAGGATCCGGTACCGGCAAGTAATTCAGACTTACCGAAGCGCAGGGCTAAGGTTTCGACCGGACAGGAGTGTCCGGCAACACGTAAGGTCTGGATCAGCCAGCCTGCATTTCTGAGCCGGCCGGCAAGCTGCTGCAGCCGGTCATATTCGCGCTCGCCCGGGACAGCGGCGAAATAACAAAGGCTGCGTATGATTCTTTCAGGCATGATTAGATATTTTGAGCAGATAAAATTAGGAAGGAAGCATTAATTTAGGGAAGAATTGTGCTATTGTTTGCAGATTTACAAAAGGGGCTTATATTTGCAAAGAAAGAAGTACCAGAATACCTTAATTTATTTATTTATGATCAGGATCCCCAGATGGCTTTATATACTCAGGCCACCAGACCGCTGGCATTTGCCGGTGATCATTCTGCTTGGTGTGCTGACCGGATTCGGGATATATGTGTTTATCATTTCCAGGGCACCTTCTTATCTTTCGGATGATCCTGCCACTTGCACCAACTGCCACATCATGGGGCCACAGTATGCAACCTGGTTTCACAGTTCACATCGCGAAGTGGCCGTTTGCAACGATTGTCATGTGCCTCACGACAATCTTTTCAACAAGTATCTTTTTAAGGCTAAAGACGGCTTAAGGCATGCAACGATTTTCACTTTGAGGGCAGAACCCCAGGTGATCTTTGCCAAGGAGGCCAGCATTGGTGTTATTCAGATGAATTGTATCCGCTGCCATGAAAAGCAGGTGACCAACGATGCGGTATCCATGAGCATGCGAAAGGTGTGTGAAGTGGTCGACCAGGAACGGCTCTGCTGGGAATGTCATCGTGAAGTGCCCCACGGCCGGGTGAACAGCCTGTCCAGTGTACCTTACGCCCGTGTACCCCTGCCGGCCAGCCCGGTGATACAAATATTTCCATCCCCGGAGAGACGCGATTAATCGCGTCTCCTCAAAATATGATTAATCGCGTCCCACAAACGGTTCAATAATCAGAATAACCAATTACCCCAAATACCAAATGAAATGTCCATGTTTGGCAGACACCGACCGAAAATGATAATACACCTGGACATTCTCCCGCATGAAGCGGGACAGGCATCTGACCATTAAAATCTAAATTATTATCAAATGAAACCCATCAGTACACAAATCAAAGAAAAACCCTGGCTTGGCTGGGTCATCTTTCTGGTAAGCGTGATCGTAGTTTTTTTTGCGGGCTTGCTCGCTTCCTCCGTAATCGAAAGGCGTGCGGAAGCAGTTTACGCATACAAGCCGGTGACGGAGGTTGACCAGTTTGAACCCCGGAATGCCGTATGGGGAGAAAACTACCCCAGCGAGTTCCAAAGCTATTATAAAACTGCCGACACTTCGTTTCAGAGCATGTTTAATTCTTCGCGCAAGACTGATGCACTTGCCGACAATCCAAGGATGGTGATTTTGTGGGCAGGATACGCATTCAGTAAGGATTACAACCAGCCCAGGGGACATTTCTATGCCGTGGAAGATGCCAGAAACACCCTGCGCACAGGCGCCCCCAAGGGGCCTGACGACGGCCCGCAACCGGCCACCTGCTGGAGCTGTAAGAGTCCGGATGTGCCCAGGATGATGCAACAACTGGGTAGCCCCGAAGCATTCTATAAACGCAAATGGGCATCACTGGGTGCGGAAATTGTCAATCCGATCGGTTGTGCCGATTGTCATGATGCCAGAACGATGAACCTGCGCATCAGCCGCCCGGCCCTGGTTGAAGCCTTCGAAAGGCAGGGAAAGGATATCAGTAAGGCCAGTCACCAGGAAATGAGAAGCCTGGTATGTGCACAATGCCACGTGGAATATTATTTCAAAGGGGAGGGTAAATACCTGACCTTCCCCTGGGATAAAGGCTTTGCCGTGGAGGACATGGAAGCTTATTACGACGAATATGAGTTTACCGATTGGGTACATGCGCTGAGCAAGACGCCCATGCTTAAAGCACAACATCCTGATTATGAAGTTTATATGAAAGGTATTCATGCCGAAAGGGGGGTTGCCTGCGCTGATTGTCACATGCCTTACCAGAGTGAAGGGGGGAAGAAATTCACCAATCATCACATTCACAGCCCCCTGGGGAATATCAACGCCTCCTGTCAGGTTTGCCACCGCGAAAGCGAGCAGGATCTGAGAAAAAATGTGTACGACCGCCAGCTTAAAGTAAAGGAGATCAGGGACAAGGCAGAGCAGGCCCTTGTGGCAGCCCATCTGGAAGCCAAAGCCGCCTGGGAGGCCGGCGCGACAGAATCCGAAATGGCACCCGTCCTTAAACTCATCCGTCATGCCCAGTGGCGTTGGGATTACGCTGCCGCAGGTCACGGCAATTCCTTTCATGCGCCGGTGGAACTCCTCAGGATCCTCGGCACTTCGGTTGACAAAGCCCAGGATGCCAGAATACTGCTTGCAAGAGTCCTGTCGGCTCACGGGATCGCCCAGCCATTGACACTTCCCGATGTTTCGACCAAGGAAAAAGCGCAGCAGGTGATCGGACTGGACATGCCCAAACTCAGGGCGGAGAAAGTGGTCTTTCTGCAGGATGTGGTGAAGCAATGGCTTGCTGAGGCTGAGAAAAGAGAAGCATCTTACGGAAAGAAATAGCAGGCTGAATTCTTACCCCTTCAGTATACCGATGACTCCGGAGGCACATTTTTCGCATTCCTTTGTTCTTTCGGTATATTTGCGGGAAAAAAGCCATGCTTTGCGTATATTATCCCTCTAATGACGCCTATTTCAATCTTGCCACCGAAGAATATCTGCTGAAAGAATTCAAAGAAGATTTCTTCACCCTGTGGAGAAATGAACCTTCCATCATCGTGGGCAAGCATCAGAATGCCCTTGCCGAGATCAACCTGGACTTCGTCAGGCAGAACAACATCAAGGTGGTCAGACGTTTGTCCGGCGGTGGTACCGTCTTTCACGACCTGGGTAACCTCAATTTCACCTTCATTGTTACCGGGGAGTCCAATCAATTGGTTGACTTTCACAAGTATACCCAGCCAATCCTGGATGTACTCCGCAAACTTGGGGTGGATGCCCGCTTTGAAGGGAGGAATGATTTGACCATCAATGGCCTGAAGTTTTCAGGGAATGCAGAACATGTGTACCACAATCGCATCCTCCACCATGGTACTTTGTTGTTTTCATCGGTGATGACGGATTTGTCTTCCGCCCTGAATGTGGATCCCCTGAAATTCACCGACAAAGCCGTGAAATCGGTCAGGAGCAGGGTGACCAATATCAGCGGACACCTGCATGATCCCCTGGATATCATGACATTTAAAGACTTGATCATGAGCCACATCATGGAAATGTACCCCGATGCCAGGCCATATGCTCTGACTGAGGCTGATCTTGCCGGGATACAAAAGCTCTGTGACGGCAAGTACAGCACCTGGGAGTGGAATTTCGGTTATTCTCCCAAATATAATCTGCAGCGTTTTGTCAAGACTGCCGGGGGAAAAATTGAGTTTGACCTGAATGTGGTGAACGGGATCATCGACGGGATCAAGATTTTCGGCGACTTTTTCAATACACGGGAACCCGAAGAGATAGAATCCATGCTGCTGGGTTGCAGGCATGAAGCACAGGCGGTGAGGGACAGGCTGCGTGATGTGGATATTGGTCTGTATTTCACCCGGGTAAACCTTGATGAGTTTATAAGCGGTTTGTTCTGAAAGGCGAACAATTCCGGTTCTTTTCTGTTTTTAAGGAAACATATCATCTTTCTATGGAAGCACAAGTCATTTTCGACCGGCTGTGGGCCGGATATACCAGTCAGAATCCGCATGTCCGGAAGGTTTATGAAGCCTTCACGGCCCACGGTGAATCCGTGGTGAACGATCATATCGCCTTCAGGACCTTCGACGATCCGCGTATCGGTGTGGATGTCCTTGCCCGGCCGTTCCTGGCTTCAGGCTATGTGGAGAAAGGGGAATATGTGTTTGAGTCGAAGCATCTTTTTGCAAAGCACTATGAACATCCTTCGATGAAGGATGCACCGCGGGTTTTCATTTCGCAGTTGGTTAGCAGGGACTTCAGTCCGTTTCTGCAGCAAACTGTACAAGCCCTTGTAAACGCCATTCCGGAGGGACTGTTGCAGTCTCCTGAACTCATTTACTCAGGCAGGCAGTGGGGCAGCCTTTCGTATCAGGTTTACCAGAAGCTCCGGGAGGAGTCGGAATATGCCGCATGGCTCTACGTCTGGGGTTTCTGCGCCAACCATTTCACAGTAAGTGTTAATCATTTACAAAAACTGTCGAGCCTGGAACAGGTGAACAGCTTTTTAAAAGATCACGGATTTACACTGAATGACAGCGGCGGGGAGATCAAGGGAACACCGGCGGAACTGCTGGAACAGTCGAGTACCATGGCCGGCAGGCAGCTGATTTCCTTTGTCGAAGGCGACTATGAAGTCCCGGCCTGTTACTACGAGTTTGCCAGGCGCTATCCCGATACTGACGGTAAGCTTTACTCCGGCTTTATCGCGAAATCGGCCGACAAGATCTTCGAATCGACAGATAATAAATAGGGCTTTCACCCTTCTTCTGCTGATTACCTTGGCTTGCCGGGAAGAGTGTCAAAGGCAGGCGCTGTTCCCGGCTGTTATGCTTCAATCGATATTCCTGTTATTTTTACAGGCAGAATCAGGTTTAATCCGGTATTTGTATCAAGTTGCCGTCAGGGATAAACCCGGGACATGGCCGGATGCGCACCTCAGTAAGCAAAAAATCACTATATAAGCAATGGATCTTCACCTCAAACTCAGGAAACTGCAGTCCGCCCTCAGTGGTGATCTTTCATGGGACGACGCCACCCTTCTGATGTATGCCACCGATGCATCGGTGTATCGCGAGAAGCCCCTGGCCGTGGCTAGACCAAAGGATGAGCAGGATATCAGCCGGCTTATCGGTTTTGCCCGTGAGGAGCATCTGCCTTTGATTCCGCGTACAGCCGGAACCTCCCTGGCCGGCCAGGTGGTGGGCCGGGGTATCATTGTGGATGTGTCCAGGTATATGACCAAAATACTGGAGATCAATGAAGAAGCGCATTGGGTCCGGGTTCAGCCGGGTGTGGTCCTCGATGAGCTGAACAAGATACTTGAACCGAAGGGCTTGTTTTTCGGTCCTGAAACGAGCACTTCAAACCGATGTATGGTCGGCGGCATGGTCGGCAATAATTCCTGCGGCGCACACTCTCTCGTCTATGGCAGCACCCGGGATCATACGCTTGAGGTAAAGGGTTTTCTGAGCGACGGAAGCCTTGTCTCGTTTAAAGCGCTCAATAACATACAATTTGAGGAAAAATGCACCCTGACAGGCCTTGAAGGGGAAATATACAGAAATATCAAGGGTATCCTGTCCGATCCTGTCAACCGGGACAATATCCGTAAAGGTTTTCCGCTGCCTTCCATTAAACGGCGCAATACCGGCTATGCCATAGACCTGTTGTTGGATAGTGTTGTTTTTCAGGAGGATGATGATGGCATCAAAGCGCCTGACTTTAATTTTTGCAAGCTGATTGCAGGTTCTGAGGGGACATTGATGTTCATGACCGAAATCACCCTCAACCTGGTACCGCTTCCTCCGGCAGAAAAAGCGCTTGTCTGCATTCATTGCAAGACGCTTGAAGATGCGTTCCGCGGTAACCTGGTAGCCCTGCAGCACCAACCCTCCTCCATCGAACTGATTGACAGGATCATCATTGATTGCACCAGGGACAACATTGAACAGCGGAAGAACCGTTTTTTCATTGAAGGGGAGCCTGAAGCCATCCTGATCGTAGAATTCGAGCGCCACAGCGTGGAGGAGATTGACGAGGCATGCAGGCAACTGGAATTGGCGATGCGTGAAGCCGGCTACGGTTATCATTTTCCCGTGATCACCGGGAGCGACATGAACAAGGTATGGGCATTGCGAAAAGCTGGTCTGGGACTGCTCTCCAATGTGCCCGGCGACGCCAAACCGGTGACACTGATAGAAGACACCGCCGTCAGACCGGAAGATCTGCCTGCCTATATGCAGGAATTCAAGGTGATACTCGAAAAACACGGGCTTGATTGTGTTTACTATGCGCATATCGCCACAGGGGAACTCCACCTGAAGCCCGTACTGGATTTGAAAAAGGAAAAGGACGTGGCCCTTTTCCGCATCCTTGCTACGGAGATTGCAGCCCTTGTGAAGAAATTCAGAGGCTCTCTGAGTGGCGAACATGGTGACGGACGGCTCAGAGGTGAGTTCGTTCCTTACATGATCGGTGAAGAAAATTATTCCCTTCTGCTGAGAATGAAACAAACCTGGGATCCTGAAGGTATTTTCAATCCGGGAAAGATTACTGCCACCCCGCCCATGGATCGTTTCCTGCGATATGAACCGGGTCAGCAGGTGAGGGATATCCCCACCTATTTCGATTACTCAGGCACAAGGGGCATCCTCAGGGCGGTGGAACAGTGCAACGGATCGGGCGACTGCAGGAAAAGCGAGCTTATTGGCGGAACCATGTGTCCGAGTTATATGGCCACGCGCGATGAAAGTAATACCACCAGAGCCAGGGCCAATCTGTTACGTGAATTCCTGACCCATTCCCCAAAGACCAATCCCTTTGATCACCGCGAGATTAAGGAAGTGCTCGATCTCTGCCTCTCCTGCAAGGGATGTAAGTCGGAATGCCCTTCCAATGTGGATATGGCTAAATACAAGGCTGAATTTCTCCAGCATTACCACGATGCCCACGGAGTACCCCTGCGTACCCGGATGATCGCCCATATCACGGCCATTAACCGGATTGGTTCTCTTTTCCCTGCTTTTTATAACCTGTTGGTTGGCAATGTGGTTCTTTCGGCCTTCTGGAAAAAGCTCGCCGGTTTTGCACCCAAAAGAAGCATACCCCGGCTGTACCGCTTCACACTGAAACACTGGATGGACATGCAAATGGCAAAGAGCGGCGAAAGATTGTTCCCCAACGGCCGTGTGTACCTCTTTTGTGATGAATTTACCAATTACAATGATGTGGAGATCGGGATTAAAACGGTGCTGCTGTTGCAGAAACTCGGCTATGAAGTGGTGATCCCTGCACATGTGGAAAGTGGCAGAGCCTTTATTTCCAAGGGCTTACTGAAAAAAGCCAGGCTTCTGGCCGAAGAAAATGTAAGGCTGTTGAGTCCCCTGATTACTGCCTCCGCACCTTTACTCGGGATTGAACCCTCCGGTATTCTGACCTTTCGCGATGAATATCCTGAGCTGGTGAACAGGGAGCTTGCCACGGATGCGGAAGCGCTTTCAAAGCATTGCCTGCTGGTGGATGAATTCCTGGCCGCCCAGTTTGAAAAAGGGGAGATCAGGCAGGAGGATTTTACTTCAAATAATGTGACCATTAAACTGCACGGGCACTGCCAGCAGAAAGCACTGGTGTCCAACCTTCCAACCAGGAAAATGCTTGAGATACCCGTTAATTACAGGGTTGAGGAAATCCGTTCGGGTTGTTGCGGTATGGCCGGATCATTTGGGTATGAGAAAGAACATTACGAACTGTCGATGAAGGTCGGGGAGCTGGTTTTATTCCCCGCAATCCGTAACACCCCGGAGCATGTGCTGATTGCAGCCCCGGGCACCAGCTGTCGTCATCAGATCCATGATGGAACCGGCCGGAAGGCTTATCATCCGGTCGAAGTACTGTATGAAGCCCTGATTGGGATGTCATCCTGGCGTTGATCTAAATCAATGCCAGGATGACATCCCAAAAATCATCCGCAACACCATGGCCAGGTCTTTCCATTCCCAGTTCGGGGCCATCCAACAGGGTGATGCCTGGTAAAACAATGACATCCTGATATTTATAAAAACCAATAGCGCCGCAGCAAGAAGCCCAGCCACTCTCATGTACCGGATTTCCCTGAACCATTGGACACTCAGTCCAAACGTCAGCGCAAGCAGTGCATAGTAATCCACCAGGATACGGTAACCAAATCCGCAGGCAAAGGTGTACAACCACCAGCTCGCGTTCAGGTACCAGACCAGCAGGAAGGGGATCAGCACTGACCAGCGAAACACGGCCTTGCGGATAAAAGCCAGCAGCATGCCGGCGATGCTCAGGAACATCAGAGGACTGTATATCAGCCATCCGCTTTCCACGCCGCTCATTACTTTCCAGAGTTTCGGACTGCTCAGGTAACGGAAAGTCTCATTGTCAGTATAGGAATAATTGTAAGCATATACCAGCCACTTTCCGGTGGTGATGTGCCAGTACCAGCATTGCGGGAGGTAGAGCAGCAAAACGGGTACAGTGAAGAGGAGCGGGGTTCGCCAGTTGCCTGTAAGAAGCTGGAGTCTGGCAACAAGGTCGCGGAAACTTCCGACCCCGTAAAGCACAACAACCAGTGAAGCCACCAGATGGGTTGGTCTAACCAGGATCGAGAGTCCCAGCGGGATGGCACAGAGCAGGGTATTCTTTGTATCCGGCCTGTTCAGGAATATAGGGGTACGGTATACCAGCCAGCTGATCAGAAAGAAGGAGACGGAATGTGACAGGCCGGGTTCCATCAGGGTATAATAGAATAAGTTGGTCCCCAGGAAAAGCAGCAGAACAGTGATCCGGGCGGTGGCTGCAGCAAAGTGACGTTTCAGGGATCTGAACAGCAGGATCAGCCCGATCATTACCCAGATGATGCTGCTGATGGTGACAATGAGGCCGTTCAGGGCGGATTGGCCGGTGAGGGGTGTTCCGCTGAGTTTGGCGTAAAGGAATCCTGCGGCATACACCGGCAGTTGCATCAGCGCAACTCCGTAATGATAGCGGTTAAAGGGCGTTCCGTCCGGCAGGTAATAGGCATAAGGCTGGTTTTTGATGTCATGGTGGATAAATACGGCGGTCAGGTACTGGTGATAACCATCCGTGTCGGACCACATCATTTTCGAAAAATCACCCTTCACCAAATAACTGATAAACAGTCCGCCCCCGCAAAGAAGCAGGACGGCGGAGAAGCGTAGAAGGTACCTGCGGCCGGAATGCATCATGGTTGGTGCAAGCTTTTCAGTCTTTTCTGAACCGCTGTTTTTCCTCCTTGCTCATTTTCTCAGTGGCATATTGGATAATGAGTCTCGGCGCCGTGTTCTTCCAGCGGAAAAGGAATGCTTCCGTGAGGGAAGGATGCTTTTTCCAGGTCTCCCTCAGCAGCCAGCCGGCACCCTGCTGAACCACTCTTTCTTTGTCCTGCATCAGCGGATCGGTGAAAGCCAGCACAGAATCTGCCGGGTAAGCGTCATTCATGGCATAGATCATGGAAACCAGCGATGCCCTTCTTTTGAACGGGCGGGAGGAAAGCCGCCAGTGAGCCAGGTCCTCCATACTGATGATCTTTTTTCTCAGGTGAAGTTTGATCAGTTCCATACAAACCGCATCGCAATGGGCCCAGTTGTTGATGCCTGAGTCAAACCAGGATTCGATCGCAAGGAAACTATCCCTTGTATATTGCTGTTTCAGTTTGATGAAAAACCAGATGGCCGCCGAAGGCAGCTCATATTTGGATTCTGGAATAAGAAGCTCACAAAGTGGAAGATAATCAGAGAGTTTCGCCTGCTCCCTTTCGATGATTTCCTGGATCTTTGCCTCAAGCAGTCCTTTCTGAAGGCCATAGGCGTCATAGCCCTCCTTAAAATACCGGCTGTATTTCTCAACCAGTTCCGGGTTCCGGTTGGCTTCGCAAAAACCGGCAATTTCATGAAATAGCGCCTGGTGGTTCATGGGTTTATTTATTATTCATCCCGGGTATCCGGCGGTTTATTGATCAGGGTTCGGATGGGGAAGGGGATTTCAATTCCTTCTTCTTTGAATCTCCGGTGCAATAACTTGATGTATTCCGATTTGACGTAATACTGGTCGGGAAAGTCATTCACTCTGAGGAACACTGTGAAATCGATACTTGAATCGCCGAAGGTATGAAATCGCAGCAGGGGTTCAAAATCCTTCTGGCAACTGTCTATGGTGCGGATGATCTCCCGTGCAGTCTCGATGGCAATGCGCTCCACATGTTCCAGATCACTGTCATAGCTGACCCCTGTCTCAATGCTCACCGAGGATTGCAGGCCGGGCATGTAAGTGTTGATGACGATGGCATCGGCAAGTTTATTGTTTGGAATAATGACCAGGTTGTTGGAAAGCTGTTGCAGGGTGGTGCTTCTCCAGTTGATGTCGTTAACATAGCCTTCAAGGTCGTTTTCAAGCCTGACATAATCACCTGGCCTGATCCGTTTCGAAGCGATGATATGCAGGCCGGAGAAGAAATTGGAAAGAGTGCTCTGCAGGGCAAGGGCTACGGCCAGTCCGGTGATCCCCAGGGCAGTGAGCAAAGGCTGTATGGATACTCCAAGGGACTGCAACCCGACCATAATGCCCACGGCAAAGATGATCGTCCTTACCAGGTTGACAAGGATGGAAGGTTTTCCCTGGCGGTCTTCCCTGAAGGTTTGTGTAATAACGATCTCGCTGAGTATCCGGTTAATGTATATGGTAATGATCAGGATCACGGCCAAAGTGATGCCTTTGTCGCACCATTGGCTGGTACGTTCCGGAAGATCAGGCAGGGTCTTCAAACCGGTGTACAGGCCGGCCAGACCGAGCAGGGGCCAGATAAGTCCCTTCATATTGTGCAACACAAGATCGTCGCTTTTCCATTTTGTCCGTCCGGTGATGTGAATCAGTCGTTTAAGCAGGGTTTTCTCAAGCAGAACTCCCAGGATAAACCCCGTGCAAACTGCCAGTATGGATGTTGTGTAGAGCGAGGGCGGCCCGCTGAATAATTCCATAGCTTATCGGATAATAGTGACTGTAAAATTAAAAATAATACCAGATGGATGCGTAATCCGCAGGATCTTCGCCGTCTCTGGCCAAACGCTGCAGGTAATTCGTAATGCTGATGTCGGTATAAAGATAGTCCTCAGTCCGGGCGATCATCGATTCCCAGGGGTAAAAGCGGTATACCCTGGAACCGTCGGGCATGATCATAATGGGTTCATGATCCTGCCAGGCCCTCAGGTGAGACTTGCCAAGCCTCGGCACATTGAATACCGGTTCATCGGTCCTTACGATCCCCGGCAGTATTCTGGCCTCTTCCTTCCTTTCCTGTTCTATCCTCGCAATGGGTACCCTGAAATCAACGGTTTCGGCTTTTCCTTTGGTGTTGAAACTGTAATATGGGTCTATTCCGTTAATTTTCAGTATTTTTCTTAAGAAAGCGGTTTCAAATCGCCTGCTGTTGTAGTAGGTAAACACCTGCTGGTTATAGACGCCCACACCCAGTTTTCTGATCCTGCTGACGGCTTCCGTCACCTCGGGCGTGATCTCGAAGGCATGCTGAAAATGGGTGATCACCACCATCTCTCTTCTGCCCGGGACATGATGTTTTTCAAGGATGGCAAGGAAACCGTCGTCAATACGGCAGGGCATGGTAACCGGAGTCCTGGTGCCTATCCGTATCCTCTCAATATGCGGAATGTCTGCCAGTTTGCCGATGATCCTGCCGAGGTATCCGTTCGGTAAAGTAAGTGGATCGCCGCCTGTGACCAGCACTTCCGTGATTGCCGGCGTATCGGCAATCCACCGGATGGCCTTTTCAATCCTGGCCGGCGTAGTCTTTGCTTCATCCAGACCTTTGATCTCCCAGTTCCGCTGGCAATAAACACAGATCTGCGGACAGGAATCGTATGGCTTCAGGATGAGAATCTGGGCATAGCGCCGGGTAATACCATCTACCGGACTGGTGGATTTTTCTCCCATGAAATCCATATCGCAGCCGGTCTCACGATTCAGTTTCACATTCCTGCAATAGGTAGCCGAGGGAAGTACCTGTGCCCTGACAACCCTGTCGCTTTCATCTCTTCCTTCCGGATTGAAAAGCGAAAGGTAATATGGAGTTATTTGAAAATCAATATGATGCTTTTCAGCCAGCCGAAGGCCTTCCTGTTCATCTTCCGATAGTGTCACCAGCGATTCCAGTTGTTTGCGGTCACGGATGACATGCCGGACTTGCCAGAAAGGATCGTTCCAGTCAGACACACTGCCTCCCAGATGCTTACGGATCTTTTCTTTGAACTGTTCCCTCAGGACTTGCCTTGTTTCATTCCAGAATGACCGGTAATAGGACGCTTTATTTTCAATCATCCCTGAGTATACATCCAGATGATCAGATCGCAGCAGGGCCGTTTCCCTGTCTTCCCCGCTTTCACCCAGCTCTGTCTGAAGCCTGTGGATAGCCGCTTCCCCGCGGATTCCAAGAATCAGGTGATAGAACTCCAGGATAAATCCGGGAGATATCCGTTGCAGGGTGTCCGTATCGCCTCCGGCCAGCCGCCGTAGCGTTTTCAGTGCAGAGAATCCGCTGAGAAGCTCATTTTCTGTGCGGATAACGTTCTTCATCACCCGGATACATTCTTTGGCCAGGTTACGATCCAGAATATGAAGTGTCTTCAGCTTCGATTCAGCGTAAATGTTGAAATATGCCCTTTCCAGTGTATTCAGGTAGGTGAAGGTGTTTTCCCTGGCCTGGGCTGTATTCCCTGCGTCACGCAGGATGCGGAAAAGTTCCCTGTCGGTCTCCCATAAACCCGTCACCAGCTTTTGCAGGTTTGCAGCTCCCTTCAGTGCTTGCTGAATTTGTGTTTTCATACCGTAAGATAAACGTTTTTTTTGAATTGAACTTACCCTATCTTTGTTTTTATTGATCAAATGAAGTGCAAGGTCATGAGAAAGTTATTGATTTTCAATGTGCTTATAATCAATTGCGGATTATTTGCCCAAAATGTGGATTCCGTATATGAAAGAATTTCACAAAAAATAACACAGCAGCAACATCAATTCGACCAGCTGGAAAAGAAGGTCGATGATGTGTTGTGGTATCACAGAGTCGGGGATGTGGCATTGATTGACAAGGTGTTTATTTACGGTCCGCCCAGGGTAAAGCAGAGGAATCCTACGGCCATGGGGGTGAACAATCCCCTGAAGTTCTGGGCATATGTGTTTATCCCGCGCGGCATCGACCTGAACGGGAAGTATCCGTTGCTGGTATTTCCTCATGGAGGTGTCCACGGTAATTTTGACACGTATTACACACATATCCTCCGCGAGTTGATGGCACAGCAATATATCGTGGTGGCACCGGAGTACCGGGGCAGCAACGGCTATGGAAAAGCTTTTTACGAAGCCATCGATTACGGGGGCAGGGAGGTGGAAGATGCAGGAGCCTCAAGAGAATATATGCTTGATAATTATAGCTTTACGGATAAGGACAGGGTAGGGATCCTTGGTTGGAGTCACGGAGGCATGATCGCACTGCTCGAGGTCTTTAACAATCCTGATAACTACCGGGTGGCTTTTGCCGGAGTACCGGTATCCGACCTGATCGCGCGTATGGGTTATCATGAGGATGATTACCGGGCGCTGTTTTCTGCGGACTATCATCTTGGCAAGACTGCGGGAGAGGATGTGGAGGAGTACAAACGCCGCTCTCCGGCCTGGAATGCGCATAAACTGAAAACGCCCCTGCTCATCCATACCAATACCAATGATGATGATGTGAATGTGCTGGAGGTGGAGCACCTGATCAAATCACTGAAAGCCGAAGGGAAAAAGTTTGATTATGAAATATTTAAGGACTACCCGGGAGGGCATTCCTTCGATCGTATCGATACCAGGACGGCAAGGGAACTCAGGTTGAAAATCTATGCCTTTCTTGCAAAATACCTCAAACCGCCCAAAGCACTGAATTCCCTGAAGGACATGGAAAAGGCCGCTTACCTGCCCGGTATGGGGCAATGAGATTCTCCGCTCTGTTCCTGTTTCTCATTCTCCGCTCTGTGTCCGTTTCTGATCCTCCGCTCTGTTTCTGTTTCTCATTCTCCGCTCTGTGTCCGTTTCTGATCCTCCGCTCTGTTCCTGTTTCTGATTCTCCGCTCTGTGTCCGTTTCTCATTCTCCGCTCTGTTCCTGTTTCTGATTCTCCGCTCTGTGTCCGTTTCTCATTCTCCGCTCTGTTCCTGTTTCTGATTCTCCGCTCTGTGTCCTGATACTTCCGCTGTCGGATAAGGCAGGACCTGCTGTGCATCAAACTTCGCTTTGTTTCCTGTCAGTAAGGTTTCTGATCATTGTATAAAGCATCCTGGACAGTTCATCTGCTGTTCTTGTTAATATTTCAAGTTCCTCTTCTGTAACTTTTCCAAAACCGGCGAGGATGTCGATGATGGCAATACACTCGAATACGGAGCCTCTTGCTGTTACAAAATATTTCCTGCGGTCCGCTTTTGAAAACTTTCCCGATCCCTCGGCAATATTTAATGGAATACTGAAGGAAGCACGGCTTAACTGATCTTTAATATACGCTTCCTGCCTGTGAGTGGAAAGAAACTCCCTGCATAAAACATGAAATGCCTTAGCCTTTTTGTAAACTTCGAGGTTCTGGAAGTCGAACATGGCCGGAAAATTTATTGGGGGATTGGAGCTGGGATAGCATGAGAGCCTGAATGGAAACAGGGAGAGCAGGAGTCGGTGGGGATGGACTTTATCTTGAAGGTTTTGAGCATGGAGTGAGAATGAGGATGGGAATGAGGATGAGAATGAGGATGAGAAGGAGTATGAGAGTGAGAATCAGAATGAGAATGAGAATGAGAATGAGAATGAGAATGAGGATATAGGGGGACTACAAACCAGCCACCTGCATTTTAGGAGCTGGTGTTTTCCTGGCTATTTCTGCAATTTCAGACACGGCCTCAATGGCGGCATCGATGTGTTCCGGGGTATTGAACGGACCGATACTCAACCTTACCGTTCCGTGTATTTTATCTGTCCCGATTCCTTCATGTACCTTTGGAGCACACTGCAGGCCCGTGCGGCAGGCGATGTTGTAATCCACATCCAGGATCGTGCCCACATCGCCCGAATCCATGCCGGTGATATTGAAACTGATCACGGGATTGTGGTTTTGCCTGCTTTCACAGCAATAGATCACCACTCCTTCAATTTTGCTCAGGCCTGCCCTGAGTTTGTCCCACAGGTCCATTTCCTTGTGGTGCAGGTTCTCAATACCATGTTCATTGATCCAGCGAACGCCTGCATTCAGTCCGGCCACGCCTACCAGGTTCAGGGTACCGCATTCCAGGCGGTAAGGAAATTCCTCAAGATGAGTCTGTTGAGCCGAACGAACCCCGGTGCCTCCGAAACGGGTATAGCGGACAGGTACATCCTCCATGACATAGGAACCACCAATGCCGGTAGGACCCATCAGGCATTTATGACCGGTGAAAACAAAGACGTCGATGTCCATCGTGCGCATGTCCACCGGAACGGCTCCGGCACTCTGGCTGCCGTCTACCACCAGGTAAACACCCTGTTCCTTGCATATCCTGCCGATCTCGGATACGGGCTGTATGGTGCCGATCACATTGGAACAGTGATTGACCACCACCATCCTGGTATTTTTCCGGATGGCCTTGCGGATATCGCCGGGATCCACATAACCGGCCTTGTCGAAAGGGATATGGTCGACCTCGATATGGCCTTCACTTGAGAGGTGATACAACGGCCTGAGCACTGAGTTGTGCTCCAGCATGGTGGTGATCACATGATCTCCCCTCCTGCTGAGCCCCTGGATGATCATGTTCAGGGAGTCGCTGGCATTGTAACTGAAGGTAAGCCTGTTCACATCACCGTCGCCGTTGAAAAGATCCGCAAGCATTTTCCTGGTGTTGAAGACTACTTCCTCTGTCTCAATGGCTGCATCAAAGCCCGATCGTCCGGGATTCACCCCGTGTTTGCGGTAAAAACTGTCCATATAAGTATAAACCTCTTCCGGCTTCGGAAAGGTGGTGGCTGAATTGTCGAGATAGATCATCTCACTCATAATCTGTTGTTTTAGCGTTTTTTATTGGTCAAATATCAGGGCATCCGCCACCAACTCGGCCAGGGTCATGATACGAACTCCCAACTTGTAGGTGAAATTCAGTTGTGAAAGCTGGTCGACACAGTTATGACAGGGAGTAATGACGATGGATGCCCCGGTCTTGCGGATCTGATCTGCTTTCAATTCACCGATCTTCAACCTCCTTTCGTTGTATTCGCTCATGGCGAGCTGGCCACCGCCTCCGCCGCAGCAAAGGTTATCGGCACCGTGCGGCGTCATCTCCTCGAAGTCTTCGGCGATGCGGTGGATGATGTCTCTTTGTTCCTGAATAATGCCGCCCGACCGCACCAGGTTGCAGGGATCATGCAGGGTGATCCTTTCTTTCAGCCGTTTACCGTCGAGCCTGATCCTTTTTTGTGTGATGTAGCGGTGGATGAGTTCGACCGATGTCAGGGTTTCGAATGGCAGTGCATGCCCGAGATAATTGGGCGCTTCCCAGCGGAAAGCCCTCGAACCGTGTCCGCATTCGGCAAGGACGAGGGTTTTGGCACGCAGGTGGAACACTTCATCTCTGAGTCTTTCCGCAATCAGCCGGCTTTCAGCAGCATGATTAGAGAAAAATGCATAATTGGTGACATCATACATGCGGGTGGACAACGTCCAGGACTCCCCTGCGGCATAAAAGACTTTCGCCATGGCCGAGATGGACAGGGGAAAGAATTTCGGTTCCCTCGGATTCAGGGTGTAGAGGACATTCACATCAGTTTCGTCGAGTGGTATCCTGGCCCTGGTGTCGCTGATCTCATCCTGCATTTCTTCCTCCATCCAGCGTATGGTATCCACAAACTCATCCGTGGGGATGGCCATGTTGTTCCCGGTTTCGAGAGCTGCATTCACCGTGGACTGCAGGCTGGCAGGCGTAAGCCCGGCTTCTGAGAGCATGGCCCTTCCTACGGCATTGACATGGGCAATGGCAACACCGATGGAGCAATGTGGTTCACAACGGCCGCAGCCGGTGCAGGCACCAAAGAACAGGTCTATCATCTCGGTGACAGTCCTGCCGTTGATTGCCCTTGCTCCGCTGATGACCGGCAGCAGCCTGGCCTGTGGACGATAATAGTATTTGTAGATGGAACCCAGCAGTTCAACCTTCCTGGCCGGGATCATCCGCTCATCACCGCTTGCCTGGTAATAAACACAACTTTCTGCACAAAGTCCGCAACGTACGCATGCGTTCAGACTGGTCAGCAGGTGGCTGTCGAGTTTCGATGCCAGCACTTGCAGCATCCTGTCCTTCTGTTTTTCTGAAATCTCAATCATTGCCTGTCATTGCAGCCGATCTGGGAGGCCAAACCCCGCGATGCCCGTAAAACCGCGCCAGATGATAACGGGCGGCGAAAAACAGGATACAGTGACGCAGCTTTCCCAAAGGTAAATATACACATAAGATACTGACAATCATGTAATAAATGAATTCTATCCCTGCTCCGGCAAGCATCAGGCCGGTGCATAGCTGGAACAGGCTGACCAGAAGATTTGAAATGTAATCGTCGGCTATGCTGAGGTGTCGTAAGGCCGGTTTGATCATCCTTTTTAACAGGATACCAAAGCCTGCAAGTGATGACAACAACAATGCCCCGGCCAGCACGAATGCGGCAACCCGCCCTGTTTCAATACCCGCGAGGATAATGAAATACAGTCCAATGGCCAGAAAGGTGCCCAGATGATAAACAACCCCTGCAATATAGGTCGGCCAGTGCCGGAAGGCAGATTCCTTTTTTACGGGATTCATCGCCCCGGTCATGGCATAGCGGATGGCCGGTCTTTGCTTGCCGGCTGCCTGGCTGTGGTCTGCCGGTAAACCGGAACGTACAATCCGCAACAGTTGATAAGCCAGTCCCGCCATGCCTGCACAAAGGCAGGCCAGTGATACCCAGTGATACCAATGCATCGGATTATGGCTTAAACACAACCGTCGGGTTTGGGAAGTCCGGCTACCCGGCAGGCCCCCCTGGCCGGACCAAGTGGGAATAACTCATATATCTCTCTGAGCTTCAATCCGGTATGTTGACATATCGTCCGGATCATCGGAGCCATGCCTTTCTCTTCAAAATTGCTGCGGATGAGCCTGACGATTGCCCAGTGCTTGTCGTTCATCTCCTCAATGCCGTCAAACTTTGCAATCAGCCTGGCCACCTCGTCGTTCCAAAGCGATGGATCTGTCAGAAATCCATCTCCGTCCACTTCAAAAACATGTCCTTCAATTTCAATTTGTGCCATGTGGTTCGTGTTTGTGAGTATCGCCTAATTAGTAGTATAAGTTATTGGTTTCTTTGAGCTTACATCTCCTCATAGCGGTCCAGTACCTCATCCTCGCACATCACTGAGTCAGGCATCAGGAAATCGGGACAAAAGCCGTATTTCAACTTAAAAATGTACCTGCGGCATTCAAGATATTTGTTGTTGGCGGGAAAACAGTAGGTTTGAAGATAAACTTCCCTTCTTTCCGGCTCTTCCGGAAGGAGGGGTTTGTTAACCAGGGGACAAGTCCTCAGATTGGTACAGATGTTCTCTGCCATACCCGGAATTTGGTTGGTGCAAATGTAGAAATATTTATAAGTTGATTCGTATTCAAAAAAATAATACGAAAGCGGGTTTTATGCATATTAAGTTGTCTTATGACTGATATTCAGACCCTTGATTTAAGAAAGTCCTTGTTTTTGCAACATCAGGATGCTTTGTTCTTTACCGAAAGAACACAGGAATGCGATGTGTGTTTCAATCGCCACCGGTGGCGCAGCAGGTCCCTTGCAGCTTTTATAACATAAGGCCTGTGACACCAGGTATGCAAAGATCAGTATTTTTGCTTCATGTTACATGATAAAAACAGGCTTGGAAATATCGGATCGTTTGTTATTCTGATACTTACACCCTTATTGGCCTTTCTTCCCGTGACCATAGGTCAGCATCCCCTGGTGTATGATATCGTTACCACGGCACTTCCCTGGAGGTATTTTATCGGCGATTGTCTGCAGCATGGGCAATTACCGCTCTGGAATCCTTACCAGCACCTGGGTTATCCCATCCATGCCGATCCCCAGAGCGGAGCCTGGTACTTACCGGCATGGATTATCGGAACCTTTGCCGGCTATGACTTTTATACCCTTTCCTTCGAGTTTCTTGCTCATATTATTCTGGCAGGATTCGGAATGCGTTGGCTTGCATACAGGCTTCAACTGAGTAATCTCAGCGGAACCCTCCTTGGTGTGGCCTACGCTTCTTCCGGTTTTTTCGTGGGGAATGCCCAGCATCTGCCCTTTCTGATCAGCGCGGCCTGGCTGCCGTTTATCATTGCCGGCTTTATCAGGCTTGCCGAAACCCGCCGCTGTAAGCATATGATCCCTCTTACAATTTTTTTCTGGCTTTCCCTGACCGGCGGATACCCGGGATTTACGATTATCCTTTCCTATTTCCTCCTGATCCTGTTGGTTTATTACGGAATCAGTTTATACATGAAATCAGGAAGAAAAGCAGTGTTTCGTTTGCTTCTTCTGATATCGGTCGCCGGCGCAGTCACACTTCTTCTGGCATTGCCATTTCTGGTATCGTTCTTCCAGTCCCTCCCCTATATCACAAGGGGTGGCGGAACCAGCCTGCAGCAGGCACTGGTGTGTCCATTCTCGCCGCAAAGCGCCATCTCATTTATTTTCCCGCTGGCGGCAGTCGCTGAACCTGCATGGTTTAACACAGATCTTTCGATGACCAATGCCTATATCGGACTGATCCCTTTTGCATTATTCCTTTTTTCGCTGACCAGAAAAGATCATGCCCTGAAATGGATCTTCCTGGGCTTTGCTTTCTTTTCACTGGTTTCAGCCATGGGTGAATATCTGCCCGTCCGCAGCTTTCAGTACCATTTTTTTCCCCTGATGAACTACTTCCGAATGCCAGCCATATTCAGGATCTTTGTGATCCTGGGTTTCCTGGTGGGGGCAGGGTATGCACTCGACCATTTCATGAAGGGTGATCTGAACCCGGGAAGGAAATTTCTCCGCTTTCTTATTGGTTTTTTTATATTGATATGCATCACTTTCGCCGTGGTGTTGCTGAAACACGACCAGGCAATGACCGTCGTCTTCGGGAAGCATCTTTTTTCTGCAGCCAATGGTGCCACTGTCTCAGATAATTTGTTAATAAACAGTGTGTTAATAATTACACTCGGCCTCCTGGGGCTTGTCCTTGCCTTTAGCCTGAAAAGGAAGATCAATTTTGGAACATTCCTGTTGTTTTTTACCATGGCAGATCTCAGTCTCGCAGCCAACCTGAACGGACCCTATACCGTTTATACGGAAAAAACCAGCCTGTCCGACATCAACCGTCAGACGGAAAATTTCCCGGAAGGTTTTCCCACGCCCGGCTTTCATCCGGTGAATATGAACCGTGATGCCTTCAAAAGTTACAAAGATCTGTGGATTAACCTGAATTGTTTTTACAAGCAGATTGGCTATGAAGGATATAATCCCTTTGCACTGAAAAGTTTTGAAGACCTGGTCTTTGAACGGCCTGATGCCTTTGCCCGGATTATCCTTCACCCGCCGTATTTTCTTAAAAAACAACCTGTTAATCAACCAGTCGGACTCAGCTTTAAACCTGATCAATGGATCATTGAAGTAACATCAGCAATGACCGATACCCTTTGTCTGCTTCAGAATGATTATCCCGGCTGGCATATCAGGGTCAATCATCAGGCGGTTCAGACAGTGTTGTACGAGGGCACTTTTCTTTCGGTGCCAGTAACGGCAGGCAAAAGTCTTGTGGAGTTCAGCTATGATCCTGCCATGGTTGTCTGGTCCTGGGTGGTCTCGGTCGTAGTGATCTTCCTTTTGACCCTTGCCTTGCTCATTCCTTGGGTTCTGAGCCTGCTGAAAATCCCGCCTTTTTCCTTGCCGGTTTAAGCGTGTTGTAATCAAGATAGTAGATCGCTTTCAGCGAGATGCTGTTTGCCTGGGGCAGGCGGAAGGTGTTTTCAAGGCTATCCCAGTAATAATCGTCAGCCACGCTGCCTTCCGACCTCATGGAATTCTTCCATACAATGCTCAGTTCACTGCCAGGTGCAAAATTCCAGGTGTACTGCAGATCCAGGGTGAAGATCCTGAAATTGATATCCGGACTGTCGTACTGAAAGGGTGTCAGACTTCCGTCATTCTTCAGAAAATGATAATCCAGGTTGACAGCTTTCGACCAGTAATGCCGGAGTTTACAGGAAATGGATGAAAGCGGGTTGAAGATCACTTTCACCAGCAGGCTGTTGCTTACTGTACTGACGTCTCTCCTGGCAAAGATGACCGATGGCTTGTCTCCCGGTTCTTCACTCAGTGTTCCGGTCCAGCCGTAATTATTCACTTCCCTGTCGACCATACTGCTCAGGCTGATGCTAAGCCTGTCGCTTACCCTGAACCTGGGATCAAACACCAGCTGGATCACATCATTATGATTGGCAGGGGAATACTTCATATTTACACTAAACACGCCTTGAAACCGCTTGCGGGTATCACTGCTGACCTGCCAAACAAAAGAGTGAGAAACTGGAGCATGGTACCAGGCTCCGCTTAGCCTGGGTTCGTAAAAATCATTGAATCCTGAAGGATGGCTTCTGACGGAAATGTAGGTATACCAATAAGAATTCCAGGTGGTGGAATTGGTGACATCTATGAACAGATCACTGAAACGATTGTCGTGATAACGGTTGTTGTATCCCGCGGCTATCTGGCTTTTCGAGTTGATAAAGGTCCTGGTGGGATTGGCGATCAGCCTGATGAACTGAATCTTGTTGTACACCATGTTGTTGTGACTGAGATAGCCAAGGTCGTTCGGGTCGTAATTCCGGTCGGTTTGATCCCGGTAAATATAATATTGGTACTTGCCGGATGGTTTGCCGATATAGAAAAACATCCGGTGGCCGAATGAAGGATCGGTCTGCCTGCTGTATTTCTGGCTCAGCACCACCTGTCCGATCCATTCAAGGGTATTCCGTTTGTTGTAAAGCCGGCTCTCCACCCCGCTGACATTGGCGGCGTATTTTTCCGACGGAATGCTCAGGTTGGTGTTGATCAGACTCAGGTAAGAATTGTTCGGAAGGTTCTGGTCTAAAACAAGTACGTTGTAATTCGTGAAAGGCTGGGTGAGGATCTTCCTTTCCTTGCCGGTAATGGTATCTTTCACCTCTGCCCGGGTGTCTGCCGTCATGGCGTTGAACAAGCCCAGACCCAGCCCGTCCTTGCCCCTGCCCGATAGCTTGGTGGCATTGATCAGGCGCGTTTCTTCCGGATTCTCGACCACCACTTCATTTTTCTCAAGTTGTTGATAAACACCGGAAAATCCCAGGGGATTCATTCCTATTCTTCTGGAATAGAATATGTTACATTTATTGAATAATTCTGTTCCTTCGGTAAAGAATTGCCTTTTCTCATCATATTGTACTTCGAAAGGACTCAGATTCAGGATTTCCTCATCGGACTGTACCTGTCCGAAGTCCGGTACCAGCACCATATCCAGCGTATAGCTGTCGCTGAGGCCCATTTTCAGGTCAAGTCCTCCCTTTGCAAGGTAGGACCACTTCTTCTGGCCGGGATTTTTCTCTGCATAAGTGGCAGCATAGGGGTATAATGACAACCTGAAGGGTGGACGGATATCCTTAATATCCGTGATTTCTCCGTAATAGCGGAAAATATTATCTGTTTTGTTGTCCACATAACACCAGGTCGACCATTCATTCCGACGGTTGACATTTCGCCACATGTTGATCCCCCATGTCTGCATGGGTGTTGAAGGAAACCGCAGTGCAGAAAAGGGAATCCTGAACTCAGCAATCCATCCGCTGTCAACGATGCTTGTTCTGCATTCCCACACGGCATCCCAGAAGGGATCCTGTCCGATGGCCGTGTATTTGACATCATTCTGGACTCCGGAGGGGCCCACTTTGAACTCGTACATATTCAATCCGTCGTTATACGGGATGATATCTACCGAGAAGCGGTCACTGTTCAGGGATTCGAGTTCATCGCGCCGTCCGAGCTCCCGGTCGATGCTGTCGGGAAAGGGATCGTACATCATCACTCCCACAAACAGCGCTTCATCGTTGTAAAGGAATCGGACTTCCGTCCGGAATGGGGGTATACCGCCGTTTCGGGGGGAATATTCTACGAAATCGCCTGCCACGGAAGCAAGCTGCCAGCAGGTATCCGTCAACAGACCATCAATCCTTGGTGCACGCTCCGTTCTTGCAGCATGGACCGTCTTGCTGGCAGGTTCCGGAATGACCTGCTGCTGCGGCAACAGGGGACCTGACAGGAATATCGTCATTATCAGTAATATATACTGTCCTTTACGCATGTCGGGCTGGAATATGGATGCAATTTAGACAGAATAATCCTTGGTGATAATGACTGATCGTTTAAACGCCCAATCATCTCGACCAGTCATCCAGCTGTATCCTTCACCTGCTTTTTATTACCTTTGCCGCCTCAAACAAGGGTAACTCATGAACCAACTCATTGAATGCGTGCCTAATTTCAGCGAAGGGCGCGATATGGCGGTGATCAGGCAGATCACAGACCAGGTTGAAACCCTGGAAGGCGTCCGTTTGCTTGACGTAGATCCGGGTAAAGCCACCAACCGTACCGTGGTGACATTTGTCGGTACACCGGAAGCAGTGATTGAAGCTGCATTCAGGGCTATCCGCAAGGCCTCGGAAGTGATCGATATGAGAAATCACAAGGGTGAACATCCGCGTTTCGGCGCTACGGACGTATGTCCGCTTGTGCCGGTGGCCGGGATCGGCATGGAAGAAACGGCCGCCTGGGCACGTCGCCTGGCAGAACGCGTTGGTAAGGAGCTCGGCATCCCGGTCTATTGTTATGAAAATGCCGCTTTTACCGAGGAACGCCGCAACCTGGCCAACTGCCGCTCAGGAGAATACGAAGGGCTGCCGGAAAAACTGAAGGATCCGCACTGGAAACCGGATTTCGGACCTGCCGTTTTTAACCCCACGGCCGGTGCCATCGCCATCGGAGCCCGCGACTTCCTGGTCGCTTATAACGTGAACCTGAACACCACATCCGTTCGCAGGGCCAATGCCATTGCCTTCGATATAAGGGAGAAGGGTCGACCGGTGAGGGAAGGGAATCCTATTACCGGCAAAATAAAAAAAGACGAGAACGGAAACGAGATCTGGATTCCCGGCGCCCTGAAAGCCTGTAAAGCCATCGGCTGGTTCATCGAAGAATATGGAATCGCCCAGGTCTCGGTCAATCTTACCAATATCAGCATCACACCGGTACATGTCGCTTTTGAGGAAGCCTGCAACAAAGCACTTGAACGGGGCCTGCGGGTGACCGGGTCGGAACTGGTCGGCCTTATTCCGAAAAGTGCCATGATTGATGCCGGCAAGTATTTCCTTCGCAAACAGAAACGATCGGTGGGTGTTTCGGAGGAGGAGATCATTAAAATCGCGGTGAAATCGCTTGGTCTGGACGATCTCAAACCATTCAGTCCCAGGGAAAAAATCATCGAATACCTGTTGGAGAACCCTGAAGAGAAGAAACTGGTGAACCTGACCATCGAAGGTTTTGCCAATGAAACGGCATCCGAATCTCCCGCACCCGGGGGCGGATCGGTTTCCGCAGCCATGGGCGCCATGGGCGTATCCCTGGCCACCATGGTCGCCAACCTTTCCTCTCATAAGGCGGGCTGGGACGATCGCTGGGAGGAATTTTCGGAATGGGCGGAGAAAGGACAACACATCAAGGACGAGTTGCTGTGGCTGATAGATGAGGATACCCGTGCGTTTAACCGCATCATGGATGCTTTCGGACTCCCCAAAGGGACTGAAGAAGAGAAAGCTGCCCGCAAACAGGCTGTTCAGGATGCAACCCGTTATGCGATAGAGATTCCGTTCAGGGTCATGAAACGGGCCTTCGACAGCATGGAGATCATCAGGGCGATGGCTGAAAGCGGCAACCCCAATTCCGTATCAGATGCGGGAGTGGGAGCACTTGCCGCCCGCTCGGCCGTGATGGGTGCCTTTTTGAATGTGAAAATCAATGCCCCCGGATTAGAGGATAAAGCTTTTGTACATCAAATGCTGGAAGAAGGAACGGAAATTGAAAGAAAAGCAATCCTGGCGGAAGCGGAAATCCTGACCATTGTCAACACAAAAATCAAAACCTGACGGATGACCCTGGCATACAGGACGGAGAAAGACTTCCTCGGCGAGCGGCAGATCCCTGCTGAGGCCTTGTACGGAATCCATGCCCTGAGGGCGAAGGAGAATTTTCCCGGCAGCAGCCTTTTTCATCCTGAATGGTACATGGCAATGGGTGTGGTCAAACAAGCCTGCTATGCGTCGTACCGGAATTATGCGGAAGCCCTGAAGCAACGCCAGGGTGAGGATAAGCCGCAACTAAAGGGTATTCCGCCCGATGTGCTTGAAGCCCTCATCATTGCTTCCGGCATGGTGGCAGAAGGATTACATTTCGGGCATTTCATCGTTCCGGCCATCAGCGGGGGGGCCGGTACCAGCATCAATATGAATGTCAATGAGATCATCAGCAATCTTGCCCTGCAACAACTCGGCCATCCGCCAGGGACATACACCCTGGTGGATCCGGTAGAAACCGCCAACATCTTCCAGTCGACCAATGATGTGGTTCCCACCGCACTGCGTGTGGCGGCCATGAACCTGCTCAATTCCCTGGAATCAGCCATCAACGGCTTGAGACAAAGAGTCGAAACCCTCGAAACTGCTCATCATCACGACTTAAGGATCGCATTCACCCAGATGCAGGAAGCGGTTCCCAACAGTTACGGCAGGCTGTTCAGTACATACAGCGAAGCCCTGTCACGCGACTGGTGGCGGGTTTCCAAATGTCTTGAAAGGCTGAAGCTGGTGAACCTCGGCGGCGGGGCAGTGGGAAGCGGCCTCTCTGTCCCGCGCTTTTTCATTATGGATGTGGTGCAGGAACTCCGTAAACTGACCAGCCTTCCCCTCGGCCGCAGTGAAAATATGCAGGATGTGACCTGCAACCTGGATGCTTTGGTGGAAGTTCATGCCACCCTCAAAGCCCATGCGGTGAACCTCGAAAAAATGACTGCCGACCTGCGCCTCCTTGCTTCCGATATCATCCGGCCCAAAGAGATTTCGCTGCCGCCCAGGCAAATGGGATCCACCATCATGCCGGGAAAAGTGAACCCGGTAATCCCTGAATATGTCATCAGTGTCGCTCACCAGGTCTATGCCAATGATGTCCTTATCACTTCTCTCGCCGGACAGGGATGCCTTGAACTCAATGCCTACCTTCCACTGGCCGGACATGCCCTGCTCGACAGTCTTAAATTGCTGATATCGGCATGTAATACGATGCATGATCATATGCTGATGAATATTGCGGTGCATGCGAATGCGGCCATACAAAGGCTGTACGCCAGTCCGTCCGTCACTACCGCCCTGATACCGCTTATCGGCTATCACCAGGCTGCCAGCCTGGCCATGAAAATGAAGGAAGAAAACCTGGATGTATTCTCCTGCAACAACAAATATGGTTTTTTGGATGATGCGAAGCTGAAACACATGCTGCAGGCCGACAAACTGCTGAAACTGGGCTATACGCTGGATGACATGCAATAATTCAAATCAATACAGGTGATGGCAGGCAAGGGTAGGGAAATAAAACCACACATCGGGATCTTCGGCAGGAGAAACCTGGGTAAAAGCTCGTTGATCAACCGGCTGGCAGGGCAGGATATTGCCATCGTGAGCGATGTTCCGGGCACTACCACCGATCCGGTGAAAAAGTCGATGGAAATTCCCGGTATCGGAGCCGTGGTATTGGTTGACACCGCCGGCATCGACGACAGCGGGGAGCTGGGTGCAAAACGGATACAGAAAAGCCTGGAAACCCTGAAGATCATCGACCTGGCCCTGTTGCTGGTCAGTGCAAATACCTTCGGCCGGGAAGAAGAAGACCTGGTCCGGAAATTCCGGGAATCTGACACCCCTTTCTTTGTCATTCATCATAAAAGCGACCTGCTCCCCCTCGATCCCGGGTTCAGGGATTCCCTCGAAGAGACATACCATACCAGGGTGCTGGACTTTTCTTCACGCACGGCCGCCGATACCGCCCCCATCGTGGCCCTCATGAAGGAACTGATCCCGGAATCCGCCTACACTCCGGGACAATTGGTAGGCGATCTGATCCGCTACGGCGATGTGGTCTTGCTGATCACTCCCATCGACATCGAAGCACCGGAAGGCAGGATGATCCTTCCCCAGGTGCAGGTGATCAGGGATGTGCTCGATCATGACGGAATCGCCGTGGTGTGCAAGGAAAGGGAAGTAGATGCCTTTTTCCGCAAAATGCAGCCCAGGCCGGCCCTGGTGATCACCGACAGCCAGGTGTTTCCCAAGGCCGATGCCAGCATACCCCGCGAGATCCCGCTCACCAGCTTCAGTATCGTCCTTGCCCGCCAGAAAGGCGATTTCTCAAATTACCTGAAAGGAACCCCGGCAATCTCCCGCCTGAATGACGGCGATAAGGTGCTGATCCTCGAATCCTGCACCCATCATGTTTCATGCGATGATATCGGCAGGGTGAAGATCCCGCGCTGGATGAGCAATTTCACCGGAAAGAAACTGCATTTCGATGTGGTTGCCGGATTGTCGGAACTTCCAGGCGATCTTGCTGCTTATGCCCTGGTGGTACAGTGCGGCGGATGCATGATCACGCGCAAACAGCTTATGAACCGCATCCGTCAGGCTGTGAAGCTGGGAATACCCGTGACCAATTACGGCATGGCCATCGCATACATGCACGGGATTTATCACAGGGCCATCGCACCCTTCACCGGAGAACAACCGCCACAACCGGATTATCTTTGATTATACCCGTAAATGCAGGTGTTATGAATATTCTGATAACAGGCGCAGGCAAAGGGATAGGACTGGAGCTTGTGAAGCTTTTTGCACAGGAGAGCGGAAACAACATCATCGCGGTTTCCAGAAATACGGCCGCCATACACCACTGGCTCGGGCACGAAAGAGGAAACACCCTGCCGTTTGCCGGAATCTTTCCCTTCACTTTCGATCTGCTTGCAGGTGATTTGCAGCAGTTAGAAGAGTTTACGGCGCTTCACACCAACCGGCTGGATGTGGTGATCAACAATGCCGGATTCCTTCTTAACAAGCCATGGTATGACATTAGCCGGGAGGACTTCGACCGTGTTTTTCATACCAATGTGCGGGCCGTCCTCGAAACAACCCAGGCCTTGTTCCCATTGCTGGGCGAGGGGAGTCATATCCTGAATATCAGCAGCATGGGCGGGGTACAGGGGAGTGTGAAGTTTCCCGGCCTGTCGGTTTACAGCGCCTCTAAGGCTGCCGTTGCCGTCCTTACCGAATGTCTTGCACTGGAAATGAAAGAGAGTGGTATTGCTGTCAATGCGCTTGCACTCGGTGCAGTGCAAACAGAGATGCTCTCAGAAGCATTCCCCGGCTATCAGGCGCCGCTTACCGCCGCACAAATGGCTTCCTTTATCGCACAATTCGCCCGGACAGGACATCGCTTCTTCAACGGAAAAGTGATCCCGGTGGCGCTTTCTACACCCTGAGCCTGTTTAGCAGGCGTAAACCAAAGCCGGTGAAGAACTGGCTTATTTCCTTTTCACAGGCTTACTGAACTTGTGATCGGTTGTCGCAGTAATGAATTAGCGAAGGCAGATCTTCACATTTTTTGCGAAAAATTATAGACATTTAAGAACCAAAATACCTAAATGTTGTTTTATATTTGTAACGATTCTAAATAAGCAATATCACAATCAGTAATAATATGGAAACAAATCTCTTTGAAAAAGCTAAAGTAATGAAATTCAACGAATTGGTTGATTACTCTGAAAACGGTATCGTGAGCAAGCGGGTTCTGGACAAGAAGACAGGCAACGTCAGTCTGTTCTCTTTCGATCAGGGGCAGCGGCTCAGTGAACATACGGCGCCTTTTGATGCTATGGTGCAGGTGATTGAAGGCAGCGGGGAGGTGGTGATAGCCGGCCAGCCACACAGCCTGCAGGCGGGTGAAAGTATCATCATGCCGGCCGGCATTCCCCACGCCGTGAATGCGACAGCCCGCTTCAAGATGTTGCTCACCATGATCCGCGAAGCCTGATCCGCCTCAGCACAGCCACGATTCATCGCGTCTCTCTCCCCCCAGTAAAGACGCGATTCATCGCCCCCCCAGTAAAGACGCGATTCATCGCCCCTCCAGTAAAGACGCGATTCATCGCGTCTCCCTTTCAAAAAAAAAACAATGTCAGAACTACTCAACAACAGCGAAAAACGCAAGGAGCTGCTCAAACACATGATCCTGCAGCTTCACGCCGGCGAAGCGCCCGACCTGGTGCGCAACCGCCTGGTACAGATCCTGGCTTCCATCCCTTACGACGAAGTGGTGGAAGTGGAACAGGAGCTGATCAATGAAGGCTTGCCTGCCGAAGAGGTACTACAATTCTGCGATATCCACACCATGGTGCTTGACGGTCACATAGACCAGTCGGGAGCCAAAGCGGTTCCCGAAGGCCATCCTGTCGACACCTTCCTCAAAGAGAATGAAGCGCTTCAGGCTGAGATCAGCAAGGCAGAAGCCATGTTCGCCAGCCTGACCGGGCTTTCGGAAACCGATACGGCTGAGTTTCGCCTTGGTTTGCGCCGGATCTTCAATGCCCTGATGGATGTGGACAAGCATTACAAAAGGAAGGAATACCTGGTATTCCCTTTCCTTGAGAAATACGGTATTACCGGTCCGCCCAAGGTCATGTGGGGTAAGCATGACGAGACAAGGGAATACATGAAAACAGCCCTTGAAGCCCTGACCGTGGAAGGTGAACTCGGCAGGGAAGACCTGCAGGGCGTGGTGGACTTCGCTCTCAAACCCGCTTTGCAGGCCATCGGTGATATGATCATGAAGGAGAACGAGATTCTCTTTCCCATGTGCATGGATAAACTTTCCGATCTCGACTGGTACCAGGTTTACAATCAGACCATTGAGTTCGGTTACTGCCTCTACGATCCGGCCGTGGATTGGAAGCCTGAAGGCCTGCAAGCCGATGAGGAATATGAGCTTCCGCAGGGGTTTATTCAGATGCCCAGCGGAAATTTCCGCCTCGATGAGCTCACCGCGGTATTCAATACCCTTCCGATCGACATCACCTTTGTGGACAAGGACGACAAAGTCCGCTTTTTCTCCATGGGACCCGACAGGATCTTTCCCCGGAACCGGGCGATTCTCGGAAGAGACGTCAGGTTATGTCACCCGCCTTCCAGCGTAAATGTGGTGGATCAGATACTTAACGATTTTAAAAGCGGTAAGGAGAACAGCGCTCCTTTCTGGATACAGCTGCACGGGAAATTCATCTTTATTGAATACTTTGCCCTGAGGGACAAAGACGGTCAATACCTTGGCACCCTTGAGTTCAGCCAGGATCTGACCCCTTACCGCGCACTGGAAGGTGAGCAACGCCTGCTCTCCTATGCGCCCAGGACATGATCATATAAACTTCAGAATATCAGTAGTTTAATTCATTATCCGATGCAATCCGAAAACATAGAGATCACTCCAAAAACCAGGATCGGAGAGCTCCTGGAACATTATCCCGGTTTGGAACCGGTATTGACAGGGCTTTCTCCGGCCTTTGCCCGGCTGAAGAATCCTGTCCTGCGCAAGACCCTGGCCAAAGTGGCTTCGCTTCAGCAAGCGGCGGCAATCGGCGGTTTGAAGGTGGAAGTACTGGTGAATACCCTCAGACAGGCTGCAGGGAAGGATCGTTTTGCAGGGGATACAGCAGATCTTGCCTACGATGGCAACCCGGACTGGTTCAATCCCTCAAGGATCAGCATCCGGTTCGATGCCGGGCCGCTGATAGAAAGCGGAGGCCATCCCCTCGGCGAAGTGATGCAGCTTTCAAAAAAGATGCGGCCCGGCGAAATCATGGAACTAACCACGCCCTTTGTTCCGGCACCGCTGATCGATAAAATGAAAGAGGCAGGATTTGAAGCTTTCACCATTGAAAGCACCGGAACCTTCCTGAGTTATTTCTGCCTGAAACCCTGATCACTTCATCTGCACACGCGCACACGTCCACACGCGCACACGACCACACGTGCACATGTCCACACGTGCACACGTGCAAACGTACACACGCGCACACGTGCAAACGCCTCACTTCCTATATCGTCCTCCCGTATTCTCCACCATCCGCCGCTCCCATTCCTTTCCGTACCCGGGATGCGAGGGCGGGGGAGGGATTCCTCTTCCGTTACCGTTGTCAAGCAGTTGTCTGCCCTCGCTTTTCTTCCTGTTTCCATCCATGTATTTCATGAACAGGTAGTGGAAAAGGCTTTTCCAGGCAGCGACAAGTGTATTGCCGGTTTCTACCGAAAAACCGGTAATCAGGGACAGGGCGGCTGCTTGATCGGTTTTGTACAATGCTGCCGCTTTCAGGTCAGTGGCCGCACTTTCTGCAATATGTTTGTCCTCAAGCTCTTTCTGGTATTGTGCTATCTCGGGATGGATCATGTTATAACGCGTATATGCCCAGTTATTTACCAGGTTGAACGTCCAGAAGGCAGAATTGTCAGACCATTGGATCATGCTTCCATTTCCGGTGCGGTATGCCTCGGGGATTTCAGTGATACCGCAGTACATAGGAGCGAATACACAGCCGTCGGCGTCATCCACACCGAACCAGAAAATGCCGCCGACAGGATCGGGAAGATAGTTTCTTGACTGGGCCACGAAGGTATAACCGGTTTGTTGGGTGGCGATGGCTCTTTCGTTGATGTAAGTGAAGCTGTCAATTTTGAACTCCATGGGACGCCAGCGGTAGGGCAGGGCAAAGGGCCCGGCGCCGAGGCCGTCTGTCATGCTTAAAGGGGTTCCTTCATAATGGTCGCGCATAAAGGCGAATACCTGCGGCAGACTCAGGGGAATATCCGGCTTCACCCACAAGGGCAGACGGTTGGTAGCATAAGCGTGGGGATTGGGTTTGCCGTCGGGGAAGTTCGTTGCATGCCGGATGCTTCCGAGCGCATATTCCGTATAATAAGGATTCTCCCTGACTCCCTGGTTCACCTGGCGGAAAAAAGACCATACCCTGGCATCACAAAACCTTGCCCCTCCGAAATCAACCGGATTATAAACATCTGAAAAGCTGAAGTCTTTTTCATTACCCCCGTAGAATCCGTTTTTCTTTGCAAAACTGATCACATCGGGACTGTGAAAGCAGGTCTGAGCCGGATCGTCCCATTTGTTGGCCTTCTGTACCGGAAAAAAAGTGATCCTGGCCTGGTTGGCATGACCGCTTACGTAACCGTCAGGGATCATCAGGGCCACCCAAACGGCTCCCTTTTCATATCTCCCTTTCCCGATGATCTCCATGATCCAGGCTTCATTGGCATCGCTGACGGAAAGCGACTCCCCGTGGGAAGCATAGCCGTACTCAGCCATCAGTTCCGCAATCACCCGGATGGCCTGGCGGGCTGTAGACGCACGCTGCAACGCCAGCTTCATCAGGGAACCGTAATCAAGAAAGGCACCCGGCTGCGACTGCAGGGAGTCATGCCCCCCGAATGTTGTTTCACCAATGGCCACCTGGTGTTCATTCATGAATCCCACCACACTGAATGTGTGCGCAACTTCAGGGATGCGTCCCGTGATTTTCCCGTTTTCGTAATGTACGATATCCACCATGCTGCCCGCGGGATGGTCGGCTGCAGGATAAAAAAACAAACTCCCGTAACGTGTATGGGAGTCGGCAGAATAGGTGATCATCACAGAACCCTTATCACTCGCTTTTTTGGTGATGATCAGGTTGGTACAGGCCTTGCTGACGGGGCAGCCGGAAAGATACATGATGGTAAAAACCAGTATTGACGGTCGTAGTGGAATTCTGAACATGTCTGCGATTTTTTTTTGGCATCAAAGATAATTATAGACCCGGAATATTGACAACAGCCTGTTTTGTTCGTATCTTTTCAGCCTGAATCTAAATCATATATTTGATAATTCATTTACTTAAATGCTGAAATAATGAAAACCTGTTTACGCCTTTTTACCTGCACCCTGCTGACTTGGGTGCTTTGTGTTTTTATTGTTCCCGGACAGGAGCTGACATGGACCGGCAATGTTTCCTCCGACTGGCATACCGCGGCTAACTGGAATCCTGTTCAGCTACCCGATGCCGGTGATAATGTGGTCATTCCTGCAGGTCTGGTGAATTACCCGGTGATCACCGCTCTTCCGGCAGCATGTCTGGATCTCGGTGTTGCTTCCGGAGCATCCCTCACCCTGGATGACGATCTGTCGGTACATGGTGATGCGGAGATATCGGGGCATATTTCCATCACTTCCTACGACAACCTGATCATCACCGGTGATATTGACTGGATGCCTGGTTCCACTGCACAGATGGATGCAATCAGCTTTATCAAAATGAGCGGTGACTGGACTTTCCATGCCGGAGCGGCGGTAGACCTGACGGCCGGGCAGGTTCAGTTCGAGGGAAATAGTGATTGCTGGATCACAAGCCATGACAACGATTGTTATTTCCAGTCCATTTTTAATGCGATCACGGCACCTGGCACCCTGAACTTCAGCCAGGCTTCCACGGCGGATGTGCGTCTGCATGATTTTTTTAACAGCGGAACAGGCACGACCGTGAAGTATTATGCTCACACGGCTTTCCGGATTCATGGTGCCTTTGCCGTCTGGGATGCGCATATTTTTTGTTACGATGGTGACATCATCCTTCAGGGAGATCCCGGTACGGATTTCACGCCGCTGCCCGGCAGCTTCCTGAATGGCTTGATGGTGGATATCGGAACCCACACCTGGGAAATATGGAATATTTATTCCGATACGCTTTGCATCCGGGAAAGCATTGGGCTGCATTCCGGTCAGATCATCCTGCACCAGTTGGTGTTGACTGTGGGATTAAATTATGTGGATACGGCCAACAACATTATTTATGGTAACAGTAAGGTGGTGTTCAACGGCGTGTATCCGGAACAAGTGGTGGACGGAGGTCATTTTCAACACCTGATACTCGATAATCCCGGGGGTTTCCTGGGCTTTACGGATCAGGACATCATCGTGGATAAGTTCGAATGGACGGCAGGTACGGTGAAGGTCATGAATGCGGATGTGACCATTTGGGATTTTATCGGAAATGGCATCCCCGGCTCTTGGGAAGTTTATTCCGGAAGCTTGTCCCTGCATAATACAAGCGGGGGGCTTGATCTTATGGGCAGTATGAAGATCACCAATGGCACGGTGATGCTCACGGCTCCGGGCGTGACGGTACACTGGCCGGGAGCAGACAACTGCAGTTTCAATATGTCGGGCGGTATCCTTGATGTGCGTTCCAATGGTTTTGAATTCAGCGGATCGTTCAGCAATTTCAATTACCAGATCACAGGAGGGGAGATCTGGATTTCAGGAGATCTGCTCGGGAATAATCCTGATTTCCATCCTGACCATGGCACCGTAATGTTCACCTTCGACGGCCCTTCACGCATCTATGCGGTCCCCGGTTTTGCATTTTACGACCTGACCATCGCAAAATGCCCTGCCGATACGGCCATCATGATGGATAATATCCTGATCAAAGGTGATTTTACCCTGAACTCGGGCCAGTGTGCCGCACCGGATACCATCGAGATCAGGGGAGACTGGAGCAAAAACACCCTTGGCCCGTCTTTTATTCCAGGCAACGGCAGGGTGATTTTTACCGGGCAGCAGGATAGTTATATCTGGACCGATGAATTATTCTATGATCTGGTGGTGAAAAAATCACTGGCAGATACGGCCAGGCTTTATTGCACCCAGAATAGCAATATTCTTATCCTCAATGATTTGCTTGTACAACAGGGCTCCTTTAACCTGCGTCTGAATACCAGCCTGAACATAGGCGGGGATGCAGTGATATCCCTGCTGGCCGGACTACAATCCTATTCCGGTCAGGATAATACAATATATCTGTATGGTAACTGGATCAATGCCAATGTCCTGCCTCCGAATTATTACCGCGGATTCAGGCCGGTCAAGGACTTTATTTTCTGGGGCAGTGGCGATCAATCGCTTGTGTCAGCCATCGGGTACGAATCTTTTAATAACCTGAGAATTGAGAAAGCCTCCGGGGAGTTTAATCCTCAGGATGGTGTGGATATTTCGGGTAATCTGGATCTGGTTTCCGGGACCTGGAAGAACGGCCAGGCAGGTCTGATCCATTTCCTGAGGGGTAACGGCTATGTGCATGCCAACGGCAACTGGAACGGACTGATCAATCCCGGGATATTTGCTTTTTCCGGTCCCGCTTTTCAAAGCTTTGCTTTCAACGGGAATGGCTGCATGCCCGAAATCCATGTGGAAAAAATGATACCTGAAGGGAGTTCGGATCCTTATGACGGCAGGGTCTGGCTGAATTCCGACCTGAATTGTCCGCTCGGCCTGTTGGTGGTGAACCTGGGAGAATTCGATCTGAACGGCCATACGGCTGCTTTTGGCGGAGGCGTAGCCCTGCTGACCACCGCTGCCACCCTGGAGGTGGATACGGGCGCTACCCTCAAACTCGGTCCACAGGGTTTGTGGTCGAACGGCGGTGTAATCAGGATCATGGGGGAAGCAGGCGATGAAGCCACCGTTACGCATATCGGGCAGAACTATTATCACTTTACCACCGAGTTTGGGGAGATCCATACCCGTCATGCCCTCTTCGAATACATGGACAGCCAGGGGATCACCCTGGGCAACGCTACGGCCGTAAACCCTTTCCTGGGTTTCAGCCACTGTACTTTCCGCGAGGGACAAGCTGGTGGAGTCCTGCTCCGGTTGACTGACCAGGAGATGATGTCGCAGCATACCAGTTTCCCGGAAAACAGCTGGGGAAGCGCGAACAATGTCACCATGCTTTCCGCTTCCGGCGAGGTGAATTTCGTGGGTTATACAGGTGATTTCAGCGGCGAAACCTACGAAAACGATCCTTATGGTAACATCAACTGGCTGGGCGCCATGCTGATCAATGCCGTGGCCCTGCCACAAACCATTAATCCCGGCGAAAGCAGCCAGCTCGATGTGGTCATTGCAGGAGGTACCGAACCCTTTACTTATGCATGGAGTCCGCTTACCGGCCTGAATGCCGCCGATATCAAAGCGCCCGTTGCCTCCCCCGCAATGACCACCACCTATTCGGTCACTGTGACAGACAATGAGGGAATTGTCCGGACAGACACGGTCACTGTGTATGTGGTGATTCCGCAGGGGGCCCAGGTTTCAGGGAATATCAGTTATCTCAGCTTATCCAAAGGTCCGCTCTCTGCAGTAAAAGTGGTGCTTTACCAGAATAACACTACTGTTGACTCCGCATCAACCGATGCTTCCGGTAACTTCAATTTCCCCTTTGTCGAGGCCGGTATGTACGGCCTGCATTGTTTCTCCCAAACGCCCTGGGGCGGCGTCAATGCCACAGATGCGCTTATCATCCTCAGGCATTATGTGGGGATGATCACCCTGACCGGTCTGCTTTTTGAGGTAGCCGACGTGAACGATAACGGCTATGTGAATTCCCTCGATGCCCTGATCACCATCAGAAGATTCGCGGGATATATCAACGGTTTCCCGGCAGGTGACTGGGCATTCGGAGTTCCGCAGCTGCTGATGGTGGAAACCACACCCCTGGTACTGGACTTTTACGGTCTTTGTTACGGCGATGTGAACGGAACCTACGAACCGCCGTATAAGATGCAGCCTCAGGTGGTTCTGGAACAGGAAGGCAGCATTGAACTGCATCAGGGAGAGGAAACATGGGTCTCCTTCTATGCCGGCCGCCAGATCGAAATAGGCGCCCTTTCCCTGAAACTGTCCTGTCCCTCACAACTCAAAGTACTGGATGTCAGGATGGCCGACGGGGAACCCGCGCTTTTCCGGCTGGATGAAGGAGTCCTCAGCATGGCATGGTACCGGATTCAGCCGCTTACAGTCAGCGCGGGCGCTAAGCTGTTCAGCATGCTGATTGCTTCCGGTGTTGATGATATACCTGCCGGCTTTGAAGTGCTTTCCGGGAGTGAAACAGCCGGACCCGACGCAGTTCCCCTGGAGTCAGTCCTGCTTAAATACCCTGAAATCCGTATCAGCGGCGAAGCATCTGTGCTGCCTTTCCTGCTCTGGCCGAACCCTGCAAGCGACAGGTTACATCTTGACCTGAACCTTAGTGAAATATCGGAGGTAAGCATCCTGGTCTACAACCTAACCGGTCAGTGTGTACTGAGCAGAACCATCGGACAGGTGCTGAAGGAATCCCTGCTGCTTGATCCCCGCCTGCTGGGTCCCCCGGGTGTTTATCAGCTCAGGCTGATCATCAGCGGGAACAAGGAAAACATGGTGGCCGACCGTATCCTGGTGCTAGGTAAGTAAGGACTGTACGGGTTGTTTTTTAACTGTCTTCCCTGCAAGTACAGAGGGTAATTTTGTAATTAATTGATTTAGTAATAAATAAAACTCATCTTTTATGAAAAGCAATCGATTGATCCGTTTGGCTCTGACTTTTCCGGCTGTGGTTGTTGCATTACTGTCAGTTACGGAATTAAGTGCTCAGAATTGTCCGAATATCACCGGGCAGGTGGTTTACCTCAATGCACTTTCAAGTCCGGTATACGGGATCAGTGTGGCACTCCGGACAGCGGAAGGACAGGTGGTAGCCACGGATGTAACAGATTACCAGGGCCGGTTTTCCTTCTGTCAGACCGATGCAGGCTCCTATACCCTTACGATGGAGACTTCGCTTGAACCGGGCGGCATCAATGCCACCGATGCGCTCCTGGCTTTGCAGCATTTTGTTGGCGTTGTGAACCTGCAGGGAATGCGCTTTTCAGCCGGCGACGTGAACGGCAGCGGATATATCAACTCCGTGGATGCCTTCATGATACTGCAGCGTTTTGCCGGCCTGATACAAACCTTTCCGGCAGGAGACTGGCTTTTCGAGGCAGTGGGTTTTAGTCTTGGCACGGGAGAAAGTATTGATCTGACTGCGCATGCTATTTGTTACGGCGACCTGGATGTTTCCTTCCTGCCGCCTGCATGCACCCCGATGCCCAGCCAGGCCGATGCCGGACCCGACCAGAATGTGGGCAGCACTTACACTACGCTTGCAGCCCTTGTACCGCTCTCGGGCGACGGGCAATGGACTGTCATTGACGGAACAGGCGGCCAGGTGGCGGAACCGTCGAATCCCTCCTCCCAGTTCACAGGGCTTCAGGGAACCACTTACACCCTCGTTTGGACCGTAAGTACCTTGTGTGCCGGTACATCCGATACCGTCACCATCTCTTTCACCGATCCCGGTATGGGCGGCCCATGCCCGGGCCTTCCCTCCTTCGAATATGAAGGCCAGATATACAATACCGTTCAGATCGGTACACAATGCTGGATGCGGGAGAACCTGAATGTGGGAAGCATGATCCCGATGGCCACTGTATCGTCTGACAATGGTGTTAGGGAGAAGTATTGTTACAATAATGACCCGGCCAATTGTGCGGTTTACGGGGCATATTACATGTGGAATGAAGCCATGCAATATACTGATGTACCGGGAAGCCAGGGGATCTGTCCGGCCGGCTGGCATATGCCCTCCCAGGATGACTGGTGTACCCTTTTCACTTTCCTCGATCCCACGGTGGATTGCATGGTCAATCCTGGCAATCCGACCGGAACGGATGCAGGGGGGAAAATGAAGGAATATGGTGAAACCCACTGGCAGTCGCCCAATACGGGAGCAACCAACGAGAGCGGCTTTTCAGCCCTGGGAGCCGGACAAAGGTTCTACTATGGCGTCGGCACGGGTTTACATGCCGGTGCCTACCTGTGGTCATCCTCCAAGAATGAAGGCGGATTCCCCCTCTACTGGCAACTGCATTACACCAACGCCCAGGTTGCCCGGCAGCTGACCGGTGCCGGCTTTGGCTTCTCCGTCCGCTGCGTGATGGATAATTAAAGATATTGGAACGGAGCCGGCAGGCAGCAAAAAAGTAAAAGGAAAATGTCCTGCTTAGGAATGAAAAAAACCAGGGAACATCAGCATTTTGAGGGGATTTCTGATAAATATCAGAGCGCGGCTGATACATGGAGCATGATGTATGACCTGATCCAGGAACGGCTTGATCAGATTGTTAAGGGCCGCGATGTATTGGACGTGGGAAACGGAGGTAAATTTTCCTATGATACACGGCTTCCCCGCAGGATCATCGCCATGGATATTTCGCCCGCCATGATGAAGTGTATCACCGATCCCGGAATAGAGAAACTGGTCGGTGATGCAAGAAACATGAATATCGTGGCGGATGCTTCTGTCGACATTATTGTGTTTCAACTGGTTCTTCATCATATTCATGGCGCTTCCTTAAGTGAATCCATCGACACCCTGGACAGCATACTTCGTTCGTCCTTTCAAAAACTCCGCCCTGGCGGCAGCCTGGTGATCATAGAGGGTCTGTTGTCAAAGTCCGCCTACCGGATTCAGGCATCCCTGTTTCAGCTTACACTGTGGATACTGGGACGTTTTGGCGTTTCTATGATTTTTTTCTATAACCTCAGCTTGTTCAAAAAGCATGTGAAGTCGGTATTCAGGGTCTCTGACGATGATTTTGAAGTTGTTCCCCTCCGTCTGACTGGCCGGATAGATCCCCTTGGCGGGAGCTTTCCCGGTCTGATAAAAATACCGGCCCGTTTACATCCCCTGAATTTTACCCTTCTGATCATTAAAAAGCCATGCTGACAGGGATTTGAATCCGGGCACGAATTTGAGTAATGCTGAATGATTTTGAGTGTGAAATCTTGATCATTGCCGTCAGCTTCAGCTGACGGGCCAGGGGGCAGGAGAGTTTCCGGGCTTCAGCCCAAAAAGGGAATCAGCCCTGCCTTTCCTGTTTCTTTACCTTCTTCAGCACCTCATCCTGGATGGCTTTGGGTACCGGAAGGTATTTGAAGAAATCCATGGAGTAGTTGGCCCGACCGCTCGACAGGTTCCTCAGGGCGGTGGCATAACCGAACATCTCGCTCAGGGGTACCAGTCCGACCAACTTTTGCGATCCCTTTCTGTGGCGCCGCATAGACTCAATTTTTCCTCTTCTCCGGTTAAGGTTGCCGACAATATCGCCGATGTATTCATCCGGGGTGTTTACCTCGATCTTCATGACAGGTTCCAGCAGGATGGGATTCGCTTTCAGGAAAGCATTCTTAAAACAGATGCTTGCACAGGTCTGAAAGGCCATGTCGGAGGAATCCACCGGGTGGTATTTTCCGTCGTGCAGCACCACTTTCACATCCACAACCGGAAATCCGGCAAGTACCCCTTTGTCAAGGGTCTTTTTTATTCCTTTGTCCACTGAAGGGATGAACTCCGCAGGAATATTCCCGCCCTTGATACGGTCAACGAACTCATACCCTTTGTCTTCATTGGGTTCGATGCGGATATAGGTCTGGGCAAACTGTCCCTTGCCGCCGGATTGCTTGGCATGGCGGTAGTCTTCATCGGCTTCGGCGGTGATGGTTTCCCTGTAAGCTACCGCAGGCTCTCCCACGTTCACTTCCATGTTGAACTCGTGCAGCAAACGGTCCACCATGATCTCCAGGTGAAGCTCTCCCATACCGGAAATGATGGTTTCCTCGGTTTCATCATCGAAACGGACGCCAAAGGAAGGATCTTCATTCGACAGCTTATGCAGGGCTTCACCAAGCTTTTCCTGGTCTTTGCGGGTCTTCGGGTTTACCTTCAGCTCGATGACCGAGGGCGGTACATTGATGGATTCGAGTAACACAGGGTGGTTTACATCGCAAAGGGTGTCTCCGGTCTTGGTGTACTTCATCCCGATCAGGGCTACAATCTCGCCCGGACCGGCTTCCTGTATCTCTTCCCTGTCCTTGGCATGGATACGGAGGATACGGCCCGTCCGTTCCTGCTTGTTGCGCTTGGTGTTCAGCAAGGGCATGCCGCTGCTCAGCTTTCCCGAATAGATACGGATGAAAGTCTGCTGCCCCACGTAAGGATCATGGATCAGCTTAAAGGCCAGGGCAGAGAAAGCTGATTTCTCCGACGGACAGCGGCTGTGGGTCTTTTCCGGATCGTCGATGTCGGTTCCCACGACAGCGCCAATGTCAAGCGGGGAGGGGAGATAGTCGGTCACGGCATCCAGCAGCAACTGTACGCCTTTGTTCTTGTAAGCCGCACCACAGAATACCGGGGTGATCATCAGTTTCAGCGTGGCTTCCCGGGCTGCCTTCTTCAGCAGTTCCACCGGCACTTCCTGGTCTTCCAGAAAAAGTTCCATCACCTTGTCGTTAACCTCGGCCACTTTTTCCACGATCAGGGCTTTCCCGGCAGTCAGCTGTTCCTGGTATTCCGCCGGAACAGGTACTTCAAGCCTTTCAAATTCCCTGAATTCATAAGCCTTTCCTTCCACCAGGTCTATCATACCGCGAAAGTCCTCCTCAGAACCGAGAGGCAACTGGAAAGGTACTGCATTGGCATCGAGGTTCTCATTCATTTGCCTGACTACTTCCGGAAAGTCTGCGCCTGTTCTGTCCATCTTATTGACAAAGGCAATACGGGGTACTTTATAGCGGTGGGCCTGGTTCCAGACGGTCTCGCTCTGGGGCTCCACCCCTCCCACGGCACAGAACAGCGCCACCATCCCGTCAATTACACGCAGGGAACGTTCCACCTCTATGGTGAAATCGACATGTCCGGGAGTGTCAATGATATTGATCTGGAAATCATTCCATTGGCAGGTAATGGCTGCGGAAGCAATGGTGATGCCGCGTTCCTGTTCCTGCTTCATGAAGTCCATGGTGGCCTGGCCGTCGTGGACTTCTCCTATCTTCCGGCTGCTGCCGGTGAAAAATAGGATCCTTTCGGTAACCGTGGTCTTGCCTGCGTCAATGTGCGCGGCTATCCCTATATTTCTGAGTTTGCGTAATGGCATGGTGAATGATGTGCTTGATCTGAAAAATGGTAAACTTTTTTACGGGCTGCAAATGTAGCTATATAACAAGCTGATTAACCGCTTGTTTGTTAACAAATGATAAAATGTGTGAGATTGTTTCCGTTCAGGCGTCAAAACTGCCTGTGGCAGGCACTGCCGGCTCAGTCCTTAGTCCTGATCATCAGGATGCTGATAAAGAAGCTGTTCTGTATCAGCTGTAAGCCAAAGATCAGGGAGAAGACGGCGGGAATGACCATCCGGAAGGTATCGGAGGGATTGAGGTGACCGAAACCGGTCCGGTACCAGTGTAAAAGCACCCAGATGGTGAGTATCAGTGCGGCAAGGATAAAGATCGCACCGGCAAGGATGCATTTCTCGAGACTCAGCAAACGGGTCCAGAAATAAAAATGCCTGTCCCTGGGCAACAGATGGTGGATACCTCCGTAAACCTTGGCAATGGCGTAGAAAAAGATAAACTGTAAGCCGATGAAGATGCTGCTGCCGGCATACAAAAGGGTATGGACATCCAGTTCGATGCTTTTCAGGTGGATGGGTTTGATCATCAGGAGGAGGCTCAGCAGGCTTCCGGCCAGCAGGAATATCAGTCCGGGGATAAAAAAGAGCCAGCGGGGGCTGTAAATAAGCAGGAAGCGAAGGTGACGCCAGCCGTCGCGCCAGGTATTGAGGTGAGGAGGGCGGTCGCGGCCGTCTTTCTTTAAAGTAGTAGGCACTTCGGTAATTTTCAGACCATTAAGTGCTGACTTCACCACCATCTCCGAGGCGAATTCCATTCCTGTAGTGCAGAGTCCTGTACTCAGGATGCGTTCCCTGTTGAATCCGCGCAGGCCGCAGTGAAAATCGCGAACCCTGATATTGAAAAAGAGACGGCCGGTAAAGGAAAGGACAGGATTTCCCAGGTAGCGGTGTAAAAACGGCATGGCTCCTTTGGCAATGCCCCCTTTGAAACGGTTACCCATGACAAGGTCGTTGCCTTCCCGCAATTTCTCCACGTAAGGGCCGAGGTGGAGGAAATCATAGCTGTCGTCAGAATCTCCCATGATGACGTATTTTCCTCTGGCGGCTTTGATACCGTTCAGCAAGGCGCTTCCATAACCTTTTTCGGCCACATGTACCACCCTTGCTCCCAGTGACTCAGCAATCTCAATCGACCGGTCGGTACTGCCGTTATCGGCGATCACGATCTCTCCGTTCACTTTTGCCGTATCGAGGTAAGTTTTCGCTTTGGTGATGCAGGTAGCCAGGGTCAGTTCCTCGTTCAGGCAGGGCATCAGGATGCTCAGTTCGGGGGATGCTTCATTCATGGACAGGTAATTTGATGAAAAAAGTCTTGACTCTTCTGAAAAATGTTTCCGTCAGAGAAGGATCGGCTAGCATCAACATTAAAGGCAGCAATAACATCCATGCGATCCGGCTTTGATAACGGTCAAAAACACCGGAGAAGGCGGCACATATCAGGGCGTTGATATACAACGATCCCAGTATGAAAGCAATCAGGAACCGGTGTTTAAGCGTTATCCCAGAGAAAAGCAGGCATATCAGGGCGAAAAAACCGAACGATAACAGCAGCAGCTGCAGCTTGTTGACGAATGTGAAATCGATACCGGTATTGCATTGTCTGGCACTGAAATATTCCTTTACCTGCATGCCGAATTTCTTTTGAATCATCGTGAAGGTGTTGGTCCCTTCGTACTGCTTCGGCATTTCCCCGGTGTCAAAGGAAAAGAAAAGCTTGAAAGAGGATTCAAAAGACCTGCTGATAAAGATTTTCGTGTATTCCGGCTGGCGAAAGATATTCTGTATGATCGCGTTGTATTCCAGTCTGTTGGCTTCCCATCCTCCTGTTTTGTAAACCGGGCTCTTTTCGGCATCCCAGAGAAAATCCCAGGGGATTTCGTCCTTGTATGCGCAGATCCTGTAATCTTTATACCAGCAGTTTTTCTGAAGATAATCCTGCAGGATGCCGAGGTCGGCCAGGCGGGCCATCATGAACATGTGCGTACCCCTGGAAATTGCCCAGGTCTTGCCAAGCGCATGATGTGTCAGTGAAACCCCGCCCGTGGCACAAAAAAGTAGTATCCAGCTGATTATGAGCTTTTTGGTGCTTAGAAATTCCAGTTTGAGCCGAAACTTTCTGAACAGCCATAGGATGCTGATCACGAACAGGACTGTGAACACGATCATGATATGGGAATTATGAACGCTAATTCCCAGCACGAAAAGAAAACAAATGATGATTAAATCTCTGATCTTCATTTGTCTGACCATGAGCAGAAGTCCGAGAGACAACAGGGCAACGGAAGTGAAAATGTCTGGCATCAGGGTGCTGACCGTAAAGGAAGCGCCTGTAAGGAAAGTAAGCAGGAAAATATAGAACAGGAAAAAGGTTCCCCTGAAGCGTGAGGCAGTCAGGTAATAGAAGTAATAATAGACCAGGAGGGAAACGATGAGTCCCTGGGCAAGCACCACCAGCCAGAGCGAATCGGCCATGGATACATGCCGGAGGAAAAGGCCGTAAATGATGGGCCTGTCGAGGGGTACGGCATTATGATAACCGGCGTAAAGATAAGCACCCGTATCCCAGAAGGTGATGGGGTAGTGGTTGTAAAAGGCCCAGAAACAAAGGATGAAACCTCCGGTAAGGATCAGCAGCACTTGTTTGATTCTGCTCATGTTTGCTAAAGGATGCGATCGCTCATCATCACCCGGGTTGCAATGGTTTACGGACAATGGGCCGGTAATGGGCTGATCTTGATTACTGCAAAACTCGTAATTTTTCCGGGAATCAACTCAGATTTCTGTAATTTTGTGGCCCTTTTGCTGCAATTTCGGTTCATGGCAGAAGGCTCACCCTTTTATTTCTATGTTAATATGTTAAGATCATTAATATCAAAAGGCACATGCTTGCTGGCGGTGTATCTGCTGTTTGTTTCACCCGGATCAGTCCGGGCCCAGCATTGTGTAGAAGCGGAGTGGATCAAGACCCTTGGCGGGAATGCGATCCACTGCATGATCACCGATGCGGCCAGGACACCTGACGGGAACTTTGTCGTACTCGGTTCCTACGGCAACGCGCCACTTGTGTTGGATACCATCACACTTCCGTCCCTTTCCAATCCTTATTACCTTGCGGTTCTTGATGCTGCCGGCAACGTCCTTAAGGCGAAAGTGGTCATGTCGGGAAACACCAATCCTTATAAAATCAGTGTGGGTCCGGACGGCAGCGTTTACATCACCGGCTATTTCACCGGAGGCTTTATGGGACCGGACACCCTTCCCACTGCCTCGCGCCAGCGGTTTTTTGCAGCGAAATACAATGCGGATCTCGACCTGGTGTGGAAGCGTCTGAGTGACTGGATGAGCGCCGACTGTAAAGGCTTTGACATTACGGTTGATCTCAACGGCAATGCATATGTGGTGGGTGCCTATGAGGATAATGCATTTAAGCTTGGCGACTTTGTCTGTCAGAACCGCGGAGGATGGAATTCCTGGTCGGATGATGCTTTTCTCTTAAAACTGAACCCTGCCGGCGGTACGGAATGGTTGGTCGGCATCGGCAGCGAGCAGGATGAAGCTGCCAGGACGGTGACCGCCGACAGCGTGGGTAATGTTTTTGTAACGGGTATTACTACCTTCTCCAATTCAGCCTTATATTTCGATGAGCAATTTGCCATACCGGCCGGAAGCGGCAATATGACCCTGTTTTATGCCAGGTACAGCGGGCTCGACGGACATTGTATCTGGGGCCGGATCTCCGGCGAATTTTTCAGTGGCACACGCTTGTATCCCTTTGATGCGGCGCTCGGGGCGGGCGACCGGCTGTATCTTTGCGGGGAGATTGCAGGAAGGGCATACCTCGAACCCCAGACTGCCTACAGTGCCGACAATGGCGGATTCCTGGCCTGCATCAGCAGTTTGGGACAGTGCGAATGGATAGAGGTGATGGGTGGGCAGGGCACAAGTGAGTATGCCAATCATGTGGCCTACCATGGCGGCAGGGTGGCCGTATGCGGCGAATTGTTCAGCAACCAGCCCTATGTGGGAGGTTTCCCCTTATACTCCCTCCAGACCGGCGGCAGTTTCGATGCATTCAATGCGCAGTTCACGGCTGATGGCAGCCTGTTGTGGGCCAGGGGAAACAACAGTCCTTCCATGACGGGATACCTTCCCCAGGGGATTGCCATCGATAATAGCGGGGCACAGCTGATTTTCGGCAGTTTTTTAGGCAGTCAGTCATGGTATCCGCTTACGGTGAACAACACAAGCAGTTACCTGAAGTCCTTTATCGTCCGCTTTATCACTCCTGCACCAACCACTAGCTTTACTGTATCGGCCGGACCTGATAAAAGCGGCCTGTGCGGGGCCAATCTCCAGCTCAGCGGCAGCACCAACCCTTCAAATATTGCCTTTGGCTGGTTCCCCGACCTCGGCTTTTCACTGAACGGAACGAAAACACCAACCCTCCAGCCTTCCATGCCGGGAAGCTATATCCTCTACGGCAGCTATCAGGGCTGTACCATGTCGGATACAATGACTGTCTCACTTACCAACCACAGCCTCACACTGATGGCTCCCCAGTCGGTAGAATTCTGCCAGGGCGACAGTGTGCTGCTTGTCGTTTCCTGCAATGAACCATCGGCGAGCTTTAGCTGGCTGCCTGATGTTTACCTCAGCAATGACACCCTGGCTTCACCCTGGGCCAAACCGCCCGTCAGCACGAACTATATCGTTGCGGCAACCCACAACGCATGTAAGGTGACCGACACTGTTACCGTGTTTTCACGACCCAAACCATTCATCGCCCTCCCGAAACAGGATAACTATTACGGTATCTGGCGCTATCACCTGTGCCAGGGGGATCATTATGATTTCAATATGGGCGATCCTTTAAACAATTACGTAATCACAACACCCGACATCGTAAGCAATGTATTTAACAACCTGGCCACCCTGCTGGGCGATTCCACCGGAACACACTGGCTGAAAGTGCAGGCTGTGAGTCCTTACGGCTGCAGTAATAAGGATAGTGTCCTGTTGGTAGTGCATAACAACCAGACAGCCCCGGTCATTCTCGGTACAATACCCAACCGTTCGGCCTGCCCGGGCGACAGCCTGAGAATTAACCTGTGGATCACCAATTCAATTCAATATAATTTCCAGTACAGCTGGTATGCAGGCTGGCAGATCGACTCCATGAACGGACAGGGTTGGAAAGACATCAGCATCTGGGATAAGAACTATGAAATCTTCAACTACAGCTCAGGCTATCCTACATCCACGTATTACTCCCAGATGAGAATTCCATTGATCACTGCGGGAATGAACGGTTTCCGCCTGCGCTGTTATATACATGATTACTGTTCGCCCCGTGTTTACAGCAATGTAAGCACGATTTCCGTCGGGCCCAAGATCACCCAGCAGCCGTTGGGCAAAACCCTTTGCCAGGGTGTTACGGATTCCATCAGCATCAACAGCAGCAGCCCCGCAACACAGTACCAGTGGGAGGTCTGGCAGAACGGCGCTTATGTGCCCGTGCTTGCACAAGCAGGGGTTATCGTGCCCAACGGAAGATTCCTGCGCTTCGTCAATGTCCAGCCTTCACTCGACAGTACCTGGTACCGCTGCCGGACCGACGGTTGCAGTCCGGCCGCATTCGCATACAGTGACAGTGCCTTGATACGCGTGGTCTCCATGCCGTCAGTCCTTTGGCAAAGCACCGATGACACGGTCTGCGAAGGCGCTGTCGATAGCTTCATGGTGGTGAATAATGTCGGCCCGTATACGTATAACTGGTACCAAAACAATACGGCCCTCACATACAACACTTCCCAGATGTGTTGCTTTAATACCAATAAAATGGTTTTTACACCGGTGTATCTGACCCAGAACAATTATACCTACAAACTGAGGATCAGGAACAACCAATGTAACTTCGAAACATATTCCACACCAGTCAGGTTTTATGTCTTACCGGCTGCCCCGGTGACCTGGCCGGGCGGGAATCTGAATATCTGCGATAATGTGCCGCCATTTGTGCTTGCGGGTGCGACACCGCCCGGCGGAACCTACAGCGGACCGGGCGTAAGCGGCGGGATATTTGATCCGTCGGCGGCCGGTCTGGGGTTTCACTATATTTACTATAGTGTCGACAGTTCGGTATCGGGTTGCGGGGGAAGCACCTACAGGGTTTTCCAGGTAAAACAGGCGCCTGTCGTCAGCTGGGATGATGATACCATTCACCTTTGCCAGGGCGATCCGCCCTTTCCGCTGACGGGTGGTTTGCCTGCCGGCGGTACTTATTCTGGTACGGGCGTGATGAATTCATCTTTCTATACTTCCTCATCCGGGATAGGATCGTTTACGGTCAAATACAAAAAGACCGATATCAGCACCGGTTGCGCCGATTCGGCTTTGAGGGTGGTAAGTGTACATGCCAAACCGGCAGTGAGCTGGCCGGGTGGAACTGTGATGCTTTGCGAGTACTGGTCGCCTGTGATGCTCAACGGTGGTCAGCCGGCAGGTGGTCAGTACACTGGCAATGCGGTGAGCGCAGGAGTGTTTACCCCCGCTATGGCGGGGAATGGCTTGCATACCCTGGTATATACATATACTGACCCGCTGACCAACTGTACAGATACCGCCCAGCGGCAGTTTTTCGTGGATCCCTGTACGGGGATTGATCAGGGCGAGCCTTCAGAAATCGGCATTCACTGCCTCGACGGATTTCTTGTGCTTCAGGCCGATAAGGCCGGAACCTCTGCCATCAGGATTGAGTTGCTGGACGCATACGGCCGGCTGGTGTTCGACACCCGCGTGGATAATCCATGCCAGCCTTGCCGGATAGCCCTTCCGCACCTCAACCCGGCCCCATACCTCGTCCGTTTGAGCGGTACCGGCATCCGGATTGTACGGAAAATCATTATTCCCTGACCCCCCCTGTGTTGAGACGCGATTCATCGCGTCTCCCGCGATTCATCGCGTCTCCCGCGATTCATTGCGTCTCTTGCGATTCATCGCGTCTCTGTTCAGAAGGTTATCGAAGGTACCCGATCAATATCAAGCGGTCACCCCGCTGGTGATCAATGTCCAGGCGTTTGATCAGATTGCCCGGATGATGCCGGTGAAGGATTTCCAGACGGTCCGTTTCTGCCGGAGCATAGGCGGATGCCGGTAAAAATTCTCTCAATACCAGGGGGAGGTCATCCTGGCCTGTTTCCCGTCCGCACAGATAGCTTCTCATTGCCTTTTCAAGCATACGGTGTTCAGACCTGATATTCCCATTTTCGTCCGGACTCACCTTTACAAAGTATTTCCTGAAAATCCGTATGATAGCCGGTGAGGATGTGGTGCACCAAACAGGCGTTTTTCCATGATCATTTACTGATTCGTCCTCTAATTCCGTCCTGATTTCCTCAAGCATTGCATCCATTACCCTGAGAATCAAACCCTTTCCTTGTATCATGGGGGATGCTGCCATAATCCCGAGGTAGGTTGTGGGCTGGATACGGTCATACATTTCCAGCTTTGTGTGGCAAAAGGTGCTGAAACCTGCCAGCTTGCCGTTGTTTCTTAGCAGAAGGATGCAGTCTGAACTTGCAAAGCGGCGGTCGATCACTTTATCAGGATGCATGTAAGCATGTGAGATGGTGCGGATCATCTCGCTTCGCAATTGCTCATTGATCCTGAAATCTCCCTTCTTCAACACCTGGATATCGAAGGTGATTTCTTGTATATCATTCATAATTAAACATATATCCTAAGTGAGAACTGAACACCAGGAAGGTCTGCTAGCACATCCCTGCATGTATTGCGGGTATAAAAATAAAAAAATGCAGGATCAGCCAAGGGTCGATCCTGCATTTTAACCAATCAAGAGGAAAACTGTCAGAGTGCTCCTTCGTCGTAAGCTTTTTCGCCGTGAAGGGCAGTATCCAGTCCCTGAGCCTCTTCCAGTTCACTGACCCTTACGGGGGTAATGAAGTTGATCAGGATCATCATGACATAGGTAAAGAGGAAGGCGTAAGCCGAAGCGATCACCACGGCAATGACCTGTTTTAAGAAGAAGCTTCCGCCGCCGAAAATAAGGCCGTTGCTGCCTGCCGGGTTGATGGCTGTCGAAGCGAAGACACCCAGGAGTATGGTGCCGAGCACACCGCCGACGCCATGGACACCCCAGACATCCAGCGCATCATCCCACTTCATCCGGTTTTTAAGCTGGACAGCGGCATAGCAGATCAGACCGGCTGCTGTTCCAATCAATGCAGCAGCCCAGAGTGGTACAAAACCCGCACAGGGTGTGATCGTGGCCAGGCCGGCAATGGATCCGGTCAGCAACCCGACAAACTTCGGTCTTCGTTCTCTCAGCCATTCCACCACCACCCAGGCTATGGTTGCGAAGGAAGCCGCCACATCCGTGTTCAGAAAGGCGATGGCGGTAATGTTGTCTACGGCTACTTCACTGCCGGCATTGAACCCGTACCAGCCGAACCACAGCAGTCCGCTGCCGATTGCGACCAGTGGGATGCTGTTCGGGGTGGAATTCTTGTCAACCCTGGCACCCACATAAAACACGGAAGCCAGTGCTGCAAAGCCTGCCGTTGCGTGAACCACGATGCCACCTGCAAAATCCAGGACACCCCATTGTGCCAGCAGTCCGCCTCCCCATACCATATGGACAAAGGGATAGTAAACAAGGATCTGCCAAAGGGTGAGGAAGATCACATAGGATTTGAAGGAAACCCTGTTGACAAAAGCGCCTGTGATGAGCGCAGGGGTGATGATGGCGAACATCATCTGGTAGGCCACAAAGACAATCTCGGGGATTTTCCCGTTGCTGTACATCTGGTCGATGGCAATCCCGTTCAGGAAAGCCTTGTCGAAATTACCGAAGATGGCACCTTCCCCGCCGCTGAAGCAAAGGGAATAGCCAAAAGCAAACCAGAGGACGGTTGTCCACCCAAGTGAGAAGAAACTCTGGATCATGATACCAAGGATGTTTCTTTTGGTGGCCAGTCCGCCATAAAAGAAAGCCAGTCCGGGCGTCATCAGCATGACCAGGCTGCATGCCAGCAGCATGAACCCGGTTGAACCTGTGTCGAGCATAAATGTTTGTGTTAAGTTATTGATAATAAGAGAATGATGGATTCTGAACCTGGGGTGTAATCTGCAGGGTAGGTGGTGTTACAGGCTCAGCGTAAAGGTGAGATAGATCTTTTCCTGTTGCGGATTGGTGATAAGCGCAGCCTTCAGGGGCAGTTCAAGCTTATCGTTGATCTTAAAGCTCCGTTTACCGCTTATCCCGGCATTTACCACGGCAAAACCCTCCCTGCCGCCGTAACCGTCACCATAGAATCCGTCGGATGGCGTCATTCCCAAACTAAGCTCAAGTTCATCATCACCGGCAGGTAAACGGTAAATAAGTTCCACATAGGTCGACATATTGGCTTTTGCGGGGTCTTCCGCTTTCTTGTCGGCCCCGTAGAACATACTGGCAAGTAGTACGGAAAACGGCAGGTTTTCCGGAGCAAATTCAAGACTTCCCTCAAAAATATGACTGGTGGTTTCATCGTCATAATCAAAGTAATTGTTGTTCAGCCAGTCGAGGTTCCAGTAATAATCCGTGAATGTCAGCGTCAGGCTTTTAAAGGTGTATCCCGCATACAGGTCCACTTCCTTGTAAGTGCCGGTAAAATCTCCCGATCCCCAGGCTCCGATCTCCAGATTACCGTAAGTCCATGCCAGAGTCGGCTGGATGCTGGGAGCCAGCAGGTTCTGGCCCTGTAAGGGAGCATAACCGGGTACTCCGCGCCAGACGTAATTACTGACGATGTCGGCACCGATCGTTGTTTTCGCTTTTTTCTGGGCAAAGGCCGGCATAAAAAGCAGGAAGGCCAATCCGCCTGAAATCAATAGGTGAAGCTTTTTCATGTTGTTTGGTTTTGAGGCCAAAAGTATGTTGCCCAAAACCAAACGCTGTCAGTGATAAACGGAATTCAATTCCGTGATTCACGGAAAATTACAGGTCGACCAGTCTGTTTTTTATGGCAAAGCGAATCATGTCGGCAACTGTCTTAAGATCAAGTTTCTGCATGATATGCGTCTTGTGTGATTCGACGGTCCTGGTGCTGATATACAAGCTGTCGGCAATTTCTTTATTGGTCAGACCCTCTGCACACAGTCTGAGAATCTCGGTTTCCCGCCGGCTCAGAAGGTCCGCAGCTTCCTGTCGCGCTTGTGCTTTCCTCATTAAGGAATTGATGTATGTTTCAGATAATGAATGACCTATATACACTTCTCCCTGGTGAACCCTGGCGATGGCATTGAGCAGTTCTTCCCGTGAGGTGTTTTTTGGCAGGTAACCGGAGGCGCCTGCCAGCAGGCTCTGTACGATGAATTCCTCCCCGCTGTACATGGAAAGGATCAAGACTTTGATCTCCGGATTTGTCGTTTTAATTCTTCTGCAGATATCGATCCCGCTTTCACCAGGCATGGAAACATCCAGCAGGATGATGTCGGCAGCGGTAGCGGAAAGCAGGGCAGTGAGCTCACTGCCGCCGGAAGCTTCACCCGCGATGATGATGTGTTCATTTCCCTCCAGCAGGGATCTGATCCCGTCCCTGACGATCTGGTGGTCATCCACCAGGATGATGCGTATCATATGTGCTGGTTTTAATCGGAATGATGATATTCAAAGCTGTTCCAAAGTTTTCCCGGCTTGTGATCGAAAGACTGCCTCCCATGGCCTGTATCCTTTCCCTGATGTTCCGCAAACCCTGGCCTCTGATGCCGGCGTCAGGTGGCATACCTTTTCCGTAATCCCTGATTATCAATTGCATGTCATTTCCTTCACGCCTGATCTGGATGTCGGCAGATTCGGAACCGGCATGTTTGATGATGTTATTCAGGGATTCCTGAAATACCCTGAAGACGGAGATGTTCTGATCGGCAGGGAGATCATCGAATGCGCCTTCATGCTGAAAGTGAACACTTACCGGGGTATACTCCTGTATCTCTCTGCAGAAAGATGACATGGCACTGACAAGCCCGAATTCCCTGAGGGCGCCTGGCATCAGGTTATTGGAGATCTGCCGGATTTCACTCAAAATGTTGTCAATGAGCACTTTGGTTTCGTTAATCTGGCTGTGTGCGGATGGCGAACCGCCACAATCTGCGGCTTCCAGCTTGTAATGCGCAGCCACCAGCAGCTGACCCAGCCCGTCGTGGAGTTCCATCGACAGCCGCTGCCGTTCGGCATCCTGGCCCTCAATTCTGGCACTCGCCTGCTGTCTGATCCTATCAGCCATTTGGTTAAAAGCCCTGTTCAGGTCGTCAAACTCATCCTTATATCCGCCTTTGAGATTCACCGCAAAGTTTCCTTCACTGATCTGATCTGCGGCTTGTTTCAGGAGCATGACCGGTTTACTGATACTTCGTGAGAAGAGAAAGGACAGGATAAATACCAATGCAGCGATCAGGATACTCAGCAACAGGATCTCATTGCGTAAGGCGTTGACCGGGGCCATGGCCTCAGCCAGGTCTATTTCCACGAGGATTGCCCAGTGAAAACCTTCTATTTCAAGTGGACTGTATGCACTAAGCACTTCAATACCCCGGTAATCCCTGATCACATCCGTTCCGGTTTTTCCTGCCACGGCCAACTGAGACCCAATGGTGAACACACGGGTTTGCAAGACCGATGTCTTCAGGAAACGGGAAGGAGTTCGCATCAAATAGTTTTCATCCACCAGGTAGGACTCACCCGAAAGACCCCAACCTTTTTCGGCATTATTCTCAACCATCAGCTGGATGATTGGTTCCATGCTTCGCTTGAGTAAACCGGCATAATTCAATGAATGACTGCCGGTGTAAGACTTCGCAAACAATAGATTTCCTCCGGAGGAGGATTTCACCGCGGAAATCCGGCTGTAAAGGACATTTCTCAGGCATGCCGCGGCAGCATCATCTTCAGGGTAATTATTCTCCTGCACTGCAAGCGATATCCGTTTCGTTTCAGGGTTCAGGGTAAACCTGATGTACCGTTGCGGTTCGCAGGCAATGTAAAGACTCTGGAATGAGGGGGTTACGGAGAGAGAACGGTAAAAGAAGCTTTCACCGGTTTTCTTGTTTTCATCAGAGATTACTTCCCTTAAGACGATTGTATCCTTTTTCCCCAAGACAGACATCAGTCTTTCCATTTCCGTCTGATTGGCAAATTTGTCGAGCTGTTGCCATGATTCATGAAAATATTGCTGTATCCTTTCCTTCTTGATCTCCCTGATTGCAGTCAGTTGTTCATAGGTGCGGTTGATAATGGCTGTCTTTCCCCGCCAGTAAGAATACCAGCTTACGCATGCGATACTGAACATCCCTGTCATCAGGAAATAAAAGGTCAGCTTTTCGGTAAGGGTAAACCTTCGCATACGTTTTTAGAAAGGAAGGACAAAGGAAAGGATAAATGCTTGCCGCAACAATTGTTATTTTATTAACAAATCATTTTTCAGGACAATAAAATCCTTAATTTTACGAGTAGATTCAAATGACATATCGTATTAATCAAATGATAATTAATTTATTATGACTCCACATCGTGTTTTTATCATCTTCCTGTGGCTGGTTGCCCTTCATTCACTGTGTGTGGGAGCCTGCCTGGTATTTATCCCTTCGACTTCTGCTGTCATCAGTTTTTTCGGCTATCCTTATTGTGAGCAAAATTTCTTCCAGAAGCAGGGCGGAGTGTTTCATTTCATTATGGTCATCATCTATATACTGGCCATCTACCGGTATCGCAAAGAGCCGGTACTGGTGTGGTTGTCTGTTTGCGCCAAGGGAATAGGCGTAATTTTTCTGTTGTCATATTTCATACTCTCGGTACAAATATGGTCGGTTTTGATCTCAGGGATCATGGATTTGATGATGGGTCTTGCGATCTGGGCCCTCTATATCAGAATGAAAAATGCAGAATCAAAGAACAATAATCCACCAACTGCCCCGACTACCGAAACAACCATGTAAACAATGAAACCAGAACATGCTACCATCATCCTGACCGGTGCCTCCGGATTTGTGGGCAGGCACTTCATCGAGCAAAACAAGGAACACTATAACATCATCGCTATAGCGAGGCGGTCGCGGCAGCAGGCCGACATTCCGACCCACCAGAACGTGCACTGGCTGCAGTGGGATATTTCCAATGCCGCGATGATCCCGGCTGTCGTCAAGCAAATCAAGGAATACGGAACGGTGGATTATGTCATCCACCTGGCAGCATTCTATGATTTCAAATATGATGATAATCCGGAATACCAGCGCACCAATGTGAATGGAACCCGGAATATACTGGAACTGTCGCGAACACTCGGAATCAGGCATTTCGTCTTCGCAAGTTCGCTGGTGGTAAGCAACTTCAGGTCGAATACCCGTTTTATTACCGAGCAAAGCCCCGCTGACGCTGATTTTTCCTATGCCCGTACCAAGAAAGCAGGCGAGGAGATGGTGAAGGAATATTCAAAGTTCTTCTCATGTTCGGTGGTGAGGTTTGCAGCAGTGTTCAGCGACTGGTGCGAATATGCCGTTTTGTACAAATTCCTCGATACCTGGCTTTCCAGAAAATGGAATTCGAGGATACTGGGGGGGAAGGGAGAGTCGGCCGTTACCTATATCCACATCAACGACCTGGTGAAACTGTTGAACACCATCCTGGCCAGGCACCACAGCCTCAAACCATACGACATCTACATCGCCAGCCCCGACCTGGCCACCTCTCATAAGGAACTGTTCCAGATTGCCACCCGGGATTATTTTGGCATGGAGGTTAAGCCCAGGTTTATACCGAAACTCATCGCTGCTCCCGCTGTTGTTGTCAGGGCATTCCTTGGCAGGTTGAAGATCGGACCTGACCCCTTTGAGAGGCCCTGGATGATGAAATACATCGACCTGAAGCTGAACGTGGATGCTTCTTATACCCGTCAAACCCTCGAATGGGAGCCCACACCCAGGTATCATGTGTTGCGGCGGCTGCTCTTCCTGCTGAACAACCTGAAGAGCCATCCCAAGGAATGGCTCATGAAAAACGAGGCTGCCATGAAACATGTGGCACGCCGCGCCAACCTGACGATTTATGAACACATGGTGATGGTGAAAGAAAGGGTGTTGCAGAAATTCACCGCTTATATCTTCGCTCCCGATAATAATCAGTTGTTTCAGAATTACCAGAAACTTGATCCCCCCGAATTTCAGAATCTTGCCAATACTTTTTACCATATGCTCCTGGCTTCCGTGCATTCCGGCGACCGGAATATGGTGAAGGATTATATGTCGGATATTGCTTTCGGCAGGTTCGATATCGGCTTTACCGCCAACGAGATATCCAGGGCCCTGTCGGCGGAATACAATTTTATTTTTTCGGAGTTGATGGAAGACAAGGAATTGCTGGACCTGAGGCAGGAATTGTATGATTATGTCAGTATGACCATACAGTTGGCTCAGGATGAGGTGGAGGATATGTATGATTCCTGGAAATTGCAGGTCGCAGGCGAACTGATCGAGAAGAAGAAAAAGGTAAACCTGCTGATTGACGGAGTGACAATGAAAGTGGATGAGGGTACCACGATTTTAAATGCAGCCAAAAAAGCGAATATCAATGTCCCAACCCTTTGTTACCACGTCGATCTCAAGGTGGCGGGCAATTGCAGGATCTGCGTGGTGGAACAGGAAAACCGCGACATCCTTGTGGCATCTTGTGCCACTCCCTGCGAGGAGGGAATGGTGATTCACACGAATAGTCTGAAGGTCAGAACTGTAAGGAAGCATGTCATTGAATTGTTGCTGAGTGAGCATGCATCCGACTGCACCAATTGTTATATCAACGGCAATTGTGAACTGCAGGATCTGGCATCGGAGTTCAAGACCAGCGACGATAGGTTTATCAACCTGGTTCCGCACAAGAATTATATTTTCGACAATCTTTCCCCTGCCATCGTGAAGGACGACAGCAAATGCATCCGTTGCCAGCGTTGCGTCAGAACCTGTACCGAACTTCAGTCGGTGGGAGCCCTGGCAGTTGCATACCGAGGGTCAAAAAAGAAGATATCCACTTTTCTGGAACGGTCGATGGTGAAGGTGATCTGCACCAACTGCGGGCAATGCGTCACCCGCTGCCCTGCAGGAGCTTTGGTGGAGAAGGACTATGTGGAAGAGGTCTGGCGGGCGATATACAGTCCGCATAAGCATGTGGTGGTACAGGCAGCGCCGGCCGTGAGGGTTTCACTCGGCGAGATACTCGGAATGCCGCCCGGAAAAAGAGTAACGGGAAAACTGGTTTCTGCCCTGAAAAAGCTTGGATTTGATGCCGTGCTCGATACCAATTTCTCGGCCGACCTTGTCATCATTGAGGAAACAGCAGAACTGCTTGAGCGGCTCAAATCCATGCAGGAGAAAAGTCCACGGGAAGCCGGCCTGCCCATGTTCACTTCCTGCTGCCCGGCATGGATCAAATTCATTGAACATACTTATCCGGCCTATCTTTCTCACCTTTCTTCCTGTAAATCGCCGCAACAAATGTTCGGCGCACTTTGTAAATCCTATTATGCCAAAAATAAAGGCTTGCGCCCCAATGAAATCGTCTCGGTTTCTATCATGCCCTGTACTGCCAAGAAGTTTGAAGCCGACCGCCCTGAAATGCGTACTGACGGCTTCAAAGATGTTGACTATGTACTGACAACAAGGGAGTTAGCAGTCATGATCCGGCAGGCGGGAATAGATTTCCAGTCCCTGACTGTGGATTCCTTCGATTCGATGATGGGCAAGTCTTCCGGTGCCGGTATGCTGTTCGGAACTACCGGCGGGGTGGCGGAGGCTGCACTCCGGACAGCCTATGAAACCATTACCGGACGAGAGATTCCGTATGAAAACCTCAACATCGTGCCTTTAAGGGGTCAGGACGGGATCAGGGAAATGTCGCTGACTTTCAGGGATGTGCTTCAAGATTGGCACTTCCTGGAAGGATTTGAACTGAAAACAGTGGTGGCCCACAGCTTGTCCAATGCACACAGGGTAGTGCAGTCTGTAATCGAAGGGAAAAAGAACTATCATTTTATTGAAGTGATGGCCTGCCAGGGAGGCTGCCTCGGAGGTGGCGGGCAACCCATGCCCACCAGTCCCGAAATCCGTAAAAAACGTACCCAGGCGGTGTATGCCGAGGATATGGGACTGGAAATCAGAAAATCACACGATAATCCGGAAATCATCGAACTGTACAGGGAATTCCTGACCAAACCGCTGAGCGGTAAAGCAGAAGAATTGCTGCATACCGACTACCTGCCCAGACCCAGGTAAGGTGCTGTTTTTTCTTATTCTTGCAAAGGTGTTGAGGAAATCAACCTCTTGTCAATTCCATGTTTTGCAGTGCCAGGCGCTGGGAGTTGAAAATTTTCTCCGGAGCAGCTTCCGGCGGTGACATGATGTCAGCGGTCCGGGACCAGGATTGGTGAGGGCTGGAAGGGAACAGCGAGCGTCGGGATGTCATCCTAACGTTGATTTAAATCAACGTTAGGATGACATCCCGATATACTACCCGAACAGCGACAGGGTCCCATTTCTATAAACGACTATAAATCAATAATATCTTTACAGGTCATGCCATAGTATGTCACTACAGAAGTTAAAGTTCCCGTTTAATCCATAGCCGATTCCCCGTAACCAATCTTAAAGCATGATCTTCCAGGCTGGAACTATTTCAATGACGGTATCTGCGGATTTGATCATGTCCTCTTGGTCAAAGGTGATAATCCTGCCTGTTGTAAGCTTTAGTGCGGCCATGGATTCCCTCAGTCCGCTGATCTCTCTTTCTTCATTGTCCGTTCCAAGTTGCCAGCAAACCTGCATGGCAGCGTGTCTGTGGTCTCGATCGCGGGTGATAAAATCACATTCTTTTTTCCCCCTGAAATACCAGATTTGATGTCCCTGCCGGCGGAGATGCAAAAAAATGCTGTTTTCCAGCAGATGACCCCTGTCGGGAGAGCCGCTGATACTGGAAAAATTTACCAGGCCGGTATCTATGCCGTAAACTTTACGTGGATTCCTGGCCTGCACTTTAAGTGAGGTGTCATATTTCGGCAGAAGGAACACCAGATATGCATCTGTCAGATATTGTATAAACTCCATCACCGTAGATGCTGAGCCAATCTCAAATACATTCTTCAGCTTGTTAAATGAAATTTCTTTTCCGGTATTACTCAGGAGGTACTGGACAATCTGCCGGTACACGCCATGATTCCTAAGTTTATATCTCATGAGGATATCGCGTTCGAGGATATCCCTGACCAGGGTGGATAAAAGTTCTTCTCTGCCCATGCTGAGAAAAGCGGGAAAGCCACCATGGCTCAGGTAGGAAAGCAGGGACTCAGGTCCGGGATTATATTCCCGGAATTGAATAAATTCATTATAGGAGAAAGGAAATATCTCAAAGTCGAGGTGTCTGCCGGTCAGTTTATTTCCCAGTTCTCTGCTAAGCATCTGAGCGTTAGAACCTGTGATAACGATCGTTTTCCTGCGGTCCAGGGCATCCCTGACATATTTTTCCCATCCGCTGATAGTTTGAATCTCATCGAAATACAACTCATGGTTACTTCCAAACAGTTCAAGGTAGAGATCTTCCAGTGTCCTGAAATCCCTCACCTCAAATCCGGCCGTCCTGCTGTCCTCAAAATTGAAGTAATTTCTCGCATTTCTTTCCTGCATGATTTGGCGAAGCAGTGTGCTTTTTCCGGCTCTGCGAACCCCGGTGATGATATATCCGAAAGGTGACAGTTCACCGATATCCTTCAGAATATTCCTCGGGATTTCATGCTGCCCGGGAATAAGCCATTCCTGCTGAGACAGCATGATTGTTTTAAGTACATCTTTTAGCATATCTTATTTTACTAACGTAAGATAATTTATGTTGCAAAAATAAGAAAATAAATCAGTGAGCTGATTCTGCATACAATCATATATTATGTCCCGGTAGATACGTGGATGATAATATGGTTCCATTGACGTGGATGAAATTTTTAGCATCCAAATAAATATTCCTGTTCAGAATTTTTGTATTATTGGTTATTATATATCACACTGACCATTTTTAAATGATAATTAGTTCAAAATCAGTTTAATCTGCACAAAATGAAGCGTTTTTGCAAAGTGTTTCTACCGGCAATCTGCTTTTCTGTGTTATGGATGCCGGGAATTCTTGCCAGGCCTGTCATGAGTGTTAATTCGGACTGCCCGAATATCACCGGACAAATCACCTATTTCAACAATGCCGCCACTCCCTTGTATGATGTACAGGTGCAGTTAATGACAGCGGCCGGACAACTGCTGCAGACTACCACAACGGATTACATGGGGCAATACGGCTTTTGCCAGCTCACCCCTGGAAATTACATAATTACTGCTGCGTCCACGCGTCCTGCAGGAGGCATAAATGCCACCGATGCGCTGATTGCGCTGCGGCATTATGTCGGACAGATCACCCTGACAGGCTTGAAATTTGAGGCGGCCGACATCAACGACAATGGCTATGTGAACAGCACCGATGCCCTGATGATCCTGCGCCGGTTTGTAGGACAGATCGCCACCTTCCCGGCAGGTGACTGGGTCTTTGAAAGCAATACCATCGCAGTTACCGATGATATACCGCTTGTGTTGAATTTCCGGGGCCTGTGTTACGGCGACCTTGATGCTACCTTCATCCCGGCTGGCTGCTCCCCGTTGCCCACGCCATCCGATGCCGGCCCTGACCAGACTGTGACGGGGACTGCCACCAACTTGGCAGGCAATACGCCCCTGAGCGGGACAGGGGAGTGGAGCATCGGTTCAGGCACAGGCGGCAGTGTTGCCGAACCCGGCAACCCGCTTTCCGCCTTCAGCGGTGTGGCCGGCAATACGTATACCCTGGTGTGGACCATCACCACCGGCTGTGCATCTTCAACGGATACAGTACAAATTACCTTTACCAGCCCTAACTTCACCTGCGGTTCATCCTTCACCGATACCCGCGACGGGCAGGTGTATAATACCGTTCAGATTGGCACGCAATGCTGGATGATGCAGAATCTGAATATCGGAACAATGGTGAACTCAACAATTGCTGTTCAAATTCATTCAGATTGCAGCAATAACGGCATCATAGAAAAATACTGTTACGATAACGATCCGGCAATGTGTGCCGTTTATGGGGGGGTGTATGACTGGGACGAAATGATGGGCTATACCTCCACCCCCGGAGTGCAGGGAATTTGTCCTGCAGACTGGCATCTCCCCACGGATGATGAATGGTGTGCGCTTTCAACCTTTCTGGATCAAAATGCGAACTGCAATGTATATGGTCCGGAAAGCTTTTCCGCAGGTGGCAAGTTGAAAGAAGCAGGCCTTGCGCATTGGCTTTCTCCCAATACAGGAGCTACCAATGAAAGCGGTTTTACGGCTCTTCCCGGAGGCGAACGATATGGAAGTGGGGCTTTTGGTGCAGTCGGTATCAGCACAAACTTATGGACTTCAACAGAGTATGGTGCATCTGCTGCACGCAGCCGGGGCCTGAGTAACTACAGCGCCAATGTGGCCCGGATAAGTAGCAACAGGACATATGGCTCCTCTGTTCGTTGTCTTCGGGATGAAGGCACCGGCTGCTCCCCGTTGCCCACGCCATCCGATGCCGGCCCTGACCAGACTGTGACGGGGACTGCCACCAACTTGGCAGGCAATACGCCCCTGAGCGGGACAGGGGAGTGGAGCATCGGTTCAGGCACAGGCGGCAGTGTTGCTGAGCCCGGCAACCCGCTTTCCGCCTTCAGCGGTGTGGCCGGCAATACCTACACCCTGGTGTGGACCATCACCACCGGCTGTGCATCTTCAACGGATACAGTGCAAATTACCTTTACCAGCCCTACCTTCACCTGCGGTTCATCCTTCACCGATACACGCGACGGGCAGGTGTATAACACGGTGCAAATCGGAACCCAATGCTGGATGCAGCAGAACCTGAACATCGGTGTGATGATACCAAATAACCAGAACCCTGGTGACAATCAGGTCATTGAGAAGTACTGTTATTCGGATGACATACTGAATTGCAGTATCTACGGCGGTCAGTACAATTGGAATGAAATGATGCAATATACAACGGTACAGGGAGTGCAGGGTATCTGTCCGGCAGCCTGGCATATTCCAACTGATCAGGAGTGGTGTGCGCTCCTTACCTTCCTTGATCCGGCTGTTGACTGCGATCTTCCTGGTCTGAGCGGCATCAATGGCGGAGGCAAGATGAAAGAAACGGGTACGGTTCATTGGAATACACCCAATACCGGTGCTACCAATGAAAGCGGTTTTACGGTACTTCCTGCCGGATATCATTATTATACCGGGCTCTCTGACGGTCTCGGATTAAATACCTGGTTCTGGTCTTCCTCCGAGAGCGTGGCATTAAAAGCATATTACCGCTATTTATATTACAACGCAGCTAAAGTGGGCTGGGGTAATGTGGACAAGTCTAATGGCTTCTCTGTCCGTTGTCTGCGGGATTAATTATAAAACAATCCTGTTATTTGTGCAGAAGTTCCTTCAACATGGACGCGACTTCCTCCAGAATTTGAGGATACTTCCCCTCCAGCTCCGGTGAGAGCGAATCATCGAATACCAGATCCTCAATGATTTCAACCGCAATGATGTGAATGTGCCCGGGCACTTCCATCTTCAGTTGCCGGCCCAGCTCCAGTGCGGTCAGAAAGGAGATATCATGGAAATTGGAGACATGAAGGGTTTCTTTAAAGTTAGCGGGGGTAAGGTAAAAGACCGCCCCGGGCTCCCGGGTCCCGGTCTTGATGGCGTCTATGATAACCACGACGGAGTATGGCCTGAAAAGCTCCAGTAATTCCATCCCTCCCAGGTTCGCCGTTTCCCAGCTTATGTGCGGTGCTTGCAGCCTGGCCGATAAATCCTCCACCAGCCTCGGGCCAATGCCGTCATCGGTGAGAATGATATTTCCCAGACCAAGGATCAGTATTTTTTCACTGTTTTGCAATTCCTTCCTGCTTGAAAATTTTGATACATGAAACCTGAAGAACCGTTCCATTCCACTGCAGGCTAATCCCAATCAACAAACGGGCTTCGACTCCGCTTCAGCCTGACCAAGGGTTAACCCCCTGAACTTCTAAACAACTAAACTTCTAAACCTCTAAACTTCTCAACTTCCTTACCACGCACCACCATCAATCTCTCCGGACACTATCCAGCAGATTACCTTCCTTATCCCTGATATTCAATATCATGGGCATGTTACCGGGAAGGCTGTGTGTGGCACAGCTGAAGCAGGGATCATAGGCCCGGAACGCCATTTCAATCATGTTCAGGGTACCTTCGGTGACTTTGGTGCCTTTGGTGATCAGTCCCTGTGCAGCTTTTTTCAGTGACATACAGATGGCTGCATTGTTGTTGGTGGTTCCCACGATGATATTGGCTTTCGTCACGATGCCCCGCTCATCGGTCCAGTAATGGTGCGTAAGGGTTCCGCGCTGGGCTTCCACGATACCGACACCTTCGCCCTTGATTCCCTGTATGGGTGCACGGAGTTCTTTTCCGGTAATATCCGGATCTTCTGCCAGTTCCAGGCAATGTTCTGCGCTGTACAACAGCTCGATCAGCCTGGCCCAGTGCATGGCAAGGGTGTTATGGACGGGTCTTCCGCCCAGGATATTGTACATTTTTTCGTATTCAGCCTGGGCGAGGGGCGTGGCCATCCCTTCGGCGGCATTGAGACGGGAAAGGGGAGTGGCCTGGTATACACCTGAGTCATTGCCTTCCACAAATCCTTTCCAACCCACTTTCTTGAGGTAAGGAAACTTCAGGTAAGACCAGGGTTCCACCCTTTCCTCCACATAATCTCTGTATTCCGTCGGCCCGTAAAGACAATGCTGTTTTCCGTCAGTATCAACCACCCTCACTTTGCCGTCATAGAAGTTGACTTTCAGGTTCTCATCCACCAGTCCCATGCTATATATCTTCAGGCTGTAAGGCCCGTGAAGGATCAGATCCACATAATCACGGTTTGCCAGCACCACATCTTCAAAAATCTTGATGGAGAATTTTGAGAAGTCAATGAACCCTTTGGCTTTCAGTACGATATCATCCCTTTGTTCGGGGGTCAGTCCTTTCTTTACGCCTCCCGGGGTGTTTAGCACCACATGGGTCTGGTGACCTCCGAGCAGGGCCTGGATTTCCTGGGCAATACGTCTTTGTTTCAGCACCTCCGTACCAATCTCGGTGCCTACTTTGGCGATCACACCGAGTACATTCCTTTCTGCCGGGTCGGCGGTGGGTCCAACCACGAAATCCGGTGCGGCAAGGGCATAGAAATGAGCGATATGACTGTGCACAAAATGCGCCATGTAAAACAATTCCCTGATTTTTCTGGCCGTGGGTGTGGGAGTAAGCCCGAATACCGCATCCACGGCCTTGCCGGAGGCCATGTGGTGGCAGCCCGGGCATACGCCGCAGATTTTCGTCACAATCATGGGTAGTTCCTCCACCGGCCTTCCTTCACAAAACTTTTCAAAACCACGTAACTCAGGAACCTGGAAATACACATTATCAACATCTCCTTCCTCAGTCAGGAAGATCTCTATTTTACCGTGTCCTTCCAGTCTTGTAATAGGGTCTATGGTTATTTGCCTGCTCATATGGATTGTATTTTCAGCTTCAAAGATAATAAGTAATTGAATTAATCAAATGCCCGTCCCTGTGGCATAAATATGATAAATACTTACATGGTATTTGTTTATGTGATCATTTTACGGCGCAGCAGGGATGCCGGTATACTGCAACGGTAAAAGGTTCCGGAGGGATCGGCAAGGTCTTCAAGGATTTTCTCCACTTCTTCCGGTTCTTTTGCATCTATCATGGTTGCCAGTGCCGACATCATTTTGGCGCCGGGATCGATGGACTCGGAGGGGGGGCCGTAGCATCCGCGGCAGGGCGAGTTTCCTTTGATGCAGCGTGCGCCGCAACCTCCTCTAGTGGCAGGGCCCAGACAAATCACACCCTGCTCCAGAAAGCAGGTTTCTCCGTCGTCGTAAATCTCCCAGGGGCGGTAGATCTTTTTGATCACCTTGTTGTCACTTTTTTTACGGTCACATTCTTCGCACAGGGTTTTTTCCCTGGCACCGACCACCGAACCGGGCGGGGGCAGCGCTTCACCCTTGACTACGGCCATGAATACTTCCACCAGCCTTTCTGTCTGGGGAGGACAACCTGGCAGGTAGTAATCCACCGGAACTACCTGATCGAGTGTCCTGACATCATTGTAGAATTCCGGTATGGTGAGCACACCCTCAGGCACTTCATACCGTGGCTGGGGTAGTGTACCGTTCTCATTCACGGTCGACTCACTTTCAATATACACCCTCCGGAACAGGGAGGCTTTATCGTACATATTTGCCAATCCGGGGATACCGCCCATGTGGGCACAGGAGCCGTAAGCGATGAGGATGTTCGATTTCTGCCGGAGCAGTCTGGCCATATTTTCGTTTTCGCTGTTACGGACCGCACCGTTGAAAAGCGTGATATCGATATGCTTGTCGGGCATGGCTTCCACGTCCTTGTACTTGAAATCGAGTGCGATCGGCCAGAATACCAGGTCGGCGGCAGCGATTACGTCGAAAAGTGCCTCATGGACATCGAGGACTGATACACAGCATCCGCCGCAGGCAGCACCCCAGTAAACGGCCAGTTTCAGTTTTGGTTTGTTTTCCATTGTGCCCGGTATTATGTTAGTGTTTCAACTACTGTTTTTACTTCGGAAGGGCCCAGCGCTTTCACGGTCTGAACCATTTCGTTCACGATTTCTGCGAATATCTTTCCTTCACTGGCGCTCACCCATTCGAGCCGGAGTCTTTCAGGCCGGATTCCCATCTGTTCGATGTATTTCACAAGCAAATGATAGCGCCTGAGACATTTGTAATTGCCCTCATGGTAATGACAGTCGCCCGGATGACAACCACAGATCAAAACCCCGTCAGCACCTTCCGTGAAGGATTTAAGCACAAAGGTTGGATCGACCCGGCCGGAACACATCACCCGGATCACCCGGATGTTGGGTGCATACTTGATCCGCGAGGTACCTGCAAGATCCGCTCCCGTATAAGAGCACCAGTTACATAAAAAAGCGATGATTTTTGGTTGAAATTCCATATTAAACCTCCTTGAGTTCAGGTTCGACATCCATTCTCATTAATCCTTCGATCTGGTTGATCAGCTGCCTGTCGGTGAAATGGCGGCAGGTGATGGCGCCGGTCGGACAGGCAGAACCGCAGGTGCCGCAGCCCTTGCAAAGTATCTCGTTAACAAACGACACTTTCTCTTCTTCCTTGAAGCTGATGGCAGTATAGGGACACACCTTGATACAGGTCTGGCAGCCGCAACACAGTTCCTCATTCACGTTGGCCGTCGTTACTTCCACCGTAACCGAACCCTGTGCGATGGTGCCCAGGATGCGTGCAGCGGCAGCCCTGGCCTGGGATATGCTGTCGGGAATGTCCTTCGGCCCCTGGCAGCTTCCCACAATGTACACCCCGTTGGTGGTGGTCGCCACAGGATCGAGCTTAGGATGTTTCTCAATGAAGAAGGCGTTCCCGCACATGCTGATGCCCACCTGGTGAGCTACCTCCTTTGCATCTTCCCTGGCTTCTGTCCCTACCATCAGGATCACCATGTCGGCGGGTACTTCGATATCCTGACCGGAAAGTTTTTCCTGCAGGGTGATCAGATAGTCGCACTTATCCCGGCTGCCGGCCTTGCGTATGACAGGCAATGGTCCCTGCTGGTCGAACATCAGAAACATGATCTTCCGCCTCGAACTCAGGGAGTACAACTCCTCACATCCTTTGCCCATGGCCCTCATGTCAGCATAAATCTCAAAGATATTCGCCTCCGGCAGCGCCGACCGGAGCTGGTTGGCATACTTCAGGGCCGTCATACAGCATACCCGGCTGCAATATTCATGGTAGTTCCGGTTCCGGCTGCCCACGCAATGGATGATGGCAACATTTTCAGGCGGCCGCCCGTCCTTTCTCACAATACGGCCGGAAGTCAGCATCCCTTCAAATTCGTGGGAAGTGTAAATGTCCGGAAGCTGGCCATATTTGTACTCCGGAATCACTGAAGGATCAAATGTTTTGAGTCCGGTGGCCACCACCACATTGCCGAATTGCAAACTGATATCTTCTTTAAAATTAGGCGAAATGATACATTCGAAATTGCCCACATATCCGAAGATGTCGCGGATAACAGTATTGGTATATACCTCGATGTTGGGATCCTTCATGACCCTGGCCACGGTCAGTTGCAGATTGTCGCGGGCGCTTTCAAGACCGGGGAAGGTCAGATCCAGACGGGCCATCATGCCTCCGAGGGATTCCATCTTTTCAACCAGGTACACTTTTTTCCCGGCACCGGCAATCTCCAGGGCCGCACTCATACCTGCAATCCCGCCCCCGATCACCAGCGTGGCTGGATTGATCTCTACGGTTCTTTCACTCAAGGGTTCATGGAACAACACTTTGTGCAAGGCTGCTCTCACCAGATCCTTGGCTTTACGGGTGGCTTCAACCCGGTCGGTGTGAACCCAGGAATCCTGCTCCCTGATGTTCGCCATCTCGAAAAGATAAGGATTCAAACCTGCCTTTTCCAAGGCTTTCCTGAATGTAAGCTCGTGAATGCGCGGCGAACAGGCCGATACCACAACCCTGTTCAATCCCAGCTTTTTGATATCATTGATGATCAGTTCCTGCCCGGGATCAGAACACATGTATTTGTAATCCCTGGCAATCACCACATTGGGATACTTCCCGATTTCTTTCGCAACTTCCTCAACATCTACCATCTTGGCGATGTTGGTGCCGCACCAGCATACGTATACTCCTATTTTTACTTCTTCCATGGTTTCGCTTTTTAGGATTGAACAGAGGCCTTGACCGGCTGTCCGGATTTCTTGAGATTGGCGAAATAAACGGCGAAGGGCCTGTATGCCAGGTGCGACCATTTGGAGAATGGCACCTCTACGATCACCATGGGCACAAGCACCGCCATGTGCACGATATAACTGATATAAGTAGCTTCCACCATGCCGTTGATGCGGAAGATGTGAACCAGGATACCCGTTACGGTCGTCAGGAACAACATGACAATGAAAAGCCAGTCGCTGATATGCGAAAAGCGGAATTTGACGCCCTTTTTCCTGATACGTCCCACACCTGCCACGATCAGCCCGAATAACAATCCGAAAGTAGCGTAATACCCAAGCAGCCTCTGAGGTTCATACCACAGGTAAACCTTTTCCGTCTGGAACCAGGGCAGCCAGACTACAATGACGGCAAACATGATGGAATAACCTGTCATCAGGAACCAGTGACTGAGCCAGTAATTCTTGTCCTCGCATTTGGAGAATCTTTTCTGGGTGATGAAATGCACTACCAGCAGGTAAAACTCCCTGATATAAGAAAAGAGAGAAACTTTGACGCTTTTGTCCTGGATAACGGTCTTGTACCACATCCGTAAAATATTGGATATCAGTAAAGATGCTACCAGGATGGCCATGGCCCAGTCGCCCAGTTCCACCCATTTGATCGGGAACATGGCATTGATCCTGACGCTGCCTTCCGCTGTGAGGGTGTAATCCACGGGATTGGGATTGATAAACCCGAACAGGATCACCATGATAACAGCCAGGATCAGGACAAAAATAAATTCCCACCAGTGAGAGGTATAGAATTTTTTCGACAACCCGGTCCAGTCGTAGACTGACGTCAGATACCTCCTGAGGATCATCATGGTTTCGCCCGGGTTGGCATCTCTCGGACAACTGGTGGAACAGTCGCCGCAGTAATAGCACAGCCAGGGTTCCAGGCCTGAGGCCAGGGTCTGCTTAAGGCCCATTTGCATGGCCCTGTAACTTTTCCGGGGGAAGAGGAAACCCTCTTCGGTGAGCGGACAAATGGCGGTGCAGTTTCCGCAATGGAAACATTCGTTCCAGCTGCCCTTACCGAACTTTTCTACTTCCCTGACTAAGGATTGGTCAACTCTTTGGCTCATAATTGTCAATGCTCCCTTTATTTGTTTTTGATTTGATCTTCAACGGTTTGCAATCCGACTGCCTTTATGCTGCCGGCAATTTCGCCGCTTACAAGGCTCTGCAGCACACGGGCGGCCGCCGCAGAAGCCTGGGCTACGGTGTCAGGTATGTCTTTGGGTCCCTGGCAGACACCTGCAATGGAGATCCCTCCCGTAAAGGTGGTACTTGGCTCCAGACAGCGGTTGGTTTCTGCAAACCAGCCGTCGTTGCTCCTGCTGATGCCCAGACTGGCTGCCAGCGCAGCTGCATCTTCCCTGGGCTCAAGCCCCACCGCCAGGATGACCATATCTACCTCCTGCTCTATCAGGCGGTCATTGAGGATGTCCTCACTCCGCATCATCAGCTTCCCGTTGCGTTCTTCCACCTTGGCTGTCCTTCCCCTGATGATGTGCACGCCTTCTTCTTTGATCCGCTCGTAAAATTCCTCGTAACCCTTCCCGAAAGCACGCATGTCGATGAAATATTCGTACACGGATGCCTGAGGCAGTTTCTCTTTCACCAGGTGGGCCAGTTTGAGGGAATACATACAGCAAACCTTGGAACAATAAGGGTGATGGTTCTCATCCCTGCTGCCCACGCAATGAATGATCCCCACCCGGGACGGGGTATCGCTGTCGCCTTTGAAAATCCAGTTTCCTTTCTTGTCCTGGCTCCTGAAAGTAATATTGCCTCCGGTAGGTCCGGCTGCATTGACCAGACGTTCAAATTCAAGTGAGGTAAGCACATTTGGGAATTTTCCATAGCCGTACTGGGGTACACGGGCTGCATCAAAGACCTGGAACCCGGTGGCTACAATGATGTTGCCCACTTTGATCTCCGTGCGCTGGTCTTTTTCATCGAGATTGATGCAGTCGGGCACGGGACAGACCTTCACGCAAACGCCGCATTTGCCGTTTTCCACATAGGTGCAGTGAGCCGGGTCTATCAGGTATTTGTTGGGAACTGCCTGGGGAAATGGAATATAGATGGCTTTCCGGTGGGTGGTCAAAGCGTCGAATTCACTGGGAGCGGTCCGTGGACATTTTTCCGCACAGGTACCGCAACCGATGCAGGTTGCCAGGTTCACCCTCCTTGCACGTTTCAGCAAGCTGACGGTATAATCACCCGGTACTCCCGTCACTGCTTCCACCTCAGTGCAGGTCAATAAATCTATCATGCTGTGCTGACCCACTTCCACCATCTTTGGTGTCAGGATGCAGGCTGCACAGTCGAGGGTGGGGAAGGTCTTGTCGAACATGGCCATGTGCCCGCCGATGGTGCCGCTTTTTTCCACCAGGATTACATTACGGCCCGCATCCGCTACCTCAAGCGATGCCTGGATGCCGGCGATCCCTCCGCCGATGACCAGGGTATCCGGATGTACAGGGTGTCTGGACGGTATCAGGCATTCCTCCGGCATCATGCCGGCAACGGCACTGGCAAGCATGGCTTTGGTCAGCTCAAGCCACTGCCCGTTCAAACCATGGAGTACGCTCCAGTCAACCAGCCTGATATTGCCCGGATCTTTCCCTGTCTCAGAAAGCACACGCGCTACAGCCGATTTGATCAATCCCGGCATGACCCCGGCGATCACAACCCTTGCGGGATCATGCTTTTTAATGACGGATGCCAGCGTATCCAAGCAGCTCAGATCCACTTCCAGGCCGTCGATCACAGACCGGACTCCCGGTAAGCCTGCGGCATAATCACGGATGGCGGCATAGGCATCACTCTGATAAAATGCTGCATCCGGATGATAGAAAATGATGCCCGTTGTTTTGTCTCCTGCCATAAATTGTATGTATTATGAATGTCAGTGATATGTTTTTAGAACGTTGAAAAACAATACTATGCTAATATTGTGAAGCAATTAACAATAGTTGTTAAAAGATTCACAATAGTACGGGATTCAGCATCTGCTGGCCATGATGATCGTCATGAAAAAATATGATTGTTGTCATTTATCGATAAATGAACATGTTTCACTTTTATCAGCACATTTTAATCTTAAAGGATATCGAGGTCTGCATTGCAGGTATTTCAGTGATGTGACACATCATGGATCCATGTGTCACATCGAATCACCGACTGTGCTCCGCCCTTTCGGAGTATAGGAACCACAAGGGCTACTGAAGGCAAAGACTCAGGATTCTCTCCCGAAACAAGGGAAAATGCGTATTTCTTAAATCAGGTTGCCGATCTTGCGCAGCCGCTGCAGGTCCAGTATGGATATTTTCCTGCCATTGAGTGTGATCAGGCCGTCGTGTTTGAATTCTGAAAGCAGTCTGATCACTGTTTCTGTGGCTGTTCCGATCAGGTTGGCAAGATCTTCTCTCGAGAGGGTGATGACAGGATAACCGTTGATTACGGTCTGCCCGGCCGGTTTGAAAGTCCGCGTAAGCATCACCAGGGTTTCTGCCAGCCTTTCCCTGACAGGTTTCTGCGCCAGGGAGGTGATCTTCTGATCGGCATCATCAAGCATCTGACTGAGTATCATCACGATCCTGGTGGTGATCTGTGGATATTTGTGAAGAATGAAGGAGAAATCCTGACGGTTGATAAAGCAGATGATGCTGTCTTCCAGGGCAACGGCATTGGCGCTGTAATGCATGTCTTTTAAAAACGCTCTTAATCCGATGAACTCACCGGCAAGGGCGAAACGCAGGATCTGTTCCTTGCCTGCTTCCCCTGTACGGAAGACTTTAACTTTTCCCTGATGAATGCAATAGATCCCGCCCGGCCTCGATCCCGCAGAAAAAACAGCCTGCCCGCGTTTGTAAAAATGACAGCGCTTGTTCAGGCTAAGTTGCAGTAAATCTGTCTTGTCAAGGCTGCTGAACAGGGACTTGCACAACACATTGCAGCTTTCACAGTTTTGACGGATGTTCATCGGTTTTGCATACGCTGTTCAGGCTGCTGACGGATCGATTCTCCGATTTTTCCGTACTTTCGCCTGTTACAAGGCATAAAAATAATGAATTTTTACGGAATCGCCACACAGTGGTTTCTTTACCTGCTATCATCATGAGCGGCATCATCCGGAAACCTGACGGGATATCTGATCAAAAGGAAACTCAGTTGATTGATAATCAGGTAATCAGAATTACTGTACAGGGCTTGGTGCAGGGTGTGGGTTTCAGACCGTTCATTTATTTGCTGGCAAAGCGTTTTCAGGTGAAGGGGACTGTCAGCAATTGCAACAGTGGCGTGATCATCCTTGCCACGGGAGGTGACCTGGCTGCCTTTACGGAACATATCGTCACGGAAGCGCCACGGGCAGCCAGGATCAAATCGCTGAGGGTGGAACCGGCCGGCCCGGAAAGGTTTGCTGAATTCCGGATTCTGCCCAGTCTGGACCATTCAGCGGCGATCACGGAGATTTGTCCGGATATCGCGGTTTGCGAAGCCTGCCTTGAGGACATGCGGCGGCAGGATAAACGGATGGATTACCCCTTTGTGAACTGTACCCATTGCGGACCACGTTTTTCCATTGTGCACACCCTGCCTTATGACAGGCAGAAGACCAGCATGGCATCCTTTCCCATGTGCCCTTCATGCCGTCAGGAGTACGATGACATTGAAGACCGCCGCTTTCATGCACAGCCTGTGGCCTGCCGGGATTGTGGCCCCATCATCAGCCTGTATGAAGGAAATCAACTGACCTCTGAGGCCGATGAAGCCGTACGGCGTACTGCCCGCCTGCTCAGCGATGCCAGGATCTTGGCAGTGAAAGGGATAGGGGGTTTTCACCTGGCTTGTGATGCAGGCAATGAGGAGGTTGTGAAGGCACTGAGGACCAGAAAAGGCCGCGACGGGAAGCCTTTTGCGGTCATGTTTCGCGATCTTGCTGCCGCTGAGGAGTATGTCAGCCTGAATGATGATGAAAGACAAAGCCTTCTTTCCTGGCAACGGCCCATTGTGCTGGCTGCAATCAAAAAAAACCTGGCTCCGGCGGTATGTAACGGATTGAACCGTATCGGCGCCATGCTGCCTTATGCCCCCCTGCATCATCTCCTGTTCCGGGAGATGGATTTGCCCGCCCTGGTCATGACCAGCGCCAACCTTGCTGATGAACCCCTTGTGGCCGACGCAGACAACGCTTGGTCTGCGCTCGGAAATGTCTTTGATGCACTGCTGGACCACAACCGGGACATCGTGAACAGGGTGGACGATTCGGTATGTTTCATCGTGAACGGAAAAAGCAGGCTGATCCGCAGAGCCAGGGGCTATGTGCCTTCACCCGTAGATGTTGATCTTTCTGTGGAGGGGATCCTCGCCATGGGCGGGGATATCAGGAATGCCTTCGCCATCGGAAAAGATTTCCAGGCAATCCCCGGTCCTCATACCGGTGACCTCGGAAATGCCCCGGTAACAGAGTATTTCCGGTACAATCTCGACCGCTTTTTCGAAATGTTCCGCTTCATGCCCGAAGTGATTGCCTGCGATGCTCATCCGGCCTATTTTTCCAATGCAATGGCTCATGCTTTCGGCCTGCCGGTGATTCCGGTGCAGCACCACCATGCCCACCTGGTCTCCTGTATGGCGGAACATGGTTTAAGGGGAGAAACCCTCGGAGTGTGCCTCGACGGAACTGGATATGGTAAAGACGGGAAAATCTGGGGCAGTGAATTTTTCTTCGTCAGGCGGGATAGCTTTAAGCGATATGGTCATTTTCAGTATCTTATGATGCCAGGCGGAGATGTGGCAGCCCTGGAACCCTGGCGTATGGCAGTCTCATTGTTATATAATATATATGGTAAGGACTGGCCGGATCTGATTCCGGCCTTCAGCAGCCGCATTTCCCCGGAACACCGTTTCCTGCTTACCAGGGCCATGGAAAACAGGATCAACTGTCCGGAAAGCTGTGGTGCAGGACGTTATTTCGATGCCGTAGCCGCCTTGCTGGACATTTGCCGGGTCAATAGTTTTGAAGCCGAAGCTCCCATGCGGCTTGAATCCCTGGCCGAAAGAGCAGCGGATGAAAGGTATCATATAGATGTTCAAACGGTTGTGAAGTTCGATCCTATGGTCAGGCAGATCATTTCCGACCTCAGGAATAAACTGCCGCTTCCCCTGATCGCCTCCCGCTTTCATCATACCATGGTGTATGCGGTGGTGGAAATGGTAAAAAGCATGCATGTCCTGAGCGGCTGTAAAAATGTTGTACTTTCGGGAGGCAGTTTCCAGAATGCGATTCTTTTGGAAAATATTGAAAATCAGTTGAATAATTTAGGTTTCCAGGTTTATTCACCCTTGCAGTTGCCGGCCAATGACGGTGGCATTGCCCTCGGACAGATGATCGTGGCTGTGGAAAGGAGGAAGGCCTGATGTGTTTGAGTATTCCGGCCAGGATCGTCAGCATGACTGACGGACCGTTGGCCATCGTGAGCATCGGCGGTACGGAGGTGAAGGCTTCACTGGCTTTGCTGGAGGAAGCGGCCGTCGGGGATTATGTGTTGCTGCATTGCGGTTTTGCCATTGGGAAGATCAGCGAAGCAGATGCCATGGAGAGCCTGCGTCTGATCAGGGAGTTACAACAAAAGGAAACGGGAGGGGAAGGGGAATGAAGTCCCTGGAAGCATTCCGCGACAAGGAATTGGTTCAACTGCTGATTGAAGAAATCGGGCGGATTGCTCCACCCTCTGTCAATCTGATGGAGGTGTGCGGAGGACATACCATGGCCATACAGAAAGCCGGCCTGCCCTCGCTGCTGCCTCCCGGCATCCGGCTGCTGTCCGGTCCGGGTTGTCCGGTATGTGTCACATCATACGACTTTATCGATCAGGCACTTGCACTGATCCGAAAGGAGAAAGTCACCATTACCACTTACGGCGACCTGATCCGGGTGCCTGGTTCCGGCGGGAACCTGGCTGAAGCCAGGGCACTCGGCGCCGATATCCGGGTGGTCTATTCCCTGCTGGAAGCGATCGAAATGGCAAGAAAAGAACCGCAAAAGGAAATCGTTTTCCTTGGTATCGGTTTCGAAACCACGGCCCCTGCCACTGCAGCCGGCCTCGACCTGGCAGTGAAGGAGAAACTCCGGAATTTCTCGGTCTTCAGCGCTCATAAGGTCATGATACCTGCCATGGATGCACTCCTGGAGCAGGGAAGTCCGATACACGGATATATTTGTCCCGGCCATGTGAGCGCCATCACGGGTTCGGAGGTGTACCGCCATCTTCCTTCCCGCTTCGGTGCCTGTTGTGTTATCTCGGGCTTCGAAGCGGTCGATATCCTCGAGAGCATCCTGATGCTGGTGAAACAATATGTGTCACATGAGCCGGTTGTGGAGATACAGTACCGCAGGGTAGTCAGGCCGGAGGGGAACCTGAAGGCCAGGGAGCTGATGGACAAGTATTTCGAATTAAAGGATGATTGGTGGCGCGGCCTCGGAGTGATCCCTTACAGCGGGCTGAAAATACGGCCGGAATATGCTGCCTGGAATGCGGAGGAGAAGTTCGGGATGCAGGCGGTGGAAAATAAAGAACCGCCGGGCTGTATCTGTGGCCTGGTTTTAAAAGGTGTCAAAACTCCGGCCGATTGCCCGCTTTTTGCAAATATCTGTCAGCCATCCGATCCTGTGGGAGCCTGTATGGTGTCTTCCGAAGGGGCCTGTCATGCGCATTATCTTTACCGTGAAGATGGATAAAATATTACTGGGGCACGGAAGCGGCGGGAAACTGACCGCCGATCTGATCAGCGGTTTGTTCCGGAAATATTTCAGGGCACCTCAGCTGCTGGAAGGCAGGGATGCGGCCCTGCTGGAAATACCCGGGTCGACGCTGGTGTTTACCACGGATTCTTTTGTCATACACCCGCTTTTTTATCCCGGCGGCAACATCGGCAAGCTGGCCGTCTGCGGCACGGTGAACGACCTGGCTGTTTCAGGTGCCCGGCCGCTATTCCTGAGTGCGGGTTTTATCCTGGAGGAAGGATGCGATATGAAGCTGCTGGAATCCGTGGTGTCGTCCATGGCAGCGGAAGCCGAAAAGGCGGGGATCAGCCTGGTGACTGCCGATACCAAGGTTGTGGAAAAAGGAAAGTGCGATCAGATCTTCATCAATACCAGCGGCATAGGTTGCCTGTTGCCCGCTTACCGCAAGCCCGGCCATCAATATGAAGTTACGTGCGGTGACAGCATCATCGTGAACGGCTTTATCGGCGATCACGCCATGGCTGTCCTTCAGGCCAGGAATGACCTCGGGTTCAGCTCCGGCGTGTCTTCCGACAATGCCTGTCTGCATGAACTGGTGGCATCGCTTGTTCACAGTGGCTTCAGGCTTAAATGGATGCGGGATCCGACCCGGGGCGGCCTGGGAACGCTTCTGAATGAGTTGGCCCTGCAGCAGCACTGCGGCGTCTTCGTCGAAGAAACGGCCATCCCGGTGAGGCCGGAAGTGGAAGGTCTCTGCGAACTGCTCGGTTTCGATGTGCTGACCCTGGCCAACGAAGGCAAGCTGGTGCTTGTGGTGCCTGAGGAAGAAACAGCGGAACTGCTGCAGCAAATGAAAGCACACCCGTTGGGACAATATGCAGCCTGTATCGGCAGGATCACGGATCAGTCGCCCGGCAGGGTGGTGATGCTGACCGGGGTAGGAGGGCGGAGGATTGTACACCCCCTGCTGGGAGAAATATTACCACGTATCTGTTGAGATGCCATGCATGAACTGACCATTGCAGCCGAAATTGCAGACCTCGTGACAGAAAATGCCATGAAGGAAGGAGTTTTGCTGGTCACTGCCGTCCATATTGAGGTTGGTGCTTTCTCCGGCGTGGATGTGGACTCCCTGGCCTTTGCCCTGGAACTGTCCGTAAAGGATACCATCATGGAAAAGGCTGTCATTCAGATCACCAGGGTGTCGGGTGAAGCGGAATGCCGGGCTTGTGGAACGGTTTTCGCTCTTGAGGACCTTTTTATGGCAAGCTGTCCAGGCTGTGGCAGTACCGGCTTTCACCTGCTGTCGGGCAGGCAGTTGCGTTTGCTTTCGGTTGAGATCAGTTCATAGAGTTAAATAAAAGAGTACTTATAAACCATTTATATTCAGTATTATGTGTGAAACATGCGGTTGCGGTCTTCCGGGGGAAGAAGCAACAATCAGCCGGCCGGATGTGGACAGCGGTCATCATGAACACGGAGAAACAGCAGCTCACCATCACGAGCGGCCCCATAAAAGCGGACTGCTTCAACTGGAACAGGATGTACTCCGCAAAAACAGCCTGCTGGCCGAAAGGAACAGGGGTTATTTCGAGGCCCTCGGGATCAAGGTCATCAACCTGATGAGCGCTCCCGGCTCGGGTAAGACCAGCCTGCTGGAAAAGACACTGGCCGCCTTAAAAGACGAACTCCCTGCCGGCGTAATTGAAGGCGATCAGCAAACCCTGCTGGACGCTGAAAGGATCATGGCCACGGGAGTACCTGTCATTCAGGTCAATACCGGTAACGGTTGCCACCTGGATGCGGCTATGGTTGCCAAAGCCATGAAGGAAGGGGCATTCGAAAGCGTAAAGCTGATGTTCATTGAGAATGTAGGCAACCTTGTCTGTCCTTCCCTGTTCGACCTGGGGGAGGATCACAGGGTGGTGCTGTTCAGCGTGACAGAAGGAGACGATAAACCGCTCAAATACCCTACCATGTTCATGTCGGCGGATGTCTGCATCATCAGTAAGACCGACCTGCTGCCTTATGTGGACTTCGATATTGAGGTAGCCAGGACTAACCTGATGCAGGTAAACCATCACCTGAAGGTATTTGAACTGTCGGTAAAGCAGGAAGAAAGCCTGATGCCGTGGATCGGGTGGCTTAAAGGGATGAAATCGTCCTAAAACCCGAGCACCAGCATTCCCAGTCCGCAGAGTAAAAGCGTGCCGCCCATGATGGCATGCATATACCTTTCCGATTCTTTGAGTTTGATTAAACGGAATCCCTGCATGGCCGCGAAGACCACGGCGATCATGGTGCCTATCGTAACCAGGCCGAAGATCAGCGTGACACCTGCCAGGTGGAGGACATTGTTTTTCAGGGCCGGATACATTACCAGCGGGATCAGTGGCTCACAGGGTCCGAAGAAAAAGAGGATGAAGATCACCCAGGGTGTGACGTTTTTCTTTTCCGCTTTTTCGTGCACGTGCATATGATTGTCCTGGTGGATATGCGTATGTGTATGCACGGTTCCGTCGGGATGCCCGTGAATGTGATGATGGGGCTTGTTCCTGATCGCTTTCCGCAGCCCCCAGACCAGGTAAACCAGTCCGGCCGCGGTAAACAGCCAGGAAACGATGCTCCCCCTGACCGATTCAAACCATGTAAGCTGATGCAGTGCGATACCCAGGGCGATCCCGGCCAGCCCGATAAGGACGGAACTCAGGATATGTCCGGCACCGCAGAGCGCGGTAAACCAAAGCGTTTTACCCATGCCCCACTCCCTGGTCTTCGAAATCGCAATAAAAGGCAGGTAGTGATCGGGCCCGGTGATGGTATGGATAAATCCGAGACCGGCGGCAGTGGCTGCAAGGATAAGGAATTCGCTGGACATGAACCAGGGGGTTTTGAAGGGCGTAAATGTAAGGGAAATTTGGGTTATGCTTACTTACCAATCGGGTATTCTTGCTTTTGTACTCAAGCTTGGCAGGTTTGCGAATGCAAAGCTGCTTAGCATGAGTCATGCCGACACGGCAGAAGGTTTCATTTTTTACAAACTCATGCAGTGTCGGTATAAAAGTTCGTACATATTTGATTTAACCGGAATATTAAAAAACCCGTATATAACCGAAAATTCTCATGAGATTTTTCGGTTATGTCAGTACACTATTCAGAATTCATATTCCCTAAGAATGTCCTTCACCCCGTCAGGAGACACACGGCCGTAGACTTTTTCGCCTATGGTAACCACGGGTGCCAGGCCGCAGGCGCCTACACAGCGCAGGCAAGAAATGGAGAACTTTCCGTCCGCTGTGCTTTCTCCCACGTTGATGTTGAGGATGCGTCTGAACTCGTCCAGCACTTTCTCGGCTCCCCTCACGTAACAGGCTGTTCCCATGCAGATGGAAATGGGATGCAGGCCTTTGGGCTGCATGGTGAAAAAGGAATAAAAGGTGACCACACCATAGACTTTGGCCACCGGCAGCTGAAGCTCCCTGGCGACCACCTCCTGCACTTCTGCCGGAAGATAACCGAAGATACCCTGGGCTTTGTGCAAAACATTGATCAGTTCACCCGGATCGTTGTCAAATGAACGGCAAACCTCCTTCAACTGGTTCACCTGTGCTTCTTTCAACTGTATTTTAATGTGTGACATGATGGTTCCTTTTATGGTTTATTCACTGATAATGACTTCTCCGGTTTTATCAAAGTAATGGGTATGCAGCAGGTGGTGCGACATTTCACCCAGCGGCGTTCCCAGGAATTCTTCGTAAAGCCTTTGAATGGACGGATTCTCATGTGATTTTCTGAGGGGCTTGCGTTTATCCTCCTCATAGATTGCTTTTTGTCTGGCTTTCAGGATGTTGATATCTCCGTGCGTGTAAGGCTGGCCGCCTCCACCGATGCATCCGCCCGGACAGGCCATGATCTCAATGGCGTGATAGCGGGAACGTCCGGCTTTGATCTCTTCGAGCAGTTTACGGGCATTTCCGAGTCCGTGAGCGATCCCGATCCGGATGGGCAGGCCATCGAAGTCAACCGTCGCGGAACGGACAAATTCCAGTCCGCGGAGTTCTTCAAAGTCGAGTTTCGGCAGTTCTTTGCCGGTGTGCAGTTCATAGGCAGTCCTGACGGCTGCTTCGATGACACCGCCCGTCGTTCCGAAGATCACGGCAGCACCGCTGGATTCGCCCATCGGATCGTCGAAGTTTTCGTCTTCGAGCGAGGTGAATCCGATGTTGGCCTGTTTGATGAGGTTGGCGAGTTCACGGGTAGAAAGGGCATAGTCTACATCCGGATTTCCGTCTGAGCTGAATTCCTCGCGGGTGCATTCGTACTTTTTTGCCAGGCATGGCATGATGGAGACGACCACAAGGTCCTTACGTTTAAGCCCTATCTTATCTGCAAGATAGGTCTTGGCCACGGCCCCGAACATTTGTTGTGGAGATTTGGCAGTGGAGGGAATGTCGATCATTTCGGGGAAGTGGTGTTCAAAAAAGTTGACCCAGCCCGGGCAGCAGGAAGTGAGTATGGGCAGTTTCACATGGGGATCACCCTTGAGGTGGCGGGTCAAACGGTCTAATAATTCGCTGCCTTCCTCCATGATGGTCAGGTCGGCGGCGAAGTCGGTATCAAAAACATAATCAAAGCCAAGCTGGCGCAGGGCGGCCACCATCTTACCGGTCACCAGGCTGCCGGCAGGAAGTCCGAATGCCTCCCCAAGGGCAGCCCTCACGGCGGGCGCCGTCTGAACCACCACGGTTTTCGTGGGGTCGGCCAGGGCATTGAGGACGGAACGGGTATGATCCTGCTCGGTCAATGCACCTGTGGGACAAACCGAAACACACTGGCCGCAGTAGGTGCAGGTGGAGTGGTCGAGGTTCATCTCGAAGGCGGGTGCCACTACCGACTGGAAGCCCCGGTTAATGGCAGAAAGCACGCCACAGGTCTGGAAATCATTGCACATCATCTCGCAGCGCCTGCACATGATGCATTTGTCGATGTCGCGGATGATGGCCGGAGAAGTGTCTTTACGGTAAACCGATTTCTCACCCTGGTAGTGGATCTCACGTATCCCGAATTTCTGTGCAAGCGACTGCAGTTCGCATTCGCCTGATTTCGAACAAACCAGGCAATCGAAGGGATGGTCGGAAAGGATGAGTTCCAGTACCGTACGGCGGGCATTCAGCACACGAATGTTGTGGGTATGGACAACCATGCCCGTTGCGCATTCTGTCACGCAGGCCGGTGCCAGGTTTTTTCTGCCCTCAATCTCAACGACGCATATCCTGCATCCTCCCGGTTTATTCTCTATCTGAAGGTCGCCCAGGTTAAAATAACACAGGGTGGGTATCTCGATACCGATCGTGCGGGCCGCCTGCAGGATCGTGACTCCCTTCTCAACCGTCAGTTTCTTATTGTCTATGGTTAATGCTATCTGTTCCATATTCTTTGCCTGATCCTTCAAATAATTTCTAAATATCACGTTATCAGCGTATTTCAATCGCATTGAATTTGCATTTCTCGAAGCATACCCCGCATTTGATGCAGATGGACTGGTCGATGGTATGGGGCATTTTCTTTTCGCCGCTGATGGCATTCACCGGACAATTTCTTGCGCATGCCATGCAACCGACGCAGTGTTCTTCCAGGATAAAGTATTTCATCATGGCTTTACACACTCCTGCCCTGCATTTTTTATCGCTCACGTGCTCGAGGTATTCTTCCCAGAAGTTTTCCATGGTTGAGAGGACAGGATTAGGGGAAGACTGGCCGAGGCCGCAAAGCGAAGTCTCCTTCACCACATGGGCGAGGTTTCGCAGCTTATTCAGATCATCCATGCTGCCTTCTCCACGTGTGATTTTTTCCAGGATTTCGTGCAGTCTTTTGTTCCCGATCCTGCAGGGTGAGCATTTTCCGCAGGATTCTTCCACGGTAAAGTCGAGATAATATTTGGCGACGCTCACCATGCAATCGTCTTCATCCATCACGATCATTCCGCCTGAGCCCATCATGGAGCCGGCTTTGGTGAGGTTTTCGTAGTCGATGGGAGTGTCGAGGTGTTTTGCTGTGAGGCATCCACCGGAAGGTCCGCCGGTTTGAACGGCCTTGAACTGTTTATCGTGCTGAATACCGCCGCCGATATCGAAGATGACATCCCTGAGGGTAGTTCCCATGGGGACTTCCACCAGTCCGACTTTATTGATTTTTCCTGCCAGGGCAAAGACTTTGGTTCCTTTGGAGTTTGCTGTTCCGATGGTGTTGAACCATGCGGCGCCGAGACGGAAGATTAGCGGGATGCAGGCAAAGGTTTCCACGTTGTTCACATTGGTAGGTTTGCCAAGGTAACCGGCTTCGGAGGGGAAGGGGGGTTTTACGGTGGGTTCGCCCCTGTGTCCTTCCATAGAATGTATCAGGGCTGTTTCTTCACCGCAGACGAAGGCACCCGCACCATAGCGAAGGCTGATATCAAAGTGAAAATCCGTGCCGAGGATGTGGCTGCCGAGCAGTCCGGCCTCCCTTGCCTGGCCGATGGCATGGAGCAGGCGGTCGATGGCCAGCGGATATTCCGCACGGATATAAACCAAACCCTGTCCGGCTCCGATACAATAGGCGCAGATGGCCATGGCTTCGATCACCGAATGGGGGTCACCTTCCAGTATGGAACGGTCCATAAAGGCTCCGGGGTCACCTTCATCGGCATTACAGACAACGTATTTTTGAGCGGACTGGCTTTGCCGGGTGAGTTTCCACTTCTGACCGGTAAGGAATCCGCCGCCTCCCCTGCCTTTCAGGCCGGATGCAATGACTTCCTCTATGGCTTCTTCGGGGGTCATGCGGTTCAGTACGTCTGCGAGCGCATGGTAACCGTCGTGCAGGATATAGTCTTCGATGCTGGCTGGGTCGATTACACCGCAATTCCGCAATGCAATACGGATCTGTTTGCTTTTTTCCGGTACGGCCTGAGGCTCATGCTCACAATGGCAGGCTGTGCTGAAGTTCTTCGGAATGAGGCCATCTACCATCACCCCTTTTTTGATATAGTTTTCAATGATATCGTCGGCCCGCTTTTCATCCACATACCCGAATATCACTGGTTCTTGTCCCCGTCGACAGACCTCAACCGTAGGTTCGGCGTAGCAGTATCCCATACAACCTGTCTGAAGTACAGCCGCTTCTATATTGCGTTTTTCGAGTTCAGCGGAAAAAAACTGAAGGATATCGCGGGCACCGGAAGCAATGCCACAGGTAGCCAGGGCGACTTTTACCACCACCTGATTTTCCTGTTGTTTCGTCTGTTGTTCCTGTAGCAGTTGTTTTCGGATATCTTCCAAGGCTGCCATCGACCCAATTCTTATCATAAATTATTAATTTACAATCTATTGAATATTTTCTTTTGGTACTAACACTTGCTTTATAAAGCAAAGGTAATGCATCAAACGAGACAGAAATTATTTTTATTGTGAAATTATTAACAATGTTAACAAAATAACAATACGAAAGAGAAAAAAGGACAGCCGGGGCCGTCCTCTTCTCCGTCATACGAGTAATTAGTATCTCTTTCTGGCTTTGTAGTGTGTATGTAGCAGGTCGTGAGATTTATGTCCGAGGGGTTCTCCGAGGAATTCCTTGTACAGGTGAAGGACCTCGGGATTATCATGTGATTTTCTTTTGGGCAGGCCTTCGTCTTCGGCATAGATGGCATCGGCACGTTTTTGCCTGATTTCCGGATTGGTCGGAATTGGCTGGCCGCCACCCCCGATACATCCGCCGGGGCAACCCATGATTTCGATGAAATGGTAGCTGGCTTTTCCGTCTCTGACGGCCTGCACCACTTTATTCGCATTGGCCAGACCATGGGCAATGGCCACACTGAGTTCCACGCCTTCCAGGAAGCTCCATTCAGGCAGTACGTCTTTGATCATGACTTTGGCTTCTTTAACGCCTTCCATGCCGCGGACAGGGACAATGTTGAGGTTTGCGAAGGGGACTTCTCTTCCGGTAACCACTTCATAGGCAGTACGCAGTGCGGCTTCCATGACCCCTCCCGTATTTCCGAAGATGACGCCGGCACCCGTGGAATCACCCATGATGGAATCATAGGCGGTATCTTCCATCTTGGCGAAGTCGATACCGGCTTGTTTGATCATCATGGCCAATTCTCTGGTAGTGAGTACATAATCCACATCCTGATAACCGCTGTCGCGCATTTCGGGTCGCCCGGACTCAAACTTCTTGGCAGTACAGGGCATGATGGAGACTACGACCATATTTTTGGCATTGATGTTCTTCTTCTGGGCGTAATAGGTTTTAGCCAGCGCGCCGAACATCTGCTGGGGTGATTTACAGGTCGACAGGTGCGGCAGGAAATCTGAGTAGGTATGCTCGATGAATTTGATCCATCCGGGGGAACATGAAGTGAACATGGGTAATCTGACGGTTTCATCCTTTTCCACCAGGGCTTTCTTCAATCTTCTGAGCAGTTCGTTTCCTTCTTCGAGGATGGTGAGGTCAGCAGTGAAGTCGGTATCAAGCACGGAATCGAAACCTACATGACGCAGTGCGGAAACCATCTTACCCGTAACCCTGGTACCTGTTTCGATTCCAAGGTCTTCACCGAGGGCGACACGCACGGCCGGTGCAGTTTCAACCACCACATGCTTGGTGGGATCATTGATGGCATCCCATACTTCTTCAATGTAGGTGCGCTCTGTGAGTGCACCGGTCGGACAGCGGTTCACACATTGTCCGCAGTTGGTGCAAACCACTTCATGCAAAGGCTTGCTGAGAAAGGTGGAAATCCGTTGGTGATCTCCTTTGTAGCAAACTGCCAGGGCGCTGACACTTTGCAGTTCACTGCAGGTCCTTACACAACGCTGGCAGCGGATACATTTGCTGTCGTCTTTCTGGATGGAAGGGCTGGAGATATCCACGACTTTATCCTGCGGTTTCACCAGGTCGATAAAGACATGATCGCCGATGCGGTACTCGGATGCCAGGTCCTGCAATTCGCAGTGGCCGTTTTTGAAGCACTTGGTACAGTCGGCATTGTGTTCTGAAAGCAATAATTCCACAACGTGTCTGCGGGAGGTACGTACATTTTTACTGTTGGTATTTACCTCCATCCCTTCGGAAACCGGGGCTGCACAGGAAGCGGCAAGGTTTTTGGCACCGGCCACCTCAACCAGGCAAACCCGGCAGTTGCCTGCCACACTCAGGTCTTCGTGGTAACACAGTGTAGGTATGCTGATGTTCAATTTTCGGGCTGCTTCCAGGATGGTGGTGCCTTCTTCGACAGTCACCGGTATGTTGTTGATCTTGAGATTGACCATATATTTACTCATAACTGAATGATGTTTAGTGGTTTGCAGGAATTAGTAAATGATTTCTTCACGGAAATTGTCGATGATGGAGTTGAAGGGATTGGCTACAGATTGTCCAAGTCCGCACTTGGCTGCCACTTTCATGGTAAGGGCCAGTTTTTTGAGTTCTTCGAGGTATGCCGGTTTCCGTTCTCCCTTTTTCACTGCTTCAATTCCTTTGAGTAACTGCTGACAGCCCACCCGGCAGGGCGTACACTGCCCGCAGGATTCTTCGGTAAAGAATTCAAGGTAATCATGAAGTACGTTGTACATGGAACGGCTGCTGTTGAAGATCATCATGGAGCCTCCCGTGGGAATTCCTTCGAAGCCGATGATGGTTTCATTGAATTGCTTGCGCGGGACGCAATGTCCGGAAGCACCCCCGACCTGAACGGCTTTGGTGTCTCCGTCACCGAATTCTTCCACAAACTCATTCAGTGGCATACCCAGTTCCAGCTCAAAGATGCCGGCACTGGGGGTATCACCGGAAACGGAGAATACTTTAGATCCTCTTGAATCTTTGGTTCCCAGTTCTTTAAACTTATCCGGTCCCAGGCGGCAGATCATCGAAACATATACCAGGGTTTCCACATTATTGATCACGGTGGGCTTCCAGTTGTAACCGGCTACAGTGGGGTAGGGCGGTTTGTTGCGGGGTTCGCCGCGGTAGCCCTCCATGGATTCGAAAAGTGCGCTTTCTTCTCCGCAGATATAGGCGCCGCTTCCGGAACGGATGCCGATGGTGAATTCAAGTCCTTTTTCCCTGATCTGCTTGTTGAACAGGTCGATCTTCATTTTCAGCTCTTCCAGCAGAAAGTTGTATTCTCCCCTCAGGTAGATGTATCCTTCCTTTGCGCCGATACAAAAGCCGCAAATGGCCATACCGGTGAATACCTTCTCGGGAACCCTGTCCAGGATCTCCCTGTCTTTGAATGTTCCCGGCTCTCCTTCATCTGCATTGCAAATGACATACTTGATCTCGCTGTCTTCGTTTTTGGTGAACTTCCATTTTAAACCGGTAGGGAAGCCTGCACCGCCACGGCCTTTTAAACCTGAATCAATGATATCCAGAATCACTTCGTCGGGATCCCGAAGGATGGTCTTATCCAGAACTGCCAGGTAATCGCATTCGCTGATATCGAAAATTATATCGACTTTCTTTAAATTTCTTTTTTCCATGTTGCTCGTTTTAATATTCAAACAGCTGATTCAATGGTTATTGTGCTTTCATGTATGCCTCAAGGATTTCACAGGCCTTGTGTGGTGTAAGTTCAGGATAGACCTCATCGTTGATGAGCATCACAGGACCTTTATGACACCAGCCAAGGCAATTGGCTGTAAGCAGGGTGAAATTGCGGTCGTGGGTGGTTTCCCCGACCTTGATCTTCAGCAGCGCCTCGAGGGCTTCAATTACCTCATCCTTGCCTTTCATATGGCAGGAAATGGTCTTACAGACACGGATGATGTTTTTTCCCCTGGGAACCGTATCCAGAAAGGTGTAGAAAGAAGCAGTTCCGAAAACGTCAGCGGTCGACAGGTTCAGTTCCCTGGCAATCTCTATCATGGCTTCTTCGGAAAGAAACCTCTCCTCCTGAACGATTCCCTGCAGAATCGGCATCAGGCTGTTTCTGCTTCTGCCATGTTTTTCAACAAGTTCAGAAACCAAATTTTCAGTACGCGACATTGTTTTCCTCCGTAATTTATTGAATATTAATATATTGTAATATTGTTAATTATTCACAATAACGCTGCAAAATTAATACTTCTTTTGTTAATCAATTCACAGTTATCATCTTTTTTACTGAAAATCATTAATTTATATTTAATCTAAATTGAAACTATTGATCAGATTGAACGATGTTGCCAGATTCTGTGTAGGTTTGTCATGATATGGAGTCATCGCTGAACAGGTATTTCATTCGTTTTTCCTTTGTCGGGACTGCCTATCACGGATGGCAGTTGCAGCCCGATGCAATCACGGTGCAGGCTGTGATGGAAGAGGCCCTGGGACGCATCCTGAGGGTGCCTTGCAGATTGACGGGTTGCGGCAGGACGGATGCCGGGGTACATGCCGCGGTTTTTTACGCGCATTTCGACCATGAAGCCTCCTTTGGAAGGGATGAATGTGCACATTTGGTGCATAAGCTGAATGCCTTGTTGCCTGAGGATATAGCAGTACAATTCATCACAACGGTGGATTCTGCGGCCCACGCCCGCTTTTCAGCGGTTTCCAGAACATACCGCTATCAGGTGCTCACGGCAAAGGATCCTTTTCTGCATGCATTTGCCTGGCATTACCGTTATGGCAGGCTCGACCTGTCAATATTGAACCGTGGTGCGGCTGTCCTGACGGAATACACCGACTTTGCCTGTTTTTCCAAACGTGACACAGATATCGTGGGTACGGATTGCAAACTCATTCGGTCTGACTGGAAGGAGGAAGGGATGTTGCTGGTATATACGGTAACAGCCAACCGCTTTCTGCGAAATATGGTCAGGGCGATCGTGGGTACCTTGTTGCAAATGGGCCGTGGCCGGTGGGATGAGGAAAAACTGCGTGCGATCCTTGAGAGCCGTGACCGCTGCATGGCAGGCGAATCGGTACCGGCCTGCGGGCTGACATTGTCAGAGGTGATTTACCCGGAAGGTTTGTCAGGGTTTGCGGAAGATCAGGAGCCTGTCGGCACCGACCAGGCCTGAACTGACCAGGCTTCCTCTGAAATCAGGTGCTTTCAGTCCCCGGCCGAAACAGCGGTTGCCTTCGAGTACGCGGGCTTCATCCCAGCTGCCAAACTCCAGGTAGGTGTCGAGCAGTTCTCTTCCGCCTTCCACCATGAGGCTCTGTATACCACGTTCGAATAAAACCCGGTTCATTTGTGCGAGAATGTTTCCCCTAAAATCCAGGGTGATATACTCGAGATTAGGCTGATCCGGCTTTTTTAAAGAAGTAAAGACCAGGGTGGGGGTACTGCCGTCAAACACCTTCAGCGTGGGGGGTAATCGCAGGTTTTCATCCAGTACCATGCGCAAGGGATTCCTGCCTTGCCATTCCCTGACGTTCAGTTGCGGATCGTCATTCATGGCCGTGGTGTAGCCCACAATGATACCGTCTTCTTCTGACCGCCATTTGTGGACGAAAAGCTTCAGGTTGTCGTTGCTGATCCATTGAAAGGCAATGGCGGGATCATTCCTGTCGATGTCCATGAAACCATCAATGGTCTGCGCCCATTTTAATATGGTATATGGTCTTTTCTTTTCGTGAAAAGTAAAAAAGCGTTTGTTCAGTTCCCGTCCTTCTTCACTGCATATACCCGTAATCACTTCTACTCCGGCATTTTTCAGCTGTTCTATTCCCTTGCCTGCAACCTCCGGATAAGGATCACGGTTAGAAATCACTACGCGGGGAATTTGATGTTTGATGATGAGTTCCGCGCAGGGCGGGGTTTTTCCCTGGTGTGCACAGGGTTCAAGGTTGACATAGAGGCTTGACTCCCTGAGTGTTTCCTTGTTTTTTACCGATGCGATGGCATTGACTTCTGCATGGGCTTTCCCGTATTCCTGGTGATAACCTTCCCCGATGATCCGGTCCCTGCAAGTGATTACACATCCCACCATGGGATTTGGCGAAACATGTCCTAAGCCGTTCATAGCCAGGTCGAAACAGCGATGCATGATGGCTTCGTCGGAAAGCATGCACAAAGATAAAACAATGTGACACATGCCAGCATGATGTGTCACATCGAGAATTCATGTGTCACATGGTGGCGTTTTTATCCTTTATTTTTGCTTTGGTTTGTCGTGCTGACAGGCGAAAATCCTGATTTGTGCGGGATTGAGCGATCAGACATGGAAAATGAACATTGTTTAATTTTACAGTATGATGACGGCAGGTGTTTTTAAGCAGTGGTTTTTCTCGGAATTGATTGACTACTATGAGGAGCGGGAGCTCAGGACGATTTTTTTTATGGTACTCGAACACAGCCTGGGAGTGGGCAGGACAGCATTTTTGAGCGATCCTTCCCGTATTTTCGGAAGAAATGAGCTTGCCCGCGTCCGACGGATTGTAAGGAGGTTGCAACAATGGGAGCCCATCCAGTATATCCTGGGCAAATCCTGGTTCTATCAGCATGAGTTTCTTGTGAACCGGCATGTGCTCATCCCCAGGCCGGAGACAGAAGAACTGGTGGACCTGGTCATCAGGCAACATGCGGATACGAAACACCCGCTTCAAATCCTGGATATCGGTACGGGCAGCGGATGCATCGCCTGCACCCTCGCGCTTCACTTGCCTGTTCAAAAGGTATGGGCTTCCGATATTTCACTTGATGCCCTTCAGGTGGCAAGAAAGAATGCTTTGCGTCTCGGGACAGGCATCGAATTCCTGCATTGGGATGTGCTGTCAGACAGGATAGCAGGCGAGGTGGGGAAACCTGACCTGATCATCAGTAATCCGCCCTATGTAAGGGAATCAGAAAGACTTCACATGAAACCCCATGTGACTGGGGCAGAACCCTGTCTGGCTTTGTTTGTAAGTGATACAGATCCGTTGGTATTTTACCGCAGGATATGCGCACTCGCCGCCAGCATGCTAGGCAGTGGAGGCTATCTGTATCTTGAAATTAATGAAGCCTTTGGCCATGAAGTATCGCTTCTCTGCCAGTCCGCCGGTTTGCATGATATCAGCGTACTGAACGACATCCACGGGAAGGACAGGTTTGTGAGAGGGATGTCATCCTAACGTTGATTTATATCAACGTTAGGATGACATCCCAACCGGCTTTGCACACCGCTAAGCCGCGTCACGTAAAGCATTCAGCATCGAATATCAGTTTCCGGATTTTCCGGGCTTGCCGAGGAAGGGGTCAAAAACGCAAAGAGGCCGTCCTGTCGGGACAGCCTCTTCCGTTGCTGAAAGCATGTTTTATTTCTTTCCTGGCGCTTTTTGTTCCTTTGCCTTCCTGTCGGCGTTTGCCTTTCTCAGGCTGTCCAGTTTATGTGCCCTTTTCAGGGAATCCTGCTTCGACATTTTCGGGGCATTGGGATTGGTTTTATTCCTTTCCCTGGCCACTTTTCTCAGGGAGTCTATCCTTGCCGCACGTTTCAGGGAGTCTTCCTTGCTCATCTTCGGAGTGCCTTCCTTGCTGCGCTTTTCTTCAAACACTTTACGCAAGGAATCGATCTTATGCTGGCGTTTCAGGCTGTCTTCCCTGGTCATCGGTGGTCTGGGCCTGGGTTTCTGGGGATTGGCTGTTTGCTGGGAACTTTGTTCTTTTGCCGGCTTTACGGCTTCCTTTGTTTCTTTCTTCACCGGAGCAGCTTTCTTTTCCTGTGCGGAAAGCTGGCAAGCAGCTGCTATCAGAAGGCTGAAGATCAATACTTTAATAGTTTTCATCGGATAAATGATTAATTTGTTGAATGGGCAAATTTATAGCAATTATCAGGCCATGTGGGGACTGTTAAGAAAATTTAACGATTGGTCCCCTCACCGGGTCAGGGTGGCATGGTATAGGAAGCATCCACATCACCGTTACAAACGCCTTTGATGTTGAGCTGCGTAAACTGCTGCCACTGATAGATGGCTGACGGACTTTCAAATTTCCAATCGCCTGCCGGAAAGCTGTTGATCAGGTTGACGAAGCGTTTCATCACCGAGAGTGCGTCAATTGAATTGACATAGCCGCTGTTATCTACATCCGCGGCCTGAAGCCGCAGTCCCGTGAGGAGATTGATATTTACAAAGTGTTTCATGATCAAAAGTGCATCGATCGCATTGCCGCCACCCCAGGGCAGGCTTGAAGTCACTGTAATTTTTATTGTATCACCGGGCCAGATTCCGACGGTATATGGGAAACCAAAGTGGTAATACCCACCGGTATCTGTTGCAGTGGTGGTAAAAAGAATGCCGTTCACCAGCAGGCTTACAGTACAGCCCGGAAGTACCGATTGTACCTGATTGTCGTACGAAACAGTGCCTGAGAATTCAGGGGAGGGCCCAAAAACAAAGACGGAAATTGAATCCATGCCCTGGCAGCTGTTGCTGTCGCTTACCTGAAGATAATAAGTGATATGCCAGCTAGGAGTGCAGACAGGATCAGGGATATCGACCGCGCTGAGGTAGGTTGCGGGTGACCAGAGATAGGTATAGGGTGGATTGCCACCGTATACCGAGGAATTCAACTGTGTGAAGGCTCCGAATACAATAAACTGGTCCGGACCTGCATTTACCATGGGTGCAGTAAAGGCAATAATTCCGGGATTTCCGTTCATGGTGGATGTAAGACCGGTAACAGGGTCGGTAGCCGCAACAGTGTAGGAACCGGCAGGCAGGTCGGGCCAGCAAAGGGTATCGCCTGTGCCGGTAAACGGTGGCAGGCACTCCAGGCTGTCCCTGAACAACTGGTATAGGATGCCTGCCTGGCTTCCGTACAGGCAGAGAGCGAGTCCGGGACTGCCGGGACAAAATCCTCCGCCTTCGCTCAGGTCAAATACCATGGGTGGTGAAGCCGTAAGTACCTCAATCTCGTCTATTGCCCAGTAGTTCAGCATGCCATGGTCTCCGTCAATGACGAATGCGAGATAGGATACAGGTCCGGAATCCAGTACAATTGAAATGCTTTCTTCCCCCGGACCAATGAGTTGGCCAATATCAGTCGAATACTCCCAACCACAATCAATCCAGTTAACCAGATCGCTGCTGCTTTGGATTTTCAGGGTGGTTCCGGTATCCAGGGCACTGATGGCATGCCGGAAACTCAGGGGAAGGTCGGTTAATCCATTGGTATTCAGTGGCGGAAGGATAAGCCGGCTAATACCGTAACCCTCTGCCTGAGTGCAGAATACCTCATATGGTGTGCCGCCGGCGTAGTTGAATTCTCCGGTAATCCACGGATCGTAAGCGAGGATTGTCTGTTGTGACCATCCTTCGGGGATGCCGGGTTCATCGAATGTTTCCTGATACGGGATCAGGAGTGGCTGCACAGGCGTAAAGGACCAGATTTCACAACCTGCAGTCGGACCGGCTGCATTGTAGGGAGTAACCTGCCAGTAACAAGTCAGGCTGGGCTGCAGGCCGGTAAGCGTAAAAGACGTCTGGTTTCCCGCATCATAAAGCAGCAGCATATTTGATGGAGGGTTGTCGGTACCGATGCTCAGGGAATATCCCTCGGCAAAATCAGCCATATCCCATTGTAATTCAATATCCTGCGCACCGATGATGCAGTTTTCCGGCGGATATATCAGGTTGCTGCAGTCTGGTAAGGGAGTGGATTCAGTAAGGGAGATTTCATCGATACTCCAGAAATAATAACTGCTGTGGTCGCCACTCATAAGGAAAGAAAGGTACAATACAGCTTCAAGGTTCTGGGAAATCTGCAGTTCCACTGTTTCCGGACCGAGGTCGCCCGCACCCGAAAGAAACTCCCAACCGGCATCCTGCCAGGTGATCATATCTGAACTGGTCTGGATTTTACACGTCAGTCCGGGCAGCGCATCAGCGAAATACTGCCGGAAGGATAAGAGTGCCTGACTGATTCCAGCTGTCTGAACCGGTGGCAGTACCAATCGTGTTTCTCCGGTCCCTACTGCCCAGGTACTGATGAGTTCGGCCGCCTGGCCACCTGCATAATTGGATCCGAACACACTCCAGACCGGAAAAGCTGTAAAGGAAAACTGGTTCCAGCCTGTCGGAAATGCTTCGATATCAAAGCTTTCAGTAAATGGCAGCGGATAGGAATCGAGACAACTGAAACTGTTGCTTTCGCAGGCGGGATTGGCCATGTTTTCGTCTACCGGACCCGGGTTTCCGGATCCTGAATGAAAACCTCCGGGTTCATTCAACCAGCTTGAGCCGTCAAGGCTTGTCTGTACCTGAAAAGTACAGCCGCCGGCTATGGCGGTGAAGGAAGTACTCCAGATGTCGCTGATATCATTACTCTTTTCTTCGTACCAGCTTTCCGGTACTGTCGTACCAGAATGTTCTTCCGGGAGAAGGGTCTGTGCTGTCGTTGTCAGCGGTACGCAGATGGCGAGAAAAAGGATCCTCCGAAATGCGGAAAACGCAGCAGAAGGTTGTGCCAATACCTTATAAATTGAGAATAAAATCATATATATCAGTTGATTAAAATGAAGGAACTGGATTTGTTATGAAGAAAAAATAGTAACAATCATTCGTAAATATCCTGTATATCGATGGTTAATTCTTCAAGATCGAGCATGGCATTGATCAAAGAAATACGGGTGAATTGTTTCAGGTCGTTCCTGTGAATGGGTGCTACGGAAAGCATACCCTGTTCAATCAGCGATCTTCTCCGGCAGCCTTTGAGCAGGCAATGCAGCGGTGTGTGCCAGTTTATGCCGTCGAAAAGTGCCAGGTTCGTGAAAGTGGAGTCAGTCAGGAAGCCGTTCCGGGTGATCAGGAACTCATCGAAACCGGGATTATCCCTGAACAGCTTATCGAAATCACGGCGGTCTGCATACTTGAAATCATAACGGATATGATTGGCTTCTATCATCCTTACCTTCGAAATTCGTTTTTTTCTGTAAGGTGTAAAACTGATATTCCGGATGGCAGTATCGTATTCAATTCTGCATTTCCAGATTTCACGGTCGATTTGATCAGGCATTCTGATGCAATCGATATCAATTTTTTCCCTGATATTCCACAGTTTTTCCCGCGAAGATTCCATCCTGTCGAGGTGCGCGCTGAGGTTCAGGATCTGCCTGTTTTCGATACGGATGCTTTCAAACAAAAGGCACATACACTTTGGCTATCATTTCTTCATATTCGTCCTGCATTTTACTCATGGCGGTGATTCCGCCCCCGCTGCGGTAAAAGAGGCCGTTTTCCGTTTTTTCGATAAACCTGATCATGACGGCACTTTCAAGGCATGTTCCGTCGAACACACCGAACACGCCGGTGTAAAAGCCGCGTTCGTCCATTTCGGCTTCCCGGATGATTTCAAGGGTTTTCTTTTTAGGTGCCCCGCTTACCGAACCTGCCGGCAGGAGCGCTGTGATGATGTCTCCGATCCTTGTGGCAAAGCCGGGCTCGAGATCTCCGCATATTTCAGAACTTACCTGTAACAAAGGACCACGGCTGGTTTCGAGGCGTTCCACATAACGGAAACGCGCCACCCTGATATTGGTAGCTACGACGGACAGGTCATTGCGGATCAGATCCACGATGGTGTAATGTTCAGCTTTTTCTTTCTCATCCGCCAGGATGGTTTCCCGTGCACCTTCCTGCCTGGCGTCAATGGTACCTTTCATCGGGTTGGAACTGATCTTCCCGTTTTCGATCCTGACAAAAGTTTCAGGTGAAAACACCACGAAGCGGTCCTCCACCAGCAGCCGGTGTCTGGCCTCAGCCCTGCGGAAAATGGCTGTAAGGTCGAGACTGCTTTCAATTTTTGTCGGGAAAGTCAGATTCAACAGGTAAGTATTGCCATATTCCAGGTGGTACATGACGGTTTCAAATGATGTGCGGTAGAAATCGACAGGGATCGGACTTGCCTGAAAATGATACGCTTCACATGGCTCCACGGAGGCCTGCACATTGGTGAAAGGCCCGGTTTCATACCAGATACCGGCAGCTGCAGCATGGCGGCAGGGAGTGATAATCGCTTCTGTACATTCAAAGTTGATGGCAAAAAAGAAGGGTTCCTTCTTCCTGCCGAGGGCATTCATCTTCGCGGCTATTTCCGTAATTTTGACCGGCATTGCTGTTTATTTCGATAGCGGCAATGCAGGAGCCCGGGACATCATGATGGCCGGCTGCATTGTTTTTCATTCCCGGCCAGTTGATTTTCCATTCCGGCAGGGAATAAAGTACAAAGTAAAAGCATTCCTTGGCATGCGACTGTTATTACTCGATAATTATGATTCATTCACCTATAATCTGGTGGAATTGATACGTTCACTCCGGGGTCCTGTTTGTGAGGTGGTTCCGCACGACCGTTTTGATCCGGCCAGTTTGCCGGACTATTCAAAGGTACTGATCTCGCCCGGACCGGGATTACCATCAGGTGCGGGGCTGAGTTGTGAGCTGATCCGCAGGTTGGGACCGGAACAAAGCCTGCTGGGGATCTGTCTCGGGCATCAGGCCATTGCAACGGTATTCGGTGCCGGCCTGTACAGGATGGAGCGGGTTTTTCACGGTAAGGTTACGGAAGTCAGCGTATTGGATAAAGATGAAGTGCTCTTCCGGAACCTGCCTCATGCATTTAATGCCGGGCTTTACCACAGCTGGGCTGTCGAAGCCGCATCCCTGCCTTCCTGCCTGATTCCGACCGCTGTTTCAGGGGAAGGAGTACTGATGGGACTGCGCCACAGCAGCCGGGATATCCATGGCCTGCAATTCCATCCCGAATCGGTGATGACACCGACGGGCAGGCAGATCCTTACTAACTGGATACATTCCGGCCCGGAGATGAAATATTAAACTATACCGACGATATACAGGTTTACAAAAAATGGACCTTAAACCGTTATGTGCAGAAGTCGGCTCGGGTATTCACCTCGCTATTATTTTCCATTGGCCGGTGTGTTGACATTTGCACAACGTTATGGGCTGGCCTCCATTATAAATACTTTTTTAATGCTTCCCTGGTTATAATGCACACAAACAACTACCTTTGTAGTATTAACCATGCAAATGCCAGAGATTAGCCAGTTTTATGGAATCATTATCCTGATGAACTTTATGGATCATGCACCTCCTCATTTTCATGCCTGGTATGGAGTATATAAAATTTCGGTAACGATTCATGATAGGATAGTAAAAGGGATGATGCCCAGACGTGCTTTATTAATGGTGTTTGACTGGTTATCTGAACACAGTGACGAGCTTTTAATGAATTGGAATAATGCCCAGGAGGGAATACCTTTGGTTTCCATAGATCCATTAGTATGAATACGTTATTTTTAGAAGTCGTAGATGCCCAGTATTTATTTGAATACAAAATACTTGTGGTTTTTAATGACGGAAAATCCAAGATTGTCGATCTTGAAGGTAAAATGATCGGACCTGTATTCCACCCATTGAAGGACTTAGATTTTTTCAGAAAGTTCAGTATCCGGTACAACACCGTTCAATGGCCTAACGGAGCTGACCTGGCACCCGAGTACCTTTATAAAATAGGCAAAACCCAATATCCTGATTCTTCTGTTGCGGCAGAGGAATAGCAAAGTGGATTATTTCAATTATCACTCAACAACCATCCAATACTGTGTTCAAAGTTAGAAGCACTGCTGAGGACGAGTCTGTAAGTATACAATCCGGCGGGCAAAATTCCTGCTGGAAGCCGGACTGAATGGGATCAGCTTTCCTGAATTTCATCCACCAGGGTCATCACCAACGATCCCAGCATGTTGTAAATGCTGATGTTGACCTTATCTACCAGATAGGAAGAGAAGGGTTCGTTGGCGTGGACAGGAATTTTTATAATTGACTGGTTTTGAATGTCTACCGGAAAGCTGATGCCCAGCCTGGGCCCTCCTGAAGGCGGTGCTGTCCAGTTACCCGAAGGATCGCCCACCGCGGTAAGCTTATAATTCTGGTCCATCAGGTTGCTGATCAGGTTGTAAGTGTTGGAAAGCGGGCTGATGAGCCACATTCCGGCGGTAAAGGAGTTGATCAGGCCCACGGAATACTGGGCATAAAGGACGGCATCATATACCGTGGCATTGTTGTTGGTATCCACATCGGCGGCTTTTTGCTGGTCGTTGGTGAGGGTGTACAGCGAAAGGGCATACCTTGACGTGATAGAGGCATCAAAAGGAGTGATCACTAGAGGAGGAACGATTTTGCTGTAGGAGGCGGTAATTGGGCATCACTCCTAAACGCCTTGCATTCGCAAGCCTGTTCAGTATGCGTATAAAAAAACAAAATTCAGGGCAACCATCCCGGGATTGATTGTCATTAGGAGAAGTGCAGTAACTGATCACATGCTGCCAATTACTCCTTATGAAAAAAGAGAACATAGCGGAACCTGTTCCCATTCGTACATTTAATTTATTGAGAATCAAAATACCATGGATATATGCCGGATTATCCCAGGTCCTGTTCACTGCTGTCATCTGGTTGGGACTGGCTTCTTTTTCGAGCCACAAGGAAGGTGATATTATAAACACTAAGTTTCATGAGACAGAAGAAAGCCTGGTACTGATCAGGGGCAACAGTCCAGGCCTGTCTCATCCCCTCAGGCTGACTGATCCTTTCCGGGAGTCACCCGGATTGCTGGCCCTGAGAGATCATCTTGATATTGTTGTTAATCAGCACAGGGAACAGGGAGGGATCAGTAAGGTCTCTTTATATTTCAGGTCCCTGTCGGATGGCAGGTGGTTTTCCATTAACGGCGACGCGGGTTATATTCCCGGCAGCATCCTGAAGGTTCCGGTGATGATGGCTTTTATGAAAATGGAAGAGGAGAAACCCGGTGTGCTTAACAGGAAAGTCACCTTCGACCGTCCCATTGCCAATCCAAAATCGGAAACCTATCGCGAAAGTCCGCTTAAACTGGGGAACACATACACGATCAGGGAATTGATCGAGAACATGATCGTTCATTCCGACAACATTGCCACGACCCTGTTACTGATGAATATGTTTGATTCAGACCGGTACCGGAAGGTCTATTCAGAACTCGGCTTACCCGTACCCGCCCCCTTTGACCCCGATTTCAGACTGACTGCCGCTCATATTTCCCGCTTTCTCAGGGTATTGTACAATGCAAGTTTTCTGAATGAGAAAAACTCCCATGACGCACTGGAGCTGTTGACCAGGGCCACTTTCAGCGAAGGCATGAGCGGGGGAGTCCCTGCAGGAACCAGGGTGGCCCATAAATTCGGGGAAGCGGGAGACAATGTTCAGTTGCAGTTTTCCGAGACCGGGATTTTCTATCATCCGGAAAAACCCTATCTGTTAACGGTGATGACAGAAGGATCCGACAGCCGGCTGCAGGCCGGACTGATCAGGGATCTGTCTGCTGCCGCCTGGGAATTTATGGGGCAGTAATTCCAATCACGATATACTCATACTTGACAGGTTTGCGAATGCAAAGCTGATTAGTATGAGTAATGCCGTACACCACTGGATAACAATTTTCTCGAAAACTCATTTCGTGTCAGCATAGTATTCCACCACATTTTATTGACTCAGGGCCCTGCCCCTGCCCATCCGGCCGTTGCTGTTGTGAAGGCTGAAAAATGCAACCCGGGAGTCGGGTCTGTGGATTTCATCATTTATTTAATGATATTGCATTTGAGGAAAAAAATTTGATTCGGTTCAGTTATGTATTATATTTGAACTAACATATGTGAAAACTGATGCCAACATAACACGCTTGTCTGTTGCATTCCCGGGGGGTAATTCCTGCAATCCACCACTGCCAGTTACTTCATTCTCATGGCATTTGATTTCACTAAGATTCAATATACATTGAAATCTGAAACAGGCATTCGTAAAATACAATACAGTAAATCATGGTAACACGGAAAACTTTCTTCAGCACATTCTTTGCTTTGTCAGTAATGATGATTGGCTTGTTTGTAACAGCCGGCGCCATGGGCCAGGACAGGACCAACCGCATGATCCGGGTCATCAGGGAGTCTCAGAACATTGTTGTCGGGAAGGTTACCTCATCTGTGGCACAATGGCGGAATGATGAATACGGGCGGCACATTTACACGACTTATACAGTGGAGGTTACGCACAACATCAGAGGCAGGCATTTTTCCAGTTTAAGTGTTGAGGTAAGGGGAGGGACGGTGGATGATCTCAATGAGTTTATAAGTTCTGAATTATATTTGGCAGAGCAGGAAACTTACATTATGTTTTTCAATGAATTTCCTGTCCGGTTCAGGGATCCGGATCACAGCGTGATGCAGGTATATATGGATTATTGCAATGTTTTGGGCAGGGATGTCCGTTTGCATTCATTTCTTGATGTTATACGAAAGATTGACAGACGGCCGGAAACGAAAGATAATGAGCTGATTCAAATGCTTCAGAGTCTCATATCTGCCTCAGGGGATCAGGGAATGACCAATCCATCAAAGTACCAGGCTGTTGAACCTGGGCAGTTTCAAGCCAAAAAGGATATCGTGCTGTTGGAGAAATCTTCCAGGCTTAATGAAGATTGCGCAGATGACTTTGTACCTGAATCCACTATAGGTAATATTGTGTATCATCAATATAAGACTGGTCACCCGCACGATCATGATGATGATGGTTATCTCAGTTGGAGAACACATTTGTTTTTTTTATCGACCAATGATGGAAGTACGCTTACCGGTTTTCTTTATATCTATTCGAAAACATCGGGTACATCTGAATCTTATCAGTTTCATGGCAGCTATTCTTCTTCAGCGATCACTATCACCCCATATACATACGAATCATTTATACGGTTTATTGAAATAAATGGTACTCATAGTTCTTACAACCTGCTTTCTCATGGTACCTATGATTTTGAAATCCGTTTTGCGCCTTTGACGGGCCAGGAGGTTGTCCTGTTTAATAGTAGCAGTCATCCAAGTCTGGGTAATGTGAATGTGGAAACTCCGGATGAAGACCCTCCTGCATATCCGGTCATCAACAGCATTACTCCTGGTGAATGTGCTGCCGGAGTCAATTGTCCGGTTAAAATCTCAGGTCAGTACTTCGGCGAAAGCAAAGGATATTCGGAAGTTTACTTTTATTACAGGCCTGGTATCCCTCGCATCAAGGCACCCATTGTATCCTGGTCTGATACATTGATCGAATGTTATGTTCCAACAGCTACTGTTCAGGGTTATCCCGGTTCGGCCGGGAGCGGCCCGGTGAAAGTTATCGTGGTAACACCATCCAATACTGTAAAGTCTAGCGCAGGATTTAATTTTTCTGTCACTTTTTCAAGCAGCAGAATGAGATGGGAAGGAGAAAGTCCGGTGGTTCCATTCAAGATTAATGCAAACACACCGGACTGCAGCGGAGAGGCTACGGCAGTGATCAATGCCACTGACAGCTGGAATGGGGTTGGTTCAGGGATTACATTTCTTTATGATGGCACACACACCAATACGACTTCAAGCCGTGACTCCGTCAATACGATTCAGTGGACGAATAATCCCTGGGGACCTTTTTTGGCAGCTTCTACGGTCTTTAGTAACGCCTCGACAGGTTGTATAAAGGAAGTCGATATAACATTCAATGATCTATATGACTGGAGTTCAAGTGCCATTCCTGTACCAGACGCTTATGACATTCGATCAATTGCATTACATGAGTTTGGACACTGGTTGTGCTTATGGGACCTTTACGGCGACCCTGACCAGCAAAAAGTGATGTATGGTATTGGATACCCCGGTGTACTTAAACAAACCCTTCAGAAAGCAGACACCATGGGAATTCTGTATAAGTATGGGATTATACTGACGATCTCAGGAAGTATTACAGATGCGTCGGATAATCCGCTCAGCGGCGTGCAAGTATGCTGTATAGGACTGCCGGGCGATACTATATTCTCAGATGCAAACGGGTATTATTCATTTGAAGTTCCCTATGGCTTTTCAGGTAAAGTCAAAGCGATCACCTCCTGTTATCATTTCCTTCCGGAATCATTATCCTATAATAATCTTCAACAAAGCCTGTCCGGTCAGGATATGGTTGCTGATGTTCTATTCAGTCCCGTGGTTCACGGAACGATCACGAATAATGCCGGCGAAGCTGTTGAAGGTGTTGATGTTGTGTTCCCGGGACCTGGTGGTGGCACGGTCACCACCGATGCCGATGGCGAGTATGCGATCATGCTAGGGTGCGGGTACACGGGTACAGCAATCCCATCCAAAGCATGCCATACCTTCTCTCCGTCCGCTTCAGCATATGCACATCTGGTTGCACAATCGACCGAACAGGATTATGTCGCAACCAGCTATTCACCCTTTATCAACGGAACATTAACTACCGCAACAGGTGATCCGGTCAGCGGGATCAGTATCGTATTCAGCGGGCCTGGGGGAGGTACGGTAACGACCGATGAAAACGGCTATTACAGCTTCCAGGTTCCCTGTGCATACAGTGGAACGGCGAGCCCTGCCCATCCCTGTTACAGTGTTGTTCCTCCTTCGAGGGCGTACCAGAATGTCGGTAACAATATAAATAATCAGAACTACAGCGTTTATACCCAGACAAGAACCGTCTCCGGCTATATCATTGATTTTAACGTCAATCCGTTAGCGGGCGTTACGGTTCATTTTTCAGGACAGGGTGGCGGAGATGTGACCACCGATGCCGGCGGTTTTTACAGCAAGACCGTCCCTTGCGGGTATACAGGAACGGTAACCCCATCCATGCTATGTAAATCATTTACACCCCTGGTATACAATTTTTCAAATCTCACAACCAACCAGGACGAATTGAACTTCTGGGCCAGTCATACCACCAAAGATATCAGTGGTAGCATTCTGGACAGCAGTGGAAACCCCATGAGCAATGTAAGCATCACCTTCAGCTCACCGGGAGGGGGAACTGTGATGACAGACGGCAGTGGACACTACAGCATCACAGTGCCCTGCGGCTACTCCGGAACTGCCGTACCGGAACATTCCTGTTACGACTTTAGCCCTCCCGGTATTCAGTATTCCGGAATCACAGGCAGTATGCCCGATCAAGACTATACAGCTCATATACAGTACTATACGATCTCCGGTTCTGTGTTTAACACAACAACCCTCGCACCCATCAGCGGAGCAAGCGTTACCTTCTGGGGCAGCGGAGGCGGGGTAGCTGTCACCAATACATCCGGCAATTACAGTTTTGAAGTTCCCTGCGGGTACAGCGGACATGCAACAGCTTTTAAACTTGGATACAGTTTTACGCCGGCGCTCTGGAGTTATCAGGATGTGCAGGCTGATATCAGTGGGAAGAATTACGGAGGCAGTGTTGCCAACAGAAATATCTCGGGCATAATCTCTGATGCGGGCGGTAATCCCGCCGGCAGTGTGGATGTGGTTTTCAGCGGAGCCGGAGGGGGAACTGTTACCACCAATGCGAATGGTTATTACAGTAAGAGTGTACCGTTTAATTATTCCGGGACAGCAACCCCTGAAAAGGAATGCCACAGCTTTTCACCGGCTTTGGTTACCTATTCAGAAGTGACTGTCAATCAGAGCAACCAGAATTACACTATTTCTGATTTGTCCCCGCTTATTTCGGGTACTGTAACAAACAGCACCGGAGAAGCGCTAAGCGGTGTAAACATCTTGTTCAGCGGAAGCGGAGGAGGAAGTGTCATTACCAATGCTTCAGGGTATTATTCCATTACTGTTCCATGCGGATACAGCGGATCGGCATCCCTGCAATATCCCTGTTATGAGTTCATTCCTGCAGGCAGGATGTATAATAACCTGACCACGCATGCAGACAGTCAGGACTATGCAGGAATAATCCTGCAGTATGTGATATCCGGTACCGTGTTTAATGCTGCCACGCTCCAGCCAATAAGTGGTGCAACGATTACCTTCTGGGGCAATGGTGGGGGTGTGGCCACGACTAATTCAAGCGGGAATTACAGTTTTTCAGTTCCTTGTGGTTATTCAGGTTATGCCACTGCATTTAAGCTGGGTTATTCCTTTACTCCCATACTCTGGAATTACACAGATGTAAATGCAAATATAAGTGGTAAAAACTATGCTGGCACATACAAGACATTCAATATCACCGGCCTTGTTACTGACAATACCGGCGATCCGGTCAGCGATGCCACTGTTACTTTCGGCGGTAGCGGGGGTGGGAGCGTCACCACCAATGCCAGCGGCTATTACAGCAAAAGTGTCCCTTACAATTACTCAGGAACTGCAACCCCGGCCAAAGCTTGCCTCGTTTTCAGCCCCGAGAACCGTTTGTATACTGAAGTCACTTCGCATCAAAGCAATCAGGATTATTCAGCCCAGCCATTCAATCCCGTCATTTCAGGTGTGATCCTTGACGATGAAGGGAATCCGCTGAGCGGTGTCAGCCTGACTTTCAGCGGTACAGGAGGAGGAACCGTTTTTACCGACAACAATGGTTTTTACAGTAAGACAGTCCCTTGTCCATACTCCGGTACAGTGAGTGTATCAAAAACCTGTTTTGTCTTTGATCCACCGGGTATGAATTATACCAATATCACTCAAAGCATTGATAACCATGATTATACAGCAAGCGGCATCCTTGTACCCATTTCAGGTTTCGTAAGGGACAGTCTGAATAATGGTATCTCAGGTGTTACGATGATTATCAGCGGGGACGGGGGTGGAACTGCAATGACGAGTTTATCAGGGTATTTCTCCTTCAGTGTGCCTTGTGGTTATTCAGGTTCTGTAAGCCCCGAAAAGAGTTGCTTTACCTTTGTTCCTGAGGTAAGATATCTGATCAATGTTAACAATCCGCTTAATAATTTGAATTTCACAGCCATACAAGAGACTGTCAGTCTCAGTGGCACACTCAGGGACAGCAGCGACCAGCCGGTAGCCGGCATTACCATTACATTTGGAACAAGCGGTCAAACTGCAATCACAAACAGCCTGGGTGAGTATATCGTCACACTCCCGTGTGGGTTCTCAGGTAAAGTCAAACCGCTTGATGAATGCTATTCCTACTTCCCAGGCTTACGAAGTCTGAGCAACGTCACGACCAACCTTGACAGCCTGGATTTCACTGCCACATTACAGATGGTGCCTGTATCTTTTAAAACCCTTCAAATCAGTGAGTTTCCAATTGTTGGAACGCAGATTGAAATCTCAGGGGACTGTGGTGTGAGTGGCACTACCGATGGACTTGGTATCTGGGCATCGGAGGTTCCATGCGGTTGCAGCGGAACGGTCACTTTTACCCACCTGTGTTATGAGTATGATCCTGATTCCATTGATCTTGTGAATGTGACCGAGGCTGTTTCAATGATCATCACGGGAACGGATCCTGATAGTCCGGAAGCACCTCTTACTCCGGTGGGGATTGATTTCATTATTCCTCCGGTATATAGTGTTTCATATGGTGTGCCAGAAATCGAAGGTGCAATCTCCTATGAATGGATTTACAGTGGCAGCAATGTCAGTATCAATGACACCGGGCAGAATGTTACCTTGGACTTCCTCCCCGGGGCCACCTCCGGGGTTTTAAAAGTGAGGGGGATTGGCCAGTGTTCTGCCGGGGTTTGGTCTCCGGGATTAGCCATTACGGTGGAGCCGATGGAGCCGCCTGCACTGACCATTGCTGATACCGGCGGATATTGCGATGGCAGTATGCTTGCCGTCCCGGTTTATGCTTCAGGTATCACGGATATGGTTTTATTTCAGTTTTATATTGAATATGATCCGGCTATTCTTCAGTACGATACCTGTGATGACTGGGGAGGTGGCGTGAATCCGGACTCGCTCAGCATCACGGATAATCCGACAGATGGTGTCCTGTCTTTTCACTACTATGGGGATACTGTCAATCTGAGTGAAGGCATGTTTTTTACGCTGCACTTTCATTTCATGGACGGGCCCTCTTCAGAGATCAGCTGGACGCAAAATCAGGGCCCTGCATTGTTCATGCACGCGTCCACTGCTCTGGTTACGGGAGTTTATACTGATGGATCGGCGGTATGCCTTCCTCCGCCTTTGATACTCACCACCACTGCCGAGCCTTCTGAGGTTTGTGAAGGCGAAGCGGTGATCCTGCATGCTTTTCCAACGGGGGGTAGCGGAAATTATTCCTTTTCCTGGGAATCGGATCCTCCGGGTTTCACTTCATCAGAACAGCATCCACAGCTTATACCGGACGTGAATACAGTTTATACGGTTACCGTGAATGACGGATTGCAGCAGACAAGCGGTTTTGCTGAAGTTACGGTGCATCCCCTGCCAGTGATCACTTTCAGCATCAGTCCGGATGTGGTATGTGATAACAGTCCTGCAGTGGCATTGAGTGCAACCCCCTCCGGAGGAACATTTGAAGGGGAAGGTGTCAGTGGCGACCTGTTTAATCCGGGGCTTGTCGATCCCGGAGAGGTAGCCATTACCTATCACTTTACGGATGAAAACGGATGTGATGCGAATCAGGCGGATTTTATAACAGTATTGATGGCCCCATTGGTAGATGCCGGTGAAGACCAGGAAATCCTGCCAGGGATGTCGGTTCAGCTTCAACCAACCGTTACCGGCGGACAGGGCGTATTGCAGTATTCCTGGTCACCTCCGGATGGTCTGGATGACCCATTCATTGCCAATCCCTTCGCAACGCCACCTTTCCTTCCTTTCACATATACATTGACGGTTACAGATGAAGCCGGCTGTCAGCATGCTGACCAGCTAACCATCACCGAACAAACAGGAGGACAGTCCGGTATTTATGGCCAATTGGCTTACAGCAATCTTTCCAATACGCCGCTTGGAAATACTGAAGTATCTCTTTACAACAACCTGGATGAACTGATAGGAACCACCAGCACCGGAACAGATGGATCCTTCGTTTTTAACGGAGTTGAAGCAGGTGATTATTATCTTCTGACACAGACGAATATCCCGTGGGGCGGGGCCAATGCCGTTGATGCACTGCTTTCGCTGCAGCATTTTACCGGTTTTATCACCTTGCTTGGTTTACCCCTGGTCGCCGCGGATGTGACCGGAGAAGGCAATATCAACGCCATTGACGGATTGAGCATATTGAAAAGGTTCGTCAGTCTGATTGATACATTTCCGTCGGGAGACTGGTATTTCGAAATCCCGGAATTCACCATCGATGGTGTAAATAATATGATGCTTGATTATCATGGAATCTGTTTCGGGGATATAAACCAAAGCTATCTTCCGGGTTTTAAATCCCAAGCTTCCCTGTATGTAAGCTATTTAGGTACCGGCATCCTGCAGCCGGACGGATCTATGATAATACCGGTATTTGCTGCATCTGACATGATGATTTCCTCCATGTCGCTCATTCTGAATGTTCCGGAAGTCATTGATATCGTGCAAATCATCAGCGGGCTCCCCGGAGAGTTCGCTTATCACAGCAGGAACGGAGAAACCCGGATTGGTTGGTATAATCTTGAACCCTTTCAACTTCAGCCGATGGATTTGGTATTGACAATACATGCCCGAATGAAGGAAAGTGTTACAGATTGTGACTTAACCATTGATCCTGAAAGCAATGTGAGTGATGAAAACGCCCGGATCATTCGCGGGGGACTCATCCTGCCAAGCTTAAGCAATGTTCAGCCGGAAAACAGGCTTGAGGTTTTTCCGAATCCGGTAAATGCCGTTTCTGTGATCCGGTATTTTCTTCAGAATTCGGGAAATGTCAGCCTACGATTGTTTAATGTATACGGACAACTGGTCAAAGAGCTTGTGAATGAAGAAAATGCAGCCGGAGTACACAGTATTTCATTAGACAATAGCCACATACAGGCAGGAACCTATTTCATCCGACTCAGCTCTGGCGGTTTGATCCTTCAGCAGAAAATGACTGTGCTTTCACATGAGAGATAAAGCCGGAAAACTCTGATATAGAATATATTAACTAATATTTGACTCCTTGTGCACATAGCGGAGTCAATTGGTTGACAACTTTTTCACTCAGAAACTTGCCGCAAACGCCAAAGCCGGTTGTATTCCGGAGCCTGAAAAAATGAAGTCCGGGGGTCAGTGTGGAAGACTCACAGAGTTCTGCTAATCTTATCATATCTTTGAGCTATTATATCTAAAAAACACAGGTATGCGTAAGATATGTATCAGAGGTCATCAACCACTCATCTTGTTAACTGTGCTGTTGTTCTTCCTTACGACCGGCATGTGTTACGCTTCCTGGTCTGAAGGCCGGTTTGCCTCCACCCTTGACCAACAGTACACCACTGATGACACTGTGATAACCTGGATTGATACAAGTTCCTATTGTAACTGTAATCCTCCGGGTTCATTTGTATATGTACCGGTAAGGGTAAGAAATTTTGACAGTATCTCATCGATTTCACTGTCTGTGTTGTTCAAATTTTCTGCTTTGACCTTTTATGGATTACACTACGTACATCCATCAATCAGTATCCCTATCTGGTCTTTTTTGCCATCCAGTACCGGGTATCCCGGATACGGTTTATTCAGGTTTGCGGGTTATACTATTAATGGTTTTTTCGGTGTATCTGATGATGATACTTTATTAGTGATCAAATTCCTTTCGAATTGCGATACCACGAAGCTGATCTGGGAAACCTGGGTGAACGGCGCATGTCAGTATTCTCATCTGCTGGACATCAAGCCGGCCAGGTTTATGGATGGCTATGTTGAGGAAGGCCAGGGAACCATTGAAGGGATACTGCAATATGACAATGTCCTTCAGACTCCGGTCAGTGGCGTACAGATGCTATTATCACAAAATGCCATGGCAGTGGATTCAGCAATTACGGATTCATCCGGTTTATTTCATTTCAGCCATGTTCCGGCCGGAAATTATACCATTACCGGTACTGCCGGTCTGCCATGGGGAGGAGGGAATGCCACGGATGCCCTGATCGTGCTGAAGCATTTCACCGGAATGGGTACCCTGACGGGAATCAGGATGACTGCTGCGGATGTGAACAACAGCGGAAGTATCAATTCAGTTGATGCACTGATGATTGTGCAGCGCTTTGTCGGGGCGATCAGCAGTTTTCCGGCAGGTGACTGGATAATCATGGAGCAGAACTTGATTGTGACTCCCTGCGACCAATACAACATTCCAGTTACCGTGGTCTGTACCGGTGATGTCAATGCTTCCTTCTCTCCCTGACGAAATTTTCTGTAACATGCTCACTTGTTTTCTTTTCCGGAGAGGATACCTCTAAACGGGAATACACGGAATGACACCGATTACAAGCTTGATTTCCAGTGTACCTTGATTACACCCTACACCCTGGGACGTAAGGGGAGGTCAAATGATAAAAATCCATTACGTCTCAGAGTATCAGGTGATATGAATGCAGACTAATTCTAAGTCAGCTTTTTATTAGTTAGCCGATACCTTACCGTATCACAACCAACCTGGCTTTTTCGTTTCGTTTTATTTGTCCTTCGGTCACTTCAGCGATAATGGTATAGCATCCTTCAGCCAGGTCTTCTCCTTCCAGTATCATGCTGTGCAAACCGGCGCAGGGCAGTTGCTGTTTCCATTCCCTGATCTGCTGGCCGGTACTGTTGAAAAGCTTCCACAGGACAGAGCCGGGCCCGGCAGAATAAAGATTCAGTTCTGTAGTATTGCTGAAAGGATTCGGCATCACTGAAAGATTTCCGACGCTACCGTTTCCGGCTTTGCTGAGTTTGGGATAGGTCAGCCGGCAGTTGGCGAGGAACTGACCTTCATGATCACCCACCTCACTTTCCTGTAACGCATTGAAAGTTACTGCATCAGGATTGCCATATACCATTGCCTTCAAAACGATCAGGCTTTCTCCCGGCTCAAAGATGCAGTTTCTTTCGCTGTACCAGGCGATGCGCAGCAAGCCATCTTTCATATGGTAAACCAGGTTTCCGGAATATTTCCCTTCAGTCACGGCGCTTATCAGAACCTGGTCTTCAGGGTAATCCACCACCAGGGAGAGGGCGCCTGCTTCGAGTCGTTCCGGAGTGGTGATCGGGATGTCAGTAATACTACCTGTGAATACAGGCAGTTCTCCTTCAGCAGCCAGCAGCACCCGGGCGGGTGATTTGTAGGGTGGGAGGTAGGTGCGGTTGGCATCGCCGTAGCACATTCCGAGCAGGTTTTGGGTGGTTGTTGTCCCATCCACGACAGTGATGACGGTTGGTTCGAAAACCCAGTCGCCCACCGGGAAGGAGAGGATCAGTCCGGTGAAACGCCTGGCGATCATCAGGGCATCGATGGAGTTGATGGCAGGGATCAAATCCACGTTGGCAGCGAGCAGGGGCAGTCCGGTCAGGGTGGTCATCCCGGTGAAATGCTTCAGCACCACCAGGGCATCCGATGCATTCACACCTCCCCAGGGTGTGGTGGAAGCACAGTGGACGTCATAGGAACCGGGAGCCACACCCGTAAACTCATAATAGCCGCCGCTGCCGCTGACAGTGTTATAGACGGGGATACCGGATTGCATCAGGCTCACGCTGACAGCTGACAAACTGGTATAACCGGCATTATCATAACTGATCGTACCGTTTACAATGCCGGATCCGGCCGGGATTACGGTAACCGTAACTTCATCAGCGTCATAGCAGCCATAAGTATCAACGACGGTCAGGGTGTACACGGTGGTAACGGCCGGAGTAGCCAAAGGATTGGCAATCAGCGGGTCACTAAGGCTTGCGGCCGGGCTCCAGGCATAGGCGTAAGGCGGGTTCCCGCCGCTGCCCGATCCGTTCAGGGTGGTGGAGTTACCCTGAATGATGACGGCATCGGCTCCTGCGTCGGCTGTAGGTAGAGGATTCACAGTGACAATGAAGGTACAGGATGCAGTACAACCCCAGGTATCGGTGATGGTATAGGTCAGTTCATGAGAACCGGCACCAGCGGCTGCAGGATCGAACATGTTGCCGGTAACACCCGGACCACTGAAGGTGCCTCCCTCGGGAATGCCTCCGCTAAGCAGCAGGGCCGGGGCATTGATACAGATCAGAATGCCTGGCGGACAAATAACCTCAGGCTGGGAGACCGTAATGGTGAACTCGCAACTGTTCTCACATCCGTTGATATCAATATAATTGTATGTGATAAGATAGATGCCCGCACCGGCTACAGCCGGGTCGAAGATGTTACCGGCCACTCCTGTTCCGCTGTAATTGCCGCCTTCGGGTAAACCACCCGTGAGCGGCAGGGCAGGGGCATCGATGCATATGGTGATGTCGGGAGGACAACTGACTGAGGGCAGCGGATACACCGTCACATTGAAGGTGCAGAAGTTGCTGCAGCCGTTGACATCGGTATAGGTATAGGTGATCAGGTGGGTTCCGGTACCTGCGGCAACGGGATTAAAATCATACAATCCCTGGGCAGGGATAAAGGGAATTACGCCATTACCGGTGAATACGCTTCCTGCATCAACGGAAGGAGGCCATACATCAAGGTTTTCGAGGTAGAAGACACCTGAGTTGATACAGACAGCGGTATCGCCGGGACAGCTAACGACAGGAAGGTCGAGGACGGTAATGGTGAATTCACAGCCATCCATACATCCGTTGATATCGATGAAGTTGTATATGATGTTGTGAACGCCCGCTCCGGCAATGGCAGGATCGAAATTGTTGTTGATAACGCCTGTCCCGCTGTAGCTGCCGCCTTCGGGTAAGCCACCCGTAAGGAGAAGGGCAGGGGCATCGATGCACATGCTGATGTCGGGCGGACAAGTGACTGTGGGTAATGGATACACAGTAATATCGAAATTGCAGGAGTTGCTGAATCCGAAACCGTCGGTGTAGGTATAGGTGATCTGATGTATTCCTGCCCCGGCTGCCACAGGATCAAAACTGTCGCCGATGACGCCTGTTCCGCTGTACGACCCGCCTGCCGGTGTTCCGCCCGTGAGAACAAAGGCAGGTTCGCTAAGGCAGACAAAGAGGTTGGGAGGACAAGTGACACTTGGCGGTTCGTTGACGGTGATAGTAAAAGTACAGGTATCGGAACATCCATTTTCATCCTCATAGATATATAGAATGAGATGGTTCCCTACGCCTGCTGTCGCAGGGTAAAAAGTATTTAACCCTATCCCGGTTCCGCTGTAATATCCTCCGGCGGGATTTCCCCCGCTGAGGGAAAATGGCGGTTCACTCAAAGCAACGATCATATCCGGAGGACAGCTGACCACGGGTACCGGAAGAACCGTGATACTGAAAGTACAGTAGTTTTGGCATCCGTTAAGATCGTAGTAGGTGTATGTGATCAAATGCGTTCCGGTGCCGGCAATAAGCGGATCGAAGTTATACCAGCCATTGTACGGGTCGGCCGGAAATACTCCATTTCCGGAGAAAAGACTCATGATGTCAATGCATGGAGGTGAAACATCAAGTAACTCAAGAAATAATACTCCATCATTGATGCAGTAATTAAAATCCGGCGGACAACTGACTTCCGGGATGGGCAGCACAGTGATGGAGAAGGTACAGCCTTCGGTGCATCCGTTTCCGTCAGCAAAGACATAAGAGATCAGGTGCGTGCCAACTCCTGCGAGTGCGGGATCAAAAACATTGCCGATGACGCCTGGACCGCTGTAAGTGCCTCCTGCAGGAAAGCCACCTGTTAACAGCAGGGCAGTTGCATTGAGACACATGCTGATATCGGGCGGGCAGCTTACCGTGGGAAGTGGATACACCGTAATGAAGAAGGTGCAGAAATTGCTGCAACCGTTGGCATCGGTGTAAGTATAAGTGATCTGGTGCGTACCCGGACCAGCGGAAAGCGGATCGAAATCATACATTCCCTGCTCGGGGATGAAGGGAGTAACGCCAATACCGGTAAATACACTGTTTTCATCAACCGAAGGCGGCCAGATACCGAGGTTTTCGAGGTAGATGTAACCGGTATTGATACATATGCCGGTATCCGCCGGACAGGAAACCACGGGCAGGTCGAGAACGGTGATATTGAAAGTGCAGGAGTTGCTGCAGCCCAATGCATCAGTATATGTATAGGTAATGGTGTGGGTTCCCGGACCTGCTGTCAAAGGATCGAAGTCGTACCAGCCGTTGGCCGGGTTGGAGGGAGTGACGCCGGTACCTGTGAAAACACTGCTGATGCTGTTGGAAACCGGCGATACACCAAGGTTTTCAAGGAAGACGACCCCATTGTCGAGGCAGATGCTGAAGTCCGGCGGGCAGCTTACCACCGGAGGCGGCAGCACAGTGATGGAGAAGGTACAGCCTTCGGTGCATCCGTTTCCGTCAGTAAGGACATAAGAGATCAGGTGCGTGCCAAGTCCTGCGAGTGCGGGATCAAAAACATTGCCGATGACGCCCGGACCGCTGTAGGTTCCTCCCACGGGTGTGCCACCGCTGAGCAGCAGGGCCGGGGCATCCAGGCACATGCTGATGTCGGGCGGGCAGCTCACGCTTGGAAGTGGATACACCGTAATGAAGAAGGTGCAGAAATTGCTGCAGCCGTTGGCATCGGTGTAAGTGTAAGTGATCTGGTGCGTACCGGGTCCTGCAGTGAGCGGATTGAAATCATACTGTCCCATGGCAGGCTCAAATGCCGTGACGCCAATACCGCTGAAGACACTGTTTTCATCAACCGAAAGTGGCCAGACATCGAGGGTTTCGAGGTAGATGAATCCGGAGTTGATACATATACCGGTATCCGCCGGACAGGATACCACGGGCAGGTCGAGAACCGTAATATCGAAAGTGCAGGAGTTGCTGCAGCCGTTTGCATCCGTGTAAGTGTAGGTGATGGTGTGAGTTCCCGGGCCTGCAGCAACGGGATCGAAATCGTACCAGCCATTGGCCGGATTGGATGGAGTGACGCCGGGACCGGTGAATACACTGCTGCTGCTGTTGGACACCGGAATGACATTAATATTTTCCATATACAATACGCCAAAGTCGAGGCATATATCGAAGCCGGGCGGGCAGACCACCACCGGCAGACTATTCACGGTCACGGTCACGGATGCGGTAGCGGTCGCACCTACGTTGTCGGTGACAGTTACGGAATAGGTGGTCGTATTGGCCGGAGTGGCTACCGGATTTGCAATGGCCGGATCGGACAAATCCGCAGCAGGAGCCCAGTTGAAAAAGTATGGCGGAGTTCCGCTCGCAGGCACGGCATTGAGCTGGGTTGAAGCCCCTTCGCAGATCTCTTCCGGCAGTGCGCTTGCCGTAACGCTGAGGGGTTCGACCCAGAAAATATGGTTGAAGGGATCATTATCAAAGGCTTCACCGCCGAACCCCCCGCTGTAGTTGGTAAATGTTACACTCCCTGCATCCACGCCCTTGGTGACATTGCTCGCTCCACCCCATGTGTTAGCCGGGAAATAAGCATAATCGGCGAAAAATGTCTGGTCGTTATTGATGGTCAGCAGCGTGCCGCCGGGGGCTCCATCGGAAAAGCGGCAAAAATGGAATGAATGTGCAGGATTTACACTGCTGCCCGGATGCAGATTCAGCCCGGCTGGGGCAAGGTTGCTGAAATAGTTATGCTCTGCGGCGATAGCCCCGCCCGGGAAGACATCGAAAGAAAAATACGAAAGGGGATTGTTTGTATGGATGCTGGTCTCCAAACCGGGATCACCGTCAATGAACATTTCGCCACCATTGTGGATACTGACAGAATCTGCATCCGTCATCACGAGTTCAGCCTGATTGATCATTTGCAGGTATCCTCCGTCTGTAATCCGGACATCCCCTCCTACATTAACCAGGTCATTGTTTAGTGTCATGGCACCTTCGAGGATATCCAAATCTCCGTTGATCTGCAGTCCGTCGGAAGGAATTTCCACGTGAACTGCTGTGGTTTTATTAATGATTACATTGTGCAAGCTGCTTCCGGCAGCATGACCAAGGTCTCCGGTGCTGCTTCCGTAAAGCTCAATGCTACCGCCGGCAGGATTAAAATCTGTCCGTAAACCAGTAAAACCGCCGTTCATACGGATTAAACCACCGTTTATTATTTCATTGAGTGTATAGGCGGAAGCATTCAGATAGACCCCGTTGTCTTTGAAATCCAGAATTCCGCCATACATCCATATATCTGCATCAGCCGCATACGGCCAGTAACTGTCTCCGTTGCCGCCGTAAACGTGCATTTCACCTCCGGCTAGAACGACCCTGCCGTTCAGGTCTGTGTACTGTCCTGCATCCTGATGTACCTCGAGCAGACCTCCCACCAATGTCACATAATAATTTCCATATAATCCATTGTCAGTCAGGTCATCGGCAATGAAGGTGCCTCCGTTGACTTCCAGTTCCCCGTCTGTCCAGTCATATTCGGCACAATGAGCAGTGGAACCGGTGGGAATTATCAGGTCACCAAAACCTTTATCAATTTCCAGTATGTTGAAATTGGTATTTCCGATGCAATCCTGGTGATCGGAATCTGAATTAAATACGACTTTACCGGTCATGGCAGAGAAGCCTCCGGTACCCACAGCATTAATCCAGTCTCCCCGGAGCGAAATAGTTTTGTCAAGTACTCTTAGGTTATTGGAAATCAAATTAATATTTCCATTTACCTGCAGATTGGTTTCGAGTTGCATATCACCGTCAATGGTCAGGTGATGGAAGTAATTGCCATTGGAACAATAGAAGGTTTTATAGGCGGTAAGATAATCCTGACCAAACCACACAGTCCCGCCGGCTGGCTGGAAGGTTCCGGCTGCATTTGCCTGAAAAGCGCCTAAAATCCGGAAGGTTCCGCCGCTGATCTGATCATCAAATCCGCCAGATATAAAAACATGGTCATTTCTGATTTCCAGCAGACCGGATGAAAGTTCCAGACGACCCTGGTACTGTCTGAACGCGAATTCGGCCGGTGGAGGATCACTGGTCATACTTCCACCGGAGATAATCAGCTTACCCGTCGGAGGCAGGGTGAAATGCCCTTTCAGCATCACGGTTCCATCGTTTACATCCATTGTTCCGTTCAAAGCGAATGCATTATTGTCGTTTCTGAGGTATCCGGTAGTCATATAAAAGAGTCCGCCGTTCTGGACGTCAAGCTGGGCGGTAACGATCATCTTTTTCGACTGTGTCTGGAACGTATTTGAGGGACGCACCGTCATGTTTCCGCTTACCCTGAGTGTGTCGGAGGATGAGCCATGGATGTAAACGCTGTTAGCCGGGCCTGCAGCTTTATCGATCACCAGGCTGCCGAATGCCGCATCGGCATCATTGCACAGGATCATGGCCGTCTGGCCGGAGTTAAAGATTACCTGGTTCACCGGGTCAAGCTGGGCAAGGGTGCCGTTTTCAAATGTCCAGTCATCCCCCACAAAAATCTTCCCGGCATCGACCTCATCGGTAGATCCGGGATGCCAGATCACGTCCTGGGCTACCAGCAGGCTGTCATCGGCATTGATCATACTGAGTTTGCCACTGATATTCAGGTTGTTGTTGACAATAACCTTGGCACCTGACACCCTGAATACTCCTGCCACAATATTCAAATTGTTGCATTCAATGAATTTTGTTATGTTATTGGACCGCACCCAGGGTGCCTGTGAGTTAATCTCAATATCATTAAAGGGATTAAGAGATCTGATAACTTGAATGGTTGTAGTGGGTGATGAATTAAAAACCACGCTGCTTGCAACCCCGCAGCTGAATCCTTTGTAATTATCGAAAGACGAGTTATAGTCTGACCATAGCTGTCCGCAATAAATGCGGATAGGTCCTGCGTCATTGGCATTCAATCCGGCATCCGTATCAATATTTAGGTCTTCTCCGATATGTAATATTGCACCGCTGTTTAATTCGAGGGTTCCGTCGGTGATTTTGAGGTCACGGGTAATGCTGACAGAGTCACTGACCTCCAATCCTTCAAAGCCCGTAAAGGTTTTGTTGAGGACCATTTCGTAAAAATGCTCCTGTGTCAGGATGTCTGATCCCTGTGCACCATCGAATTCCACCACGCAGGTGTTCTCGTTGAAAGCAGCCAAACCGGCATAATTAGCCCAGTTGCCTGCCACGAACATGGTGTCGGGTGCTTCAAAAACACCTGAGCTGAGGATGAAATCACCATTGAGATCGATGGACCCGGAAGCAATCACATTGTTCACAAGGGGTCCGTCGGCAGGGCCAGACTTCATGCCTGATGGAGGGTTCTCTTCCTTCTCCAGGTTCATGAACGGATTGATGGCATCGGGTGCGAGGGGATATGTCGTTTCTTTATTGATTACCAGGTGATTGAATCCACTGCCTGATACGTGGTTGAAAGATGCCTGGTTTGGTCCGTACATCATGAAGGTACCGCCGTCCGGATGCCAGTCGTTGCGGAACGAATGCAGATTACCCGCGGTTCTGATCGTCCCACCCGTGATATTTTCCGATAGGGTATAAGAGGTCTGGTGTATCCTGATCCCCTGGTCTTTGAAATCAAGGATACCGTCTGACATGTATATGGCCGCATTCGAGGCATAGGGCCAGTAACTCATGGTGGTACCGCCATGTACATTAAAGACCCCTCCGAAAATGTAAAGAAAACTATTCAGGTCCACATAACCATCATTATTGGTCAGATCGATCTGGCCACCGTTGTAAAGCCAGAAAACACCGAATATTCCATTGTCGTACAGGTCATTAGCCGTAAACGAGCCGCTTTGGACAGTCACACCCCCGGCCACCCAGTCATAGGAAGCGCAGGTGACATTGCCGCCGTTCACTTTGAAAGTACTGAATTCTTGCTTGTTGACCACCAGGTAGTGAAATGTTTCTGTACTACAAGTCTGGTCATTCATATGGTTGCCGTCGAAGTAAACCACGGAGGTGCTTTCGTCAAATCCGGCCGGACCGACATTATTGATCCAGTTTCCGCCCATATGGATGCTGTAGGTTATCGTCGGAGAAGGACCGTTCGTGCAACTGAGCACTCCGCTGTTTATCGTCAGATTATTGCTGACTGCCAGATCGTTGGATTTGAGGTAACAGGTACCGGAGGATTTTTGAATGCTTAGGTTGTACAATTTGGTGGATCCGTCCAGGTCGTCAATATACTGGGTGCCGGAACCATCCATCACAAGAGTACCGCCCGTGAATTGAATGTTGTAGGCGGTATTGTTGTTTACCCTGAAATTAGTTCCGCAGTATATATTTCCTCCGCTGACATCAGCCTGACTTCCATCCCAGAACCAGATGCCTCCGGCTATGTCAAGGTTTTCGTCGGTCAATTGCAATTTGCCGCCCGATTCGACTTCAAATGCGCTCGTTCCGGTTCCGGTGACAGTGAGTGTCCATTGGGAGTCTATCCAGAAAACACCCTCCCTGACTGCAAAATTTGTGTTTACTGTCATGTCCTGCCACATTTGCAGTTTGGCTGCAGGGTCCAACTTATCGACACGCACGTAGTTGTAAGTATCGTCCATATTGTCATCGTCCCAATATGAATCTGTATTACCGGCAAAATAGAGATAGGAACTGCCGCTTTGTGTAAAGGTACCTTCATCGGAGTTGAAATTACCGTAAACATATAGGTAACTGGTCGGATTCTGGGTAAGTGTGGCCAGGTTTCCAATCGTGAGATTCTTGCACATGGCGGAAACGCCGTCGTGAATTACCGGTGCATAAGGTGTTCCGGCCTGAATATTGACATCAATGGTTTCATCGGGAACGACACCTGCTCCCCAGTTGGCAGCAGTGTTCCAGTTGTTCGATACCGTTCCCAGCCATTGCCCGAGTACCCCGATATTGATGTTAATATTGGCCGCATTGCCATTGTTTGCAAATACGCACAGCCCGTAATAATCCGTAGTGGTAATGGTAGCGGTGAAATGTTCACCAATTCCGTTACCATTTGCATCGGCAATGGCCATGGCTCCGTTCCGGCCGGAATAATAAGCTGCACCGTTGGATCCGAAAAGGGCAATGCCGAGATTGGCTGTCCCTGAATTGAAAGTCAGCATAAAGTCGTACGTGCCCGGGCTGAGATAGATATCCCACATTTCGATCACATCCCCGGCCGGCCAGCTGATGTTGCTGTTGGTTCCAAATGCCAGGGTCTCAGCCGATCCCTCAAATTCAATGGTTGCCGGGCCGCTTCCCGACCATCTGTCAGCCTTGATGCCCCGTGACTGCTTCGGTGCATGGTTGTTGTCCATGACCACGAAATCCACGGGAATGCTACTGCCATTTGTCGAAGAAGCGATAGTCGGAGGATTGAAGCCATCGTCAGAATACAGATGTATATCCCAGTCCTCTCCTGCCGTATTCGGCCTGATCCCGACCGCGCACCAGTAATTCACATTATTATTGAAGAGAAACCAGTCGGGATCAGTTCCTGCAGTATAGGGAACATCTGATGACATCGAAGTCGTAACCGGTGTACACTTAGTCGAAGAGAGCAAAGAATAGAGGTAACCCCCGGAATTAAAACAGGACTGAATGCGGGTTTTCTGGTTTGGTGTAAAATTCGCATAATCCTGGTCATCGCTGTAATCCATGAAATTCATGTACATGATACCCGGAGAGGTGGTGGAGCAGATGTCGGTCAATAATCCCGTATGATGTCCAAAGGTTTTATTCGCCTGGTTGGGAGTATCACCACATTGGTCTGACCCGGTGCAAAGCGGCTCATCCCCCCAGATGTGCAGCAGGGTAAAACAATGCCCCAGTTCATGGGTTGCTGTCCCTCCCAGGTTGTATGGAGCGATGGCTCCGGTAACACCAAAAGCGGTAGTTCTTACAACGAGTCCGAAGGTACTGTTGATTCCTGACCAGGGGAATTGTGCATAGCCCAGATAATCAGTTAGGTTACAAACCCAGATATTCATATATTGGGTAACATCCCAGGCATCCAGTCCACCGCTGCTGTAATGTTTCATATTGTCGTTCGAGATAAAACCCGTTTCGGAAGTCTGCCTTCGCTCGATGCCATTGGTGGGCGTGCCGTCGGGACGCTGTTTTGCAAGGCAGAACTGAATATCGGTATTCACTTTCAGACTGTTCGAAAACTCCCACATGGGATGTGTATTCTGACCCCCATAGTCAGTGTTCATGATATCGATTTGTTCCTGAACAACGGCATCAGATCTGTTCTGAGCTTCAGTGTTGTACAAAATATGAACCACCACCGGGATGGTCACGGAAACATCGGGGCAGCCATTGGGGTGATCGGCTATCCACTGAGCCAGCTTTTGCTCAAATTCGATCCGGCGTTGTTCGATGGAAGGATCGGCGGCCACCTGGGCTGCATAATGGGCCATGGTACCGCAACGGATCCCTTCATCAAGGGGATTGTACACCGGCGATTGGGCATGAAGCCCGGCATCCAGGCCGGACAAACCCAGCCATGTCAGCAGAATCATGGTGAATCGGGTAATTTTTTTCATGGGGCTTGGTTTTGGTATATTACATTGGAATGTCAGGAATCGCTCCACAACCCGGGTTGTGTAGTTGGTATACTTAATAAATAACTGAAAATCAGTGTTATGATAGAATGGTTATTTTATCAGCCAATATAATACAAAAATGCCTCCTTGTCAAGAGCCGGAAGCGGTTTTTATATGCAGGAAGAATAATTAATGGTTATGTTTTACCGGAAACAGTTCCCCGGGTGATGCCGGTTTAGGGGTTTATTGGTTTAGAAGTTTAGTAAATAGTTTAAGGTCTTAGGTCTGAAGTTTAATGATTAATAATCCACTCTCCGTGGCCACTCCGTGCATAACTTTGTGTCCGCCGCGGCGGATCCGTGGTTATAAAAGCCAGGCATGGAGAAGCATTGCTCCGGGTTTAGTTAATAGTTTAAGGTCTAAAGTTTATTAGCTGTCATGCTGAGCGTGTTCATTGGCTTTATATTCACCACAGAGGCACATAGATCACATAAATATAACCACATATGTTATATGTAGTTCAATTACAGTCTACTATAACGGCAATGTAGGATTAATTTTGTTGGCTCTCTGTGTTCTTTCGGAATAACAAAAGATAAAATCCTATGGCATGACCGGCAGTTTCCTTGTCAGGGTTTGCCGTTCGGAGGAGATCCGGAGTAGATAGCATCCCGGGCTGATACCAGACAGGGGCAGGGTAATCCTGTTTCTGCCCGCGGTGGGATGGGGGATATTACGATTTATCAACAACTTACCGCTGGTCGAAATGATACTGATTTGAAGCGGTGTTTCCGTCCGCATCTCAAGGTCAATGATCAGGTAATCCTTTGCCGGCACAGGCGATATGTGATGAATGACCATGTTTCTGCCGTTAACCGCTGTCAGCGCGTCGTCAGAAGTACCCAGGTCGATCTGAAGGTTCCATGTTTCCCAGCTTTTCCGGATGTCGGTGCCGTCGCTTGCCGCAACATACCAAAAGGTGGAATCATCGGCCATCCAGGCAGGGGTCATCACGACAGCAAAGGTATCCGGCAGGGGACCGATGGCGGTGTCGTGGGTGTTGTTATAGATGTGGAGAAAATAATGGACCGTATTACCAAGGTCGGGATCGTGTGACTCCTTCCAGCGGAAGAGCACGGGATTGCCGGTACAGATGGTGGTTTCCGCCGGTTCTATCAGATGGAATGGGACTGGCGGTACATTTCCTGCCTGATATATGGTGATGAACTGGTTGGCACTTATATTGAATGCTTTCTGGAGCATTCCGGATGGCCATTGGATGATGATGCTGTCGACCATGGTATCGTTGCCCAGGCCGAGGTGGATGGAAAGCTCATCCTGGGAAACAGCACCCCTTCCTCCGTTGATCTCCCGGTATTGTACATGGTTGTTGCTGTAGAAAATGATGCGGCAGCCGATACCGTTGGCATTGTCGTAACTGCCGGCCAGGGTCAGGTTCAGGAAATGCTGATTATTGCCGCCGTCATTTCTCAGCAGTGCCACGGAATAAGAATGTCCGGCAATCAGTACGTCGGCATCCCCGTCGCGGTCATAATCCGCCCAGCTGACGCCAAATCCGTCCTGAGGACCGCTGATGCCGGCTGCCGGTGCCACATCGGTGAAGGTACCGTTCCCATTGTTCCTGTAAAGCCTGTTCGGGTTCACATGATTGGTGGTGAACAGATCCAGCAGGCCGTCGTTATTGTAATCCACCCAGGCGCAGGATCTGGCATCCCCTGCATCCGGAACTCCCGCGGCAAGGGTGATGTCAGTGAAATGTGCGTTGCCTTCGTTTTCAAACAATACATTCCGGTTGGAGGATATATTACCGATGTACAAGTCAAAGAAACCGTCGTTATCCGGGTCACCCCAGGCTTGAGCGGCCCCATCCCGGAAATCAACGGTACCGCTGGCGTAAGTGACGTCTTTGAACGTTTCCCCGGCAATATTGCGGTACAAGCGATTGGTGTTCATCGTATTACTGACGGTACAATAAATATCTGTGAAACCGTCATTGTCGAAGTCGCATGCAGAAGAGGTGCTCCCCGACTGGGGATTGAAGCCCGGGTTGTAGGTATTGATAAACAGATTATTCCCGGCATTTTTCATCAGGAGGGGCATCGAACCGGTATTGGCAAAGATATCGGCCAGGCCGTCACCGTTATAATCAAGCCAGATGGCCCTGGAGGCATATCCCATGACGATGCTCACCGCAACAAAGTTATTTCCGGAATTATTGCGGTAGATGACCGGGGGCTCCGATGCGTTGATCGAACAGAGCAACAGGTCGTCCCAGCCGTCTTTGTCGTAATCGCACACTGCCATTGCCCGCGGTGTCGTTTGTGAAAGTCCCGACGAAGCACTGATATCTGTGAATGTCCCGTCGGTATTGTTTCTGTAAAAGAAAGTCTGACTGGAGGATCCTCCGAAGAAATCAGGCCAGCCGTCATTGTCATAATCAATCCATACAGCTACATCACCCAGGCCTGCCGGTACAGCGATACCGGCCTGCTGGGTCACCTGTGTAAAGGTCTGGCTCTGCAGCGAAAGGCATGGCAAAATCAGCATGCCTGTCAGCACAAATCTGAGTTGTGGTGTCATCTTCATACAACTTATCAGCGGATGATGATTTTCTCGCGGGTAAGTGTTTTTCCAGTTTGAATTTCAACGAAATACAGTCCTCTTTTCAATCCTTCTGTGTTTATCCGGAAGTAGTTCATGCCGGCAGTCATTCCTTTTGCAATACCTCTATTTACCATTCGTCCGGATGCATCTGTTATTGAAACAATCACCTCTTCCGCTTTTTCCGTGCTTATCCGGATGAATACCTGGTCACCGGCAGGATTGGGATACACAAATGCAGCGGAAGAGAGCGGGTCATGGTCCTGGATGGATACAGCCTCATCCATCTGCAGTATCATCATTTCCAGCTCGTTGCCAACGTACAGACGGGCGGTTCCGGCATCCAGCGTGAGGTCGTTCACCCTGCTGCCATTGGTAAGATACCAACCCAGGGAAACAGGTACAGCCGGATTGCTGACATCAAATTTTTCGATCCGGCCATCATCCATGCCTACATAGGCAATCTGGTTGTAAACACAGACTGATATGGCCCTGCCAACGGTTGACACCTGGCTGAGCGGCACAATGTTGTTCATGCTCACATCGAAAATGGCAAGTCCCCCTTCATAATCAGCCACATAGCCTTTTCCATTGTCCACGAAAACATCCCAGCTCGTTCCCGGAGTATTGTAAAACCCTGTCATATACGGCATGGAAGGATTAGTGACATTGTACATTCTGAACCCATCTGCACCCTCTGCTGTATAAATATAGGAAGAATTATTGGTATGCACTGCGAATCCAACCTGTAATTGTACGTTACCAAGCTGGGTCAGCGAGCCGGCGCCCACATCGAAGACTTTCAAGCCCGATCCGGTGATCGCAAAACATTTCCCGTTGAAATAACAGAGATTGCTGTTGATAAGCTTGGTGACGCTCTGACCGAGGGAGGTAATCTGCATGATGAATGGATTGTTCACATCGTCAAGGTTCACCAATGCCACAGAATGGACATAATAGGGAAAAGCGTATTCGGCCAGTCCCACCATCACCTGGTTCTGATTGTCGGTGGTGATGGAAACGCCTCCTTTGGGCAGTTCGAGTGTGGAAACAAGCAACGGATTGGCAGGGTCGTTTACGTTCAGTACACGGAGCATGCTTGTGGCCGATTCTGTATCCCAGTCGTTGTCCTGGACGACCAGGGCATAATTGAACTCGCCTTTGGTCAGCAGGGCTACCGATTTGCTTTTGCCCGGGAGGGACTCAATTTCGCTGATCACTGAGGGAGAAGTAACATTGGACAGGTCTGTCAGATGGAGTGTATACCCGGCGTATCCCGGCTGCCCGTTATCAAGGATATAAAGAACGTCATTTTTCAGGCAACCCAGGGAATACAGCCCATTGGTAAAAGTGGTGGTGTTGGCGTAGAGGACAACCGGGTTGGCCGGCGATGAAATATCAAGCACAGTCCAGGAGCCTGAACTGTGATTCAATACCATTTTGTTGTTTTCGATCACGATGTCGAAGATGGTGTGGCTTGTCGGAAGGGCGGCATACATCTGGATGGGCGAGAGTGGGTTAAAGATATCGTAAATGTTCAGTTTCAGGGTAGAAACTACGTACAGATACTGGCCGTGAACTGCCATGTTTCCCCAGCATGCCCCTCCGCTGGAAAGGGCAATGCTTTGTGCCAGTACCGGTGTCGAGGGCAGGCTGATGTTGATCACACTCAGCGTGGACTGGTTCACGTAAAACAGGGCTTGATTGTAAAGGGCTATGCCGGCAAAAAGGATGTTACCAGGGGTTATATTCACAGTTGACAGCGCATTCAGGTGCTCGGGATCGGGCATGCTGTATATCCTGACACCATTCGATTCGGCCACATAGGCATGATTTCCGTCAATGATCACCTGGTAGGGTTTAAATCCCAGGAACTCCACATTGACCACATCCGGGGAAGCCGGATTTGAAATGTCGATGACAGCAATGCCAAAGCCGTTGCAAACATATGCATAAGTACCTGAAATAAAGAAATGGGTGGCATTTCCCGGTACCGGACATTCCCCGATTTTCACAGGTGCCGCCAGATTGCTCACGTCATAAATATTAAAACCTTGATAATCTGTATAATAAAGCAGATTATTCTCTGTCTGCGCATGCGAAAAAGGGCCGGTGACAAACATACCGTTCACCAGGTTGTGCGACAGGGGCATCAGGTGGTCGTCGTTGGTGCCCCAGCTTTGAGCCAGGACGGCTCCTGAAGTCATCAGAGTCAGAGATAAAGCGATCATCAGTTTTTTTGTAAGATTGATTTTCATAGCTTTCATTATTTGTGGGTTTATATTAATGCCGGTTCAGGAAATTACAGACACCTTAAATTATTGAAAAACACATCGCATTCCTGTGCGCTTTCGGTTTGGCTGGCCTGCATCTTTTTTTCACCACAACAAAATTACACCCTGTCATCATAAACCCTCCTCCGGGTTATACGGTAAACCATATCCGTAGTATTGGGTAATTTGTATGGAAAGCCATAAATCGTAGGAACTAAGCCGTTATAAATGAATAATTTTGTGTCATGATATGAAGACGGAACAAAAAAGCAACGGGAAAAAATGATTCAATCCGGGAAGGAACATAGAAACTGCTTTCTCCTGGTCATAGGTCTGATCTGTCTGCTTTTAAGCAGCAGTCAGGAAATCTTTTGTATGGGACCGATACAGCGGAGGGGCGCCGGAAATCTGTCCCCGCTGTTTAATAACCGGCCTGTGGATACAGTTTTTTCCGAAATGCAGGGCATGGTTTACCGTGATCCTGGGCGCACCAGGAACATCGCCTTTGAGGTACTCGCTTTTGCGGGTGAACATGGTTTGGATGACTGGAAGATCAGGATGCTGAACCTGATCGGGGTTACCTATGCCCTGCAATCGGATCTGATCACGGCACAAAAGTATTATCACCAGGCCCTGGCTTTATCGATACAGACCAATAACCTTCTTAGGAAGGGGGACACCTACAGCAACCTGGGCGCACTGAATTTTCTCATCCGTAATTATGTGGATGCCCTTGATAATCAGCTGGAGGCGATTCACAGCTATGAACTTGCGGGTAATCCGGACAAGGTGGCCGGGAGCCATTGCAATATCGGTGTATTGTACTCCGAACTGAATAATCCTGAGAAGTCGCTGAGGCATTTCCGGCAGGCTTACGCCGGATTCGTTAAAGTCGGGGATAATTACGGACTGGCCACCGTCCATAATCACATGGGGATGGCATTCCTGAAAGCGGGCCTGACGGACTCGGCCATGATATACGTTGACAAGGCCTGTACCTTATCTGAAAAAGACCGTAACCAGTATAACCTGGCATTCGCGCAAACACTGAAAGCAGACATTTTCAGGGAAATGAAACAATATCCGGAGGCCATCAGGTATTATGAGATGGGCAGGACTTCCTCAGAGGTGCTGAATAACCGGAACCTGCTATGTATGGTTGAACTCGGGCTGTCGAAGATGTACCTTGCGACGGGTAATATTCATGCTGCGAAGCATGCTGCGGAAAGGACCATGTACCTGGCTGACAGCCTGAATGATTTCAAATACCTTCAGGAAGCGCTGGAGATGCTTTCTAGTCTTTACTACCAGATCAGGGACTACAAAAGCAGCCTGGAGTACTATAAAAAAGCCGGGGATATTAAAGTGAGGCTGAGCGATCAGTCGAAGATTCATCAGATTTACAACCTGGAGATCTCACGCCTGAGCAAGGAAAAGCAAGTGCAGCATCTTGAACTGGAACGAAACCGGCTGCTGCTCGGAAAACGGAAGTCGGCCATCATCATCATCAGCCTGGTATCTGTGATGGTGGTGGTAACATTGCTCATGGTGTTCGGCAGGATCAGGCACAGGCAAAAGGTCAGAATGAACGAAGCCCGCTTACGGCATGCGGAAGACAGGGCGAAAACCGCCATTGATGCTGAAATACAGGAAAGGATGCGTCTTGGAACGGAACTCCACGACGGGGTGGGGCCCATGCTCTCACTGGCAAAACTGAACCTCACTGCACTGAAGGAAAAACAAAATCTGGCGCCCGGAAGAAAAGAGACGATCCTGCATCATACGATAGAAACCATTAATGAAATCCTGAGGGAAATTAAAAACATCTCTCATAATATGGCCCCGCTGGTGCTGATGGAAAGCGGCCTTGATAAGGCCGTCAGGGACCTGGCAGCCCGTCTGAACGAAACAGAAAAGTACAAGGTCAGCCTTGATCTTTCCGGCCTCAACAACAGGTTGGACAGATACCTTGAACACACGGTGTACAGAAGTATTCTTGAATTGGTTCACAACATCCTGGTACACGCCCACGGCAGCGAGATCAACCTTCAGATCATCCGCAACCATGAAGATATTACCGTGATGGTGGAAGATAACGGGACAGGATTCAGCCAGGAATCTGCATATACCAGCCAGGGTTTGGGTTTGAAGAGCGTCACAAGCAGGGTGGAAGCTCTGAATGGTAAAGTGTATATAGACAGCCTGGAAGGCAGGGGAACGATCGTTACCCTGGTCATCCCCTGTTCAAATAACGAGGCATCATGGAAAAACTGAAACTCTTTGTTGTCGATGACCATAAGTTATTCGTGGAAGGTGTCGTCTCCCTGCTGTCCGACGAACCAGAGTTTGAGGTGGCGGGATATGCCTTGTCGGGAGCAGAATTTCTTGCAAAGGAAGATAAAATCGAAGCAGATGTTTACCTGATCGACATCAATATGCCGGGTATTTCAGGCATCGAACTTACCCGGAGACTCAGGGAAATCAAACCTGAAGCCCGGATCCTGATCCTGACGATGTATGATGATTTTAAATATGTCGGGATGCTTGTAAAATCAGGAGCGTCTGGTTATGTACTGAAATCCGCCAACCTGCAGGAACTTACACGTGCCATACAAATGGTGGGTCAGGGGCACAAATACTTCGGACAGGAAATCCAGGATGTGATGTTTAGCAGGCTGGAGGGAGACCACCCGGAAGATGAGAAGTTCCCCGACGGCCAGGGGAGGGCGAAACTCACCAAAAGAGAGGTAGAGATTCTTTCTCTGATCGCCCGTGAATACTCAACCCGGCAGATTGCAGAAAAGCTTTTTATCAGTGAACGCACCGTGGAAACGCATCGCAAGAACATCCTGTCTAAAACCAATGCAAAAACGGTTGTGGGATTGAGCAAGTATGCCATCCGGCAAGGGATCATCAAACCGGATGAATAGGACGGAATGTCGATGCTTACCGCATCATGATAATCAGCGCACCGGTGATGTAAGCCGCGATCCAGTAAAGCCAGGCTGTCAAGCTCCAGCGGTTGAAACGTTTGTCAACCGGCGTTCCCAAACCGTTCCTGCTGACTTTCCGGAAAGAGAACAGGGCATCAGTCATCATCCCGAGCAGTGAACTGTAGCCGATCATGCCGTGAAGGGTGACGGGCCCTTCATCAGAGCCCAGGATCATACAGATGGTGGCCGTGATGTCAAACACCAGCCCGAGGGTTAGAAAAACCAGTACCCGGGTGTAAAGAATCTTTTTCCTGAGCTGGGTCAGGATGGCGATGGAATAAAAGATCAGCGCCAGGTTTACGATGCTGATGCCGGCGATCAGGACAGGTTTCATTGGCGGGTGGATTTGACAAAGATAGGGAAAAAACAGATCTCCGGACTCATTGGGTTTGCGAAGATATTAGCGTTTGCAATGTCGTTATAACTCATTTTGAGTGATTTATACTCATACTTGACAGGTTTGCGAATGCAAAGCTGTTTAGTATGAGTAATGCCGTACACCCCTTGATCGCAATTTTTTCGCAAACTCATTCCGTGTCGGTATACATTCTCAATGATTGCTATCTCCTCCTCCGTCAGGTCATAACGCTCATATGCCAGCCGGTTGATTTTATGCTCCAGGGCGGAGGTGTCAGCATCGGGGTCGGATTTTTTTGAAAGAATGACTTTGTTTCCAGATCTTTAATGGATTGGTTTTTTACCGAAGATGCTGGATTTACAAATTCGGATAGCTCAGGGAAATAGTTTGTAAATATCCTTCCGGTTCAGGCACCTGACGAAATAAAGCGTGTCATTCTCAAGACATAAACCGATTCTGTAGGAACTGACACGGATGCGAAAATGTTTCTTTTTTACTCCTTTGATGGGTTTAAGGTTAGGAATATCCTGCAGGGAGTTTGCCTTTTCAGACTTTAAGATGATCTTTTCTATTGAAGCGAGTATTTCAGGATCAGATATTTTTCTCAAATCCTTTATGAAACTGCTTTTGAAGCATGTTTTCACTTCCGGAGGACTTTAAGTACCTCCGGTTTTGAAACGTCTCTGGTCTTCATCCCCTCATCAATCATTGATGAAAGGAAAAAGTCTTCTTTGAATTCATCTGTAACAATCTTAAACTTTATCCCCAGCTTTCCAGCCAGTTTGAGTAGCAAATTCAGGTTGTCTTTTGATCCGGATTGTAAAATTACTGTTTCCATAATGGAAGAAATGCTATCGCAAATGTATGAAAAAATGCAATCAGCAGTTGAAACTTCCATAAGGACTATCGTTCATACTAACCGAAAATTGCCGCGCATTTTCACGATGATTCAGTAAATAATTTTTAAGGTGAAACAAACAGGGATTCATGCCGTTCTCATTAATGTATTGTACATTTGGTGCCGCCCAGCCGTTTAACCAAATAAGGCTACTCCTATGAAATTTCATTTAATCTGTTTTTTCATGCTGTATGGATGGTACAGCATGGGACAGTCCTTGCAGGATTCATCAGCCCTCGACCGTTCTGCCGCCCTGATAGAGCAGGGGATTGAACTTTATGACAATGAAAAGTACGACGAGGCCCAGGCGCTGTTCGGCAGGATTAGCCTGTGTGATCCCAATTATGCCTGGGCGCTTTACGAATTGGCTTTGTGCCACTGGCAGCAGGGAGAAAAGGAGGAAGCTTATGCAAAGTGCCTGGAAGCAAACAGACTGAGCCCGCATGATGTGGCCGTGATCGCGACCATCGGCAGCCTGCTCGACGAGATGGGCAAAACGGAGGAAGGGATCAGCTGGCTGGAAAATTATACCAGGCTTTTCCCCTACAATGCAAACCTGTTCTTTAACCTTGCAGTTTGCTATATGAATGCCGGCCGCCCGGCCGATGCCGAAAAAGCCCTGTTCAGGGCCATCAGGGTCAGGCCCTTCCACACCGGTAGCCACCTGCTGCTCGCAAGGGCCAATCACATGATGGGAAGAATTGCACAAGCATACATGGCCTATAATATGGGGATCATGATGTCGCCCCGCATTCGCTTCCTGCAGGAATTCGAAGAGGCCGTCACCGGTACCCGCGATACGATCATGAAAGCTCAATTCTTTACAGAACACGCCGGCCGGGATCCCTACAGGGAGATCACTGCCCTGATCAATGCAGAAGTTGTTTTTCATGACAACTACAAATACCCTGGCGAGCTCACCTATTTCACTGCGAAACAGAGCTACCTGCTCTTTACCCGCATTCAGTTTGATCCTCAAGATACCTCCCTGTATAATCAGTTCTATGTCAGGGTCTTCAGAAGTATCATGGACAAGGATGCCTTCAATACTTTGCTTTATTACTGTTATAAGGAGGTTAATAATGAACAGATTAACAAATGGCTCGAAAAAAATGAAAAGGAACTGGATGCCTTTGTGGACTGGGCCAGGGAATTGCTGTTCAACATGCGCGACCACGGTTTTAACTATCAGAACGAGTTACGGCATATTACAGTCATGCATTTCAACCGTGACGGCTTGTTAACGGAAACAGGCCTGCTCACAAACGGTGAATCTCCTGTTAAACAGGGTCCCTGGCGGGTGATTGCAGGTAACGGGATGATCAGGGAGAGCGGAACATACAGGGACAACCTGACGGAAGGGGACTGGTTCATTTATCACCCCAACGGCAGGCTCGCACAACAGCTGCTTTTCAGGCAAGACACCGTGAACGGCGAATGCCGCATGTTTCACCCCAATGGCAGGCTTTCCGGAGTGTTTCCAAGAAAGATGGGGAAAAAGGAGGGCAGGGAAATTGAATACACAAAAAGTGGATTCCCGCTGTCGGACTTCAGATACCGGGATGATAAACTGGAAGGAGAAGGTGTCTTCCATCATTACCGGGAGTATTTCATTAAGAAAACTGCGTTTCAGCATGACCGGAGACACGGACCCTATTCCGAGGAGTGGATGAATGGCAAAGCCAAGGCGGAAGCCATCTATCGCGACAGCCTGCTGGAGGGTGAAGTGACCACCTGGTACACAACGGGAGTCATCGAGAGCAGGATGAAATACAGGCGCGACACGGTATACGGGGAGTGTATCCGGTATCACAGGAACGGCAGTATCAGCGAGATCGATCAGTTTGATGAGAAGGGCAGCCTGACCGGTGTAAGGAAGTACTACTTCCGCGACGGAAGCATCGACCAGCTTGATACGGTATTCCTGGAAGGGAAAATAAACGGTGAACGGATACAGTATTTCCGCGGCGGTGGACTCTGCCGGAAACAGCAGTTCCGCAATGATACCCTGACAGGCATGATGTGTTTTGACGCTGCTGGTAAGTTGCTGTACCAGAGCCAGCTGGAAAATAACAGCATCCATGTCAGAAATTATTATCCCGATGGTGTCATGAGCCTGGAAGGGGTGATGAAAAACAATAAAATGGATGGGGTGTGGACGTATTATTATCCCAACGGAAAGAAAAGCAGTGAGCATATATACAAGGATGGCAAGGCTGACGGTCCGGTGAAATCCTGGCATGCGAACGGCCGCCTGAAAGAAGAATATATATTGAAAGACGGTGATGGCTGGGGAGAATACCGTGAGTATTTCTCCTCCGGCCGCCTGAAAAAGAAGGGACAACTTTTTGATAACCAGAACGATGGTGAATGGATTACCTACTATCCGAACGATAGTGTGCGTTATCGCAGCTTTCTGAACAGGGGTACTCTTACCGGCAGGGAGATCTCGTACAATCCTAAAGGCATTAAGGAGCATGAAGCCACATTTGACGGGAACGGAAATCCCATCCGCCTGATCCTGTATGACCTCGACGGTAAAATGCTGCTTGACCTGAATGAGGACAAGGACACCAGCCAGGCAGTGGAGTACTTTAACAACGGCAAGGTCCGCCGCACTGTTTCCCTGGCTGACTTCACATTTCACGGTCCGCAAACGTTCTTTTATCCCAACGGAAATATCAGATTGCAATATCAGATGGATCACGGGAACCTCAGCGGCACAATGACAACGCGGGACCCGGCAGGACAAATTGAGATGCAGATTCCTTACGTGAAGAACCAGACTGAAGGAACCCTGACGATCAATAAATACGGAAGATTATGGATTACTGATTATTACGAGGATGATAAAAGTCAGGACCAGTATCTCGAATACCACGAAAACGGCAGACTTTACCGGCTGCTGAATTTCGTTGATAACGAGAAGCAGGGTTATGTCACTTACTGGTCTCCTGACAGTGTCCTGATGTTTCGTCTGAAATACCAGGAAGGCTTTGTACGCGAAATTGACTACCTCGACCATACAGGTAAGTTTGTGAGGCCGGTGGTTTTAGGTCTGGAAGAAAAGGAGGTGCTCACCTATTATCCGGGTGGGAAACTCTCGGCGCGACTTTCCTACAAGGATGGCATTCCGCACGGGAAGCACAGCGTATATCTTCCGAACGGCATGCTTTTCAGGGAATCGACCTTTAGTGAAGGTGATCTGCACGGATCATACAAAGTATTCAGCATCAGCGGAAAACTGCTGGAATCAGGGAACTATTACGAAGATGAACGCCATGGTCCTTTCACCTATTATCATCTCAATGGTAAGAAATACCGTGAAGGGAATTATCTTCTCGGTCACGAAGATGGTGCATGGGATTATTACAATGAGAAGGGTGAATACACTGAAACAATGGTTTATGAAAATGGTGAGGTTGTTGAGATCAGAAAAAAGTAGGTTGCCTGCTGCGTTGTTGTCCTTCATGATCACTGCCGCGTGCATGGCGCAGGGTGAACCGGAGCTTCAGGCATACAGGGATAAGTATCAGGGTTACGCAGTTTTGCATGATCTTCAGGAGAAGGATGTGACCATCACGATGGGCAAAAACGGGCTTCCGGTAACCAGCATCAGAAATTATGCATCGGTACTGGTGTTGACGAATCATGCTGCAGCTTTTGCCGAATCCAAAGAGTATTTCAATCCGCAGGTCAAAATGGAATCCTTGAAGGCATACAGCAGGGTGCCGGAGGGAAAATCCTTCCGCGATATTGAGGTGAAGCATTTTGTGAAATCCAGCGAGATCAATGACGGCTTGTTTTATGACGATGTGTATGCCTATCAGTTCACCTTTCCCGCCGTGAGTGCAGGTACCCGGCTGATTACCGAGTCAGTCGTCCTGTTCGATGATCCTTATTATCCGGTGATATACCGTTTTGGCGGGGGCATGCCTTCAGAAATATCAAGGCTGCGTGTCCGGGTCAGTGAGGCTGTTCAGCTTCGTTACCGTCTTTTTGGTTTGGATACTTCAATGGTACGCCATACCGTCAGTAAGGCCGGGAAAAACCTGGTACATACCTGGGAGGCCTCCCTGCCGGAAGCCTATACCGGCGATGAGGTTTCACCGGCATCGCAGTACTTTGTTCCGCATATCATTGTGCATATTGTCTCCTACGAACACCGTGGACAGAGGAAAACGGTCATGGATAAACCGGGCGATCTCTATGACTGGTATTATGGCAACATCAGACAGCTTGATTCACTGAAATCACCTGAAATTGACAGATTTGTTGACACATTGATCATGGATTGCCATGATGAGGCTGCGAAAGTCCGGAGCATCTTTTCCTGGGTCCAGCAGCAGATCCGCTATGTCGCCATCGAAGACGGCACCAATGCCTATATTCCCCGTGAGGCTTCCCTGGTATTCAAAAGAAGGTACGGCGACTGCAAGGATAAGTCCAGCCTGCTCCGTTACATGCTCCGGGCGGCCGGGCTTAAAGCAGGGCTGGCCTGGGTGGGTACCAGGGAGCTGCCATACAGTTATGCCGATTTCCCATCCATGGCGGTGGATAACCACATGGTTTGCGTGTGGTGGTCTGAGAAGGGTGAACCGGTGGTGCTGGATGCCACCACCCGAAATCACATTCCGGGCGAAGTGCCTGCTTCCATTCAGGGAAAAGAATGCCTGGTTGAAAAAGGACCGTCTGATCATGCCTTGATCACACTCCCGGTGGAAGAGGCAGAAAAAAACCAGGTCGTTGATACTTTTCGACTGTACTTCCGGGACGACAAACTGCTTGCCGATGTCATCACAAATCTGACGGGTGAGAACCGTATCAGTCTGCTGTCACTGCTCCAGGCAACTGAAAAACACGAATACGACAAACTGATTCCCGGGATGATCAAATTCGCCAGCAATAAATTCATTGCCAGGAATGTGGAATACAAAGACAGAAACCATAACGGGCAGGCGCTCACGCTGACCTACAGCCTGGAAATGCCGGACTATGATACCAGGCAACAGGATGCCGTGTATGTGAACCTGCATCTTGTCAGGCTCTTCCAGAAGGATATGATCAAGCCCGGGCGAAGGATCCCTTACCAGGCCGATCATTGTTACTCATACAAACAGGTATGCATCCTCGAAATACCGGACGGGTGGAAAGTCGGTGCGCTTCCGTCTGCCTCTGCAAAGTCGTTCCCCGGTTTCGGCTTTGAGATAAGCTATACACAAAGTGCCAACAAGGTGGTCATGACTTCAGGCATCACCATGAACCGCCTGATCGTGGAAGGACAGGAACTGGAAGATTTGCGCTCCTTTTTGGTCGAACTGAACAAAGCAAGCCTGAATACCGTCGTACTGAATAAATAAAGCAATATGAAGAAGCTCATCCTTCCTGTTTTCGTCTTCCTGGTCATGACAGCGTCCGCGCAGTCATCATTCGACCATTACACATGGGACAGCCGTCCCGCCACAGGCAATCCCGACACCGTGAAAAGCAAAGATGGCGCAGTCATCATGCTCGAAAGACAAATAACAGAAATATTCTCCAATGCTGAAGGCTATTTCGAAGAGATCAACGTCTTTCATAAAAAGATTAAAACGGAAACCACGCAGGCCATCGATGATTACAATAAAATTTATATCCCGGTCGACAATGTGCTTGAGATACTGGCCATTAAGGCCAGATTTATCTCTCCCGCAGGGAAAGTGACCGAGTTGCCGCAGGAAAGTATCAGACTTGTGGAGAACCTTGAGAATAAAGGAGATTTTAAGGCTTTTGCCATCGAAGGAGCCGAAGCCGGGGGGGCAGTGGAGTATTACTACGTTCTCAGAAAGAAATTCAGGGCATACGGAACGGAATATGTCCAGGAGGATGTTCCGAAATCCGGAGTGGAGGTGATCTTCTCTTATCCGTCGAAACTCGAATATCTGATGAAGAGTTACAATGGTTTTCCTTCTTTTGTTTTTTCAGAAGGTGAAAACGAAACCACCCTGGCCCGTGCTGAAATTCCATATATTCCCGGTCTTGAGAAAGAAGCCTATTCCTATTACAAGGCAAGGCTGATGCGGTTTGAATATGTAATGGCCTATAACAGGTTTAATACGTCGCTCAGGGTTTACTCCTGGGCGAAAGCATGCCGGAATATGTACTCCAGCACCTTCGAATTCAGTAAAAAAGAATTGTCTGCCATCAGAAAACAACTCAAGGCGATGAACCTGCCGGCCGGTCCTGAAGAAGCCAGGGTCAGGGCGATAGAGCATTGGGTTAAAGGTGAAATGAATATCAGCGAGGATAATCCCGGAGATCTGCCTCTCGACATGGTTTTAAAACTCAAACATACAGACAAACACGGTGCGGTACGCCTGTTTAACGCGCTTTTCCGCGAAGGAGGCATCACATTTGAACTGGTTATCGGATCCGATAATGAAGTGCAACCTTTTGATCCTGAGTTCAACAGCTTTAATTTCCTGAAGAATTATCTCCTGTATATCCCTTCGGCCGGTAAATACCTTGTTCCTGATGATGCCACATACCGCTTAGGTTTGATACCTGAGAGTTTTCAGGGTTCTTATGCTTTGTTTGCCTGGCCTGTGGAGCCTGCTCATGATCTGCGGACGCTTGCCTATGAAATCAGGCGTCTTCCGGTAAACCGTCCCTCAGATCATGCAGATTCCCTTGTCCAGGATATCCGGCTTGATGATGCCACCAGGCAGCTGAAAGTTACCACACGAAGGGTCTTTACCGGGATCATCGCAGCTAATTATCAGGCATTCTGGCATTTGCTCGACAATGACAGAAAAAAGGAAATCCTGAGTTCTGTTTTTAATATGGGCAGGGAAAATACCACGATCGAAAGCTTCGAACTGCAGCATGCCACACCCGACCACATTGCCCTTGATCCCATGGTGTGGCATGTCACGATGACTGCCAAAAACCTCGTCGAATCGGCCGGTAACGACCTGCTGGTCAAAATAGGGGAAACCATCGGCGCCCAGTCGGAACTTTACCAGGAGGGCACACGCAAACTGCCCGTCGACGTGGGTCTTCCACGAAGCTATTACCGTACGATACGGTTCGAAATTCCGGCTGCATACCGTATCGCCAACCTGGACGATCTGCAGATGGATGTCAGGATGAACTACAAGGATGAACTGAGCTGCGTGTTCAGGTCAAAGGCCGTGATGTCCGGAAATACCCTTCTTATCAGCATCGAAGAATATTATACCGAGATCTTTTACCCCCTGGAGAAATACGAAGCATTCAGGAATGTGATCAATGCGGCGGCGGATTTTAATAAGAAGACTTTGATTCTGAAGAAGTTGTAGCGGTTGTCCTGCAATGATCATGTCGTGACAAGGCAGCAGGATTGCAGTATGAGTGATGCCGTTAACCCTTGGATCGCAATTTTTCGCAAACCCATTCCGTGCCGGTATAATCCAAATGCGATCTTAACGCGGCAGGAATCTGTCCCTGCTTATTTCATTCTGAACACAGGGATAGCTTGAGTTTGAACATTGTCAGTAAGCTGCAGCAAATACATGCCGGGAAGCAGGTCAGGATGTAAACGTAAAATATTGCTCCCGGCATCCCTGCAGTTTTCCTCCAGGATGATACGTCCGCAGGGATCCAGTATCCGGATATTCATATCCTGCGCGATTTCCGGAAATTCTATATTCAGCCGGCCACGAAACGGATTGGGAAAAACCCTGATTCCCTGCTGTATCACTGCTGAAGGTGCTGCACTGATGTTCAGCAGGTAGTCTATGATTGCAGTGGTTAGCACCAGCCGCATGTCGTAGGTATCGATAATGGCCGGATCAAAGCAGAAGCTGACGGCGGTATGACCGTTATCCAGTGCAAACCCAGAAAAATAGGTGTCGAACGCATACCCGGCCGGTCCCATCCTGAACAGGCCGATGGCAGCGGGAGCGGGCAGGCATGCATCCACCCACCAGGCGGTCTGGAATATCCACTGCAGGTTCCCCATCCAGCTCAGAAATCCTGTCCCTTCGAGCAATTCCACACCCAGTCCACCGTCATCGCCGTATGACTGTGCATGGTATTCGGCTATGCCCAGGAAGTCATACACAAAGTCCCCGGGAATGAACTGCTGGGGAGTGGCATAACGGTCGTACAGCAAATCCGTTCCCATCACCCACAGCCTGCCACCATTGTTAAGGTACTGTATCAGGGCGAAATTGTCGCTGTCGGTACCCTCCCAGAAATAATTACCCACACCGTCGGAGCTGCAGTACCAGATTACCAGATCGTATCCGGCAATCTCAAGGTAGGTCGGTGAACGAAGGCTGTCGCGGGCATCGAAATAGTCGAAACCGGGGTAACCGGCTTGCTGGATCGCATAAAGCATGGTATCCGTATTGGCCTGCAACAGGCCGTTGTCATTCACGAACAGGATCTGCTGACTGAAGCCGGCAAAGGGAATGGTCAGCAATACAAGGAAATGCCTGATTTTGTCCATGATGGTCTTGATTATTTCAGGCGAAAATACAAAACACTCAATAAAAATATTTACTTTTATACTCATACTTGACAGGTTTGCGGATGCAAAGTTGTTTAGCATGAGTAATGCCGTACACCTCTGGATCGCACTTTTTCGCAAATCCACTCCGTGTCGGTTTAATCCTTTTTCAATTATGAACAACTGATTTTTTCTTGTATGCGCTGGAAAGGTTTGCGTCAGAGTGAAAACGTGGAGGACCGCCGCGGCATGAGCGGCCGTAAGATCGCTTTTGGCGGCGGCATTGGCACCATCGTCATTGTGCTGATCGTTTTGTTCCTGGGCGGGGATCCCGGACAAATACTGAATCTTGCCGTTGAGGACAATCAAGTACAAGCCCCGGGAGAAATACTAAAGGATGACACCATGGCTCAGTTTATCGCGGTCGTATTGGCTGAGACGGAAGATACCTGGAACCGGATTTTTTCTGAGTCGGGCAGAGCATACCGTGCGCCTAAACTGGTGCTCTACAGCGGTCAGGTACAATCGGCCTGTGGTTTCAACAGCGCTGCCACCGGGCCCTTTTATTGTCCGGGTGATGAAAAGGTGTATATCGACCTGAGCTTTTGCGAAGAGCTGAAAACCCGTTTCGGGGCGCCTGGCGATTTCGCCATCGCCTATGTGGTGGCACATGAAGTTGGCCATCATGTTCAGAAACTGCTTGGAACACTCGATGAGGTGAATGGCCTGCGCAATCGCATGGATGAGAAGGAGTTTAACCGCTACCTGGTCCGGCTTGAACTGCAGGCCGATTATTATTCCGGGATATGGGCTCACGATGCAGACCAATGGAAGGGTATCCTGGAGCCGGGCGATGCGGAAGAGGCCATCAGTGCCGCCGGTGCGGTGGGTGACGACCGCCTGCAGAAACAGGCACAGGGATATATCGTTCCGGACGCATTTACCCACGGAACTTCGGAGCAGCGGATGCGGTGGTTTAAAAAGGGATATGATTCCGGCAATCCGGCTGCCTTTGATCCCTTTGAGGTGCGGTCGGAAGATGCCCTGTGATATGGCGGGGCGGCATCTGGAGTTTGCAGACTGAATAATAAAATGAAATAATCCCAACTCAGAGGGAAATGAAGAAGATCAATGTGCTGTACATCAGTGGCTCTCTTGGTCTCGGCCATATCACAAGAGACCTTGCAATTGCCCGGAAACTCAGGCAACTGCTTCCTGATGCGGATATTGAATGGCTTGCCTCAGATCCTGCAACAAAGCTGTTGATTGAATCGGGTGAGAAACTCGTACCGGGGGCCGACCATTATGCCAATGAGAATGAATCGGCCGAAAAAGCCGCCAAAGGGTCAAGCCTGAATCTTCTCACTTATTTATTGAAATCAAGAGGGGAATGGAAAAAAAATATCAGTTTCTTTCTGGATCTTATTGCATCAAAAAAATACGATCTGGTCATTGGAGATGAGACCTATGAAATCAACCTGGCGCTCAGAGAACACTCAGATTTAAAAAAATTTCCTTTTGTGATGATTTTCGACTTTGTCGGACTGGACGCCATGACCAGAAACCCTTTGGAACACCTGGGTGTCTATTATTGGAATCGTGTCTGGTCTCATGATTACAGACTCAAAAAGAAACCACCCTACGATCTGGCGCTTTTCGTTGGTGAACCTGAGGATATCCCTGATAAACCCTTTGGCTTCATGTTACCAAACCGGAGGGATTTCGCCAGGGCGATGTATACCTTTATCGGGTACGTCTTCCCTTTCGAGACTAGTGCTTATACCGACAAGCAAGAGGTCAGAAAAAAACTGGGATACAGCAATGATCCATTACTCATTTGCGCTCTTGGAGGAACGGCCATCGGGAAGGAATTGCTGGAACTTTGCGGACAGGCATATGTCATTGCAAAAGAGAAAATACCTCAACTTCGGGCAGTGTTTGTCACAGGTCCAAGGGTGCCGGCAGACAAGGTTAACTTGCCAGAAGGTGCAGATATTAAAGGATTTATTCCCCGCTTATATGAACATTTTGCTGCCAGTGATCTTGCAATTATCCAGGGTGGTGCCACTTCTGCTTTTGAACTTACTGCCCTCAGAAGGCCCTTTGTTTATTTTCCCCTTGCCGGTCATTGCGAACAGGCAAATGTTTCAAGAATACTGACCCAGCGTGGCGCAGGCGTAAGCTTGGATCTTGCCGGAACAAGCCCGGAGGTCCTCGCCGGTAAAATTGTTAATCTGGTTGGTACCAATGTTTCTTATCCGGATATCCCGAATGATGGTGCGATGAAAGCAGCACAGGCTATCAGGAACTTATTATCATCCCAACCCCTGAGTTCGGAAGGTGTTTGATTTGTATGCTGATTTATTGAGCCCGAAGTGAGGGATTGTCCCTATGCTTTGATTCACTTCGTCCTGACCAGTTTTCCTTTTCGCCAGAATTGTGTTTTCACCAATTGGCCTGTTTCATCGAAAAACTGCCACCGGCCGTCTTTCACCGATTGCCATTGCCTGATGATCCTGCCCCTGCCCTCGGTCTGCTGCCTGATCAATTCATAGTTGCCCTGGCAGATCATCGTTCCGTTCTCCCGGTAATCTGTCCATAGACCCCATGTGTAGGTCTGATCAAGGATTTTTTGGTGATATTCAAGCTTTTTATTTCCTTCCTCATAATAAAACACCAGGTGAATCTGATTGCCGTTGTAGGTGTGCACGGCAGCCGGTCTGCCACCGGGATAAAATGCCTCATAGCCACAAAGGCTGCCTGCACAAAAACGGTGGTATTCCGTGATCTTGTCTTTCTTTTCCACTGCAACGCCACTGAATACCATTTGATTAAGGCACCACAGACTGTCGCACGGACTGAGGTGCTTAAACGGCACCGTATCCCGGCAGAAGGCTTTCCCTTCCGGTATCAGACAAATCAACAACAACAAGATTTTAATCAGGCAGTGCTTCATGTTGCTAAGGTAATAAATAGCGGCGCCTGACCCTTTGGAGATTTTTCCGAAATGAAAGCGGAACCATGGATAGCATTCAGGGAAAATGATTAATTTCGTTTCAAAATCAATCACATGAGGATGAAACTTGCATTTGTCACATTGCTGTTTGCCGTCCTGATGGTTTCCTGTAAAAAGGACAAGGACGAAACGGTGCTTCCGGGTGAACTGGCAGTGGTTCATGACCGGCTGGCCGCATCTTTTGATACCCTGAACACCCTGATCGGGAATGCAAATGCGCAGTTTGCCCAATCGGGTATCGATACCTCCGCGATGCGTGCCAAGCTGCTTGAGTTATTCAATACCTGTACCTTTTCCGAAGAATTCGTGTTCACCACGCCGCAGGGTATCCTGCAGATCATCGAACCCCCGGCTTATTATGCATACCAGGGGTCTGATATCAGCAACCAGCCTCATGTGATCACAGCCTTTCAGACCAAACAGCCTGTACTGAGCAATGCCTTTGATGTGGTGGAGGGTTACCAGGCCGCTGTCGACATTCATCCCATTATTCAGAACAGTCAGGTCATCGGCGCTATCAGCGCGGTGTTTGAACCGGCCAGGCTGCTCGGGAGGATAATCGAACCCATCGTCACCAGCCAGGGATTCGAGATGTGGGTGATGGAAAAGACAGGGGTGGTACTCTTTGACCAGGATACCGCCGAAATCGGACTAAACGTACTCACCGATCCGCTCTACGCGAACTATCCGGAACTTCTGGCTGCCTGTCAGAAAATCGCGGCGGAAAACTCGGGTGAAACGAGCTATTCCTTTTTCCAGACCGGCACCTCCAATGTAGTGAAAAAGAAGACCTTCTGGATGACTTTCTCTATGCACGGCAATGAGTGGAAGATCATTTGGGTGAAACCGGAGTAGGGGAGGAGCGCCAGCGCCGGCAGATCCCTATGCGATAAATGAATCCTGTGGATTCCGTTTTATACCGACACGGAATGAGTTTGCGAAAAAATTGCGATCAAGGTGTGTACGGCATAACTCATACTAAACAGCTTTGCATTCGCAAACCTGTCAAGTATGAGTATAATATAATTCAATTTTATGAAATTGTCTGCTTTAAAATCAGGATGTTATTGTTTGATTACTATAATATTCCTTGTGTTTAGGACAGTCCTGGCCCAGGATACCTTCAGCATTGTGGCCATTGATTCGGTGACGGGTGAGATCGGCAGTGCGGGTGCCTCCTGCGTGGGTTATACAGGAACGTATCCACATGGTGCGCAGATCATCAGCGACCTCCATCCGGGTATCGGTGCCATTCACACCCAGGCCTACTGGTTGTCGGCCAACCAGCAAAATGCGCGAACACGCATGCTTGCTGGCGATGCGCCTCAGCAGATCATCGACTGGCTTGTACAGAATGATGCACAGTCCAATCCGCTCATCCGCCAGTATGGTATCGTGGATTACAACAACGGACATCCGCGCAGTGCGGCCTACACAGGCGCGAATTGCCAGGCTTGGAAAGGGCATACCGCCGGGATTTCCTATGCCATCCAGGGAAACATTCTTTTGGGTCAGCATATCCTCGACAGCATGCAATCCCGCTTCCTGAGCACCCCGGGTCCGCTTGCGCTGAAACTCATGGCAGCCCTTCAGGGCGCCAAAACCATCGGGGCGGATTCACGCTGTGCCAGTCCCTACCAGAGTTCTTCACTTTCGGCATTTGTGAGGGTTGCCAGGCCGACGGATACACAGGGTAATTTCTACCTTGACCTGTGGATGTCATATCCTCAAAACTGGTCCGGGGCCGTACCGCAGGATCCGATCGATTCTTTGCAACTGATGTTCGACCAGTGGCTTGTTTCGACCGGACAGCAGGAATCAACAGTGCACGGCGCTGCTCTTGTTTTAAAACAGCTTGAAAATGGAAGCCTGAAAGTCGATTTTCAGGGATCTGCCTGCAGGGATGGTATACGCATTCAAATGTTTGATTCACTGGGACGGCTTCTGCTCGACATGCCGGTTGAAGCAGCTTCAGGCCTGGTGACTCCGTATTACAACCTGCCCCGGGGAGTTTGTTTTTATTCAGTGTTTGGTTTGGGTGATTGCAAAGGAAGTGGTATAATACTCATTCGGTAAAAATTGATTTCAGTCAATGCCGGAATTTGCATGCATCCGATTACGGATTCACGTACTGAAAGCTTGAAAACGAAAGCCTATGTAAAAGTCAAAAAAAACTATTATATACCGACACGGAAAGGGTTTGCGAAAAAAATTCCGATCCGGCAGTTTACGGTATTGCGGGTATTGACAGCTTTCGTAAACCTCTCAGGTATGCGTATGGAAGATACCGAAAAAGTGCAGAATGAAGAAATTGTGTATCCAGGTTCCATGTATCAATAAATCCAAACGGTAATGAAGCGAAATGTCATTCTGATAATTCTGTTTACTGTCTTCCTGCCAGGTCCGGGCAGCGCACAGTATTTCGTTGAAAACGAGTGTGGTTTTGTCCCCAATGTTTACTACTCATGGCAAAACTATCAATCCGGCTATCATGCATGGGGTTTTAAGTTGTATTACAAGAACACACTGATATTCCAGGCGGAAAGTACTTCAATGGGAACAGGTTATTCTTTTGACTGGATCAAAATGCTCAGCGATACAGTCGGTTTTTGTCAATACACCTATTCAAACATTTCTCATCTGAACTTCTTGTGTAAACTGGTCGGGAAGCAGGTGTACATCATTTCAAATGCCTATGAATCATTTATCCTGAATGCCCGGAATGTATATTATGTACAGTACTATAATGGCAGAGATATTTACAGATGGAGCGAAGGGAGCCCTTACAGACTGATCATTGATGGTTCAAATGCATTGGGTGACCTGTTTGTCAATGATACCATTCAGGGAATACCTTTGTGTGATAGTCTCTGTCAGCTCAACTATATGTCTGAGTATAACCATTATCATTATTGTATCAGGTTATATGTCATTGATTCAGCATTTTCTACAGGGGAAAACGGTTTACAGGACTTTTATATCTATCCGAACCCGGCCGGTGAATCAGTTCACATCAGGGCCGGGAATCATTTCAAACCTGATTTGATCAGGGTCTTTGATTGTTTTGGGGAACTCTGCCGCATTTATAGGGCAGATCTGTCTCATGATATTGAATTAGATATCAGTTACCTTCCATCTGGGTTATATTTATTTGAAATATCCGACCGGGAGGCCAGGGTTTGCAGAAAAATCCTGAAGATGTGAGCCTCAGACTGAAATACTGCTAATTTCATTCCGCGCCGCCATGGTCACCGATGAGCAGCCAGCTGCCACCCTGCTTTTTCAGGATATCGGTGTACTTCCCCTGCTGGATGCTTTTTTTCCCGTCTTTGCTTTCGCTGTTCAGGATATAATAATAATGCACGAAGGCCACATCACCCAATACCTTGATCGTTAATGGTTTGATCTTGTAAGAGACGACTTTGTTCACCTGAAGGAATGACTGCAGTTCACGCTCCATATCCGCTTTGTTCCGGGGTAATACGGAATGGTGGCTCCAACCTTCGAAATCAGGATGGACCAGGTCGGAAATGACCTTGACATCGCCCCTTGTAAAGGCATCGTAAAATGTTTCGACACCTTTCCAGACTTCTTTCTGGGCTCGACTCCAGTCTTCCTGTGCCGTCAGTTTTGTGACGCCTGCCAAAAAAAAGCAGGTCAGCAGGGCAGCAAATACAAATCTTAATGCAGGTTTTTTCATAGTGAGGGAAATTAGGCGTTAATAGGTTGTTATGTTATCTCGCTAAATGATCTGTGAGGTTTTATCCAAACCAGCAACCATGTATATCTATGATTGTGGCCTAACAAAAATAGGAAAGATGGCGAAACAAACGCAGTTTTGGAAGGTAGCTGGTCGATATGGGATATATTGGGTTGGGCGTGTTGATAATGAATTGCTTACCGGAAGAAAATAAAAAGGGATGTCATCCTGGCGTTGATTTAAATCAACGCCAGGATGACATCCCTTTTTCAACGCACGACCATCAGTTTGATCCTCCTGCTTTCCCGGGATCCAAGCCTGTCAAATATCAAATCGAAGATGTAGACACCTGCAGCCAGGGTACTGCAATCCAGTATTATCTGGTGTTCTCCTGCTTGCTTTACTCCTTCCTGCCGGTGCCATATAACCTGGCCTGATACGGTACTTAAGCTGTAAGAGATTGTTGCTTCCTGCGGAATATTGTAATCTACCCTGGTCTTACCGGAGGAAGGATTCGGTTGCAGCGAAACAATTCCATTCCATTCTTCCTGAGCGATCATTATTTTTGGGTAAATTAATCCCGTACCCATGATGACGTTTCCCTGGTGGTCGGAGAGTTCACTTTCTGCCAGGGCTGTGAATAACAGGTCTTCGCTGTCTGCTGTACATGTAAGCTGCAGGTAAAACAGGGGTTCTCCTTTTGTAAACAACTTATCTTCAACTGTATACCATGCCAAACGCAGGGTATCTCCGCTAAGGTTGAAAACGGCATGATCAGGATCATGTGTAAACCTTATTCCGGCGAATTTGCACCTGTCGGGCGGCAATTTCATCACCAGGGATAGGGCCCCAAGCGGTGTTTTTTCCGATACACTGAAGGGTAGGTCGAACCATTCACCCTCACCGACAAATAAACAATCTTCCTGTGCAATATCAAAAACCATGGATTGTTTGAACGGCGGTACATTGCTTCCATTTACGTCGCCGTAGCATAAACCATTCATATTGTACGTATTATAGCTGCTTGCTGTAAGGGTGAGGTCATAAGGGAAGAATGCCCAGTCACCTGACGGGAAACTGTTGATACTGTTGGTGTATCTTTTGGCAATCATCAGTGCATCAATTGAATTCACCGCCGGGGAATTGTCCACATTCGCGGCATATTGGAATAATCCGCTCAGGTTTGACAGTCCAACAAAATGCCGGAGTACAAGCAAGGCATCTGCGGCATTTACACCACCCCAGGGAGTTGAAGATTCACAATGCAAATGATAATCCCCCGGCAACATTAAGCCGAAGTTAAATAATCCGTCTGTATCAGTCATTGTAGTATCCACAGGGGTACCGGACTGGCTGAGGATTACGCTTACCTGCGACAAGGGTGTATCGTCAGCGTTCAGATACCTGAGGTGTCCATCCAGTATACACATGGCTGCCGGGTATACAATCACGCTGATGCTGTCGATGCCTGTACAACCGGCTGCGTCCGTGACAAGCAGTGTAAACAATGTTGTGGAAGGAGGGGTGACCGAGGTTATCAACGCGCTCGGATCACCACAATAAATAGCCGGTGTCCACTGGTAAATGTAAGGAGGTGCTCCGCCACCGACGCTACCGCCAATTATCGCCGAAGTGCCTGCAAACATCCCGATCCATTCGTTGCCAATATCAACTGAAGGTGAAGGATGTACAGTAACCAGCACACTGTCAGTGACAGAATTACCATAAGAATCTGTGAGAGTAACATAATATGTGGTATTTGTGGCCGGATTTGCTATTGGATTGGCAATCAGCGGATCCGACAGGCTGACTGCGGGCGACCATTGGTAAGTATAAGGCGGTAATCCCCCGATTGGCATGGCAAGTAATTGTACCGGATTCCCCTGGCAAATTTCAGCCGGTACAGATGATACCGTCAGGGTCAATGGTGTAAGCCAGAATATTCTGCCGAATGAGTCCTGTTCGTAAGTCTCCCCGGAAAAAGCACCGCTGTAGTCAATAAAGTAAACCTGACCCTGATCCTGGGTCTTTGAGACATTATACAAGCCACTCCAGATATTGGCAGGGAATACCGCATCATGAATACTGAGAGTCTGACTGTTATCCAGGGTTAAGAGGGTTCCGCCGTTTATACCGCCAAGAAACTGACAACCCCTTAATGGATTTACCGGATCCACGGCCGCTCCCGCCTTGACATTCAATCCATTAATACCCATGTTGCTGAAAATAGTGTATTGTGCTGCTAATTCCGCCCCCGCTTGAATATCAAGGTTATAAAAGGATGCCGGATATAATGAACCGATCATAGCAAAGTTACCAGGACTGCCATTGAAAATCAGTTTTCCTCCGCTGTTGACACTCAGTGTTTTACCGTTGGCCAGCATGAGTTCTGCACCTGCTTCACTGAAGAGTGTACCACCATCGTTGACGTCGAGGTTCTCACCAATATGGGTCGTCTTAAAACTCATGTCATACACGGCATCTTCAATGGACAAGTTACCATTGATAAGGATGGGGAGTAATTGTTTTACCGTATCATCAGGATATTTGCTGATAAGCACATGATGGAAACAACTTCCGGAAGGAAGGCCGAATTCGGCATTTCCGCCACCCAGGAGTTGGGTGGTACCGCCAGTCGGATTAAAATCATCACGCAGGCCATGAAAGCTTTTATTGGTGCGGATAATACCACCGGTGACGTTCTCCGTCAGATTGAAGAAGGGTGAATCATGCAGGTAAATGCCGTTGTCAATGAATTCAAGCACTCCGCCGGACATCTGAATCCCGGCATCCGCGGCGTAAGGCCAGTAACTGGCCCCGTCTCCGCCCATTACCTTCATGTGGCCGCCGTCGATGAAAAGATATCCGTTCAGGTCGGTATATTGCGAATTATCCTGGTGTAACTCGAGGTTGCCACCATTGGAAGTAATTTGGTATGTTCCGTACAAACCACTGTCGTTCAGATCATCAGCAACGAAACTGCCACCGTCAGCCTTGAGCTTGCCTGCCGTCCAATCGTAGTTGTTGCAGTGCACGTTTGCAGCTGCAGGTATGATCAACTCACCTGTGAGTTTATTGTTTTCCAAAACGTTAAATTCTTCCCCATAGCAATACTGCAGGCCGGTTCCATTAAAGACAACCTTCTGGCTGTTTTCCAGAAACCCGGCTGGCCCGACTGTATTTGTCCAGTTTCCTCCGATATAGATATCAAACACCTGGGAATTCAGAAAACCCGATGTAATCTGAAGATTATTTTTAACGAGGATATTTGTCTGAAGCGATATTTTACCTGAAATTTCAAGGTTCCGGAAATAATTACCATTGGAGCAGTGGATGTTTGCAAAGGCATCAGGACCGTTGTAATTCAATTTCACTTTACCGGCTGAAGGTTCAAAAGTGCCGGGAGACAAGGCGGAGAATCCGTTCCCGACGATAATCTCGCCCCCGCTGATTATATCAGTACAACCTGGCGCAAAAAGGAGGGCATTGTGAGTGATTTTGAATGTTCCGCCACTGATTTGAAAAGTGCCGGATATTTCTTGCCAGAGCAGGGCTGACAGTGGGGCATCACTGGTGAAATTGCCGGTATTGATTTCTATTTTTCCTGTAGCCGGCAATTCAAAGGTGCCATGCATCAGGACATCTCCATTCATTACATTCAGGTAACCGTCGAGGATGAAACTGTCATGATGGTTTATAAGCGAGCCATTTGTCAGGTTCATCTCTCCAAGGTTCTGTATCTCAAGGTTTTGGTTTACTATCAGATCTTTATCCTGAATATGGAAGCGGTTTCCGCCATTTACAGTCATGGAACCGTTTACGCGCAAGGTATCTGACGATGAGCCGTGTATATATGTGTCGGCCCAGGGACCCGACGGTTTCCCTATCACAAGGCTGCCGAAGGCTGCATCAATATCATCACTGCGTATAAGCGAGGTCGAAATATTTGTGAAATACACTGTGTTTCCTGCTCCCAGTGAAGCATTGGTCCCACTGGCGAACGTCCAGTCACCCCCTGTAAATATTTTTCCATCTGTAACGTCATCTCCGGAGCCCGGTTTCCAGCTGATGTCGTCACCGACGACCACTGAATCACTGACCGAATTCATGCTCAGGATCCCGAATATGTCAAGATCATTGGTAACAGTGAGTCTTCCGCCTCCCAGGTGAAGCTTGCCACCATCTATTGACATGTTTTTGCAGCTTATGGTCCTGAAGGTGGCATCGGGTCTTACATAAGGTGCTCCTGAAAAGATATGTACATCGTTGAAGGGAGCTTTCTCCTTGATTACCTGAACACTCAGGCCCGGAGGAGCATCGAAAATCACGGATGATGTGTTTCCTGCAGAGAATCCCTTTTGATTATTGTAAATCGTATTCTCATCGAGCCAACTTCCGCCGCAGTATATCTCAATGTTTCCGCCATCATCGGCATTCAGGCCGGCACCATCGGCAATGGTGACGTTCAATCCCACATCGAGCACCGCGAAGGGATTTAACTCCAGCGTACCGTCGGTCAGCGAAAGATTGGCGTTAACGGTAACGGAGGTTCCGAATTCAAGTCCGTCGAAGCCGGCGTACGTTTTATCGAGGGTGAGGTTGTAAAAGCTTTCGTTGGTGGTAATGACAGACTGTGACGGACCATCGAAAATAACCTGGCTGCTGCCCTCGTTAAAGCCCGGATCGCCCACCAGGTTTGACCAGCCGCCTCCGACCCTGATGGTATTTGCATTTGCACGGAGGATTCCGGAATTAATAAAAAGATTACCATTGACATCCAGGCTGTTGTCAATGTTTGCGGTGTTTAAATCCATCGGGCCATCAGTGCTTTTATTGCCCTGCCTGACATCCACATACCTTTTGTCCGCAGCTTCGCCTTGCTTTAATGATCCGCCTTTATTGATCAGCAAATGATTCAGAAAGCCGCCGTTGATGGTATGCAGGTTTGCTTCCTGTGCTCCGTACATTTCCACGGCCCCGCCGGCCGGGGAAAAGTCCGGACTTTCCACCCTGAATCCTCCGGCTGTCCGGATAAAACCTCCGGTGATGTTTTCTGTAAGCGTGTAGGAGGATGCGTTATAAACCAGAATCCCTTTATCTGTAAAATCGAGGTTGCCACCGCTCATGGTAATGGAAGCATTGTCGAAGTATGGCCAGTAACTGTCTGTAGTACCGCCGTGTACGTAAAAGTTACCGCCTGTCATACTGATGGAGCCATTCAGATCAATATAACCGTCGTTGTTGGTTATATCGATGGTTCCGCCTGGACTTAGCGACCATGAACCCATGATTCCGTTATCGAGCAGGTCGGCGGCAGTGAAGCTTCCGGTAAATACACTGATACCGCCTGCTGTCCAGTCATACTGGTTGCACAGCACTATGGCAGACGGGATGCTAAGCGATCCGCCGAGTGTCTTATTGACTTCAAGTATATGAAAGCTCTCGTTGTTGTTGATATTCTGCTGGTATGAAGGACCATCAAAGGTGACTCTGCCCGCTCCTTCCTCAAATCCCGCAGATCCTTCATTATTGGTCCAGTTGCCACCTAGTCTTATATTTCGCCAGTCAGGTGATGTAGGATAGGAGCGAGCACTCAGACAGCCCTGGGAGATCAGTAAATCTCCCCTGACATTCAGGTTGTCATACTCGAGGTAACAGTTTCCGGAAGCTTTGTCGATTGTGAGGTTGTACAAACTGAGGTTCCCTCCGTCAGCATCCCGGAAATGCTGGTCTTCTGTACCGTTCATGATCAGTGTGCCACCGGTGAAAACAATGTCATAGGCGGGGTTGTTTTCAACTATAAAGTAACCTCCGCAGTATATGTTTCCGCTTGTGATATCTGCCTGACTTCCGTTTCTGAACTGGATACCACCCGCAACAATTACATTGTCACCATCTACCTCCAGTCTGGCACCACTATCGATATCAAGTGCCGCCATGTAATCATCGTTAATAGTCAGTGTATGCGTCCCGCTGATAAACAGCGTTCCTCCATAAAGCCAGCATGTACCTGAAAGGGTGACATCCTGCATGATTGCCAAGACATTGATGGGATCATTCTTATTCAGCCTGATGTTGGTATAGCTGTCATTTTGATTGGCATCACTCCAGCTTGCCCCGCTTTCACCGTTAAAGTACAAGGCTGCATCCCCGTTCATCAGCAATTGGCCTGCATCCGTATTCAGGTCGCCCCACATATACAGCACGCTTCCTGTACCCATCGTAAGAACTCCTCCGGAAATCATGTTTAAATGATTGCATACGGCAGCGTCGTAAGCGTTGATCATGGGAGCGAAAGGTGTTCCCGAAGCAATGGTCACATCAGTGGCAATGGTCGGTGCCAAGCCGTCAGACCAGTTCGCAGCAGTATTCCAGTTACTTGAGACCGTGCCTGTCCAGTGCCCGGGCTGACCAAAATTGATGTTAAAATTTGCCGGTGAGGCGTTATTGGCATGTACACAGATGCCATACCAGTCGGCAGAGGTGATAGTAAAGCTGAATGTTTCATTTGCGCCCGGGCCGTTGACATCCGCTGCTGATATATAATCATCCCTGTCTGCATAGTAGGGTGCGTTGTCCGATCCGAAAAGCGCTATCCCCAGGTCGGCCGTTCCTGAATTCAAAGTCAGATTGCAGAAATACTCACCCGGCTGAAGGTATATATCCCACATCTTTACCACGTCTCCTGCAGGCCACGTGATATTCGAATTTGTCCCGTTTGAAAGAATCTGGCTCCCACCTTCAAACTCAATGGTTGCAGCATCCATGCCAACAAGCTGTTCAAGGTAAATGCCCCGCTCCACGAGTGGTGCATGGTTGTTGTCCACCACAACATAGCTGACTGTACCATATAACGAGGAAGCAAGGGGCGGAGGATCGAAACCCGCATCTTCATAAAGCGATATCTCCCAAAAATCACTGGTAACCGAAGATCTGACACCCACCGCACACCAATAGTTATTTGCGTTTGTGAATACGTAATAATCTGGTGACCAATAAGTTGTATCGGCGACATCTGAGAGGAGTGTCTCCTGAGAGTGAACTTTGGCTGCATCTGCAAAGAACAGCACAATGATTGCCAAAAGAGGGAAGGCGGAAAATTTCACTTTTTTCATACCGGGATTTTTTATGGATGATTCATTATAACGTTCATATTTAATGCAATGAAATGTTCATTTTTGGTAAAGACTGACCGATTATGTCCCTGAACCTGATGTTTCATGCCTGTCGACCGACCATCTCCTGATCATGAATTTCCAGGTTATTTGCATAAAAAGATATATAATACATTCGTATTATCTTAATAAACAGAGTGCGCTTGTAACGATATAACTATGCACTAGAAATTCGAGAGAGGGAGTTTGCCTGTTATGTCAGCTGAGGCAATACACAGTCAGTAAATTGAATTCACTGCCTGTGCTGGCAGGTAATCACATCATAGCTGGAAATCAGACCTAAGATCGTCGAAGAACGTCGTTCAAATATAAGGAAACATCGATCTTTTGTCAAGCAAAAACTGATCAAAGTGGAACGTTCCTGCTGAACCCGTGAAGAAATAGTGTTAAAAAGCTGAATTTTTCTGTATTCTGTGGTTACAGGACAATTTAGTTTTTAAGACACCGGACACTATAACCATCCTTCTTACTGAAAGAACTCCTGTAAATTACCGGATCCGAAAAAATGTAACGGTACCAGGCAAAAGTGCTGTCCGCCTGATTGGAACTCCACCAATAACTGAACTCACCCACTTCAATGAAAGTTCCCGCATCAAAACGTTCACCGGCCGGTAAACCTGAGAAACCATAAAGGTTGGTTCCGTTGCCCGTTATCCATCCGGTACTTGTCTTCAGATTTGACCCTGCATCAAATCCCCTCGACCAGGTGGCATCCCATTCAGGATCACCAATGCCGAACTGGCTGTCAACAGCCCCCTCCAGTATCTTCCAGTCATCATCTGTCGGGATACGCCAACCCGGCGGACATATTCCCTGGGTTCCCGGCTGCAGCATGTATTGCATCATTTCATTCCACTGATACAGGCCGCCATATTTGGCACAGCTGTCAGGACTGTTTACATAACAGTATTTCTCTATGGTACCGTTATCTGTTTGAGCCTGAGTGCCCGGGATCATCGTTCCGACATTCAGGTTCTCTTTTAACCAGCACTGGCTGAACACCTGGATGGTGTTGTAAACCTGCCCGGCATATTGAACGGTCGCATTGCCGATACAGGGCAAGTTGGTGGCAAACTGGAAGGTATAATTCTTGCTGCCTGCAGGATTATCTGTTATCCCGGATTGACTGCCTCCGGCATAACCGACGTACAGCAGCGTATCTCCCGGAAGAAACTGGAACGTCTGTATATTTCCCGCTGCTTTCTGGTTGTGGTTTGCAGGTTCGTACGCAATATACTCCAGGCTTGGGTTTGCAAGTCCGCTTGTGCCGGTTTGAAGACACTTGGTACAGCTGTTCCTTCCCGCCCAATGCGCTGTAATAAGGAATACGCCAGGACCAGGGGTACTGAAGCGGTATGTGTGGTATCCGGGCTCCATGACTTTTTCATCAACCGCCGTTTGGTTTCCCAAGAGAGGCACCACAGATATTTTACCTGTCCCGCGTTTCGGAATGAAGAGGGTGATGGTGGTGAAGTACGCTGAAGGATTCGGATAGGAACTATATATGCCGAACTGGTCTGAACCATTATATGCTTCATGTAATCCTTGCCAGCTTAGACTCATCACTGTGTCGGGCCACTGCATGACAGTGTCTCCACTGCCGGAACGGTTTATAACCTTGATGCTGTCTAGCATTTCATAATTCGTTCCATTCGATGCAGTAAAACTTAGCAACATCGTGGGTTTTTGGGCTAATACATTGAAAATAAATACAATAGATAGCCAGATAAACAAACATACCTTTTTCATGACCACTTCGTTTTCAGGGTTGAACACATCGGATAAATATACATTAAAATAATTGGATTTTACCATGGCGAAGGAAAAATTTTTATTATAAGATTATTATCTTTGGTTCCTCTGTCAGCTACGAGGAGGCAGGATGATGACACCAACTGATTGTCTGATTGTGTTGTAGCTGATTTGGATTATTTTTGGTTATCATCAAGAAAGATCATTCAGGATGGCTGGAAAATGCATGCTATTTCTGCTGTTACTGATTGCCTTTGTTCAGGTATTTTCCCAGGCAGTCCGCCTTGATTCTTTGCTTCAGGCGGAAAGCAGGATGACGGCGAAAGATACGGAGATGGTTAAGCTGTATATGAAGATAGCCTTGGAATACAGAAAAACCAGCCTGAAGGACGCCATCCGGTATGCTGATAAGGCCATTGACCTGGCAGAACAACTGAATGCAAAAATGAGGCTGGCCGGGTCCCTGAATATCCGGGGTCAGTTAGAATATGCTGCCGGGAAACCTGAGAATGCACTGAAGCTTTTCCAAAAGTCCCTGCTTGAATATGAATTTCTCGGTGATACCAGCAATATAGGTCATTTGCAAAGCAACATCGGTATCCTTTACATGGACCTCTCTGACTTTGTCGAAGCTGAAAAATGGTATACCAAATCAATCAACACTTTCAGGTCTGCCGGTATGGTGGATAAGCTTTGCAAACCGATGAATAACCTCGGGATATGTTACACCCGTGCAGCCAATTACCCCAAGGCACTTGATATACTGCTTCAAGCCCTTGCCATAGCGACTGAATCCGGGGATAAAATCATGCAGGCAAATTTGTTTAATGAAATCGGCAATGTGTATAATTACATCGATGATAAAGCCAAGGCACGGGAGTATTACTTTAAATCACTGGATATCAGAATTAAAACTGACCTGAAAAAGGAAATTGCTGATTTATATGTGAATATTGCATTAACGTATCAAGGCACAGACAGAGTAAAGGCCATGCAGATGCATGCGGAAGCGATCACGATTTATGAAGAAATCAGGCAATCCAGGGCACTGCCAAGCGCTTATTCAAATATGGCAAATGAAGCCATTTACATGAACAATACTGAATGGAATGAAGTCCTTCAAGGAGGCCTGGTCAATAAAATGGGCAGCCAGGCGGAAAACCCCTATCTCTTTTCAATGGAGCTTGTAAACCGGGCAATTAAAACAATGCAGGGCAGGGAACAGAGCGGGACTTACTCATTTTGCCTTTATGTGAAATCGAAAGCATTCAGGTATCTTCATCAGTATGATTCTGCAGTGTTGACAGGAATGAATGGCCTGGCCATCGCCCAAAAACTGAATACGATTAAAAACCAACAAGAGGCGCTTAAAAACCTTGCCGATATTTATGAGGATTTGATGCGATATGATTCCGCATATATATATAACAAAAAGTACATGGTGATCCGGGATTCAATCATAAACGAGAAGAACAGGGAGGAAATCGTCCGTAAGGAAATGCAGTATGAATTCAACCTGAAGGAAAAGGATCTTCTATGCCGGCAACAGCTTACCGAAGCTGAGGCCAGGCAGGTCAGCATCAGGCTGAATGAAGAACTGTTACTGGCAAAGAACCGGGAACAGGAACTGCGTATTCAATCGGCTATCATCGCTTTGCGTGACAGGGAAGTGGAGTCACACCGGCTGGCGTATTTGAAGAATATGGCTGATTTGCAGGTGATAAGCATGGAGAAAAAGGACAGGGAAAGGCAATTAAACCTCTCAGAACAGGAGAACCTGGTACAGGGACTGAAACTGAGCAATCGTTCGCTGCAAAGGAATATCCTGCTTGTGGCGATCTTGCTGAGCATTTTTATTCTTTATTTAATATTCAGAGGCTATGCCAGGCAGAAAAAATCAAATCAGAAACTCAATGGTCTGAACAGGGAATTGTCGGCCACCCTTCAGAACCTGGAGCAAACGCAGGAGCAACTGATCCTGACGGAGAAGCAGAAGGAGAATGAGACCATCAGGCGAAGGATTTCACAGGATATTCATGACGACATCAGTTCCGGTCTGACCCGCATTTCCTGGCTCACCACGCTGGTGAAAGAAAATATAAAACAGGGCCAGGCGACAGGATTTGAGGAAGATATGAACAAAATCGTTGCAACATCCAGGGAAACCATCGACAGGCTTGGAGAAATCATCTGGGCCATCAATCCTGACCGGGACAACCTTGAAGGTTTTTATGCATATATCAGGACTTATATTATGAGTTATCTGGAGAACACGCCATACCAGGCTGTACTGGATTTTCCCGAGGAACAGACTGAAGTGGTATTTAACCCGGAGGTGAAGCGCAGCTTGTTCCTCGTGCTTAAAGAAGCCATTCATAATATAGTTAAACATGCTAATGGCAATAGGGTGGAACTTGTCTTTCAGTGCCATGACCACCGCTTTATTATCAGCATCTCTGATAACGGGAAGGGATTTGATCCGGCCGGCATCACAGCAAGGAATAACGGGATGAGGAACATGAAGCAGCGGATGGAATACATCGGTGGAAACTTTGAAATACAGACTGAAAAAAATAAGGGAACCATCATCCGCCTGACGGGCGCAATCTCGTAAATTCGACAAGTCGCCTTTGTCCATTAAAAAAGCGGGAGTCAATCCTCAGTACACATGGGTACTCAGTATTCACTCCCGCTCTGTTTATGTGATCCGCCTGGGATTCAAACCATTTTAACGGGGCGTTGAATAACAGGCGTTTGAATGGTTAAATTAATTACTGCTGACAGGATAGCGGACAAAAATGTTTCTAACCTCGGCTGATCTGTCCACCATGTCACCTTTATTTTTGAGCAGGTAATCTGCTGAGATATGGTATTGAGTGACCAGTATTTGCAGGAGCTCGACCGGAAATTCTCTTTGCGGCTCTGCTTGCAACCGGGCAAAGTTTCTCCGGTCGAATCCGTGTTTCCGGCAGAAGTCGGCAAACGACTTGATCTGATCGAGAGCCCTGAGATAGCGAAATGCCATCCAGAACCGTTGTATAACCTCCTGCGACCGGGCAGATTGCATGGTTATTTTAGTTATTACCCGGGTTAAATCTATGACCGCAACTCATACAGACAAGATATATTTTCTTGCTTCCTATTGCACCGGCCGCAAGGCCAATCCCACCAACCAAGATAGCCCCCACAGCGGCCTTTCCGACACCAAATCCCTTTTTTTGAGCAACAATTTGATCTGACCCACACTTGGGGCAACACACCCTCTTGGTTTGATGTATAGTTTCATATTTAGTTGCTATGTTGGTGGTTTCGTATGCTTTTCTTGATTCAATATGTTTTGCGTGAACATCATTGAAAACATCTACTGGGATATATCCATATCCACTTAGAGAGGGATTGGGGACAATACTGAATAGTTCAATAATTTTCTGATGGTCATCTTTGATATCGTGAAAGAAGGCGAATTTTTCCGTTTTAATTTGATAGTGGTCAACTCCATCTAATTGAAACACTTTGACGTTATCCCCATCCAATAATCTTCCAGACACATCAGTGGATCCATCAATAAGATTGGTGCTGTTTTTGGTCGCATTTGCCAGCACAAATAGGGTCAAAAACACAATAGAGATAATCAGAATAACAACAAATGTAATCATAGTGGTTAGTATTTGTTTATATCAATATATTTAAACATGTTAATTACTCTGACTTTTTTTTCAAGAGGTCTTGGCTTTCAAAAGTACGAATATCTGCCTCGATATCATCAATCTGTCTCCCCATTCTATAAACAACTTGTTTTAAATACCTGATTTCATCCTCAAGGTTAGCTATCCGATCATCGGTTGATTTGTTTGTGCTTTGATATTGTTGTGTGGATTCACACAGATGAGGGACGGATTGTTGCTCCCCAGAATACGTTTGAGACCCATACATTGTTCCCGTCCCATGTTGTATCCATTCAGGTCTGACATTAAATGACTTTTCGAGTAACATCAACAAAGAGGGTGTAATCATATTTTTACCAGACTCAAGCATGCTCCATGCAGAATGGGTTTTTAGACCAACCCTTTCTGCCATTTGCTTTTGAGTTAATCCGTGCCGTTTCCTTAATTCCCTAAGCCTGGTTCCTATTTCGGTATTTAGAATCATTATAAATTGACATAAAAACACAAAAATGTTTCGTAAACACTTGACAAACGTCATTAAATTACTTTATCTTTGCGCTGTAATAATGATGCAAATATACACAACAATGAGAGCGAAAGCAATACCACAAAAGTGTAACAGTCGCCCCAAGGACTGGGTGGCAATCAGAAGGGCCACTACGTTTCTACAGGAAAATGGCTATCCGGTGACAACAAAAAGACTCTACAATCTTTCGGCAGCAAAAAAAGTACCCAGGTATAAGTGGGGACAATACCTCATCTTTTCAAAAAGCGAATTGCTTGATTGGGCAGAAAAAATGATTGTCAAACAAGATACTATATAAATATGGTAGTACTCAAAAAGAAACTAAAACGGATCGTCTGGGAGATGGTCTCCCTGCGGGCTGGGGTCATGTACAGAATGGGAATCCGGGACAAGAGAACCCTGGAGGCGGCACTTTACCGGAATGATCCCCGGTTGGTGGAAGATAAGATGTTGGAATATATCGAAAGAGAAACCGGCATTCCCACTATGCTCATGGTGGAGACAGCCAAAAAAACCGAGAACGTATGTTGATACTGGGAATTGCAATCGGCTTAATTGTCGGGGCGGGCATCACCGGACTGGTGGTGATCCTGGCTATGGCCAAGGCCGCCCGTGACCTTAAATAACAGAAAGATGGAAGCACAAACAACACCGGCCGGACTGATCGGCAACAACCTTGAGGCATTCTACGTCAACGGAGAAGCTAAGGTGATCAGAGACGGCAAAGTAATCAATGTGGTGGACAGCATCGACACCCTGCAGGCCTTCCGGGGACTCCTGGAGTCCGACAAGGAGGCCCTGCAGGCCATCGAACAGCTCACATCAGATCCCATTGAACAGGTGATTCAGTTCATCTATTGCAGATATGGGGATTTCGACAAGCGGGCCGACTGGACACCCGAAGGGGTGACCGTGCCGGAATATTGGGACTGCGGACTCAGGGGGAAGTGCCTGTTTGAGGGGTGCATCTGTAAGCTTCCTGCCGGGCTTACCCTTCGGGAGATCGAAGTTGTCAAGCTGGTGGCACAGGATATGCCAAACAAACAGATTGCTGATCATCTCGGCATATGTACGGAGACTGTTGCCGTACATATCCGCAACATCGAGCGGAAGACCGGGGCAGCCAGTAAGAACGGAGTGGTGGCATTCGCATATCAAAACAACATCTTATGAGCCAAAAATCACATGAGTCATTACTCAGGTGTCATCCGTGCAAAGGCACTGGTCATATCATCATCTTCTCAAAGAGAGGTGGACGGGTAAGGCAAGAAAAAGTAGAGTGTCCTTATTGCAACGGAGTGGGAAAGGTCTCTCTATCCCGCTTCGTGGCAACAGCAAATGAGCTATATGAGTGAGTTTGATCAAATAATGTCAAGATTTGACAGGTTGGAGCGGCTTCTGATGCTTGCTCTGGACAGAGAGGCCGAGTCTGTGATTCCGGAGGACAATAAGCAGATCAGGGGTATCCGGGAGTTGGCCAACTTTTTAGGGGTTTCGTTGGCCACGGCTCAAAGCCTGAGCAACTCAGGCCGCTTTCCAACCTATCGCACAGGCAAGAAGATTCTGTTCCGGAGTGAAGAGGTATTGGCGGGATTGAGGGAACAACGTAGTCGGGTCTCCCCTCGTGCAGGGGTGAGTGAATTTTCACGCAAGAAGGCCGGGTAAATCCTCCCGGTGGGGTGGTTTGATAATTCCCATCCCATACACCCAGGTGGCCCAAAAGACAGCCGGGAAAGACCGGCAACACAGCGGGGTAGTTCAATGGTAAAACACAGGTCTCATAATCCTGAGTTCCGGGTTCAAGTCCCGGCCCCGCAACAAAAGTAAGTTCTTTGAGTGAATGATAGTTTCTTTAGCCGGGTGACAAAAGGACGCAGGTAGAAAAAACGCCGTAACCACGTTGGTCTCCGCCTGTATGCAGGTTCGACTCCTGCCCCGGCCACAAAGAGCACGAGTGGAGAGATGCGTTCCGGTCTCACCCCTGGCTGTCAGCCGACAGGAATACAGGAACAAACAGCCAGCGTGCTCTTTTTGACAGTAAACCTTTTATTAACCAATAAACAACGCAACAATGACACTTATCAAAAAGCCCTCGGAGTTAGACACTCCGACAACAATCAAGATGCTGGTGTACGGCCAGCCCGGACTTGGCAAGTCAACACTCGCCCTGTCCGCCCCATCACCCCTGCTGCTCGACTTCGATGGAGGTGTACACAGAGTTAATCCAATGCATCAGACAGACACCGTGCAGATCAGGTCATGGCAGGACTGCCTCGATGTGCTGAATGAAAACCTGTCAGCCTACAAAACCCTGGTGATTGACACCGCCGGGAAGATGCTGGACTACATGGCACTGTACCTTATCAGCAAGAATCCCAAACTCGGCAAAAGCAACGGGGCACTCACCCTGCAGGGATACGGTGAAAGGAAATCTGAATTTGTCGGATTTCTCAAGCGTATCAGCATTATGGGCAAACACATCGTCTTTGTGGCCCATGACCGGGAGGAGCGCAACGGGGACGACAAGATCATCCGCCCGGAGATTGGCGGGTCTTCCGCCGGTGACCTGATCAAGGAACTTGACCTGGTGGGGTACATGGAAGCAATCGGTCGCAAGCGCACCATCAGCTTCGATCCCTGCGAGAAGTACTACGGCAAGAACTCCTGCAACCTGGACGGGGTGATGGATGTGCCGGAACTGAAGGACAGCCGCAATGAGTTTCTTATCCGTGTGATCGAGAAATACAACTCTGCCCTTGAGAGCAAGAGGCAGACCGTAATCGACTACCAGGATTTGATGTTATTGGTGGAGGAGAACCTCACAGGGGTTACCGATGCCACGTCCGCAAACCAATTCATTGACTGGGTGGGTGGTATTAACCATGTGTGGGACTCAAAGTTGCAGGCCGCCATGATGCTGAAGCAGAAGGCCACATTCATTGGATTGAAGCTGAACACCATGACCAAGAAGTATGAGGGGGAGGCCCCGAAGCCATCGGCAAAGAAAGCCCCGGCCCCGGAGCCAGTTGCAGTGACATCAGATGATCCCAATGACCTTTTTCCTGACAATGATGGTACAATATAAGATTTACGCAACCCTGCTGGATGCTTTTCAGAGGTACCTGCACAGCGACTCGGAAGAGGCTGTGCAGGAACTTCTGGATAAGATCAACCGGGTGCCCTATGAGAATGAGGCAGCCGAAAAGGGAACAGCCTTTAACAACCTTGTTGATCAGTGTATAAAGGAGAATCTGCTGTTGTCAAGTGACAGTGGTGTCATTTCACACCCGCACACATCCCGCACCGGAGAACAATATGTCTTTGAGTTTAAGACCAGCATCATCAATGAAATGGTCTGCAAATTTAAGGGGGCCGTGTCACAGGTTTATTGCGAGGGGGTCTTACCCACAAGATACGGAGATGTATTGTTGTATGGGTTCATTGATGAGCTTCTGGGTGGTGTTGTGTATGACATCAAGACCACCGGGAGATATGAGTTTCCAAAGTTTCTTCATGCGTGGCAGCATGTGGTTTATCCCTATTGTTTGGTTGCGAATGGTGTGGACGTTGACACCTTTGAGTACACCGTGACCGACTTCTCGAATGTGTACCGGGAGGAGTATTTCTACCGGGCCGACAGGGATGTTCCCCGGCTCGTTGCCATAGTGGAGCGTTTCATTGAGTTTCTGCAGGCCAGGGTGTTGGATATTACGGACAAGAAGGTGTTTGCGATGGAGGAGGAGATGGTATGAAAGAGCGAATATTTACTGGTTTTTATGATAGGTATGATAAGAAAATCCACGAAGGTGATTTGTTCTCTTTTCGTTGTGATAAATTTCTTGGTTTCGGTGATACCTATGAAAAACACGAGGGTGTTGTTGCCAAAAATACCGATGGTGTTTGGTGTTTGTATTTTTTTGATTCAGATGCTTTTTTACCCATCTATTACTTTACTCGTTATGGCTATGTCTCAGGAAGCTGTTTTGATGATACAAGAGAATATGATTATCCTGATCTTATATTTTTAGAGAAAATGTGGCCGGAAAGTTTTTTATCCAAAGAGAAGGAACATGAGCTGTATTTAAACTTTATGAGGAGTTTGGAGGAGATTAATGAACGAACCAATAAAAAATTAATGGATTGGTATAATTCAAAATAATTCCATTGATATGCTGATAGCCACTATAGAAGAACTTGAGCAGGAAGCCATGCAGCTTCAGGCGTATCTGGAGACAACCATGAGCGAGCAGGCCGAGGAAGCACTGATAAGGGGCAATGACCTTTCAGCCTGGGTTGCACGCACCGGAAAGATGAAGGCAGATGCAAAGTACCGCCTGAATGAAGCCTTGCAGACGGGATTGATAAAGCAGTTGGTTGAGGCATCGAAAGCCATTCCGAACATCAGCACGAAGGCCGTCAATGCTATTGTTGACAGTGCGTGCAGGCGTGAGCACCATCTGTATGACATGATCGAGAGGTTGAACCGGACGGCCACCCATCAGCTTGACTGGTGCCGCAGCGTACTGGCAACTGCCCGTGAAGATCGCAGGGCACAAGTGGGAATAAATCAGGGGAGATATGGGCAATGAAAAGGATTCGCTGCATATGGTGTGAGAAGATGGTGAGGCCAAAACCTGGTATCAAATATGAGGACGGCAGGCCATTAAAACCCATACACGTCTGTCCGATATGTGATAGTGAAATTTTCACGGTCAGGGAGCTGGAAAAAGAGGCAAAAATAACTTTATAAAATATTTCATAAGACGTTGATAAATGCTTAATACAGGGGTGCAAAAAAATATTTACACTGATTTGTCGGAAACGGCAAAAAGTGTCGTATATTTGCACCCAGCAACACACTCTTTCATGCCAGTAATTACATTTTGTGCTTATAATAGCAGAACGTATTGGGCCCCTTCCGGGGTTCCGGCTGTAAGGGTGTGTTGCTACTCCCGTGTCATTACTGGCATCAAGCAGTCGGACTCCGGGAGGGGTTTTTCTTTTCACAATTTCCAAAATTTCATGCCAATGAATCAAGACGCTTCCGAGCGGAGGAAGGCTATTGCTGACCTGTGTGCCAAGATCATCGAGATAGAACACCAGATCATCTACATCAATAACAACACCCTCAAGGCCCCGCTAAGTGCAATCGTAAGGCACACCCTGAATCAATCCATTGCCCAGAGCAAAGACTTCATCGCTGAACTTCATCAACTTCACAGAAAGTATGGCCAGAATTAGAACCATAAAACCAGAGTTTTGGACTTCGGCACAAGTCGTCGAATGTTCGACGACCGCTCGACTACTGTTCATCGGTATGTGGAATTTTTGCGACGACGCAGGCAATATTCCATACCATCCAAAGCAGATAAAAATGCAGGTTTTCCCTGGTGATAATTTTGGTGGTGATTACATCGAAGAACTGTTAAATGAACTTATTAAGGCAAAGCTGTTAATATGCTATCAATCAGGAACAGAACAATACCTGCATGTGACCGGATGGCATCACCAAAAAATTGAGAAAAAATCAACAAAATATCCCGGATATTCTGAAAATTCGACGACCATTCGACGACCATTCGACGACCATTCGACGACCGCTCACCCCCGGAAGGGAAAGGAAGGGAAAGGAGATTATAGTAAAGAACAAGAGAGAGATCAAGATAGCTCTTTAGTAATACAGCGCACGCACACGCACGTGAGGGAGTTTCCGCCCCCCCCCACAGAAACACCGGTACCTACCTTGAATGATAAATCTCTCGTATTTTTTCAAAAAGATAAAGACAAACTCTCCGAACAACTCAGGCTCGGCCCCGAAAGCTGGCACCTTGCCGTCACCAGGGTATCAAACGGAAAGATCACATCTATCCCACAGCTTTTAAGACTGATCCCGGACTTCATAAACCACATTGAAGCACAGGACGACTGGGGCAAGCCCCTGGCAGAGTACCGCCGCCGCTTTTCCAACTGGGTGGCATGGCTATCAAGAAACAAAAAGGAAGAAACCACCGAAACAGGCGCACCAAAGATCGTGAGGATAAGATGATAGCAACAACAGACATACTGAAGGCAGAACAAACACTCTTGGCCTACATACTGAACGACAGGGCCGTGTACCTTGAACACAACAAGGAACTGCATGAAAACCTGTTCAGTGATGAGAGCCATCACAGAAGCATATTCCGGGCCTACAAACAACAGATGGATGAGGGAGGTAAAACCGATGTATTCACCATCGCTTCCAAGGTGGGTATGTCTGCGGAGGTGTTATCCCAGTTGGTTGCTTCGTGTGAGTGGTTTGCCGATGTGGAGGCCCTAATTGATTCACTTCATCAGCACTATATCAGGCAATCAGTCAACCGTCTTGCATCCTTTATTATTGCGAGTAAAAACAGTGACGGGGATGAACTGCTCACTATCCTTGAGGATGGTCTGAAAGAGATACGATCAGGCGGAACGGTATCCTTTCTTACCCTGCTGGATACAGTGAAGGACGTATTCAGGCAGATAGACCTCAACGCATCCGGCAACAAACTGACCGGGATCCCATACGGACTGAAGTGGCTTGACAACTTCACGGGTGGAATGCACGGGGGCGATCTGGTGGTGATTGCCGGGCGCACTTCACAGGGGAAGACTTCAATGGCACTGTCATGTGCTTACACAGCCGCCATGACAGGGCACAACGTAGGTATCTGGTCACTGGAGATGACCGACATTCAGATCACCGCCCGCCTGATGTCCTTTGCAAGCGATGTCCCGGCAAAGGATATACTGTATAACAAACTGGATATGCGGGACATTGACGCCCTCAACAGCCGGATCGGTGATATTATCACCAAAGGCATCTTTCTTCCACAGGGCGTCACGGCGAAGGTGTCAGAGATCATGAATACCATCAGGTTGTTAAAGTTACATCAGGGTTTGTCACTGGCCATTGTGGATTACCTGCAATTAACGACCACCGGGGAGAAGATCAGCCGTGAGCAGGATATGGCCAAGGCTGCCAGGCAATTTAAGAACCTCGCCAAAGAGCTCAATATTCCCATTATCCTGATCAGTCAACTGCACCGCACATCGGAGAAAGACCAGCGTCCGGCCCTTCATCATCTGCGTGACAGTGGACAGATTGAGGAGGCTGCCGATGTTATACTGTTGGTTTACCGACCGGAGGTTTACGGCATAGAGATGATTGACTTCCACGGCACGGAATACAGCACGGGCGGACTCGCCATGATTGACCTGGTGAAGGGCCGCAACGTGGGTGTGCTGGATGGACTGGCCCACTTTAACCGGGATACCACACATTTCACTGAACATTCCGAAAAAGAAGTAATACAAACCCCAATATTTTGAATATGACCTATTTAATTATTCCGTGTGTGATTTTCTTAGCCCTGATCGGGATGGTGTTTTTCGGGCACCACCGTCTCAGTGTATTTCGCAAACACATCAGCCCCGGTGTCCGGGTGATGTGGTTTGATGATGACAGCGAGCCCTGCTATGGTATTGTCGAGTGTGTCAGGGAGGACGTTGCAGATGTGCGTGGCATGTATGGACACCTTGAGGGGATAATGATCAACAAGCTATTCCCGGCCAAATGAAACTGTTTGCAACACACTTCAACAAGAATGGAGCGATGCTGAAGGGGGCATACAGGTACCATTATCCGAAGAACTCCCTGGCTGTTTTGCCTGCCGACATCACCCGGCAGATGATCACCGAGGGGCGTGGAAGGATATATCCCCTGAGCGATCTGTTTGATGCGGCCCGTGCGGACAAGACCAGGGTGGCATTCACCCACCTTCCGCAGGGTATCGGTGACGCTGTGGTGTTCTCAGCCATCACTGAGTACCTGAGCACAGCCACCATCACTGTCCACATGAATCCGTACTTCTGGCCACTGTTTAAGTATTTCAGTCACAGGAAACTATTTCTAAAACACTTCCATGAGCCGATAGTCAACGACTTCACCTTTGGCAGTCTGATGACCAAGTACAGGAATCTGCACCGCATCCCCTTGGAGTTTGCAGCGAATGAGGCGGGGGCAGACAACTGGATAAGGGCATACTTTAACAGGCTCGGTGTTGAACCGACAAACGATATGTGCCGGCCCGTGCTGATCCCTCAGAAGAAGACCGGAAGCGGTATATTAATCTGCCACAGGGCAAGCTGTCAGATACGCAGCAGCGGGATTGAGGATTTTTACATACCGATCCGCAGGACCTATCCTGATGCCAGGGTTTATGTGCATGAAAGGAATCTGACGGAGAACGACAAGAACGTGCTGGTTGCCATCAATGCAGACATCACCATCATCCCACACAGCAATGACTTTGACAGGTTCCTGAAGGATTTACTTGCCTTTGACCTGATTGTGAGCACTGACACAGCGGCTATACATTTCCGGGAGGGTGTCGGCTTGCCTGCGGTGGGAGTTTACGGGGCATTCTCAACGGCAAGCAGAACGCAATACTACGTACACACACACAGCTTTGATGTGAAGACGGCATGTCCTTACTTCCCTTGCTTCAAGCATGAGACGGTGAAGGGGGAGTTGTGCCGGTGGGCCGCAGAAAGGAAAGAGGCCGGGACATGGACGAATGAGACCATTGCCCCGTGTCAGAGCGGTGAATTATTCCGGGAACAATTAACGCAGGAATTGATTGATAACCAAAAACAACCAAAGACATGAACAACAAGGTGAATTTTACCAGGGGGAATCTTCTTTTTGCGCTAAAAGAAGCCTATGAGCACTATTACGAGAAGGAACAGGCCCATCCGCTGGCTGCATTCCTACGTGACAGGGGTGTTGCATATTACACGCTGTTTGCGAGCGTGCTTGTCAAGGCGGGTATTATCTCCCGCAAGAGGTCATATGGCCGGTATTACTATCGGTGGGACTCCGGGCGTCCTGGCCCGCAGATGGTGGAGATGTTGTGTAACATGGCAATGGAGCGGCAATGTGAGCACATCATCAGGCGGAACGGACAGCGCACTGTTGAATCGCTCGGTTACCTCCACCCGAAAAACACCACTATGACGGCGGGGATCAACACTACCCAAAAATATCCCGTTTTTGTGGCCTGCGGTGACGCAGGTTGCGAGAAGACAAAAAAACAAGGGCAAGGTATTACCCAGACCCCCAGTGCGTTTAAGAGGCTTATTTTAAATATCAAATCGCTGTTTATATGAAAACCGAAATACAAGAGGTTACTAAACAGCACCTTACTATTGATTACGTTGCCCGGATGGTGTGCATGATGTACCAGATTGACACCTGGGGGCATGGGCGGCAGGTAAATGTTTCGCTGCTGAGAAGCAGGCTGAGAAACAAGGAGTACCGTTACCCCCGGAATATGTTTGTGAAGCTGTGTTTTGATCTCAAACTTGACCGTGAAGAAACAGCCAGGTGGCTCGACAACCGGGACAGGACAACGCTGCTGAACAACTACAAAAGAGCAACGTCTGACATCATAGTGTACAGCAATGACCGCAGGATATATGAGGCCATTATGAGTGACATTAACAACGCCCTGAACGAGGGTAAACTGATACGATCATGATAGACCTGAGCAATGTAACGCTGGTGTGTGCTGACACCAAAAAGCCTGAGAGGGCTGTATTTGCCATGCACGAGTGCATGAAACATGCCAAATTCAAGGAGGCAATCCTGTTTACGAATGAGAGATGTTATTATCGAGGCATCTACACGGAGGTGATTCCAAAGATCAGCAGCCGGGAGGATTACAGCCGATTTATCATAAGGGAGATGGTAGATTATGTTGATACGGAGATGATCATGATCTGCCAATGGGATGGATACATTGTAAACCAGGAAGCCTGGTCTGATGAGTTTTTAAAGTATGACTATATCGGGGCCCCCTGGTGGAGGAATGAGGAGTACAATGTAGGCAATGGGGGGTTCTCGATGCGGAGCCGGAGGCTTATGGATTACGTGAGTCAGGTGATGAACAAGGTTGATCACATTGAGAGAGATCATGGCATACATTGTCCGACTCCGCCTGATCACCCGGAGGATGATGTGATCTGTCGCAGGTTGAGGCGTGGGCTTGAGGTTTTGGGCTTCACGTTTGCCCCGGAGGAGGTTGCTCATAGGTTTTCATGGGAGGGTAATGGTAAGTTTCGCAAGTACAATGGGGCTTTTGGTATTCACGGAAGAGTGGATGAGTTCGAAAGATGGAAGCAAAGATAAGATTTGAGCGGCCCCGGTGTGCTAACCCGAAGTGCCGTGAAAAGGTTGCCCGGCAGGGGAGTTATTGCAGTAGGTTTTGCAAGGAAATACATGAGAAGGGTTACAAGGATGTGTCGGAGGTTAAGACTGCAAACAAGGAGTTTACAATTTATTCACCGTTTATATAACATTTAAAACCTCAAACCTATGAACCTAAAACAATTAACATGGTCAGATTTTAAGAAATTTGAACCATGTTACGACCCACAGGAGAAATACGGGGATTTTTCGGGGACGATC
>JAKLIX010000019.1 GCA_022709385.1 Bacteroidota bacterium | reverse complement strand
TCATACTTTTTCTTTTCAACTGAAAAAAGAAAAACAGTATTTTTGGTGTAAGTAAGGCAACGGGAAACCATACAATGACCTCAGAATCAGCAACAAAATACACCTCTAAAACTGCAGGTAGACTGTACTACTACGGGGCACGGTACTATGACCCCAGAACCAGCGTGTGGCTGGGGGTGGATCCGAAAGCAGAAAAAGCACCAAGTACAAGCCCGTATGCATATTGTTCGAACAATCCGATAAAATATGTGGATCCAGATGGGAAGTTTAAAAAATTCTTCGGGGCTGTTCTTTATTCAATAGCTCATGGTGGTGGAAAAGTTTCAAGGGATCGTACAAATGGTGAGTATTTTGTAGAGAACCGGAACAAAGGAGGTTCAGTAAATGAACCTGGAATGCTTTCTGGACCCGAAATCAGTCACCAGCGCAGGTATAGCTGGGGCGGGAGAAGCGAACCAAGGGCTTTTCCTGTTCAAAAAGCTTCTGAACAGCCAACAATCGGTGCCCAAAAAGATGATAAATATTACTACAGCGAGAAAAATTATCAGGCTCGTCAAGATCAAGCGAAATTTGAGCAAGCAAAGAGTGATATCATCAATAGTGATGCTGTATCCTTCGGTAGCAATGAAACTGGATTAGGGGCAGTGCAATGCTTATATGAAGGGTTAAGTACCATTCCTGAGGCTATGGCAGTAGAAGGTCTTGGCCTTCCAGTTCTTGCCCCCAAATTATATAAAATAGTAGATGCTGCAACAAAAATCAATGATTTAAGGCAAGCAGCATCAAAAATGGAGGAGGCCAGAAAGGCCACTAATGAAAAGAGGGCGGTTGATCAATAATTATGAAACCGATCTCTAAAAGTAAAGTCCAAGCCTACTTTTACCTTTTTGTAATCGTAGTCGCAATACTTGACAGAACAATAATCTGGTCATATTCGAGGCCCTTAGCATTAATTATTGCAATTCCTTGCTTATTGTATATAGTCTGGTTTACACGTGATATGTTTCAAGAGAAAGGTAAAAAGTAAATATCGGGCTGTACAGGATTATAGTTGTGGCTTTTGCATTTAGAAAACATAATCAGGTGTGTGGCAATCCGAGAGCCATTTTCAGTGTGCTGATGTGAAAATATGCTAATGTGTTGGTTTGCTGATGATAGTGTGCCGGTTCATCGTTTTCACGTTCAACGCCACGTGCAAACGCGCAACCGCGCACCTCCCTCCGACACTGGTCAAACAACCAACTGATTCCCCGTAATCACATTTGACCCCTTCGGGGTCATGAAATCAACCGGACATTCCTGCTATAAACATATGACCCCTTTGGGGTCAGAACATTCCCGCTCTCATTATGCTTCTGATTCTCACTCTTTTCTACGTAGTTCAATGTTTTCTGCAGTCACAAGAAAACGGCAGGTCTTCGAAGAAAATCCGAGGCCCCGTGGCCTGAGCGAAAAGTGAAAAAAGCGTACAGGGGTGGAGGAGAAGGTAAAAGGCAGAAAATTGAAGGTAAAAGTGAAGGTTGAAGGAAAAAGGTAATTTTTAGTTTGTCCCTGGATAGCGTTGACGGTTTTTACTTACTTTTCACTCCACTTTCCTCTTCCGTTTTGTCCCTTTTACCTTTAATTCTGCTTCCCAGTTTCGGCGCCAATCCGAGGCCATGCGGCCTGAGCGAAAAGAAAAATAAACAGGGATCCGTTGGCAATCAGGTGTGGCAAACCGGAAGCCATTTTCAGTGTGCTGGTGTGAAGATATGCTAATGTGTTGGTTTGCTGATGATAGTGTGCCGGTTTATCGTTTTCACGTTTCCACGCTACGTGCTCCAAGTTTTCTGACACTACCATTGACCGTCTGATTAAAGACCCAACTGCCAAAGAAGAACACCGGGCCAACTATACAAAGAGCCTGGGAGAGGGTAAGCACTGGCAACTAAAACCGGAAAGTGATTGGGTAGTATCCGCTTGTCCGCCTGTTGTGTCCGATAAAATCTGGGATGAATGTAACCGGATATTAGAAGAACAGACCATAAAGCGCCGGAAAGCCGGACCCAAACCGGTCCATCTCCTCTCCGGCCTCCTGCACTGTACTTGTGGCAAAAAAATGTAATTCTTCCACCCCTCCAATGTTTTCATCTGTAAGGCCTGCAAGAACCGGATCCCGGCTTCTGATATTGATGAAATCTATCATGAACAACTCAAATCCTTCCTCCTGACTGATTCCGACATTAAAACCTATCTGTCGCAAACCGACTCCATCATCCAGGAGAAAGAAACACTTCTGTCCAAACAAACAAAAGAAGCCGACAAAATCCGTCAGGGAATGAACGAACTCGTCTCCATGCGTGTATCTGGCGAAATATCCAAAGACAGCTTTCCCCGGCATTATAAACCGCTTGAAGAACGACTGAATCAAATCGAAGACCAACTGCCCGAACTAATGGCTGAAATTGACTTCCTCAAAATTCAGACCCTATCCTCAGACACAATCCTACGAGACGCCAAAGACCTATTCCAGCGCTGGCCCCAAATGCCTTTCCAGGAGAAGCGCAACATAATTGAAGTCATAACTGACAACATAACCATTGGCCGTGAGGACATTGCGATCAAGCTCGCATATATTCCTTCTAATTTTAAAAACCCGGGAAATAAGCAACGCAACGTCAGGGATCCGGATTAACTGAAAGCGCCCATCATATACGAAACCACGACCAGGGTTGAGATCACGGCAATGTAAATGATCCAGAGAATATTTTTTTTCAGGGTATTCATAGTGATGTCTGTTTCTTTCAAGACCCGGCAAAATTAATACCAGTTGTACCTGTCAACTTTGTAATATTGTTATTAAAATGTTAAACTGCCCTTTTGTCCGCAATTCAAGTGATACAGGCAAAGAAAACAGCTTTTCATTCGTATATTTGCATTGAATAAAACCAAATCCCATGAAAACAAAAATCCTGCTGTTTGTATTTCTGTTTCCTGCATTTATCCTGGTCAATTCCTGTCAGGAGGATGAGATCCTGTCCACCAGCTTCAGTGTGGTGCTGACCCAGGATTTCATCGTCCATCATACGGCAGACAGTGTGTTTGTGAAAGACACCCTGCTGGATGCTTCCGCCCAGAGCGGCGACATTGAGAAGTACAAGGACAGGATTGAGCAGGTCACGCTGACCAGGGTATCTTACCTTCTGACTGCCTTCAACGGTGCCGATGACCAGGAACTGAGCCAGGGAAACATTGTCATTGCCGACACCGGTGGTGCGAACAGCATGCTGCTGACCACCATGAGCCAGGTTAACCTGAAATCGCTGTGGAACAATGAAACCGACCTGACCGTCAACCAGGCCGCCGTCGGATTGTTGGGGAATCTGGTAAAGGACGCCCCGCATGCATTCCTGGTGCATGCAGAAGGCGTGATGAACAAGAAGCCGCTCGATTTCACCATCCGAATCCGCTTCCATCTCACGATCAAGGCAGGCGTACTGTAGAAAAATATCTCCGGGTCGTGCTGCTTGCAGTGAAAACTGCTTGCATTGTCTTTTTATTTACCTTTGCAAACTTTTGGATGCCACCGGGTTTTTAACCGGGGCCATGCAATTTAGCTGGTGATGCTTATGGAACGGAGGTACAGAGAATACAAACAACTTGACCTGACTGCGACCGGCAGGGAGATCCGGGAATTCTGGCAGGAGCAGGGCACTTTTCATCAAAGTCTTGAGCTGAGAGAGGATGCCCGGCATTTTATTTTTTATGAAGGGCCGCCTTCTGCCAATGGCATGCCCGGGATTCATCATGTGATGGCCAGGGTGATCAAGGATATTTTCTGCCGCTATAAAACCCAGAAAGGATACCTGGTTGAAAGAAAGGCAGGCTGGGATACCCACGGACTACCCGTTGAGATTGCCGTTGAGAAAATGCTGGGCATCACCAAGGAAGACATCGGTAAAAGCATCAGTGTGGAAGAATATAACAGTGCCTGCCGCAGGGAAGTTCTCAAATACAAAGACGTCTGGGACGAACTGACCGAGGAAATGGGTTACTGGGTTGATCTTGACAAACCCTACATCACTTTCGACAATAAATATATTGAAAGTGTGTGGTGGTTGCTCAAACAGCTTTACAACAAAGACCTTCTTTACAAGGGATACACCATTCAGCCATACTCTCCGGCGGCCGGAACAGGGCTCAGCACCCATGAACTCAACCAGCCCGGCTGTTACCGCGATGTGAAGGACAACAGCCTGACGGCACAGTTTAAAGTGATCAGGGACCAGCGTTCGGAGTTTCTGTTCAGCCTTACCGAACATGAGGTTTTTATCCTTGCATGGACCACCACTCCCTGGACCCTTCCATCCAATACCGCGCTTGCAGTGGGGAAGGATATCCCCTATGTCATGGTCGATACCTATAATCCCTATACCTACCGGAAAGTCAGCGTGATCCTTGCAAAGGATCTGATGCCGGGCTATTTTCCCGCTGAGCAGGGGCAGCTTCCTTTCGATGATTATAAGGAAGGCGATAAAAAGATCCCCTGGCGCATGGTTGGCCAATGGAAAGGATCAGCGCTTGCCGGCATGCGCTATGAACAATTGCTCCCGTATGCCAGGCCCACAGACGGGGATGCCTTTGTGGTGGTAACCGGAGACTTTGTGTCCACGGAAGACGGTACGGGCATTGTCCATATCGCACCCAGTTTCGGTGCCGATGACTTCCGCACTGCCAGGCAGTTCGGACTGGGTTCTCTCACCCTGGTCGACAGCCAGGGCCGCTTTACCCCGGATATGGGAGAATTTGCCGGAAGATATGTCAAGAACGAATACTATGCAGATGATGATCCGGCCAAAGCAGCCAACAATGTGGATGTCGACATCATCATCAAGCTGAAGTACGAAAACCGGGCCTTCCGCTCGGAGAAATACGAACATTCCTATCCCCACTGCTGGCGCACCGATAAGCCCATCCTCTATTACCCGCTGGATTCATGGTTTGTAAGGACCACAGCATACAAAGACCGGCTCATAGCACTGAATAAAACGATCGACTGGAAACCGGAATTCACCGGGACCGGCCGTTTCGGAAACTGGCTGGATAATCTGGTGGACTGGAACCTCAGCCGCTCCCGTTACTGGGGAATCCCATTGCCTGTCTGGAGTACGGAAGACGGCACTGAACGGTGCTGTATCGGTTCATTGGAAGAACTGAAAGAGGAAATCGCAAAGGCTGTCAAGGCCGGCTATATGCCATCCAACCCCCTTGAGAAATTCGTTCCCGGTGATTTCAGCGAATCCAACTACCAGGTTTTCGACCTGCACAGACCGGTGGTGGATGATGTCATCCTGCTGTCGCCTTCGGGAAGGAAAATGATGCGCGAAAGCGACCTGATCGATGTGTGGTTCGATTCAGGATCCATGCCTTACGCGCAGTTCCATTATCCTTTCGAAAGGAAGGAAGCCCTGGATACTTTTTTCCCCGCCGATTTCATTGCAGAGGGCGTGGATCAGACCAGGGGATGGTTTTACACCCTGCATGCCATCGCTACCCTTGTTTTCGACTCCGTTGCTTTTAAAACAGTGGTTTCCAATGGACTTGTCCTGGATAAGAACGGAGAAAAGATGTCGAAGAAAAAGGGCAATTCCGTGGATCCTTTTGAGATCATCCGGAAGTACGGTCCAGATCCCACCCGCTGGTACATGATCACCAATTCGCAGCCCTGGGACAACCTGAAATTCGATGAGGATGCCGTGGGTGAGGTTCAGCGGAAGTTTTTCGGTACGCTCTTCAATACCTATGCTTTTTTTGCCCTCTATGCCAACATCGACGGCTTTACTTATCTTGAGGAGGATATCCCTTTTGAACAAAGACCCGAGATTGACCGCTGGATCCTATCTGAACTTAACACTCTGATTATCAAGGTTGATCAATACTACCAGGATTATGAGCCAACCTGGGCCGGGCGTGCTGTCCAGGATTTTGTGTACGACTACCTGAGCAACTGGTATGTCAGGCTTACCCGCAGGCGTTTCTGGAAGGGAAATTATTCAGCAGACAAGATCAGTGCATTCCAGACCCTGTACACCTGTCTTGAAACAGTTGCCAGGCTGGCCGCACCCATTGCCCCCTTCTTCACGGAAAGAATGTTTCTCGACCTGAACGGGGTCAGCGGCAAATGCCCGGCCGGCTCTGTCCACCTGGCATCATTCCCGCAGGCTGTTTCAGCCCACATCGACAAAGGACTCGAAGAAAGGATGGAACTGGCCCAGCAGTATTCCAGCATGATACTCTCGCTCAGGAAGAAAACCAACCTGAAGGTGCGTCAGCCGCTGAACAAGGTCATGATCCCGGTTCCCGACCTTCCTTTCGAAAACCAGCTCCGGGCCGTTGAACATCTCATTCTTTCTGAAACCAACATCAAAGAGGCAGAATACCTTCACCCTGACAAGCCTATCCTGGTTAAGAAAGTTAAACCGAACTTTAAAGAACTCGGTCCGCGATACGGTAAGCTGATGAAAAGCATCAGCCAGCAGCTTGCCGCGCTCACCCAGGCTGAGATTCAACAGCTCGAACGGGAAGGATTCCTTAGGCTCGGCCTTGATGGAACCCCTCTGGAACTGAAGCTGCAGGATGTGGAAATCCTTACTGAAGATATTCCGGGCTGGGTAGTTACAAGCCAGGGCAGTCTGACCGTGGCCCTGGATGTTACGCTTACCGAAGAGCTGGTCAGGGAGGGAATTGCCCGCGAACTGGTCAACCGCATTCAAAACATCAGGAAAAACAAGGATTTCGAGGTGACAGACAAGATCGAACTCACCGTGGAATCCCATCCGGAAATAATTTCAGCCATCAGGCAGTTTAATTCGTATATTTGCTCTGAAACCCTGGCATGCAGGCTGCAAATGGTGGACCGTCTCAGCGATGAAGACAGGGAGATGGTCGAGCTGACAGACCAGTGTACAGTCCATGTGAAGGTAAGCAGGGTGCAATGAGCGAGGTAAAACGACGTTGTACTTTAAACTTTGACGATTATGAAAAAGGCAGACAGCAAAGAAAAGACCAGATATTCCGATGAAGAACTCGAAGAGTTCAAGACGATCATCCTTGAAAAACTGGAGAAAGCCAAACAGGATCTGAAGATGCTCACAGAAGCCTATACCAACAATAATGAGCACGACATCAACGACACATCTCCCACCTTCAAAGTGCTTGAGGAAGGATACCAGGTGCTTTCGAAGGAAGAGAACAGCAGGCTTGCGGCACGGCAGCAGAAATTCATCCAGTCTCTTGAAAATGCCCTGATCAGGATAGAGAATAAAACCTATGGTATCTGCAGGATCACGGGTAAGCTTATTCCCAAGGAGCGGCTGAGGATCGTACCTCATGCCACCACCAGCATCGAAGGTAAAATGGGGCAGAATACGCCCAGACCTGCCGCAACGCCGGGTGAATAATGAACAGGACCACGGCTTCCCTTCTCAGAAAATCCCTGATCACGATCTTCCTGGTTCTCATGGTGGATCAGGTGCTGAAGTTTTCGATCAAAACCACCATGATACTGGGTGAGGAAATTCCGGTCTTTGGCAATTGGTTTATCCTGCATTTCACCGAAAACAGGGGCATGGCCTTCGGCATGGAATTCGGAGGGGAGTCGGGGAAACTCATCCTGAGCCTTTTCCGTATTGTTGCCGTTGGTTTCATTGCCTGGTACCTGTACACCCTGATCAAAAAACAGGCAGGGAGCGGTTTGATCATCTGTATCTCCCTGGTATTTGCCGGTGCGCTCGGAAATATCATCGACAGTGCCTTCTACGGAATGCTCTTCAGCGATTCTTTCTTTCACCCTGCCCGCTTCCTGCCGCCCGAACGCGGTTATGATACTTTCCTTCACGGGAAAGTGGTGGATATGTTTTACTTTCCGATCATTCAAACCACCCTGCCTTCCTGGCTGCCTTTCTGGGGAGGAAGGGAATTCCTCTTTTTCAGACCGGTGTTCAATATTGCAGATTCCTCCATTTCGGTGGGTGTGATATTGCTGATCATCTTCCAGCGCAAGTTCTTTGCAAAACCGGAGGAAAAGAAAACAGAAAGCCAGGCAGAAGATCTGCTGGCAGCGGAATCTAAGGTGTAGCCAGGCCCTGTTTCAGCCAGTACACTCCCACATCATATTTCCAAATCCTGAATATCCTTGCCGAATCGCTGTATTCGCCGGGATCGATGCCAAGTTGCATCCAGGCCTGGTTTGAATCCGACTGGTCAGTCTCGGTAATGATCACTGCAGGATGAAATTGCTGCAGCGGATCCTTTGCGTTGAAATAATCTTTCCAGACGGGAGCCGTCCGCATATCGCTTCCCCAGGATGCTGAAGCAGCCCAGGAACCCAGACCGTAACGCCCGTCGTATTTCACCGATGCCAGGTAGTGGTTCATTTCTCCAAGACCGTCGCTCCTTTCCTCATAAATCCTGTAATGAAACGGAACATTCAGGACTGCGATCAGAATGCCCGCCATCAGTGCGCTCCATTTGTAAATCCCCCTTTGCAAATAGAGCAGGCTGAGTGCAAAAGCCGCCAAAAGAGATACCACCGCAAACAGCGGCAGGAGATAACGGTTGGGAAGATACCACATGGGCAGTTTATGCAATTCGAGGATGAGCCAGCAGCATCCGATCACCCACATGGCCAGCGATTGCCGTCCAGTCTTCCGCCTGAACCGCTGCCAGATGATCACCATCAGTGAGACCGGCAATGCGATCCACAACGGTTTCAATTCCCTGACCCAGAGAAAGAAATTAAAATTCCAGCGGATGGTCTCGATCAGCTGACCGGGGTCTGAAGCAAACCTGCCTCCGGTCTCCTCCAGCATGATGTAATCGTAAAACGACTTGTTGATCGCATACCACACAGCATACAGTCCAGCCAGCAACAGGGCGAAAAGGACCGAAAGTCCGAACAGATGAAAAGCCTGTCCGCGCTCACGGGAAACAGTAAAGGCAACCACCAGCAAACTGAATGGAAGCAGGGCAGCCAGGTACAGAAACTGTATCTTTAATCCGTATGCAATGAATATGAAACAGGTAGCCAGCAGGATATACCACGCCCTGTGGCTGGAAAGGGCCTTCTCGCTCTGGGAGCGTATAAAAAAATACACTGAAACCAGTACCATGTCAATGGCCAGCATCTCGGCCAGGGCATAATGACTGAAGTGGAAAAGATGTAATTGACTGTAAATAAGCAAAATACTAAAGAAGGCAAAGGCCTCGAAACCTTTTAAGCGAAGGAAGAGCAAGGGGACGGCGAAGGTGATCAGCAAAACGATCAGGCGTGCGACGATCCGCTGGTTCCCGAAAAGGTAAAAGAAAGGGAACTGGAGCATGTTCAGCAGGGGTCCCCTGACAAAGGTGCTGTTTTCTTTGATATCAAACTCGCCGCTGATCAGGTAGTTACGCAACTGTGCCGAGTATAGCCCTTCATCGGTCCAGGCGCCCCTGGTATGCACGTCGGTGATCCGGTCGGGATCGGAAGTCAGGAAGGGTAGGTGCATCAGGAACAGCAGGCACAGCAGGACCAGCGGGAAGAACCTTTTCATAGCAATCCTCCGGCCAGCATGCTTTCAGCTATTTGAACGGCATTGGTGGCAGCGCCTTTGCGGAGGTTATCGGCAGCGATCCACATATTCAGTCCGTTGGGCAGGGAATCATCCCTGCGGATCCTTCCCACCATCACCTCATCCCTGCCTTCGACGGTAATTGGCATGGGATATTCTTGGTTTACAATGTCATCCACAACAGTCAGGCCGGGGGTGGCGGACAGGCAATCACGGATTTCTTCCAAACGGAAAGGACGCTCCAGGGCAATGTTGACTGACTCGGAATGTCCCCCGTAAACCGGCACCCTGACCACGGTAGCGGTGATCTTCAGATCCGGCATGGCTAAAATTTTCCTGCTTTCGTTAATCAGCTTGACTTCTTCAGAGGTGTAGCCATTGTCGGTAAAATACCCTCCCTGTGGAATGACATTCAGATCGATACGGTGGGGATAAACCCTTTCGGCGTCCTGTCCTCTGCGTTCCGCTTCAAGCTGCCTGATGCCTTTTTGTCCCGAACCCGTTACCGACTGGTAAGTGGATACTACCACCCGCTGCACTCCGTAAATCTGGTGAAGGGCATGCAGTACGATCACCAGGGGGATGGTACTGCAGTTTGGATTGGCGATGATGCGATCACCGGCTTTGAGGATATTGGCATTGACTTCGGGAACAACCAGCGGGATATGATCAAAGCTGCGCCAGGCGGAAGAGTTGTCGATCACTGCCGTTCCTTTCTCCGCAAAGCGCGGGGCCCATATCGAGGAGGCTTCCGACCCGGCTGAAAACAGTGCCAGGCGGGCACCCTGATCAAGTGCTTCACCGGCTGTCATCACCCTGAGAAAGCGGTTTCTGAAGGGGATTTCTCTTCCCCTGGATTGTTCGGACGCAACAGGAATGAGTTCGCTGACCGGGAAGTTCCGTTCACACAGAACCTTCATCATCATTCGTCCGACCAGTCCGGTAGCTCCTGCAACAACCAGTTTCATATTCCTGTGAAAGTTTAATCGTTCATCATCAGAATTAACATCGTCAGACAGGACAGGCGTCAGAAGGCCGCGGTAAACTGGCGGAGGAAGCGCAGATCATTCTCGAAATACAAGCGGATGTCACGGATAAGGTATTTTAAGAGCGTAATTCTTTCAATACCCATGCCGAAGGCATAGCCGGTATATATTTCGGGGTCGATATGGCAATTTTGCAGCACATTGGGATCCACCATGCCGCAACCCAGGATTTCCACCCATCCCGTATGTTTGCAGATATTGCATCCTTTGCCGCCGCAAATGTTGCAGGAGATATCGAGTTCGGCGGATGGTTCGGTAAATGGGAAGTAAGAAGGGCGCAGGCGGATCGAAGTTTCGGGGCCGAACATTTCCCGTGCGAAGAACAGCAGGGTTTGTCTCAGATCAGCAAAGCTTACATGGCGGTCGATATACAATCCTTCCACCTGGTGGAAGATACAGTGTGCCCTGGCTGAAATGGCTTCGTTACGGAATACCCTACCGGGAAAGATGGCACGGATGGGTGGCTGTTGTTTTTCCATCACCCTGACCTGTACGGAGGAGGTGTGGGTTCTGAGCAGGATATCGGGATCTTTGGAGATGAAGAAGGTATCCTGCATATCGCGGGCCGGATGATCCGGGGGGAAGTTGAGGGCAGAAAAATTATACCAGTCGTCTTCTATCTCCGGTCCTTCCGCTACAGAGAACCCCAGTCCGGCGAAAATCCGGATGATTTCATTCCGTACGACAGAAAGGGGGTGCCTGCTTCCGGGTTCCATAAAGGTGGCCGGAAGCGTAAGATCCGGGAGCAGCATGCCTTCCATCCACTGTTGTTCCAGCTTCTCCCTGCTGCCGTCGAGTTTCTCCTGAACGAGTGTCTTGAGCTGATTGAGCAGCATGCCAGTCTCCCTCTTTTCTGAAGGAGGCAGCACTTTGAAATCCTCGAACAATTCATTCAGGATTCCTTTTTTGGAGAGGAACCTCAGCCTGAACTGCTCGAGTTGTCCGGTTTCAGTGGCACTGAATGCACGAACCTCTTCAAGATAATCGTGAATCTTCGATTTCAAGGGATTATCTGATAACCTTCATGCTCATGGTAGTCTTCTTGGCGGGCTGGTTGGCCTGATCACACTGAAGTGCGGCGATTTTATCCACAACGTCCATCCCTTCAATCACTTCACCGAAAATGGTATAGGCACCGTCCAGGTGGGGAGCGCCTCCCAGCTTGGCGTAATCCTTCAGTTGTTGCGGGCTGAACTTTTTGTTCATCCTGCCTTCCATATTCCTTAGTGTGGTTTCATCGAACTTTCTGCCCTGAACAATATAGAACTGGGAACCTGAGGAAGCCCTGGAAGGATTCACTTCATCACCGGTACGGGCGGCTGCCAGCATTCCCCTTTTGTGATAATACTTTTCCACGATCTCGGCAGGAACGGTATAACCCGGATCCTCCTTGCCACTACTGTTCCTTCCTCCCTGGATCATGAAATCCCTGATCACCCTGTGCCAGGGGGAACCGTTGTACCAGCCTTCCCTGACCAGCTTCAGAAAATTGTCCCTGTGCTTGGGAGTCTCATCAAACAAAACAACCTTGATGGTGCCGTATTCCGTGGTGATCTGCACCACATGCCTGTTGTCGGTGGCTTTTTTCTCCTGACCGTAACCAAAAGAAGTGATTCCGGTAAAAATAAGCAGGAAAAGAAAAATTGATTTTTTCATAAGTTGATTTTTTTACCTTTGTTGGGATTAACTGACAAGCTGCAAATATAGTAAAATACCCGGACATGAAAACCGTCCTTTTTAAAATTATGCCTCTTGCAGGTTTGTGTATCCTGCTTGGCCTGACAATGTCGTCCTGTGAAAAGAAAGACCCGGTATATGATGTGGTGGTCACGGTGAAATACCTGTCCGACACCCTGCAGGTTGTCAAGGGAGCCACCGTACTGATCGAAAAGAACAATGTCAGGGTGGAAGGTCTGACCAACAGCGGTGGCCAGTTCGCCACCACCTTCAAACTGGAAGCCATCCTCAATGTGCATGCCAGCCTCGATACCGGTGACCCGAACATACCCGTGCATTTTTACGGCCACTCTACCATCAGGCTGCAGGAAGATAAAACCGTTTACCGTACCATCTTTATCAGCCAGTAATCCTGCCTGGCAGCCGGGCCGGTTTTGTGCGCCCGTTGCATCTTTTAGGCTTTTTTAACACTGATCTGTTGACAATGCTTATTTTAGCATCGTATATTTGCTGCTCCAATGCGGAGGTTTTCATGAATACCCCAGTCTTTTATATTCCTTTTCCGATTACCTGATCCGTCAGGAGACTGATCCGCCATTCCGTTTTTTCAGATGATGAGACACCGCGGCAGTCCCCGCGGTCTGAATCAATTTTCTGCTTATAACACATCAGATTGAAAAAAATGGAATCCAATACATATAAAAACAAAATAGGGGCTTTTTTCAGGGGAATCGCAAGGGCTGTCAGCGACAACGATACCGACTACACCAATGTCAGACTCCGTAAAGCCCTGTGGATGCTTTCCATCCCCATGGTGCTGGAAGTGATCATGGAATCCGTGTTCGGGGTGGTCGATATCTTTTTTGTGAGCAAACTCGGAGCCGATGCCGTGGCTACCGTGGGCGTTACGGAATCCCTGCTCACCGTTATTTACGCCATTTCACTCGGACTCGGCATGGGTACTACTGCCTTGATCTCCAGGAGAATAGGGGAAAAACACGCCGAACAGGCCAGGCATGTGGCTTTTCAAGCCATCCTTACCGGCATGGTCATCTCGGTGTTCATCGCCATCCCCGGCTGGATCTTTGCCAGGGACATCCTGATGCTGATGGGAGGAAGCGCCCGCATGGTTCAGCAGTACTCAGGCTATACTTCGATATTGATCGGGTCGAACCTGGTGATCATGCTGCTGTTCATCATCAATGCCATCTTCCGCAGTGCCGGTGATGCCAGCATGGCCATGCGGGTGTTGTGGATATCCAACATCATCAACCTGATACTCGATCCCTTGCTGATATTCGGCTATGGTCCGGTGCCGGCGATGGGCATTGAAGGAGCCGCCATTGCCACCACCATCGGACGGGGTACAGGGGTCTGCTACCAGCTTTATCTGCTCTGCTGCGGAAAAGGCAGGATCCGGCTGAAATCTGAGCATATGAAACCCGACCTGCGGGTGATAGGGCAATTGATCAGGCTGTCCCTTGGAGGCATCGGACAAAATATCATCGCCACCTCCAGCTGGATCGTCCTGATGCGGATCGTATCGGTGTTTGGAAGTACCGTGCTGGCTGGTTATACCATCGCAATCCGCGTGATGGTGTTCGCCCTCTTCCCTTCCTGGGGCATCAGCAATGCTGCGGCAACGCTGGTGGGGCAGAACCTGGGAGCCGGTAAATCCGACAGGGCTGAAAAGGCCGTCTGGGCTGCCGGCTGGGTGAATATGGCCGGACTTGGTGCGATCGGGCTGGTTTTCACCTTTATACCGCATCTGTTCATCCGCTTTTTCACCCGGGAACCGGAAATCATCATGGCTGGCGCCCAGGCTCTGAGAATCATCAGCTACGGCTTTGTACTCTATGGACTCAGCATGGTGCTCCTGAATGCCATCAACGGAGCCGGAGATACCATCACCCCCACCAAACTCAATTTTGTGTGCTTCTGGTTGATTGAAATCCCGCTGGCCTGGCTGCTGGCCCTTTACTTTGACCTGGCCGCCCGGGGTGTGTTCTTATCCATTGTCATCGCCGAAAGCATGCTGTGCCTGCTCGCACTCTGGTGGTTCAGAAAAGGCAAATGGAAACTGAAAAAGGTCTGATGGAGATCAATGTTTCCTGAAATCAGAGTCAATCGGTAACGATTACTTTTCTGGCAGCGATCACACGTCCGCCGGTGACAAGCTTAACAAAATATAAACCATTCGCAAGACCGGCACGGGAAAGGACGAACGCATCCCCTGCAGAATGAGTGATATGCCTGACAAATTGCCCGCAACAGTTAACAAGTGTCACTTCCGCATCATTCAGGTCCTTCCCGATACTGAGCAGGGCTTCACTGCAGAAAGGGTTGGGATAAATGAACAAGGTTTCACCCCCGGTGAATGCGGGAATACCCACATTGCCATCCAGTCTGGCAATGAAAAGGTCATTTTTACTGGCTGCTGCATTTGTAAGCATGGTTGAGCCGAAGGTGAGTGAGGTGCTGGTAAACTGTCCGCCGATATAAACGCAACCCGGCATGGCAGGCAATACTGCATTCCCTGCGTCATTGCCTGGACCGGGAATGGCTAGACCCCACATTGCGTTTCCGGTCGATGCGTCAAAGCGGGCTATAAAGGTTTCCATGCCGGGAGATGATGCATTGGAAAGAACATCCGGACCGAATACAATATGCTGACTTTGAAAATGACCTGTGACATAAAGACCGCCACCATTATCGTAAACAACCGAGTTAATACCATCACTGCTCTGGCTTCCGACCGATTTTACCGCCCAGAACACACTTCCTTCGGTGTTGAATTTAACAAGGAAAAAATCACCATAAGGAGGCCCCTCATTCACCAGGGTAGTCGGTCCTAAAACGATTGAACTGCTTTTGAAATACCCTGCTGCATAAAAATTCCCTGTATTATCGGTGGAAACCGATAATACCCGGTCATGATCGCTGCCACCCGCTGCCGTCACCCAGATAACATTTCCCTGCCCGTCGTACTTGGCCACGAAGGCATCTGCTTTTGAGCATCCGAAGTTATTCAACGTGAAGGCACCGATGGTAAAGTATTCACTCATAAATTCCCCGCCGATCAATACATCCCCGGTGGCATCGACAGTAACGGCATTTCCAATATCATTGTGGGTGCCGCCTGCACTCCTTGCCCAAAGCACATTAGCGTCAGGGTCGAATTTGACCACAAAAATATCCTGACCGGGATAAGCTGCATTGTACAGGGTGTTTGCTCCAAAGGTGATAGCAGTGCTTTGGAAATAACCTGTGATAAAGATGTTACCCAAAGGATCGACGGTGACGGAATTAGCAGCATCATTGTCAGGACTGTTAGCAGCGGTTTTTGCCCAGACGATACTCCCGGCAACATCATATTTCACTACAAACAACGCTTCGTTCGGAGGATTTGAATTAGTTAAAGTATAACTGTCAAATGTGATACTGCTGCTTTTAAATGTTCCTGCCACATAAATGCCCCATGAATCCGTGAGGCAGGCAGAAAGTGCATAATCGTCACCGCTTCCCCCAGCCCTCTTTGCCCATAATACATTCCCGTATGCATCATACTTTGCGATGAACACATCTGATGAGCCGGAACCGGCATTGCTCAAGTTAACAGTGTCGAAACTAATAAGCGGACTGGAGAAATAACCTGCCACATACAAATTGCCCATATCATCGGCAACCACGGCACGGGCCACATCATCTTCACCCCCTCCCGCTCCCCTTGCCCATTGCCAGCTTAGGTTCTGTGAGACGGAAATGAAGGGCACGACCGTCAGTACAATCATAATCAACTGCAGTAAAAAGTTCCTTTTCAGGGTCATCTCATCTTATTTTCGTTTCACAAAACATACAGGATATAAGATCATTAGAAGTCAATTGTGATCATCTTTGCTGTGGCGATCAACTGCCCGTCCTGTTCAAGCCGGAAAAAATAAACTCCGGCGGCGAGTTTCTCTCGTGAAAAAACGACAGTCCTTCCGCTTATCCCACTGACCTGACTGACGGTCCGTCCATAGCAATCGATTACCCTCAGAACTGCCTGTTGAAATTCTTTTTCCGACTTTATCACCGCCATGTCGTTGAAAGGATTGGGATACACGGTCAGGTGTTCATTACTGGTCATAGGATACAGTCCCACACTGCCATCAAGCTTTGCAATGAAAAGGTCATTGTAGAAGGTTGATGCATTGGAAAGTATGGTTGAACCGAAAGTGAGATTAGCGCTCATAAACTGACCGGCCACATAGGCAAAACCGGCATTGTTGGCCGCGATGGATTTTCCCATGTCATGGTCTATATTTGCCACCTTCACCCCCCACAAAGCGGTTCCGGTAGTGCCGTCATACTTGGCAGCATAGATCTGCATGTTGGAAGTTGAATTGGTAAGATTGTTCGGTCCGAAAGTAATGGACGGACTCTGAAAATGACCGGTAATAAATACACCTCCAAAAGGATCAGGAGCCACCGAAGTGATGGCATCGCTGCTGGATGATCCGATTGATTTCACCGCCCATAGCACGCTGCCTGCCGAATCATATTTAACAAGGAAAAAATCACCGTAAGGTGACCACGGATTGGTCATGGTAATAGTGCCGAAAGTAATTGACATGCTGCGGAAATACCCGGCTGAATAAAAATTTCCTGCACCATCAGCTGCAACCGACAAGATATAATCATGATGGTAGTCTCCGGCAGCTGACGCCCAAAGTAGATTTCCCGCAGCGTCATATTTCCCGTTGAATACGTCGTTAGCGCCTGGTGCATTGTTGTTCAGTGTAATGGTTCCAATGAGGAGATCCGGGCTGTCGAACTGGCCCCCGACAAAGACATTACCCGCAGGATCGGCAGAAACAGCATTGCCGATATCATTGGCCAGACCCCCCGAGCCCCTGACCCAAAGCACATTACCGGTAGTGTCTAATTTTACCAGAAAAACATCCTTGGTGCCGGAAAAAGTATTCGACAATGTATCCGTTCCAAATGTGATGGACGAACCCTGGTAATATCCTGTCCCGAATACGTTTCCCAAAGGATCGATCGCAAGGGCGTTGATTGCATCGTTGCCCGGGCTGCCGGAGGCACTTTTTGCCCAGACAACAGCACCGGTTGCGTCATATTTTACGATGAACTGTTCTTCGTTCGGAGCGAAAGAATTGGTCAGGGTGTATGAACCGAAAGTGATGGTGGTGCTTTTAAAATACCCTCCCACATAGATATGACGGGAATCCCTTATGCAAACAGACATGGCACAGTCGTTTTCGCTTCCTCCCGCACTCCTGGCCCAATTCACATTTCCGGCAGCATCATACTTAACAAGAAACATATCCGATCCGGCACTCCCCGAATTTGTCAGTGTCACTGTGCCAAAGTTAATGGACGGACTTGAAAAAGATCCAGCCACGTATACACATTCATACGCATCAGCAACAACGGAGCGGGCTATATCATCCCCGCCTCCTCCTGCACTCCTCGCCCACTGCCAGCTCACGTTCTGGGTAAGTACCGGAGTGAAAGAAACAACCAGTAACATTAGTAGCGTCAGTAATTTAAAAAATTCTTTCATTGGAGAAAAATTAGATGGTAAAGGGGGCATTTTCAATGTAAAAATAGAAAATATAGCAGTCCGGTCCCGAAAATATTTAATGTTTTTCAAGGTCTGTCAGTTAATGAAAAGCTGGAGCACACTCATTCCAGGCAGGTTTGCGTGGACAAGACTGTATGAAAAGGTAATGCCGGTATTTGATTGTACTGTTTTTTTTTACTATCTTTAACCCACTATTTAATGTTGTAATCATACATATATTAAACATTGAACATACATGAATCTATCTATATGATACTATACCCTTTAACCTGAATTTTTCAATAAAAATTATCCGGATGAAAAGCAGGATACTGATGTTCATTTTCATGCTTCCTTTCTGGATGTGCCATTCCCAGGTCAGTCGCCAGATGGTACTTCTTGAAATTGTCACCAATACGGGCTGCAGCTTTTGTCCGGGAGCCTCTATGGGTGCCAATGATCTCTTATCGAACGGCTGGGATGTGGCAGTCGTGAAAAATCACTATGCCGATGCCTTTTCCAATGTGTATTCCCAGGCAAGAAAAACCATGTACCAGATCAGTGGCACGCCCACCGCCATCTTCGACGGATACCGGGCTTTTGTGGGAGGGAGTTATTCCTCCTCCCTTTATCTGCCCTACCTGGGGATATACAACCAGTGCATTCCGGTACCTTCGCCCGTCACGATTCAGATGGAGGTCAGCAACGACGGCCTGAATTATTCTGTCCTGCTTACGGTTAAAAAAGTCGCGCAATTTACGTCAGACAACCTGGTCTTGTATTTTTTCCTGACGCAGTCCAATATTATGTTTAACTGGATGGGACAAACGCATGTTGAAAATGTGAATCGCATGATGGTTCCGGATCAGAATGGCACGCCGGTGAATTTTAGCAGCGGTACAACCCAGGAGATCACCCTGAACTTCACCCTCAATGCCGCATGGCCGGCCGGGGATTGCGAACTGATCGCCACTGTTCAGGATAAATCCGACGGACAGGGGTATATTCCGGGTACCAATCCGCCTATAAAGAAATGGACTGTCTTTCAGACCATTAAAAGGGGTCTGGTGGATTTGACTGCGGATTTTACAGTAAGCGACAGCCTGATCATTCCGGGCACCACTGTTCAATTCACCAATCTGACCACCGGAGGGTATCAGAACGTACCGGAAACCTACCTCTGGGTTTTCCAGGGCGGTGTTCCGGATTACAGTACCCAGGAAAATCCCCAGGTGAATTACCCCGGGGAAGGTCACTTTCCGGTTAAACTCATTGTAAACCGGGGCGGCCAGGTGGATACCGTCCTGAAAGAGGCCTATATCAAGGTCGGATTTGAAAACGGCGGAACCATCAACGGCCTGCTCACTTACGACAATGTCCTGTCAGGTGCAATGAAGGAAGTCGGGGTTTTGCTGATGCTTGACCAGGCGGTCCTTCAAAACACCCTCACCGACCAGTCGGGGAATTTTGTTTTTTACAACATCCCCGACGGGGACTACACCATTGCTTTTGATTGTGAAAAGCCCTGGGGAGGGGTGAATGCAGGGGATGCTTTGCTGATACTGAAACACTTTGTACACCTGACCACCCTCACGGGGCTTCGTTTGGCCGCTGCGGATGCGGATGACAACGGGATCATCAATACCACGGATGCGCTTTACGTTTCAAAACGCTATGTGGAACTGATCAGCGGTTTCCCTGCGGGCGACTGGCTTTTCAGCGATGAAGGCGGTATTAACATTCAGAGCGGAAATACGGTGGAATATACGGGAAAAGCCATCTGCGTGGGAGACACAGATGGCTCTTACCAGCCTGAATAATATTGCCCGGGATTAGCGGTTTACCAGGACTTTACGACATTCCGTCATATGGCTGGAATGCGTTTGCAATGCTGTTTTCAGGGCGTAGGTGCCGTTGGCAAGGCCCGAAAGGTCAATGCTTCTGTGTAAACTGCCTGCCGGGATCCCGCTTTCCTCAAGCAGAAGGACTGTCTGGCCGGTCACGTTGACCATGCTGATGGTCAATTTGCCTGCCTGCGGAATGCCCATCTCCACTTCGAGGGATGATGCCGCGGGGTTGGGAAAGATCCGGACGGACAAACCCTGAATATCTGAGATCAGCAGCTTTGGCGCTCCGATTTCAAAACGGGCGATGCGTGTTGTGGCGGTAGCGGCTTCACTTTCTCCTCCTGCTGTCAGCTGCACTTCAGCATTGAATCCGGCAAAGGCTTTGATAACAAGGTTGAAGATCACGTCCCCCGGTCTGAGTTGCACAGCCTGAAGGCTGTACCAGGCAAGCCGGACCGATGCATGCTGCTGCGACCAGACCAGGGTTCCTTTGTTTTGCAGGATGCCGGCAGGTTCAATATCTGTGATTTCCAGCATACCGTCAGGCAGATCAATCACCAGGGAGAGTGCTGCAAGCGATTCAGCATGCACGGCATGCAGAGGAACGGAGACCGGTTCAGCTGCCGTGATGTCCAGGGCTCCCGCTGCCGTGAGCACCACACCCGGCTGTAAGGCCAGGGCCGGGATATTGCTGCCGTCTACATCACCGTAGCAGATGGCCGTAAGGTCGGCAACAGCCGTATCGTTTTCGGCAAGTGACACATTAACCGGATCACTGAGCCAGTCACCGGATGGCATGACGGAGATCATGTTCACGAAACGTTTGGCCACGGTCAGGGCGTCGGCGGCGTTAACAAAACCGGATGCATCCACATCGGCTGCAGCCAGTTTCATTCCCTGGAGGGTGATCTGTCCTGCAAAATGCTGCAGCATCTTCAGGGCATCGGTGGCATTGCCGCCTCCCCAGGACTTGGTGATGTTGCTGCTCACGTTATAATTTCCGGCGGGCAGGTTTTGCGCAAGGTAAGTTCCCTGTCCGTCTGTCTGGGTCGACAGCACCGGGGTGTTTCCCGACATAATCAGGATCTCAGTGCCTGTCAGCGGTGTGGCCAGGCTGTTGTCGTAAGTCAGCGTCCCTTCTATTGCGGCACAGTTGACAAATGTGATCATCCCATCCGTAAAGACCGCCGCCAGCGTGGTACCCATGATATCGGTGTACATGCAATTGCCCGGTGTTTGGGTATCCCAGTGCAGCTGGCTGTATCCGTCGAACCCGGCGAAGCGGAAGGCCACCAGGGTGGCATCACCGATAGTGACGGGAGTCAGGGAGAACCAGGCCAGAGACACCGAGGTTCCGCCCGAGTTCACGATCAGCATGCCTGAGGCCAGCGCAGGATGAGCGTTTTCATAATACATATAGTCCAGTACCTGTGGATCATATTCAAGGGTCAGGGAGATGGAGGCTACATCCTGGAAGTCTTCCACAAGGACCGGCACCAAAAACTCTCCCGCACATACATCCATGACAGGGGCTATGGTTGTAATTACATTACCGGAGTAAATATTGGTAACCTGAACGCTAAGCTGGTTGTTGGTTTCGTCCGGGTCTCCGGTAATTTGTGTGGATGCCGTGATGGTATAGGTATGGGCAGGAACGGACAAGTCGGCTTTCTGGGTGAATGCATACGAGATTGTCCCCAGGGGAGCGACCGGTCCCGGGATGACTTCCCTGACCGCCGGTCCACCGTCTATGGTGTACCATACCGGCAGGTTAATTACCGGATAGGGTGAGTAGTTGCTGACAGTGATCGTGATGGTTTCCTGATCCGTCAGCCCCGGAGCGGAGACCGGGGATGTGATCGCCGTAACACCCACATCCAATGGCAGATAGACTGATTTTTGCAATTTCAGGAAATGCAGAAAATTATCCATATAGGGGTCTTCGTCACCCCGGACTGCCATACCGGGTTCTTCATCCGCCTGGAATAAGAGGTAAAGATAATCATCTGTTCCCGGGGCCAGGCTGGGGAACACACATTCAAAGTATTGGTAATCGGGATTATTTCCGGTGATATCGAAGGGATCGGACCAGCTCTGGCCGAGGTCCATGGAAACGATCCCCTGTAACTGCCGGTAATTCTGGACTCCGTTGTGAAGGTCTTCATAAACGCTGGCCATTACCGCCATCATGCGGTTGTTTTCATCGATGACCATGTAGGGCATCGATGTCAGGGAGGTATAATAGGTACCGAAACCAATCAGTTCGATTAAGCTGTTGCCATCCCTGTCAGGCATTAATGCGACCAATTCTTTATGCAGGACAAGGTCGGCGGGATTCAGGCTGGTGAAGGCAGGCCTGGATTCATTCCAGTATACCATGCCGTCGGTCCAGGGCCAGTAAGTCGTGGTGGCATCAGTCAGGTCTGAATTGGAAACCCGCATTACGCCAAACATCACATGGGCCATGCCGTTCTGGTCGAGGGCTACACTCAGGGAACGGTCGCAAACCCAGATAGTGTCCGTAACAAGGGTTACGGGTTCCTGGAACATCGGATAGGGATGCTGGTAGATAAGCGTTTTACTCCAGGTATTGCCGTTGTCGGTGGATTTCATCAGGAAGACATCTGTCCAGTTATCCCCGTAAACAAAGGCCAGGGTATTTCCCTTCGGTTCCGCAAATGCATACATATCTCCGCCAAATCCGACATACTGCGAAGCATCGGTACCGGGGAAACTGGCGTGGAAAATGTCCCATGTATTACCCCCGTCGGATGAACGGGAATAGGTCAGGGCACCGTTCTGCCCGTTGTACAGAGAACCGTTGTTTGCAAGGGGTGCAGTGAGTGATACCACATGCAGGTATTCATGATCCGGGCCGCTGCTGGTCATACGGGGCCACAGAAGGTTGTTGCCCTGCGGCGTATTGGGCAGTGAAGCGAAAGTCCAGGGTCCCGTGTTTTTGTTGGTTCTTTTCGAGAGCACCAGGCCGCTGGTATTTCCTGTATGGGCAAGGGCGGCCTCGCCGTTCTCTCCCCAGGCCACATAGGAAGGCCAGCCGGTCTTCACATTTTCTATCCTTGTGGTGGGCCAGAGCCCCCAGTTTGTACCGTCGAAGTAATTATAGCCGGTACCCCTGTCGGAGAAAGCCGTTTCAAGCATGCCTATCGTCCAGGCAGCGCCGAAGGTTCCGTCGGGGAAAGCACACAAACGCTGCAAACAGGAATAATTTGTCTGCAGGTCATACCTGGTTCTGCCGACAGCTTCCCCCGGAATATCATACGGCAGGTGGATGACCATTTTGGTGCTGGTGTCGTTGGTATGATCCGCATCATCGGGAAGGTTTGTCCATGCCTTAATGAGATAATTGGTTTCATCCGAAAGATCCACGGGGCTTGCAAAAGTATAGTTGACATATTCACCAGGCTGAATTGCCGGGTAATACGTTTCGCAAACCACGCCGCTCCCATTTATCGAGTAACATACCGTAAGGGTGTCGATTACGGTATTTCCCCGGTTGCGGATGGTGACCGTAATATCTTCGGATGCACCCAGAGAGGCTGAGGAATAAGGAAGCGGGATGTGCGTGATGCCTGCATCGGGCTCCAGTATCAGGTTGTTGCCGTGATAGCGGAACATCCCTTCGCTGATCACAGGCGGGGTTCCATTGGTGAAACCGCCGGCCCAGCCATGGTTCACATCTGTCCATACAGTGTAAAGCATCGGGTAGGTTTCCATGCCTCCGAAATCCTCCCAGCTGTGACCGCCGTCGTAGCTGATGCTGCAACCCATGGATCCTGCTGCAGAGCCCGTGGAGACACAGGTGGCCGGTGTTCCGGGTATCCAGGCAAATTCATACTGGTGATAAGGACCAGTTTTACTCACCATCGACCAGGTCGATCCACCGTCGAAGGTTTCAAAAGTATTTCCCGTAGTATTGGTGCTTCTGTCGATGGCCATACCATGGCTCAGGCTGCGGAAGCTGACGTCAACCAGAATGGAACCCGCACCCACATCATGGGCAGTCCAGTGGTATCCTTTGTCGGTCGACCGGAACACCCTGCCTTGATTAGTCCCGAACCAGATGTGATCGCCGACTACCGAATAATAATGGGTAATCCCCCATTCCCCGCTCAGTGGTGGCGGGATATCGGGAGAAGATACCCGGGTCCAGTTTTCCCCTCCGTCGATGGTGGTATAAATCTCAAAATAACCCTCCGTAGGGTCGCCCATGCAAAATCCCTCGTTGGCATTGAAAAAATGGATCATGTTCGGAAAGGCGCCCGGCAGCTGGAAGGCGGCGGTGTTTTTCGGGGTCCAGGTGGTTCCTCCGTCGGTGGTTTGTAAGATTACACCGGAGCCTGCCTGGTGATTCATGGTGATCCATGCATGCTGATCGTCGAAGGCAAAGACCATGTTTACGAACGAGGTCGGATAGCCCGGAATCACGGCCGCATTCCAGGTGAGTCCGCCATCATTTGAACGCGTATATCGCTGGCTGGGTACACCCCAGTTGTTCAGGTCAAATGCCAGCGCCCAGATGTCATTGTCATTGGCAGCGAACATGTGATGGATACCGATGTTCGTCTCATTGAAGCCTGAGTATCTGACTGTCCATCCGTCGGGTTCCACGATGGTATTTCCCTGGTAAAGGAATGAAATCGTGCTTCCCGCTGTACCGACGGCAGACAGGCTGATATTGGCCGGATCGCCGTTTGAAAGGAAACAGCTTGGATTGGTGATGTTGTTGAAAGCGGTTCTCCCTGCGTCACTGGTGAAAGTAGCCTGACTGAGATCCCCGTTGTTGGTCAGATCGCCGTTAGGTCGGTAGATATAGACCTCATCCGGCGGGCCCTGGGCGTTCCCGTTGCCGGCAAGGCTGTTGATACGGTACACCAGCAAACCCGATCCTGGCAGTGAACTTTCAAAGGCACCGGATTGGTTCCGGTACTCGAGGATAAAAAATTCATCCGGGTTGACCGGGGAGGTGATTTTATAACATTGCCCGGATGAGGAGGTCAGGGGATTTAAATTGAAAGTTCCCTGGGTTGTCAGTTCGGGAATGGATGATATCCATCCGCCATATTTATATTTCATCCAGGCGCCCATGTGCTGGGGGGGATTGGTGTTGTTGTCCATCAGGTCCCATTCACCGACCGGTGATATCCCGTTGCTGGTATAATGATACAGGTCGGGAGCTCCCAGGGTATGGAACATTTCGTGGCATAAAACCCCGTTCCCGTGGCTGGTCAGGTGGTCTTCGAGCTGGAAGTTGTAATCCCAGACCTGCAGGCCGTTGATATAGGCCGGCTGGGAGTGCAGTGTCCAGCGGTGGGGCCAGAGCAGGGTGCTCCAGGCCGTGGTACCGCCCCGGGTGATAAAGCAGATGTTGTCCACACGACCGTCGCCGTCATGATCGATATTGATCCCTGTGACGGCTGCGGCGATGTAGTTGACCGCGTTGGCCAGCAGGCTGTGTTCCCTGTTGGTACGTTCCGACTGTCCGTCGTAACCGTCGGGATTGGTGACCGCATCATAAGGCATGTAATACGCTCTCGGAAAGGCATCCTGGTAGGACAGTATCGCGGGGGAAGCAGCCGTTGGGAAAAAGAATGTGGGGATATCAATGCTGTTGTAAGAAACTTCACGGAAGTAATTGATCATGGAATTGGCCCCTGGAGCCTGATCATTGAACATCCCGTTGTAAAGGGGCTGGTTGTCGGGGAAATCAGCCTGGTCGCTGAAGCGGATAAAAACTACCAGGTTGTTCAGGGTTCCGAAGTTCGATGAAACAGCTTCTGTATAGCCAGGTAAAACCTGTTTAGGCGGTGAGTCTGCCCAGAATTCCTCCCGTAACTGCTTCCATGCTTCCGGAGTGATGTCTATTCCCGGTTGTAATCCGGCCAGAGCCGGGTCGGCCTGTCCCACCACAAGGCCGGTGGGCACGATCTCTTCCCCGACCAGGTCTGCATATACAAAATACCCGCTGAGAGCGTCACGGGTAATGGTGAACTGGTTCGCGTCATGAACCCGGAGATGATATTCATCACCGGTCATAAAGAGTTGTAATTCAGTCCCGTCAGGCTGGTTGACCGTTATGGGGACATTGCTGAGCCAGGCTCCCTGAAGTTGAAGGGAGACCATGAAAAAACCCAGGATCAGGCAAAACGATCCGGACAAATAAAACTTTTTCATATACGATTGGATTTAGAGGAATCATAAATGATTGATTATCAAAGATAATATTCCATCAGACTGGATAATGGACAGCCATGCGAATCAAATGATAAAAATAGGGAAGTGAAATGGAAATTTCAAGAAATCTTCCTGAAATCAGCAAATAAATGTTCAGCTCATTCCATGAGCATCATATTCGTGAGCCGGTCGCGGCATCTCTGAAAGCATTCTCCACCATTCTGCCGAAGAGGTGGGCGATGCTCCAGCCATGGGCTTTGGCCATTTTGGGGACGATGCTTGCGTTGGTCAGGCCCGGAACGGTATTCACCTCCAGGAAAAAGATCAGTTTATCGCGGAAAATATAATCGAAGCGGACGACACCTTTGCATTTCAGATGGTCGTAAAGCCGGCAGGAAATTTCCTGACATTGGCTGAAAATATCCGCCGGAATGGGTGCAGGCACGATTTCATCCGAAAGCAGGGGGTCATATTTTGCTTCGAAGTCGAAATATTCTTTTTTCGGAACGATTTCGGTAACCGGAAAGGCGAAGGTCGTGCCATTGTCGTTCATTACGCCACAGGTGATTTCCCTCCCTGGGATAAATGCTTCCACCAGCACTTCATGGTCTGCTTTCAATGCATTGGCAATGGCTTCCGGCAGTTCATCCCTGGTTTTTACCTTGCTGATCCCGACACTGCTGCCGTTATTATTGGGTTTCACAAAGAGCGGAAGTCCGAGCCGGCTGATGATAGTGTCTGCATTCCAGGCTGTTCCTTCAGTAATAAGCACTTCGGGGGCCAGCCGGGCACCGGAACCGGCTACCAGTTTTTTACACAGGCTTTTGTCAAAAGTAAGGGCTGATACAAGCTGGTTGCAGGATGTGTAAGGAATGTGGAGCATATCGAGGTAGCCCTGCAGCCGTCCGTTTTCTCCCGGATTGCCGTGGATGGCAATAAAAACCAGGTCGAAACAGATCTTTTCACCCTGGTATAAAAAACTGAAATCGTTGCGGTCAATGGGATAAACAGCTTCATCAGCTGCTTTCACATACCAGTTCAGGCCGTCGATCACTACGAACCAGGGCTCATATTTGGTTCTGTCAAGATGCTGGTAAACAACCTCACCGCTTTGAATGGAAATGCTGAATTCTCCGGAATCTCCCCCGGCGGCGACCGCGATTTTTTTCATACCTGGATATGTTAGCAGACAAAAATATTCATTTTCTGTTCACTCCTGACTTTGTTTGCCCCTTCATGCCATCGCTTACTCCTGAAAATTCATACCTTTGGGCCGGTTTTCACACAATATATGGCAGCGGAGAAAACTTTCAGGTACAAATGGTTAAAATCGGCCTTTGTCAGGCACACCCTGCTGGCGGTATTGCTGAGCCTGGTGCTTTTGATTGTGGCAGGCCTGCTGCTGAAGTGGTATACAAAGCACGGAGAAGTAGTGGTGGTGCCTGACCTGAGGGGATTGTACCCTGAAGATCTGGATCACTTGCCCGATCTGTCAAATTTCAGGGTAGTGATTATTGATTCGGTATTTGATCCGGAAAAGAAAAAAGGAAGCATTGCTTTCCAGGATCCGCCCCCGTCATCCATTGTAAAGGAAAGCAGGACCATTTACCTGACCCTTGTGGCGATTCTTCCCGAACAGGTCAGCATGCCGAAACTCACCGATATGACACTCCGACAGGCGACTGCAGTGCTGGAAACATACGGTCTGAAGGTGGGCCATCTGGATTATATTCCCGATATCGGCAGAAATAACGTGATCCGGCAACGGTATAAAGGAAAACACATTGAAGCGGGCACCTGGATTGAAAAAGGTTCGCGCATCGACCTTGTCGTTGGCCAGGGTGCGGGATCGGGCGGACTGAAGGTGCCCTTTTTACTTGGAATGAAAAGAAATGAGGCAATACTTGTACTTGAAAATGCGTTCTTTGTGACCGGTAATGAGGTGTTTGAGGACGGAAAGGACACTGCCACCGCAAGGGTCTACCGGCAGCATCCGTCACCGGGACAAATAATTAATGCCCAGTCGGGAACAACCATCAGCCTCTGGTACAGGTCTGATAAAAAGTTCGACTTTGATACTTATTTAAAACAATATAAACAGGATAGCATCCCCCGTGATGCGGATGAACAAAACCAGGAAGATGAGATTTGAAAGAATAATACCCGGAACCCTTATACTGATATTGCTTTTGATTCCCTTCAGTGTGCTTTTTTCCCAGGAATCCCTTCAGCCCCTGCAATACAATCCCTGGCTGGGAGGCGGCCAGTTGAAACAGAAACAGCTTGTGCAAAGCAATACCCCGCTTGCACTTCCTTTTATCGATGATTTCTCCAAAACTTCGGTGTTCCCTGACGCCGGCCTGTGGAGCGATGCGCATGTTTTTGTGAATAATGTGATGGCAAAATACCCGCCATCACAGGGTGTCGCTACTTTCGACGCGCTGAACGATACCGGAGCCATTTACCCCGATGCATCACCCTTCCCTTTTGTGGCAGATTACCTTACTTCGCAATATATCGACCTCTCTCCTTATGCGGCCATCGATTCACTCTATTTCAGCTTTTTTTACCAGCCGGCCGGTCTGGGTAACAAACCGGAATTACAGGATTCCCTGGTCCTCGAATTCCTCGAAGAATACAGGGCCGACACCCTGGTCGACACCACTGTCAACCCCCCCGATACAGTCTATATCGACCGCTGGAGAAGCATCTGGCATGCGGAGGGAATGGAACTGGATACCTTTTATCATCAGCATAAAAGCTGGTTCCGCCAGGTCATGATCCCCGTTACGGACACAATCTTTTTCCGCAACGATTTCCGTTTCCGCTTTTATAGTTACGCCAGCCTGGCCGCTGCCAGCATCCCGAGCTGGCGAAGCAACGCCGATTTCTGGCATATCGATTATGTCTACCTGAACAGCAACCGTACCCTTGGTGATACGCTCTTTACAGACCTCACCTTCGTGAATACCGCACCGGGATTTCTGAAACGCTACGCTTCCATGCCCATGCGCCAGTACCTGGCCAACCCGGCCCAGGAAACCAGGGATTCGGTGGAAATGCTGATCAGCAACCTGGGAAAAGATCTGCAAAGCTACGAGTTCAAGTTCAACGTAAGCGACCTGAACGCTACCCTGGTGTTCGACACCAATTACGGATATACCAATATCGATCCGTTCTATGTTTCAGGTTATCAAACCTATCCGACACACCGTTACCCCAAGTTCCCCGGCTTTGTGTTTCCCGGACAGGGCAACGACAGTGCGGCTTTCAACATTACCTACATCATACAGAAAGTCGGCATCGGCCAGGAATTCATCCGTCAGAACGATACCCTCAGGGCTACACAGTATTTTCATAATTACCTGGCTTACGACGACGGCATCCCGGAAGCCGGCTACGGACTCAGTCCGGCCGGTTCCCTGCTGGCTGTCAAGTTCCGTCTGAATACACCCGATACCCTCAGAGGCGTGCAGATGTTTTTCAACAGAACCGTCGGCAACAGCAGTCAGCGGAATTTCAAACTGGTGGTCTGGGCCGATGACAAAGGCCTTCCCGGGGAAGTGTTATATCAGAGCAGCAAGTATCTGAAACCGCTGTACCAGGGCGGACGCAATGCATTTCAAACCTATGAGCTGGATACGGAGACTCCCCTGGTGCTTGGTCCCGACAAGCTTACCTTTTATGTGGGATGGGTGCAACAGACCGACGATAACCTGAATATCGGCTTCGACGCCGACACCAACGCACAAAAGGTGGTTTACTACAACATCGAAGGGAAATGGCAGGTAAGTTCCTACCAGGGATATGTGATGATGCGTCCCTGTATCGGCCCTTCTCTCGAACCGCCGAAAAAGGGTATTGCACCCGCCGGCCATTTTCAGCTTAGCATTTACCCCAATCCGACCAGCGGCCATTTCACCCTGAACCTGCCCCCGGCCAGCGGAAAATATGATGGACCTTCTGACTACGTATTGCATATTTTCAACCTCCTGGGCGAGAAAGTCACTTCCTTGCCTTACCAGGCATCCTTCGATCTGTCCTTTCTCGGCAGGGGCGTATATATCCTGCAACTCAGCACCTTCGACAACTACCTGAATTATCAGGCCAAAGTCGTGATCACCAAATAGGCAGCCATGAGTGACTGGGACGAAGATGAGGGAGGCCGGCAGGAACTCTTTGAACATTTCCGCATCCAGGTCGATAAGGGGCAATCTCTTTTAAGGATAGACAAATTCCTCACCGCCAGACTCGAAAATGTCAGCAGGAACAGGATACAGATGGCAGCGGAAGCAGGGAATGTCTTTGTGAACGGTGTTGCGGTGAAATCCAACTACCGGATCAAACCCAACGACCTGATCACCATTGTGCTGGCATATCCTCCCAGGGATGTGGAGCTGATCCCTGAAGACATCCCCCTGGATATCCTGTACGAAGACGATGACATCCTGGTGCTGAACAAGCATGCCGGCCTGGTGGTGCATCCGGGGCACGGCAATTTCAACGGAACCCTCGTCAATGCGCTGACCTATCATTTCAGCCGCGACAGCCTCCACCTCGGAAAGGAAGGATGGCGGCATCCTTTCGTGGTGCACCGTATCGACAAGGATACTTCCGGTGTGATGATGGTTGCAAAACATGAACTGGCGCAGAACAGGCTGGCCAAACAATTCTTCGACCACAGCATCGACCGGAAATACACCGCCCTGGTGTGGGGCGATTTCCGTGAAGATGAAGGCACCATCAGCGGGCATATCGGCAGAAGCCTTCGCGACCGGCTGATGATGGATGTTTTTCCCGGCGGGGAGCACGGCAAACATGCCATCACCCACTACCGGGTAAAGGAAAGATTTTCCTATGTGACCCTTGTGGAATGCCGGCTGGAAACCGGAAGAACCCATCAGATCAGGGTACATATGAAGTATGCCGGGCACCCTTTGTTCAATGATATCACTTACGGTGGAGAAAGAATCCTCAAAGGAACGGTCTTCACCCGTTACCGGCAGTTCGTTGAAAATTGCTTTGAAATCCTCGGTCGCCAGGCCCTTCATGCCCAAAGCCTGGGTTTTATACATCCTATGAGCGGAAAACCCATGTTTTTCGACACCCCCTTGCCCGACGATATGACGCAGGTTATCGAAAGATGGCGAAAATATCATACTGAAAACATAACCCAAACCTGATTATATGGACAATCTGAAAGGAAGCAGAACAGAACAAAACCTCCTGAAATCCTTTGCAGGAGAAAGCCAGGCGGCCAGGCGCTACCGTTTGTTTGCCGAAACGGCACGGCAGGAAGGATATGAACAGATCGCAGCCATTTTCGAAGAAACTGCTCGTCAGGAAGACCAACACTCCAAAGTGTTTTTCAGCTTCCTGCAAGGCGGGATGCTGGAGATCACTGCCGCATACCCTGCCGGAATCGTGTCTGGTACTGCAGAAAACCTTGCTGCTGCCGCCATGGGCGAGAATGAAGAATGGTCGGATCTTTACCCGGAGTTTGCGGGAATTGCCGAGGAAGAAGGCTTCAAAAAAATTGCTACCGCTTACAAACTCATCGCTTCAGTGGAAAAACGGCACGAGGAAAGATACCGCAAATTGCACGAAAACGTGATCAATTCCAGGGTATTTGAAAAAGAGGAAGAAACCGAATGGACCTGTCGTCAGTGCGGATATGTGTACAAGGGGAAAAAAGCACTGAAAAACTGCCCCTGCTGCGATCATCCGCAGGCCTTTTTTGAGGTGGCCGCCACGAATTACTGATCGTTTTCCGGGCGACAGCTGCTCATCCCGGATTGCCTTTCACTGACAGGAAGTTTCAGTCGCGATGAATGTTTTACTCATACTTGACAGGTTTGCGAATGCAAAGCTGTTTATACCGACACATAGCGGGTCTTCAGTAAAAGGTCTTTAGAGCGGTGTACGGTATTACTGGTTCTAAACACTACTGTTTCACACTGCTGTCAAGAACCAGTTAAGTATGAGTAATGCCGTACACTGCAGGATTGTATATTTTTCACAAATCTATTCCGTGTCGGTATAACTTTGCAGCCTGATAGTTGTTTAAGGTGAAAGACTGCAAACATGACTGAACGGCTTCATCACGCCCTGACGCAGCGCATCCTTGTGCTGGACGGGGCCATGGGCACCATGATACAGCGTTACGGGCTTACCGAAACCGATTATCGTGGCGGGCGTTTCAGTGACTATCCCCTTGATCTGAAAGGGAACAACGATCTGTTGTCACTCACCAGGCCGGACATCATCAGCGACATCCACCGGCAGTACCTCGAAGCAGGAGCTGACATCATTGAGACCAACACCTTCAACGCCAACCGGATTTCCATGGCCGATTACGGTTTGGAAAAGCTGGTGTATGAAATGAATGTGGCATCTGCCAGACTGGCCTGCGAGGCAGCCGGGGTATTTACAGAAAAGGATCCCTCAAAGCCGCGTTTTGTGGCAGGAGCCATCGGTCCGACCAACAAGACCCTTTCACTGTCGCCCAATGTCAGCGATCCGGGTTACAGGGCCGTCAGTTTCGATGAACTCACCGCAGCTTATGCTGAACAGGCGGAAGGGCTGATCGACGGCGGGGTGCATATCCTGCTCGTGGAGACCGTGTTCGATACCCTCAATGCCAAGGCAGCCATCTTTGCCATGGAGGAAGTCTTCAGGAAGAAACAAACCAGGCTTCCGCTCATGTTGTCGGGTACCATCACCGATGCCAGCGGCAGAACGCTGTCCGGGCAAACCCTCGAAGCCTTCCTGGTGTCGGTGAGCCATGCACCCTTGTTCAGTATCGGACTGAACTGCGCTCTGGGAGCCAAAGAACTGAGGCCCTACCTTGAAGAACTGAGCCAGAAAGCGCCATTTCCCGTGAGCGCCTATCCCAATGCCGGTCTGCCCAACCAGTTTGGCGGCTATGATGAAACGCCCTCCCTCATGGGTAAGCTGATCAGGGACTTCATTGACAGCCGCATGGTAAATATCATCGGGGGCTGTTGCGGAACCACACCGGATCATATCCGGGTTTTTGCAGCCATGGCTGCAGACAAGCCGCCCAGGAAAGTGCCTGAAAGAAAAGCCCACCTCAGCCTGAGCGGACTGGAACCTTTGATGGTCTTTAAGGGCAGTAACTTCATCAACATCGGTGAACGGACCAATGTGGCCGGATCAAGCCGTTTCCGCAAACTGATCTTTGCCAACAATTACGAAGAAGCACTCAGTGTGGCCAGACAGCAGGTGGAGAGTGGTGCCCAGATCCTTGATGTGAACATGGATGACGCCATGCTCGACGGAGCCGCCGCCATGACCCGCTTCCTGAACCTGCTCTCGGCAGATCCGGATATCGCCCGCGTGCCGGTGATGATAGACTCGTCGAAATGGTCTGTGCTGGAAGCCGGTCTGAAATGCCTGCAGGGTAAAGCCATCGTGAATTCCATCAGTCTGAAGGAGGGGGAGGAAGTCTTCCTTGAGCAGGCACGGAAAATAAGGCAGTACGGAGCCGCGGTGGTGGTGATGGCCTTCGATGAAGCGGGACAGGCCGTCAGCCTGGAACGCCGCAACGAGATCTGCCGCAGGGCCTATCGCCTGTTGACGGAACAGGCAGGATTTCCGCCTGAAGACATCATCTTCGATCCCAATATCCTTACCATTGCCACGGGCATTGAAGAACACAACAGCTATGCCCTTGACTTCATCGAAGCTGTCGGGTGGGTAAAAGAAAACCTTCCTTATGCAGGCGTCAGCGGAGGAATCAGCAACCTGTCCTTTTCCTTCAGAGGCAACGATCACATCCGTGAAGCGATGCATTCCGTATTCCTGTACCATGCCATCAGGGCGGGGCTCGACATGGGTATCGTGAATGCGGGCCAGCTTCCGGTCTACGACGAGATCCCCGCTGATCTGCTGCGGCTCTGTGAGGATCTGATCCTGAACCGTAATCCCGAGGCTACCGAAAGACTGCTTGCCTATGCCGAACAGCATAAAGCTGGGGGAAAGAAGCAGGAACAACAACTGGAATGGAGAAAGCAGGGCCATGACGAAAGGATCACCCATGCCCTCATTCACGGAATCACGGATTTCATTGAACAGGATCTCGAAGAAGCCCGCCCTTACTACCGTCAAAGCCTGAAGATCATCGAAGGACCCCTGATGGACGGTATGAACATCGTGGGCGATCTTTTCGGAGCCGGGAAGATGTTCCTCCCGCAGGTGGTGAAAAGCGCCAGGGTCATGAAAAAAGCCGTGGCTTACCTGGAACCCTGGCTGAATGCCGAAAGAAACGCGGGACCCTCAAATGATACGGCCGGCGGGACTGAAGAGCAGGCCGTGCGGTATAAAGGCCGTGTCTTGCTGGCCACCGTGAAAGGAGATGTGCATGACATCGGGAAAAATATCGTGGGCGTGGTGCTGGGTTGTAATAATTACGAGATTATCGATCTGGGTGTCATGGTACCCGCCGACAGAATCCTGGACACTGCCCTCGAAGAACAGGTCGACATCATCGGCCTGAGCGGCCTGATCACGCCTTCGCTGGATGAAATGATCCATGTGGCCAAAGAGATGGAAAGACGGGGGATGACCATTCCCCTGCTCATCGGCGGCGCCACCACATCGGAAATACATACCGCGGTGAAAATCGAACCGGCTTACAATAGCGGAGTACTGCATGTCAAAGATGCCTCCCGCAGTGTCGGTGTGGTCAGCCGTCTGATAGATCCCCTGCAACATGAGGAAATCCTGGCCGATTACAGGAAACAATACCGTGAACTCAGGGTAAAGCATCAGAACAAGCAACAGGATGATGCCTTTATCAGCCTCGGCCAGGCCAGGGAAAACGCTTTCCGCGAGCAATGGCAGCATGCCCTGATCGATGTGCCACATCAGCCCGGACTGCATACCTTTTTTGATTACCCGCTCGAAGAGATCAGGCCGTATATCGACTGGACCTTTTTCTTCCATACCTGGAAGATCAGCGGAAAATATCCCGCCATCTTCGACGATCCCCTCAAAGGCGCCGAAGCCAGGAAACTCTTTGAAGACGGGAATGCCATGCTCGATCTCATCCTGAAAAACAAGATACTGAAGGCCAATGGCGTGGCAGGCATCTTCCCGGCCAATGCAGATGGCGATGATGTGATCGTCTTTAGCAGTAAAGAAAAAAATGACATATTGGCCAGGTTCCACTTTCTGCGAAACCAGCAACAAAAAGATGAAGGCGTGCCCAACCTTTGCCTGGCCGACTTTGTGGCACCGCTTTCCTCGGGCCGTACCGACTGGCTTGGGGCCTTTGCGGTGACGGCCGGACTCGGACTTGAACCCTGGGTGGAGAAATTTGAAAAAGATCTCGACGATTACAGTGCCATCATGCTGAAAATCATGTCGGACCGCCTGGCGGAAGCCTTCGCTGAATTGCTGCATTTCAAGGTCAGGAGAGAAATCTGGGCGTATGAACCCGAAGGGAATCCGGATATCACCGCCATGCTGAAGGAACAGTACCGGGGCATCAGGCCGGCACCCGGCTACCCCGCCTGTCCGGAGCATTCGGAAAAAGAAACGCTCTTCCGCCTGCTCAGGGTTGCAGACAAACAAATCGGTATTGCCCTGACGGAAAACTATGCCATGATGCCTGCTGCTTCTGTCTGTGGTTTTTATCTTGCCCACCCGGCTTCGCAGTACTTCCTGGTCGGAAGGCTGAACAAAGACCAGGTGACGGATTACGCCCAGCGAAAACAGGTCCCGCTCATGCTTGCGGAAAAGTGGCTGCGCCCCTACCTCAACTATCAAACCGCCGGAACATGAAAGTTACCGATCATATCAACAGGGCCGGCAAAACCCTGTTCACCTTCGAAATCCTGCCACCCCTCAAGGGAGAGACCATCGACTCCATCCACCGGATCATCGATCCCCTGATGGAGTTCAAGCCAGCCTTTATCGATGTGACCTATCACAGGGAGGAAATCGTCTATAAATCCCGTCCGGGAGGATTGCTCGAAAGATGGAAAGTGAGAAAACGGCCGGGTACGGTCGGCATCAGCGCATCCATTAAATATAAATATGGTGTGGATGTGGTTCCTCATATTATCTGCGGAGGATTTTCCAGGGAAGAAACAGAGAACGGCCTGATCGACCTGAATTTTTTGGACATACATAACCTACTGGTAATCAGAGGAGATAACCTGAAGTCGGATAAATATTTCATTCCTGATCCCAACGGGCACGCTTTTGCCATTGATCTTGTGAAACAGATCATGGACATGAACCGGGGTAACTACCTCGATGAAGAGCTGGAGATCACCACGCCCACACATTTTTCCGTCGGGGTTGCCGGTTATCCCGAGAAACATTTTGAAGCACCCAACCTGTTGACCGACCTGGAATACCTGCGGCAGAAGGTGGAAGCGGGAGCCGATTATATTGTCACCCAGATGTTTTTCGATAATGGCAAATACTTCGATTTCGTAAAAGCCTGCAGGGATGCCGGCATCAAGGTTCCCATCATTCCCGGGCTCAAGCCTATTGCCACCAAAGCACAGCTCACCACCCTTCCGACTACCTTTCATATCGACATTCCCGACGATCTGGTAAAGGCAGTGATGAAATGCAGGGACAATGCGGAGGTCAGGAAAGCCGGGGTGGAATGGTGTATTGAGCAATCCAGGGAATTGATTACATTTGGAGTTCCGATCATTCATTATTTCACCATGGGGAAGTCGGACAACATCCGGCAAATCGCCCGGGAGGTTTTTTGATCCTGATGACACGCGTTCAGTTTCGGCATATATGAATATTCTGACAAGCTTTGAGACAGGGAGTGAAAAGCTAAGCAAGCAGTTTGCCGTCTTGCTTGATCCTGACAGCTATCCGCCCTCGAAGCTGGGCCGCATGCTTGATGCCTGCAACAGGGGAGGGGCGGATCTCATCCTGGTGGGGGGCAGCCTGCTGCTGCACACCCGTGTGGATGATTTTGTTGCGGCAGTCAAAGCCGGTACCGGGCTGCCGGTCATTCTTTTTCCGGGCAGTCCGGGCCAGATCAGTCGCCATGCCGATGCCATCCTGTTATTATCGCTGATTTCCGGGCGCAATCCCGATCTGCTGATTGGGCGGCATGTGGAGGCGGCGCCCCTGCTCAGAGACAGCGGGCTCGAAGTCATTCCCACGGGCTATATGCTCATCGGAAGCGGCAATACCACCACTGCGCAGTATATCAGCAATAGCTTTCCCATACCCGGCGACAAGAACGGCATTGCGGCCTGTACGGCCCTGGCCGGACAGATGCTCGGCATGAAGCTGATTTACCTTGACGCCGGCAGCGGAGCCCGCGAACATGTATCAGCCGCTATGGTTTCGGAGGTTAAAGCACAATTACGTATACCCCTGGCGGTGGGCGGTGGGATACGCAGCGTGGAAACCGCTTCAGGTCTTGCCACTGCCGGGGCAGACATCATTGTGGCGGGGAATGCCCTGGAAGAAGATCCCGGGCTGATCGCGGCAATGGCCGGCGCGGTGCATGCGGCAGCCTCTCCGGATGCTTAGGGCGGCGGAATGTAGGAGCCGTTTACATCTCCGTAACACAAGCCCTTTACGGGAATGATGACGTTGGTAGTGCCGGTGTAATTGAAACCGGGATGCTGAAAAATCCAGTCGCCCACATTGAAACCAGTGATCATGCCGTTAAAACGCAGGATGGCCATCAGGGCATCCAGGCTGTTCACCACCCCGTCGGCACTGATGTCGGCAGCCAAATACCTTACACCCGTAAGGTTCTGATTCCCCACATAATGCATCAGGATGCCAAGGGCATCCGTGGCATTCACCCCGCCCCAGGCTTTGCCGCTCTGTGCCAGGAGCATGTAGTTTCCGGGAGCCACATTCAGGAACTGGAAGTGTCCCGTATTATCCGTTAGGGTTGAAGCCACGGTCGTCATGCCTTGTGTGAGCACCACCTGGGCACCGTCGATGGGTGTAGCGAACGCATTGTCGTATGTGACACTGCCTTCCAGCGCATATTGACCGGTAGTATAAATCTTGTCAATCAGCCAGCCATAGTTGCCAGATGGACCCGGCTGGCCACCATCCGCAAGTTTGAACCTGATATGGGCTTGCTGGAGCCCTGCAAGCTGGGGAAGTGTAAAGCATTCCTTTTTCCACCATGAATTGCCGGGAATGGCTAAGGGATTTGAGGGCTGCCAGAGGTTACTGTAACTGTTGCAGGCAAACCGGTTTCCATTGGCGGCATAGACTCCGTTGCCGCAATAATGCTGATTGGACAGCACCTGCCAGTTAATCCCGTCGTGACTGACCTCTACAGTGGCGATATCCAGAAAATCCACTTTGCAGATATGATAGAAATGCAGCATTATATTGGTGAATCCTATGGTAGAAAAGGGTATAAGGTTGAGGTAAACCGTGACCCCCGTAACAACCTGTCGCCAGGTCGAATGTTGTCCGTCGAAGGCAAGAAAATTGGGATCCTGCGTCCAGACATAATTGCCGGATGTACTGCTTGAATAAACACTGTCGCCGAGCGAGGGTGCTTCAAAGTTCTCATGGAACGATACGGTCTGGGCCGGGGTGGATGCCGCTGCTGCCACAAACAGCAGCAAACAGCCGGTAAAATATTTCATGATCAGGCAATTTAATTCATTCTCGCCAGCTTTGCGCATGCCGGTTTGCCAGGAAGTAATGATAACATCCACTGCTGGATCGAACGGTTTTCGCAAATCCCGTCACTGGCGGTATATCATTAAGACAGTTTTTGATCCCGTTGGTTGCCGGAAGTGTTCATTTTCAATGCGATTCTTCCAATGATCATCGAATCGTGGCAGGGTACCCCGGTACCTTATCCTATAGAGGATTCAGGGTGGAAACGGTGCTTCGACTCCGATAAGAATGAAAAAACCGGAACGTTGCTTCTCTCCGTCGGGCTTTTAAAACCACGGAGTTACACAGAGTTATGCACGGAGTGGCAAAAAATTATTTATTACTTTTCATGACCCCGGGTTTATTAAACTTTAGACCCCAGACCTTAGACTTTTCACTAAACTCCTAAACCAATAAATCCCTCAACTGGTCTCCAATCTGGAAACTGATCCCAGTACGAACCGATGCTTCGACTTCACTTCATTTTTTTACCTTCATTTTTCTCACTTCTTTCAAATATTCAACGTCTAAACCAATAAACACCTATACTGTAAACTTGAATTAATTGAACCACATAGGACACATAGGGTAAATCATCTATGTGTTCTATGTGCCTATGTGTTGAAAATAAAGAGAATTGTCACGGTCAGCATGACGGCTAAACTTCTAAACCGATAAACACCTAAACCGGCTTCCAGCTGGAATACTTATCCCAGTAGGAAACGATGCTTCTCCCCGTCGAGTCTTTAAAACCACGGATCCGCCGCGGTGGACACAGAGTTATGCACGGAGTGGCAAAAAATTATTTATTACTTTTCATGACCCCGGGTTTATTAAACTTTAGACCCCAGACCTTAGACTTTTCACTAAACTTCTAAACCAATAAACCCCTCAACCGGTCTCCAGTCTGGAAACGGATCCCAGCACGAACCGATGCTTCGACTTCACTTCATTTTTTTACCTTCATTTTTCTCACTTCTTTCAAATATTCAACGTCTAAACCAATAAACACCTATACTGTAAACTTGAATTAATTGAACCACATAGGACACATAGGATAAATCATCTATGTGTTCTATGTGCCTATGTGTTGAAAATAAAGAGAATTGTCACGGTCAGCATGACGGCTAAACTTCTAAACCAATAAACCACTAAACCGGTCTCCAATCTGGAAACTGATCCCAGTACGAACCGATGCTTCGACTCCGCTCAGCATGACGGCCAACCGCTTTACTTAAAGAAATTAATGTTTTACAATGCAAGAATGCAAGAATGCAAGAGTGCAAGAATGCAAGAATGCGGGAATGCGGGAAGGCAGGAACTCCTAGTAGAACCGCGTCCTGTTGTCGACCAGTCCGGCCATTTTTTCCAGCGCTTTGTAAGCTTCCTGCTGTGCTCGGTTACCAAACATCATCTGTGCCTGGTTGGTGTACATCTTCAGGTCTTCCACTTTCGGTGCTTCCGCAATGCTGTCGAGCTGCACCACGTACACAGCCTGTTCACCCTGCAGGGGATCTGTCTTCTGGCCGGTTTTCATGGTTGCAATCGTGCCAACAACTTTGGGTTCCGGACCAAACTTGGGCAGGTTGGGCGAGTAGAAGATCACTCCCGGCACCGTATCTACCTTGAGATTGAGTTTGGTGGCAAGGTCGTACAGGTCGGCAGCATTGACTTTCTTGAAGTCGGCTATCAGCTTCTCGGCTTTTTTCTCACGTTTCACCAGGGGTTCGATCTGTTTCTTTATCTGTTCGAGCGTGGGGATTCCCTTGGGGCGGATTTCCTTCAGGGTCGCTACCACGTATGAGCCTTCGATTTCAAAGACCGTGCTGACACTTCCCTTGGGCGTTTCCTCAAAGAAAGCCCACTGGATGATACCCCTGGCGCCGGTCAGACCGGGCAGGGTGCTTTCCATGGCCCTGATCATGTCGGCCGAACGTTTGTTGTACCCCTTATCGGTACATGCTTTCTGAAAGGCATCCAGGGTGGTGTTTTCACCGGCGAATTCGCTGGCCTGGTTATAGATGTCGCGGATGGTCTGGGAACCGGGTTCAATCTTACGGTCAACTACGGCAACTCGCGCCTTTCTGATGGGAAGGGTTTTTCCGTCTACCCTGATGATATGGAATCCAAAAACAGTTTCCACCAGGGTGATATCACCCACTTTGCCATCGAGGACGGCTTTATTGAACGGATACACCATGGCGCCGTCGACAAACCAGTCGAGGCTTCCGCCCTTGGTCTTGTTACTGCCGTCGTCGCTGTATTTGGCAGCAAGGGAAACGAACAGGTTGGGATCCTTCTTCACGGCATTGAGCACGGAGTCGGCAAGCAGCCTGGCCGCATCCTTGTTGCGTTTCACGTTTGGATCATTCACGGCGGAACCCTGGAAGGAAACCAGGATGTGGCTGGCCTTCATCGAGTCGGGACGCATCTGGACATCCTGCAGTTTGGCCATATGGAAAGCGTTGTTTTCCATAAAGGGAGGAAGGAAGGTTCCTACGGCCGCATTGAATGCAAGGGAATCTATCCTGGGAAGCAGGGTACCCGGCTTGCGCCAGCTGCTGTCGTAACGGGTGTCTGAATAGGCGCTGACGAAGGCGGCTACATCCGGAGCTTTCTGAAACTCATTCCAGGTTGCCGTTACTTCCTCTTCGATAAACTTGCGGTCTGCATCGGATGCCACCAGGTCGAAGGTCACGTAGTCGATATCGCGTGTTTCTTCGTCCTGCATGTATTTATATTTATTCTCATCGTAGTACTTTACCCAATCCTCGTCGGCAATGTTGATGGTTTTATCATCAATGGCCTGGTAACGGCTGGCTACCACCTTGACATGATATTTGCGGTTTTTGTCCTGGTAATCCATCTCGGCAAAAACCTTCGGAAGGTAATATGCCTTGCTGATCAGGGTGTTGAACTTGTTCTGCAGCCTGTCATCCTTGATGGCCTTCTCCAGGATCAGCCAGTTTTTCTTTTGTTCCGGCTCAACCTGGTCGAGTTGTTTCAGGAAATTGATCACCAGTTGCGGGTTATACTGATTGGTGTTGGGATCCTTGAAGTACTGAAGGATATACTGGTGTGGATTCTTGCCCTGTACCAGGTCGAAAAGTTCATCCTTGGAAACGGTAACACCAAGCCTGTCGTACTCTTTGTTCATCACCAGATCCCTGACCATCTGCGTCCAGGTCATCTGCCTGGCCTGGAAAGCTTCCTCGCTGGTGATTTTGTCTTTCTCGGATCTTTGTTTGATGTTTTCTATCTGTTCCTCTACCTTCTGGGCAAACTCCAGGTAGCTGATATTCTCACCGGCGACTTCACCAATGTTATTGATCCTCGTTGCCTTGTTTCTCGGCTGGAGGAAATCACCCAGTACGAATGCAGCCAGTGCGACACCGACAATGATGATGAGCAGTCCCGAACGTTTGCGGATTTTACCAATGATCGCCATATCTTATGCGGATTTTAATCGTTTTTCTCAAAAAGGCTGCAAAGCTACATGCTTTTTTCGATATTAACAAATACCTACCTTTGTTCAAAACTATTATCTGCTGCCATGCTCATCATCGGAATTGCCGGGGGATCCGGTTCGGGAAAATCCACAGTGGTACAAAAGATCATCAAGGGACTGCCTCAGGGTTCGGTAACCGTGATTCCCCAGGATGCCTATTATAAGGATAACGGGCATCTCACCCAGGAAGAAAGGGCCAGGATCAATTTCGACCATCCTTCTTCCATAGAGTTCACCCTGCTCGACAAACACCTGTCCATGCTCAGGAAGGGATTTGCCGTGGAAATGCCGATATACTCCTACCTCACCTGCGCCCGGGCCGGCGAGAGCATTCCGGTGAAACCCACCCAGGTCATCATCGTAGAGGGCATTTTGATCTTTTCCAATCCCAGGGTGAGAAGGCATATGGATATCAAGGCATTTGTGGATGCAGATCCCGACGACAGGCTGATCCGCATCATCCGGAGAGATATTCTTGAGAGAGGAAGGAGCTACAACCAGGTGCTCACCCACTACGAAACCTACGTGAAACCCATGCACCTGCAGTTTATCGAACCCACCAAGCGTTATGCCGATATCATCGTTCCGCAGGGAGGAGCCAACCAGGTGGCGATCGACATACTGTCGTCGCGTATCATGTTGAATCTCAGCCGTGAGGAACAGGGAAAACCTTCCTGAATTGCCCGGTCAAGCTGTTCCTTCCCATGATCTTTGAACTGACAGCAAGGCATGTGTTCCCCGATCCCGTACTCGCGGATGAGGACGGCCTGGTTGCCGTGGGAGGGGATCTTCACCCGGACCGGCTCCTTCAAGCATACCGCCGGGGTATTTTTCCCTGGTTCAACCCGGGTGATCCCATCCTGTGGTGGTCGCCCGACCCCCGCATGATCCTTTACCCGGAGCGATTCAGGATCAGTAAAAGCCTCAGCCAGCGCCTGCGGAGCGGGAAATTCAGAGTCACTTTCAACCAGGCCTTTGAAAGTGTGATCGACCATTGTGCAGCTGTTCCCAGGAAAGACCAGGCCGGGACCTGGATCACGCCTGATATGAAAGAGGCATACTGCCGCCTGCAGCAGGATGGTCATGCAATGAGCGTGGAGTGCTGGGCAGGCGACAGCCTGGCAGGAGGCCTCTACGGGGTTTGCCTGCCTGCAGCCTTCTGCGGCGAGTCCATGTTCTCCCTGCAAACGGACGCATCCAAAGTGGCCCTTGCAGCCCTGGTCAGTCACGCCCTGACCGAAAAATGGCATTTCATCGATTGCCAGCTCTATACAGCACATCTCGAACGACTGGGCGCAGAAAAAATCAGCCGGACTGAATTTCTCAGGCAATTAAAAATTGCAGTCTCCTGTCTTAATTATTAAATCACTGAAAATGAAATATGCCTGATTTGTATCTTTACCCTAATAATTATTTGTTATGAAAGTCTTTACATACCTGCTGCCTTTGCTTATGGGCGTCATCATGCCCTGTACAGCACAGAATTACCATCCTTTTCCCGACAGCAATGCGATCTGGTCGACCGAGGGGCAGAACGCCTTTACTGTCAGCCATTACCGCTTTCGCTATGGCGTATGGGGGGATACTACCATCGGCGGGCAGGATTACAAAAAGGTCTATGCCCTGTATGATTCTACCCTGCTGAACCCCTTGTCGGTGTATTACGCTGCCGTGAGGGAAGACAATCAGAGAAAAGTGTGGGTACTCCACCCTGACTATGGGGAACACCTGCTTTACGATTTTAAAATGCAGCTCGGAGATACCATCTGGTACAACCTGGGAGGCTATGTAGCAGGAAATCAGATGTTTTACAACCTTCAGGACCATTACAAAGTGGTTTCAGCCATCGACACGGTGATGTTGCTGAACAACCAGTGGCGCAAACGCTGGACCCTGGTGTCGGACATGATGACCGATACCTGGATCGAAGGACTTGGAAGCATCGTCTGGTTCGGACTGTTCAATCCCCTGGTCAGCGATTATGTCCTGAACGGCGATATGTACCAGTTCACCTGTTTCAAACAGAACAACCAGGTCCTGTACCTCGACAATCCTTACTGCAGTTCCTGCTTTTGTACCCTGATCACCGGGCTTGAACACCCTAAACCCGCGGAGAACGGACTGAAACTTTACCCGGTCCCGGCTGCCACGGTGATAAGCGTCTCACTGCCCCGCCCGTTAAACCATGCCACCATCACCGTTTATAACAGCCTCGGACAGCCTGTCCGGAGCTTTCCCCTGGAAGGTGAGACTGCAGTGCTTGACATCGCCGGCTTTCAATCCGGAGTGTATTTTATTCAAATCCGGTCGGAAGAAGCATGCTTTTCCGGAAGTTTCACCCTGGGAGGTACATCGCGTATTCCCTGACCCCTTCCTCCCAACACTCTCATTCTCATTCTCATTCTCATTCTCATTCTCATTCTCATTCCCACACAGTACCCTTAACCAACCCGAGGCCCTGCGGACTGAGTGAAAAGTTAAAAGTCTGAAAATTGAAGGTAAAAGTGAAGTTATAAGGAAAAAGGGATTTCGAAAATTGCTTCTCGAAAATTGCTTCGCATTTTCAATTAGCTTCAGTACAAAATCAATTACATTTACCATGTAAAAACCAGACCTCCCTTATTCATTTTACATGCGTAAAATCCTGAACCGTCTTATCGCCCTGCGCCGCGTGGCCTGCCTTCTGTTCCTGATGCTGCAGTGCTTCCCCGTATTACATGCCCAGCAAGACAGCACCAATCCTTACAAACTGCCCCTGGTGGCCGATACAGGCGCATACCGGCAGGAAATCACGCTGAATCCTTCCATGCGCCTGGTGGATTTGGAAGCCTATATTCCCGGTATCATACCGGATGTACGCTATGCCACGGTCAAAAACTTCACGGGCAAACAGGTGTACACCTCTGCGGCGCTTTATGCGAGGTTGCCCGTGGCGGTGGCCCTGCGGCAGGTTCAGGACGAGCTGAAACGGCAGGGTCTCGGACTGAAGGTGTTTGATGCTTACCGACCCTATGCCGCCACCCTGCTTTTTTATGAGATCATCAGGGATACCGCTTTCGTGGCTGCACCCTGGAAGGGTTCACGACATAACCGCGGCTGCGCAGTGGATGTCACCCTGGTGGATGCCTTCAGCGGCCGGGAAATCGACATGCCCACTCCCTTCGATGAATTCAGCCCGAGGGCCGCATCCAATTATGACGAACTGCCGAAAAAGGTATTGCTGAACCGGGGATTGCTCCAGCGCGTGATGCAGAAATACGGATTCAGCGTTTACCCGGATGAGTGGTGGCATTTTGATTTTTCGGGCTGGGAGAAATATTCCCTGCTTGACCTCAGCTTCGAACAACTGCGTCAGGTAAGATGAAACCGCGAAGAATTAACGGCCGGAAGTGCTTGTCTGCCCTTGCCTTTGTCATGACGGCCGCCATGGTCCCGGCTCATGCTCCCGCCCAGGACAGGATCGAAAACTATATCGCCCGCTACCGGGGACTTGCCGTCCAGCTGATGCATGAATACTGTATCCCGGCAAGCCTGATCCTTGGTGTGGCCATCCAGGAAAGCGGCGCATGCAGCAGCCGTAACTGCAAACTGCTGAACAACCATTTCGGCATCAAGGCCGGAAAGAAATACCGCATACCCGGAACGGACCATATAACGGCCTACCGAAGCTATGAAAATGACACGGCTTCCTTCGTGCACTTCTGCCGGTGGGTGAGTAAAAGAAAATTTTATCCATCACTGTGGAATCAGACTGATTATGCTGTCTGGGTAAAAAAAATGTCGGAGAGCGGGTATGCCATGGCCAGGGAAAGCTGGCAGCGAAAAGTGTTGTTTTTTATCAGGAAATACGGTCTTTCGGAGCTGGACGTATACTGATTGCAGGGCTCATTTTGAAACATATGGATGTGATGGATGAACTCAGGTGGGAGAAGCTTGGTCTGGAAGGTGTGAAGACCCTGGTGGATTGGGCGGCCGCTGAAGGCTGGAATCCGGGTCTTCAGGACGCAGAAATCTTTTTTGCCACCGACCCCGATGGTTTTTACGGTTTTTTTCTTCATCAGGAGATGATTGCCGGAGGTTCCCTGGTATCCTACGGGGGTCGTTTCGGCTTTATGGGGCTGTTCATCGTGAAACCGCAATACCGTTCATCCGGTATCGGCCGCGAACTATGGTACAGGCGCAGAGACCTCTTGCTGCAGCGGCTTCATCCCGGCGCTTCCATCGGCATGGACGGGGTGGTGGCCATGCAGGATTTCTACCGTAAGGGAGGATTTACCGATGCCTTCCGGGATGAGAGGCACGAAAGGAAAGGCATGGTGTTCGATCCCGATCCCCGGGTAAGCAGGATCAGGGAAGATGACCTGCCGCGTATCCTGGATTTTGACCGGAAGTGTTTTGGTTTCGACCGATCCGCTTTCATGCTTCCCTGGGTCAGGCAGCTGCATGCAGCAGCGCTGAAGTTCGAAGAAAGCGGGCAGTTAAAGGGCTTTGCCGTGTTGCGTAAGGTAAGGACCGGATATAAAACCGGACCCCTGTTTGCCGAAAACCCTGAAGTGGCGGAAGCGCTTTACCGTGCCTGTCTCTCAAATGCAAACGGCGAACCGGTGTTTCTGGATATTCCTTCCGCAAACCCGTCCGCCGTAGCAATGGTTGAAAGATACGAAACTGTATGCCGGTTCAACTGTGCCCGGATGTATTACGGTGCTCCTCCGGCTATGCCCCTGGGGCATACCTACGGGATCACCACCCTGGAACTGGGCTGAAACACCGGGCTTCTTTTATTTTCTGCTGATCCGGCCGCTCATCTCCATGCCTTCTCCCCTGAGCTTGTAGAAATACATGCCTGAGGGCTGATCATTTAGCGGAAGTGAGATCTCAGAAGTTCCGGCAGGCAAATCCATGCTGCTGCCGAACACTTCCCGGCCCAGGATGTCGAAGAGGCCCAGGCGGATCGTTTCGGCTTTTTCGAGGGTGATCTCCATCATGGCATCAGCAATCACGGGATTGGGGTAAACCTTCACCGCGCTCCGCTGACCGGATGGAATCCCGTCCTGCAGTTTCAGGAGAGGCGTTGCCAGCCTAACAGCTTCCATCGCCCTGCCATCGCTGCCTGCAAACTCGCTTTCGCTTCCGATCCCGAGACGCAGATCACCGCGAAAACCGCCATTCCCGTTCACCCTGACCCGGATTCCTGCAAGCAGTTCACCGGCAGTAAAAGAGGCGGTTTCCAGATTCATCCATGCGATACGGATTTGCCCGTCCTGCGCCGTCCACAGAGCACCGGACAATGGCAGACTGATGTCCAGAACTTCCATTTCAGCTGCCGGATAATGCAGTACCAGCGACATGGCGTTGATGCCGGCCGGAATATCAAGGGTAAGAGGTATGGTCAGCATATCACCGGCTTTAACATCCAGTGCACCGGCATCCACGGCCGTAACTGAAGGATGATTACGCGCGGCAACGGCAAAAGGCCAGGAGGCATTCACATCACCATAGCAAAGGGCTGAATAATTGGCCGTAACGGTCTGACCGGACAGGTTTACCTGCTGGGGACCGCTGAACAGCCAGTCGCCCGAAGGAAATGCATTGATCAAACCGACCCAGCGCCGCATGATCAGATAAGAATCGCCGGCATTCACCGTGATGCTGTTGTTTACATCCCCGGCAAGCGCCCGGAAAGGGGAAAGACTCTCCAGTCCGACCGAGTAGCGTGCAATCATCAGGGCATCGGTCACATTCACACTGCCCCACTGGCTGAAGGTGCCGGGTACTAACCGGTAATTGCCTGATCCCAGGTCTGAGATCCCGTAAATGCCTGAACCATTGGTAAATGCAGTATCCGTGCTTTCATTACCCGAATACGTAACAACCGTGAACGAGTTGCTCATGGGCGTCATGGCTGCATTGTCGTAAAGGATTGTCCCCTGTATGCCTGAATTGCCGTCAGGTAGGCTGTAGTAGGGACCTGATGGTGTATGTCCGTTGCCGGATTCACCGGGATTTACCGCCTGCTGGGCTTGTGCAACAGCAGTTATAAGCGATAAAAAGCTGAAAATCAAATATGTTGTTCTCATGATGCTGTGTTGTTAGGTTATTTATAATCATTCTAAACAACAAATCTCAGGGATTGTTCACAACGGAAGTTTTCAGCTTTCAATAAAAATGATCTCTGCATCATGATAAAAAAGAACAGGCAAAGCCTGGAATAACGACTGGCTTTGCCTGGAAACGGAAGTGTAACTGAAAGACTCAGGGAATGCCGGCAGGACCGGCTGTTCATCACGCCCTTCAGCGCTCTATGACCACCTTTTTCACTTTTTTCTGAGGAAGCGGCGGTGCGGGCGGAGCCGGCGGCGGGGGCGGAACCGGCATAGCGGGATACACAAAGGAATAATCTCCGTCCACATATTCGGTCTTGATAATGATCTTCCTGCCATTCCTCTTTTTCTTGATATGGAACTTCTTTACCTTGCCCCATGGGGTCATCTGCTGCATCCAGGATCCGGGATTGAATGGATGCTGGATGACCTTAAAATCATGGTCGCCGAGCCTGTCCCTGTAAGAGTCGATGCAGGAGGAATAAGAATCCCAGGGTTCTTTAAGCATTTTCCACTGGAACTCCTCTTCCGGGAAATATGACAGCATATCCCCCTCCTTTCCTCTCATGATAATGATCTGTTTCATCTTTTTTTGCAGGGAATCAAGTGCTTCCTCTCCGATTTTCAGTTCAACCTCCAGTTGTTTCAGTTCATTCTCCTTCAGTTGCATTTCTGAGGTGATCTGATCGATGATTTCTTCCACCTTCTCCGCGGAAGGCAGCAGGGTGTCGATTTCGATGACCTTTGCTTCGTTTCCGTCGGTTTTGACCGTGATCTTCAGGGCCTGTTTTTTCTCTTTTTTGCTTTCCGGTTTTTCCTGGGCAAGGATTGCAAAGGGGAGGACAAGGCAAACCGCCATTGAAATCATAAGCAGCCTGCGGATGACGTTTTCAGTTTTCATAGAAATAAATTTGAAGTGACACATTACACGACAAAGCTATCACCGCTAAAAAGGGAGACCGGTTAATGCGCGGTTAATTCCGGTTAAAGAAAGGTTAATTTACACCATTGGCTATTAGGTTTTTATACATTTGATGCATGAACAGAAAATGGCTGTTTGCTTTTATCCTGCCCGGAGGGATTGCCTTGCTGGGAATCATCCTGGTACAACTGCTGTGGATGAGAAATGCGATCCGGGTAAGTCAGGCCAGGTTCGACCGTTCGGTGAGTGAAGCCCTGTCGCGGGTAGCTGAGAAACTGGAAAGGAAAGAAAGCCTGGTTTACCTCGACCAGGAATTGGAACTGAACATAGCACAGGAGGCCGAAGCCATTCCGGAACCGCCCGCACCGGAAAAGCAACCGCTTCCGCCCGGGAGAAAGCTGCACATCTCTCTCAGCGGTGATACCATCGTATGGAATGATAAACAATGGCAGTTTATCGACCTGGACATAGACACTTTCCTGCTGGAGGATTTCTATTTCACCAGGGAACTGGAGTGGCTTCATGAAAAGGATAAGAGCATGCGACTGGTGCTCGACAGCATGAGGAGAAAACACAGGAACTTCATCATTCCTGACAATATGTACCAGGATGCCGTGCAATCCTTCCTGAAACTGACGATGCCGCCACCTCCACCGCCGCCTCCCGAACCGGAAGTGATCAGAAAAAAAATCCTTTCCGAACACACAGAAACGGCAAAAGAGATTGAAGTCAGGGTGCAGCAACAGGAAGAAAAAGTCCTGCAGAAAGAAGTGAAGAAGCTCAACCGCAAAGTTAGAAAGATGCAGGATGCGGTCAGACAGTACGTGATAGAAGTGGAAACCGGCAATATCAAGATAGAAAAGCGCATCGATTCCGTGAATCTCAGGCAGGAACTCGATAAGGCGCTGTCGGATGAAGGGATCATCCTGCCATACGAATACGGAATCATGGATCTGGAAAAGGACTCTCTTACCCCGCTGCATTCCCTTAACTTTAATACGGTTCTCGCGGCCTCATCATACAAACACAGCCTTTTCCCCGACGATCTCTTCGCCAAACCCGGTCACCTGGTCGTTTATTTTCACGGGCAAAGGCAGCACCTGTATAAATCGCTGTCCGTACTGATGGGTGCCTCGCTGGTCTTCACACTGGGACTGGTACTGGCATTCATTGCCACGGTGATCACCCTGCTCAGGCAAAAGAAGATCACGGAGATCAAGAACGACTTCATCAACAACATGACCCACGAGTTCAAGACACCGATTGCCACCATCAGCCTGGCAGCGGATTCCATCAACAACCCCAAAGTGCTGCAGGATCCTGAAATGATCAGAAGTTTTACCCGCATTATCAGGGAGGAGAACGACCGCATGAATACCCATGTGGAGCAGGTCCTGCAGATGGCCCTGATCGACAACAGGGATCTGCAGGTGGATCTGCAGTCGTTGGATGTGCATGAACTGATCTCCCGTTCGGTGGAGAATATCCTGCTGCAGATCGAGAAGAAGCAGGGCACGGTCACCTTTGATTTCAGCGCGGGCATGTTCGAGGTGATGGCAGACGAGGTGCATCTGTTCAATGCGTTGCTGAACCTGCTCGACAATGCCAACAAGTATTCAGCCGATAGCCCGCGTATCCGGGTCAGCACCCGGAATCACGGGAACTGGATCATTATCGGGGTGGAAGACAACGGCCCAGGTATGAGCAGGGAGACCCAGAAAAAAATATTCGACAAGTTCTATCGTGTTCCGACGGGCAAGCTTCACAATATCAAAGGTTTTGGCCTTGGTTTGAATTATGTGAAGGCCATTACCGATGCGCATCACGGGAAAATTGCCGTACATTCGGAGCCGGGAAAAGGCAGCCTTTTCGAGATCTGGCTGCCCCTGACCTAAGCATGGCCATGGAACGGAAAGCCGGCATACTGCTCGTGGAAGACGACCTGAATTTCGGGTCTATCCTGAAATCTTATTTGGAACTGAATGATATGGAAGTGGTCTGGAAGACCGACGGCAGGCAGGCCTGGGCCGAGTTTTTCCGTCAGCAGTTCGAGCTGTGTATCCTGGATGTGATGATGCCTGAGATGGACGGTTTCAGCCTTGCCAGGGAGATCCGCTCGGTAAACAGCGACATTCCGCTTATCTTTCTGACGGCCAGGGTATTGCGTGAGGACGTGATTGAAGGTTTCCGGCTCGGAGCCGATGATTATATCACCAAGCCTTTCGATTCAGAAGTGCTGTTGTTCAAGATCAGGGCCATCCTGAAAAGGAGCCGCTCAGCCAACGGCAAAAGGGACGAAATTCCCGACAGCTTCCTTATCGGCCTTTACGAGTTTGATTATAAGCTCCGGAGGCTGAAGTTCCCCGGCAGGGAACAAAGCCTTACCCCAAAAGAGGCCGAGCTGCTCCGGCTTCTGTGTCTTTCCATGAACGACATCCTATACCGCAAGGAGGCCCTGCTGAAGATCTGGGGCGACGACAGTTATTTCACCACCCGCAGCATGGACGTGTTTATGGCAAGACTCAGGAAATACCTGAAGGATGATGAAAATGTTGAGATTGTCAGCCTGCACGGTAACGGCTACCGGCTCGTGGTGAAGCCCGGATAAGGACACCGGTGCGGAGTCGAAGCACCGTTTCGTACCGGAAACAGTGTCCCGGCTGGCAGCCGGTTTAGGAGTTTATTGGTTTAGAAGTTTAGCCGTCATGCTGACCGTGACAATTCTCTTTATTTTCAACACATAGGCACATAGGACACATAGATGATTTATTCTATGTGTCCTATGTGGTTCAAACAATTCAAGTTTACAGTATAGGTGTTTATCGGTTTAGAAGTTTAGCCGTCATGCTGACCGTGACAATTCTCTTTATTTTCAACACATAGGCACATAGATCACATAGATGATTTACCCTATGTGTCCTATGTGGTTCAATTAATTCAAGTTTACAGTATAGGTGTTTATTGGTTTAGAAGTTTAGCCGTCATGCTGACCGTGGCAATTCTCTTTATTTTCAACACATAGGCACATAGATCACATAGATGATTTACCCTATGTGTCCTATGTGGTTCAATTTATTCAAGTTTACAGTATAGGTGTTTATCGGTTTAGACCTTGAGTATTTGAAAGAAGTGAGAAAAATGAAGGTAAAAAAATGAAGTGAAGTAAAATGTTGAAATTCATTTCTTTACTTAGTACTTCACTTCTAAACTCAATTTTCTACCCTCTCATTTTAAAAGCCGGGTCTTTGGTGTTGATCTGAATGTCTAAAGTTGATGGTCAACAGTTTAATGAACCATGAGTCGTGAAAAGTAATCATTTATAATTACTCCGTGTATAACTCCGTGTAACTCCATGGTTTTAAAGGCCAGGCGTAGAGAAGCATCTTACCCTACTGGAATCAGTGTCCCGGCTGGCAGCCGGTTTATGGGTTTATGGGTTTAGAAGTTGATTTCTCTTTCCTTCACGCTGCACTTTCCTTCCCTGCCTTTTAACCTGTAAACACCATTGGCCACGCTGGCACATCAGGGTTGAAACAATCAATCCTGGTAACAAAGGATACCATTTCCGGCAATCATGGCCCAAACGGTATCGCCTTCTCTCACAATACCTTCCGGAAGTTTGGCGTCGGGATATTTTACCAGCAGCGGGATCCCTGCGTCCAGCAGGATCTCGAGTCCCTGGCGGGAAGGATAGATCTCCCGGATCATGGCCTGAAAGACATTTTCCCCGGCCGGTGGTTTTTCTGCGAATAAACGGATGGCGGCGGGATCGATGATCAGGCAGATTTTACCCCTCAGCATGGTAGGCGGAATATTGATTGTAAGGGCATTGCTGAGTCTTACAAGGGGTTTTCCGCTTTCCGGGTCCGCTTCAAGCCTGGGGGTAAAGAAATTCGGATGTCCGGCGAAGCGGGCCACGAAAGGGGACCCCGGTTTTGAGAACACCTCCCCGGGTGTTCCCTGCTGGATGATGGCACCGTCCTGTATCACCGCGATCTTTCCGGCAAGAGAAACAGCCTCCTCCTCATCATGTGTCACATGGATGATGGTTTGTCCGTTCCGGTGGAGCTTTCTGAGCAGACTGCGGATTCCGGCTTTCAGGCTGACATCGATGGATGCAAGGGGTTCGTCGAGCAGCAGGATTTCCGGATCGTGCACAAGAACCCTGGCCAGGGCCACCCGTTGCAGTTCGCCACCCGAAAGTGTTTCCGGACGGCGGTCGAGCAAATGCCGTATTCCCAGGTCCCGGGTGATGGCAGTGAGTTTTTCCTGTCCGGCCGTGGCTTTCCCTTCCCGCTTATTCAGGCTGTACGCGATATTGGCCCTGACGCTGAGGTGGGGGAAGATTGCCAGATCCTGGAAAACCAGGCCGAAAGGACGTCTTTGTATCTTCTCCCTGGTGATATCCTTCCCGTTCAGCAGGATTTGTCCCGAATCCGGCAGTTCAAGCCCGGCCAGCAATTCCAGCAGCAGGGATTTTCCGGCACCCGACAAGCCCAGGATTACGAAGTAGTCGCCCCGCTCCACCGTAAAACTGATGTTTTGCAGTGAAAAATCCCCGAAGGACCTGGTGAGTTGACGGACTTCAAGCATGATGACGGCGATGGGTGAGCAAACGAAGTACGATAAAAAACGCCAGGGCAATCAGCATGAAGAGGACGGCCGCGGGTCTTGCGTACCGCAGTCCGTAAGCGCCGAACCATTCATAGACCAGCACCGGCGTCACCATGGGATGATAAGCCACGATGACCACCGCGCCGAATTCGCTCATCCCCCTGGCAAACATCAGGACAAGACCTGAAAGGATCTGCTTCCAGGCCAGCGGCAGTGCAATGGTGATAAAGACCCTGAACGGGGAAGCCCCCAGGTTGAGGGCAGCCTTTTCGTAGCGGACGGGAACAGATGCAAAACCATCCCTGGCCGCATTGATCAGGAAAGGCAGGCTTACAAAGGCCATGGCCAGTGCAATGCCGGCAGGCCGCCCGACCAGTTCCAGCCCCAGCAGCGACGCAGCCTTGCCTGTTACAGACTCCCTGGAAATAAAACCCAGCATGGCAATGCCGGCCGCCGTGTGCGGAATCACAATGGGCAGGTCAACCAGGCCGTTTACCAAACGACGCCCGTGAAATGTCCGTCTTGCAAGGAAATAGGCAAAAGGGACTGCAGCGACAGCAAACACCAGGGTTGCCGAAAAGGATACCCCGAGGGTGAGGACAATGCTGTGCATCACTTCCGGCTTACCCGATACCTCAAACAACTGGCCCGGCGTGGTGCGCAGGAGCATCCCCAGCAGCGGTGCCACAATGAACAACAATACCAGTCCGCTTAAAAAAATGATCAACAGGTCAAAACCGCTGTATTTGCGAACAGAAAGTGCCATCAGCGCGATTGTAAGGCATAGATCCTTAATGCCTGCGGAAGTTGATCCCATTGGGGCGAAAAGGAAGGAACCAGGGGTGTTTGTCCCATCTTTTCAATCACCTGCATGCCCTCAGACAGGAAAAAGGCGGTAAACAATTCAGCCAGGGCCGGTTCGGGAGCATTGGCAGGAATGGTGATGCCATAGACCATGGCTTCTCCCTTTTCCGTCATCTGTTCCCCGGGATGTTTTCCTCTGAGTGTCACACTGACCGTTCCATACCAGTCCGACAGGCCCGGATCGGAGAGGTTGACGGAATCGGGCAGTTCCAGAAAAGGCAGGCCGTGTTGTTCAGCCACCGAACGGTAAAGGAAGATGTAATCGATCGCACCGGATTCCAGCAGGGCAATCAGGTCTGTTTCTTTAGGCCGGATGTGATGCCTGTCCTTTTCAAGCAATAGTGACGAAAATTCTGTCAATTTGTAATACTTTCCGGCAAGTTTTACTGTCAGAACTGCACGTACCCCGCAGGGATCACTGTCGGGATCGGATCTTCCGTAAGCGACATCCGGTTTCAGCAGGTAATGCATCCAGTTGTCTTTGTTGATTTTATCTGCATACCTGGAATGGGGTGCATACACCAGGGCCATCTCATTGCCGGCAAAACGGATACACCAGGTGGCGTGTTCAGGGATCAGCCATTGCTCTATCACCTGATAATCGGCCGAGGCAAATACATCGCATTCCCTGTGAAGATCCATGATCTTGCGGGCACAGGCCTTGCTGCCTGCTGCCTCGGTCAAAATGCGGATACCCGGGTACATACGGTTGAAGCTGTCGCAGATGGCACGGATGGGTAAGGCAAGACTGCCGGCATGAAAGATCGTCAGCTTGCCTGTCAGGGCTTCCCTGCTGCCGTGGTTTTCCGAAATCTGTCCGGCCTGGTGGCACCCGGAACTGAGTGCAACCCCCAGGAATAATGACAACACTATCCTGCCACCCTGCTTATGGATCAGATGCCGGATAACCATTTCAAAGACTAATGTGGCGTTTCGAACACAAACTTCTTTATTGCTTTAATCGCCCTGTCGGAAAAGAAATCCGCTGCCGGAAACAACCTGAAGGCGCCTCCGTCCTTCTCCTCCGGGTCGCAGATCAACAGAAATTCGGCCTGGTCATTCCGGTTGAATAACTCGCTGTAAGTGAATACCCCGCGGTAACCGTCTATCCCTGTCACGACCAGGTAGCCCGTGCGAAGCGTTTCCATGTCAATGGTTACATACTCCTTGAGTACATCTTTGAGCAATACACCCCTGAAAGGCGTGGTGCCATGGATTCCCCTGCCCCTGCCGTAAAAGACGGAAGGGAATTCAACTACCTGCATGTCTTTCGGAATCTCTTTCAGTATGATTACCTTTTCTTTTTTCCTTATCACTTGGATATCAGCGGAGTATGGGTTTTCCATTCCTTTCTTCACATTGAATTTTCCGGGATGGGAACGAACGGTGATGGTGGTCGGACTGCTGATATTTCGTTCGGTGTAAAGGTCGGAAGCCACAACGATTTTCGATTCTTCGGGCAGCGGCCAGAGATCCTTGGTTTTCGATGGGACGATGCGTGCCACCGACACGGCGATCAGGATTTCATGCCGGTGGATGGGATAATATACTTCACCCCAGCTGAACACGACCTTTTCGCCTTTGTCATTCTCCACTTCCACCATCAGGTCGATGATGGGAGCGAATTCCGCCTCATTGGCCTTTTTAATGAACACCTTGTTCAGGATGTCGTAAAGGGAGTAACCGTCGTACCTGTATGCTCCCGTGAATGATCCGTTTTTCCTGTCGAAGCGGGTTTCTTTCACCACCACGGATCGCAGCGGAAGGCCCTCCAGGCTGACGGGCCCCGGCTGTTCCACCTCGCCCCCGATCATCATTTGTGTTGTTTTCAGGGGATGGCTCTCGGCATCATCATAGAAATCATTGGTTTGTGCCGCCAAACCCGTGCATAGTCCCATGTACAGGAGGGAGGAGATAAAAAACTGCTTCATTTTCTTTTTCCGAATTGATAGGTGATTTGTGCCGTGAGCATGCGTCCCGGGCCAACGGCATCTTTGCTGTCGTAATATTTTACATCGAACAGGTTTTGGGCCATCAGGCTCATGCCAAGTCCGCCAGGCAAATTCTTCCATAACCTGAGATCAAAGGTAGTGTAATCCGGATACTGACTGCGCAACAGGATATCATCCATGATATTCTGGTCGTTTATCCACATGCTTCCGTTATATCTTACAGTAAAAGAGATATTTACAATGTGCCACATCCAGTTTCCCCCGGCGGAGGCTACATGCATGGGCACATCGGTGAGGTTTTTACCGCTGAGGTCGATGGTATCGGTGACCGTGAGTTTGTGGTAGGACAGGATGACGGCATCGTTATAGCCGTAATTGACGAAAAGGCTGAGGCGGGGGACGGGTTCCATCCTGATTTCGGCTTCAGCACCGCTAATCCTGATATCGCTGATGTTAGACCGCACAAAAACCGGTCTGTCGCCGAATCCCATATCAATGGTCTGACCGTTAGAAACATAGTAATGGAAGTCGTTTCCGCGGGAATGGTAAACGGAGAAGCTGAGTGCCGTACCATTATCCAATGTACGGTCTGCGCCGGCCTCGATGTTATGCATGTACTCCGGTTTCAGAGCGGGATTGGCGATTTTGAAGCCACCTTTGACCCTGCCGGAGCGGCAGAGGTCGTCGAGCACTGCAGCCCTGAACCCCCTGGAATAGAGCAGGTATATTCTGCTGTTTACGGCAGGCGAAACCTGCAGGGAGATTCTGGGGCTGAGGGCGTTCCAGTTCTGAACCGGCATGTCGGGTACCTGGTACGACTTCATGAAATCTGTTTCCCTGGTCGGGCGCTCAATCCTGAAGCTGCCATCGGTAAAAACCGCATGGTCGTATCGGATCCCGGCGACCAGGCGCATTTTCTCCCTGAAGAACAACATCTCATCCTGCACAAAAAGGGCCCCTGTATTCATCCTGCCTTTATTATACACGATATCGGAGGATGTATAATAGGTGTCGGCTGCGTCGACGCTACCGGTTTTCAGGTCAAACCCGGCGGTGATGCGGTGTCTTTTTCCGGCCTTCCGGCTAAAGCTGTTCATCCACCCGGCATCCTGCCTTACAGAGAGCACCTCATACCAGGTATAGTCATCCTTGATGTACTCGTTTACCTTTTTATAATGCTCTTGCTGGAAGAACAGATCCGACCGGATATCCCACGGTCCGGCCATCCCTTTATAGTTGAGGCTCAATGCCTGTGAGTCGTGGTCGGTGGTATTCCCTTCCGGCTGATACACCTTCTCTCCGGTTCCCCTGCGGTCGTCGAAGACATTCAGCCTGGCTTCGATCTGCTGACCGCCCTTCAAGCGACAGCCTCCTTTCAGTACCAGGCCGGCTTCCTGCATATTGGATTTGGTGATGTAGGGATTGACGAGCTGATCATAGGCCGACTGGGTGATATAACCGTCGCTTTTCCCGCCGAAGAGCAAGGCCGACCAGTAAAGCAGCTTCCCCTGTGCTTCTTTCTCCACTGCATCGGAAAGATTCAGACGGGCACCCAGGGTGTTGTATGTTCCGTATTCCACCGTGGCTTTTCCGCTGAACCCCTTTTCGGGACTTTTGCTGATCATGTTGATGATACCGCCCATGGCATTGCCCCCGTAAACGGAAGAGCCTGCTCCCTTGGTCACTTCGATGCGGTCGAGCCCCTCACGGTCGAACATATTCCAATCTACCGTTCCACCGTCGGATTTGTTGACGGGGATGCCGTCCATCAGTACCAGCACCCGGCCCTGTTCCTTGCCGTTCACACCCCGCATGGTAACGGTGGCTTTCGATGACAGGGGACCGAATGGCCTGTTGATGTTGATACCGGGGACTACCTGCAATACCTCGTCCACCTTCTGGCTGACCTGGCCTTGCAGGGTCTTTGAGGTGATCAGGTTTACCCTCACCGGGGTTTCCAGGATTTTCGTTTCGGTGCGTGTGGCGGATATCACCACTTCCCCGATGGGAATGGACAGGGCTGTCATCCTGACAACAAAGGGTTTTTCGCTGCCTGCTGCCACCCGGACCCGGGCCTTGAACGGAACAAAGCCGAGATGTGTCACTTCAAGCAGGATGCTGTCGGTGTGAATGCCGCAAATCCTGAAATCCCCTGCTTTCCCGCTGAGGATCACTTCCATATTCCCGGCCTTCACATACGCGCCCTGTATGCTTTCACCGCCGGTAGCATGGATCACAAGGCCGTTGAAACAGGATTGTGCCCTGAGTGCCTGCCCCGGAAGGATATTCAGTATCAACAGCAGGAGACCGATCAGGCAGGCATGGTGAGTGTGCCACGTTTTCAGGCTTGTGAACATGCTCATGGCTGCACTTTTATTTCGATTTCAATGGTGCCTGATTCATTTTCACCGGCATGTACCACTTTGATCAGACCGTACTTATTGTCCTGGGTTTTAAAAGGGATGACCTTTCCGGTATAACAGAATTTGCAGTTACCGCTGACAAGCCGGGGATTGTAGGCGTTCACCAGGAGGCTGTCGCTGACGGCCGCATCGAAGGCCGCAGCGCTTACCAGGTCGTTGTCGGTGGAGTAATAATCGTACAGGGTCATCCTTTTGGAAGTCCAGGAAGCAATTTGCGGGTAATACCCTCCGGCCGCGGGGTAGGCCGGGCAGGTCAGGGTGGGGGAAGGTTTTCCGGAAGTGAAGTAAAAGTAGCCGACGATGTCGATTTCGGCTTCATGACCGGCAACCGTCGTGTTGGTATAAGCCAGTCCCTTTCGTGCATCCAGGTAGTGAGGGCTTACGGTATTCGACTGCAGTCCCAGGACGATCCCCTGGTAATGGTTCACCGGGCCCCAGGCGCTTCCGGAACCCCTGTGGATTACAAGGCCGGCGCTGGTCTCCTTACGGCCGGCATTCATCACGGTGATCAACCAGGTTTCTGTTTGTGCCGTATCTTTGGAGAAAACGAAATCCTCATCCAGACCGGCATTTTCAGCATATAAGCCCCGGTCGATCTGAAGGCTGGTGTCGCCGCCTGAAATCTTCTGAATGCGCAGGTAGGTGAGCGGTACTCCGCCGCCGGAAGCAAGCACCCCGATCCGGATCACACCCCCGAGCGGCACGCTGCCGCCCGGTGGCGTGTAGGCCACACCGGTCTTGAGTTGCAGGAACGGATCGGCATCCGTCTCATCCTTTTCACAGGAAAAGAGGATCATGATGGAAAACAGCAGGATGATCAGCCGTCCGTGACGAAAAAAGGCAGGCGGGATGAGGGTGCAAAAGATATCCTTATGAACCGCCATGGTGGGTTACTGCTGAATTTTCACTGCAATCTCGAGAAGCCCGTCGTTGCCGTTGGTCACGCTCTTCACCTTGAACATGCCGGTCTTTCCCGACTGTATCCTGAAGGCATACACATTCCCCACAGCCAGCTCGTTGGCTTTTTTGAATTTGTTCGCAAAATCAAAACTGGCAAGCAGCATGGCATCATTGGCAATGGCATCAAATCCGGCAGGTGTCACGGTCGTTTCACTGAAATAGGTGACATTCTTGGTGGTGTAGTTCTCGGGAGCGGTGGGCCCGTTGAAAATCCCGGAAATGTTGGATCCCGGGGCTGCCAGCGTCATGAAGTTCTGATGGGTCGGGGTATCTTCATAGAAACAGAACAGGTCGATATCGGCCTGGTGATTGAAGGCATCTGCCTGGAAATAAAGCGTGTAGGTTCCGCCAGTAAAGGAAAGGAAGCTTGCCGTCAGCGTATTTTCCTGCGCCCCTAACAAAATACTGTTGTAGGTATTGATCTGTCCGAACAGGGCCGTGACTTCCACGCTTGCCATATTCACATGGCCGTCGAGGTCGGTAAGCTCAAAAACCCAGGTTTCCTTGTTGTCCAGCCCTTTGATGGCGCTGTAGTCCATATTGAATGTCATCTGGTTAAAGGTGGAATCCAGTTTGGTCTGCCCGTTCATGGTGATCTTCAGTTTAACAAGTGCTACTTCCCCGCTGGATTCAAGGCGGAGACCGAACAGCAGGGTGTCTCCGTATCCTGCAACCGTGTTCCCGTCAATATACCCTGTCCCGGTCTGGAAAGCCACCACGGGGAGTTTCACTTCATCCTCATCCTTTTTGCAGGATGTAATGATCAACGACAGGCCGATCGCGGCCAATAAGCAATAAGTTGCCAGTTTTTTCATAGCAGGTGATTTGATTTTCGATATGAATGAATTTGCGAATTGCCCGCAAAGATATTCAAATTCAAAGAAAGTGTACAAAGATTCCGGGCTTTTATTTCACGAGCATTTTACATTCGACGGACGTATCGCCGGCCAGCAGCCTGACAAGGTATAAGCCCGGTGCAGGTTTGCCGGATATGCTTTCTCCGGTGTACAGCGGGATGCTGTGATGACCGGCAGCCCTGTCATGAGCCGGGATTTCCATCACCTTGTCTCCCAGCATATTGTAAACTCCGGCACTGACCCTGGCGGCTTTCCCGAGGGAAAACTGCAGTCCGGCACCCTCAGCCGACGGATTCGGGACTACCCTTGCACTCAATGAAAAAGGAGGTTTTTCTGCGGCAGCGGTGGTAGTTCCGATGATGGTAAAAGGCTGGGAAGTGATGGCCGAGCTGCTTGCCGACTGACCGGAGGCGGTGAACTTAAGATAACACTGACTGGAGTTGGCGACAGGCACATGACACTGGTAACGGTTGGTATTGGGGAGATTATCCGCAAGGATGGTCCAGGGTCCGTTAGGGCCGGTGGCGGAGAACTCGATTTTGATGACGGGCTGCATCGCACCCGGCACGGCGGTGATCCAGTCGATATTCCAGATGCTGCCTTCCCTGAATACCTCATGGCCGCGTGGATATACCGGCTTAACAATCAGGTCGGTGACAGGGGAATTCTCCTTAAACAGGTGGATGTAATTGTTGTAACTGATCCAGCTGCCTTCCTCCGACATGATGAGCAAGTCGGGGAATCCGTTTCGGTCAACATCGCCACCGGCCCTGAAAGCCTTTGGATAGCCTGAAGCAGGGGTCGTGTTCTCAGAATAGGGAGTCCAGTTCCCGTTGCCGTTTCCCAGCCAGGTTTTCAGCAGGGCATTGCCAAAAGCGGCGATGTCCATGAAGCCGTCCATGTTCAGATCAACGATCTGGGTGATACGGTAATTGCCTGATACGGGAAGGTCCCCGTTCAGCGACCCCCATTGGTTCAATACAGTGTCGAAACTCCAGACCTCAACGCCTCCGCCGGTATTGACAAACGCCAGGTCCATGCCGCCGTCATTGTTCACGTCGCCCAGAGAAACCCCCGGCCGGCCGATGATACTGACAGAGGGAAGGTTCATGTCCCCGTTTACAAAATTTCCGCTGCCGTCACCAAAATATACGGAACCGCTCTGATGCGCGGCTGCAAAGTCGGTGAAACCGTCGTTGTTGATGTCCCCGAACTGGAAAATCTCATCTGAATTTCCCCCGATAAAGCCGAAGCTTTGCGGCCAGGTGCCGTCCTGGTTGTTCAGGTGTACATGGATCCCGTCGCAACAGCCAAACGAAATGCTGCCGATATCCAGCCAGCCGTCGTTGTTGATGTCGGCAAAGTCGGTCCCGAACATCCCCCAGTCCTGGCCATTCATCCCGAGGCTGTCGTCCCAGGGCGTCCAGCTTACCATATCTCCGTTACCCAGTGCCACTTCCAGTACCTGGTCCCCGAAATCGGTGGACGAATAATTATGGTGCATCCCATACCCTACATCCAGGTAACCGTCGTTGTTCACGTCACCAACGGCCACGCCGCCATAGCCGAAATTCCCCGTCTGGATTACCGTCCAGCCGAAGTTTCCGTTTCCCTGCCAGATGAGAATCCCGTGCTGACTGGTGTTGATATAGGGGGATCCGTGGTCACCCACACAGATGATATCCAGGTATCCGTCCATATTGATGTCCACAATTTCGAACTCTGTGGGTCCGCCTTCCATACCGGGATTGCTGAGTCCGGCCGACATCTCGGAATACTGACCACGGCCGATAAAAGGAATCAGCATCAGGAATAAAATGAAGATTCTTGTTTGCATGGCATCTATTGATTAATGAATATCACAGTGATTATCAAAAAGACTCAGGTCTGTCAGGAAAAATCCAGTTTTATAAGTATCTCTCTCACAAAGTCAGGTTCAGGATCGATGGGTATGATGGTTTCAGCTTTCGCATATATCAGAGGGAATGTTTCTTTAAATTTTGCTTCGCCTCCGCCGGTGATATTCAGCATGATCATCGTTTTCCTGCCGATATCACCGTTTTCCAGGGCTTGTATCAGGGAAGCCACGGCCACGGCTGCCGCCGGATGGATGTCGATGCCTTCTTTCTCCTGGAAGAGCGATGAGGCTTTACGGGCTTCATCATTGGTGATGGCAAGCATCTGTCCGCCGGCATCTGACAGGGCATCGAACAATCCGCCGCGGACACTGTAGGGTGGTTTGCGGTTCGACAGGACTTTGGCATCGATCTTTCCGGCCAGGCGGCGTGCCTCATCCTCGTCCATGGCCGGCAACTGCCTGCTTTTCAGTCGCCAGGCATCGGTCATGGGCTGAAAAGGAGCGTTCTGCGACAGCATCAGTTTCATCTTTGTGTGGCCGAAACGGCCGTCTGCGATCAGGCGGAGATTCGCTTCCCAGGCCGCGATGGCACCCGTACCGCTGCCCACGGCCTGAAAATAGTAATCCGGAATACGGCCGGCGGTGGTGACAGCCGACAATACCGTTGTTCCCATCCCGTCGCGGCGAGCCACATTCCGGGCACCTCCCTCCGGAAGAAAGCCTTCCACCCGGCAGGCAAGATTCGACAGGTGAATGGCATCGTAATAATCGCTGCCTGCGGCAGTGGCCAATACTTTTACACAGGCAGCCAAAGGCTTGTCGAACCACAGGGCATCCATGTTCTCCTCCGGAATGCACAACAATAAAGGAATCCCGTTATCCGAACATACCCGTGCAAACGACCTGGCCGTATTCCCTGCCGAAGCAACCACCAGTACTTTGTCCAGTCCGGCCTTCAGCCTCCCGCACACCGCAAAGGCCTCTGTTTCCTTGAAGGAACAGGTCCTCATCAACGCAGCCCGCTCCGGCCAGTATCCGCTGAAGGTAATCCAGAGATCGTCCAGCCCGAGCGCCCCGGCCAGCCCCGAACTCCTGTAACTGACAGGTGCCGCCGAACCCTGCAGTTGCCTGCGCAGCGGCAACCAGTCGGCAAAGGTGTAAAGCCCGTGCCCGGGCCCCCTCAGCCTGAGTTGTCTTCGCTCATAAACCGCACGGAGCAGGGTGGCCGGCTCGTCCGGAGGATCCAGCATCCAGTCGTGGTCAGGAAAGACCGCACCGGAGCCGACTGATTCCAAATGATAGGGTGCCGGGTCAGATAAGTCGGATGTAGTATGGTGGTTCATAATCGTTTAGGTAATGTTCAGTCTTCTGATCTGATCTGAAAACGGAATCCGATACCGTGAATACTTTTAATTTGGATGTTTTTGTCTGGTTTCAGCAGCTTTCTCAGCCTGGAAATAAACACATCCAGGCTGCGGCTCAGCAGGTAGCTGTCATCGCCCCATACGGCGATCAGGATGTCCTGCCGTTTCAGCACCTCATCCCTGTTCTCAAACAAATACCGCAGAAGTTCTGCCTCCTTATAGGTAAGCTTGCTCACTTCCGTTTCATGTGTAAGTGTATAGCTTTCAGTGTCAAGCAGAAACAAACCAATCTGGTAGCGCTTTACCCCAGGTGAAGCTGGTTCGGTGACCCTGCTGCGGCGCAGGAAAACCTCCATCTTCAGCACCAGTTCATCCATGCTGTATGGCTTGGTGATGTAATCGTCCCCGCCAAGGCTCAATCCCTGGATCTTGTCCTCCGTCATCGATTTGGCCGTCAGAAACAGGATGGGAATGTGATGATTGGTTTCCCGTATCTTTTCTGCCAGGCTGAAGCCGTCCATCACCGGAAGCATTACATCCAGGATACACAGGTCGAAAGGCTGTTCCCGAAAAAGCTCCAGTGCCCTGGCCCCGTCTTCGCAGTGGCTCACGGCATAACCCTTCTTTTCCAGGTTGTCGGAAGTCACAAAACCCAGGGTCACATCGTCTTCCACATACAAGATTCTGGGTCTGGTTTTTTCATTCATTGGCGCTGGTTTTATTTGATCTCAAGGTATTCTGAATCTAAGTGAAAATGCGAATAATTTTCGGTCAGATTTACTTATTACTGTTCACATTTCAGGTTCCTTTTCCGCAGTCACAGGCTCTATTGCCGTAATCCTGAGGCTGATGGTGGTTCCCTTTCCAGGCTGGCTGCTTGCCGAGATCTTCCATCCGTGGTCTTCCGCAACCCGCTTCACATAATAAAGCCCCAGCCCGAAGCCTTTCACGGTGTGGATATTCCCCGAAGGGACACGGAAAAACTTGTCAAAGATCCGTTTCAGGTATTTTTTCTCGATGCCGGGCCCGTTGTCGGAAACACTGAGCATGATCCATCCGGCCTTGTTCATGGTCGAAAGGACAATTTCCACTTCCTTTCCCCCGTATTTGACGGCATTGTCGAGCAGGTTGTAAATGATGTTTTCAAGGTGAAAGCTGTCGGCCATGATCCTGGTTGACACTGCATTCAGCCTGAACTGTATATTGACTTCACCAAGGGGGTAATTGGCCATGGCTTCCCTGATTAGCCGGTGCAGGTCGAGCGCTTCCGGCCGTATCCCGTCGCTGCTCCTTTCCATGGTGGCGATCTGGAGAACCCGCTCTATCTGCTGCTGCAGCCTGGTGTTCTGCTCCCCGATGATACGGGCATAACGGTGAAAGCGTTCCGGATCGGCTTCAATACGGTCTTCCTGTAATACATGAGAAGCAATGGCGATGGTGGAGATGGGTGTTTTAAACTCGTGCGTCATGTTGTTGATGAAGTCTTTCTGTATCTCCGACAGCCTTTTTTGCCTGAGGATCACGAAAACAGAATAGGAAAAGAACAACAGGGCCATCAGCACGATCCCCGAGGAGATCATCCACACATTGATGTTCTGGAGCAGATAACTGGTACGGTTGGGAAAGATCACCCCGAAATAGTAAACCAGGCCTTCCTGTTTTTCGAAGGCGCCCGGACTGCTTCTTCGTTCTTTTCGTAATTCATTACTTCCCAGGTAGTTGCCATACATCATGGCATTGGTCTCGCAGTTGTAAATGGCATATTCACAGTCGAGGTCGATGTTGTGTTCCTTGAAAACGGTCTGCAGATAATGTTCCAGCACCGTGGCATCGATATGGGTGGCTACATTCACCACGAAGTAGTTGGAAGTGACCTGGTTCACCACATCGTAGGGGAGATCCACTTCGGAATAGTCGGCCATGCGCTGGGCCACGGAGTAGAGGGCGATCTTCACCCTGCGGGTAAACTGGTCGGAGGTGATGTTGAAGGTGTGGTACATCCAGTACACCTGGAAGAGGATGATGGAAGCGATGGAAAAGGCTCCCAGCAGTACCACGATCCTGATATTGACATTTTTCATAGCCGGGCTTGCGCTAAGCAGCCATAAAAGTACCAATAATCAGGGAACAATCGCAATTCTGGCGTTTATGCCGAAAGCTTGCAGGAATTATTCCTCGTCTTTCTCCTGCTCTTCGTAAGCTTTGAGCAGTGCGGTCTGGACGTCGGGCGGTACCTGTACGTATTCCGAGAATTTCATGGTATAGGTGGCCCGTCCTGAGGTGATGGAACTCAGGGCGGTGGAGTACCTTGAGATTTCGGCCAGGGGTACGCGGGCCTTGATCTTCTGGAAGCTGCCTTCGCTTTCCATGCCCATGATCACGGCACGGCGGCCCTGCAGGTCGGTCATCACATCACCCATCTTCTCTTCGGGAAGGAAGACTTCCACGTCGTAAATAGGTTCGAGGATCTTGGGACCGGCATTTTTGAAAGCCTCCCTGAAGGCGTTACGGCCGGCGAGCTTGAAGGAGATTTCGTTGGAATCGACCGGGTGCATCTTGCCGTCATAGACATACACGGCGATATCCCTGGCATAGGAACCCGTCAGGGGTCCTTCTTCCATCTTTTCCATGATCCCTTTCAGGATGGCCGGCATAAAGCGTGCATCGATGGAACCGCCCACGATACAGTTGTAGAACATCAGTTTGCCGCCCCAGGTCAGTGGTTCTTCCTGGCTGCCGCGAACGGGGAATTCGGTGGGGTGGGTCATGTTTTCAGACCAGGGCTGGATGAGCATGTGGACTTCCCCGAACTGGCCGGCGCCGCCCGATTGTTTCTTATGGCGGTAAGTGGCCTTGGCCATCTTGGTAATGGTCTCACGGTAGGGGATGCGCGGCGGAAGATATTCCACCTCGATCTTGTTCACCTTCTCGATCTGCCACTTGGCAATGTTCAGGTGTAATTCGCCCTGACCCTGTAAAATCAACTGTTTCAGCTCTTTGGAGTACTCAACCATCAGGGTGGGATCCACCGAATGCAGTTCATACAGGATGGAGCCGAGCTTCTCGTCGTCGGCCTGGTTCTTTGCCTTCACGGCCACGCGGTACTTGGGATCGGGATACACCATTTTTGCAAGCTGGTCGTCGCTGTTCTTTCCGCCGTTGAGGGTATGATTCGTGTAGGTGTCTTTCAGTTTGATGGTGGCTCCGATGTCGCCGGGAAGGAATTTCTCGACCTTCTCCCTGTTTTTTCCCGCCACTGAGAACAACTGGGTCAGCCTTTCCTTGGAGCCTGTATTCCCGTTCACCAGGTCGATGGCCTCGGTGAGTTCGCCGGCGTAAAGCTTGAAGAAGGAGATCTGGCCCAGGTGGGCCTCGATGGAGGTCTTGAAGACGAAAGCGCAGACGGGTTCCGAAGCATTGTACTTCAGTTCCCTGCCGCCTGTGGTTTTTTTGAAGGGCATTTCGGCCGGGCCGGGCAGGGAAGAGGTGATGAATTCCATCAGCCGGTTCACCCCGATATTGGATTTGGCCCCGATACAGAAGACCGGGAAAAAGCTCCTGCGGATGATGCCCAGTTTCAGGCCGCGCTGCAGCTCTTCTTCAGTAAGGGTGTTGTTCTCGAAAAAGATTTCCATCAGGCTTTCATCGCTTTCGGCTGCGCTTTCGATCAGCTGGCCGTGCATTTCCTCGGCTTTGGCCTTCTCGCTTTCGGGAATGTCAAGGGTCTCGTACTTGCCGTCCTTGAAACGTAACATCTTCATTTTCAGCAAGTCGATCACGGCGTCGAATCCGAGGCCGGGGTTCACGGGGTATTGAATGGGGGTGATGCTGTTGGTGAAGGCGTGCCTGAGCTGGCGGACGGTTTCGTCGAAGTTTGAGTTTTCATGCTCCAGGTGGTTTACCAGGAAGACCACGGGTGTGCCTGTTTTGGTGGCATAACGCCAGGTGACCTCCGTTCCGACCTCCACCCCGTTCTGGCCGTTGACCATCATCAGGGCCGTGTCGCAAACCGAAAGGGCAGCCACCACTTCACCGAAAAAGTCATCGAAGCCCGGACAGTCGATCAGGTTGATCTTCTTTCCTCCGAATTCGGCATACATCACCGTGGAAAAGACCGAGTTCTGCCTTTCCAGCTCGATGTCGCGGTAGTCCGATACGGTATTCTTGTCATCCACGGAGCCCCTGCGGTTTATGAGGCCGGCGGTGAACAACATGGTTTCTGCCAGGGTTGTCTTTCCCGATTTGGCTCCTCCCACCAGGGCGATATTCCTGATGTCGTTGGTCTGGTAAACTTTCATGCGCTTGTCGTTTTGTAGCCTGTGTACGAATGCGTCCAGGCGGTCTGTAATTCCGTTAACAATTAAAAGGGCTGCAAAATTAGAAAAAAGCTGTGAACCTGCAATAGGTCAGAAAGTCAATTTTCTGACTCCCGGGGTCAGAATGCGGCGAGGGCCCCGTGGATCTCGTCCCAGCCTTCCGGGTGTATCTTGGCGCCCACCACTTCGATCACTTTGGCCGACATAAGGGATCCCAGCTTCCCGCAGCTTTCCAGGGAGTAAGCTTTCAGCAGGCCGTAGAGGAAGCCGGCTGCATACAGGTCGCCGGCACCGGTGGTGTCGATCACTTCGGCCGGGACAGCCTCCACGTGCACCACCTGATCTCCCTGGCGGATCAGGGAACCGCCCGGACCGAGCTTTACCACCGCAATGTGACACATGGAAGCCATCTCATCCAGGGCTTCCATGGGCGCTTTGCCGGTAAAGGCATGGGCTTCCGCCTCATTGGCAAAGAGGATATCCACATAGTCACGCGCCATCTCCCTCAGGAAATCCCGGTTGGCTTCCACCACATTGTAACTGGCCATATCCAGCGAAACCAGCATGCCGTGCTTTTTGGCCTTCTGCAGGCTCACCCTTACCAGGTCACGGTTCTGTACCAGGTAGCCTTCCAGGTGTAATACCTGGTGATCCCAGAACCAGGCATCATCCAGTTCGCCGGCTTCCAGTTCTACGGCGGCTCCCAGGTAGGTGGCGAAAGTGCGCTCCGTGTCGGGCGTCACCAGGGCTACGGCACAGCCCGATTCGGTTTCGGACTCCAGCAGGATGGGGTGGATATTGCTTTCCTTCAGATCCTTACGAAAAAAATCGCCCAGGTCGTCGCGGCCGACTTTTCCGATAAAGGCCGTGGGCAGCTGCAAACCGGCCAGGCCGTGGATGGTATTGGCGGCCGAGCCTCCCGAAGCCAGCTTCCTCTCAAATTTACCGGTATATTCCAGCACCTTCCGGCTCACGGACTTGTCCACCAGTTGCATGCTGCCCTTGGGTAAGCCCAGGTCGTGAAGCGCCTGATCGCCCTCCAGCATCGTCATCACATCCACCAGCGCATTGCCGATTCCAAGTATCGATTTCATAGAGTTCAGCTAAGAAACGGCAAAGGTACAAAAAGCGCGGGAGGAATGGGGGGGGGGGGGGGGGAGAGGTAAAAATATCAGGTTCTGTTATATGCATCCTTGAGCAATTCAATTTCTGCATCGTCACCCGTAAATTCATTCTTATACCACCTGTTCTTAATGGATAAATGCCTCAGGCTGGGGTGAATGACAAGGACTATCGTCGATTTGATCCCGGGACTCAGTTCAACATCCGGGATAATCTGGCCCTCCCTGTGTTTATCCATCTCTTTCATCGTCCTGTGTTTCTTCCATGCAGCAAAATGGTCACTTTCGTCCACTGACAAAAAGAACTTTACTACGGACATACCGAGTACGATGATTAGCCTGGGTTGTACAATGCTGATCTGAAGGGTAAGAAATTTACTGCAGGTTTTATACTCATACTTGATAGGTGTGCGTATGCAAAGCTGGTTTCGTTATATAGAAACAGCAGAAAAAATAATGTTTAATAGAGTGAGAGCCAGAGCGGGAGTGAGGAAAAAACAGAGCGAGTATGATGGAGAACCTTCGCTCTCACGCTCACACTCGCTCTGTTTTTGCTCCCCCTGCTGGACTTGAACCAGCGACCCTCTGATTAATCCCGCACATGCGGGACTCTAACCAACTGAGCAAGTACTCCATCAAATCGATCTCCCTTGACAAGTAATTCAATGAACTTCCGGGATTTCTGTTTCTTAATGAAACGTTCAAGTCGAATCGCTTCTGCCCTGCTTTCACCAACCGAAAAAAGAGCAGCCAAAATCCAGGGCCTATGTTTTGATGTAAATGTATTCCGATCTGTTTGGTTATGACAATGAAGTCTGCATTCAACATCCTCAGTATGACCAATATAGTACAGGTTACTGGTAGCTGAGTATAGAATGTAAATGTAATACATAAAAAAAGCCGGTAAAACCGGCTAAATTTTGCTCCCCCTGCTGGACTTGAACCAGCGACCCTCTGATTAACAGTCAGATGCTCTAACCAACTGAGCTAAGGAGGATTATTCCTTTTTTTCTCCTTCGCCCACCGACCCTCTGATTAATCCCGCAGTTGCGGGACTCTAACCAACTGAGCTAAGGAGGATTATTCCTTTTTTTCTCCTTCGCCCACTGACCCTCTGATTAATCCCGCAGTTGCGGGACTCTAACCAACTGAGCTAAGGAGGATTATTGAAACAGGTTTGCAAAGGTAGAGAAATATTTCTTCCCTGCAAGACGGACGATCAAAAATTTTGATCAATGCCGGCTGGCCTTCACTAAACAACAGATTTTCAAATACTAAATTGCTGATCCCAGCATTTTCTGCAGGCCATCGCGGAAGGTTGTCCTTACACTGAAACCCAGTTCTTCCTGCGCTTTCCGGATATCCGCCATGGAATGTTTCACATCGCCCGGCCGGGCCGGTGCAAAGACCGGCTCCGGGTGAAGTCCCGTCAGTTCTTGCAGGCTTTTCACCAGGTCGAGCAGGCTGTACTGCCGGCCGCATGCGATGTTATACACCTTCCCGGCGGCCTGTGCTGCGGTACAGGCAAGCAGGCAGGCATGAACGTTGTTGTCCACATAGGTGAAGTCGCGTGACTGCAGTCCGTCGCCATAAATCACCGGCCTTTCGCCGCGGCGGATCAGGCTGATGAACTTCGGGATCACGGCGCTGTACTGTGAAGCCGGATCCTGGCGGGGACCGAAGACATTGAAGTACCGCAGGCAAACCGTTTCAAGACCATAAAGCTCCCAGAACAGCTGGCAGTAGCGTTCGGCAGTGTACTTCGACAGGGCATAGGGCGACATGGGAGCGGCCGGCATCTCCTCCTTCCTGGGCAGGCCGGGTCCGTCACCATACACCGATGAGCTGGAAGCAAAGACCACCCTTTTCACCCCGCATTCCCTGGCAGCCTGCAGCACATGGAGGGTTCCGTTGATGTTTACCTCATTGGTCGTCAGCGGGTCGGCCACGGAGCGGGGTACGGAGGGCAGGGCCGCCTGATGAAGCACGTAATCGGCTCCCTCGGTGGCTGACAACACCTGGCGGTAATCCCTCAGGTCGCCTTCATGAAGTCCGAAGCCCGGCTGAAACAGGAAAGCGTCGAGGTTTTCGCGCCGGCCGGTGGAGAAATTGTCGAACACACTGACCTGCTTCCCGCCGGCCAGCAGGGCCTCCACGATGTTGGACCCGATAAAGCCCGCCCCTCCTGTTACAAGGTATTTCACAGGCCGGAAGATTGAGGTGATGCTGCCTGTGAAGCAGCGTAGGCGGCAGCGACCCTTTGGAATCCTTCCTCAGGGCTGATTTTCGCTTTCCAGCCAAGATCAGACATGCGGCTCACATCCAGCAGCTTACGCGGCGTGCCATCGGGTTTCGAAGGATTCCATGCGATTTCACCCCTGAAGCCGGAGGATGCGGCGGTCAGCTCCGCCAGTTCCCTGATGCTGTGGTCGCGGCCGGTACCCGCGTTGAGGTGTGAGATGCCCGATTCATACACCCGGGCCGCGCTGATCCTTTCCATGGCAAACACACAGGCATCGGCCAGGTCGTCCACGTGGAGGAACTCACGCCTCGGACTTCCGCTGCCCCAGAGGGTGAGCTGCAGGGAAGGATGCGACCGGATACCGTTATCCTCCAGCCATTGGTAAATGGCAGCTTCAGTCGCCAGCTGCAGCCCGTGCCTGGCGGCATCCGTACGCACCGCTTCCAGGTCGCCCTGTTGAAGGCACCGGGCCAGGTAGAACTTACGGACGAGCACAGCGGACAAATGGCCCGTAAGCAGGTCGTAATTGTCGTTCGGACCATAGAGATTGGCAGGCATCAGCGAAAGAAAATCACAGCCATACTGCCGGTAGTAGCTCTCGCAGAGTTTGATCCCGGCTATTTTGGCGATGGCATAAGGTTCATTGGTAAACTCCAGCGGGCCCGTGAGCAGGGCCTCCTCTTTCAGGGGCTGGGGAGCCATCCGGGGATAAATGCAGGAACTGCCCGGGAAAAGCAATTTCTTTACCCCGTAACGGTAGGAAGCATGGATGATGTTGGCAGCCATGAGCAGGTTGTCGTACAGAAACTGGGCGCGCAGGCTGTTGTTGGCCATGATGCCTCCCACCCGGGCGGCAGCAATAAAGACATACTGTGGCCGGTGCTTCTCAAAAAAACGGTCGGTGGCCTGCTGTACGGTCAGGTCCAGCACCTCATGCCCGGCCGTCAGGATATTCCGGTACTGTCCCGCTTCCAGGCGCCGCAGCAAAGCCGAACCCACCATGCCCCTGTGCCCGGCAATATATATGACTGCATCCTTCTCCATGAACCATGCACTAACGTTCGGGGGTCAAAGATACAAGAAAAGCGTTTGGCCGCATGAAACTGAAAGCAGCAAACAATGCCCGGACAGAGAGGATAAAATCCATGCACTGAAGCAAGTCTAATTTATACCGGTATTGGTCTAATGTTTTGGTTCATCAGCGCATCAAACATCTGTTTAAAGCCAGCACCCGATGCCATTGAAGCCACATACACCACAACACCCCCCTTTGGGGTGCATGATATAGCGGATTCGCTGCATCTAAAAAATGGCTGTTTTCTTGGCGAGTACGCAATGAAGGCAATAATTATGTCACTTGTCTTTTATTATGTCATCTATCATATCGTTGATAATCAATGTTTTAATACGGTGTTCCTTTGAAACTTGCAAATAAAGATATGATAAACCGGATGATAAAGTTTTCAGAACAAAAAAATTTCATACGTTTGCTTAACCTAAACCCTTGATTATTAACATGCACATTATCTACTATATACATTTTTCGCATCGATACTTGCTTAAATGTTGCACATGGGTACAATTGACATTACTTTCTCTGAGTAACCGCTTTCCTTCATTCGCAGCTTCGGAATCAGTTTGCTATATCGAGGCAAGTAATGCCCACAAATGGGGTTTTAAAGAGTTCTGGGGAGCCAATGGGAGTCTTGGGATAATGATACGACCTGGAGGAGATAACTCGCACAGAATGAGATTAGAAGGCTTATTTGGAAATTATAGAGTGTTGTTGGCATTCGAATGTCTTTGGTGTTTAATTTCTTTACGTTGTAACAAGTAACATCTATTATGCGAGGGCTCCCAAATAATGTAAAAGTTTCACTTGAAAAAGCAAGGGATGCTGCTTTACTTGCAGTGGAAGTTTATAATAAACCAGCTGTTAAGTTTAAGTCAAGTGGATACATTTCGATGATGGTTATTGCATGGACGGCATTGTTTCATGCGATTTTTTTTAAGAAAAAAATAAAACCATTCTTTAAACATAGCAATGGAAGATTTAGGAAAGAAGATGGCGATTTCTTCTATTGGGATCTTGAAACCAGCCTGAAGCATTTTTTTGGATCAGATAGTTCAAATCCTGTCCGTAAGAATCTGGAATTTTTTATCCCTTTACGGAACAAAGTTGAACATAAATCTCTTCCTGAGATTGATAGTGATATTTTTGGTGAATGTCAGGCAATGTTATTGAACTTTGATGAGCTTCTCGAATCCGAATTTGGCGTAAAATATTGTTTACGTGAGAGTTTAAGTTTCTCATTGCAGCTATTTCCTTCATCAGAAAGCCTTTCAAATGCTGTAACAAGCAATCCAAATACTAAGCCTGTTGTTGATTTTATTAATAAATATAGGTCTTCAGTTTCAACTGATGTTTTTGAAAGCAATAAATATTCATTTAAAGCTTTCCTTATTCAAGTAGCTAATCATCAGAGTAAAGGAGTCCTTCCTATCCAATTTGTAAACTATGACCGATTGAGTGATCAAGAAAAGGAAGAGTTGGGCAAGTTTGTTGCAATGGTCAAGTATAAAGAAATTGGTGTTGTAAATGGAGACAAGCTAAAGGCGGGGGAAGTAATTAAACTTGTACAAGAGAATTTAGGCAACCCTAAGATCCATCGTCAAAAAGGATCAATAGATAAATTTAATTCGGATACACACCAAAGGTGTTGGAAGAAGTACGGAGTTAGGCCTAACGGTAAATCCAAGCAACCACAGGTTACAAATAAGCAATTTTGCGTTTTTGATAAACCTCACAAAGACTATCTATACACAAGGGCATGGGTAGATTTTTTGGTTGAGAAAATGAAGGATGATGTTGAATATCAATCTCTTTATTCCAAATGATCAAATCAACAACTAATATTAAGGAGCAAACAGATAGTATTTTAGCAAGATGCACTGGACTTGTCGCAGGTATTGCAAGAAGGAAGGCAGATAATAAGCGTGTTGAAGCAGAGTTCATTACAAAGGCTGATGGGCCTTTCTTTTGTCAATCTTGTTTATCTGAAGCTATTGTTCGCAAATGTGTTGAGAAAGTCGATCATTTTGCCCATCATGCCCGACTAAGTCCAGTAGTTGGAAGAAAGGATCATCAGCTTCACAATAATTGTAGAGACGAAATATGTTCCATCCTACAAAGCACTTTTCCTGATGGCAAATGGGATACCGAACGATCTATACCTGCTAAGCCTGATAAAAACCTAAAGGAAATTATACCTGATATAAGTGGACGAATTAATAATCAACCGATTGCGATTGAGGTACAAACAAGTTCTTATACTATCAATAAGCTTGTTGAAAAAACAATAGAATATCACAGAAGAAAGGTCGCTGTATTATGGCTTGTGCCTTTAAAAAGTGAGTTGGGGTCAGAGCCTTTTCGCCCAAGATTGTTCGAAAAATATTTACATAGTTTATATTTTGGAAGAATATATTATTGGATTCCCGATTCAAATAAATTTTTGCTTCCTGTACACTTTAGTCCAACCAAAAGATGGATTGAAGAAGCGACCTGGTTTGACACTGATGACCACGAAGAAAAAACTGTTGGTGGTTATTATTTGACATATAGGACTGTTAAAATGCCGAATTATGCACAGAAGGTTGATTTGACAAATGATTTTAATATTGTTGAGCGTCCTGCTTTTGAACCCAAAAATGTTAAGAAGGGGATTCCTGTATGTACAATCTTTAAAGACAAATTAAAAGAATGGTGGGATAAAGGTGAATTTAAGGACATTCAAAAACAGCATATAGCTGTGAGAGGAAGCAGCAATATTGAGATTGAGGAACAATATGATTATTTCGATGATTATGATGATTTTGATTCATCAGAATCCATTTAAAGACTAAGGCAACCAATATTTAGATTTTAATTTTAATTCTGATTCAAAATATGTCAGACGACCAAAAAAAACAACTCGAACAACAACTCTGGAACATAGCTAATACCCTCAGAGGGAAGATGAATGCAGATGAATTCCGTGATTATATCCTGGGGTTCATCTTTTATAAGTACCTGTCTGAGAAGATGTATCGTTACGCTGATTCAATCCTCGTACAGGATAGGATCAAATATCATGATATTGATGAGGGCAATAAGAAAGGACTGGAATATATTGAAGCCATTAAGGAAGAATCATTGGCTAAACTTGGATACTTTCTGAAACCTTCTGAATTGTTCAGCGAGGTGGCTAAAAGAGGAAATGGGGATAAGGGGAATGGTAAGCATTTTATTCTGGAAGACCTACAGAAGATCCTTACGAATATCCAGTTAAGTACGATGGGCACTGAAAGCGAAGAGGACTTCGATAACCTCTTTGAGGACATGGATCTTAACAGCACTAAATTGGGTAAGACACCAGAAGCCAGAAATGAAATCATTGCCAAGGTGTTGTATCATCTCGATCAGGTTGATTTTGACCTGGATCATCTGGAACTGGATGTACTTGGGGATGCTTATGAATATCTGATTGCCCAGTTTGCCAGTGGTGCTGGAAAGAAAGCGGGTGAATTTTATACGCCACAGGAAGTGAGTAAGGTTCTGGCGAAGATAGTGACAACTGGCAAGACAAAATTAAAATCAGCCTATGATCCTACCTGTGGCTCGGGATCATTGTTGCTACGGGTGGCCAGGGAGGTTCTGGAGGTGGGCAATTTTTATGGCCAGGAATTAAACCGAACCACTTACAACCTTGCCCGCATGAACATGATACTGCATGATGTCCATTATCGAAAATTTGATATTAAGCAGGAAGATACCCTCGAACATCCGCAGCACTTGCATTTGAAATTTGAAGCCATCGTTGCCAATCCTCCTTTTTCAGCCAAATGGAGTGCCAGTCCCTTGTTTATGACGGATGACCGATTCAGCCAATATGGGAAACTCGCACCAGCCTCCAAAGCGGATTTCGCTTTTGTCCAGCATATGATATATCACCTTGCTGACAATGGTATTATGGCCATCGTTTTGCCACATGGTGTATTATTCAGGGGGGCTGCGGAGGAACATATCAGGAAATACCTGATCGCTGAAAAGAATTACCTGGATGCTGTAATAGGGCTGCCTGCAAATATCTTTTATGGAACGGCTATTCCAACATGCATCCTGGTCTTTAAGAAATGTAGGGAAAACCCTGATGATATTCTTTTCATTGATAGCAGTCAATACTTTGAGAAAGCTACAAATCAAAACATGCTAAGACTTGATGATATTGATAAAATCATATCAATGTACAGAAACCGTCTTGAAGAAATAAAATATAGTAAACGAGTTACAATAAATGAAATAGCTGAGAATGGTTATAATCTGAATATTCCAAGATACGTCGAGTTATTTGAAGAGGAAGAAAGGATTGATATTGTTAAGGTTGCATCTAAAATTAAAAGTTTAGACAAGCAGATTATTGAAACAGAGACCATTATAGCTAATTTTTGTAACGAACTTAACATCCCCACTCCTTTCTAAATATGGAAAAGCAAAGGAATCAACCAAAACTTCGTTTCCCTGGATTTTCCGATGAATGGCAGGTTAAAAAAGTTGGAGCAATAACAAATCGTATATCAAATCCTGTAGACGTTGTTGATAGTGAGGTATATTATCAGATAGGTATTCGTTCACATGGCAAGGGAATATTTTACAAAGAAAGTGTAACTGGGAAGTCATTAGGCAATAAACGAGTTTTCTGGGTTGTAGAAAATGCATTAATTGTAAATATTGTTTTTGCATGGGAACAGGCGGTTGCTGTAACGACTATGAATGAGAAAGGGAAGATTGCTTCACACCGTTTCCCAATGTATTTGCCTATCGAAAATCAAGCTGACTTGAATTATTTATTGCACTTTTTCTTGACGAAAAAAGGTAAATCTTTGTTGGAACTTGCCTCCCCAGGGGGGGCTGGAAGAAATAAAACACTTGGTCAAAAAGAGTTTGAGAACTTGAAATTTGCAATCCCCTCTGTTTCCGAACAAACCAAAATCGCTACCTTCCTTACCGCAGTGGATCAGAAGATCAGCCAGTTGAAAAAGAAGAAAGCATTACTTGATCAATACAAGAAAGGCATCATGCAGAACATTTTCTCTCAGGAACTTCGGTTTAAGGATGATAATGGGAAGGAGTTTCCAGATTGGGTTCAAATGAAATTAGGGGATATCGGGGAGACCTATAACGGTTTGACTGGTAAATCAAAAGAAGATTTCGGTCACGGAAAGCCATATATTCAGTACAAACAAATTTTTGATGATTCAAAAATTGATTCTTCAAGGTTTGAATATGTGCATATTGCTGATAATGAAAATCAAAATATGGTTCAATTCGGCGATATATTTTTTACTACATCTTCAGAAACTCCATATGAAATTGGAACAGCCTCAGTTTTATTAGATAATGTTGGTGAATTATATTTGAATAGTTTTTGTTTCGGATATCGTCTCTTTTCACCTGATTTAATTAATCCCTTTTTTGCAAGATATCTTTTTAGAAATGAGTTGTTTAGAAACAAAATAGTAAAATTAGCCCAGGGGAGTACCAGATTTAACATGTCTAAAACCCAATTATTGAAGTTGTTATTGGCAATTCCTTCCGCACCAGAACAAACGAAAATCGCCAAATTCCTTTCATCCATCGATGACAAAATAAATCACACCGCTACCCAAATAGAAAAAATGGAACTTTGGAAGAAAGGATTACTTCAGCAAATGTTCAGTTAATGATGAACAATCATAAGAACCATGATAAGATGAAAAAAGCAATAAGACCTCCTGAAAACTGGCAAGACTTTGAAACTTTGTGCAAAAAACTTTTTGGTGAGATTTGGGGATGTCCGTTAACTATTAAAAAAAATGGACGTTTAGGACAACCCCAGAATGGTGTTGATGTATATGGAAAACCAAAAGGAGAAAATGAATATTGGGGAATACAATGTAAAGGCAAGGACAATTATACTGAACAGAAACTAACTGAATCTGAAATTGATGCCGAAATCAGCAAAGCTTTAAAATTCGAACCAAAACTTAGAACCTTTGTTTTTGCCACAACAGCAGCAAAAGATGTGTCCATTGAAAAATATATTAGGTTAAAAGATCAAGAGAATTGTGCTAATAATAGTTTTCAAATAGTTCTTTATTGTTGGCAAGATATTGCTGATTTAATTGAAGAATATCATGATACATTTAATTGGTACGTAAATGAATTTCAATTCAAAGACAAGTATGATATTCAAGTATCAATTACAACAAAGGGTAATAATGGAATTATTAATCCGAAGTTTTTAAAATGTATTACTGAATACAAATTGAAACCTGAACAAATGACTGATCCCTTTTTGGATTTATATTCGAGAACCAGATTTAACCCAGCATTAATTCAAGTACAACCGATAAGCTTATTCGGGTCAAACAAAATAAATCACGGGTGGTGTTCATTAACAACATTTATTCAGAACATTGGAGGTCGAGTTATTGAGGATTGGAAGTTTACACTTCAATTTTCAGATTACGTACGAAAAGTTGACGATGATTTTACAAAGAATATTCTAATGTACGAGAAAGCATCAAAATTCAGAACAACTTGGGCATTTAATGAAAGGAGGGAAATCTTGTTTGAGCCTCTTAACAACGCTCCACTAATACAAAAAGATACTATTTCCTTCAAATGCTTTTGTATTCCTAAATTTGATAGTAAAGAGGTTCTTATAAGCTGGCAATTGCTTGCAAGAGATTTCAACTCGACAGGTGAATTTAAGTTAATTGTTGAACCGACATACGAAATTAAACGTAACACTGAATTTGTTATGAATGATAGTGATGTTAGAACTTGTGAAGAAATCACTGAATATATTACATATAAATAGCAATTATCAAAAATATAAGAAAAGCTAAAGTAGAAGAAAACAGTAATGTCCAAGCAACCTGAACAAATATTGGAAGACAACCTGGTCACCCAGCTTCAAACGCTGGGCTACAACTTCATTGCCATCCAAAATGAAAGGGATCTGCTGGCGAACCTGAAGATACAGCTCGAAAAACACAACAACATTCAGTTTTCTGATAATGAATTCGACAGGATCATTAATATATTAAATAAGGGGAATGTCTTTGAAAAAGCCAGGACACTGCGGCAGAAACAGCATATTGTTCGGGATAATGGTGATAACCTGTATTTTCAGTTCCTGGAGATGGAAAACTGGTGCCAGAATCAGTTTCAGGTCACCCACCAGGTTACAATTGAAGGCACCTATAAAAACCGTTATGACGTTACCCTGTTGATCAACGGCCTGCCATTGGTGCAAATTGAACTGAAACGTAGGGGCATCGAACTGAAGGAGGCCTTCAACCAGATCAACCGCTACCAGAGGCATTCCTTCTGGTCAAATTCGGGCTTGTACCAGTATGTACAGATCTTTATCATTAGCAACGGGGTCAACACCAAATATTACGCTAACAACCGATACCAATCCTTCAAGCAGACCTTCTTCTGGAGTGATGAAAAAAACCATACCATCACCCAGCTTGAAAAATTTGCCTTTACTTTTCTGGATACCTGCCATGTGAGCAAGATGATCACCAAATACGTAGTGCTGAGCGATGCCAATAAAATATTGATGGTACTGCGCCCTTACCAGTATTATGCGGTGGAAGCCCTGGTCGACAGGGTCAAAAACACCACCAAAGGTGGTTATATTTGGCATACAACGGGTTCAGGGAAAACACTGACTTCCTTTAAAGCCAGCCAGGTGCTGGTAAACCTTCCGCAGGTAAAGAAAGTTGTTTTTGTAGTTGACCGCAAGGATCTGGACTATCAAACCACTAAGGAATTTAACAGTTTCAGCAAAGGCAGTATCGATGGTACCGACAGTACCAAAACCCTGGTGAAACAATTCAGTGACGACACTAAGCTGATTGTCGCCACAATACAGAAACTGAACACAGCCATTTCGAAGAAGCATTATTCGCCCAGGATGGATAGTCTGAAGGAGGAGCGCCTTGTCTTCATTTTCGATGAATGCCACCGTAGCCAGTTTGGTGAAACCCATGCCCGTATTAAGTCCTATTTCAACAACATCCAGATGTTTGGGTTTACGGGTACACCCATTTTCGTGGATAATGCCGTAAAGAATGAAAAGGGAAAACGCACCACAACCGAACTTTTCGGGGATTGCCTGCATAAATATGTGATTACGGACGCCATTCGGGATGAAAATGTATTGAAATTCTCGGTGGAATATGTGGGAAGGTACAGGCAAAGGGATGACAGCCGCAACAATATTGATATTGAAGTCGAAGACATCGACACCAGGGAGTTGATGGAGTCGCCCAAGCGCATTGATAAAATCTGTGATTACATCCTGGCTAACCACAACCGCAAGACCTATAACAAAGATTTCACCGCCATTTTATGTGTCAGCAGCATTGATACACTCATCAAGTACTACGACAATCTGTTGCAAAAGAAAGAATCTGGTGTTCACGATCTCAGGGTGGTGACCATCTTCAGCTATACAGCCAATGAAGAAGATCCTGAAGCAAGTGGTTTCCTGCCTGAAGAGGTATCGGTGGTGGAAGAACCCAGGGCATTGTATGGGCTGTCGAAGCACAGCAGAGAAAAGCTGGATGAATACATCGGTCATTACAACACCATGTACGAGACCAGTTACTCAACTAAAGACAGTGAATCTTTTTATAATTACTACAATGATATTTCCAAAAGGATAAAAAACCGTGAACGTATTGATTTTCAGGATAAAGATCGGGTGGACATCCTTCTTGTAGTAAATATGTTTTTAACAGGATTTGATGCCAAAAAGGTAAACACCCTGTATGTGGACAAAAACCTGAAATATCATGGGTTGATCCAGGCATACAGCCGCACCAACAGGATATTGAACGAGCAGAAATCCCAGGGGAATATTGTTGTTTTCCGCAACCTGAAAGCCGCTACCGATGATGCCATCGCCTTGTTTTCCAACAAGGATGCCAGGGATATTATTATCATTGAACCTTATGAGGTTTATGTGCGAAAGTTCAGCCAGGCATTTATTGAATTGCTGAAGATCGCACCTACAGTCAACAGCGTTAACGACTTGCCCAGTGAAGAAGAAGAACTTGTCTTCATCAAGGCTTTCAGAGAGTTGATCCGCCTGAAAAATGTACTGGCCACCTTTGCAGATTTCAGCTTTGATGACCTGGCGATGAATGAACAGCTTTTTGAAGATTATAAAAGCAAGTACCTGGATTTATATGAAAAGGTCAAGTCGGATCATCAGAAAGAAAAAGTTTCCATACTGGAAGATGTAGATTTTGAACTGGAGTTGATCCACCGCGATGAAATCAATGTGGCGTATATCTTGAAGTTACTTGCCCGAATGAAGGGGAAAGACCATGAGAAAACCCACAAAGAGATCATGGATCTAATAGGTGGTGAAGCCACTTTGAGAAGCAAAAGGGAGCTGATCGAAAAATTCATCCAAGAGAACCTGCCCTGGATCACAGATACCGATGAAATACCAGATGCATTTGAAAAATTTTGGAACACCGAGCAGCGTGATGCCCTATTAAAGCTTTGTGAAACAGAAGGATTAGCCCAAGACAAGGTTGAGAAGGTAATAGAAGGCTACTTGTTCACCGAAAGAGAACCCCTGCGTGACGAAGTGCTTGATTTGATTGATGGTGACAAACCACCCCTCCTGGAACGCAAGTCCGTGAGTGAAAGAATTTTTAATAAGATTCTAAAATTTGTGGATACGTTTATTGATGGGATGAGTGGGGGCTAATGTAGCTACTTTGATTATATAATGAGTTTAGAAATCAGTCTTTACGACAATAATAATTAATTGAAAAAATCTACTCGCATATTAACCCTTGAAAATTTTGATATAGTTCTTGAAGAATTCAAAAATCTTCAACAGAAGCGAATAAAATCAAAACATGAACGCTTTCAAGAAGTTATCGATTTCTTTAAGTTAGCTAAGCCTAATAAATCACCTTCAATACTATACCAAGATAAACTTGATCGATTTAATAAGATCATTTCCGATCTTTTCGTCATAAAAGATTTGGTTATTGACCAGCGTATAAAAGAAACAAAAGTTATCATAAGTCAAAACCCAGAAATCTTCCGTTTATCAACTTTTGAATTAATGGAACATAATTTCAGGGAAAATACACATTCCAACATTTTAAGATATTTGTTTGATTACAATATGATTGGTGATGTTGCTATTGAAATCTTATCAAAGATACTAACTGGTATTTCATCGAAAGGTGCAGATCAAATTGTTGAGAAATTAAGACAAAAGAAGTATTCAGTAGAAAGGGAGGTTTTAACAGAAAATGGACGAATGGACTTATTTTTTGTAGACGAAACGAATAGATTCACAATTGTTATTGAAAATAAAATCAATGCTAAAGTCGCTTTAAAAAGTTCAGAATCACCTGAAAAGAATCAATATACGCAGTTAGATGAGTATAAAAATTTTGTGGATAAGCAGTTCCCTTCGTTTGACAAACTATTTATATTATTATCCCATCGTCCGCAGGAAAATGATTTTCCCCCTTATATAATCATAACATACAATCAGTTAAGTCAGGCACTATTTTCTGTTTTAAGCGAAGATCCAATTTTATCGGAATATAAGATATTGCTAAGATCATTTTCTTTTAGGAATAAAATTCGACTTGTAACACTGATGAAATCGATATTAAATAAAAACAACAATCGGTTACGGGTATGTGAGTTGGAAATTATTAAACAAGGTATTATATGAAAAAGAAAATTGAATTTGACGATTTAGACATAAAATGTCTAACAGAAATGCCATTAATTATTGATGTAATAGCCGCAACTGGCAAGAAAGTTTGTCAACTCTTTAAAAGTTATAAAATCGAAATCGAATCACTTATTGATCAAAATAAAAATGAAAGCTGGTCAGTAGACCAGAAAACAACACCCATTCCTTCAACACGAATATATCCTTTTACCTCAGATGAGGGTAAGAAAATCTCAATTACCGATTTTGAATTAAGATTCAAGATTGAATGTGCTTATTACCTATCAAAAACCATTGAAAAAAAAGAAGTGAGTGGTTTTTGGATTTATTTTGGTTACTTAGTAGATCTTCAAGAGGAGGAAACAGTAAATTCATTCTATTTCATTGTCCAATCCGATAATGTTTCCAAACAGAAGGATGGATTGCGTCAGAATTCCGAATTCTATAAATTAATTATTGAAAAGTTCCCAACTATAAAAGTTGAATTTAATCACCCTGAAGTTGATGCTGAGTATGATCAGGAGTATTTTGAAATTTATACTGATGAATTTAGCGTAAATAAGCTTGATGAATTGTTTAAAATATACAAGGAAGAAGTTGTGTCGCCAATCATACAAGCTCTTTAAATTGTGTTGGATTTGGAAATTACTAACCCTAATTTCATTAAGCAACTCTTAAATGAAATAAATATTATATCTCTTGATAGGGAGTTTATCATGGAGAAAATAAGCCCTTGGTTAGCGGAGGTTGAAAATGGAAAACTTTCAAAAATGGAAAAGCAGCAGAAGATCAAAGAAATCATTGACTTAGGTAACTTCTTATTTTATTATGACAAGTCCATTGAAATTTTCGAAGATATAACAGAAAATCCCGACTTTATTATTAAGAGAAACAGTGAATTGATCGGTATTGAACTTAAAGATTTTGTTATTTCTAAACCTTCTAAAGAGCGTGAAGGTGTTATCAGAACAATATTATCTGATGTCGAATCAATCCTTTATTCCGAAAATACCAATAATAATGGATTATATCGAGTTGACTTTTACAATCACAATTTCCCATTGCGAAAACCAGATAAAGAGAATATTAAGAAAGAAATTCTTAGTATGATAAAGGGGGAAGCAGTGAAAACAACATATATTGCTCGTCTTAAAAAATCACCAAGTGCCAGACTGCATATTTATGCGGGAGGATCAACATGTTCTGGACCTTTATCTAAATCACAAGTAATTGAACAAATTACATCTAAAGAAAAAAGAATCAATGGTTATAAAAACAAGGCCAAATTCAACGAATTATGGTTGCTTCTAACACTTGGTGGAGTCGAACAATCTTCAGCGTATTCTGATTTTGAACCTGATATCCTGACAAATAAATTTGTTTCCAATTTTGACAAAATATTCATCTTTGATTTTTTTAAAGGGGAGATAATAGAATTAAAGGTCATAAATCAGTCAAAGGAATAGCTGGTTCTTCTGTTGGAGAAAATCCTTTATACAACAATAATTTATTACTTTTGAACACCAGTTTGTTAAATAATAGCAAACCTATTCAGCATCGGTATACATATGTAAAATGTCAAAAAAATATTCAAGGCAAATTAGTAAACTACCTGACAATCAGACCCGCCCCTTCACATCTACAAAGTCGTTGATTGATTTACAATTCGGTAAGCGTATGCCTCTAAACAAGGCTGAAAAGACATACTTGGATCAGGTTAATAAAATGAAGGAGAAGCTCAGTTGGTTAGAGTCCCGCAACTGCGGGATTAATCAGAGGGTCGGTGGGCGAAGGAGAAAAAAAGGAATAATCCTCCTTAGCTCAGTTGGTTAGAGTCCCGCAACTGCGGGATTAATCAGAGGGTCGGTGGGCGAAGGAGAAAAAAAGGAATAATCCTCCTTAGCTCAGTTGGTTAGAGTCCCGCAACTGCGGGATTAATCAGAGGGTCGGCGGGCGAAGGAGAAAAAAAGGAATAATCCTCCTTAGCTCAGTTGGTTAGAGTCCCGCAACTGCGGGATTAATCAGAGGGTCGGCGGGCGAAGGAGAAAAAAAGGAATAATCCTCCTTAGCTCAGTTGG
>JAKLIX010000018.1 GCA_022709385.1 Bacteroidota bacterium | reverse complement strand
AACTATAAACTTTAAACCCCTTGTGGTCCTCCCTCCTCACCGGCTTCCGTTCCTGGCTTCAGCTTGAACGTTCGTTATCGGATAATTCCGTGGATGCCTACCTGCATGATGTGGTGAAACTGACGCAATATCTCGAGATGAAGGCCTGGAAAGGACAACCGGTCGATCTGGAACTGAGGGATTTACAGGATTTCGTCGTATGGGTGGCCGGACTCGGTATGTCGGCAAGAAGCCAGGCCAGGATCATCTCAGGATTAAGGACATTTTACCGTTACCTGCTTCTGGAGAACCTGAGCCCGAAGAATCCGACGGAATTGCTGGAACTTCCGAAACTCGGGAGAAAGTTACCGGAGGTGCTGAGTGTGCAGGAGATTAACGGCATCATTGCACAGATCGACCTGAGCAAGCCGGAAGGAGAGCGAAACAGGGCCATGCTGGAAACCTTGTACAGCTGTGGTTTGCGGGTTTCTGAACTGGTCAGCCTCAGGATCAGCGACCTGCATTTTGATGAAGGTTTTCTGAGTGTGATCGGCAAGGGCAATAAGGAGCGGCTGGTTCCGATAGGCAGGACAGCCGTGCACCTGATCAATGCTTACATCGCGAACATCCGTTCCCGGCTTCCGGTAACGAAAGGCAATGAGAACATCGTTTTTCTGAACCGGAGGGGAAGCCGCCTCAGCCGGGTCATGGTATTCACCATCATTAAACAACTGGCCTTACATGCAGGAATTAAAAAGAAAGTAAGCCCGCATACCTTTCGCCATTCCTTTGCAACCCACCTTGTAGAGGGAGGAGCCGACCTGAGGGCCGTCCAGGAAATGCTGGGTCACGAATCCATCACCACCACTGAGATTTATACCCATCTCGACAGGGAATACCTGCGTTCTGCAATTTTGCAGTTTCACCCCCGTGAAGCACAATAAACACGTTCTAATCCTCACGCTCACGTTTGCACGTTTGCACGTTTGCACATGTGCACAAGTGCAAACGTGCAAACGAAACCTTCCTACATCTCCTCAACTTCTCCCTTGTCATTCACCAGCACTCCCCAGTTCACCGATATCAGCCTGCCGTCTTTGTCGAAAAAGAAATCGATCATGCCGTCTTCAAAAGTGACACGTTTTTCTCCCCATTCTTCCATGGCTTCGTCAAGAAGGAGATACCCTTCCGATTTCATCAGTTCCTTGATTTCCTTTTCACTGAGGGTGAAAACCCAACGTCCGAACAATAAAGCCTTTTCATTATCCACCTCAAAGCAGGAGATCACCTGCTTCTCGATCCCTTCCAGGAATACGGTGATCCGCTGATCAAAATAATTCAGGATGATGGTCGGGAATTCATCGGCATCTTCCAGTTCTTCCATATCCTCGGGAGGTCCGAGGTATTCCACCAGGGTTTCCATGGCCTCGCCGAATTGTACCTGACCAAGGCCCTTCTTGGGTAGAATTTCAAGATTTAACTGCTTCATATATAATTGATTACATTATAATCTGTTCATTATTAACATTAAAATCGCACGGCCAAGATAGCACATTCTGTGCGCTGAAGCAAGGAAATTTTATTTGAAAGGGGAATCCGGTTCTTTGGCCATATGCCGGTATACCAGCCTGTCGACCAGACCCGGAAAAAATTTGTTGAGGTTTACGGTCAGTTTTCCCTGGGTGGTAAGCACCATGCTTCGCTTTCTTTTCTCAATGGCCCTGACAATACGTTCTGCCACCATCTCTGCGCTCATCAGTTTGTGCTCATCGAGGGGGGACTCCTGTTGCGGACGACCGTCCCTGCCTCTGGCAGTCAGCCTGATGTTGGAAGCAGTGAAGCCCGGACAGGCGATCAGCACATGAAGTCCCTGTTTGGAATATTCTATGCGCACTGTTTCCAGAAATCCCTGCAGGGCAAACTTGGATGCAGAATAGCCGCTGCGCCCGGGCAAACCCTTGTAGCCCGCGACGGAGGAAACACCGACTACCGATCCTTTGGCCTGCAACAGGAAGGGGAGGGCATGCCTGGTACAATAAACGGATCCCCAGAAATTCACATTCATCAGTTCATGAAGGACTTTCAGGTCAACCTCGCCGAAAAGAGCCCGCATGCTGATGCCGGCATTGTTGATCAGCACATCGATGTCACCGGAAAAGCGGGCGGCCTCTTCAATCAAGCTGACACATTCTGCTTCAATGCTAACATCTGTTTTCACACATCGTACGCGGCTGCTACCGCCGGGAAGACCCGAAGCCAGTGCTTCCAGCGCTGGCTGATTCCTTGCTGCAAGCACCAGGGAAGCACCCTTACCCGACAGATTCAAAGCCAGTGCACGGCCAATTCCGGAAGATGCCCCGGTGATCACCGCTGTTTTGTCTTTCCAGTCCATTTGTTCCTCCTTTTGCCCGTAAAGATGATAATTTTCCATAAATTTTTATGTGAAAGTCTTTTAATTGGAAGAAAATTAATAATTTTGCACCTCCAAAAACGCAGCGACATGGCAAAGAAAAGCAAGGATGTCAGGATACAGGTGATTATGGAATGTACCGAGCATAAAACCAGTGGAATGCCTGGTACATCGCGGTATATTACCACCAAAAACAAGAAAAATACACCTGAAAGGCTGGAGTTAAAGAAATACAATCCCATCCTGAAGAAGAAAACTGTTCACAGAGAAATTAAATAAGTCCGGATATGGCAAAGAAAGTAGTTGCAACCCTGAGAACCACCACCGGTAAGGATTATGCCAAGGTGATCCGCATGGTCCGTTCCCCCAAAACAGGAGCCTATACCTTCAGGGAAAGTATTGTCCCTAACGACCAGGTGAAAGATTTTCTTTCGAAAAAGTAAACAAGGCCTGAATTGCTTTCCCCACATTGTTGCCTGAACCAGGCAGGGTGAGGGGCAGCTTTCATCATGGTTTCGAACCCTGTCAGGATTGAAAGTGCCGGACAGGGTTTTTTATAAATAGGATATCATCAGCATTATGGGTTTGTTCTCAATTTTTTCGAAGGAAAAGAAAGAAGATCTCGACCGGGGCCTTGATAAAACCAGGCAAAATGTCTTTTCCCGTATCAGTAAAGCCATCATCGGTAAGTCGCGGGTGGATGATGAGGTACTCGATAATCTGGAAGAGATTCTGGTAAGTTCCGATGTGGGAGTGGAGACCACCCTGAAGATCATCGACAGGATTCAGAAAAGGGCGTTAAAGGATAAGTACCTGGGCACTGCTGAACTGAATACGATCCTGAAGGAGGAGATTACCGAACTGCTTGCCGGAAACGAACTCAAACAGGGTGAGGATTTCTCTGTTCCCCAGGGAATCAAGCCATATGTGATCATGGTGGTGGGCGTGAACGGCGTCGGAAAAACCACTACCATCGGAAAACTCGCCTATCACTACAAAAAGGCAGGCTATTCTGTGATGCTTGGAGCCGCAGATACTTTCAGGGCAGCGGCCATCGATCAGCTTGGTATCTGGGCGGATCGGACAGGCGTACCCGTGGTCAGACAAAAAATGGGTTCCGATCCGGCATCTGTTGCCTATGATACTGTGGCAGAAGCTGTTAAACAGCAAACTGACGTAGTCATCATCGATACGGCCGGCCGCCTGCACAACAAGGTGAACCTGATGAATGAACTCTCAAAGGTCAAACGGGTCATGCAAAAGCTGATCCCGGATGCCCCGCATGAGGTCTTGCTTATCCTGGATGCTTCCACCGGACAAAATGCCTTTGAACAGGCAAGGCAATTTACCACGGCCACCGATGTCAATGCCCTCGCCCTGACTAAACTCGACGGCACCGCCAAAGGGGGAGTGGTAATCGGTATCTCCGACCAGTTCAGGGTGCCTGTGAAATACATTGGAATTGGGGAGAAGATGGAAGATCTTCAGTTGTTCGATCGCAGAGAATTTGTCGACAGCCTCTTCTGATTTGAAAAAGCAGTATTCCAGAAACACGCTTACGATTGCTACCCTGGGATGTGCCAAAAACCTGGTGGACTCGGAAGTGCTGGCAGGTAAACTGTCCATGGCCGGGTACCGCAAAGTATCCCATAACAGCAACGACCCTGCCGAGGTGGTCATCCTCAATACCTGCGGATTTATCGGGGATGCAAAAGAAGAATCGGTGGACACCATCCTTGAGTTGCTGAAAGCCAGGGATGAAGGTTATTATGGGAAGGTGATCGTGATGGGTTGCTTGTCGCAGCGGTACAGGCAAGAACTTGAAAGGGAAATTCCCGGTCTGGACGGTATTTTCGGTGTGAATGAGCAGCGTGAGCTCATTCGAAGTCTGAAGCCTGATCTGAAGAAGGAATTAAAAGGAGAACGGCTTCTCGGTACACCGGGGCATTATGCCTACCTGAAGATTTCTGAAGGTTGTGACCGGAGTTGTGCTTTTTGTGCTATCCCGGCCATACGGGGACCGCAATATTCAGTTCCCATGGAATCCTTGCTTGAAGAAAGCCGTCGTCTGTCGGATGCCGGAGTCAGGGAGCTTATCCTTATCGCTCAGGACAGTACGAGATACGGAACAGACCTTTACGGGAAAAGGGCATTGCCTGCCTTGCTTGAGAAACTGGCCAGGCAGGGTAATATGGCATGGATAAGGCTCCATTATGCCTATCCGCTGGATTTCCCCCTGGATGTCCTTCGCGTCATGCGTGATTACCCGCAAATATGTCCTTACCTTGATATTCCCTTACAGCATATCAGTCCGAAAATCCTCCGGGGCATGAAGCGGGGCGTAGGGAAAGGAAAAACCTTAGCGCTTCTGGATACCATCCGGCGTTTATTGCCTGGTGCAGCCATCAGAACTACCCTGATCACCGGTTTCCCGGGTGAAGGAGAGAAAGAATTCAGGGAACTGTACGAATTTGTTGAATCACAGCGTTTTCACCGCCTGGGTGTATTTACCTACAGCCGTGAAGAGGGAACTCCGGCTTATGTTTTAGGGGACACTGTCCCTGAAAAAGTGAAACAGCAAAGACGCGACACCTTGATGGAACTTCAGATGAGCATCGCTTCTGCTTATAACCGGAAACAGCTTGGATCTGTCATGCAGGTGATCATCGACAGGGCAGACGGGGAATCGTATTCAGGAAGAACGGTTTATGATTCACCGGAGGTTGACCAGGAAGTGAATGTGGCAGCAGGTGTTCAATTGAAACCGGGCGACCTTTGCAAGGTAAGAATTACCACCGCAGGGGAATACGACCTCGGCGGCATACTCACGGATGAGCCTGCGTGAGCGATGCTATTCGCTGAATTCCTTCGGCTTCTTCAGCGTGAAAACCCTGGTAATATTGAAACCGAAGTAAAGATCCCCTTTGAAAAAATTGCCCTGGGTTTCGGTGATGAAAGCCCTTTCAAACTGAGGCTGGGCGTTGGTGACCATCAGCTGGAACACATGACCGCCAGTCTCAACATCAAGGCCGAGGGCAAGACAGTTTTTCACGTCCAGGGTGGTTTGATCGGGCAGTAAATACCAGTATTCGGCATTGAAGGTGGTGCGGTTGGTCAGCTTAAACCGGCCGCCGAGTCCGGCGGCAAACAGGTTGTTTTTATCGTCTTCGGTGGGGACAAGGTTTTTATGGATCAGGCTTGGTGTGAGTTGGAGCGACAGCCTGTTGCTGAATTTCCTGGCCAGTAATAACTGATGTACATAGGAATAGCGTGATGTCTGGAAGTTCTTTCGCTCCGGGACCTGCCATTTGAGGCTGTTGATGGCCATGGACGAGAAAAGCGAAAGAGAAACAGGCATGCTTCCCTTTCCGCTTGACTGTCTTAATATCCGGTATTTTAAAAATCCGTCAAAGGTTTTCTGATAGGAAGACCTGCCCAGGCCTAAGGCAAGCCGGTCGTTCACACCGTATTCAAGTCCGAAACGGATGGTCGACTGATCAAGCCCGAAAAGTTCGTAAGCGCCCTGGTTAAGCCTTCCGAAACGGTGCGAAATGATGAACACCAAAACCCCGTTGGCGGGGTTCTCGATGGATTGCCCGTTGACCAAGCGGGTGGTCTTGAAGGTGGCTGTAACAACTTCGGGTTTGGCAGGTCCCTCGTCAAGCAGGTCGAGCAGATCCTGTGCACCGGTATGCAGGGTCAGAATGGACAACATACCGGCAATCAGACACATGGCTTTCTTCATGTTCAACAGTTTAGGTGATTTGCCTGACCCTTCCGCAGCCGGGAAACGTACAGGCTATTTGTTCAGTTTCTCCAGCATCACATCGACCGTAACTTCGATGCTTTCCGCGATATTCTTCATCACGGTTTTGGGTATGCTGATGTTATAGTCGGCCGGCTTCACGTAAAACTTCGCTTTGCCGTTCACTTTTCCGTCTTTAACTTCCACTGTGCCCTTCTCATTGATCTTTTTTGTCACTCCATGGATGGTAAGATCACCCTGTATCGTGACAGGGTAAACTCCCGCTTTGCTGAAGTTAATCTCGCTGAGGTTGACGATCTTTCCATTGAAAGTGGCATTCGGAAATTTGTCGGATTCTACGTAATTCTCATTGAAATGCTCCTGCATCAGTGCTTTTTCGAATGCAAAGGATTTCATGAGCACTTTAAATACAAACTCTCCCGTGGTGGCATCAAGGGCACTGTTAACCTGTTTGTTGTGGGCTTCGATATTTTCAATCGGAGTACTTGAAAAAAAACTGATTTTTCCGTTTTTGGTGATGTATTTCTGTGCTGCTGCCTGATAAGAAAAGGCCAGCACCAGGGCTGCATAAAAAATGAGATGCTTCATTTGTTAATAGTTTAGAATTTCATGGTCAAATGCATGTCCGGCTTCATGAGGGAACATGTCCTTATTAAATGCTTAAATCATGGTTTTGTTCAAATCCATACTGCATTTATTCAGGCAGGGAACCCTTTTCTAGCACAACATCCGTATCGTTGAATCCGGTGCAGTATCCTTTCAGCGTGATTTCGGAGCCGGGTTCCAGTTGGCTGGCCTTGTCCGAGTAGGCAGGCAGCAGCGTCACCCTCACTCCTTCGTCTCCAAACAAACCTTCGCCAAGCACAAATACCACAATGGTCAGGGAGTCGGCTTGTTCGATCCTGGTAAAAGCCCCTTTCACTTCCAGCACTTTTCCGGTGTAAGTGGCGTCTGCGCTTGCCTGATCGGATACGTACGCGTTGAAAAGGTCGGCAGCATGCACGCTGACGTCGGTTTTTGCCTTCACATAGTCTGTATGCGGTTTGTTGTAGATGTATTTATAAATGAGGAAGGCAGCAATCACTCCGAGAATGATCAGGGTGATCAGAATAAGCATCCATTTCTTCATGATGTTGTATATTAATTAGTTTATATTGATTGAATTGCTGATCAGTAATAATCAGTTATCCGGCATCCCGAGGTCGATCCACCGTTTAAACTGGGCGATTTTGCATTTCGACCATTTGGGACTGTTCTTAGGCATGGGGGAATACCCTTCGAGGTGATTAATGGCTGACCAGATCCGTGGAAATGCCTGGTTCTTCACCTCGGTATAGTTTTGCAGCAGGACTCCACCGCCCGGAGCGGCGATGTTATGGCAACCCTTGCAGGAAGCATTGATCATGGGCCAGATCGTGCCCGAAAAGGTCACATTCACGGAGTCGCAATCCGTGCTTGCACAATAGTTATTCAGGGCGCCCTGGGATATCCACTTCCTGATGAGATCGATCTGTGCAGCAGTCAGTGGTGCATTGGGAGGAGGAGGCATGATCTTGTCTGGATCGTTTTCAGTGATCACTTCGTAAACCTCGCTGTCATCCGGATTACCCGGCTTGATTTTTCCTGTGCTTATGATAGCGGAATAGGTAGCAAGGTAAACCCCGTCGGCCTGGGTGGCTTCATCGTGACAGCCGCTTTTCGCACAGGATGAAAGAAATACAGGCAAAACGTCATTGATAAAATACACGGTATCCGGATCGCACTCCGTTGAAATGATGGTGTCCGGATCGGGCTGCGGGGGCTGTTCAGGCCCCGGAACAGGCTCATGCTTGCATTGGATGAACGTCAGCAAGACAAATGCGGTGAGCAGAAAACGGTGAATCCTTGATGGTTGTGTCATACTGTAGTTTTTAATCCGATAAAAGACCGGGTCTTCTTTGTCGGGTTCTCTGAAGCGCCTGGTCTTCCTTCCATTTCCTTATTTCCTTGTCGTTACCCGACAAGAGGACGGGGGGGACTTCCAGCTTGCGGAAGACAGCCGGACGGGTATACACCGGGGGTGAAAGCAACTGATTCTGGAATGAATCACTCAGGGCCGATGTTTCATCATTCAATACACCGGGGATCAGCCTGATGATTGCATCACACAATACCATGGCGGCAATTTCGCCACCCGATAAAACATAGTCACCGATGGAAATCTCCCTGGTGATGAACAACTCCCTCACGCGCTCATCCACTCCTTTGTAATGGCCGCATAACAGGAGCAGGTTCTCCCGGGTTGACAGCTCATTGGATACCGATTGGTTCAGCAGGTCTCCGTCGGGTGTGAGAAAGATCACTTCATCATAGGTCCGGGCCGCCTGAAGTGTTTCGATGCAGGTGGCAACAGGCTCCGCCATCATTACCATGCCGGCCCCGCCTCCGTATGGGTAATCGTCTACCGTCCGGTGTTTGTTGAAGGCATAATCCCTGATATTGTGGGTATGCAGCTCTGCCAGCCCTTTTTTAACTGCCCTGCTGATGATGGAACTACCGAATGGTCCTTCAAACATCTCCGGAAACAAGGTCAAAATGTCAATCCGCAGCATCATACTCAGGGATAATGAAAGATCCGGAATTCGGTTTCGTAACCTTCAAGTACCGTTGAAATCCTGATCAGCAAATCATCCTGGTATGTATACACCTCCTGCCTGCTGAGTTTGCTGTCCTGATTGTAATACCTGATCTCAAGCATACGGCCATCCGGATCCCTGACATAGACCATCATGGAGGTCAGGTGATCCAGACTGTCGTATTCGCATACCTTCAGAATATTGTTGTAGTAATTTTTGTAACGCTTGTATGCAATGACATTGCCATCATCGTCCCGGATCCATTCCGTATAGAGGCTTCCGTCGTCCTGGTACAGATATTCCCTGACTTCCACTGCATCCTCTGTTTCAGTAACCTTGGATCTCAGGCGCTGGTTCGCATCATATTCAAACAAGGCCTGTTCCACGATGTTCCCGTTCCGGAACAGAACGGAGGAAGCCACACTGTCGAATTCAGTACGCAGGAACTGCTGTTCTTCATTCAGGTTTCCATGCTGATCGCGTTTGGTGATGCGTGTGACCAGTTTTCTGGAGTCGTACTCGAATTGCTCCTCCATGTATTGGTTTTGCATGGAGTGGTAATGCTTTCTTGCCAGTTGCCCCGCGCTGTCGTATTTGTATTCCAAATACCCGATGAAGTCGCCCCTGCGAAAGGCATCCTCACGGCAGATTTTATCCGGATGGGATGTGTCACATTGCAGTTCGGGAGGGATATCCTTATTGCAGGACAAGAAAATCAGGAATCCGAACAGGGTGAACGGCCATTTTCTCATGTACTTACAGACATATTTACCTGCGTATAGTTGCATCAGTTTGCTCAAAGATATTGTTTCCAGATTTTCCAGGAGGCTTCAGCCTGCAAATATAACATTTCCAATCCGTTCTTTGTTGCAGCTCCCCTCATCCCGGCCTGCTTCAGAAAATCTGTCAATGGGGGATTATACACCAGGTCGTAACACAGATGGTTTGCCGTGATCTGCTTGAGCAGCACATCCGGCAGGGGATTGCCGGGATGTTGCTTTTGACCCAGGGGAGTTGCGTTGACGATAACCTGGAAATCACCAAGTTGACATTCAACAAGGCCATCAAGGGAGATCATGTTATCTTTAGGGTGTCTGCCAGCCATGATAGCTTCTATCCCTGATGCCCCGAGCACATGGCTTACTGTTCTCGCGGCTCCTCCCGTACCCAGCACCAGGGCTTTCCGGTGGTGTTTCTTCAGCAACGGCCTGATGCTGTTGCTGAACCCGGTGATGTCGGTATTATAACCGGCCAGATGGGTCACATGGCCACTTTCCCTGCGGATCACGACCGTATTGCAAGCCCGTACCGCGTGGCAAACGCTTTCTGTAACATCGAGCAATGCCATCACGGCTTCTTTGTATGGCATGGTGACATTGAGTCCTTTCAATTCCGGAACCTGCCTGAGCAGTGCGTTGAATTCGCCGATAGCGTGCAGTGGGTAGTTCCTGTAAACCAGATCATGCAAAGCCTCGTCTTTAAACTTCTGAGTGAAATAAGATTCCGACCAGGAATGATCCAGGGGGGTTCCTATCAAACCAAAGATGGTCATGTTTCTGACGGCCGGTGGGTTTCGATGATACTCAGCAGCGTGGCGTTGTTTTTCAGTTCCGGGAAGAAGTCGAAGAGGTACATGTGTTTTGAGAAGTCATTGGAAAGCGCCTCCTGGAGAGCTGTATAGCTTTCTTTTACCTCGCCGTTCATCCAGAGGCATGCGGCCAGATGAAAGGGCAGGAGTTTGTTGTCGGGAAGGTTCCCAATAGCCTGCCGGAGGGTTTCTACCGCAAGATCCAGCTGTTTGTCATTGGCATACATCCATGCAAGCAATTCCCAAATTTCTTCGTCGTAAAGATCGATGGAAGAGGCTTTTTTCAGGGCTTCTATTCCTTCGTTTTTATATTCGTATTCGTAAAGCAGGTCGCCATACTGGAACAGGAATGTGGGATTGGCAGGTTCAAGTTCAACGGCTTTCGATGCGTAATAAAGGGCTTCCTTGCTTTGTTCCATTGCATCGTAAGCATTGCCCATGGCCATGTAGGCATCGCTGAAGTTCTTGTCAATATCAATGGCTTTTAAATAGTTATCTATGGCAGAAGGATAATTGTCCAGTTCTTCGTAGCATTCGCCGATATAGAAAAAGGTCATGGCATCCGGATCCTCATATTGCAGGGTTTCGCGGTATGCTTCGATGGCTTTCTCGTACAGCCCGAGGTTGGCGAATGAATTGGCTTTGTTGAAATAAGCGGAGGAAAAGGATTCATCGATGGCGATCACGAAATCATAGGCTTCAATGGCCTTGGCAAATTGTCCGTCGGTATTGCAGAGAACCCCCAGGCAAAACCAGGCCGTGCGTGAGTATGGGTTTTTATCGATGAATTGCTCGTAGAAGCGGATGCCTTTATCAATCTGGTGCGTCACTTCATAGCAGAAAGATATCTCGTAAAGCACGCTTTCCTGTGATGGCTCGCAATCGAGGCTCTGCCTCAGATATTCAAGGGCTTTGTGGTAATTGCCCATGTTTTCATATTCAAAGGCAATTTGTGCATAGATTTCTTCCGGGTTTTCGGAATCCGGAAGTGCTCTGCGGAAAAGTTCAATGGCCTTCTCGGGTTGCCTCATCCTGCTGAACAATGCCCCTTTTGTGAGCAAGAGGTCGGTATTGTGCGGATCGATCCCGGCTGCCTTGTCTAGGATGGACATGGCTTCTTCCTGGCGGTCCGACATTTCCAGCCAGTGGGCCTTCCTGATCATAAAACCGATATGAAGGGGATATTGGGCCAGAGCCAGCTCCAGGGCATCCCCTGCTTTTCGTTTGTTGTCTCTCTCCAGGTAAAAATCAATGATCTCTTCAAAATCCTCACTATCAAAGAAGTAATGATTCCTATACCCCAGCATTCCTTCGAATCTTTGGATCAGTTCCCTGATCTCCTGATCCTCACCATAGTCAAAATCTTCGTTCATGATGAATCTTCAACCCTGCAAAGGTAGGTATTTTTTCTTACAGGGGGTTGCCATTGAAAACTTGTCTTTCCGTCAGATTTCCTATTTTTGCCCGTTATAACGTGCATGATGGCACTGATCACATCCATATCCGGCATACGCGGAACCATTGGGGGGATACCCGGAAAGGGGCTGACCCCGCCTGACATCCTGCGATTTGTTTCGGCATACGCCGGTCTTTTAAAATCCCGCTATCCCCGTGAAGAGAGAAGGGTGGTGCTTGGCCGCGATGCCAGGATCTCGGGTGAAATGGTGAACAAACTGGTAACTGCCACCCTGCAGGCTTCCGGTTTTGATGTGGTTGACCTCGGGCTTGCCACCACGCCCACTGTGGAACTGGCTGTGGTCCATCACCATGCTTGCGCTGGCATTATCATTACAGCCAGTCACAACCCTGCTCACTGGAATGCTTTGAAATTTCTTGACGACCAGGGAACATTTATTTCAGCAGCCCTGGGAGCAGATATCCTGGCTCATGCGGCAGCATCTGACTTTACCTATGAGGAAAGCGGGCGGCTGGGAAACTGCACCTTTGACCATGACGGGCTTCAAAGGCATATTGATGCCATCCTGGCTCATCCATATGTGAATCAACCCGCCGTGGCGGAGGCATCATTCACCCTTGTGGTGGATGCAGTCAATTCGGTAGGTGGAATTGCAGTACCGGAATTGTTGAAAGCATTGGGGGTGAAAAAAACAATCTTGATCAACGGTACGCCAGACGGCCGTTTTGCCCATGATCCCGAACCGCTGCCGGAACATCTGGAAGTCTTATGTGATGCCGTGGTGGAACAAAAGGCCCATTGTGGTTTTGCCGTTGATCCTGATGTCGACCGCCTGGCCGTGGTCTGTGAGAATGGGGAGGTTTTCGGAGAGGAATACACCCTGGTGGCTGTGGCAGATTATGTGCTGGGATTACACCAAGGACCTGCAGTTTCCAACCTGTCTTCCACACGGGCATTACGCGACATCTGCGACAAACATCAGCAACCCTATTTTGCCTCCGCTGTGGGAGAAGTGAATGTGGTCGAAAAAATGAAGGAATGCGCAGCTGTGATTGGAGGGGAGGGCAATGGCGGAGTGATCCTTCCCGGTCTTCATTATGGCAGGGATGCCCTGGCCGGTATGGCCTTGTTCCTGTCTCACCTTGCCACTCAAAAGAAAAGCTGTTCCGACCTCAGGGATTCCTATCCGCGGTATACCATTTCGAAAAACAAGATTACCCTGGGCAGTGAAATGAATACAGACATGATCCTGTCCGAAATTGCCGGAAGATACAGGAATCAGCCGCTCCTCACAATTGATGGCGTGAAAATCGAGTTTGGTAAAGACTGGGTGCACCTCAGAAAGTCCAATACCGAACCAGTGATCAGGATTTATTCAGAAAGCGATTCGGCAGTAAAGGCCGATAATCTGGCTAAAAAGCTTATCGAGGATATCAGGGAGATCGTTAAAAAGGGATAAATACTATTAATCCACCTGCCGATGCCGGTTAAAAAAAAGAAAAAAACTGCAAGGAAGCTTAAATACCGGAAAGTCAGTTTTAAGCTGACCGAAAAACAAAAAAAGCTGGTCGACCGTTATTGCAAGGCGAGGAAAACCACCCCCACCAAAATGATGAAGGCTGCCATCAGGGATTACCTCAGCCGCTATTCTGGAACTCTTGCGGATGAAGATTATATCAGCGAAAACCAGTTGAAACTCTTCGATGATGACTGGGACAATGCGGAAGAACAGACCCCTGCCGGTCAGGATGTTGCCAAAGCGTGATCAGGACCGGGTTTCTTCATAAGGGATCCGGTACAGGATCGACCTTCCGAGGGTTATCTCATCGGTAAATTCGAGATCATTACCTACGGAAACGCCACGTGCAATGGTGGTTACACTCAAGTCAAAGGCTTTTAGCTGCCTGAAAATGTAAAAATTGGTCGTGTCTCCTTCAATGGTGGCAGGCATGGCCATGATCACCTCCCTGATCCCGCCTCCTTTTATCCGCACTGCCAGGTCTGCAATGTTGAGGTCGGATGGGCCGATGCCTTCGACGGGAGAAATAACGCCTCCAAGTACATGATAAAGACCGCGGTATTGCTGGGTGTTCTCGATCGCAATCACATCACGGCTGTCCTGTACCACACAGATCTGTCCTGTATCTCTTTTCTTATCGCTGCAGATGCTGCATATTACCGTATCGGATATATTATGGCAGGTTTCGCAGTACAGGATGCCTGAACGCAAGCGTATCAGGCTGTTGCCGAGAGCTTCCACATCCTCCGGCTTCTCCCTGAGAAGATGAAGTGCCAGACGAAGCGCGGTTTTTCTCCCGATGCCGGGTAATCTCGATAGCTGGTTGACAGCTTCTTCAATGAGTTTTGAAGGATAGGCAGACACGATGATGAAATTCGTAATTTTGAAACACAAAAGTAGTCGAATTAAGCGTTTACTGCCAATATCCATTACCATGCGCTGCTGTTTTATACTCCTGGGAATGCTGCCTGCAATGATGCTGCAGTTCCTTCTGGCATCCGGTTCCTGCGATGCATATGCCCAGTCGGTGCAGGGAATCAACCAGAAAGATGCCAGGGGCAGGAAACAGGGGTTCTGGAAAAAGATCGAGCAGGGAAGCGTGAAATATGAGGGTAACTTTGTTGACGATAAACCGGTGGGCGAATTCAAATATTATTATCCCGGAGGTGTGCTCAAGGCCAAAACCTATTTCACCGGGACCAATGACCTGAGCCGTACGGTCACTTTTCACCGGAACGGAAAGATGATGGCACGCGGCAATTACAGGGGCAACCTGAAGGACAGTGTCTGGGTGTACTTTAATGAGGAAGAACAGATGGTTTCAGCCATTGCCATGAAGGAGGGTAAACGGCATGGATTATCCCGCACCTATTATCCGGGGGGACAAACTGACGAAGATCTGTACTTTGCTTCGGATGTGAAACACGGCGAATGGCAGCAGTACTTCCCCGACGGTACACTGAAGCTGAAGGCCAGGTATGTGGAAGGGAAGCTGCAGGGACTGATGCAAACCTTCCATGCCAACGGAAAGGTAATGATATCAGGTACTTACAAGGATTCATTGAAGGATGGTATCTGGATGTACTTTGATGAGAATGGCTTTGCCCAGAAAAAAGAAACCTGGGCAAAAGGCTTCAGGATCAATGAGGTGTATTTGGATAAGAAATTATTGGAGGAAGTAAGGCGGCTCGACTCCATTAAACAGTGAGGGCAAATCTTCCAGGGATTTTACCACGGTCTGCCCGCTCGAGAGCAATCTTTCCCTTTCCTGGTGTCCGGCACTCACCAGCAGGCAATGGCAGGAGGTTTCCCTGGCCACTTCATAATCGTGAAGCGTATCACCGATGATCAGGCTCTCTGATGGCTTGCTGCCAAGCAGTTTCAGAATGGCGCTTGCCTGCCCGGTTTTACCATTGGCATAATGGTCGCTGCTTCCTGAAATATGACTGAAGTAATGTCCGATGTCCATGGAAAACACAGACCTGTTAAGGTTCTCCTGTTCCATCGCCGACAGGATTGCCTGGCGCATTCCTTTCCTGCTGAAGAAATCGAGGACAGGGCGTACCCCCTCGAATAAACTGGCATGCCGCAGTCTGTCGAAATAAATGGTAATGAACTCAATAGCAACCTGATCATAGGGTTCACGGCTGAAATCGAAGCCGATCCGCTCGTAGTATGAGATAACCGGGAAAGTGAACAGCCGGCGGTATTTTTCCAGCGTCATCAGGGGCAAACCCCGTTTCGCAAGCAGTTGGTTGATGGCATCGACACAGATGTCCATGTCGTTCAGCAATGTCCCGTTCCAGTCCCAGATGATGGTGCTGATGTTGCTGCTCATCAGCGCATGTCGTTGATTTCCGCTCCCGGAAATTCCGAAGACCTGAATACAAAAGTGTCGTCATTCAGGTTCATATTGGTTTGGAACTTATTGATGATGTAAGAATAAACACTGCCGTTTTTATCATACACGGCAAAACTTGCGATCTGACTGTTGCTCTTTTCTATCTCGAGCCGGACTTTAAAATAGGATTTGCCCTTCAGTGGGATCATATCAATGATGTGGACAGTTTTCCCTCTGACCGGTCCTTCGGAAATATATTTTGGCTTGAAATTCTTCAGATAGGAACCGTCGAAGATATTGGTCGGTGTTACGGCATCTTCACTCTCTTCCGTGGAATTGATCTGCACTTCGTTGGCGCTTTTAATGTAAGTCCAGACGGTATTGTTGTTATAGATGACAGTCTGGCCGGCCACGCTTAACCTGTATCGGTTTCCCTTGATCATGACAGAGCCCTGGTAACTGTCGCTGACTTTGTTTTTTTTGTTTTCAAGTTTATAGGTAAACTCGGCTTTAATGGTCTGGTATGTTTTGGATTTCCGGATAAGCTCGTCGAGGATGCTTTTCGCTTTGGTGTCGTTTGTCTGGGCCTGAAGCAGGAAAGGCAGGATGAACAGGGCCGCAAGCAGTGATTTTCGCATAATGGTATTGTTTTACATACCTTCTCTCAAAAACTGTTCCAGAAGGTACATGTCTTTTACTTTCACTTCACGGGGTTTGGATCCTTCCGAAGGGCCGACGATACCCGAAGCTTCGAGCTGGTCCATGATGCGGCCGGCCCGGTTATATCCCAGTTTTAGTTTTCTCTGGATGAGGGAGGTTGATCCCTGCTGATACTGGACAATAAGGCGGGCGGCTTCCTCAAACATCCCGTCTCTTTCGGATGTATCCAACTCCCGTCCGCTGTCATCACCTTCTTCAAAATACTCTGGCAGGTGGAAGGCATGCGGATATCCCTGCTGATCGGAAATGAAGGCGGTGATATTCTCAATCTCGCCGGTATCAATGAAGGCGCATTGCAGGCGGATGATATCACTGCCCATGGAAAGAAGCATGTCGCCCCGGCCAATGAGCTGGTCAGCGCCTCCGGTATCCAGGATGGTGCGGCTGTCAATCTTTGATATTACCCTGAAAGCGACCCTGGCCGGGAAATTTGCTTTGATGGTACCGGTGATGATATTGACGGATGGCCGTTGCGTAGCAATGATCAGATGCATGCCGATGGCCCTGGCCAGCTGGGCGAGCCGTGTCAAGGGGGTTTCCACTTCCTTGCCTGCTGTCATGATCAGGTCGGCAAACTCATCTACTACCAATATAATATATGGTAGAAAACGGTGGCCTTTCTGAGGGTTCAGCCGCCTGCTGACAAATTTTACGTTGTATTCCTTAATATTCCTGACCTGTGCATCTTTCAGCAGGTTATAACGCTGATCCATTTCTATCATCATGGAATTCAAAGCCCGCACCACCTTGCGGGTGTCGGTGATGATAGGCTCTTCAAAGTCCGGAAGCTTTGCCAGATAATGCTTTTCTATCTTGGTGAACAATGAAAGCTCAACCTTCTTGGGATCAACCATCACAAACTTGATCTCCGCCGGATGTTTCTTGTAAAGCAGGGAGGTGATGATGGCGTTTAATCCCACCGATTTACCCTGGCCGGTTGCACCTGCCATCAGCAGATGCGGCATCTTGGTAAGGTCGGCCACATAGGTTTCGTTGCTGATGGTCTTGCCCAGAGCCACCGGAAGGTCGAATCTGCTGTTCTGAAAGCGCTCAGAGGTAATTACCGACCGCATGGAAACGGTCTCGGGATTCTGGTTGGGGACTTCGATCCCAATCGTTCCCTTGCCTGGTATGGGCGCAATGATACGGATGCCGTATGCGGAAAGGCTCAGTGCGATGTCGTCCTCAAGGTTTTTGATTTTGGATATCCTGATACCCGGAGCGGGAACGATCTCGTACAGGGTGACCGTGGGCCCGATGGTCGCAATGATCTTATCAATCTGTATCGAGTAATTGTTCAGCGTCTGAACGATCTTGTTCTTGTTCTCCTCTAATTCTTCTTTTTTTACATTGCTTGTACCACCTCCGTAATTTGCCAGCAGATCCACCGGTGGAAAGCGGTAATGCGACAGTTCAAGGGTGGGATCAAAGGGCATGTCTGAAAGATTGCCGCCCGCTTCGCGCAACAAGTCCGGTTCACTTTCCTGTGATTCAGTTTCAGTCGTTGATTCGATCGTGAAGGGGATGTCAGGCGGGAGGAGCTGGGGTTTTTCCGTGGGCGCGTCAGTTCCTGCCGCATCTTCTTCAGGCGCTTCCGCCTTCTCTTCCTCCTTTCCGGTCATGTCAAACTCCACAATGCTGGGGATCTCTTCGGTGATAAGCGTTTCTGCCAAAGGGAAATCCCGGGGAATTTCCGAAGGAGTACCTTCTTCTGATACCGATGCTTTGCGCTTGGGAAGTGAGATGTTGAAAACAAGCACCAGGCTCGACAGGATTAGAAAACCGATAACCAGACCGGTTCCTATCCTGCCAAGAACCCCTTCTGCCCAGTGATTTACGTAATACCCGAAAAAACCTCCGAACACGGAATATTCGCTTCCTTTCAGAATAAATCCGAGCAAAAGAGAAACCAACAGAATGAAGAACAGGATGATCAGCAGGGGTTTCGCCAGGGGTAGGAGCGGTTTGCGGAAGCTCATCCGGAATCCGAACAAGATGAAGATCATTACAAAAAGAAAAGATCCCAGCCCAAACCACTGTTTGATAAACAGGAAGGCAAGGGCGGCGCCCATCCTTCCCATCCAGTTCTCAACCATCAGCTGCTGGTCGAACAGTATGTCGCCAAGGCTGATGTTGGGATCCGCAAAGTAGTCGTCTTTCCGCCATGCGCCAAAGGAATACGATAAGAAAGAAAGCAGCAGAAAACAAGCTGCCACCAGGAGAAAGATCCCGGCCAGGATATACACCTGACGGGCTTTGTGTTTACCGGTGTTTTTGGATCCCTGCTTGGCCGGTTTGCCACTTTTGGCTTTTTTCCCGGAATGATCGCTTTTCTTTTTCTTTTTCAGGGGCTGGAATGTTTTGGCAAAATTAAAAAAATCGATGTTACCCCATACCAATTAAAAAACCTCTTATCTTTGTTATACGTATAGGTGTATCTGTTTATTATCTGTAATTAAAACTAATTCAATATGAAAGCTTATTTGGGAATTTTTCTTTTTGTTGGTTTACTGCTTGCTGGATGCAACGAACGCACTGTTACCACTGATATTCCGGGTTGTACCGATCCGGCTTCCATTAACTATAATCCGGAAGCAACCGTTGATGACGGTACCTGTATGGAACCCCAGCCGAAACAGTGGGGATTTGTTTTGGAGTACACGGCAACCTGGTGTGGCCCCTGCGGGAGTTCGGGCGCACCGAAAATGCATGAAATGTACCAGGTTGGTGATGTGGTAGGCATTACCTGTCATGTGGACGGAGATCCGATGTTCAATCAGGAGCTCTACAACAGCTTTACCTCATGCCGTCCCACAGGCGGAGGTATCCCTTCATTCTGGGTCGGAGACCAGTCGGGAGGAAATATGGGGCATCTTAACACCCTGATGCAGCGTAATCCGGATGCAGGCGTGGTCTTTGCCGCCGAAAAAAACGGGAACAAGATGGATGTCAAAGTGCTGTCGAAATTCTTCAATGCTGTCTCCGGAGACTATTATCTCAGTGTCTACATCCTTGAAAGCGGAATCGACGGAACAACAGGGGAGTATGAACAGAACGGGGCCAGTGATCCTGATTACAAACACGATTTCGTACTCAGGTCGGTCGCCACTCAGTCCAATGCCTATGGTGAAAAAATTGCCAGCGGAAATATCCAGGCCGGAACCAGCATCCGAAAAGACTATTCAATCACCCTGGATCCTTCCTGGACCAACGATGTATATGTGGCAGCCGTGCTGTGGAAAAAAGATTCCGGCTCCGGCATGTATGAATACGTGAATGCTTTTGAGGTGGGAAACCACGAAAGCCATTAACGGATCACCCGGAACATCTTGTTCCAGCGCGGCATATTTCCGTGCTGTTTATCGAGAGAAAGCCAGACGAATACAGCCGACCCGACGACATGATCTGAAGGCACAAAGCCCCAGAACCGGCTATCGGCTGAATTGTGGCGGTTGTCTCCCATCATCCAGTAATAATCCTGTTTAAAGGTATAGGTATTCGTTTCCTTACCATTGATGAGGATTTTTCCGTCCCTGATTTCCAAGTCATTGTATTCATAAACATCGATGATCCGTTTGTACAGGGCGATGTTTTCAGCCGTGAGGGTCACGGTGGAACCTGCCCTGGGTATGATTAGCGGTCCGAAATTATCTTCGTTCCACTTATAATGAGCCGTATCATGCGGAAAGATCGCCAGGTTCACAATCCCCTCCGGACGGTTACGCACTTCTACTTTCCTGACATTCGACCATGTAGCCAGTTGTTTCGCCTTGTCCTCGGAAAGAGGAAAAACATATAGCCCCGCTTCGATTTGTCCTCCCTCTGAGATTTTCAGCTTCTCCAGCGACTTCGGGTTCAATGCCGTCCCGTCTGTGTATACATCGTAATTGTACTGCATGTTCGCCGGATTCTCTGCTTTCTTTCCATTCACAAACAATTGTCTGTCAACGATCCTGATCTCATCTCCGGGTATACCGACGCAGCGTTTGATGTAATTCTCCCGCTTATCCGGTGGACGGGCTGTTACGTGATATTCTTTCCAAACGGCATCCCTGCCGCTTCCTTCAGCAAACTGATCTCCGAAATAGGCTTTCATTTCCCTTTCCGCATCCCTGACAATCTGATAGTAATCCTCGTTCTGGCGTTCCAGTACCACGGTGTCGCCACTCGGGTAATTGAATACCACCACATCGTTGTTCTTGATGCTTTTAAACCCGGGGAAACGGTAAAAAGGAAGCTTGATCCACTCCACATAGGATTTTGTGGTTTTGGTGAGCGGAAGGGTATGATGGGCAAAGGGAAAGGCGATGGGAGTCTGCGGAATCTTGGGTCCGTAAGTCACCTTGCTGACGAAGAGAAAGTCGCCTACCAGCAGCGATTTTTCCATCGAAGAGGTGGGGATGGTGTATGCCTCAATGAGGAAGGTCCTGATGATGGTGGCAGCAATCACTGCGAAAATGATGGCATCAAGCCATTCTCTGCCGGCTGATTTTTTAACAAGTGGCCTGTTATCGGGGTGGACATACACGGCATCCTTGTTTAAACCAAGGTAAGGCAGGTAGAAATAAGGAAAGATCACACCTACCGCCTGTTCGAGCAGGCCATGCTTATTGAAGCATTTCAGCAACTCTACGATCATCAGCATGATCACGAAAACATTGATGAAGGGTGTCAGCAGGAAGATATACCACCACCAGGGCTTTTTGATAATTTTCAGCCAGATATAGAAGTTGTAGAAGGGAATGAGTACCTTCCAGCCGGCCTGGCCGGATTTGTTGAACAAAAGGTAGAGTCCTGCAAGTGATAGCAGCAGGAATACAACGGATGAGATCAGATATAAATTCATTTGGTTTTGATTTTCTGGATTTTAATGTTGCAACAGGTCCTTCATGGTAAAGATTCCACTGCGGCCTGCAATGAACTCACAAGCCATGACGGCCCCGATGGCGAATATCTTCCTGTTTTTAGCCGTATGGCTGATGCTGATGCTGTCATTCATGGATTCATAAGTAACGACATGAGTGCCAGTTACATTATCCTGCCTGACAGATTTTATTCCGATTTCTTCACTTTCGCCTTTGTCTTTTGACTTCCAGTGTTTTTTCCTTTCAATTTCAGCAATGATGTCGTTAGCCAGCACAATGGCGGTACCACTGGGAGCATCCAGTTTCTGAAGGTGATGGACCTCTTCTATATTCACTTCGTACTGCTTCAACGGATTCATCAACTTTGCCAGTCGCCGGTTGATCTCGAAAAAGATGTTGACGCTGATACTGAAATTTGAAGCATGAAAGAGTGCATGGCTTCCCTGGATACAGGCTTGCCGGATTTCTTCAAATCTGTGTTGCCATCCTGTAGTTCCGCAAACCACGGGCACATTGGCCGTGAAACAGCGCAGAATGTTGCCGGGTGCGGTATCCGGCGTGGTGAACTCGATAGCTGCATCGCAGGATGCCAGCATGGCTTCCTGCGATGTCCAGTCCGCTTCGGAATCGATCACCAGGCTAAGCTGATGTCCTCTTTCAATCAGCACCTTTTCGGTTTCCCTGCCCATTTTGCCGTAACCAAGCAGGGCGATTTTCAACGAAGTCATATGGGTTTTCTTTATTGAGGAAAAATATGTCAGAATTGAAGACTCAGTATGATTCCCGGATATTGAAGCCTGGGATCTGGTATGGGGTCGGGAGCCAGCTTCAGACTGAGCTGATCCCCGATGTCGTAATCGAACAGGTATGCGTCCACCGCAGCATCGGTGATATTCAGCAGGTACCATACCGAGGCGAGGATGATGCTGAGATCCCGGTTCCTGCGGTAATAATTCCTGGCATCAAGCAGACCTGATTCTGTGTACATGTCAACGTATTCGTTGTATTTCGAGGGATCGGTGGTATAGCCGCTCTTAAACTCATAGGCATTCTTGAACCGCAAGTACTCCTTGTTGTTCAGGTTGATGAAGTAGTACAGGGTTCCGAAACCTGCGTAAACGACCGGAATTTTCCAGTATTTGCGGTTGTATGCCTGGCCCAGGCCAGGTAAAACAGCAGAATACAGGGCTGCCTTGTTCGGGGAATGGACAGGTTTCTGGGCTGAGGATGGCAGTGGCAGGAAGGCAGCCAGGATAATAAACAAGGCAAGTATGACAGGTCGCAGGCTCGACATGGTTCAGAATGAATGCTTTGCTGCCAGTGTTTTCAGGATAGCTTCCAGTTGCTCATCATTCCTGAAGGGTAAGCGGATACTGCCTTTGCCTGCTGAAGTCAGGTGTACACTGATTTTTCCTCCAACCGCCTTCTCTATATGATCTTTCATCGTGAGCAGGGGAGGGGCAAGCTGTTTCTTCAGTGGTTTTGGCTTTTCAATTGGTTGACTGAGATCCCGGACGATCTTTTCGACATCCCTGACAGACAGTCCTTTAGATATAATATCGGCAAGGATGGCAAGCTGGGTCTGTTGATCGGTAATATTCACCAATGCCCGGGCATGCCCCATACTGATCTGTTCATCCCGGAGAGCAACCTGAATTTCGGGAGGCAGTTTGAGCAACCTGAGGTAATTGGTGATGGTGGTTCGTTTTTTACCAAGTTTCTCGGCCATGGTTTCCTGTGAATATTCATATTCCTCTGCCAGCCGTTGCAGGCTGATGGCAATATCCATGCTGTTCAGATCCTTACGCTGCAGGTTCTCCACCAGGGCCAGCTCCAGCATCTGGTTATCGTCGGCTGTTCTGATAAAAGCGGGTATCTCTTCCAGTCCAGCCATCATCGCCGCTTTAAGTCTTCTTTCTCCCGAGATCAGCTGGTATTGGTCTTTACCGGTTCTTCTGACCGTAACCGGCTGGATGATCCCTTGTTTTTGAATGGAGGCACTCAGCTCGGCAAGGGCTTCCTGCTCAAATGAAGTCCTCGGTTGATAAGGATTGGTTTCAATATGATCGGTCCTGATGTATCCCTGCGACCAGGCCAGCACATTGTCGCTTCTTACCGTATCCTGGTTCAGGGCTTCCTCTGCACCATCCAGCAGTGCGCTTAATCCCCTGCCCAGACCGGTTTTCTTTTTGGCATTCATATCAGTTAATCTTAAATGGGAATGGTTTTATCCTGCCCGTCGATTTTAGTCATTTGGTTCTTCTGAAGGATTTCCCTCGCAAGGTTTAAATAATTGGTGGCTCCCTTGCTCTGGATATCATGCATGATGATGGTTTCACCGAAGCTTGGGGCCTCACTCAGTTTGATGTTCCTGTGTATTATGGTGTCGAACACGATGTCTTCAAAATGCGTCTTCACATCATCCACCACTTGTTTGGCAAGGCGAAGGCGGTTGTCGAACATGGTCAGCAATATTCCTTCTATCACCAATTCGGTGTTCAGGTGATGCTGTACGATACGAATGGTATTGAGCAGTTTACCAAGACCTTCGAGGGCAAAATATTCACATTGTACCGGGATGATTACCGAATCGGCCGCAGTCAGGGCATTCACCGTGATCAGGCCGAGGGATGGAGAACAGTCGATCAGGACAAAGTCGTAACGGGTTTTAACCACATCCACCACTTTTTTCATGAGTTTCTCGCGGTTGGGCAGGTTGATGATCTCAATCTCCGCCCCCACAAGATCGATGTGGGCCGGAAGAATATCAAGGTGGGGTGTGGAGGTGGGAAGGATGATCTTCTGCGGATCCTCTTTGTCGATAATGCATTCGTAAATGCTGGTGGTAATTTTCCTTGGATCAAAACCCAGACCGCTGGTAGCATTCGCCTGTGGATCAGCGTCAATCACCAGGGTTTTATACTCCAGGACTGCCAGGCCTGCGCTGAGGTTGATGGCAGTGGTGGTCTTTCCCACTCCGCCCTTCTGATTGGCAATAGCGATTACTTTACCCATGTGTTTCTCCTGCAAAAAAATCAAAACTGACACAACCAGCCTTGCCGGTCATTCTTACAATGCAAAATTAACCTCCTTCTTGACAGGTTTACAAATGCAACGCTATTTAGAAGGAATTATACCGTTCACCACTGGATCCCAGATTTTTAGCAAACCCGTTCCGTGCCGGAATAATACCCTGACAATCCGCTTGGAAACCAGTGCAGTCTAATTGTAAACCTTTGGTTATCAGTAACTAACTTCGGGTTTCGTGATCAAGGTCGTCGAAATCGACTTCTGTATGGTCGCCGTTTGGCGCTGTTTCATCATCAAGCGGGGGAGGAACTTTCCCGGTTTCGATAAACTCGATGACATATTTCAGACCATTGGAAAACTTTTCGAAATCTTCCTTGTAGAGAAATATTTTATGCTTCTCGTAGAAAAACTTGCCCTGGTCATTGCTGAATCTTCTTTTGCTTTCTGTGATTGTAAGGTAGTACTCATCTGTTCGTGTTGCCTTCACATCAAAGAAATAGGTCCGTTTTCCTGCCCTGACTGCCTTGGAGAAGATCTCCTCCTTCCGGTCATTGTTTTCGAAATCTTCCATCTTGATTAATCCAGGTTGATGCCTTCGTTGAACACGCAAAAATAAAAATTTATCAATTTGTACTGCTGCCGGAAATAATTATCGTCTAAAAAATCAGGCAGCCGGTTTTGGCCTTCGTCAAATATTAAACGTATTTTTGCAGCCTAAACCAGGAACTTAGTTCATTGAATCATCCCTATGCTTAGCAGAAGGCATTTCAGAATCAAAACCTTACAGGCTTTGTATGCATTTTTCCTTTCTGAAAGCGATCAGGTGGCATACGGGGAAAAGATGTTGATAAACAGTGTGGACAAGCTACATGAATTGTTTGTCCTGCAATTGTCGCTCCTTGTTGAAATTAATGAGTTTGCCCGCCAGCGGATCGAAGACGCCAAAGGCAAATATTTCCCTACTGAAGAAGACCTTCACCCAAACCTGCGTTTTATTGAGAATCCGTTCATCCTTGCCCTGACTGTCTGTCCGGATTATCTGAAATACCATCAGAAGTATCACGTGAACTGGTCACTCTATCCGGAAACGATCAAACGCCTGTACCTTAGTCTCAGCCAAAGTCCTGAATTCGTGCACTATATGAAAGAACCGGACAAACCAGCGACGCACCTTGCATTCACAGGATGGATGATCAACCATGTATTCGATAATAATGAAACTCTTGCCGACATCTTCGAAGATAAAAACATTTTTTGGGGCGCCGATTTCGATCTTTCAGTCTTCCTGTTGCATAAAACACTGCGTTACTTCCAGCAACAGCACTTCAGGCTCGAACACCTGCCTTCCATTTATAAGGAAGATGAAGAAAGCCGCAAGGAGGATCTGGACTTTATGCGCCGGCTGTTCAGGCAAACGATCCTTCACAATGCTGAATATGAGGAGTTGATAGAAAAGAAACTGGAGAACTGGGAACTCGAGAGGATTGCCGTCATGGACAGGATCATCCTGAAAATGGCATTGTGTGAACTCATTGAATTCCAATCTATCCCCGTTAAGGTAACCCTGAATGAATATATAGAAATCACCAAAAGCTTCAGTACACCACGGAGCAACCATTTTGTCAATGGAATCCTTGACAAATTGATGATCCAGCTCGTTGAGGAAAAGAAGATCGTCAAAAGGGGCAGGGGCTTAATGGAATAATAAACGGATTATGATGCACTTAAATATATCATTTCCCATGATGGCATTCAGGCCGGGATTCTCTCTGGTGCTGTCAATGGCATTGCTGCTCTCATCTGCATGCCAGCCTTCAGGCTCAGAGGATAAGGAAATTTCTTCAGAAGTTATCCATAACCCTGCAAGCGCCGACGGGAAAACAAATCCGGGGATACTTCCGGAAATCACTTTCGAGAAAGATGAACATGACTTCGGACGTCTGATGCAGGGTGAAACAGTTACTTATGGGTTCAAGTTCAGAAATACCGGCAAATCTGATCTAATAATATCAAGTGTTTCAAGTAGTTGTGGCTGTACCGTGACCGATTATCCGCGGGATCCGATCCCGGCAGGCAGTCAGGGGGTGATTCAGGTTACTTTCAAATCCGAAGGAAGAAGAGGTTTTCAGAACAAGACTGTGACTGTGATGTCGAATACCCAGCCCAATACCAGGGTACTGAGGGTCAAATGTGAGATAAGAACAGCGGGAGAATAGGTTTGAGCAGTGATAAGAAGAAGGTGTGATGATTTTTTTTATCATTGGGATGATGGAGAAATAAATATTCAATAAATTGCATACGTTATTAGAATAAGCTAACACTGAACGGAACCAATTGTTAATCAATTAATAAACCAAAATTAAAGTGTATGACACAGCAACTTTTGTACATGTTACTGATGGCACCGGCGCCCCAGGACGGGAGCAAATCCAACCCCCTGGTGTCATTTCTGCCATTGATTCTTATCATCGTGGTTTTTTATTTCTTCTTTATCAGACCTCAGGTCAGAAAGACCAAAGATGCCAGAAAATTCAGGGAGAGTCTGAAGAAGGGCGACAAAATCGTGACCATCGGTGGCGTTCACGGAAAGATCACGGAAGTGCAGGATACGACTTTCACCATCGAAATCGCTCAGGATGTCTGGATCAGGGTTGAGAAATCTGCTGTGGCCGCACCCGGTTCAGGTGAGTCACTCGAGAAAAAGTAAGGAAGCATTTTTAATCCGTTAAACTGCCGTCTCCGGTGCTGAAAGTAGGGCTTACAGGTTCCATTGGAAGCGGAAAATCTACCGTGGCAGCGATGCTGGCCGTGATGGGGGTTCCCGTGTATCCTGCAGATGATCATGCCAAAAGATTTCTGGATGCACCTGCAGTACGCTCAAAGCTGATTTCAGTCTTCGGTAACCAAATCGTTGACAATGAGGGTAAAATGAACCGAAGCCAACTGGCTGCCCTGGTGTTCAGTGATCCGGAAAAACTGGAATTGTTGAATCAGCTGATCCATCCGATGGTGATGCCCGACTTCTGCTGCTGGGCCGGTCTTTATGCTTCAAAACCCTACGTGGTGATGGAAGCGGCTGTGCTGCTTGAGCATGGATACGGTGACTGCTTTGATTATATCATGCTGGTCTCGGCACCGGAAGCTGTCAGAAAACACAGGGTGTTTCAACGGGATGGCATGAATGAGAAAGCCTTCAGCCAGAGGGATTCCAAACAATGGAGTGATGAGGTGAAAGCAGCTTTATGCGATTGCAATCTGGTGAACGATGGCAGCCAGGCACTGTTACCCCAGGTGCTTGCTGTCCATCAGGAAATTATTGACCTGATTTAATTTTATCAATTTTTTTACATATGACAGAAGCATTGGGTATCGGATCGAGGGTAAAACACCCTGAATTCGGAGCAGGTGTAGTAATTCAGCTGAGAAATGATGCTTACGAGATCGTTTTTATCGATCATGGATTCAAGCAAATCATGCGCACCTATCAGCACCTTGAAATTGTGGAAGCCATGGAGGAGGAAAGGGACCTGGTCAGTTATGAAAAGGTTGAACGGAGTTTCCTTCGTTTAATCAGACAATTAACTGATATACAGGAAACTGTACCCCTGGCGAAAAAATGGGCCGGGGGTAGGATCATCCTGGAGCCGGGTGATACAAAACTGGCCGGCAAAGACTTGCCCATCGATGCGTTTTTCCATAAAATCGTGATGATACGCGACAGGCTGCGGGTACTCGAACAAAGGGTGAATGCCAGTGAATTACCTGATATAGACAAGGTTAATATTCAGCAATACATCACGAGAATCTATGGTACGCTTACGTCGTTTAATGTGTTGTTTGCTGAGAAGGAACATTATTTCCAGGGTGAAAAAACATAAAAACATATTTAATTATGCTATTTGATATTGAATTAATCCGGACAGTATATAAAGATTATAGTTTCAGGGTTGAACGGGCAAGGTCATGTCTGGGAAGACCGCTGACACTGAGTGAGAAAATCCTTTATGCACATCTTTACGATCCTGAAAAGATCAGGATCTTCAACAGGGGTGAGGATTATGTGGATTTTGCACCCGACAGGGTTGCCATGCAGGATGCCACTGCCCAGATGGCATTGCTTCAATTTATCAATGCCGGGAAAAAACGGACCGCAGTGCCTACAACCGTGCATTGCGACCATCTGATCCAGGCCAGCCTGGGAGCACGGCCGGATCTCGGTTTAGCCCTTGACCAGAATCGTGAAGTATTTGATTTTCTCGAGTCTGTCTCCGCCAAATACGGCATCGGGTTCTGGAAACCGGGCGCAGGGATTATCCACCAGGTGATTCTTGAGAATTATGCTTTTCCGGGAGGAATGATGATTGGTACGGATTCCCACACAGTGAATGCGGGGGGGCTGGGTATGATAGCCATTGGTGTGGGAGGCGCGGATGCCGTGGATGTGATGGCAGGCATGCCCTGGGAACTGAAGATGCCGAAACTGATCGGTGTCAGACTCAGCGGGAAATTAAACGGCTGGACTTCACCCAAAGACATCATTCTGAAGGTTGCCGGTATCCTCACTGTAAAGGGTGGTACCGGATATATCATTGAGTACTTCGGCGAGGGAGCCGAAAGCATCTCTGCCACCGGCAAGGGAACGATCTGTAATATGGGCGCCGAAGTGGGAGCCACGACTTCTTTGTTCGGCTACGATGAAAGCATCAGGGTGTACCTTGAGGCGACCGGAAGGACCGAAGTGGCAGCGCTTGCCGGTGAAATGAGAGACTGCCTGAGAAGTGACGATGAAGTCGGTTTATACCCGGAGAAGTATTATGATCAACTGATCGAAATCGATTTGTCTGCCCTGGAACCCCATATCAATGGTCCTTTTACCCCTGATGCGGCATTTCCGCTCTCTGCTTTTGTGAAAGAGGTTGTGAAGAAAGGGTACCCCCTCAGACTTGAGGTAGGTCTGATAGGATCATGTACCAATTCTTCCTATGAAGATCTGACCAGGGCTGCTTCGGTTGCAACGCAGGCCAGGGAAAAAAACCTTGCGGTACAAACTGAATTTATCATCACCCCCGGATCTGAACAAATTCGTTTTACCTCTGAGAGAGACGGCTTGCTGGATGTTTTTTCGGAAATCGGGGGAGTGGTGATGGCCAATGCCTGCGGACCCTGTATCGGTCAGTGGAAAAGACATACAGATGACCCGGAAAAGAAAAACTCCATCATCACCTCCTTTAACCGGAACTTTGCCAAACGCAACGACGGTAACCCGAACACCCACAGCTTTGTCGCATCCCCGGAAATTGTGACAGCGATGGTACTGGCCGGCCGACTGGATTTTAACCCTTTGACCGACACCCTGACAAACCGTGATGGCGTGGCGGTGATGCTCGACCCGCCCCATGGGGTGGAACTGCCCCCAAATGGTTTTGAAGTTGAGGACATGGGCTACCTTCCGCCCCTGGCCGATGGCAGTGCCCTGGAAATCAAGGTTGATCCGGAATCTGAGAGGCTCCAGCTACTGCAGCCTTTCAGTCCCTGGACAGGAGGTGATATGGTGAATCTGAAACTGCTCATAAAGGTTGCAGGAAAATGTACCACCGATCACATCTCCATGGCTGGCCCATGGTTGCGTTACCGCGGCCACCTCGACAATATCAGCAACAATCTGCTGATAGGTGCGGTAAACGCATTTAACCAGCAGATCAACCTGGTAAAAAATGTCCTGACAGGAACTTATGACACGGTCCCCAGGGTAGCCCGGGCATACCTGGAACACCACTTCGCCTCGGTAATCGTGGGAGATGAAAACTATGGGGAAGGTTCCTCAAGAGAACATGCAGCCATGGAACCCAGGCATCTGGGTGTCAGGGTGGTGCTGGTGAAGTCTTTTGCCCGCATTCATGAAACCAACCTGAAAAAACAAGGAATGTTAGCCCTGACCTTCGTGAATAAAACTGATTATGACCTGATAAGAGAAGATGATGCGATCGCCATTCGCGGCTTAGATACTTTTTCTCCCGGGAAAAACCTTGTGCTAATCCTTACACACAGTGACCAGACAACCACAGCATTTGAAGTGTCACATAGCTATAATGAAGGCCAGATTCATTGGTTCCGTGCAGGAAGTGCCCTGAACCTGATCCGGAAATCCCAGATAAATGAATGATAATGAATACAATAGATTTTCGTCTTGGAGTACTTTCTCTGCCTCTGATTGCTGTTTTATTTCTTTCCTGCAGTTTTGACTGCGAAAACGGTAGCGGGGAAATTGTCAGCGAGGACAGGGATATCCGGGAGATCAACGGAGTGAAATTGCAGATTCCGGCAGATCTTCTCATTGAGCAGGGGAATACCACCTCGTTTCGCATTGAAGCCCAACAAAATATCTTAAGCCTGATAACCACTACCGTTAGCCAGGGTGTGCTTACGATCAGCTCCCAATCCTGTTTCGGCATCCATAAACCCATCCGGATTCGTGTCAGTACACCTGACATCAGGAAACTGAGCGTTTCGGGCAGCGGGGCTATTCGTACTGAAAATCCGGTAAATACAGGCAAACTGGAGTTGGCGGTGCAGGGATCAGGAAGTATTCAGATAGATGCCAATTGTGAAGTATTATATAGTGGTATCAAAGGTTCGGGTGAAATGATCCTGAGCGGTACGGCTCACAGGCAATATGTGAGGATTGACGGATCAGGAGCATACAATGCCGGTCAGCTTGCCTCAACAAGTACGGAAGTGGAAATCAACGGTTCGGGGACTGCCGAGGTGTTTCCGGTTGAGAAACTCGGGGTTGACATCAGGGGTTCCGCTGTGGTGAGATATAGTGGTAAGCCGGTTGTCAGCAGCAGGATCGACGGTTCAGGAGAGGTGCAGAAAACTTCCGATTAGTTTTCACCGCCGACACTTCTGATGAAGGCATAAAAAAAGCGTCTCCGTTTGGAGACGCTTTTTTTGTATGCAGCAGTCGTTTAATTCAGGATGATCTTCTCTATTCTGATGGCCTTGCTTCCGCTAAGTTTCAGGAAATAGAGTCCCCTGGGCTGATTGCTGAGATCAAGATCCCTGTTGACAATGCCGGCCTCAGGCTGCAAACTTTCCTCATAGATTTTCTGTCCGAGGTCATTGAAGATGACAAGGGTGGAAATTTCTGATACTTCTCCAATCATCACATTGAATTTTCCCCTGGTCGGATTGGGTTGGATAAGCAGGTCAACAACTCCGTCAGGATTAGTGATACCGAGAATGGGATCTACCAGGATATGCTGGGTGGCAATACCGGTACAGCCCTGGGTTGTTGTGTAGGTATAATCAATCTGCCAGTAGCCGGGACCTGCCAGTGAGGGAGTAAAGGTGTTGCTTCCCACCGGGATGCCGGGGCCGCTGTACGTGCCGCCTGCGGGTAATCCGCCTGTCAGCTGGAAGGGTGGAAATGCAGGATGTACCGTATCCAGGTTGGCCGGTAACACAAAGGTCACATTGGGTGATTGATTCACAGTAATCGGTTGGGTGGCTGATGCCGAGCAACCGGCGACGGAGTAAGTATAAGTGATGGTAAAGGTTCCGGGTCCGGAAACGTTGGGGATGAAAAGACTGTCGACAACGCCGGTTCCGGAATAAGTGCCTCCGGCTGGTAAACCGCCGGTCAGAAGTAGGGTATCATTGGTACAAATGTTGGCAAAGGGGGCCAGGGTCACATTCGGAGTGGGAGTTACTGTCACTGCTTTGGTCATGATCGGACCGTTGCCGCATGTGTTGACACCTTGTACTGTTATAGTGGCCAGGCCGGTGAAGAAAGCATCCCAGGTAACAGTAACGGATGTGCCTGTTCCGGCTACGGTTCCGGCAGTGGTGGGAATGATTCCCCAGAGATATGAGGTGGCATTGGCAGCGCCCAGGGTGGTATAAGTGCTTTGTGATGTTCCCTGGCAGATACCGCCGGGCCCCTGAATGCTGGCAGCAGGACCGGGTACCGGAGTGATGGTTACGTTTCCGTTTCCAAAGTTTGTCGGTAATACAGTGTTATTGACGGATTTGAAGTAATTGACGCCGGGTGCCGGATCCCAGGTGAGCGCTGTGGTGCCTGCGTTGCTGTTAAATTTCAGTTCGATGATTACACTGTTGGGGATAGTGACCGCGGTGGTACTCGAAAAATGAACGACAACCGAGTTTGCCGTGTTGGTCACCGTGAGTCCGGAGAGCAGGGCAGGGTTTACATTCTGGTAGCCGTTGTAAACCAGAACGTTGCCGGTAGTATTAAGTTTCAGGTGGAAAGATCCGATATCATTGAAATCAGTCACACTGACAGGAATAGTGACGGGACCCTGGCATTGGGAGATGGTGGGAAGGCTCACACCAACAGGGGTGGCATTGATAACCATCAGGGTTACAACGTGAGAGTACTGGTCGTCGCAGATACCGGTAACCACACAGCGGTACATGCTGCCATCCATGGCGAGAGTTACATTGGAAACAGTCAGTGCACTGGTCTGGGTTCCAGAATAAACAGTCCCATCGGTGAGGTCAGTCCAGACACCGCCCTGGTCAATCTGCCACTGGTAGGTGTCGATGCTGTTGCCGCTCAGAGAGAATACGGCATTGGTACCGGCAAATACCGTTTGGTCTGTGGGCATGGTGGTGATGACAGGTCCGGGTAAGGTTACAAAACCATCCACCCAGACAGCAGGCAAAGTATTGAAATTAAGATCGGTGTAGAGTGAAGTGCCGGGGGTCAGATCAAAAATGAGGTTGGTTGAATTGGCAAAATAAGTAAATTGGATTTCATAGAGCGTGCCTGTTCCGAAGCTTGCCGGGATGATGGAGAACCAGGCCATTCCGAATACACCGCCTGAAGCATTATATGCGAACACACCGGAAGTGAGCGCCGGATGAATATTGACAGTACTGTCATAAATTAATGCCAGCGTATCATAGGCAATTTTCATGGAAGCCGAGGCCACATTGTTGAAGTTGGTCACATTGATGGGTACAAAGATGGTAACTGAGTCAGGACAGGTGGTGATCGAACCGATGGTAGTCACAATATCGGTTGTAGCGGGAGTAACGGTGAGAATACCTGCGACAGAATTGGCAGTGAGGTTACAAACTGTTTCGGTGGCAACGCAGCGGTACTGGTTCCCGCTGTATGTCAGGGGTACACCGGAGATTGTCAGCGCGTTGGTGGTTGCACCTGAGTACATGACATTGTTGGTGAGGTCGGTCCAGCTGCTTCCGCCATTGGTCGATTCCTGCCACTGATATGTATTTGCACCGGTTGCGGCAATACTGAAATTGGCGGTCTGGTTTTCAATGACAGTCTGGTTTGCCGGCTGGGTGTTGATGACGGGTGCCGTAGCCAGGGGATTGACAGTGCTGTTGAAATAATCGGTGGTGATGTTTTGTCCGCCTCCATCCTGGATCTGACAGTTGGCAGTGTTCCACTGCACAGGTGCAGCTCCTCCCAGATAATTAAATCCGATACCAAAAAGCGGGCTGTTCCCGAGATTCACCGGTGTGGAACTGGTCCAGTCGATGGTGACGGTGTTCCCGGCAACACTGGACTGCACAGAACCGAGGCTGGCGTTGATATTGGTGAGTCCGGTGAATACAAGCATGGAAGGATTAACAGTGAGCTCAAAATGGAACATGCCAACATTGTCAAAATTACTTGCGTCAACAGGCACGTAGGTGGCTGTATTTGCACAGGCGGATACATTCACCGCATGCATAAGAATATTGTTGCTGGTCTGGGTAACGCTGAGCATGGCATAGCTCGAAAAAGTCTCCTGGTTGCATGTGCTTTCTGTGGCACCGAGACGATAATGGTATCCGTCCATGCCGAGGTTAACTCCCGTAATGGTCAGGTTACCGGTGCCGGTACCAGCGTATAAGCCGCCATCACTGAGGGCATTCCAGGTGGTTCCGTTGTCGGCACTTTCATACCACTGGTAAGTATTGGCTCCGGTAGCAGTAGCAGTGAACTGTGCATTGCCGCCTTCAGCCACCGTAACATCTGCAGGCTGAAGGTTAAATACGGGAGCGGCAGCTGCAGGGCCTACGGTTCCATTAGCCCAGACAGCCGGGAGGGTATTCCCGCCCAGATCGCTGTACTGGCAGTTGCCGATGGTGATGGTATCCCACCAATGCATTGCAGAACCTTGCAGGTAATTGAAGTTGAAAGTAAATAGCGTTGAACCGCTGGCCAGGGTGACAGGGCTGAGACCAAACCAGGCCGCTTTCACTTCGTGATAGGGAGCCTGGCAATTCACCACGAGAAAACCTCCTGCAAGGGCAGGATTGCTGGTGTTGGAAGTATAGAAAATCACGCTCGGGTCAACCTCGAGGGTCAGAGAAATGGAAGCTACTCCGGCGAGGTTATCTACCACGATGGGTATGGAAACAGTTCCTCCGGGGCAGCTCGTGGCAGAACCTGCCGTAGTGACTATCTGGGCAGTGGAAAACGATGCCCAAAATCCTGTCATTAGTAAGAATACAATCGTTAGGACTTTTGCTTTCATAAAATTTGGTTTATTGTTACTGAATATTGAAAAAGTATTTTCAACTTTGGAAGGTGCAAAGTTAATGTTTTTCTTTGTATTTTCTTTAAAATTTATGTTATTGTTCAGCGTATGTTAAAGTAATTTAAATCAAGGAGTTATGAGGATTACGATTGTGGGAACGGGTTACGTGGGCTTGGTAACGGGTACCTGTTTTGCGGAGGTTGGCATTGAAGTGACCTGTGTGGATGTAGATAAAAACAAAATTGAAAACCTGAAAAAAGGAATCATTCCGATTTATGAGCCTGGACTTGAAGAAATGGTGAACAGGAACATAGCGAAAGACCGCCTTCATTTTACAACACAATTGGAAGACAGTATTCCCGGCAGCGAGGTTGTCTTTATCGCAGTGGGCACTCCTCCCGATGAAGACGGAAGTGCCGATCTCAAGTACGTGCTTGAAGTTGCACGCGCTGTCGGACGCCTGATGGAGGACTATATGCTGGTAGTCACCAAAAGTACGGTTCCGGTTGGTACCGCTGAGAAAGTCAGACAGGCTCTTATTGAAGAATTACGGTCAAGGGGTAGTGATCTTCCCTTTGATGTGGCCTCTAATCCCGAGTTTTTAAAGGAGGGTAACGCCATCGAGGATTTTCTGAGGCCGGATCGTATCGTGGTGGGTATTTCTTCCGAAAGAGCTGAATCGATCATGAAGAAACTGTATAAGCCTTTCACATTAAACGGACATCCGGTTATTTTCATGGATATCCCCTCGGCGGAAATGACAAAATACGCTGCCAACAGCATGCTCGCAACCAAGATCAGTTTCATGAACGATATCGCCAATCTCTGTGAACTGGTGGGAGCCGATGTTGAAATGGTGAGAAAGGGAATCGGAAGCGACAGCAGGATAGGGAATAAATTCATTTATCCGGGTGTCGGTTATGGCGGATCCTGCTTTCCCAAAGACGTGAAAGCGCTGATCCGGACAGCACAGGAGAAAGCATACCGCCTCAGGGTCCTTGAAAGTGTAGAAGCAGTGAATGATGATCAGAAGTCGGTTCTTTTCGCTAAATTATCCCATTATTTCCAGGGTGATTTGAAAGACAGGCACATTGCCATATGGGGACTCTCTTTCAAACCTCAGACGGATGATATGCGTGAAGCACCCTCACTGGTCATTATCCGCCACCTGCTGGATGCCGGCTGCAATATTGCTGCCTACGATCCGGTGGCCATGCAGGAATGCAGGCGGAAAATCGGGGATGTCATTCATTACGCAGGCGATATGTACGCTGCCATTGAAGGAGCCGATGCCCTGCTTCTGGTTACCGAATGGAAGGAATTCAGGGTGCCCGATCTCAATCAGATGCGAAAACTGATGAAAATCCCTGCCGTGTTTGACGGCCGGAATATATACGATCCTGCGGACTTTAGATCCAACGGATTCTATTATTCCGGGATCGGGAAACGATGATTGATCCGTTTGATCTGAACTGAAATTGGAATAAAAAAAAATTCCGTACCCGGAAACAATCGAAAACCCGTAGGGCAGGGGTGTGAAGCTTTATACCTTCTGAATTTTACTGACGGATAAGACATTTCGGATCCAGGTTTATTCGCTGATAAATGGATTTTCAAATACCTTTGAATCCGGGCAGGAATGATGAAATGAATACCTTGTAAAACGTAATGATGATATATAGATGAGATATCCATACAAGTATTGTTAATATCAACCGGTAATGATCAAATATGGATTTTCTCCCGCATGTAGCGGGACAGGCTTCTGACCTTAATGAAAAAAAATATGAACAGATGAAGAAGATCCTTGTGACTGGCGGTGCGGGCTTCCTGGGGTCCCACCTGTGTGAAGCACTTCTGAACCAGGGGCATGAGGTGGTTTGTCTCGATAATTATTTTACCGGTCAGAAGAAAAATGTTGTGCACCTTCTGGCTAACCCCTATTTTGAGTTGGTCAGGCATGATGTCACCATGCCTTTTTTTATCGAAGTGGATGAAATTTACAATCTCGCCTGTCCGGCTTCACCCATTCATTACCAGTTCAATCCGATAAAAACGGTGAAAACCTCCGTAATGGGAGCTGTAAATATGCTCGGACTGGCTAAAAGAATCAGGGCAAAAATTCTGCAGGCCAGTACCAGTGAGGTGTATGGAGATCCTCAGGTACATCCCCAGAAAGAAGATTACTGGGGCCATGTGAATCCCATCGGAATCAGAGCCTGTTATGATGAAGGGAAGCGTTGTGCCGAAACCTTGTTTGTCAATTATCACAGGCAGAACCAGGTGAGAATAAAAATTGCCAGAATATTCAATACCTACGGTCCCCGTATGCATCCCAGCGATGGAAGGGTAGTCTCCAACTTCATCGTTCAGGCCCTGCAAAACAGGGATATTACGGTTTACGGCGATGGTTTGCAAACCAGGAGCTTCTGTTATGTGGCTGATCTTGTGAAAGCATTGATATTGCTGATGGAAACGGATGACCTTTTCACCGGGCCGGTGAACCTCGGTAATCCCTCTGAATTTACCATCCTTGATCTGGCCAAAATGATCATTCAACTTACAGGCTCCGCTTCCCGTATCGTTTTTCAGCCATTGCCATCAGATGACCCCCTTCAGAGAAAACCCGACATCAGCCTTGCACGTGAAATCCTCGGATGGGAACCACAGATACCCCCGGAGCAGGGCCTGCCGGAAACCATCCACTACTTCCGGTCAATAATAATGGAAGCATGAAATACCTGTGAGTATAACAATCTAAATGCGGGTATTTTCCCGCATTTGGCGGGACAGGTATCCGACCATTAAAATCTAAATTATTAACAAATGAAACAGATTCTTGTAACCGGTGCCCACGGACAGCTTGGAAGCGAATTTCAGTCCCTGGCAGCCCGCTTTACGGATTACCACTTTCAATTCACAGATATCGACACCCTGGATCTGAGCCGGCCGCAAAACCTTGAGAAATTCTTGAAAAACAGACAGTTCGATATTATTCTGAACTGTGCTGCCTATACTGCTGTCGATAAGGCTGAAGACGACAGAGATCTGGCTTCCGCACTCAATGCTGATGTCCCTGCTGTCCTTGCCGATTACTGTGAAACAAATGATGCCTTGTTGATCCACTTTTCCACCGATTATGTCTTCGACGGCAGAGATTACAGACCTTACAGGGAAGACGACAGACCCAATCCTGTCAGTTTTTATGGTAAAACCAAACTCGACGGTGAAAATGCCATCCTTTTCAGCCTCCGGCGCTCGGTTATTATTCGAACATCGTGGTTATACAGTAGTTACGGAAATAATTTTGTAAAGACCATCCTGCGTCTCGGGCAGGAAAAGCAGGAAATCAGGGTGGTTTCCGATCAGCTCGGTTCCCCGACCTGTGCCGCCGATCTTGCCGGGGCTGTGATCCATTTATTACCGGTCTTTTTATCGTTTCAAGACCACCAAATTTATCATTATTCAAATGAAGGGGTCTGCAGCTGGTACGATTTTGCCATGGCTGTTGCAGAAGCGGCCTCTCTGCCCGTCTCCATACTGCCTGTCAGCAGCGGCGAATTTCCCACCAGAGCCACCCGGCCGTTTTACAGTGTCCTCGATAAGAGCAGGATAAAGGCCCTCGGTATCGCCATTCCATACTGGAGACACAGCCTTTTAAAAACCCTGGACTTGATTCTCCGGAAGGATTCCTAACTTTGTAGCCCGAATTACCAAATTTTCAGTATCATATGGTTGACCAAAGCATTCTGGAGAAAGCACAGCACTGGCTGCATGAGGATTTTGACCTGGAAACCAGGGAACAAGTCAGATTCCTGGTTGAGAAAGACCCTGAAGAACTGACTGATGCGTTTTACCGTAACCTGGAATTTGGTACGGGCGGCTTGCGCGGCATCATGGGAGTGGGAACCAACCGGATGAATAAATATACGGTCGGGATGGCCACCCAGGGTCTGGCAAATTACCTCATCAAGTCCTTTCCTGATCGGGAAATCAGTGTCGCCATTGCCCATGATTGCAGGAATAACAGCCGCCTTTTTGCTGCAATCAGCGCTAATGTCCTCTCAGCAAACGGAATACAGGTCTACCTCTTTGATGACCTCAGACCGACCCCTGAGCTGTCATTTGCCATCAGGCACTTTCATTGTCAGTCAGGTATCGTGATCACTGCTTCCCATAACCCGAAGGAATACAATGGTTATAAGGTATACTGGGACGATGGCGGTCAACTTGTTCCTCCTCACGACGAAAATGTCATCAGGGAAGTGGAAAAGATCAATTCTGTTGCCGAAGTGCGCTTTCATGGCGATTCTGACCGGATCATCTGGATCGGACAGGAAACGGATGAAGCCTATATCAATACGCTCACATCACTCTCGCTGGCAGGTGTGAAAAGGACGGGTCATGCAGATCTTCATATCGTGTATTCGGCCCTGCATGGTACGGGAACCCATATCCTGCCCAGGGCATTGCAGGCATTCGGTTTCTCTAAACTCAGTTTCGTAAAGGAACAAATGATCCCCGACGGGAATTTTCCTACCGTCGTTTCACCCAATCCCGAAGAGAAGGAAGCCATGTCCAGGGCATTGGAAATGGCAGCCGCTGTCGGCGCCGACCTGGTCCTTGCCACTGATCCCGATGCTGACAGGCTCGGAGTGGGAGTGAGAGATCTCAACGGCAACTATGTACTGTTGAATGGGAACCAGACCGCAAGCCTCCTGATCTATTACCTGCTTTTCAAGTTCAAAGAACAAGGAAAACTCGATGGCAGGCAGTTTATCGCCAAAACCATCGTTACCTCCGATCTCCTTGCTGTGATGGCGGCCCGCTTTGGCGTACCTTGCCATGATGTGCTCACCGGCTTCAAATATATTGCAGAGATTATCAGGGAACTGGAAGCGAAAATGTCATTTATCGGAGGCGGGGAGGAAAGTTACGGTTTCCTTGTCGGGGATCGGGTCCGGGACAAAGATGCCGTCATTTCCTGCTGCATGATCGCCGAAACCGCTGCCTGGGCTGCATCGCGGGGCCAAAGCCTTTTCGGCTTGCTGCTTGAAATATATATGGAGTACGGATTCTATAAAGAATCACTGGTTTCGGTGACCAGGAAAGGGAAAGCCGGAGCAGAGGAGATTCGCAGCATGATGGACAGATTCAGGTCGAATCCGCCACGCGTCCTGAACGGGATTCCCGTTACGATGGTAAAGGATTACCTGCTGGGATACACCACAAACCTCCCGGCCGGAGATGCACAACCCATTCTGCTGCCCAATTCCAATGTCCTTCAGTTTTACATGGCCGATGGTTCCCGGATTACTATCCGGCCCTCGGGAACGGAACCGAAAATAAAATTTTACTTCGGAGTCGTGGGCCGTCTCAATAAGATAACTGATTATGAAGATGTTGATTCAGTTCTTCAACAAAAAATAGCGTCCATTGTCAAAGAACTCGGGTTTTAAGTTTAAATATCAACCTCTTCTAAACCATATCCGATGTCTTTGATCACCTCATTCGAAAGTTCAGGCAACTTCCTTTTCAGGAACAGGAGTTGGTTGCCCCTGCTGCTGTTCATACCCGCCATTCCCGTAATTTGTTTCGCGTCACCGCTTGCATGGCCTGCCTGGTTGGTGACTGGAGTGAGTGTCCTGGCTATTGCATTGAGTATCACAGGTTTTCTGATCCGTTCCTGGACCATCGGTACCACTCCCAAAGGTACTTCGGGCCGGAATACGAAAACTCAGGTGGCGGAAAGTCTCAACACCAGTGGCATTTATTCCATGGTACGTCACCCGCTTTATCTGGGTAATTATTTCATGTGGATAGGAATCGTTGTTTTTTGCTTTAATCCCTGGTTTGTGCTTCTTGCTTCACTGGCATTCTGGCTTTACTATGAAAGGATTATGGTGGCGGAAGAAAGCTATCTCGAAAGGAAGTTTGGACAACAGTTCCATCACTGGGCTTCCTCAGTCCCGGCATTTCTGCCGGCCTTCAGAAGGTTTCAGCCTTCCCCTGTACGCTTTTCCATACGATCCGTCCTGCGAAGGGAATACTCAGGCTTTCTGGCGACAGTCAGCTGCTTCACCTTTATCGACCTGCTCAGGGCAAGCTGCGAAAATGGAAATCTCATTGTCTCAAGGCCAGCCGCGATCGTTTTTCTGGCAGCACTTGTGCTGACCGTGACACTCCGGTCACTGAAACACCACACCGGCATCCTCAACGAGGAGGGAAGATCCTGATCCTGCCATGAAAGCAAACCGGACCCTTGTCACTACTGCAGCAGTCCTCTCCATGTTCTTCTGGGGGATGTCCTTTGTGTGGTCAAAGGTCGTATTTGAATATTACTCTCCCCTGAGTACCATCTTTATCCGCCTCTTGCTGTCTTCTCTCTTGTTAATCATGATCTGGCAGATTTTTATCAGGGAACAGAAGATAAAAAGAAAGGATGCCGGATTGTTTCTGCTTTCAGCTTTTTTCTCACCCTTCTGCTATTTTATTGGGGAAAGCTATGGGCTTCAACGTGTTTCGTCTACCATTGCTTCGGTCATCATTGCAACCATCCCCGTATTCACGCCTTTTACGGCCTGGCTTTTTCTTCGGGAAAGGCTGTCTGTGCTTAATTTCGCCGGCCTTTTCATTTCCTTTGTGGGTGTACTGGTGATGTTGCTGAACAAGGACCTTACGTTAAACGCCTCACTCAGCGGGGTGGGCTTGTTGCTTTTTGCGGTGTTTTCAGCCCTGGGATATGGCATCCTTATCCGCAAACTTTCCCTGAGGTATCATCCGGTGGTAATTGTGGCCGTGCAGAATCTTCTGGGCGCTGTGTATTTCCTTCCGTTTTTTCTTTATCTTGATTTATCGCATGTATTACATACTTCACTGACATTCAATCTGGTATATTCAATGGCAGCGCTTTTTATTTTTGCTTCATCGGCTGCTTTCATCCTGTATACCTATGTGATCAAACATCTGGGGATAGCACGGTCAAATATCTACTCCAACCTCATTCCGGTTTTTACGGCAGTGTTTTCATATTTTATATTATCTGAGCAGATGACATTCGCAAAATGGACGGGTATGCTCATCGTGATCGGGGGTGTAGTGATTGCCCAATCGGGGAAACTGTTTCTGAACATGAACAAGGCACCGGGGGAGAATGCAAAGCAAGGCCCTGGTAAATAATACACGCTTATTAATAAGGTAATTGAACATGGAGAAAAAGAAAATCATTGTGCTGGGTGCCGGACTCGTCGGTTCTGCCATGGCAGCCGACCTTGCAGCTGATGCTGACCTGAGTGTGACGGTGGCTGATATTAAACCTGAAGTCCTCAGCAAACTCAGGGAGACTCATCATGTGGAAACGGTACAGGCCGACCTGTCTGACAGGGCAATGCTTTCCGGTCTGGTGAAGGATTATGACCTGGTACTGGATGCGGTTCCGGGCTATATGGGTTACAGCACCCTTGAAACGGTGATTTCGGAAGGGAAAGATGTGGTGGATATTGCTTTTTTTCCTGAAGATCCTTTCTCTTTGCACGACCTGGCAGTGAAACACCAGGTTACGGCTATCGTGGATATGGGGGTGGCCCCAGGCATGAGCCATGTGCTTTCAGCCTTCGCAGCGGGAAAATTAGATCAGACAAACAAGCTGGAGATATATGTGGGAGGACTTCCTTTGGTCAGGAAAAAACCATTCGAGTACAAAGCGGTGTTTTCTCCCATTGATGTGATAGAAGAATATGTCAGGCCGGCCCGGTTTATCAGAAATGGTGAATTGATTACCATGCCGGCCCTGTCGGAACCGGAACTGATGGATTTTGAAGGGGTAGGGACGCTGGAAGCTTTTAACAGCGATGGGCTGAGATCCCTTTTCAGGACGGTAAAAGCCAAAAATATGGTCGAAAAAACCTTGAGGTACCCTGGGCACATCGCACTGATGAAGGTTTTCAGGGAGATGGGTCTTTTCAGCCAGGAAGAAATGAGGGTGGGCGATGCCATCGTCAAGCCTATCGACTTCACCACCAGGCTGTTGTTTCCACTGTGGAAACTCGAAGATGGTGAGGAAGACATCACTGTGATGCATATCCGGCTTGAAGGAATGGCAGGGAAGGAGAACAGGGTATTGACCTTCGACCTTTACGATCGCTATGATCATGAAACAAGGGTTCATTCCATGGCAAGAACGACAGGCTACGCAGCCACTGCTGCCGTCCGTCTGCTTCTGTCAGGTCGCTTCAGCCGGAAAGGGATCAGTGTTCCCGAATTCCTCGCCTCCGATGAAGCATGTGTCACATTCCTGCTAGATGAGCTCCGGAAAAGAGGAGTCGTGTTCCGCTACCGGGAACAATAGGTAGTAATGCCAGACACCGCTGTAGTCCATATTTTCGGAAAACCATTCTGTGTCGGTATAAACGAAAATTGCTTCGCATTTCACTAAGATTCAATTCAGTATATTTTCAATTGATGCAATAATCCGGAACTTTACCTGCGGATAATTAGAATTTTTCGGGGTAGGGGAGAAATCAATACGAAATATCGAAGCGTATCGGAGATATGCCCGCATGATCTGCCTGTGCAATCCATGTCCTTCTTTTCGGTGTGCAAACAGTCGCGAACCTGCAATCCATGGCCGGATGATCTTACGCAAGGGTCTGCAACCTTTATCCATTTGTAAAGTATAAAGCTTACAAAGCGAACACAGCAGATTACAATTGTAAACAACAAGAAATTCACAAATGTAAACAGGTGCGTATGCTAATCTTGTGTATTTTTGTAAACCTGGTAGCTATATACAAAAGTAAATAATCATGACAGACCGTATTGCCTTACTGTTAAAAGCTAAGAACATTACCGCATCCCAGTTTGCTGATGAGATCGGGGTTCAGCGTTCGAACATTTCCCATGTATTATCGGGCAGAAACAAGCCGAGCCTGGAATTCATCCAGAAGATACTGAAACGCTATCCGGAAATCAATCCAGACTGGATTTTATTTGGTAAAGGGCCCATGAATATGGAGTATAACCTGTTCAGCGAGCTCGCGGAGGAATTTGAAACGCCAGGCGAAGCCATACAGGCGATTCCGAAGAAGCAGGAGCAGTTGCTGACTCCTGAAAGGCAAAACATTGCTCCTCCTGCTGAAAAACAGGCAGTTGTCGCCAGGGAGGAAATCACTGTCACTCCGCAACAGCCAAGGCCGGAGCCAAAGGAAGAAGTCAGGCCGGAAGCCTCAGACAAGACTGAAACCATGCCAGATCAGAAAGCCGGCAAGCAAATCGAAAAAGTACTGGTCTTCTTTTCAAACCGAACTTTCAGGGAGTACACTCCGGAATAATCTGCTGTTTACAGATGTAACATTCTTTCACCGCAACCTTTCTTTATGATGTTTACAATTGAAAACATCAAAACCTTTCCAATTGATTAAAGAAGAAGTCACATTCCATCTTTGCGTTCTCATCACTGTCGGATCCGTGTATGGCATTGTTCTGGACACTGCTGCCAAATCTGGCGCGGATACTGTCCGAAGATGCCTTGGCCGGGTCGGTCGGACCGATGAGGGCTCTGAAATCCGCCACCGCATTGTTTTTTTCAAGAATGGCAGCCACGATCGGACCCGATGCCATGAATTGCACCAACTCACTGTAAAACGGCCTGTCTCTGTGAACAGCGTAAAAAAGTTCAGCCCGGGGTATTGACAAATGTAACATCTTCATGGCAGTTATCCGGAAACCGGCTCCGGTGATCTGTTCGAGTATTTTGCCGGTAAAGCCTTTTTGAACGGCATCCGGTTTAATCATTGTCAGTGTTTTATTCCCTTGCATGGTGGCGATATTTGCATAATAAACCCGGAAGGCTGTGAATAGTTCAATTTATCTGACCTTATGAAGCATGAAAATTTGTCCGGAAGCCGCGTCAGGTGTGAGCAGGGTGGGGATGAGCGCTGTAGCTTCGTTAAAAAAAATTATCTTTGCCGAAAAAAAATTGGCGATCAACCACTTTCATCAGATCAAAGCGCTACTGGTACCTGGAACCAGGGTATTGATCACTACCCATGCCAATCCGGATGGTGATGCCGTTGGTGCTTCCCTGGCCCTGAAAGCGTATTTTTCAAAGCTGGGAATCATTTCCGACATTCTTGTTCCGAATGACTATCCCTCGTTTCTTGCCTGGATGCCTGGTATTGATCAGGTAGTGGTCTTTAAAAGAAATGAGTCCCTGGCTATGAAACTTGCAGGCGATGCCAAGCTGGTGTTCTGCCTTGATTTTAATGGATTAAGCAGAGTGGAGAAGATGCAGAAGATATGGCCGCTTATCACCGTTCCTTTGGTGATGATCGATCATCATCCCCAACCTGAGGAAGCTTCATTTGCTTTGATGATCTCTGAAACGGCAACGTCATCAACATCTGAACTGGTTTATAATTTTATTGAGATGAGCGGTGATAAGGAATTGATCGATAAATCGATGGCTGAATGTTTATTCGTTGGAATTGCCACCGATACCGGCTCTTTCAGCTATTCCTGTGGTTACCCTGAGACCTTTCATGTGGTAGCTGATCTCATTAGTAAAGGCATTGATCCAGAAAGGATTCACAGGCTGGTTTACGATAATTATTCTGAACACCGTATGCGCCTGCTGGGGTATTGCCTCTCGGAGAAACTTACCGTTTTGCATCAGTTTAATACGGCTTATATTTATTTATCAAAAGAGGACTTAAAACGTTTTCATTTTCAGGTGGGTGATACCGAGGGAGTGGTAAATTATGCCCTGTCAATCGACGGCATATGCATGGCTGTCCTTTTTACCGAAAAAGACAATCATGTCAGGATGTCTTTGAGATCGAAAGGGCAATTCTCCGTGAACGAATTCGTCAGAAACCACTTTGAAGGTGGCGGGCATAAAAATGCTGCCGGCGGGAACAGCTACTTGTCAATGGATGAAACCCTCCGGAAGTTTGAAGCCCTTTTGCCGCAATATCAGGAATTATTAAAGAATTGTTGTGTACTATGCAAAGATTATCAATAGTATACATTATATTATTAGTAGTATTACTTCAATTTTTTTCCTGTGGCGAATTAAAGAAAAAGGAGAAACCGACCAGGGAGCCTGAACGCTTAAAGGAAGCATTATTAAAAGCCAATCAGGCGCTCTCAGATTCAGAAGAAAAGAGAATTCAAGCCTTTCTTGACAGATACCGCTGGCCGGTGAAAAAGACCGCCAGTGGTTTATACTATTATATTTATGCTTCTGTTGATGAACCGGAAAGACCTGTTTCCGGTAGTACCATCACTGCAGCCTACCGCGTTCAACTGCTCAACGGCCAGGTATTGTACGATTCTGAAAAGGACGGACTTTTAAGGATCACCCTCGGAAAAGGGGAAGCCATCACTGGACTCGAAGAAGGCATTTTTTTACTTGGAAAAGGCGAGAAAGCGAAATTTATCATACCTTCGCACCTCGCTTTCGGGCTTTTGGGTGATCAGAAAAAAATTCCTCAAAGAGCAAGCCTGGTCTACGATGTTAGCTTGGTTTCCTTTGAATAAATAGTTTAAATATTATTTTATAATTATCACTTTATGAACAAATTAGGTTTAAAGCTTTTTGTGCTTGCTATCCTTGCAGCCTTTTGGGCCTGCTCAGGAGGAGGATATAAAAAAACAAGCAATGGTCTGGAATATATGATCCATGCCCAGGACAAAGATGCTCCCAAAGCCGAGGTGGGAGACATGATCACTGCCATCCTGGTTTATAAGACAGCGAATGATTCGGTATTGCTCGACAGCAGGAAGAATCCTTCGCCCTTTAAAATTCCCCTGATCGCTTCAGAATACCCCGGTGACATTTATGAGGGGCTCAGTCTGCTTGGTAAAGGCGACAGTGCTACTTTCCTCATTCTTGCCGATTCCTTTTTCATCAAGACTGCCAGGGCTTCTCTCCCCTCATTCATTCAGTCCGGATCAAAACTGAAATTCGATGTGAAGATCCTGGATATCCAGAAAAAAGCAGATTATGAAGCAGAACAGAAAGAAATGATGGAGCAGCAGGCCCAGGAGATGCAGGAAATGCAGGCGAAAGAACAGGAAGCCATGTCGCAATACCTGAAGGACAACAAAATTACTGCAACACCCCTGGAAAGCGGTCTTTATTACATCGAGGTGAAACGTGGCAGCGGAGCTAAAGCCGAAACCGGAAAGAAGGTGAAGGTGAAATATACCGGGATGCTGCTGGATGGCAAAGTGTTTGATTCCAGCGAGAACCATGGTCAGCCGTTTGAATTCAACCTTGGTACGGGTGAAGTGATTCCGGGCTGGGACGAAGGAATCTCGAAAATGAAAGCCGGTGGAAAAGCCAAACTCATCATTCCCTCAAACCTGGGTTATGGATCAAGAGGCATGGGTAACATCCCTCCATATTCAACTCTTGTATTTGAGGTTGAGCTTGTTGAAGTTAACTAATTAAACTAAAGTATTAATTCATATGAGAAAAGGATGGCGGTTCATCCTGGTGATTTTATGTGCTGTGAGTGCGTTCTCCGCCTACTCGCAAACAGACCAGGAATGGCAAAAAACCAAAAGCGGTTTAAAATACATGTTTTTCAAACAAAACCCGGAAGCAGAAAAGCCTAAGCTTGGCGATATGGTTACCGTCACAGGGTTTTATAAGACCGGAGACACTGTTTTCTTTGACAGTAGGAAAAGTCCCACCCCGTATATCTTTCCCGTGATGGAGCCCACTTACCCCGGGGATATTTTCGAAGGACTGAAAATGCTTGGTATTGGAGACAGTGCGGTATTCTCTATCAATGCCGATTCCCTCTTTCTAAAGACTTTCAGGGTAAAAAGTTTACCGGCATACGTAAAAAAAGGGAATGACGTGAAGTTTTATGTGAAGCTTCTCAAGATTCAACCTAAGGATGAATTCCAGAAGGAAATGCAGGCCAAGTTCGAAGCCGAGGCAAAGGTCAATGCTGAAAGAGCGCGGAAGGAAGATTCCCTGATCAGGATTTATATGGCTGAACATCAACTCACTGGAAGTCCATCGAAAAGCGGACTTTATTATATTGAATCCCGTAAGGGTGACGGACCAAAAGCAGAGCCGGGAAAGACCGTGGTAGTGCATTATACCGGCAAACTGCTGGATGGAACCGTGTTCGATTCTTCGATCGGGAAACCGGAACCTTTTTCTTTCCCTCTGGGCAAAAACAAAGTGATCCGTGGCTGGGAAGAGGGCATTGCCAATATGCATAAAGGAGGCAAGGCCATCCTTATTATCCCCTCCAAAATGGCATACGGGGAAGGTAGTGTCGGAAAAATCCCTGCCAATTCAGTACTCACTTTCGAGGTTGAATTGCTGGATGTAAAGTAAGTGCGTTCCATGATGAATTTCTCAGGCTTACTTCTCAGGCTTACCTTGCTATCCCTCACTGTATTATGCTTTATTTCAGGCATACATGCACAGGAAAGGGCTTATCAGAAAACCAAAACCGGGCTGCGCTACCTCTTACTCCAGACAAAACCCAGCGCTCAAAAGCCATTTACGGGCGATGTGGTCAAACTTTCCATGATTTATAAAAACAGCAAAGATTCCGTCCTGTTCGATAACAGCAGGGGACAGTTTGATTTTACACACACGCTTAGCAAACCGGCATATTCAGGCGATTTCAATGAAGCTTTGTCACTCGCAGGTGTCGGCGACAGCCTTACTTTCCTGATCAAGGCCGATTCGTTTTACCTGAGAACGATTGGTGAAAAACGCATCCCACCCTTTGTCAGGAAAGGAAGCGATCTGACTTTCTTTGTTAAAGTACTCGAAATCATTCCACAGCAGGAATTTATCAGGGAACAGTTAGCGCTTTTTGAGCAGCAGAAGCAACAGCATGATAAACTCAGGCAGGCTGAAAAAGACAGTCTCATCCTTTACCTGCAGAGGAACCGGATTGATACGCAACCCACTGCTTCCGGCTTATATGTCATCACTGAAACTGAGGGGAATGGCAATCAACCGGTCAAAGGAAACACGATCACGGTGAATTATAAAGCCTTTCTTACTGACGGGAAGGTCTTTGAAAGCACCGACAGGGAACCCTTGCAGTTTATCCTTGGAAAAGGGACCATCCCGAAGGGCCTCGAAGAAGGATTGCTCTCCATGAGAAAAGGCGGAAAAGCCAGGTTGATCATTCCGTCACACCTTGCATTCGGGGAGTATCAGACGGGTACTTTGCCTCCCTTTACAACACTGATCTACGAAGTGGAATTACTGGATATTAAACTGCCCTGATGCTATTCGTCCTGGCCTGAATCGTCATTGCTGCTTCTCTCTGCACCATTACCGTCTTCCTGATTAGAAGATGAAAGATCATTGAATTCGGGAAGAAAATCTTCCTCATTTTCAACACCTTTCCGGTCTTTCTTCACTTTCATTTTAATCAGGTAGTCCACCTCCTCTGTCTCAACCAGGATGACGTAAATGAAGGCATCTTTCGGCCCTTTCACTTTCATCACATGATTCATCCAACCGTCAGGATATTGCTTCTCTATCTGTGATAAAACACCAGGGGGCAGTTTGTCATAGTTAACAATAAGCTTCTTCTTGGACATATCACTGTGTATGTTTGAAATGATTGATACAGCCTTCGCAAACCTACATGAAATTTTGAAAAAAACAATACGCCCCGGAAAAAAAAGTATTTGCTTTTCCGCAGCTTTGACAGCGTGTTCCTCGATTGTTCATTATCAATATTTTATATAACATAAAGGAAAGAAAAGCGAACGATCGTGATTGCAGCTGAAACTTGATCTGATGTTTATCGGTTTAAGAAGCCAGGGAATGCCTTCGTTTGGCCAGCACCAACCCGGAATGATCAACACCCGGATATACCCTTTTTGCCGATAGGCGGGCATTTGACCTTAATGGATATTTGAATCATGAAGAAAACGCTTCAGCCCGGAGCCGGGATCCTTGCCGTAACGGAGAAAAAGGAAATGATTCTCATGAGGTCAGGTAAACCATTGCTGGTGTTGGCTTTCCTTTTGTTTCTCCTGGCCACGGCTTGCAAACGGGATACAGGGGAAAGGTCATCGCTTGTTGAGCGCATACAAGCTGATTCAGTTTATTTGTCTAATGATGAATTGCTTATAAGGGATGATATAGAAAATTACTTTAATCATCAGGCCAGGGCAAACAGCTTTAATGGGAACCTTCTTGTAGCCAGGGGAGGAAAAATCATCAGCCTCCGCTGCTATGGCTGGGCTGACCATGCAAAAAAGGTAAAAAACCAGGAAGAAACTGTATATCAGCTGGCTTCCATCACAAAACAGTTTACGGCGGTAGCTGTCCTGATGCTGGTCGATCGGGGTTTGTTGTCACTGGATGACTCCATCCAACGTTTTTTTCCTGCCTTTCCATACAAAGGTATCACTATCAGGATGTTACTTTTGCACCGTTCGGGTTTGCCCAACTATATCTATTTCGCCGACCGGTACATTAAAGATAAAACTTCACCCCTGACCAACCAGTTCGTCATCAACCTGATGAGCCACCTGCGACCCGCGCCCTACTACCCGCCCGATATCCGCTTCCATTACAGTAATACGGGCTATATGCTGCTGGCAGCTGTCATTGAGAAAGTGAGCAGCAAGCCATACAGTCTTTTTATGAAAAAAGAGGTGTTTGAACCGGCGGGGATGTCGCACACTTTTGTAAGTGCGGGAACTATTCCGGATAATGCTCAGGTGGCGGTCGGATACAAGGGAGGTTGGCGCCCTGCTGCACGTACATTTCTCGACGGGGTGGTGGGCGACAAGGGGATATATTCCACTGTAACAGACCTTTATCGTTGGGACCAGGTGTTATATACCGGAAAACTGCTTTCATTGCAGACCCTTGCCCAGGCTTTCGAGCCGGCAGGCCGCAAACCTGGAAGTCGCAGGAATTATGGCTTTGGTTGGCGGATCACTTATTTGCCTGACAGCACCAAGGTGCTTTATCATACAGGCTGGTGGGAAGGTTTTCAGACCCTGCTGGTCCGGATCCAGAAAGATTCAACCACGCTGGTTGTGCTTAAAAACAGAAAATCCGGACACATCGACCGGGATTTATTGCTCAGCAAATTATACCCGCATCTCTATCCTGGGGAGGGTGAGAATGCTTCCGGGAATAAACCCTCAGGTGAAGAAAAAACTGAGGAGGATGAAGCGGTCAACCACTGACTTTTCTGAATACTTGTACGGTACGGTTGGTATTATAAATGCTCAGGTAGTGGGTGTTGTTCTTTTCGTCAACCTGACTGAAGTATTCAAGGTTTTCATCGATGCGGTGGTGGCCGCCGAACCAGGCTGAATCGGAATTCAGGCTCAACAGGTAAGTACCGGGTTCAGGAACCAGAAAGCGGTAGTTTGGAATGGCATTCGTGGGATGAAAATTGAAAACAAAGACCAGTCCTGATTTGGTAAAAACGATGGTCTTGTTTTCTTCATCCATATTGAGTTGTACTCCGAAATCTTCCGAAAGCAGGTGATAGCCGGAGGCAAGACTGATCATTTCCTGTTCAAACCTGAGCAGATACTGGTATTTCAACCTGGGATTGTCTGCCAGTGACCATTGACGGCGGGCGTAATAATAGCTCCAGTTGTTTCCTTCCCTTGGAAAATCAATCCATTCAGGATGTCCGAACTCATTACCCATAAAATTCAGCCAGGCTTGCCCACCCAGCGACAGGGTAAAGAGCCGTATCATCTTGTGCAAGGCTAAACCCCTGTCAATAATTATGTTACGATCGTTAACCTGCATGTGATCATACATCTCTTTATCCATCAGTCTGAATGCGATGGTTTTATCACCCACCAGGGCCTGGTCATGTGATTCACAATAAGCCACTGTCTTGACATAGGGAAGCCTGTCGTTCATCACCTGCCACAACTCATGGATATTCCACTGTTCGTCCTGCAGATCTTTCAGCATCCTGATCCAGAAATCCGGCAGTCCCATGCCCAGCCTGTAATCAAATCCAATCCCGTCGCCTTCCACCGGGTAGCACAAGCCCGGCATGCCTGTAACATCTTCTGCAATAGTGATCGCATCAGGATTGACGGAATGAACCAGGGTATTGGCGAGCTGAAGATACGTAATGGCATCATATTCAACTCCATCGGTAAAGAATTTGTTTCTGTCATCCATCGCGCTATTCCCGTGATGGTAATACATCATGGAACCTACGCCGTCGAATCGGAAACCATCAAAATGAAATTCCTTCATCCAATAACTGATATTGGAAAGCAAAAAACGTATCACTTCTGTTTTTCCGTAATCGAAGAGTTTGGAGTCCCAGTCGGGGTGCTCCCCCCGGGGTCCGGGATGAAAATACTGGTAATCAGTACCGTCGAATTCGTTGATGCCTTCCAGTATGTTTTTCACCGTATGGGAGTGAACCAGATCCATGATCACGGCGATTCCTTCCCGGTGCGCCGCACGGATAAGTGTTTTTAAATCTTCCGGTGTACCAAAACGGGAGGAAGGGGCGAAAAAACTGGAAACGTGGTATCCGAAAGAGCCGTAATAAGGATGTTCCTGAATGGCCATCAGCTGAATGGCGTTATAACCCAATGCCTTGATCCTTGGCAGGACAGTTTCGGTGAATTCGAGGTATGTTCCTACGCCTTCTTCCTCCGTGGCCATCCCGACATGTGATTCATAAATAAATAAGGGTCCGGAGGGCAGGGGAGTCACGTCGCCCTGCCAGTCGAAAGCCCGTGGCAGCCATACCTGGGCGGTGAAATCCTTGCTTTCATCGTTTTGTACCACCCTGCGGATATAGGCCGGTATTCGTTCCCTGATGTGATCTTCGCTGACAACCAGTACTTTGATCAGACTTCCGTGTACGAATGTGTTTGCATAGGTTCGTTCATCGAGGAAAATTTCCCACACACCATAATCATTCCTGCTCATGGGGTGGCTGAATCTTCTCCAGCCATTGAAGTCGCCGAAAAGATAGAGCTCCCGTGCAGCAGGGGCCCATTCCCTGTAAACCCATCCTTTGCGGTCATGGTCATAGTTTATTCCGTAGTATTGCCATGCATTGGCAAATTCCCCGAGCGACCCGAAATCTGATTCTATCGTTTTGAGGCGATGCAGGAAACGTTCTGTTCGCTGATGGAGGTCGGCAGCGTTTGGTTCAAGCCAGGGATCAATCTGTACCAGGGGCGGGATTTTTTTCATGGGAGCAGAATCAATTGACAAAGATAGGGTTCAGGGTGATTGTTCCGGCAATGCCGGCCTTTTCCGTCCGCTGAGCAGTATTTTTCAGGTTTTCCATGGGCAGGGCATGTTTGTTTTTCTCCTTGCGTAGCCCAAGAAAATCGGATTTGCAGGGTTTCGGAATGTTTTATATTTTTGCCGGCCAAAATGGCGTGGTAGCTCAGTCGGTTAGAGCGTCGGATTCATAACCCGGAGGTCACGAGTTCAACTCTCGTCCACGCTACACTAAGAAAACAGACGGTTCAATAATTTGTTTCGAACAGCCCGGGACGCATGCGCATGATGCTGATCCGGGCTTTTTATTTACGGACGATTTCGCTGGATCCGGCTCATTTCTGCCATGCTGTGTATTCTTATCCGGAATGGCTTTTTTTTTCTGATCGATGCCATAACACAGCATCATGGCATCCTTCCGCAACATGCTTCAGATGCTTTTTTCCTTGGTGCGTGTATTTCGCGATGCTGGCCGGGATCAATAAAAAACTGCGGGGCCGTTTACATCATTTTTTTCAGGAATGATCCGGTGAAGGAGGCGGCCACCCGGATGAGATCTTCTGGTACCCCGGCGAAAACCACCTGTCCGCCTGCTTCTCCACCCTCCGGACCAAGATCGATGATCCAGTCGGCACATTTGATCACTTCCATATTATGCTCGATCACCACCAGGGAGTGCCCTTTATCGATCAGCGCCTGGAATGCCCTGATGAGCTTGCTGATGTCGTGAAAATGAAGGCCGGTGGTTGGTTCATCAAAAATAAAGAGGGTTGGTTTATCGGTATTTCCTCTGGCAAGGAAATAGGCAAGTTTGATACGCTGTGCTTCACCACCGCTCAGGGTACTTGAAGGTTGTCCCAATCGCAGGTAACCCAGCCCGACATCCTGCAGGGGCTTCAGTTTTTCCACGATCTTTTTTTCAATATTGCCATCTCCGGCATGGCCGCCGAAAAACTGAACAGCCTGGTCGATGGTCAATTCAAGGATATCGGTGATGCTGTGGTCATCGTATTTCACGTCCAGCACTTCTTCCTTAAATCTTTTTCCGCCGCAGGACTCACACACCAGGGTAATGTCGGCCATGAACTGCATTTCAATACTTACGGTTCCGTCGCCTTCACATTCCTCACATCTGCCTCCCGGAATGTTAAAAGAAAAATACCCCGGCTTATAGCCTCTAACCCTGGAAAGGCTTTGTTCGGCGAAAAGCGTTCGAATATCATCATATGCTTTCACATAGGTTGCAGGATTACTTCTGGATGACCGGCCGATGGGATTCTGGTCCACCATTTCTGCATCGCCAAGACATTTGATGTCACCCTGCAAGCGGTCGAAGCGACCTGTTTTATCCCCGTAACCGCCATATATTTTCTTCAGGGCAGGGTAGAGGATGTGCTTCACCAGCGATGTCTTCCCCGAACCGCTGACTCCGGTAATCACGCATAGCAGGTTAAGCGGTATTTCAACGTCGATGTTTTTCAGGTTGTTTTCTTTGGCACCGATGATTTCCAGGTAATTCTTCCATTTGCGGCGGTACCCGGGCATGGGTATGTGAAGCACGTGGTTTATATATTTGGCAGTCAGACTCTTGTCGTCATGCTGAAGGGAGTTGAAATCACCTGCAAACACCAGTTCTCCGCCTTCTGTTCCTGCAAGCGGTCCGAGATCGATGATCACATCGGCGGCACGGATGATCTCTTCATCGTGTTCCACAACAATCACTGTGTTTCCAAGATCCCTCAGCCTGTGCAGCACTTCGATCAGGCGGCGGGTGTCTCTTGGATGGAGGCCAATGCTTGGTTCGTCCAGAATGTACATGGAGCCCACCAGGCTGGATCCGAGGGAGGTAGCAAGGTTAATCCTTTGGGATTCCCCGCCTGACAAACTGGAGGAGAGCCTGTTCAGTGTCAGGTAACCCAGGCCCACATCGCAGAGGAAACGCAAACGGGTGATGATTTCAATGAGCAGCCGTTTGGCAACAACACGGTCACCTTCGTTCAGCTTTATCCCGCTGAAAAGCCTGAATGCTTGTTCAACAGGCATTAAAACGATGTCCAGTATGGAATAACCGGCTACTTTCACCCAGGAAGCATCAGCTCTGAGCCGGGTACCTTTGCAATCGGGACATACGGTTTTTCCCCTGTACCGGCTCAGCATGACCCGGTACTGGATTTTATAGGTCTGTTCCTCAACCTGCCTGAAAAAGTCATTCAGCCCGGTAAAATGTTCATTGCCGGTCCAAAGGAGCTCATATTCATCTTTGCTGAGTTTGCAGACGGGTTTGTGAATGGGGAAGTTGAAACGCCAGGCATGGGTGAGCAGCTGGTTTTTAAATTCGCTCATTTTATCGCCTTTCCAGCAGGCGATGGCTTCATCATATATTGAAAGGCTTTTGTTGGGGATTACCAGGTCTTCATCTATCCCGATAATACTGCCGAATCCTTCACAACGTTTACAGGCACCGTATGGATTGTTGAAGCTGAACAGGTTTACCGATGGTTCTTCGAATTGTATGCCGTCGGCTTCAAAGCGGTTGCTGAAGCGCCGCCTTTTGTTCCTGACGTTGTCACCGTATGCCACGATACAACTTCCCTCACCCTCGAAAAAGGCAGTTTCCACAGAATCGCCGGCCCTGCTGCTGATATCTTCATCCCCGGCTTTGATCACAAAGCGATCGATCAGAATCAGGCAGTCGTCGCAATTGCAGTGGAATTCATCTTTGGCAAGAAGGTCTTCAATTCTGTGTTGCTCATCTTTCACCACCACCCTGGAGAAACCCTGCTGCAGTACGATCAGCAGTTGTTCCCTGATACTTCTTCCATTTTTGATCACCAGGGGTGAATAGACGACAACCCTGGTTTCTTCGGGCAAAGACAAGATGAATTGCTTGACACTGCTGGGGGTGTCCCTTTTAACAAGCTCGCCGGAAACGGGTGAAAAGGTTCTGCCGATCCTGGCAAAGAGCAGCTTGATATACTCATAGATTTCCGTGGAAGTTCCCACCGTGGACCGGGGATTGCGGGTATTGACCTTCTGCTCGATGGCAATGGCCGGAGAAATACCTTTGATATAATCCACCTCGGGTTTGTTCATCCTTCCCAGAAACTGCCGTGCATAGGCACTCAGGCTTTCCACATAGCGTCTCTGGCCTTCAGCATAAAGGGTGTCAAATGCCAGAGACGATTTTCCGGAGCCCGAAAGCCCGGTGATGACCACAAACTTATTCCTCGGAATGGCTACATCTATTCCTTTCAGGTTGTGTACCCTGGCTCCTTTGATAAGAATAAACTCATGAGGATCAAGCTTTGAGAGGTCTTCCCACATTTTTTTCAAAAATCAGGCTGCAAAATTAGCCGAAAAGTTTGCAGATGGCTTTTTTTTATTATCTTTGCCTTGTGCTTTGGATGTAACTTACAATATTTTCCGGAGCATAACGTTAATAAACCCGTTGTTCAATTAAACATTCAGGAGGAAACCTATCGGATTGATTCTACCCTTTTAGTATTCATTTAAAAGGGATTATGAAGACCCAAGCCAGTAGTGACCAGGAATTGATACATGCTTATCTTTCCGGGGAATCCTCCAGCCTTGAAAAGCTTATCCGCAGGCACCAAAACCGCGTCTTTGCTTATATCATCATGGTTGTCAAGGAGAAAAGCCTTGCAGATGATATTTTTCAGGACACCTTTATCAAAGTCATTAATACCCTGAAATCAGGTACCTATAAAGAGGAAGGAAAATTCCTTCAGTGGGTGATGCGTATCGCTCATAACCTGATCATCGATCATTTCCGCAAATCGAAGCGACTCCCGGTGATTGATGTCAGGGACAATGACTTCGACATATTCAACACCATCCGTTATACCGACGATTCCGTGGAGAAGCGCATGATCATTGAACAGATTCATGCTGATCTCAAGAAGATGATAGAGTTTCTTCCGCCTGAACAAAAGGAGGTGCTGAAGATGCGTCATTATGATGAATTGAGTTTCAAAGAGATAGCCGAGCAGACCTCTGTCAGTATCAATACGGCACTTGGCCGGATGCGCTATGCCCTGATCAACCTGAGGAAGCTTGCCGCCCAGCATGACATCATTCTTGCAGGGTGATTTTTTCCCTCAGCATACAATTTATTTTCTGGTCGCCCGTTTGCATACGGAATGTTAAACAAAACGTATGCTATGACAGAAGATTACTCCGCAGATTTTTCCCTGGATCTTTATCAATTCTCAGAGCAAGCCTGGACTGAAAGCGATGCACCCCGTCCGGAAAACCGTTCACTCGCCTTTTTATTTGCTTACGGGGCCGCCCTCTTTGTTTGCAGGCTGGAGAACGGGATGACGATCCACCAGATGATGAATTAAAAGGCAGAATCTTTTTATTTTTGTTTTCCCGGCAGCCATTTGCCGGTTTTTCTTCATTCGGTGATTTCCAAGCTGGGTTGACCTATGACCAGAGAAGAGAAGTTCCGGCAGATTCTTGCCTGGTTCAGTGAGCATCAGCCTCATGCTGAAACGGAACTGATTTATGATGATCCCTATCAATTGTTGGTGGCGGTAATCTTATCGGCCCAGTGCACCGACAAAAGGGTAAACATGCTCACGGGTGAATTTTTCAGGCATTTTCCGGATCCTGCATCCCTTGCGTCAGCTGATCATGACACTGTGTTTGAACTGATCCGCTCCTGCTCTTATCCGAACAATAAGACCAAACATTTACTGGGCATGGCTCGCAAGTTATTGTCGGATTTCGGAGGAAAGGTGCCTGCTGCTGTGGAAGCATTACAGACGCTGCCCGGTGTAGGAAGGAAGACCGCCAATGTGGTGGCTTCCGTTGTGTGGAAGCTGCCGGCCATGGCAGTGGATACGCATGTATTCAGGGTATCCGCTAGGCTCGGGCTTACGGTTGGTGCAAAGACCCCCCGTGAGGCTGAAAACCAGCTTGTACGTTATATTCCCCCGGAGAAGATCCATCTGGCACATCATTGGTTGATCCTTCACGGAAGATACACCTGCCAGGCGAGAAAACCCAAATGCGATGCTTGTCCCCTCACTGGTGTTTGCACTTATTTCGGGAAGCAGCAGAAAACGATACCATCCTGAACACTCCTTTGTGGCCGTTGTTTATCATTTGACCGGGCCGGGTTTCCTTTGACAGGTGCCCATGTACTGCCGGAATTTTGTTTAACGCGAAAAACCACTGTAATGACACATTTAAAAGCCGGGGATCAGGCACCGTCCTTTGAGGTTCCCGATCAGAACGGGACGATGGTGCGTCTCTCAGATTACAAAGGAAAGAAACTGGTGATTTATTTTTATCCCAGGGACAACACACCTGGTTGTACGGCAGAGGCATGCGATCTGAGAGATCATTACCCTGAATTCATTGAACAGGGGTATGAGATACTGGGTGTCAGTGCGGATTCTGTCAAATCGCACCAGGCTTTCATTGCAAAGTTCGAACTTCCGTTCCGGCTGTTGAGCGATACTGACAAGACGATGCTGAAAGCATACGGGGTCTGGGGGCCTAAAAAGTTCATGGGTAAAGTGCATGACGGCATACATCGTACAACGTTTATTATTTCAGCAGACGGGACGATTGAAAGGGTGATCACCGATGTAAACACCAAGGCACACAGTGCCCAGATTTTTTCGTAATTTTTTTCCGTTTTTTTTTCCACATCGGCTGGTCTTTTGCATCTAATAAGGTAAAAGATCCGGCAATTTTGTCTTATTTTGCGCCGGACATTGATCCAAATTAAACCTAAGGAAATGAGCAAAGAATCACCAGAACTGAAGGAAAAGCTGAAGGCGCTGCAACTGACGCTTGACAAGATTGAAAAGAATTACGGCAAAGGGGCCGTGATGAAATTAGGAGACAATGCCATTGAACAGGTGGAAGTCATTCCCACCGGTTCGATTGGTCTTGATGCAGCCCTGGGTGTTGGCGGATTGCCCAAGGGAAGGATCGTGGAGATTTTCGGGCCGGAGGCCTCGGGAAAAACCACCCTGGCCATCCATGCAATCGCTGAGGCTCAGAAAAAAGGAGGGCTTGCTGCCTTCATCGATGCCGAACATGCTTTCGACCGCGCTTATGCTCAAAAACTTGGCGTTGACATCGAAAACCTGTTCATTTCCCAGCCCGACAACGGGGAACAGGCTCTGGAAATAGCCGACAGCCTGATCAGATCCGGTGCTATCGATATCATTGTGATCGATTCTGTTGCAGCACTGACTCCGAAAAGTGAAATTGACGGAGACATGGGCGAAGCAAAGGTGGGTTTGCAGGCCAGACTGATGTCGCAGGCGCTCAGAAAATTGACGGCCACAATCTCAAAAACAAGGTCTATTTGCGTATTTATCAATCAGTTACGTGACAAAATCGGGGTTATGTTCGGTAATCCCGAAACCACCACAGGCGGTAATGCGCTTAAATTTTACAGTTCGGTCAGGCTCGATATCAGAAGGCTCAGCCAGATCAAGGACGGGGAAAATATCATTGGCGGAAGAGCCAAGGTGAAAGTGCTGAAAAACAAAGTGGCACCGCCTTTCCGCACAGCCGAATTTGATATCATTTACGGAGAAGGGATTTCGAGAACGGGTGAGATTATTGACTTGTCGACGGATTTCAACATCGTGAAAAAGAGCGGCAGTTGGTACTCTTATGGAGATACCAGGCTTGGACAGGGCAGGGATGCATTGAAACAATTGCTTACCGATAATCCTGAACTTGCGGATGAACTCGAGAACCAGGTCAGGGAGCATTTACAAAAAAAATAATACCGGATTATGAGAAGCTTGCTTCCGGGTTTCATGCTGATCTGGGTGCTCTACCTTTTCGCCGCCTGCCAGTCTGGCCACCAGCTTGATGAACCACCTGCCGGCGATACCCTTTCTCATGCAACGGACTCGCTTTCAGCACTGATCCGGCTGGAACCGGACAATGCTGACCTTTACTGGAAGCGGGCAGGACTGCTCCTTGATGAAAACCAGCCGGATGCCGCGCTCTCGGACATCAACCGTGCCATTGGCATCAACTCCGGGAATGCCAGGTATTACGTCAGACTGTCGGATATCTATCTGATGAAAGGCATGGCCAAACAATGCAGGGAAGCGCTTGAGAAAGCGATTTCACTGGATAACAATGAAACCGAAGCCTACCTGAAACTGGCTGAACTAAGCCTCTATTTTCGTGATTATGAAAGGGTCAGGCTTTATACGGATGAAGTCCTGAGAATTGAAAAAGGCAATGCCAGGGCTTATTTCATTAAAGGGTTTGCCGATAAGGAAAAAGGGGACACGGCCGCTGCCATCCGGAACTTTCGCTTTGCAGTGGATGCAGATCAGCAATACTATGAAGCTTATATCCAGCTCGGTATCCTGTTTACGCTTTCCGGAAACAAGCTGGCCGTGGATTACCTGAACAGTGCCCTTAACCTGAAACCTCAGAGCATTGAGGCTATGTATAACCTGGGGATGTATTACCAGGAAAGCGGGGACTACAACAAAGCCATGGAATTGTACCATCGTATCCTGCAGATCGATTCCAGATATAAATTCGCCTATTTTAACCTGGGATATATCCACCTGTTTTATCTTCGGGTTTACAGGGAAGGGGTCAGGTACTTTACGCAGGCGATCGAAGCCGATCCCCAATATGTGGAGGCCTATTATAACAGGGGTTATTGCCGTGAACTAATGGGCGATCTGCTCAATGCCAGACAGGATTACCATCAGGCCTTGACCTTGAGACCGGCGTATCCATTGGCACTCGAAGGGATGAAAAGGCTGGATCAGATGGAAAGGGCAGGGAAACACTAATCGGGACTGCCGCTGCCTTTGTTTCCCTGTGAATGAAGCAGGGGACAGGAATCACAGGATGTACTGCACGAACCACAATCAAGGGCCTTCGACCTGCGTTTAAACAGGAATCTTCTTATAACCAGGTAGGTAACAAAACAAAGGATAACAGCTACAATGATTTCCTGCCACATGGTTTTCAGAATAAGCGAACGATCAGCAGCCCCCCCTGGTAGGTCAGAAAAGAAATGAGCCATGCCAGTCCAGTGGTATACAGGATGGTGAAGATCGCCCATTTCCAGTGGCCGGTTTCTTTTCTGATGGTGGCAATTACTGCAATACAGGGGAAATAAATCAGGATAAAAAGCATGAAGGAAATGGCGATCAACTTGCTTTGGTATGGATGGCTGACATTAAGCCGGCTGTTGTCCTCAATTTCCTCTTTCAGTCTTACAATCAGGGAAGCCGATTCAGTTTTGTTTCCCGGATCGGTATGATGCAATACTCCCAGGGTGCCCACCACAATTTCTTTTCCGGCGATACCGGTAAGGATAGCAACGGTCATTTTCCAGTTAAATCCTAAGGGATCCATCACGGGTTCAATAAATTTCCCGATTCTTCCTATCAGAGAATATTCCTGAGCAGCCTGCAGATAATACAATTCCAGTTGATGATCATCCAAACCGGCAGGAAAGTAGGCTTTTTCGTCGAGGGTGGTACCTTGTTCCACATGCATGGCGGCTCTTTTCTCAACCTCTGTCCGGTATGCATTTTCCAGTTCACGGTTTCGCGGGTAATACCCCAGTGCCCAGATAATTACAGATGCTGTCAGGATAATGACCCCAATCTTCCTCAGGTATTGCTGGGCCCTGGTCCACATATGCCGGAGCAGGCTTCTCAGGGTCGGGACACGGTAGGGTGGAAGTTCCATGACAAAAGGAACGTCGGCCTTTTTAAACAGGGTTTTATTAAACAACAGGGCTGACATGATGGCGATCAGGATACCCGCAAAGTACATGAGGAAGAGGATAGTACCCTGGTAAACCACAAAGAAGGCAGAGATAAACAAGATATACACCGGCAGGCGGGCACTGCACGACATGAAAGGATTGATCAGGATGGTTACCATCTTGTCCCGCCTGGATTCGATGATTCTGGTGGACATAATGGCGGGTACATTGCAACCGAATCCCATCAGCAGCGGAATAAAGGATTTTCCGTGAAGCCCGATCCTGTGCATGGCCTTGTCCATGATAAATACGGCTCTTGCAAGGTAGCCGGTATCTTCCATCAGGGAAATAAACAGGAACAGCAGCAGAATATTCGGAAGGAAGACGATTACACCTCCAACCCCGCCTATGACTCCCTGGATCAGCAGGTCTTTAAGGGGACCAGGTGGCATGAGGGTATCCGTAAGCTCAGATACTTTGCCTACCAGGGTTTCAATCCATCCCATCGGGTACTCTCCGATTTTGAATGTAATGTAAAATGCCAGCCACATGAACAGCACAAACACCGGAATACCCCAGAGTTTATGGGTGAAAAAGGTATCGATCACCTCACTTTTCTTTCTTTCCTCGACAGGGCTCGACTGAAGGGTTTCTTTCAGGGCTCCCTCAATGAAACCGTATTTCGCATCCGTGATCAGGGATTCAGAGTCAGACTTCATGTCTTCTTCTATAAAGCGGATTTCTTCCCTCACCTGGGCAACAATGTCAAGGTGGTTGGGGCAGGGCTGTATCCTGCTCGAAGCATCGGCATCCTTTTCGATTAGCTTGATGGAAAGAAAGCGTGAACTGATACTGTCGGTAAGAAAATAATTGGAGGCCTGCTTGATTTTATCCTGAACCCTTTGAATGGCTTCTTCCAGGTGACTGCCATAACTGATGTGGATGTGGCGTGTGGTTTCATCGCGATCTTCGTACACATCAATGGTTTTATCCAGCAGGGCTTCGATGCCTTTACCCTTTGGACTGATAGTGGGTATGATGGGGATGCCGAGCAGTTTACCAAGACGCTCGTGGTCAAGGCTGCTGCCGCTTTTCTGGAACTCATCGTACATGTTCATTGCAATCACTACACGGATATCCATGTCAATGAGCTGAGAGGTCAGATACAGGTTACGTTCCAGATTGGAAGCGTCGATGACGTTGATCACAATATCGGGATGGTGTTTGAAGATGTATTCGCGGACAAACAGTTCTTCCGGACTGTAAGCAGAAAGCGAATATGTACCAGGCAGATCGATCATGTTGATGATATATCCCTTGTGCCTGATCCTTGCTTTTTTGGCTTCCACTGTTACACCTCCGTAATTACCCACTCTTTCTCTCGAACCGGAAGCCATATTGAAGAGCGTGGTTTTACCGCAGTTGGGATTACCGACCAGTGCGATGTCGATTCTTTTTCCTTTTTCTTTTGCGGTTTTATTCAGGAAGAGTTCATCGGGGACGGTGGCAGTTTGTGCGTTTTCGCCATTGCTTACTACAGCTTCTTCAGGGGTTAGTACCTCAATGAGTTGCGCTTCCGAGTTCCGAAGTGACACATTGTACCCCAGGATGGTGTATTCCACCGGATCGCGCAGGGGAGCTTTTTTTACGACCCTTACCTGCTTTCCGGGTATGAAACCCATCTCGAGGATACGCTTGCGGAAAGCACCGCGCCCCATCACCTTGGTGATGATCCCACGATCGCCCTGACTCAGGTCGTAAAGCGTCATTTTATTTAGATTAAATAAACGAAGTGCAAAATTACCTAAATTTCATCAGGATGATCAGCTATGAGGTAAAAAACCGGAATAATTTAAAGGGGGATGTGGCCGGGTTCAGCTTCGGAAAGATAATAAACAGTTCAAAGTTTTAATCATCCCGGACTGCATCATGCTCCGCCGGGTACAGGGCATTATGGATCACCGGCAGGGATTCGAGGATGCGTGGACCCCAGTGGATTTTAAATAGCCTGGCACAGTGAAAAACGGCGCTTTGTTGCGCAGTATATGTTCTGGCCTGGTAGGCGAGGACAAAATCCTTCATATCCTGGTAGATATCGGCAAAATTTTCTGCCAGGCTGCAGTTTTCCTGTTCCAGACCAAAGGCATCCCTGAAAAAATGGTATTGGTATTTATCCATACTGCCAAACAGAGGTTTCATGGTATTGTAAATGCTTTCCCATTGTTCTTCCGTAGTATAGTGTGTTGGTATCAGCTCATCCTCTTTATCGGAAATATCTGGAAGGAGACTCCCTTTAAGGTAGAGCAGCGGGCAGATTTTATGGAGGTAATCCCGGACTTCGGATGGGGTATACTGGCCTGCTTTTTCGAGGAACAGGCAGTAATCGTTGGCCAGCGTGAGCATTTCCAGCACTTGTTTTATCTTTTTGGGGTCATCGTCGATAAAGTCCATCTGTTCAAGTGTTTGGTTTGGAATCAATGCCCGGGAAGAGCAAGATCATGAAAATGCAGATTTTCGTTTATAAAGTTGTATGGCCTGATTTGCGATATGCGGGGCAGTCATCCCGAATTTTTCCATCAGTTCAGCGGCCGTACCAGACTCCCCGAAACAGTCGGGCATACCGGTGAATGCCATGGGGACCGGGGACAGGCGTGCCAGGGTTTCAGCGATGGCACTTCCCAGACCGCCTGTACGCTGGTGTTCTTCAGCAGCAAGGATGGCACCCGTCTCCAGGGCACATTGTTTCACCAGATCTTCATCCAGTGGTTTGATAGTATGGATGTTGACCACCCTGGCTGAAATATTTTGTTGAGACAAGATGCCTGCAGCCTGCAAGGCTTCCCAGACCAGGTGGCCTGTGGCCATGATGGTCAGGTCTGTTCCGTTTCTGAGGACTTGTCCTTTCCCGGCAACAAAGGGCAGGTCAGTGGGTGTGAAGTCAGGCACAGCCTCTCTGCCGAAACGTACATAAACCGGTCCCTGTAGGTCGGAAACCGCGCAGATGGCAGCCAGGCGGGCTTGTGTGGCATCGCAGGGCGAAAGAATGACAATACCGGGCAGGGCCCTCATGGCTGCAACATCTTCCAGAGCCTGGTGCGTGGCACCATCCGGTCCGACTGAGATGCCTGCATGAGCGCCCCCGATGATGGCATGCAAATGGTTGTAGCAGATGGAAATCCTTATCTGGTCTGCTGCCCGGTGGGCTGCAAAGGCGGCATAGGTTGAAAATACCGGTATTTTTCCGCCGAGGGCCAAACCTGCTGCTACGGCAGCACAGTTTTGTTCGGCAATACCAAGACTGATAAATCTGCCAGGAAAGCGCTTTAAAAACAGATCGAGGCCGACTGACGCAGTGATATCGGCACCCAGTACAACGAGCCTTTCTTCTGAAGCAGCAGCTTCTGCGATCCCTTCACCGAAACCTGTTTTGGTGGGTTTATCTTCCCGGGCGGACAAAGTGAAACAGAGGTCAGGGTCATTCATTTTCGTGGGTGCTTTGGTTGACCTGAGCATAAGATTTTTCGAGTGATTCAAGGAAGTGGGGAAGTTCACCGGCACCGGGGGCTTTGCCATGCCATCGGTAGTCGTTTTCAATCATCCCGACTCCTTTGCCCATCAAGGTATTGGCAATAATGACAACGGGAACATCGCCGCAATCATCGAGCTGGCTGAAAACCTGGTTCATGGCGCTGAAATCATGACCGTTCACTGTGTAGACCTTCCAGCCGAATGCCTGCCATTTTTCAGCCAAAGGTTCGAGTCGCATCACATGCTCTGTATTGCCGTCAATCTGGAGGCGGTTTCTGTCTATGATGGCAATAAGCCTGCCAAGGCGGTGGTGAGCGGCACTCATGGCTGCTTCCCAGACTGAACCTTCCTGCAGTTCTCCGTCGCCAAGGATACAGTAAACCCGCCAGGTTTTCCCATCGATCCTGGCAGCAAGGGCCAGGCCCGTGGCAACGGACAATCCCTGCCCGAGAGAACCCGAAGAAACTTCAAGACCGGGCAGCCCGCTGCCGCGTGAAGGATGTCCCTGTAATCTTGAACCTGCTTTTCTGAGCGTAAGTAGTTCATCCAGTGGAAAGTATCCTGCGTGTGCCAGGGTAGTATACAGGACAGGTGCAATATGACCTGCTGACAGTATCAGCCGGTCACGGTCAGGCCAGTCTGGCATTTCCGGCCGGTGATTCATCACATGGAAATATAACATGGTGAATACATCCGCCATGCCGAGAGAACCACCTGTATGACCGGAACCGGCTGCAACGAGGCTCCGCAGGATGTCCCTCCGGATTTGCATTGCTTTCTCTTTCAGGACTGCCGAATTGAATATCCTTTGGGTCATGGAATCAATTGTGGGATAAGCAAAACACTTATTGTTTCAGCCAACGGTCGAGCCAGCCAAAGAACTCTCTTTGCCAGAGCACGCTGTTTTGCGGTTTAAGTACAAAGTGGGTTTCTTCAGGGAAGAAGAGCAGTTTACTTGGAATTCCTCTTAATTGTGCTGCATTGAAGGCTTGCAGGCTTTCGGTGTATGGGATGCGGAAATCATACCCGCCTGAAATGATCAGGATGGGGGTGTCCCATTTTCCGACGTAGCGGTGCGGACTGTAGTTGTAGGAAACCGGTTGGGGTTCCTGCCAGTATGGTCCTCCCAGGTCGTGGTTCACGAAGAAGAACTCCTCAGTAGCGCCATATTGACTTTCAAGGTTATACATTCCGCAATGAGAGATGAATGCCTTGAATCTTCCTTCATGATGGCCGGCCAGCCAGAAGACGCTGTATCCGCCATAGCTGGCTCCCACGGCACCCAGGTGGTCCTTGTCGACATAAGGCTCTGCAGCAACGGCATCGATGGCCGACAGATAGTCCTGTATGTTTTGTCCACCGTAATCACCTGAAATCTGGTCGTTCCATTCCTGTCCGAAGGTGGGTAAACCCCGCCGGTTGGGAGCTACTACAATGTAACCATTGGCCGCCATCATCTGGAAGTTCCAGCGGTAAGAGAAAAACTGGCTGACAGCGCTTTGTGGTCCTCCCTGGCAATAGAGCAGGGCAGGGTATTTCTTCGAAGGATCAAAGCCCGGTGGCAGTATCACCCAGGTTAGCATATCCTTGCCGTCCGTGGTTTTAATCCACCTTTTTTCCACCTTTGCTAATTCTATCTTATTGAGGATATGAGTGTTGATAAAACTAAGCTGGGTTTCTTTACCACTTTCAGGATCAATGACAAAGATTTCTGCCGGCATGCCAATCGACATTTTTGTCCCCACCAGCATCCCATTTCCGGCGCGGATATCAATATAATTATGATCTCCTCCGGTGAGCTGACGGATGGAATCTGTGGTGAGATCCAGGGTATATATCTGGTAAGTGGCATGGATGCCGGAGATGAAATAAAGGGTATTGCCATCTTGCTTCCACTGAAAGTTGGAAGAACTCTGGTCGAATTGTGCGCTGTAGTCCTTGATGCTGCCATTTTCGAAGTGGTACACCATGATTCTGTCCTTATCCGATTCAAAACCGGGAGTTGCCATTGATCTCCAAACGATCCGCTTTCCGTCGGGTGAAAAAACAGGGTCCTTGTCATATCCGGGCATTCCTTCCGACAGGTTCAGGGTTTTCCTGCTTTCCAGGTCATACAGGTAGATATCGGTATTCGTGCTGAGGGCATAGGCTTTGCCTTTGAGTTTTTTACAGGTGTAGGCCAGTTTTTTTCCGTCGGGGCTCCAGCAGATCTGTTCAATACCGCCATCCGGTTTCACCGGGGCATCATAGGGTTCGTCAGGCATAAGGTCGAGGGGAGTTCCAATCTTTCCGTTTTCATAAGAAGCAATAAAAAGATGAGAATGAGTATATTCATACCATGCATCCCAGTGGCGGTACATCATGTCATCGATGATCCTCACATTGCTTTTCGGGAGATCGGGATAGACTTCCTGAGGGTTTTTATCAGTTTTCACCTCCCTGATCAGCAGGATGTGATCCTGGGCAGGAGAGTATATAAAACCATTATAATCAGTTCCTTCCGGACTGATGGCTTTCTGAAAAGAGCCGTCAGCATCCATTTCCCAAAGGCGGGAACTGCCACTTCGCGATGCAATGAACCCGATCTTTTTACCGTCAGGTCGCCACTGTATGTTGTATTCTCCGCCTGCCGTTGAAGTAAGTTGCTGAAGTGCTCCGCCATCCAGAGGCAGCAGATAAATGTCGGTATTCCCTTTGTTCTTTTTCAGGTTGTACTTTGTAAGGCCAAAAGCGAGCTGCCGGCTGTCGGGGGAAAGGCTGAACTCTCCGACCCGGCCGAGTTTCCACAAAAGCTCCGGGGTAAATTTCCCGATAGCCAGCAAGGAATCCAGACCTGCTCCGCAGGCCCCGGATTTGGGGTTATTTCCGTTATTGCAGGAAAAAAGACCGGCCAAAAGCACAGTCACCAAAAGCGCTAAGCTGATTTTTCGCATAGTTTAAAGATTATTGTTCAAGCGTTTATAATTTTTCTGTGTGAATCATCTGCAGAAACTCCTCCTCGGTGATCATCCGGACACCGAGGCTGGTGGCTTTTTGTTTTTTAGCCGGTCCCATTTCTTCACCAGCCAGAAGAAAATCCGTTTTTGAAGAGATCGTGCTTACATTCCTCCCGCCATATTTTTCGATGGTTGCCAGTAGTGCTTCCCTGCTGAAAGTTTTGAACCTGCCACTGACGATAAAGGTTTTTCCCTGCAGGCGGTTGTCTGTTATTTCATTCGTTTTTTCGGTTGAAAACCGGAGATTTTGCTCTTTCAGCCTGTTTATGAGTTCCCTGTGCTCCTGCCTTTCGAAATATTGAAGGATACTGGATGCTATTTTACTGCCGATCTCCGGCACTTGCAGCAATGCTTCTTCACCGGCCTTGGCCAGGGCATCGATATTGCCAAACCAGCCGGTGAGAATTTTGGCAACAGTTTCTCCTACATACCTGATTCCCAATGCATAAAGCACCCGGTCGAAAGGTACACTCCTGGACGCTGCTATTCCCTTGAGGATATTTTCAACCGATTTTTCCCTGAATGAAATCTTTTTTATTTTTCCGTCGGCATCAGTGCTAAGCTTTTCCAGTCCGAGCAGATCAGTTGCTGTGAGGGAATAGAGGTCGGCGACGTTTTTCAGCAAGCCGTGATCATAGAGCATTTCAATTCTTCCTTCGCCCAGACTGTTGATATCCATTGCTTTTCTGGAGATAAAGTGGGCCAGTTTGCCTTTAATCTGGGGGGGACAGGCATCTTCATTCGGACAGTAAGTATTGGCTTCATCTGCATTTCTTACCAGGGGGGTATTACATTCGGGGCAGGACTCCGGGAAAGAAAGGGATTCAGAAAAGAGGGATCTATGGGTGAGATCGACACTGACGATTTTGGGGATGATTTCGCCGCCTTTTTCAACAAAAACCGTATCTCCGATTCTGACGTCCAGTTCTCTGATGACATCGGAATTATGGAGTGTGGCTCTTTTGACTGTTGTTCCGGCCAATACGACAGGTTTCAGGTTGGCAACGGGCGTTACCGCACCGGTACGGCCGACCTGGAAGGAAACGGAAAGCAGGCTTGTGGCAGCCCTTTCCGGTGCATATTTATATGCGATGGCCCATCGTGGTGATTTTGAGGTGGAGCCGAGGTTCTCCTGTTGTTGAAAGCGGTTCACTTTAATCACAATGCCATCGATGTCGAAGGGTAATTTGTACCTGTTTTTTTCCCACTCATCAAGGAAAAGGTATATTTGTTCCAGGGTGCTGCACCTGATCATGTAGGGAGGAATATTCAGGCCCCAGGAACGGGCAGCCTGCAGGCTGTCGTAATGGTTGTCGAAGCCCGCCTTGTCGGTAATAAGGTTATACAGAAAACAATCCAGTCTTCTTTTTGCGACTTCGGCAGGGTCGAGCAATTTCAGGCTTCCGGCAGCTGCATTCCGTGGATTGGCAAAAGGCTCCTGTCCGGTCAGGTTCCTTTCATTGTTCAGACGTTCAAAACTCTTGCGTGGCATGTAAACTTCCCCCCTGATTTCAAAAATGGAGGGATATTCCTGCCCATGCAACTGAAGGGGGATGGAATGGATGGTGCGGATGTTGGCAGTCACGTCGTCTCCCGTGGTTCCGTCTCCTCTGGTGACGGCATGTTTTAGTCTTCCGTTTTCATATGTCAGGCCGATGGCTACACCGTCGTATTTTAATTCGCAGACGTATTCAGGTGCTTCCCCAAGCATCTTTCTGGTTCTTTCGTCAAATGCAAGTAATTCTTCCCGGGAATACACGTTACCCAGGGATAACATCGGGCTGTTGTGCCTGATCTGCACAAACTCCCTGTTCACCTCACCGCCAACCCGTTGGGTGGGACTGTTCGGATCGTGGAAATCCGGAAATGCCTCTTCGAGCTGTTGGAGTTCTTTCAGGAGCAGGTCAAATTCGTAGTCAGAGATCTCGGGAGCAGCGAGGGTATAATACTTATGGTTATGTTCGCTGATCAGCTGACGCAGTTGGAGAATCCGGTTTTTGGCTTCTGCTCCGGTTATCATATAGGAAAGTAGGATTGAGGTGAGCTTAGGGTTTGTAATACTTCATGGCTTCGGGCAGATACTTTTTTATCTGCGCAATACGGCGGGTATCGGATGGATGGGTGCTTAAGAATTCAGGAGGTTTATTTCCGCCGGCAGCAGCCATTTCCTGCCAGAATGTAATGGCTCTCTGGGGGTTGTATCCTGCCATAGCCATGAAAATCAGGCCAAGACGGTCGGCTTCGAGTTCATGTTGCCTCGAATAGGCCAGTTGACCGAGTGTGCTACCGACGCCGTAGGCCATCAGGAAAATATCCCTTGTTTTTTCGGGTTGATTTTGCATGGCCAGTTCAAGAGACAGTCCGCCCAATTGCATGGCCAGAAGTTGCGACATCCTTTCATTGCCGTGTCCGGCAACGGCATGGGCGATCTCATGTCCCATCACCACTGCCAGGCCTTCTTTGTCGCGGGCCATGGGCATGATACCGGTATAAACCACGACTTTCCCTCCTGGCATACACCAGGCATTGGCCTCTTTATTATCAACGGCCTGGAATTCCCACTGGTAACCCTGAAGGCGTGAGGAGTAAGCATGATCTTTCATGTATTGGGTCACGGCCTGACTGATCTTTATGCCGGTTTCCCGGACATCCAGGGAAGTCTGGTGGGTTTGCGGCAGGGGAGGGTGGGTTTTCAGAAAATCGCTGTAGCTTGTGAAACTGAGATTCATCACAAGGGCAGATGGTAACAGGTGCAGTTGCCGGCGGCCTGTAAGAGGTACTTTCTGGCAGGCTTGAGCCAACAGCAGCAGGCTAATGGCAGCCAGCAGGGAATATCTTGCTAATTTCATGGTGTCGGGTACTTTTTATTGTATCTGACTGGTTCCTTGTTGAATATTTCTGTAGATATAAATTGTCTGGTTGGCATTGACAGGATTCAACCAAAAAAGGACACGATCGACCAGGCCTGGACGAATTTCTTTTTCAAAGCTGAGTGCCGGTAGGAGTTGCTGAAGCCTTTGTACTCTTTTGTCAAGATCTTTGTCACCGAAAAACAGCACGAAACGGGGTTGATGAATGTCACCGTCTTTCACCATGATTTGCTCATATTCCGCCAAGGGGCTCTTTTGAGAGATTTCCGACACTTCCACCCACTGTCCGAGGTAAAATTCCGGGATCATGGGAGCATAAGCATTACCGGAGTCTTCAAGCAATACCCCCCCTATCCCGGGATAGGACGACAGGTAAAGCATGGATTCAACCCTGGCTGTTTTACTGTACATGGTAGTAACAGGCATCAGGAAAACAAGATTGACAATCCAAAAGAAGATCCATGAACCCCTGATGAACTGATTTCGTTTGCCTTGGTTCATGAATCCGGTTTTAATTTCATTCCATGAGATTAATCCACCGATGACGATGAAGGGCAGTACGGGCAGGATAAAACGTTCCTGTTTATTGGGGAAGATACTGTGAAATAAAAGGAACAGGAATGATGGCAGAAAGAGCAACAGGTATTTCTTCCATGAGAGAAAGAAGCCGCTGAGAAGGAAAACACTGATCGGCGGGATCAGAATGCCAAGCAGTAGCAGCAGGTACATATACCATGCATTGACGATATAGCTGGAGGCATGGGTAAAATTGTACAGGACATATTCGCGGAACTCGGCAAAGGGGATTCCCCAGATGAAATAATCGATACCGCCCTGAACCACGGCAGCAGAAAAAATTACACCGGCACCGGAAATGAGGGCTTCCCTCCATTGTCGTTTGATCAGCAGGGCTAGGAGGAGTCCTGCCGTAAACAGGATGCTCTGATACCGGACTGAAAAGGCAAGTCCAAGCATAATACCTGCCAGGAAAAAAGAAAGCAGGGGCCTTCGTGCGGATTTGATGCTTAGCCATGTACCTGCCATCAGTAAAGGGATACAGACTACTTCAACCAGGTTTCTGACGGATAAGAAAGGCATAAACCAGAGCATTGCCATCAGCAGGGCAGCCAGGGAAGCAATCCTCTCAGTTGCGAAATGCCGGACGATTTTATAAGCAAAGAAAACCGTGAGCAGGGAGTATATAGCATGGAGCAGACGGACCACAAACATTTTCCATTCCGGATCAGTAATGCCAAAGACGTTGAGGATGCTGAACAGCAGGTAGTGTAATCCCGGGTACAACAGGCTGTGTCCGGAAGGAGAAGCACCAGGGTGAAACGCAGGGAGCCAGGCATTGTAATCCACACCGTCGACCCAGGCCTGGGCTGGTTCTATCACGAGAAAGTGATCATCATGCATTCCATAGCCCCTGGAGAAAACCGCGGCGATCAAACGCAACACCGCAGCCAGTATGATGGCCGCTTCAAGTGGTTTAGTCTCCCAGTATCGGATCAGTGATCTCATAAAAAAAATACCCTATCCCCGCAAAGGGGGATAGGGTACAAAGGTAGATAATTCAGTTTCCTATAACAACTAACGTTGTATGATTAGTTTCTGATTCAGGTACGAATCGCCTGCCTGCATCCTTACAAAGTATATCCCGTTTTCAAGCTTGTCAGTAGGAAGCACAACGGAATGGATACCGGAAACAGTCATTGTTTTTTGAACAATCTGTTTTACCAGCTTGCCGGTGATATCATATACATTCAGGCTGACAGGACCGCTTTTTTCAAGGCTGTAATCAATGTAAACAATCTCAGTTGCAGGATTTGGATAAACATCCAGTCCGTTTGCCGTTTCAGGATATGATTCCTGTATGGCGGTAGCGATGGAGACAGGAGGGAACTTGATGAAATCGACCCAGGCTGCATCACTGCCTGCCGTGGCATAGTTGTCTTTTCTGTACCTCCATTTGAATGTATGGGTACCGGGGCTGACAGCATACACAGCCCTTTCCCATCCCTGTTCACCCGACCATTCTTCTTTCTTGGTATTATTGATAAAGAATGCAAGGAAATCGTAGGTTTCTTCGGAAGAAACCCTGTGGTAGAAAGAAATGGAATCCTCGGCGATCACATTCATAGTCACTTGCATGATGGAAATCTGGCTGTTGTTGATCACACCGCTTCTAGAACAATACATCCCTTCGTATGGATTTTCTGTGGTCACTGTCCACGGAGCCGAACCGCCTGTAAAGAACCAGTTGAACTGGCTGAAGTCTCCGCTTTCAAAATCTTCACTGATCAATCCGATGGTTGCGTAGAAAGTATGCTGATCTCCGTAAGCTCCCGAACTAACCTGGTAGTTCAGATCCACGGGCATGCCGATGGTGGCGGTGGGGCTGACAACAGCCGTAAACTGTGCGTTGACCGGACTGCCCGGAGAAAGGGTATTGAACGGATAGCTTCCCTGGGTGATGGTGATCATCGGACTGACGGATGTGAGCGTTCCGCTTGTCAGGGGAGCGTCGCTGGAACCGATGTTGCTGGTCTGGATAAGCAGGGTAACCGTTTCACCCGGATCGAGCGTACCATTGGCATTGCCGGTGGCATCATCGATGCTGAGCAGGCCGATTTGCAGTACCGGGGCATGAAGGACCACACTGAAGGATGAACTCCAGTTCCCTCCGTTATTATCATTGATGTTCAGGGTGAATTGTGCGGCATGCTGGTCGGGCACATCGGATGCCACACTGAAAGCGAATGCGTTGCTCTGGGTTGCCGAGGTATTCGGCAGTATATCGCCAAAGGACTGGCTGTTATCGGTAATGGTGATATAGGTGTCTGTCGTGGCAATTGTTGCTGTGACTCCTCCAGCGATTGCCACTCCCAGGTTCTTGAGTGTCAGGTTCATGTTAACACTTTCCCCAAAATCCGGAACACCGTTGTTATTGCCTGCAGGATCTGCAATGGTGTTGTTTTGATAAGCGACATAGGGACCCGAAGCGGTGATGATGGGTATGAAAGCGATGTAGGGAATATGGTTATAGGAGGAAATGACCAGTTTCAGGGTGTCAACGACTGAAAGTGGTGCCGGAAAAGTAATGGTGGCAGCTCCTCCGCTGATGGTGGCAGTACCGAGGATCTGACCATTCAGGGTGATACAGGCAAGTGCACCGTTAAACGGACAACTGAAAGCAAACTGGTTCATTCCGAGGAAAACCGTCGGATCATGAGAAGCGGTGATGGTGACGGGCATCGCGGTACGGATATGAATGGACGGATCTCCGAAAAGGTTCCAGGTATCAGCCATGCTTTCGCCGCCTCCGGCATAGGTGTCAATCATTTTAGCACACCCATTCAATGAAATGCCACCGAAAGTCCGTTTGATGTTTCCCGGGTATGTTTCCACCATAATGGCAACCATCTCATCCTGACCTTCCATAGGCGGATTCCAGCTTTGGTTAATTGTGGACATCAGGGTGGCGATGGCCCCTGTCAGTTCACTGCCCTGCTTGGCCCTGAGCCAGGCCTCTGCAAAACAGGTCGAACCGGTAAAATCACCATTCACACAGGCAACGGCCCAGATAAAAGGCAGCTTGCCATAATTGGTAAGACTGTTCACATTGCTGTTGTTGAAGCCGCTGCTTCCCCATGAGGTGGTTGAACCGTGGCCGCAGTAAAGGATAGCCGAAGCACCGGTGTTGACGGCCGTAGCGACCATGGCAGGTGTGGGATCGCCTGCTGCATCAAGTCCGCCCTGCGATCCGTCGAAAAATTCGTAAAAAGTATCGTAAGTGTAATTATTGCACTGGGTTTGAAGATTGCGGACGTGTTCATAATCCATCTCGTTGTCATCGCCCGGTCCCTGGCTGGAGGCAATTCCGATACAGGATTCGAACCAGTTGGTGCTGGTCAGAGGATTGATCTCGTAATAGAGCACTTTGTTCACGTGGGTGGTTACCTGGTCTTCGTTCTCGGCTGAAAACCTGCCGACGAAAGCATCGATGTAATGGTCTGCTCCGGAAAGGTAACCGTATGAATTGTCGGATGCCCCGCTGCTGGCCATAAAGGCAGGAACCTGCTGATGATCACCCACAAGCAGGATATAGGCCAGGTCGTGCTCAAGGTAATAGTTCTGCACAAAGGAGCGGATCGCCTGGGAATTCCCGATCGATGTTACATTCACCATTTCTACCGGTATGCCTTTGGAAATCTTCCAGTCGACAAATGGCTGCATGGCAGCCATGAAAGTACCGTGGGAAATGATCAGCATACAACCCTCTTCCGCGATGGGCGTGTATTTGGGCGTTTTGTAATTCAGGAAATGCCCGCTGTAGAATGCATTGAACTCCTTCAGCAGTTTTTGCTTTTTCATTGCAGGATTCAAAGGATTGGAAGCTTCACCCTGGGTTTTTTCCATCCGGATGACCAGGTTGTGGTAAACCCGGAGTGTCCTGGTAGCGGGATTATACTGGAATGGACAGGCCACCAGGGTCTGTCCCCTCACATCACGAATGATATATGGTTCATTGAGCCTGCTCAATTGTCCCGGATATTCGGCATCTCTTTCATAAACACTTCCCCAGGTGTAAGGAACGCTGGAGGGATCGACCTCCCTGCTAAGGTTCCCCTTGGATGGAGCAATTAAAATATTCTGATAATCAGTGTATTGTGAAGAGACAATGGTTGCTTGCATGGCGGCAAGATCCGGAATGACCAGGCTGGCAGTGAGCTTTGGAAGGTCGGGCTCTCCTTTGGCAAGCAGGGAAGATGCACCCGGGACTCTGACAATGTAAGCGGTTCCCCTGTCAGTTTGAACTTGCCGCAACTCGAAACCATCCAATTGAAAACTGACGACGGATGTTTCTGTGTTACTGGAAATCAATTCAATCCTAGCCTTTGAGGGAGAATCCGCCTGAATAGCGACCCAGTTCACTGCGGCAAGTTGCAAACCCGCCAAAGTGAATAATAAAAGGAACAGTTTTCTCATAAGTGTTGGGTTGTTTTTGTTATATTACTGAATTACAATACGTTTACTTTGTTTTACCTGGCCGGTGACAAGTTCAATCAGGTAGATACCGGCGGAAAGCGTTTCAGTGGGCACGTTGAAAGTGTGTTCCCCGGCGCTGAGCATTTCTCCTCCGGCAATCCGGGAAACCAGCATACCCATGGGATTATACAGCTGAATCTGAACAGCCTGGCTGCGATCGAGGCTCAGGCGAACTTGGAAGCGGGATGCGGCAGGGTTGGGATAAATCTCCCATCCGAACCCGGCAGCTACTTCCGTACTAAGCCCTGTGATCAGTCCTGACATCGGAGGGAAGGTGATAAAGTCGGCCCAGGCGCAATCCTGGCCTCCTGTCTGCGAATTGTCTTTACGGTAGGTCCATCTGAAGGTTCTTTCTCCGGCGGCGGCTGCAAAACTGGCACGGGTCCAGTCGATGTCACCTGCCCATTCTGCAAGTTTCACATTATCAATGTAAAAGCGAAGAAAATCATAATCAGGCTCAGAAGAAACCCTGTAAAAGAAAGAAATTGAATCGGCCATCAGCACCGTTCCTTTGATCCAGTAGCTGCTGCTCTGGTTGTTGTTGATGGCTCCCGATTTCACGCAGTAGTTTCCTTCATATGGATTTTCAGTGGAGATGGCCCAGGGTGCATTACTACCGGTAAGTTGCCAGTTATAATTCCACCAGTTGCCGGTTTCCCAATCTTCAACAAAAAGGCCGACTCCGAGATTAAAGGAGCGGGAGGCCTGGTAAAACCCGGAAACCACACTGAAATCCAGTGCAACATAATCACCGGTCTGGGCACTTGAACTCACGGTTCCGGTAAAGATAGCAGATGAAGTCCCGCCGGCGTTCACGGAAGGCAGGCTGACCGTCGTAGTATTCAGGTTCAGTAGTGGACTGAGGGTATTCAGGTCTGCTGTCAGTACGCCTGATGCAGCATGACCGTTATTCAGAAAATGGACTTCCAGTTCCACGGTTTCACCCGGATCGAGTTTTCCGTTGCCGTTACCTCCGGTGATATCATGTACAATCAGACTGGTCACGGTGAATTCGGGTGCATTGAGTATAATTTTTATCAGTCCGGTCCATGTATGACCGGCATTATCCTGAATCAGCAGATCGAACACTACCTGATGTTGATCCGGTACATCATCACTGACGGTGAAAGTGAATGCATTGGTCTGGAGCGACTGGCTGCCGCTGCTGATATTTCCCCAGTTTTGGCTGTTATCTGTGATATTCACGGATGTATCTGCGGTACTAAGTGTGGCAGATACGCCTGTGGCTGTAGATAATCCCCAGTTTTTCAGATCAATGCCCAGGCTGATGGTTTCATTGTAATCGGGGAGGCCGTTGTTGTTGCCGGTCTGATCGGAAAGCGTGAACTGGTTAAGCAAGACATATGGACCTGCAGGGGAGGCCACGGGTATGGAATCAATAAAGGGTTGCAGGTTCTGTCCGGTAACCACGATGGTGGCATATCCAGGCATGGTGATGGGATCCAGAACGACATTGGCGACGCCCAGTGAATCTGCCAGTGCGGCTCCGTGAAGCACATTGCCCTGCGATATGGCCACATAGGAATAGGGGGCAGCATTCACGGTAAAGGTACTTACGGCCAGGGGCATCAGGTTATTATAGGAAACATTGTTTACCGGAGGAACGGAAAAATACACCATCAGGGAGGGATCGCCCATCAGGTGGTACACTTCATAGTAGTATTCTGTGCTGCTGGGTGCACCCACGGCTACGGCCATGTTGCCTGCAAACATCATCTGGCTCATGGAGGTATACCACTGGGAGAATGGTTCGCCGTGGTCGTGGAACATGACGTCATAGGCACCCATTTGTTCGCTTGCATTCCAAACCGGATTGGCAGTAATGCTCCGAACGCCTACTCCAAAGTAAAAGTCTTCATCCCAGTAGGTTACGTTTGAACCACCGATATAACCCAGGGCGCCTTTGTTATCGGCTCTCAACAAAGCTTCTCCAAAACACACAGGTTCGTCAAATTTATTGGTGAGGCAGCAATTACCAACCATCAGGGGGTATTTTCCGGCATTTTGAAGGGTATGCACATCAGAAACAGAAAAGGAAGGGTCGGACCAGCCGTCGGAACCTCCGTGGGCGGTGTAATTGGCATATCCCACGCCATTGCTTACATTCTGGATGATCTGGGCTGAGGACGATCCGGAAGCAGGGTAGAGATAAGTATGCGAAGTAAGCCCGTGCGCTGCATTAAAATATGTGCTGGTTCCGTAATTGATTTGTCCGTTTCCGTGGGTAGGCCCGAAATTGGCATCCACTCCGGCAATCATGACCACCTCATCAAGAAAGGAAGGATCCGGCATCAGGTATTGTTCGTACTGAAGCGTTTTGGCAATCTGAGGGCCGAGCTGGGATTCATTTTCAGCAGAAAACCTGCCGATAAAGGCTTCGGGGAAATAATCCCCAGTATATTCAGCATAGTAAAGGTCGGCCTTGTGACCGTTGGATCCGGTAAAAGAGGGCATCTGGGCCAGGTCGCCCACCAGCAGAATAAAGGTAGGAGCGGGGTCTGCCGCAGTCGCATTCAAATACAGACCCTGAAGATAATTCTTAATCGAGGTGGTGGTGGAACCCACATTCGGGTTGCTGGTATACGCTTCCACGACCTGGAATCCCTTTTTCTTCTTCCAGCTGACAAGGGCTTGCAGGGCGCTTTGAAACATTGGCGGACTAACAATCACATATTTAATCGGATAGCGGCTGATGGTATCTTTTGCCCCTTTCTTTATCTCTTTATAGTTCAGTATCATCCTATTGATACCGTGAAAATAGGGATTGTCATTCCTGACTTTGAACCTGAAGGTAGATTCGAGATCGGAATGCAGGAAGCTGACAGCGATTTCCAGGTAATCATAGATTCTTAAGGTATGCGTAACCGGGTTGTACTGTACCGGATAGATGTCGATACGTCCGAGCCTGATACCGCGCATCATCCCGAGATCTTCAAAACCGGTCAGGGAGACCGGAGCAAAGGTGTTGCTCTGGTAAGCCTGCGGATTGACCACGAGCGGCGGTACGGGCCTTCCGTCTTTAACCACGGGGGGTTGCGCAGGAATCAGAGGAGATTCTATTCCCATGTCAGTAAGCGAAATATCAGTGTATGATGCATCATTGATTTGGATATGCACCTCTGCTCCCAGGGGAATCTCAATCAGTTCCCTCCTGACAGGAAGCTTTGGATATCCGGTCTGCATGGTGTAAGCACAGCCTTCAAGTTGCAGAAGCGTGAAGGAACCCTTGTCCGTCTTGATCAGTTTCGTATTCAGCTGGTGGACGGTATGCTTGAGTATAAGCCCCTCGTAGGTGTTTTCAAGCAGCGAGAGCTGGTTCTTATGCTGGTTATTTAACCGGATCTCCCCGGCAAACAATGCCATAACCGGCAATAGTGACATCAGGAAAAAGATGGTTTTTTTCATTAAAGGGATGGTGTTGGGTTTAATCAGATATAACCTACAAAGTTATTAAAATGTTTAACAAAGTCTGTGATTGTGAATAAAATCTTCACTTCTGTGGAAATAAGGCACAGGATATTGTGCAATAAGACCCGGTCAATGGTCAATCGTTGCCCGGCAATCAGCTCGAGAGGGACCGTTTGTCGAGATATTTCTGTGTGATCCTGTGAACCGGTATCCAGGCTGCAAGGTAACCGATGGCCAGCACCGTGATAAAGGTATACAGGAAATCCAGCGTTTTCATTTTTACGGGGTATGCACTGATCAGGAAACCACCATCGGCACCCCCAAGACTCACCAGACCGTATCGCTGTTGCAGCCAGCCGAGTATGCCTCCAAGCAGCAGACCGGACAATGCGCCTGCAAGCGATATGATCCATCCCTCCGCCAGGAAGATGTTGCGGATTTCCTTCCGGGTAGCTCCAAGGCTGAACAAAACCGCGATGTCTTTCTTTTTTTCAAGGATCAGCATCGTCAAGGATCCGATGACATTGAAAGTCGCTATCAGCAGGATAAAAGTGAGGATAGAAAAAATAGCCCATTTTTCCGACCGCATCACTTTGAACAGCATTTCTTCCTGCTCGAACCGGTTTTTAAGCAATAGGCCTCCGGGTAGTAACTCCTGTATGGCCTTCCTGCTCTGCTGGGATTGAAACCCCTTTTTCATCCTGATTTCCAGTGAAGTCATGCCTTCTTTTCCATCCAGTAGATCCCGCATCAGGGCGAAGGGAACGAAAACGATCTTCCCGTCAAATTCCTGCTGGACTGAGAAAACACCCGAAACCACCACGCGTGCGCTGTTGAATGCCCCGGAGAGGACTGTCATGGAACCGCTGCCTGCTCTGGGAAGATATATTTCGACCGGATTCTGGAAATCATTGATAATCAGATCGGCTTGTGTGCCGACACCATAACCCGGCACCACCGTGGCCAACGAACCAGGCTGCAGTCTGAATTGTCCGTCGACCAGCATGCTGTCCAGACCGCTGCGTACTCCGTAGTCGGCGGGGACTCCTTTCAGGTTGACGATCATTTGTTTGGAACGGTACCTGATCAGTGCCTTTTCTTCCAGCACCGGTGAAACAGACAGCACGCCTTCCACCCGGCTCAGCCTGGCCAGTGCGCTTTCGTTGATCACAAAGGTTTTCCCTTTTTCTGTTGTTACCTGGTAATCAGCATTGAAGGAATTGAACAAGTTAATTACCAGGGATTCGAATCCGTTGAAAACAGAAAGTACAACGATCAGCGCCATGGTACCGACGCTTACGCCCAGGAATGAAATTCCCGAGATCATATTGATGATGTTGTGTGATTTCTTTGCAAAGAAATACCTGCGTGCAATATAAAGAGGGAAGGACATTGCCTACTTTAAAGCACTGACTATTAACCCGGTGCCGGCACTGTTCGGATGTGTCACATCTCTTTTATTCAGCATCAGACAGATTGGGAAGACCAGGAGGTAATAGAAAGGAAGCAGAATAAAGAGCAGTTTGGATAAGTTCAACATCTGGATGGGATATTTCATGGAAAGCCTCCACGAAAGGCTTCCTGCACGGCCGTAAGAGTAATGCATATTGATTTTTGAAAAACCTGCCTGAAGGAGTTTCATTTTCATATCCTCCATGCTGTAGCCATCTCTGACGTGTTCTTCGATAAAAGAAGCATCTCCGTGGTCATGCACATCGCTTCCTCCCTGATCCGACGGTGTTGAAACCATCAACATACCACCATTTTTCAGTGAGATGCAGAAATTATTCAGTACGGTCTGGTCTTCGAGGATGTGTTCCATAACATCAACGCACAGGATCAGGTCGAATGTACCGGGTTCAGACCATTGAACAAGGTCGGCCTCGAAAAAGAAGGCATTGCTGATTCCGATCTGTCTGAAGAAGCGGTTGCAGTCCTGCACCTGTTCCTCTTTTACATCCAATCCTTTGAGCGAGATGTTGTTTCCCAGTTTCGCTAAAAAATATGAATATTGTCCAAAACCGAATCCTGCATCCAGGACATGCGGTGCTTCTGCAGAAGTGCTGGCATACCATGCTTTCAATTGCCGCCGGATATGCCAGCTTCTGAGCAGGAGCAGGTCGAGCAGACGGTAAAACAGGATTCTTAACCAGGGGGCCTTGTTGAAAAAACTGCCGAGCAGTCTTTTAATAGGGTCATATTTCATGGGCGTGAATTACTCTTTGAGCAGCCGCTCAATGTTTTCAATATAGTCCAGTGAATCATCCTGGTAAAACTCGAGTGCAGGGATGACGCGGATCTGCAACCTGACCCTGTTGGCCAGCAGGGTTCTGATCTCTCTGGTGTGGTTCCGCACCATTGCAATAATGGCCGAAGGATCCTGATTGCCGTAAATGCTGAGGTACACACGGGCAATGGCCAGATCCCTTGTGACATAGGTCTTGGTGACCGTGATCATGCTGTGCCCAAATAACTGCCGCGATTCCCGCAGGAAAATATCGGCAATTTCCTTTTGTATCAGCCTGGCGATTCTCTGTTGCCTTGTTGATTCCATAGCAGGCAAAGGTAAGAATAATACGGAAACTGCACTGCTGCTTCTGATACCCTTTGGATTTGCGATCCGGCACCATACAGGATTAATAAAATCTTCTTCCTGCATCCCGGCTTATCGCTACCTTTGCCCGGTGAAGAAACTCCTGAAACTCATACCACTGATCCGGCATTACAGGAAATACGTGTTCCTGAACGTATTGTGCAATTCCATCTCAATCCTTTTCAGCCTTGTTTCCATCACCCTGCTTATTCCTTTTCTGCAGCTTTTATTCAACCAGGTGTCATTGCAAACGGTACGGCCTGCATGGTCGTTCACTGCCGGATCGGTTTCAGCCTGGTACCAGTATTATTTCAGCCAGCTGATCGTGAAAGAGGGGAAATTCCATGCCCTGCTGATTATTTCGATCCTGGTGGTCTGCATGTTTTTCCTGAAGAACCTCAGTCGCTACCTGGCCTTGTATCTGGTGGCTCCGATGCGGAATTACGTGATCAGGGATCTTCGGAATAACTTGTATAATAAGGTTTTAATTCTTCCATTGGCATATTTTACCGAACAACGGAAAGGAGATATTATCAGCAGGATATCTCATGATGTGCTGGAGGTGGAATGGTCGGTGATGAATTCCCTGATGATTCTTTTCAGAGACCCCCTGGCCATCATGCTTTTTCTGGCGGTGCTATTCCTGGTCAATCCGCTGCTTACCTTGATTACCCTGGTGCTTTTACCCCTGACCGGGCTGCTTATCAATTATATCGGTAAGATGCTGAACAGGTATTCCAGAAAAGGGCAGGACAAGCTGGGAATGCTGGTGTCAATGGTGGAAGAAAGCATACATGGTATCAAGATCATCAAAGCATTCAACGCCTTTTCATATATGCGTGGCGGGTTTACCAGGCTGAACGGGGAATATACCAGGTTGATGAATAAGGTGTTCAGGAGGCGGGATCTTTCAAATCCGCTGACCGAATTTTTGGCCATTATGGTGATGGTGGCACTGATATGGTATGGGGGAAGAATGGTATTGCAGGAGGGTAGGGGGATGCATGCGGATGTCTTCCTGTTTTACCTTGCCGTTTTTTCGCAGCTCATACCACCGGCCAAAAACCTGATCACGGCATATTACTATATAGAGAAAGGACTTGCTTCACTGGGCAGGATTGAGGAAGTCATGGAGGCCGAAGAGGTGATTGTGGAGTGCGACGGGGCAGTTAGCGTTAAGGACCTGAAAGAATGCATCTCATATAAGGATGTTGGTTTCAGTTATGGCAGTAAAGCCGTGCTGGAAGGAATCAATCTCGATATCCGGAAAGGCGAAGTAGTGGCGCTGGTCGGACCTTCGGGTGCCGGAAAATCGAGTCTGGTGGATTTGTTACCGCGCTTTTACGATATCAGATCAGGAAGTCTCACCATTGACGGCAGGGAGATCAGGGAACTCAGGATTGACCCCCTCAGGGCTATGTTCGGGATTGTCAGCCAGGAAACCATGCTTTTCAATGATACCATATTTAATAATATTGTCTTCGGGAAAATGCATGTTCAGCCTGATGATGTGACAAAGGCTGCTCATACTGCATATGCCCATGAGTTTATCATGCGCACCCCATCGGGGTATCAGACCGTAATCGGTGACAGGGGAATCCGTCTTTCGGGAGGAGAGCGGCAAAGGCTGAGCCTGGCAAGGGCCCTGTTGCGTGATCCACAGGTGTATATCCTTGATGAAGCAACCTCCGCACTAGACAATGAGTCGGAAAACCTGATTCAGGAAGCCCTTAAAAAAGTCCTGCCCGGCCGCACGGCCATCATCATTGCTCACCGCATTTCCACCATCAGGCTTGCTGATACCATTGTGGTACTGAAGGATGGAAGGATTGTGGAAAAGGGCAGTTTCGAAAACCTGAGCAAAGGCGATACTTCATTCGTGAAGTTATTCCACCAACAGTTGCAGTAATCTTTTTATTGATTTATTTCGTTTTTTTATTGATTTATATCAATAAAAGCAAAATATTCAGTAATTTTGTACTCAAATCAAGGATAACGTACAAAATGGTAATGCATAAAGTCCGGGAATGTCACAATTGCAATGACTGTGAAATAAAATCACCTTTATTTCAGCATCTTAGCAATGAGGATCTGGAAATAATGAACAGAGAGCGATTTGTAGTTCGTTACCAACCCGGTGAACTGCTGTTTAAGCAGGGTTCATCCTATACCCATGTCATTGTGCTGATCACCGGATTGCTGAAATGTACGATTGAAAGTGCTGCCAGGGATTTACTGCTGAATGTGGCAAAACCTGTTGAAGTGATTACGGGGCCGGGGCTTTTCACTGATCTGAAGCATCATTACTCTGCAAGCGCGTTAACCCATGTAGAGGCTTGTTGTATCCCGCTGAATCATTTGAAAGAGGTATTCAGGCGCAATCCTGCCTTTGCGGAGGATGTCAGCCGGGAGATCGATGCCCGCAGGCTGTTCAGTTTCCAGCGGCTTGTTACCCTTACGCAGAAACATGTGCATGGCAGGGTAGCGGAAGCACTGTTGTATTTCTCCAATCATATTTACGAAAGCCAGGCTTTCCAGCTTGATATTTCAAGGCAGGAACTTGCTGATCTGTGCAGTGTTACAAAGGAAAGTGCCATCAGGGTACTGAAAGAACTGAAGGACGAAGGCCTGATCGTCATCGAAGGAAATAATATTGAAATTATTGATTATCAGATGATTGAAAAGATATCCAATTTGGGATAGTCTTTTTCTGACTATGCCTGTACGGCATGCTTATTGTGTATAATGTTGCTTTATACTGATTTTTTATGAAGAGATTGTTTTGGACTGCAGCTGCCATAGCCATGCTTGGGGCTGGCACCTCCTGTGTCAAGGATGATACACCCACCAAACAGAAAATGGAAGGAGTCTGGGAAGTGACCGCAGCATACGACCAGGAGGGTAAAAATATTCTTGCTCCGCTTGAAGTACCGGTAATTGCATTTCATCTGAGCAGTGACAATACGGTGATCTCCACGGCCGGACCGATGATGATGTACATCGTATATGGCGACAACAAGTACACCCAGATCGCTTCGACGGTGGATCAGGTTTTTAATTACGCAAGCCTTGATTTTACCGGAGGCGAGTTTTTTGTGGGTGACGGGGTGCAGGACAGGTTCACCCTTGAAATGAAGCTGGAAGGCCTGCCTGGCCAGAAAACGCTTACCACCTTGCTCGATTTGCTCGGAATATCCCAGAGCTGGCTGAATGTGGTTATTTATCACAAGTTCATGGATGTGGGGGTCCGTTTCAATTACGACGATACCCAGATGACCTGGGATTTTGACAACATAACCAAAGCGGTTTACAACACCAAGGACCAGTATGGAAATTACATTTTATGGCAGGGGTGGCCCGTGAATAATTTTTCGCGCTGCAGTTTTGTGCTTAAAAAGCGCAGCCAGGATATCAGCAGCATTGTGCAACAGCATCAGTGATTTTTTTCCTGTCCGTTTTCAGAAGATAAAATTTCCTGAGAGAGCCGGTCGGAGCGTTGGTTTCTGTGCCGGTTTTTTCATTAAAAGATCGCTCCAGGGCCTGATTTATTGAAACCACTTTTGGCCAATAATGGAATTGCATTATGTTAAATAGCTTTGGGTTATATTTTTGCCGGCAGCCTGAAGTTTAATTCTTTCTTTTCTTTCCGAACGGAACACTATTTTTGCGAGGTAAAGCGAGCAAAATAGGTGTGGAGTTCGTGTTGTTGATAAAAACACACCATATTGTTAGTAAAATATATCTCGCATTATGAGATAATTTTAATTTTATACCTATCTTTACACTGTTGGAACGTTACTCAGGAATATGGTTTCTAAATTTTTTAAATAATAATCGACATGGGAGGCAAAAGCAATTATTGGACAAGTAAAAGAACAGACGGTAGATGGTCTGTTAAAAAAGAAGGTTCGACAAGAGCATCCTCACTTCATTCTTCTCAAGAGAGTGCATGGAAAGAAGCAAGAAGGTTAGCACGTGGAACCGGTTCCGAAGCTTTTTTAAAAGGTATCGATGGAAAGATAAGAGCTCGGAATAGCTATGGGAATG
>JAKLIX010000017.1 GCA_022709385.1 Bacteroidota bacterium | reverse complement strand
TCCTGGCTGCCGGGCCCAACGCCCTGGTCATCAACATCCCGCCCACGGCCGTCACCGACACCACCTACCTGAGGTTCCGCTACTCCACCATGGGCAACCTGGCCGATACCGCCGCCGCTCCCAATGGTGAAGTGGAAGACTATATGCTCGTCATCCAGCCCGACTCCCTCGACTACGGCGATGCGCCCGATCCGTCATACCCCACCCTGCTCGCATCCAATGGGGCAAGGCATGGCATCACCAACCTCTTCCTGGGCAACTTCATTGACGGAGAAATGAACGGGTTCACAACTGCAAACGCCAATGGTGACGATATGAACAACCTGGACGATGAAGACGGTATCCTCTTTACCTCCTTCATCAAAGCCGGAAACCTGGTAACACTGAATGTCACGGCTTCACAGGCAGGAGCATATCTGAACGCCTGGATGGATTATAACCATGACGGCGACTGGCTGGATGCAGGAGAACAGATCTTCACCAACCTCTCACTGACAGCCGGAGTCAACAACCTCAGCTTTACTGTTCCGGCCGGAACCGCCGTCGGAAAAATCTTCAGCAGGTTCAGGCTGAGTTCGGAGCAGAACCTCACGCCGACAGGCTACGCCGCTGACGGAGAAGTGGAAGACTACGCTGTGTACGTGATTGATCCGGGAAGTTCCAAAATGCATTATCCGCAGTTACCCGACCTGAATCCCAACGGACACGGTATGGATGTGGATGTAATGTGGACGCCCACGGCCGACGATTTCCTCTGCACTGAATCAGGCCCCATCGCTCACATCCGCCTGTGGATGTCATTTGCAGACGATATCCTTCCGGCAGGAGGAGCGGGCAATGCGGCATTGGTGGTCAGCATCCACGCCGATGTCCCGGCCCAGAATGAAAATGACTGGAGCAAGCCGGGAACAATGCTATGGAGCCATGTGTTCCAGCCCGGCAGCTACACAACAAGCTGCGTGGCGGATGATATCCCGGAATGGTGGTACGATCCCGCCACCCAGTGGTGGCAGCCTGCCAACCATTTCCACGCATACCGCTTCGACCTTCCCGTAGCGAACGATCCTTTCATCCAGACCCAGGGTACCATATACTGGCTTAAGGTTCAGTACTTTGATAACCCACCGGTCCAACCTGATTACACCCTCGGCTGGAAGACCACCCTGCCGTCGCTTCGCTGGAATGATGCTGCCGTATGGTGGAACGGTGGAAACACCAACTTCCCTCCGGGCTGGGTACCTCACACCTATCCTCAGGGACATCCCAGTGCCGGACAGCAGTTCGACATGGCCTTCACCATCCTTGCCCAGTCACCCAATTCGGATATCCAGGGCTTCCTGCGCTACCTGAACGGCAGTCTGAGCCCGATGAGCAGTACGGATGTGATCCTCAAACAAGGAGGTATTCCCTGGGCCGATACTACCACAAACACATCCGGAGAATACCACCTGCTTAACATCCCGCCCAACAACTACACCCTCGACGGAGCCAGCAGCAAGCCCTGGGGCGGTGTCAACGCCACCGATGCCCTGATCACGATGAAACACTTCGTCCACATGATCACCCTGAACGGTTTGTTTGCCAAAGCCGCCGACGTGAACGGAATCGGAGGGATCAACTCCATTGATGCGCTGATGATTGCCAGAAGATACGTGGGTATGCTGACGTCATTCCCGGTGGGGGACTGGGCCTTTGAGACCCCGCCCGTGAACATCGTCCTGCCCGGTACTTATATCGCTGATTTTCATGCGCTATGCTATGGAGATGTGGATGCCAGTTACATTCCGCCGCTGAAGTCAGAGCCGGCCATTGAGCTGTATACCGAAGGGCTGATCGTGCATGACGGTGGCACTCACCTTCAATATCCCGTTGCCGTGGCGGATGCAGTGGAAATGGCAGCCTTTTCGCTTAGTTTCCGGATACCGGGAGACTGCTTAATACATGCAGTTCACTTCAATGAGAAGGCCGGCGGAAACTTCCTCTGGCATCAGGCCGAAGGAACCTTAAGGATCAGCTGGTTCAACACGGAAGTCCTGAAACTGCAGGCAGGGGAAACGCTGTTCACCATGGATGTCACGCCCGGCGGACAAAGCAGCCTGATGACAGAAGCAGAACCGCTGTCAGAAGCAGCTGCTCTGAACGGCATTCCGATCGGCAGGCTGAGGCTTTACGGTCCGTGGATTGCCGAATACCAGGGACACGGCCTTCACCTGGCCCTGAACGTTCCTAATCCCTGCAAAGACAAGACCATGCTTTGCTGGAGCCTGCCTGAGGAAGCCACCTTTACGCTGGAGCTCAGGAACACCCTCGGGGAACTCCTGATTTCACCCGTGCGGGAGGTGGTAATGGAAAAAGGAACCCACCAGGCCGAGGTGGATGTATCGGCACTTCCTCCGGGAATCTATCTTTGCAAGCTGATTGCCCGGACTGCAAACCTGAGCCGCAGCGCCACCATCCGTATCGTGGTGGTGAGGTGAGGATCATGTGGCAGTTCCCGGACTGAAAGCCGGTTTCTTTGTTCAGTGGTTTAGCGCTCAGGGGTTGAGTAGTTTAGGGGGTAGATATATACTCATACTTGAGCTGTTGCGAATACAGAGTAATCCGAGGCGTCGCGGACTGAGCGGAAAGTGAAAAGGCAGAAAATTGAAGGTAAAAGTGAAGGCCTGCTGATCCAAAAACGTTTTATCGGATTTACAACTTCTTTTCCGGCTGGTGACTGGATATTTGAACAAGCACAAATTGCAATATCAGGAAACACTAACCTGACAATCAACATTAAAGGAATTTGCGCAGGAGACCTGAATAATTCATATTTTTGAGAATGAAATCATTTCATCTTTTTAGTTTATTGCTTTTCTTATCCTTTATAATGGAATTCCCCCTTAAGGGGCATTCTGTTGTTCAAAACGTTGGCGTTATCTCAGGTTGCGTGCGGTATGCCAATGCGGACTCCACGGTAATCCGGCATGCCCGCGTCTTGTTAACAGACGATCAGAATACCCCTGTCGATTCCGCTTTCACGGATGCTGATGGAAGCTTTACTTTTACCGGCCTTGCCCAGGGTTCTTACATACTTACAGCCTGTCCTGTTCATCCGGCAGGTGGTATCAATGCTGTGGATGCCTTGGAGGTCCTGAAGCATTTTGTCGGGATGGTTACTTTGGAGGGTCTTCCCCTAATAGCTGCCGATGTTAACCTTTCCGCATCGGTAAATTCTGTTGATGCCTTGCTGGTCCAGAAAAAGTTTGTAGAGCTGATCCCTTCCTTCCCGGCAGCGGATTGGGTGTCAAATCAGAAGACAATCTCAATCAGCTATTCAGATACAGCTTTTAGTACCTTGAAAGTAATTTGTACCGGGGATGTGAACGGATCGTATGTTCCGGATAACAACCTCTTTCTTTTTTGCGGTGACACCCTGCTGGATGTGCGTGACGGACAGAAATACCCAACTGTGCAGATAGGGAATCAGTGCTGGATGCAGAGGAACCTGAATTTTGGTAACCGCGTTCCATGTCCAGCGATGTCCAATAATGGAATACCTGAAAAGTGCTGCGCAGGAAATATGGAAAGTCAGTGTGATATTTGGGGTGGATTGTACAGAATGGGTGAAATGATGCAGTGGGATACCATACCCGGTTTGCAGGGCTTGTGTCCGGCAGGGTTTCATGTCCCTACAAATACGGAGTGGGATGAATTGACGGATTTCTTGGGAGGTTCTGCTATTGCAGGGGGTAAGATGAAAGAGACCGGCACGGCGCATTGGCAATCCCCAAACGTTGGCGCAACAAATGAAAGTGGATTTACAGCTCTGGGCTCTGGCTCAAACAGCGGTGTCCAATTTTCACAATGCCTGATGTGGAGTTCAACTCCCTTTAATTTTTATTTAGGTTGGTGTACACTTATCCTCTCTTCACAGACTGATTTATTTTTATTAGACATGACTCAGAATTTAGGAATTTCTATTCGTTGTTTGAGGGATTAAAAATAAGTATCCCTTCGGACTGGTGCATATTCCATACAAGGCTTGGATGCGGTATTTTTGCCCGGGCAGAAGGTATGCTTCCGGCCAACTGCATTTGCCCGGATGAACAAAGATACTGAGTTTGTGGTAAGCCTTCGGCCTGATGCATATATTGACCGTGATGATCTGCCGATGTAGGTTTGCAGGTTGTAATAAGCTTATCCGGCCGGAGGCTACTCCACTCTCTTTCTCATTCTCATTCCTATTCTCTTTCTCACTCCCGCTCCCACGCTCGCGCTGTTCCAGCCCCGCGGCCTGAGCGGAAAGGTAAAATAACAGGGTTCCGTTGGTGATCAGGTGTGGCAATCCGAAAGCCATTTTCAGTGTGCTGGTGTAGAAATGTGTTCATGTGTTGATTTGCTGATGATAGTGTGCTGGTTTATCGTTTGGGAATTGATTCTGGAATCGCGGTATTGCCCCGGCAGTTTCAACCGGACCAATAATAAATCGGCAAAATATTTCGAATAGCAGGAAAGAAACGATTCCAGGATTGGCAGAGAAACCTAGGGGAGCGGACTGAGGTTGTGAGCCACAGGCGAACGACCGAGGGAGCTTCCCAGTTTCGGCGCCAATCCGAGGCCCCGCGGCCTGAGCGAAAAGTTAATCAATCGCTCAGGTGCTGAGGAGAAGGCAAAAGGCAGAAAATTGAAGGTAAAAGTGAATGTCTTGTCTCGTGAAGGAAAAAGGAAAGTTTTTTTTTGTTGCTGGTGTGGATGTTTGCTTTTAAGTGGTTACTTAGGAAATATCTTGCCAGAAAAAAGCAATACAGTTACATACTGAGAAGCAGTATCAGGATTGTCCTTATCTTAGCCCGGAAAAAGCACCCGTATGAAATCGACGGTGCCGGTTGTTGCCGGCATAGACATCGGAGCCACCAACACGGTGATGGGCTTGGTTGACAGACACGGACAGTGTTACCACCGCGATACGATCCGCACCGGCAATTACGAGACTGCCACCCATTTTCTGGATGCCATGGCACGTATGGTACTTTTTGCCATGGAATCGGCCGGGCAGGGGTTTCAACTGGAAGGTGTCGGGATCGGAGCACCCAACGGCAATTACTACCTGGGTACCATCGAAGCAGCCGCCAACCTGCAATGGAAGGAAGTGATCCCTGTTACGGAAACCATGGCGCACTATTTCGATGTGCCGGTCAGGCTCACCAACGATGCCAATGCAGCAGCCATGGGGGAGATGCTGTTCGGGGCGGCACAAGGCATGAAGGACTTTATCATGATCACCCTGGGGACCGGTCTGGGCAGCGGCATCGTCTGCAACGGAAAGCTGGTTTACGGACACGACGGCTTTGCGGGAGAACTGGGACACGTGATCGTGGAAGCAAACGGAAGGCAGTGCGGCTGCGGAAGAAGGGGATGTCTTGAAACCTATGCCTCTGCCAGTGGGATCAGTCGCACCATGCAGGAGTTGCTCACCACATCACAGGAAAACAGCCTGCTCAGAAACCAAAGCAAGGGGAGTCCTGATGCCAAACACATCTATGATGCCGCCTGTGCCGGAGATAAACTTGCGCTCCGGGCTTTTGACCTGACCAGTCGCTACCTGGGTACAGCACTGGCCAATGCAGTCGCTTTCTCCAGTCCGCAGGCTATCATCCTGTTCGGCGGACTGGCACAGGCCGGGGAGTTTATCCTGGAGCCGGTAAAACGATACATGGAAGATACGATGCTTCACATTTACAAGAATAAAGTCAGCATCCTCCCCAGCATGCTTCCCGAGAGCGACGCGGCCATCCTCGGGGCGGCAGCCCTCATCTGGGAAGAAAAACACATACCGGAACAACACCCGTGAACAGGCATGTGACACTTGAAATATGCGCCAACGGGCCCGCATCGGCACTGGCCGCCGCCGCCGGCAATGCCGACCGGATTGAGCTGTGTGAGAACCTGCAGGCCGGAGGAACAACCCCCTCTTTCGGCAGCATTGCAGTTACGCCCGGACTGGTCCGTATTCCCATCCATGTCCTGATACGGCCGCGCCCGGGCAATTTCGTGTACAATCCGGTGGAAACCGCCGTCATAAAGAACGACATTGAAGCATGCAAACACCTGGGTATCAATGGCGTCGTTTTTGGAGTCCTCACAATTGACGGTGAGATAGATACCGAAGCCTGCAAAGCGCTCATCGCCCATGCCCGTCCCATGAGCATCACCTTCCACCGGGCTTTCGACGAATGTGCCGATCCTTTCGAGGCACTGGAACAATTGATCGGTCTTGGCTTCGACCGCATCCTTACATCCGGAAAACCAGGCAGGGCAGGCGAACATGCGGCACTGCTCGCCCGCCTGATCCACCAGGCAGGCGACAGGATCATCCTGATGCCGGGAGGCGGCATCCGGCCAGATAATGCCCGGACACTGATTGAAAGCACCGGAGCCGGTGAAATACACTCGTCCTGCATCGCGGAAGCAGCAGGCGGTGCATCCGTCACCGATCCCGGTCTGGTGAGACAACTTAAGGATATTTGCAATCTGCAATTTTGACAAGCCCGCCCCCTATGCCAATCAAAGCAGGATATATACAGAAGTCAGGACTGAACAAAGGATTGCTGCTGCTGCTGCTGAGCCTGATACTGCCGGCATGGTTCTGCAGCGGGCAGGAACACAAGCTGCTTACGGACAGGTGGGAGTTCAGGCGGGACGGAGACACCAGCTGGCACACGGCCCTTGTCCCGGGAACAATCCACACCGACCTGATGCAGCACGGACTGATACCCGATCCCTTTATCCTCGACAATGAAAGCAAAGTACAATGGGTGGGAGAGGAAACGTGGATCTACCGCTGCAGATTCGACTTCGCAAAGTCGGGAACAAAAGACCAAAGCCTGGAATTGGTTTTTGAGGGACTGGACACTTATGCCAGTATCTCACTGAATGACAAGGAGCTGGGTGAAACCAACAATATGTTTCGTAGCTGGAAATTCGATGTGACACATCGTCTGGAGGCTTCCAACATCCTGGAGATTCGTTTTCGTCCGGCTAAAAAAGAAGGTGGTGCTGCGGCCGGAAAGCTGCCATATACACTGCCCGGAGAAGAAAGGGTGTTTGTCAGGAAGGCTCAGTATCACTTCGGCTGGGACTGGGGACCGGTACTGCTTACGTGTGGTATCTGGAAACCGGTATATATCACTCAAAAAAGTGCATTAAGTATCAATAGTATTCACATCTTAAAAACATTCCTTTCCACCGACACCGCGCTTTTGAATATGCAGGCGGAGATTGAGACCGCCAGGGGCGGAAATTTTACTTTTTCCCTGAAAAGGGATGACATCCCGGCTGGGGATCTTCGTCTTCCGGTCAGACTGAAAAAAGGAATCAACACCATTACCTTCGATTATAAACTGGCCGATCCCCTGCTCTGGTGGCCTGCCGGTCTGGGTGAGCCTCACCTGACCGTGCTGCAGGCAACTGTGAGCGGCAGGGATCAGAATGAAGCCGGTTTCCGCTTTGTCACCGGCATACGGACAGTGGAACTGCTGCAGGAAGCAGACAGCATCGGTCGAGGTTTTTCCTTCAGGATCAATGGTTTGCCGGTGTTTATGCGGGGCGCGAATTATATTCCGCAGGATAATTTCCTGCCCCGGGTCGACAGTTTGCGGGTTGTGAACCTCATCCGCGATGCCGCCGGGGCGGGCATGAATATGCTGCGGGTCTGGGGAGGTGGCATTTATGAACAGGATCTTTTTTATGATCTGTGCGACCGTGAAGGGATCCTCGTGTGGCAGGATTTCATGTTCGCTTGCGCCATGTACCCGGGCGACAGGGACTTCATGGAAAATGTGCGGCAGGAGGTCAGGGAGCAGGTCATCCGGCTGAGGAAGCATCCCTGCATTGCCCTTTGGTGCGGGAACAACGAGATCGATGAAGGCTGGCACAACTGGGGCTGGCAGAAACAATACGGCTACAGCCCGGCAGACTCCGCCGCCATCTGGGGGCATTATCAGCAACTCTTCCATACCCTTATTCCTGAAGAACTGGAAAAGCTGGATCCGGAACGGCCCTATCATCCTTCCAGTCCGGCCACCGGCTGGGGAAGGAAGGAAAGCCTGCTGAGCGGAGACCTTCATTACTGGGGGGTATGGTGGGGTATGGAAGATTTCGGCATGTATGGTCAGAAAGTGGGCCGTTTTGTCTCGGAATACGGTTTCCAGGGGTTCCCGGACATCCAAACCATTAACAGCTTTGCAGTAAAAGAAGACAATTACCTGCGTTCACCGGTGATGATGGCCCACCAGAAGCATCCCACGGGTTATCAGACCATCGAGACCTATATGCAGCGGGAGTATCCCGTACCGGCCTCCATCGGGGATTATGTTTATGTGAGTCAGCTGCTGCAGGCCGGGGGAATCACCGGGGCCATCGAAGCCCACCGCAGGGCGAAACCCCGTTGCATGGGCAGCCTTTACTGGCAGCTCAATGACTGCTGGCCCGTGGTAAGCTGGTCGGGCATCGACTGGTACGGAAGATGGAAAGCCTTGCACTACTTCGTTCGCAGGGCATTCGCCCCCATCCTGGTTTCACCTTTCATGGAAACATCGGGAGACATCAGCATCTGCCTGGTGAACGACGGTCCTGCACTGAAAGGCGGACGGGTAGAACTCAGGCTGCTCACATTTTACGGACACCAGATGTTGTACAGGGCTTTCCGGGATATACAAATCTCCACCGGGGAGAATACCATCCTCACCCTCTATGCGCATGAGTTCGAACATTACCTGCAGCAATTCGGAAAAGACAAGTGTGTCCTCGAAGCCAGATTCACCGGCGTCGACGGCCATGCACACAGCGCGCTCATGTATTTTGCTCTTCCCAAGGAGCTTTCACTGACCCACGAGGTGGAATATGACATCAGCAATGCCGGTCCCGGCACCTTTATGATAAAGCTGAAAGCAAAGAAACTCGCAAAAAACGTTCAGTTGTACCTCGACGGCAAAGACGCCGGGTTCGAAGACAACTTCTTCGATCTGACAGCCGGAGAAGAACGAAGCATCAGTTGCACCTGCGAATGCAGTGAGAAGGAATTCCGGCGGCTGCTGAGAATCAGATCACTGGCTTCAATACCACATTGACAAAGCCAGGTCCACCACCTGAACCCATCAGCCCGGAACAGCTTGCAGGCTTATCCCAAAACATCTTTTAACAAACCTTTTTTGTACAATCAAACATTTTCCTGTAAGTTTGACGCTTCAAACCCATAATCAAACCCAGATGAACCGATCTGTTGCAGCCAGGCTTAGCTTACTCCTGATCACAGTCCTGGCAATTTCAGCCTGCAATCCTTCCGGAAATACCGGCAAAGAAACAGCCGACACCACAGCCAGCGTTGGCGTGGGCACCTTTGATGTTACCAAGATTAAAGATCAGATTGTCAGTATCATGCAAGCTGCTCCGAATGCCGACCATATCGCGGTTTTTCTGAACCAGACCGGGACAAGCTACATTTTCGACCTTTGTTTGCCTGTGGAGGAGGCCGGACGTTTTATGACAACTGAAAAACAAAGCCTTGCCATGGGAGTGTATTCCTTTGACCTTGCCTATGCCAGGGCTTTTAACAGGGTGGATAATTTTGCGAAAATCCTGGAAGCAGAGCAGGCACTGGCAACGAAACTCGGAGCCATTGAAGAGGTGAAGTCCAAACAAAACATAGCCGCCAGGCTGAAAGCCAATCTCAAAAACAAAGATTCACTCAATCTGATCACCGAAGAGGGAATCAATGAATTAAGTCAACGTATATCAGAATCAAACCGTCCGGATATCTACGCACTCAGCTTTATCGGATCCAGTGTCGAAGGGCTTTACATCACCACGGAACTTGCCCAGATGGCCAAAAATCCCCAGCCACTGATCGTATTTCTGAGCAATCAGAAAGAGAGGGCCCAATCGGTCTATGATCTTCTTGAGTTGATGTCAGGCTTGGAAAGTGTGGCACCCATTTTTGAGAAGATGAAGCCGGTAATGGCTTTTTTCACAGAGGGTAAAGTACTTACCACCAACGAATTAAAACAACTGGACGCACTTCTTGAGCCGGTACGGCAGGAAATCATCAAGTAAAGCAGGTGGCGGGCATCCCTCATGAATGAGATCACCCTCAATGCCCTGATCAACCTTTTCGCCCTCTTTTCCTCCGCCAACAGGATAGACAGGAAAACCGGCAGCGGTATTTTCAGGGAATATATTGAACTCCACCTGGGCATCTCCGCTTCTGAGGACTACCTGAATCTGTATGAAACCCTGCTTGACCTGCATGAAACGTCAGGTCAGGATGCTTCGAACGGGCATTACGGCAGGCAGGTCGCGGATATCTGCAACCATCTGAAGGACCGCATGACCAGGGCAGAACAGGTGATGTTGTTTCTGCGCTTCTTCGAACTGGGCAGCAGCGGCATGATGCCTTTGAGCGGCCAGGATCTTTTTCATCAGGCGGCGGAAGTTTTCGGGATAACTGACGACACATACAGGAAGTACCAGGATTTTATCAGTGCAGAACCGGACCATTTGCCGGTTTCAGACGATTTTCTCATCCTCGGGGAAAAGCAGGCGGAAGGATTGACAGCCGGGAAGTTTGCCATAACGGCTATGGAAGGCATGCTTATCTTCTTCCGCATGCCGGAAACAAGCAGCATCATCTTCAAATATTACGGAACAGACAAGATCGAACTGGAAGAAAATCCCATCCAGTCAGGGCGCTTCTACACCCTGAAGGAGGGAGGGATCATCCGGGGGCAAAAGCTAACGCCGGTGTATTATTCCGAAATTGCAGCGGCTTTCGTTGACACGGAAAAGACTCCTCTGTTCAGCTTTTCCGCCGAAAAACTTGAATATACCTTCCCGGGAGGCAACAAAGGGCTGCATCCCTTCAGTTTCCATGAAAATTCCGGCCAGATGATCGCCATCATGGGTGGCAGCGGTGTAGGAAAATCCACTTTACTGAACATATTAAACGGTACCATCTTACCGGAAAGGGGTCAACTGTTTTTCAACGGAAAAAGGATTACAGATCCGGGTCGTGACATGGAAGGACTGGTCGGCTATATTCCTCAGGACGACATGCTTTTCGAGGAGCTGAGTATCCGTGACAACCTTCTTTTCAATCTGCGTCTCTGCGACAATCGCCTGAATGCAGAAGAGGCAGAAAAAGCAGTTGCTGCAACCCTCCAGGAACTGGATCTTTTTGAACAACGCAATCTGAAGGTCGGCAGCCCGCTCAACAAACTGATCAGCGGCGGTCAGCGGAAACGGTTGAATATTGCACTGGAACTGATCAGGGAACCTGCCATCCTGTTTGTGGACGAGCCTACCTCTGGCCTTTCATCCACCGACTCAGAGAAAGTGATGCTGTTGCTTAAGCATCAGGCCAGGAAGGGGAAGCTGGTGATCGTGAATATTCACCAGCCTTCGTCCACCATCTATAAGCTCTTTGATAAATTATGGCTGCTCGATAAGGGTGGACGCTGCATTTACGCAGGCAATCCCCTGGATGCTGTCCGGTATTTCAAAGAAACCGTCCATCATGTAAACCCGGACAAATACGGTTGCAGATATTGCGGAAATGTAAGTCCGGAAAAGATTTTCGACATCGTGGAGGCTAAAAAGATTGACAGCTCGGGCAGTTTTACCGCCGAAAGAAGGATCAGTCCGGACGAGTGGTATCAGCTTTACAGGCAGAAAATTACAACCGAAGATGTAAGCGGAGCCCGTACACATACGGAGATCCCCGAACCAAAATACCGCAAACCCGGCTGTTGGAAACAATTTCTGGTATATTCGGCCCGTAATCTCAGAACCAAACTTTCAGACAGGCTTTACCTGCTCATCGCCCTGCTGCAGGCACCCCTGCTGGCAGTGATCGTTTCCTGGTTTACCCGCTACTCCAAAGAAGGCCATTACCTGCTGCTGGAAAACAAGAACCTGATCTCCTATATCTTTATGTCTGTGGTGGTGATTTTACTAACGGGACTGACCATCAGCGCAGAAGAGATCATCCGGGACAGGAAGATCCTGCAACGGGAACGTTTTCTGAACCTGTCGCGGTCGAGCTACCTGCATTCTAAGATCCTTTACCTTGCGGTATTGTCGGCCATCCAGGCCTGGTCCTATGTGGTGGCAGGCAACATGATCGCCGGGATAGAAGGACTGAATGGCCAGTGGTGGCTGGTGTTGTTTGCCGTTGCCGTCTTTGCAAACCTTACAGGGCTGAATATTTCCTCGGCCTTTGATTCGGTAGTGACCATTTATATTACCATCCCGCTGATCCTGATCCCCCAGATCCTGCTATGCGGGATCATCGTACCATTCAGCGATTTGCAGAACAAGCGGAATCCGCGGGATGCCGTACCCATTGCCGGGGACCTCATGGTATCGCGCTGGGCTTTCGAGGCCCTGGCAGTGGAACAGTATACCGGCAATCAGTTCAACAGGCATTTCTTTGATGTTGAAAAAAAGATGTACAATGCCCGGTACCGTGCTGCCATCCTGCTGCCTGAGCTCATCAGCAGAAACGAACATGCAGCCGGAAGGATCCGGAAAGGACTCAGTCCCGACAGTTTGAAATCTCAGTTGCTCCTTCTTCAGCACATGGTGAGAAGACTCGATATGGAAGGCAGGACAGCGGCTTTCTCAGCCACAGACCGTATCAGTGCTTCCGCTTTCTCACCCGCGCTTTCCGATTCCCTGAACCGGCATCTGCAAAAGCTGAAGTCCGTTTATGAAGCCATCGCCGAACAGCAACGCAGTCAGAAAGACAGCTATGTCCGAAGCATCAGCAAACAGCAGGAAGCGGATTATCTCTTCAGACTGAAGCAACAACATCATAATGAGGCCCTTGAGCATCTTGTTTTAAATAATGAATCCGCAGATTTCTTCCGTGAAACGCCGACAGCACTGGTGCAAACTATTGCACCAATATACAAGAAACCGGATTTTCACAACGGCCGTGCACATTTCCTTGCATCAGAAAAAAAGCTTGGTAAAATGACCTTCGCCACGTTTTGGTTTAATCTGGGCGTGATCTGGCTGATGTCGCTGGTACTGTATCTCTGTCTGCAATTTGATCTGCTTAGGAAGCTCCTGCATGCTTTTTCAAAATCGCAATCAAGATGACACGGCAAGCAAACCCAATTTATATCTTCAGGAGCATCCTGACACTCATCCTGCTGTACATGGTTTTTCTGGGATATGGCCAGGACATCAGGGTGATGACCTATAACATACGTTACGATAATCCCGATGACGGGCCAAATGCCTGGACTCACAGGAAGGAAAAATTGTGCGGACTGATTCTGAGGGAATTACCCGATGTGGCAGGCATACAGGAGGCATTGTACCATCAGACGACAGACCTCTTAAAAAACCTGCCGGCATATGAATTATTTGGTGTTGGCAGGGATGACGGAAAACAATCAGGAGAGTATGCGGCCATTCTGTATCTTCGGGAGAAATATGAACGGCTGGACGGGGGACATTTCTGGCTGTCGGCCGCTCCGGACCTTCCGGGCAGCATGGGCTGGGATGCGGCCTGTACCAGGATGGTGAGCTGGGTCAGGTTGAGGCAGCAGGAAACTGGATTTACTTTTTTTGTCTTCAACACCCACTTCGACCATGTGGGTGAAAAGGCCAGGATCATGAGTGCCCGTCTGCTTAAAAAAATGATAAAAAAGATTGCGAAAGGAGAAAGGGTCATCCTCACGGGTGACTTTAACTGCGACATCGGCAGCAAAGCCATGAAGCTGCTGCAGCGGGGCAAAGCAGGGTTGAAAGACAGCCGCAGGGCTGCAAACAATGTCACTGGCACACCATTCACATATACTGGTTTCAGCACCTCGGGCAAACCCGGGAACATCATAGACCATATCCTGGTTCCGGAAAAGGCAGTCGTTACAGATTACTTTATTCCCTGCGACTCCCAAGATGGGTATTACTTTTCAGATCACCTGCCGGTGGTGGTGAAGGTGATCTTTTAGGGAAGTCCTTTCGTTTCCTTTTGATAAATAACATCAGCACTATGAATAAAATCCCTTTCCCTCTTTTGGCCCTCGTCCCGGCAATGCTTCTGTCTGTCCTCGCCGGCAACTCCCAGACCCTTACGCCTGCCGCCTACGTCAATCCCTTCATTGGTACCGGAGGGCACGGGCATACCTACCCCGGTCCCTGCATGCCCTTCGGTATGGTACAATTGAGTCCGGACACCCGTTTGACCGGCTGGGACGGCTGTTCGGGCTACCATTACAGCGATTCAGTCATTTACGGTTTTTCCCACACCCACCTGAGCGGTACGGGTTGTTCCGACTACGGGGATATCCTGCTGCAGCCATTCAGCGGGGCCGTACAGTGGAAAAACACAGATTACAGTTCCGTTGCAGGCGATGAAAAAGCCGAAACAGGCTACTACAGCGTGATGCTGAAAAAGCACCGCATACTTGCCGAACTGAGTGTTACCCTGAGGACAGGTATCCACCGTTACACTTACGCTTCCGTTCCGGCCGGCGTATTGCTCGACCTGCAGCACCGCGACGAAGTCATTGCCTCCTCCCTGAAAGTCACCGGAAACAATGAAGTGAGAGGCATGCGCCGTTCGAAGGCGTGGGCCGACGACCAGTTGGTATATTTCGTCATTCGTTTCTCCAGACCTATCAAGACATACAGCCTGGCAGCAGATGATCAGGCAATGGAAGGAAGCCGGGAACTTGAAGGGAAAAACCTGAAGGCCGCCTTTTTCTTTGATCTGGCAAAAGGGGAGAATCTGCTGGTAAAAGTCGGCATATCCGCCGTAAGCGAAGAAGGGGCCGCGCGTAACCTGGATGCCGAGCAGCCAGGCTGGGATTTCGGGAAAGTCAGGCAGGAAGCGGCGAAGGCCTGGAACAAGGAACTGGGTAAGATAATGATCGAAGACCCGGATGAGGAAGCCAAAACGGTCTTTTATACAGCCCTTTACCATTGCATGCTGGCGCCTAATCTGTACATGGACGTGGACGGGCAATACCGCGGCCGCGACATGAAGGTACACCAGGCGGAAGGATTTGATTATTACACGGTCTTCTCCCTCTGGGACACATACAGGGCCGCCCATCCCCTGTTCACCATCATTGACCGGAAACGGACCAACGATTTTATCCGGACTTTCATCGCGCAGTACGAGCAGGGAGGGCTCCTGCCGGTATGGGAACTGTCGGCCAATGAAACATTCTGCATGATCGGATACCATGCCGTACCCGTGATTGCTGACGCCTGGCTGAAAGGGATCAGGGACTACGACACTGAGAAGGCGTTTCAGGCCATGGTGGCTTCCGCATCCACCGATAAATACGGTCTGCCGCTATACAGGGAACTGGGCTACATACCCGGTGACAAAGAAGGGGAATCCGTTTCCAAAACGCTTGAATATGCTTACGACGACTGGTGTATTGCCCAGGTAGCCAGTCACCTGCAGAAGAAGGAAGAAAGCATGGAATTTAGCAGGAGGGCGCAGTCCTGGAAAAATGTGTTTGATCCGCAGACCGCTTTCATGCGTCCCCGGATCAACGGAGGCTGGTTACATCCTTTCGATCCGAAGGAAGTCAACAACCATTATACCGAAGCCAATGCCTGGCAGTACAGCTTTTACGTCCCTCAGGATATTGACGGTTTAATGAAAGCCATGGGCGGAAAACAACAGTTCATCCTCCGGCTCGACGAACTGTTCTCCACCTCATCCGAAACTTCGGGACGCAACCAGGCGGACATCACCGGGCTGATCGGCCAGTACGCCCACGGGAATGAACCGAGCCACCACATGGCTTACCTGTATAATTATGCAGGACAGGCGTGGAAGACGCAACAGCTTGCAGACCGGATCATGCGGGAATTGTACCATAACGCTTCCGATGGTTTGAGCGGCAATGAGGACTGCGGGCAGATGTCGGCCTGGTATGTGCTGAGCGCCCTGGGGTTTTACCCCGTATGCCCGGGCAACCTGCAGTATGCGATCGGTTCACCGCTGTTCAGCAAAGCCACGGTAAAACTCGAAAACGGCAACAGCTTTATCATCGAAGCCAACAACCGCAAGAAAGAGAACTGCTACATCAATGCCCTGCGATGGAACGGCCAGGCTTACATCCGGAGTTACATTCCACACAAGCTTCTGATGGACGGCGGGCATTTTGTCTTCAACATGAGCCATGCACCCAATATTATGTGGGCCATGTCGGAGTTTGCGGTGCCACGGACGATGATGAATAACAACCTCATACTGCCGGTTCCCTACATTCAGACAGAAGCTCCCTTCTTTTCCGATACCGTGCATGTACGCATGGGTGCTTTTGAACCGGGATCAGAGATTCATTACACCCTCGATCAGACGGTTCCTACAGAAGAAAGTCCCCGTTACGCTGAAACTTTCAGACTGACGGAAAGCAGCGTGATCAGGGCTTTTGCAGTGCATCCCGAACTGGGTAAAAGCAGGGAGACCGTCACAACGGTGAAAAAGATCCCGGGCGGCAGGAGCATCCGGCTGTTCACGGCATATGAGAACCAGTATACGGCCGGGGGGCCAAACGGACTTATCAACGGTATCAGGGGAACAGTCAACTGGCGGCTTGGTAACTGGCAGGGTTACCTGAACACGGATCTGGATGCCCTGGTCGATCTGGGTAAGGTGCAGCACGTAAATACCGTCAGCATTGGTTTTCTGCAGGACATCAAAGCCTGGATATGGTTTCCGCGGGAGGTGAATATCGCTGTTTCAGCTGATGGGGTTGTTTACGAGGATCTTCCCGGACTCCTGACCAGTATTTCTGACCGGGACGAAACACCGCAGATCAAGGACTACTCCTTCCGCACCGGAGCGGATATCCGCTATATCAGGGTAAAGGCGAAACAGTACGGCACCATTCCCTCCTGGCACAGCGGAGCGGGAGAGCCCTCGCATCTGTTTGTGGATGAGGTTGTGATTGAATGATGATGTTGGTGCCCTTGTTCAGGCTGATTTCCAGGTTGCATGCAATCTAAACCACATAGAACACTTAGATCTTTTCAGGTCAGCAGGCTGTATATCAATACAATAAACCCTATGTACCCTGGGTGCCTATGTGGTTTTATTCACCCCAGTCTGATGCCCGGTACATCAGGCTCAAGACGCAGTAAAATTCCTGCCAGGATTGCATGCAATCTAAACCACATAGAACACTTAGATCTTTTCAATTCAGCAGGCTGTATATCAATACAATAAACCCTATGTGCCCTATATGCCTATGTGGTTTTATTTACTGCAGTCAGCAATATTCTTGACGAGAATGATATCTTGATGAATCGATCAGCCGTCATCGAAGGATCACCCTGGCAGATTCCCTGCCACTTGCAGAAAGCACCTGCAAGAGGTAAACCCCCGGAGCAAGCCTGGCTCCTTCCCCGTTACAGCCATCCCACTGCAAATCAAGCGTCCCCTGACGAAGCTCACCCTGAAACAACTCCCTGACCTGTTTTCCGGGCAGATCGGTGACCGTCACCCGCAGTTTGCCGGGCTCGATGCCGGACAGCCTGATTGTCAATGCATCTGAAAAGGGATTGGGTGCAATCGCCAGGCTTATTCTGTCCGTCCCCGGCAGGCTTTCATCCTGTCCGCTGGGTGCAGGACCGAGCTGTCCGCTGATCAGGACATTCTGTGCGTACACATCAGGATTGCCGTTTCTGCCGTCTTCCCATGCCAGTATCCATTGCTGGTCGTGGTAATAGCCAGTCACACCGTGGACTTTCCCGCTCTGTACATTGCAAATCGTGGTGATGGCGGGCATCCAGACGGTATTGCCAAAGCCGTCTGTCAGCATTCCCTGAATCCGGGCATCCGAAGAATTCACGAAATCATAGTACTGGTAGGTCACCAACGCCTGGTTGTAGGCCCTTCTGACCTCAATATTCGAGATTTCCACCGATCCCATGGGAATGACCACATTCATGGCAGCGCTCCAGAGGGCTTGTCCGCCGGCATCAAACATCTGTCCGGCAAGTCCCCACTGGCTCTGACCCGTATTCTCCACATTGAAGAAAGTAGTGATGGTCTGATTGACAGGATTAAAAGCCATGCCCGGGTTCATCTGAATGCTGTTGGTAGTGGGTCCCACGGCCACGCCGTCGGTGGTGAAGAGCACATTGCCACTGCTGTTGATCCGCTGCACGAACACATTGAATATCCCCATTCCGGCCCTGGTATCGTGCCAGCATACGACCACGCCGCCGGCACCGTCGGGTTCAACCAAAAAGCGTGGGATGATCGGTACACCTGAGCCGTTGAAAACCGGCACATCGGATGCCCAGACCGGATTGCCGGCAGCATCGAACTTCTGCGCCCATATTTGCTTGGGATTCATCCAGCTGCCTGTCTGTTTGTGAAACACCAGGATCACCGACTGGTTATCCGACGGAACCAGGGCTGGATAAATGAAATTCTCACCGGCAAGGCTGCTTTTGTATTCGATGCCCCACTGCCCCCAAAGGCGGGTACTGTCGGCAGCCACCTTCTGCAGGCGGATGATGCCCTGGCCGGTGCTGTCTTCGCTCTGCCAGGCGAAAACCGTCTGATTGTCATCGGGCACCGCCATCACGGGATAGGGTTCGAAAGCCGTATTGTCCGAAAGGGCAAGCCCGTCGGGACCCCAGACAAACTGCCCTTGCTGGCTGATGCGGTAAGCATATATATTATTGTTCCCGTCGCGGATATCCTGGAATCCGATGATGGCACAATGTTCCTTGTCCACCGTCAGGCTGTAATCGGTGAGCCAGGTCATGGAAGGATGGCTGCTCACCAGCAAACCGCCTGGTTGCCAGAGCGCATTGCCGTTTACATCGAAAAGCTGCATCCTGACATTGTAGTTTCCCCCCTCGAGGGAGAACCACGAGATGTAAGTATGACCGTCGGTGGTGGTCGCCACCTGTGGGATCACATCATCGCCGGCGATGCCTCCGACCAGGTTGTTGACATTGGCATCCGTACTCCATTGGGCCTGAATTGCAGTCATCCAGACAAACAACAGGCCAAGCATATAAAATCTAATCATAATAATGAATTTTCGATAAAATTACGCAGGATGACAAATCCAGTCAACAGAATTCTACAGAAAGTAGAAGAATAAGGACGAAAAGTATGAGTATACGGAACATCCGATTGGTCGGCAATTCAGGCCTGTTCATTGCATCTCATTGACAATCAAAGGGATTCAAGATGATCCTTCACTTGCCGGAGCAAGCATTCGGGGGTGGAAGTGGCTCCGGCTATTCCGACGGTTTCACCGGAACCGAACCAGGCGGGTTCGATTTCCACTTCAGAAGCAATATGCCGGGAGCGCGGATTGTTCGACCTGCAAACCTCAAATAAAAGTTTTCCGTTGCTGGAATCCCTTCCGGAGATGAGCAGCATGACATCCACCCGGCGCGCAAATACTGCAAGATCCTTTTCCCTTTTGACGACCTGTCTGCAGACCGTATCGTGTATTTTCACCGCGATGCCACGCTTTTTCAGGTTCTCTGCAAGCTGCAGGAATTCATCCCTGCTGCGGGTGGTTTGACTGAACAGGCTGATGCCGGTGCCTTCCGGGATCAGATCCGCATCCTCAGGTCTGGTGAGGAGGATGGCCTCATTGCCGCAGCGGTCCTGGAGGGCGATGACCTCGGGGTGGCCGGCTTTCCCGAAAATGCAGATCTTTTCACCCTCTTTCCAGGCTTGCTGAATCGCAGCCTGTAAACGAAGGACGATGTGACAGGTGGCGTCCGTAAGCCGGTGCCGGCGTGCTTCAGCCAGGCGGTAAGTGGAGGAAGGTTCTCCATGCGCCCGGAACAGGATATGCTGGTCCTCAAGCCGGGCGATATCATCGGCGCTGACAGTACGCATCCCCCTGGCTTCAAGCCGCCTGATCTCCGCCTCATTGTGCACGATCTCGCCGACACAGTAAACCACATCCCCTTTATCCAGCAATGCTTCGGCCTTGCGGATGGCAGCCTTCACCCCTGAACAAAAGCCGCTGCCGTCGAGTATGACCGGCTTCAACTGCAGTTTTTCCTTCTTTTCCATGAGTCTGGCAATGGTACTTAGCGACAAGCAAAAATAATGCATTCCGGCCTTCCTGCATGATTGTCGAACGATGCGTGGAGGCATTTGATGCTGAAATCGCGGCATTGACGCTGAAGGTACAACCGGCATTAATAAACCGGAAGAATATTTCAATCATGCTGAATCTTAGAGAAAATGCGAAGCAATTTTCGCTTACGGACTTATAAAAGCGTTTGCCTAATCCCGGCTGTTTTTCATTGTACCAGTCGATGTTTTGTTGCAGGTCATCGAAGACCTCGGCGGCAAAGATCAGTTTAAATGCCATTTTCAGAGCTTGATCTTGCTTTCGATATCTTCCCAGTTCAGCATGCTTTTCGGGTTTTCTTCCAGCTGTTTCATTCTTTGCCGGACCAATTGTTTATGTTCCTCCGGAATGTCAATATCCGAAATATCTTCTATTTTTTTTACGAATGAAACGCTTTTCATCCATTCAATAAAAAGGTTCTCTTTATTATCGGGAATCGTGATGGAGTAGGTTTTCATTTTCTGTCGGGATTACAGGGTTGCCACATTCTGCCGGAAAAACTCTTTGAATTTCTTCTTTGTCACAAAGGTATCCACCATTTTAAAGACCATATTTTTTTCATCTGGCTCGAGCTCTTGGATCAGTTTTACCTGTTCCATCAGTGATTTGTCTTCGATGGTGATTTCTTCAGGTACTCCGGTTTCATAGTTTATGATCTGGTCAATGGTCATATCAAAATACCGGGCAATTGTATTGAGTGCATCGATAGAAATCTCCCGCTGTCCGCTTTCGATCTTGGAATAGTTAGACCGGTGCATATGGATAAGTAAAGCAATCTGCTGTTGGGTAATATCCTTTTCTTCCCGGATCTTCTTTATGTTTTGTCCAATACTCATGATGTTCTGGTTATTGCTACTACAAATGTAGTCAATAAAACAGTTGAAGGAAAAAGGAAGTTTTCAGTTTTTTGGTGTGGAGATTTGCTCATACGTTGATTTGCTGATGATAGTGTGCCGGTTTATCGTTTTCACGTTCCCACGCCACGTGCACACGTGCAAACGCTGCACACGTGCACACGCACCACCGCCACCTCCTTTCGGGGTCAGGTTTAAACCGCGACAGCATTCAGAATGTAGAAGAGAAGTGCTTCTTCAGGCCCTCGTATATCCCGAAGTTCATCATCAGCAGGGTGAGGAGATAGACAGCATCTTCCACGGGGATGGTAATCAGCCGGATCCCGAGGTTTTCGGCATCGTTGTACATCACCACCGGCAAGGCTGTCAGGATGCCGTTGATCAGGAAAAAGGGGATCAGGGAAATAAAAAAAACCAGGTAAAAGCGCGGAAGGAGCAATGCGGTTTGCTTAAGCAGTCCGGTCACCAACAGGATAAAGGAAGCAGAGAAGAAGGCCACCGCGGTGTAGGTCTTGTCCCAGTTCCTGAAAGCGAGGTAGAGCACAGCCATAAAGATAACCCAGTGTACAACGGAAAACGCCATATATGTGCGGATGCGGGGATAAAAGTGATTGACAGCCTCATAAATAAAGAAGCAGGCATAGGGTACCAGGATGAAGAACAGCCACTCCTCCCAGGGAAGCGACAAAACAAACCAGCCGGTTACGTAGTCGTGATTGAAGCTCCAAACGCCATGCCGGGCAAACCACACATCCCAGGTAATGAAAGGGATGGCCGTAAGCAGGATAGCCGGGATCATGTATTTCCATTTCCTCCACATCTGCAACTTGCTTTCAAAGGACTTCAGCAGGGGATAACTGATGCTCAGCAGGAGCAGGGCGGCATAGGTAAGATGCAGCGGGTCCATGTCAGATCAGGTTTAGATGGTGGCGAATCCATGAAACGAGCAACAGCCATATTTTATAGGCATTGCTGATGCGAATCCGCCTGCTCATCAGGACGGAAGCAGGCGTACGTCTGATTTTCCAGAGAAGCCGGAGATAATACACATAGGCCAGGTACACTCCGAACCTGGAGCCCTTGCTGAGCTGGCGGATGCCCATGATGGCCTCGTGCAGGTCCTTGTCCACATCCTTCACCAGCCTTTTTTTCTGTTTCTCGTTGAACTTACTGAAATCGACACAGGCGAAGTAGATGCGTCCCCGCTCCTGGTAATCGCTCCGGAGATCCCGCAAAAAGTTCACTTTCTGGAATGCAGCACCCAGCCTCCGGGCTGAAGGAAGGAGGCGTTGATAGCGGTCATCATCGCCGTCGCAGAAGACTTTCAGGCACATCAGTCCGACCACCTCAGCGGAACCGTAGATATACTGCTCTATCCCCTCCTGAGAATACCGTTTCTCGGTCAGGTCGAGCTCCATGCTGTATAAAAATGCCGTGATCAGGTCGTGCGGAATACGGTACTCATTCACCACCCACTGAAAACTGTGCAGGATGGGATTGGTGGAGAAGCCGTCCCTGACCGATTTCCAGGTTTCTTCCACAAAGGCGTTAAAATACTGTTGCTGATCCACCTCATGAAAGGTATCGACGATTTCGTCTGCGACCCTCACAAAACCGTAGATGGCATAGACAGGATCGCGGTATTTCTTTGCCAGCATCCTGATACCCAGAGAGAAAGAGGTGCTGTAATTCAGGGTGGTGATCCTGCTGATCTGGATGCTGTTGTGCTTATACAGTTCGGTGCTCATCGTTGATGCGTTGGGTTACAAGCCGCGAACCCACCATCATCATAGGCAGGCCCGTACCCGGGACGGTGCTGGCTCCGACATAATACACATTGTTAAACTTCTCATCCTTGTTCTTGGGCCTGAAGTATCCGATCTGCCCGAGGTTATGGGCCAGTCCGAGACCGCTTCCCCGGTAAAGATTGAACATTTTCTCCCAGTCGGACGGATCGAGGATGGTGGACGAAATGATATGCGGCCTGATATCGAAGGCGATCCTTTCAGACAAATCCTGCAGCAGGCGGTCTGCGATTTCTTCCCTGTCGCTCCAGTCGGGCTTAAACCGCCTGTCGGTCACCGGGAAGAGGATAAAGATGGCTTCCTTGCCCGGAGGGGCTGTGTCGGGATTGTGTTTGGAAGGCACATTCACATAATAGTAAGGCCGTTCGTTGATATCGAAGTGTTTGAGCACCTTCCCGGCATATTGCTCGAAATTCCTTCCCAGAAAATAATTATGGTGTTCAATGCCGGGTACTTTGGTATCGAGCCCGAGGTACATGGTGAAAGGAGCGATGGTCCATTTGCGTTTATCAAGTTTTTCCTCACTGAATCCCGGCCGCCGGAACACCTTTCCACGGAACCAGGCGGCATCGGAATTGATCACAAAAAGATCCGCTTTCCAGTGTTTGCCATGCTGATCGATGAGTGCATCCAGCTTCCCGTCCTTTTCACTGTATGCCTGTACCTCCGTTTCATAATGTATCCTGATGCCGCGTTTTTCCATCTCCTTTAGCAGTCCTTCCACGATTTTATACATGCCGCCTTCCACGTTGTAGTAGCCGTCATGCTTCATTTCCGTGTAATTCAAAAGGGAATAGACGGCCGGGGTGGCAAAAGGCGTATCGCCCAGGAAGAAAGCCACCAGGGAAAAGATCACCCTGGCCTCGTATGAATCGAAGTGCCGGCTCAGTTCCGACCACATCGAGCGGAAGATCATCGGACTGTGCTTCAGGGGTACATCCCTGACCACGCCGGCAAACTCCCTGATATTGCGGAAGTTCCGCTTGACCATCGTGTATTCGGTATCATGGAAAATGGCACCGGCTTTTTTCAGGTAACGTTCCACCTTGCGTTCAAAATCCGGTTCTATGCCTTCAAATTCTGCAGCCAGCTTCTTCAGGTCTTTATAAATCGTATATTTACGGCTGCTACCACTGAAATTGACCACATAAAGCGGATCCAGCTCTATGAAGCGGAAAGGCATCTCCATGTTGCAGTATTCGATGAATTCCTTAAACTCGTAACTCATGCTGAAAAAAGTCGGCCCCATGTCGAATGTGAAGCCATCTTTCTGTAAACGGTTCAACCTTCCGCCCGCTTGTTTGTTTTTCTCCAGGAGCTCCACCGTGTACCCGTCGGTTGACAGCCTCAGGGCTGTGGCCAGCGCACCCAGACCGGCGCCCGTAATCAAAACGTGTTTTGACATGATTGCTTAATTTATGATTAATATTTTAGAAAATTTCTTAAACAAATTTAATAACAGAAGAACGCTTAACTACCTGAAGGGGTTCATTGCCCTGTATTATTTTATCGGGCTGATAGGACTAAACCTTCCTGCAACCGCTGACCTTTTTGGCAAGCTGGTGGCATTCAGTCTTATTATCAGTACAATAATAATACTTTTATTTCACATAACCTGGTCAACCCGTTTTGTTACTGTTATCTGCTTCATTTATCTTGCCACTTTTCTGATCGAAGCGGCCGGAGTACACAGCGGTTTGATTTTCGGGCAATACAGTTATGGTCCGGGACTCGGGATTAAAGTCCTGGACACGCCCCTGCTGATCGGACTGAACTGGTTCATGCTCACATACAGCGTCTTTCATCTTTTCCCTGTGAGATGGCCTTGGTGGAAGGTGGTTCCGGCCGGGGCGGCGCTGATGGTTGTGTACGACCTGTTTCTGGAAGGGATTGCCATGCATTATCAATGGTGGAGTTGGCCCGGAGGGATCGTTCCCCTGCAGAATTACATTGCCTGGTTTGTCATTGCCCTGCTGATGCTGAGTTTGCTTCACCGCTTTTATCCGCGTGCACGGAATGAAGCCGGCCTGTTGTTACATCATGTCAACCCTGTAGCCGGCTGGGTATTCCTTGTGCAGCTTGCTTTTTTCATCATCCTTCATATATTGCTGTTATGAAAGGCATATTGATCGCATGTGGTATTATCTTATTATGGCTTGCACATTTGTTGTACAGCCTTTTCATGCTGCCGGCCCCCTCCACTGCAACAATCAGCAGCCCGGTCCAGGCCGCTTGGATGCTGTTCCATATCCTTTTACAGACCTGGCTCTTCACCGGTCTGTTTATCACCGCTCATGATGCCATGCACGGGACAGTGGCGCCCGGCAGGGCAAAAGTGAACTACCTGACAGGCATGACGGCCACCTTCCTTTTTGCCGCCCTCTCCTATCGCAAACTCCTTGAGAAACATCACCTTCACCATAAACATCCCGGTACGGAACTGGATCCGGACTATTACACCGGAGCACAGAATTTCTGGGTATGGTGGTATTCCTTCATGAGGCAATACCTGACGCTCTGGCAGTTTCTCATCATGGCGGTATTGTTTAACCTGCTGAATATCTGGTTTGCCACCTCTGCCCTGATCTTGTACTGGATATTACCGTCCATTCTCAGCACCCTGCAGTTGTTCTACTTCGGCACATACCTGCCGCACCGCCTGCCGCATACCGAGGCAATGACGGAACATCATGCCAGGACGCAGAAGAAAAATCACCTCTGGGCCCTGATCAGCTGTTATTTTTTCGGATACCATCTGGAACATCATCTCTGGCCCGGAACACCCTGGTGGCACCTTTACACTAAAAAAACAGCGTGATCCCGTCCCGGCATACCCGCTTCGGCATCATCACTGTCAGATGGATGTACCGTACCCTTTTCAGGATATTCTTCCGGAAGGTGCATATTATCAGTACAGTAGGGGAAAAAGACCGGGCTATCCTGCTGATCGGAAATCACTTCAGCTGGTGGGACGGTTTCATTGCCGAGCATCTGAATGCCAAAGTGTTCCGTAAGAAATTCCACATTATGATGCTGGAGGAAGAACTCAGACCCAGGATGTTTCTGAACCGTGCCGGCGCTTTTTCCATCAGCAAAGGGAAGCGGGACATCCTGGAATCTTTGCGTTATGCATCGGATTTACTGAAAGATGATAACAATATGGTGGTGATGTACCCCCAGGGAAAGATCAACAGCATCTATCAGAAAGACACTGTTTTCGAAAGAGGTATCACGCATATGCTGCATCATCTGACAAAGGAAAAGTTCCACCTGCTTTTCTATGCTGCCCTGGTGGATTACCATTCCCATCCGAGGCCCTCCCTCTGGCTTTACCTGGATCATGCGCCTGAAGTGCCCGGACCTGAAGCCGAAACGCTGGCCGGTCAATACGCGGCCTTTATGGATGAATGCATCCGGCAACACATCGAAAACACATTCTGAATATGGTTTACGCGGCCTGGTTTGTCTTTGGATTTGCATTTCTCCGTCTGATGGTAAGCCTGTGGAATCTTACAAGAGGGAGCATCCTCAGATTCAGTGCAACGCAGCAAGACTCCCTGGTCTCGGTGCTGATACCGGCGCGGAACGAAGCCGGCAATCTTCCGGTACTGCTGGAACATCTTTCACGACAATCATACCCGAACCTGGAGATCCTGATCTACGATGACGACAGCAGTGATGAGACCTGGGAACTCATTGAACGCCATGCCGCCAGGGACAAGCGTATCAGGGGCATCCGCGGCAGGGTGCTGCCGCAGGGCTGGCTTGGGAAGAACCATGCCTGTCACAAGCTTGCCCTCGAAGCCCGGGGAACCTTGCTCCTGTTTATGGATGCCGATATCAGACCGGCTCCCGCAGCCATTGCATCGGCCATTGCTTTTATGGAAAAACATGAGGTTGAGCTGCTTTCCATATTCCCTACCCAACAGATGAACAGCGTCGGGGAAAAGCTGACGGTTCCCCTGATGAACTGGATACTGCTGAGCCTGCTGCCCCTGGAACTGGTCAGAAAAAGCCGCCGTCCTTCGTTTGCGGCTGCCAATGGTCAGTTCATGTTGTTCAGGGCCGGAGCCTACCACGTGCATCAATGGCATGAAAAGGTGAAGGCTGAAGCGGCGGAAGACATCGCTATCTGCCGGCAGGTAAAACGGAGTGCCGGCAAAGCGGCCGTGTTGACGGGAGGCAGCCTGATCTCCTGCCGGATGTATGCATCGCTTGCGGGAGGCATCCGCGGCTTCAGCAAGAATGCAAGGCAGTTCATGGGCGGATCAGCCCCATTGCTGCTGTTCTTCACCCTGGTAGTGCTCAGCGGACCTTTCCTGCTGTTTTTTGCACTGGACAACCTGCCCTTCCTGGCCGGAATTGTCATGTTCATCCTGATCAGGGTTTTCACTTCCCTGCCAAGCAGGCAGGATATCATCACCAACCTGCTGCTGCATCCATTTCAGATGCTGGCCTGGGCCGTGATCGCTTTTACGGCTGTTTACAGGGAACACAGCGGGAACCTGCAATGGAAAGGCAGAAATATCATCCTTGAGAAAAAAAACAAAGCGTGAAAAAAATCAGATTTCTCTTCATCCGGCTGACAGCCATCCTCCTCTTCACTCAGACGGTCAGGGCCGGAGAGATCCCGGCAGCAGGCCAGTCTGAATGGGATTGTAAACTTTTCAGGGCTTATCTCGACAAGGACATGCCCGCATGGTTATCCCTGGTTTTATCTGCGGAGCGGCACGCCGCGAGCCGCGAAGAGGTGTTCCGGCTGACCCTTGCTTTTTACGGATACACGGCTTATCTAAGCGGTAAAAACGACAAGGCAACGGCCAGGGTATACCTGAAAAAACTGGAATCGTACATCGTGAAACTGAAATCCATGCAATACATCCCTTCCCGTGTCGAAGCGATGGAAATCGGAGTCATTGCTTTCAAAATGTCGCTGGATCCGGCCAGTGCGATCAGGGAAGGGCCGAAACTGCTGAAGAAAATCAACAGGGCCGCCGGAACATATCCTGACTGCCCGTATCTTCTCACAGAGCGGGGCAATGCGGACTTCCACCGTCCTGCCGTATGGGGGGGAAGCTACAAAAAAGCCACTGCACATTACCGCCGGGCTGTGGAAATATTCCGGAACACCTCCAAAGACAACGAATGTAACTGGTTCTATCTGAACACATTGATTCAACTTCACCGGGCCGCCAAACTGGCCGGCATGAAAAAAGAACAGGAGGAAGCGGAAAAACTGATCCGGGAGCTTGCACCAGGGTGGAAAGATCATGAACAGGAATAATTGCGTTCGTCTTCGCTTAGCTTTTCCTGGCCATGTGACACATCAGGGGCCGGGAGTGGGAAGGGGGAATGGAATGCAAGAATGCGGGAAGGCAAGAATGCGAGAATGCGGGAAGGCAAGAATGAGAGGCTACTCCACGATCATCTTGCCGGTGTACACATTGTATTTTGTAATGAGCTGCAGGTGGTACATACCGGGACGGGCATGTGACACATGGATGCGGGGGGTATCTCCGCCCATGTCGAGTGGCTGCTCGTGGACCAGGCGGTTGCTGTTGTCGAAGATGCGCAATACAAGATCCCTTTCATTGGATACCGCCCGGGGCACTTTCACGTGAAAGACACCGGTATTGGGATTGGCATAGATAAACAGTGCATGCTCCACTCCTCCACCCTGCTCCTGCATCCCGCTCACATAATCCAGTTTGGCCCAGAAGGCATCCATTTCTCCGTAGTTCCCGACTGAAATACTGCCGAATTCTGTGGCTTCGCAGTATCCGGTAATATAGAACAAGTTTTGGGCATCAAATACTGTCTCATAAGTATGATGTACATTTGGAACCATTGTCACCCCCTGACAATTTCCATTGGTATCAAGCTTTGCAATATACAAATTCATGACTCCTGGACTGCCAATTGCAAGACAATCGGAAATGTAGTGTGACCCTCCTAAAACGCCTGAAACATAAACAACCTCATCTTCAGCTATAACAACATCCTGAATATTGCTACCAGCTTTTCTCATCCATGCAGGGCTCCCATCAGGCCAGAGTTTAAGGATAAAAGTACCACCGTCAGCTAATGTATCATTTCCAATACTGAATGTTCCAATCGACCAGCCTGTACAATAAAGGGAACCAGAATTTGATAGTGCTAAAGCTGAGACTGTTGCCAAGGTTGTGCAATCAAATGTCTTACCCCAAATAAATTTTCCATTGGTATCCATTTTAAAAAGTACTGGTTGGAATGTTTTTTGTGTTGTGAATATCATTGTATCACAAATAATTTCACCGCTAAAATTTCCAACCAAAACCAACTCATTTCCAAACCGCCCGATATCGTTAATTGACATACTACCTTCTCCGCTAATACTCCTGATCCAATCAAAGTTCCCATTTATATCAAATTTTGCCAGGAAAAAGCCCTGATTATCCATGGAGATTGATGTATCCATACAATGTAGAGAATTGGTGAAGCTTGTAACTCCTGTGATATATATATGGCTATTATCATCCAAAACAATAGAGTTGGCACCTGTCCTGTATTGCCCACCCATATGCCTCACCCATATACAACTACCAGCAGTGTCGTAATGGGCCAGAAATGCATCCAGTTGTCCATAACAACTGAAAGCAATGTTTCCAAACATCGCAGTTCCATTTACTGTACCCGCGACGAAAAGTCTATTCTGGTCATCAATGGCCATTTTATATATCTCATCTCCTGCGGTCTCAGGTGTATTTCCTCCGCCACCACCCCGCTTTACCCATACCAGACTACCGGCGGAATTGTATTTTGCCAGGAAAAAATCCTGAAGCCCATTGCTGACGATCGTTTGATTCTGAAAATGACCTGTTCCTGAGAATATTCCCCCAACGTAAACATTTCCCTCAGAGTCAGTTATAATACTTGAACATGCATCATTCGTATACCCACCCATGTGTTCTGCAGTTTGCCATTGCTGACAATACGCATTACCTGAGAATCGAATAGTGAACATGATTGTTATTAATATGACAACAAAGTAATTCATGATAAGGTACTATTAAAATTTGAAAATTTTCCTTGAAATGTAATTTCCATTTGCATGGACGATTAAATAATAGCTCCCTGAAGGATACTCCTTTATATCGAGTTCGATAAGAGCCCGGGATATGTATGATCTGTCAAGAATAAGGCGGCCGAGGAAGTCAAATACTGAAACCTGGATATTGTCATTCCGGCCTGTTCCCGGCAATACCAACATGAAGATACCTTCCGAAGGATTTGGATAGACCCGGACTATCCCTTCAGTTGCCTCCACATTAAATTGCACCTCAATTTCCCTTTCAACTGCAATGCTACTGCTCTGCAGTACATTCTTCGATTCAAAAAGCACATCCGGCCAGGTTGTGCAGGGAACCAAAAAGGGACCGGTATGGACATGCACATGGCTGCCACTTTTTGCCCAAAATCCGCTTTGAAGGGTCACGTTGTTCCGGGCTTTGATCTCAGCGCTGCCACCGCTGCTTCCGTTACCGTCAACCGTCAGGTTACTGATTGCAATGGTATTAATCGCCTGGTAGACTTCAGACTGGTTTATCTGGATGGTGCTTGCAGGAGTGAGACGGGAACTGTACCACATGGAAAATGGTAAGAGTGCTTGCATACCATCAGTTTTAAAGATATTGTGCTTCTTCGGGAGTCAGTGTGGAGGAAACATTTCCTTCATCCCACACATTCTCAAGCCACTTAAAATCATGTGGTAAAGGTAGTACACAAGACTGCTAATGTCAAGTTGCTTTCATTCGGTATGCCTGAGTTGATATCCGGTAACGGTGATTAATATTTCGGGTGTGCATTTTGGCATCAGCGTTTTTCAGGGAAGTCGGATTCAATGCAGACAATGATGTGACACATGCCTGCCACAATGTGTCACATCAGAGTTTCCAACCTTCTGATGAACATTCCTCCCGGGTCTGCTATTTTTGGATAATTGCATGGTTGGATGATTATGTCATTAGTAATGAGTGCAGTAAGATGTCCCTGGGCCATGTGACACATCAACATTTCAATGTGTCACATGGTGTTTTAATGTGACACATGCAAGTTTTCCACACCGAAATCAGTACATGTGGCGACATACATCATGGTTTTTAAAATAGCGATTATATTACACTGTTTTTCAGGTCTTTAAAATGAGTTGCCGGCATGTGGCACATCGTTGGGCCATGTGTCACATCGTTTTTTCCATGATAGCCGGCTATTATATACCAGTCCATGCATCCATCCGCTGAAGGTGAGTGAGGAAGGAGCGGAGCCGGGAGTGGGAAGGGGGAGTGGAATGCGGGAATGCCAGAAGGCCAGAATGCAAGAATGAGAGAATGCGGGAATATGGTCTACAGATTCAGGCCACTGCGGATTTGTGCTTCGAGTTCAGCATAGTTACTGCATACGGGAAACTGCGGATAATCCCTGATGACATTGTCGGGGGGGCGGAACAGGATGCCCTTATCGGCCTGCTGAATCATCCCCATATCGTTGTAGGAGTCGCCGATACCAATGACCTGGTACTTTAAAAACTGGAAGGCTTCAACCACCTTCCGCTTGGGATCGGGCTGACGAAGCCGGTAGCCGGTAATCATATTCCTTTCGTCCACCAGCAGGTGATGACACAGCACGAGGGGATCGCCCAGCTTCCGGATAAAGGGCATGGCAAATTCTACGAAACTGTCGGTAACCACGATCGCCTGGCTCAGCTTCCGGACCCTGTCGAAAAAGTCGCGCGCCCCTTCCAGCAGATCGAGTGAAGCAATCACTTCCTGGATATAGGCAAGGGTGATCCCGTGTTCTTCCAGTATCCCGATACGGTATTTCATCAGCTTGTCATAATCAGGTTCGTCCCTGGTAGTGATCTTCAGTGCATCTATCCCCGTCTTACGGGCAACGTTGATCCATATCTCGGGTGTAAAAACCCCCTCCATGTCGAAACATACCATGTTCATCATAAGCGTAATGCTAAACGATTAATTAACAGATTTTCAGCTGTAATTCTCTAGCAGAAAATCCCTGAAGGCGGGATAATCCGTGGGCAGATTCCCGCAATGTTCTTCCTTTTCTTCCAGTCCCTGCAGGCTGGGCGGCAATTCCGGGTTGAAGCCCAGCAGGCTGTTGATCTCTTCCGGGAACTTGGCCGGATGGGCAGTTTCAAGGCTGACACAAAGCTGACCGGCTGAGAGATCCGGATGGTATTCAAGAAACTCCTGCAGTCCGGCCCAACCCACGGCACCATGGGGTTCGAGCAGCAGACGGTGGCTGTCCCAGGCTGATTTAATGGTATCCCTGGTTTGCTGATCGCTGACCGACACAGACCATAGCTCTTTGCGCATGGTTTGCAGGTCGGCCTGGTAACGGATATTTCCCTTTTCGTCCATGACGCCGCGGTACAATGCTGCCAGCCTTGCCAGATTGCTTGGATGACCGACATTCATGGCAGAGGAAATACAATTGCGGGAGGGTTCAATCTTCTCATACACACCGCTTTCGAGATAACGCGGGAATTCATCGTTCCCATTGACGGCGATGATGAAACGTTCCACCGGGAGTCCCATCTTCATGGCCATCACGCCACCCATCATATCACCGAAGTTGCCCGAAGGAACGGAAAAGATCATCTTTTCGCCCGGTTTCGACAATCTCGACCAGGCATAGAAATAATACACCGTTTGCGGAACCAGCCGGCCGATATTGATAGAGTTGGCAGAGGAGAGCGACAATCCTTCAAGGACGGGATCAGCAAAGGCCTGTTTGACAAGCGCCTGGCAATCATCGAATTTCCCATCCATGGAGATGACCGTGATATTGTGACCCAGTGTGGTCATCTGTTTTCGCTGACGCCTGCTTACCTCTTTTTCAGGGAAGAGCACGACTACCCGGATATTATCGAGTCCGAGGAAGGCGTGGGAGACCGCGCTGCCCGTATCGCCCGAGGTGGCGGTGAGAATGAGAAGTTTCCTGTTCTGCAGGCTGAGATAGTAATTCATCAGCCGCCCCATCAGGCGTGCGGCAAAATCCTTGAAGGAAGCGGTGGGTCCCTGGTCAAGGCGCATCACGTACTTCCTGTCTGTCACATGTTCAAGTGGCACATCAAAACCATAGGCGTCACGGGTGAGCGCATCCAGGATCTCGCGGGGGATTTGTCCTTCCAGGTATTTCCACGTCACTTCCGAAGCGATCTGAGCGTAGGACATATTCCGGAAATGTTCCATCTGCCCGGTTTCTACCGGCGGAATGATCACCGGCATATACAGGCCGCGGTCGGGCGCCTGTCCGCGCAGCAGGGCTTCCGGGAAGTTGACGGCCGGACTTTCCAGGTTGGTGGAATAATACAGCAGCGACATCTTACTGCAGTTTTGCGGAGGACGCGCCGCCTGCACTGTACTCGGGACCGGAGACGAAGATCTTTTTCCCGTGCAGTGCATCAAGCGATTGTGAAAGGTCGCCGATCACATCGTCGGGATGTTCACCGCCGACACAAAGGCGAATGAGGTTCTGCGGAATGTCGGCGATTTTCCTGCCCTCCTCGCCCTGCTGTGAGTGGGTGCTGATGGCCGGTATGGTTGCCACCGACTTGATCCTGCCGAGGTCGGTGGCGCGGTAGATCCGCCGGAAAGCATCAAAGACCGTGCGGGCAGCCTGTGCGCCACCCTTCACCCGGAATGACATCAGGTGACCGTAGCGGTTCACTTTCCTGCCATACAGCTCATCAAACTCGGCATCCACCAGAAACATATACCGGCTGGCAAGTTCATGGAGGGGGTGGTCCGGGAGTCCCAGGTAATCAACCCTTTCGATATCCGGGTGTGAAGCGAGGAACTCAGCCACTTTCTGGGTGGAGCGGCTGACAAGGTCCATGCGGCTGCGTATCGTCCTGATATCATTCAGGGCCATGATCGCATTCATGGGAGAGATATTGGGTCCGTTGTCGCGGTTGGGAAGGAGCTTCAGGTAAGTGGCGAAGTCGGCTTTCATTTCATCGTTATCGATATTGGACACGATATTTTTCCGGGAAATCACGGCCCCGCCGATAGCAAATCCACTGGTAGCCAATGATTTGGTAACACTCTGCACCACGATATCCGCTCCGTGCTGAATCGGGCGGAGCAGGGCCGGGGTGGCCACCGTGGCATCCACGATCATGGGCAGCTTATATTTATGTGCAAGCGCGGCCACCTTTTCGAGGTCGAAAAAGGCCTGGGCAGGGTTGCTGGGCATTTCCCCATAGAGAAAGCGGGTGTTTTCATCGATCAGTTTTTCCCATTCCGACAGGTCGTGGGAATGGACCACCTTACGCCACTGGATGCCGCGTTCTTTCTCCTTTCTGATGGCAAACTGCTGGAAGGTTCCGCCGTAAACCTGGCAGGTCGCCACGAAGTTCAAGGGAGCGCCCGGCCGTTTGGGATCCACCACCAGGAAAGGATCGGTGGCACTCTGTATGGCAGCCATACCCGAAGAAGTACCCAGGCAGGAGGTCTCCTGTCCGGTTCCGTATCCGTCGAGCAGGGCGAGCACCCCCTCGTAATAATACATGGAGGGATTGGCGATGCGGGAGTAGCACCAGGTGGGGATCATATAACCCAGGGCTGCTTCAAGCTCATCGGAGTCGCGGTAACCTTGTGAAGTCGACATATACACGGGTTCGATCAGCGAGCCCTGGTTGAAGTCGAGCGATTCCTGCATCGAGTAAACACCGTGCACTGCAATGGTATCGAACCTGCACTGCCTCATCTCTGCGAGGTAGCGGGCATGCCATTCCATCGAACGCTTAGCTGCGTCCACATAATACTGAAGTCCTTTGTTTTCCATATAGCTTTAGATTATTAAGTCGCGACAGGAGTTGGCAAAATTAGGAAAAATTTAACAATCCGGAAGGGCTGTGGTGGATTTGCCGGGTGGGAGCGCTGTGTCCGCTTTCACCAGTTTTTACTATTTTTGCAGGCACAAAACCCAATTTCATGGCATGTCCATGTTTGGCAAACACCAGCCGAAAATGATGATAAACCCTGACATGCCCTTATGAAGCGGGACTGGCATGTGAATATTATAATATAAATAATTGACATATGAACTTTGATGTGATTGTTATCGGCAGTGGTCCGGGCGGCTATGTGGCTGCCATCAGGGCTTCACAGCTCGGATTGAAGACGGCAGTCGTCGAGAAAGCAGAAGTCGGCGGCGTATGCCTGAATTGGGGATGCATACCCACGAAGGCATTGCTGAAGAGCGCCCAGGTATTCAATTATTTAAAGCATGCCGCCGCTTACGGAGTGATGGTAGAAGGCAGTGTGAAAGCCGATTTTGAAGGGATGGTCAGGCGCAGCCGCGAAACTGCCGAAGCCATGAGCAAGGGAATCCATTTTCTTTTCAACAAGAACAAGATCACGGTCATCCAGGGTTACGGCAGCGTGAAGCCCGGCAAAAAGGTTCATGTACTTGATAACGAAGGAAATATAACGGAATACAGCGCTGATCACATCATTCTTGCCACCGGGGCACGAAGCCGGGAGCTTCCTTCGCTGAAGCAGGACGGCAAAAAGATCATCGGTTACCGGGAAGCCATGACCCTTCCCGCACAACCAGCCAGCATGGTGGTGGTGGGTTCCGGGGCGATCGGAAGCGAATTTGCCTGGTTCTACCAGAGCATCGGAACGAAAGTGACCCTTGTGGAGTATCTCCCCAATATTGTCCCGCTGGAAGATGAAGAGGTCAGCAAGCAACTGGAGCGGTCCTTCAAGAAAGCCGGCATGAAGATCATGACGGCAGCCGAGGTGACCCGGTGTGACACATCGGGGGAAACCTGCAAAGTGACGGTTCAGACAAAGAAAGGCGATGAAACAGTGGAAGCGGACATCGTGCTGTCGGCCGTCGGGATTGCCACCAACCTCGAAGGGCTGGGACTGGAGGAATGCGGAATTCTGCATGAGGGAGGAAAAGTGATCACGGATGCCTGGTACCGGACGAATATTGAAGGGTATTATGCCATCGGCGACATTGTCAGGGGGCCGGCCCTGGCCCATGTGGCTTCGCATGAGGGCATCATCTGTGCGGAAAAAATCGCAGGCCATGACACAGAGCCCCTTGATTATCAAAATATTCCGGCATGCACCTATACCGTCCCGGAGATTGCTTCCGTTGGTTTGACCGAGAAGGCGGCTAGAGAAGCCGGTTATGACATCAGGGTGGGCAAGTTTCCTTTCACGGCCAGTGGCAAAGCCAAAGCCGCCGGTTCGACCGATGGTTTCATCAAAGTCATATTCGATGCGAAATACGGGGAATGGCTTGGAGCTCACATGATCGGGGACAATGTGACAGAGATGATCGCTGAAGCGGTTGTGGCGCGCAAGCTTGAGACCACCGGAACAGAGATCATCCGTGCGGTACACCCCCACCCGACCATGTCGGAAGCCGTGATGGAAGCCGTAGCCGCCGCTTACGGAGAAGTGATCCACCTTTAATTCTGCCGGTTTTGTGTGGCCTTTGCGGGATTGTCAGCCTCAACGCTGAGCCGCTCCGTCAGCCGGAACGTATTCATGACGGGCTCAGGGCCATTGCGCACAGGGGACCAGACCACCAGGGAGTTTACATTCAGAACCACATTGCCCTGGCTCATGCCCGGCTTTCTGTGATAGACCTGACAGAACAGGCTAACCAGCCCCTGTTTTCGGAAGACGGCAGCAGCGTGATCATTCACAATGGGGAGATATTCAATTTCAAGCAACGACGCACTGAACTTCAGGCCCTTGGCCTTCATTTCAGCACCGGCAGCGACACGGAAGTGATCCTGCAGGCCTACCGTCTCCGGGGAAAGGAAGCCTTTGCAGGCCTCGACGGTTTTTTCGCCACTTTCATCCATGACCGTACCGGCGATACCTGGGTGATGGCAAGGGATCCCGCCGGGGTAAAGCCACTTTATTACACTACGGAGTCCGGTATGCTATATTTTTCTTCAGAGATGAAGGGACTGCTGGCCATGGGTATCAAGCGGCGCCCTGACATGGACAGTTTATTCTCATACCTGCAGTTGAGTTACATTCCGCAACCCTGGACGGCTATCGAGGGGGTGAGGCAGCTCAGGCGCGGACATTGTCTTGTGCCGGACGGCGCCGGAAATGTGAAAGAAATCGCTTACAGGGATATAGAAACTGAAGAAACGGGACGATTGCAAAGTGGTCCCGTGGAAGGGCAGCACGTCAGCCGTTTCAGGGAACTGCTGGGGAAAGCCGTCGAGAAGCGCCTGATCAGTGATGTCCCGGCCGGCGCTTTCCTGAGCGGCGGGCTGGATTCGGCGGCAGTGGTGGCGGAGGCGGCCAGGTTGCAGCCCGGCTTCAGAACCTTTACCATCGGTTTCAGGGAACATCCCCGCTACGATGAAAGCCCTTTTGCCGAGCAACTTGCAAAACAATTCCACACTGAGCATACGACCATACAGTTGCGTGAGGAGGACATGCTGGAGGTGCTACCGGCGGTTCTCGGGCAGTTCGATGAACCTTTCGGCGACAGCAGCGCCATCGCCGTTTACCTTCTCAGCCGGGAAGTACGGAAACATGTAAAAGTGGCGCTCAGCGGCGACGGGGGAGATGAATTGCTGGGCGGGTACAACAAGCATAAGGCGGAATGGCTGGTCAGAAAGCTTCCCCGCTTTCCCCGCCTGCTGAAGCCCCTGTCCTTTGCCGCTCTGGCTTCGGGCAACCGTCACAGCGCGGGAGGGAATTTTTTCAGGCAGATGAACCGCCTGCTGGAAGGTGGAAGCATGGAAGCCGCCGCACGCTACTGGCACTGGGCATCCTTCATGCCCGAAACCGCGGCCGGTACCCTGCTTCAATCAACCGTCAGCCTGAAGGCATACCCCGGCAGGAAGGCTTTCCTTCTGGAACCCATCCGGAAGAATCCCCATGACATGAACCAGGTGCTTTCCCTCGACCGGGAGATCGTCCTCCAGGGCGATATGCTCGTAAAGGCCGACAGGATGTCGATGGCCCATGCCCTGGAAATCAGGTCGCCATTCCTCGACCATGACCTGCTTGCTTTCTGCGGGATGCTGCCTGCAAGATACAAGGTGAACGCGGGTTCCGGCAAGCTGATCCTCAGGGAAGCATACCGGAATGTACTTCCAGCAGGCATCCTCTACAGAAGGAAGCAAGGTTTTGAGGTACCTCTGTATGCCTGGCTGAACGGCCCCCTGAAAAAGCCCTATCTTGATAAATACTTTGCCGATGCGTTTATCCGGAACCAGGGCATCTTCAAGCCTGAAGCCATCAGGGCGCTGCTGACCAAACTGGCATCGACCCGACCGGGAGATGCAGCCATGCAGGTCTGGATATTGCTGGTTTTGCAGGTTTGGTGGGATCATTATATCGCTGCGTCATGATCAGAGTATTACGCATCATCAACCGTTTCAATCTGGGCGGGCCCACCTACAATGCCGTAAACCTGACCCGTTATCTCCCCGGTGATTTTGAAACCCTGTTGTATGGCGGGATGCATGAAGCCGGCGAGGCCAGTTCCTGTTACATTGCAGAGCAGGCAGGTGTGGAGTACCATATTCTGAACCGGATGCACAGGGCCATCCGTCCGCTTGACGACAGCCTGAGTTACCTTGAGATCGCCCGGATCATCCGGGATTTCAGGCCGCATATCGTTCACACCCACGCCTCCAAAGCCGGAGCGCTGGGAAGGGCGGCGGCTATCAGAGCGCGGGTTCCCGTCATCGTCCACACCTTTCACGGCCATGTGCTGGATTCCTATTTCTCACCATTGAAAAACAGGATATTTACCGGGATTGAACGCAGCCTGGCCAGGCGTACCGACAGCATTATCGCCCTGAGTGAAAAGCAGAAAAATGACCTGACACAACTTCTCGGACCGGATAAAGCCCGGAAAATTGCTGTAATTCCGCTGGGTTTCGACCTGGATAAATTCCTGGCTCCCCAGCAGGAGAAGCGAAGGCAGTTCAGGGAACGTTACGGTCTGGATGATCATGTGGTGGCTGCCGGTATCATCGGACGCCTGGTGGCAGTGAAGAACCACAGGCTTTTCCTCGAAGCGGTCAGGCAGGCTTCCATTCACGCAAAACAGCCTTTTCACGCCTTCATCACCGGTGATGGAGAGGAGCGGGAAAAGCTGGAAAAAACCGCGGAAGAAATGGGTATCCTTTTTAACACTTCTACCGTACAAAGAAAACATGCTATCCTTAGCTTTACATCCTGGATCAAAGAGATGGACACGGTGATGGCCGGACTGGACTTTGTTGCGCTGAGCTCCTTCAACGAAGGCACACCTGTAAGCCTGATAGAGGCCCAGGCTGCCGGAAAGGCGATGGTGTCCACCAGGGTCGGAGGCATCGAAGACATTGTGCAGGAAGGCATTACCGCCCTGCTTTCCGATCCGGGAGATGAGGCGGCATTTGTAGCCAATTTCATCAGGATGATCGATGATCATGACCTGAGGATGTCGTTTTCGGGCCCGGCCCGGGAATGGACACAGCGGAGATTCAGTCACCGCAGGCTGGCGGACGACATGGCAGCGCATTACATGAAACTGCTGCAAGGCAAGGATATCAGAGATACAGAAGGAATCCGGACATGAAACATATCATCAGTACAAAAGGAAGCGGGAAAAGGCTTTACAGGCTGCGGATACCGCTGTTGCTGCTCATGATCATCATGCTGGCCGCTTCCTGCACCACTTTTTATCCGAACCGGATGCTGCGGACAGGAAATCATTATCAGTACACGCCCCTGCCCGCCGGCGATACCGGCGAACTATACAGAATTGCGCCCAATGACGAACTGTCGATCACAGTCGCCACCAATGACGGAGAACGCCTGCTCGATCCGTTGAACAACGCCCAGTCGCTCCAGGCAGGGAATACCTACCTGGTTGAGCCCGACGGTGTGATCAACATGCCCCTGCTGCGCAGGATCAGGGTGGAAGGCCTCAGCATCCGTGAACTGGAAGTCATGCTGGAGGACAGCCTGAGTTATTTTTTCAATCATCCCTTTGTGAAGGTGCAGGTAACAAACAACAGGGTCATCATCTTCCCCGGAGGGCTCGGGGGCACTGCACAGGTGATCAGGCTGCAGAATCCCAATACCACCCTTTTTGAGGCCCTGGCGCTGGCAGGCGGGATCACCGACGGCAAGGCATACAACATCAAGCTGATCAGGGGCGATCCCCAACACAGAAAGGTATATCGAATCAATCTTTCACGCATTGAAGGTTTGTCACAGGCCGACATGGTGCTGATGGCCAATGACGTGATTTATGTGGAGCCTGTCCAAAGGATTCCGGAAGCGGTGCTTGCCAGGATCACGCCATATCTCAGCCTGGCCTCCACCCTGCTGGTCATTTACGCAATCTTCCGCTAAGCCGATGGCACTGAAAAAAAAGATACCCGCCCTGAACGACGAACTGGACATCCGGCTCTTCCTGTATATCACCAGGAAAAACCTCCTCTATGTCATCCTTTTGCTCATACTGGCGGTTGGCGGCTCCTTCCTCTATCTGCGCTACACCCATCCCATGTATGAGGCCAGAGTCGTGATCCAGGTGAACACCAGCGGCATCTCGCGGCAAATCCTGAATGTGGATCAACTGTATGAAGAGGGGCTGCAGAAAAAAATCGCCCTGATCACCTCCCCGGTCTTTCTCGAACGGGTTGCGGCAAAACTGCCGCTGCAGACAAGCTATTACATCGAAGGCAACATCCTGTATTTCGAGCAGTACAGATCGGCTCCCTATACCGTGACGGCTAACGTCATCCGCAGGGAAATATACGGAACCACCATTCGTGTCGGGTTTGAAAGAAACGGCAGATGCAGGATAAGTTACACCATCCCGGGAGAAAAATTGCAGGAAAAAGTCATAGGTCTGGGAGAGACAGCACAGTTTCCGCATGCAGTCCTGAAGATAAACATGGACCCGCAACTGGCCATGAATCCGGGACAAGGCCTGGTGGAGAACTCATACTTCTTCATGCTGAATGATCCCGGTCAGATCGTCCCGGGACTGCTGGGCAATATGTCGGTGAGCATCCTCGATGCGGCGGCCAACACCATTCAGATCAAATACCAGGACAGGAACGCGAACAAGGCGGCCGATATACTGAATACCCTGGCCACAGAATTCAGGAGTTTCGATGTGGAACAGAAACAGGAAAGCGCCAACAACATCCTGTCATTCATCGATGCACAACTGAACCTGATCAAAGACTCCGTCGTTTCTTCAGAGGAACAGATCGCACAGTTTAAAAGGGAGCATAAGATTGACTCTCTGCAAATCAGGGGGATCCCATCGATATTAATGAAGATCAGCGACCTGGAGGATGATTACAACAACATGACCCTGGAAGAGTCCGGTCTCAACGAAATTCAGCAATATCTTTCCAACACCAGGGAAATTGACTCATACAAACTGCTTGCTTACCTGAGTGTCAGCCAGTTTCCCGCTCCTGTACTGAGTCTTCTCACCCCATTGAGAGAACTGCTGCTTCAGAAAGAGCAGCAGCTTTATTCCGTAACTCCGAACAGCGGACAGATTAAAACCCTCGATTACCAGATCGACATCCAGACCCGGCTGATCATCCAGACGATACAATCGTACAAGGTTAAACTGAAGGAGGGGAAAGCAGAGCTGAGCAGCATACTCGACAGTTATAAACGGGACCTGAGCGGAAGCACCGGGCAATACAACGCACTTGAATTGCTGAGGCTGGAAAGGATCAATGCCATCAACGACAAGTATTACAACCAGCTGGTGGAGACCAAAGCCAACTACAGCATTGCCAGGGCGGGTTATGTTTCCCAGAATATCATCCTGAAATCATCTGAGGTACCCTCCATCCCGCTTTATCCCGGTCCAAAACGGGTGTACTTCATCTCTATTATGGCAGCCCTGCTGGCAGGACTGACCATTATCGTGATCAGGTATGTCCTTTATAACGAAATTCTGAGTGTGGCCGACATCAGCCGCTATTCCCACGTACCTGTACTCGGCGTTGTCCCGCTCTACACCCGTGATGTTCCCGCCAACATGATGATCGTGGAACACCAGCCCAAATCCGTTTTCACCGAAGCCATGAGAGCGGTGCGAACGAACCTGCAATACATCAGCAACGTGGCAGGCAGCAAAGTAACAGCCATTACTTCGACCGTGTCGGGCGAGGGAAAAACCTTTGTCGCCATCAACCTTGCCGGTGTCCTTTCCTTTTCCGACAAGAAAGTGATCCTGCTCGACATGGACATGAGGAAACCACGGATACACCAGCGTTTCAGCCTGGACAACAGGCACGGGATCAGCACTGTTCTTTCGGGGATTGACGAGATGGAGACATGCATCTGCCACGATCCCCTGCTAAAGATCGATATCATTCCTTCAGGACCGGTTCCGCCTAATCCGGCCGAGCTCATCCTGGGCCCGCTGATGGAAAAAATGATACAAAAGCTAAAACAAAAATACGACTTCATCATCATGGACACCCCGCCCGCGGGTGTCGTCACCGACAGCCTTCCCTGCCTGCAGCTGTCAGACTACCCGGTCTACATCTTTAAAGCCAATTATTCAAAGAAACTGTTTATCGAAAATGTGGACAGACTGATAAGCCAGAACCGCATCGAAAAGCTGTCGGTGATCCTGAACAGTGTGGAACCGCTGGCGAAAAGCTATGATTACGCCAAAGGATACGGTTACGGTTACGGATACGGATACGGTTACGGGTCGGGTTACGGCTACGGTTATGATTATTCATACTATGACGAATCTGAGCACAGCAGGCGAAGGACAAGAATCCTGAACTACCTGTTACAGTTCTTCAGAAGGAAATAAGCCATGCAGATCAACTCATTCGACATCCGGGATGTAAAACTCTTCACACCCTCGGTTTACCGGGATGAAAGAGGCAGTTTTCTTGAATCTTACAGTAAACGCAACTTACTGATTGCCGGCTTTTGCGAAGAATTTGTCCAGGACAACCAGTCCATCTCCCATAAAAATGTGCTCAGAGGACTGCATTTCCAGTTCCCGCCCTACAGTCAGGGTAAACTGGTCCGTGTGGTCAGGGGGGCCGTGCTGGATGTGGCAGTGGACCTCAGGAAAGATTCACCTACCTTTGGGAAATATGTGGCAGTTGAATTATCCGCAGAAAACAACCAGATGCTTTGGATTCCTTCCGGCTTTGCCCACGGCTTTCTCTCCCTGGCTGATGACAGCGTTTTCCTTTATAAGTGCACTGCCTATTATCATCGTGAGTCGGAAGGCTGTATTTTGTGGAATGATCCTTTGCTGAACATTGACTGGGGAATCACCGATCCCCTGGTTTCCCTGAAAGACAGCCAGGGCATGCTGTTTGAATATTTTTCCAGTCCTTTCTGATTTCCAATGCAAAGATTGAGTACCTTGCAAAACGAATAACTAAACAATAAGTTATTGACATTCAATACTTTGATCTAAAGTAGTGTATGGATCCACAGGTACTCTCATATGGTATTTTCTTTGTCATTACATTGGTAATGAGCCTGTTGATTAATAACCTGCTCTTGAAATTCTCACAAACCCTTGGTATTCGTAATAAGCGGGACATGGTGATCCGCTGGAGTGCAGAATCCAAGCCATCTCTGGGCGGGTTGACTTTTTACATTATTTTTCTGTTCTCCCTTTCGGTTTACACGGTTGTGTTTGACGAGAGCATGCAAATCAGGAGCATCCAGTTTGCCGGATTCCTCCTTGCGGTGACCCTTGGTTTTCTGATGGGCTTATACGATGATGCATATAATACCAATGTTCCCATCAAACTTATAAGCCAGATCGGCTGCGGATTGATCCTGATTGCCACCGGGACACACATCCAGCTTTTCGACATCCTGCTGCTGGATTACCTGCTGACCCTGTTGTGGGTGATAGGAATCATGAACAGCATCAACATGCTCGACAACATGGATGCCGTCACAAGCCTGGTTTCGCTCGGGATTGCCGTTAACCTGATGGTTTCCATGATACTGACTGACGGCATCACCACGCCTTATTCCCTTGTGATTACGGGACTTATTGCATCCCTTGCAGGGTTCCTGGTTTTCAACTGGCATCCGTCCAGGATGTTTATGGGAGATACCGGGAGCCAGTTTCTCGGGGTATTGCTTGCTGCCTTGTCTGTCAGATATCTCTGGAATCCACCGCTCATTCATGAGCAAGCATCCTTTTTCCGGCCCGTCATTCTTGTTCTCATCGTGTTTGCCGTACCGGTTATTGATACTGCTACCGTCGTGATCAGGCGGATCGCGCGTGGAAGGTCTCCTTTTGTCGGCGGGAAAGACCACACCACACACCATCTGTCGTATCTCGGGCTCAGTGATACTCAGGTGGCCCGCTTTATCCTTGCCGTAAGTTTTTCCAACTGCCTGCTCGGCGTTTCCATCCTGCTTTACTTCAACTCATGGTGGTGGCTTCCTTCCCTGTTGTACCTGGCTTATTTCATGACGCTTTTCCTTTCGCTGTTTTATTTAACAGGAAGTACCGGCAATGAACACAAGGGATGAACGTTTGAAAACTGGCTGGCCGGTGAACAGTAGAACCAAAATGAACTGTCTATGAAAAAAACACTGATAATTACAGGTTTAAGTCTTGTTTCAGGGGTCGTTGCAGTGCTTCTGGTATTTTCCGCCGCACGCCCCCAATCCGATGAAAAAACATACCAGCAGGCCAGGCAAAACCGCATGCATGCTTTTGCCGTGGATATTCCCACGGAGGCAGATTTTGCCGGTGAAACAGTACCCCTCGATCTTTATTGGGTACATGAAGCCCTGGACAGGGAATTGCTTACCAATGTTTACTGGCATTCCTCCACCCTGCTGATGCTGAAAAGGGCGAACCGGTATTTTCCGGTGATTGAACCACTCCTGCGGGCGAACGGGATTCCGGATGATTTCAAATACCTGGCCCTTGCCGAGAGTGCATTCACGCATACCGTCAGTCCGGCAGGAGCCTCGGGATACTGGCAGTTTATGAAAGAAACCGCCAAAAAACACGGGCTTGAAGTGACAGAAGAAGTTGACGAGCGTTACCATCTCGGGAAGGCCACCTTTGCAGCCTGTGCTTATCTGAAGGAAGCTTATGCCCGTTTCGGTTCATGGACGCTTGCAGCAGCGGCATACAATGCCGGGCCGGAAAACATTGCCAAACCCATGGGCATTCAGAAAGGGACAACCTTCTACGAGCTTCTGCTTAATCAGGAAACCAGCAGGTATATTTTCCGCGTGCTGGCCATGAAAGAAATCCACAAGCAGCCTGAGCGGTATGGGTTTCATCTCCGTCCCACGGATTTATACCCGCTCATCCCCACCACCGGGCTCAGGATCGACAGCAGCATTTCCGACCTTGCGGCTTTTGCAAAGACCCGCGGGCTGAATTATAAGCTGCTGAAGGAGTTTAATCCCTGGCTGAGGAAAAACACCCTGAGTCTTAAAGCTCACAAGACGTATACCCTGGATTTGCCCGATCCGCAGCAACTCTATTATTCAAGACTATTCAGCGAATAGGAATACCGGGACTACAGCCGATGAGGAAAGACCATAAGAAAGATACGGAAGAAATGAACGGAATGGACCAGGCAAGGGAATTTCCGGCGGAGACCATTGAAGTGCTTGGTGCCAGGGCACATAACCTGAAAAACTGCGATCTGCTTATTCCAAGGAATAAGCTGGTTGTGATCACGGGTTTGAGCGGAAGCGGAAAAAGCAGCCTGGCTTTCGACACCCTGTATGCGGAAGGCCAGCGGAGGTATATCGAAACCTTTTCCGCATATGCCAGGCAATTTCTGGGAAACCTCGAGCGGCCCGATGTGGATAAGATAAACGGTTTAAGTCCCGTCATCTCCATAGAACAGAAGTCCGTCAGCCGAAACCCGCGCTCTACCGTGGGAACCATCACCGAGATATACGATTTCATCAGGCTGTTGTTTGCCAGGATCGCTGATGCCTATTCATACGCCAGCGGAGAGAAGATGATACGGTATTCCGAGAACGACATCATCCGCCTGATTGAGGAACGATACGACCATCAGCATATCAGCCTGCTGGCCCCGCTGGTAAAAGGACGTAAAGGACACTACCGTGAGCTGTTCGAACAAGTCAGAAAACAGGGTTTTAGCCGTGTACGGGTTGACGGCATGCTACGTGAACTTGCTGCCGGCCTGCAAGTCGATCGTTATAAAACACATGATATTGAGATACTTATAGACAGAATCCATGTAAAGGGCAGCAACCGTCGCAGGCTTGAGGAATCAATCCAGACGGCCATGAAACACGGTAAGGGAAGCCTAATGGTACTTGATGGGGATTCGGATTCCGCCACACCCGGATATTACAGCCGCCACCTGATGTGCCCGCTTACCGGCATTTCCTATGAAGAACCGGAACCAAACACTTTCTCCTTCAATTCACCCTATGGTTCCTGTCCGAAATGCAACGGGCTGGGAACCATAGCCGAGGTGGATCTGAACAAGATCATACCCGACCCGGGCAGATCCATTCGCAAAGGCGGGCTCGCACCCCTGGGAGAATACCGCAACAGCTGGATATTCAAACAACTGGAAGCCATTGGTGAAAAACACGGTTTCAGCCTCGACACCCCGATCGCTGATCTCGGGGAACAAGCCATTAACACCATTCTGAATGGTTCCGACGAGTTTATCAGGGTCAGGCATGAGACCATGGGAGTCACTTCAACCTATAATCTCGCTTTCGAGGGCATCGTCAGTTTTATCGTCAATCAGAATACGGATAGTGCACCCAAAGGGATACAGAAGTGGGCAGGCGGTTTCATGAACCGCATGACATGCCCGGAATGTCAAGGCAGCAGGCTGAAGAAGGAAAGCCTGTATTTCAGGATTGAAGGGAAAAACATCGCCGAACTCACCTCACTTGAACCAAGGGAATTACTCAGGTGGACCGAAGAGACCGAACCCCTGCTCGAAGCACGCAAACAGGCCATCGGACATGAGATATTCCGTGAGATCAGGACGCGCCTGCAATTCCTGCTTGAAGTGGGTCTCGACTATCTTGCCCTGAACCGCCCGGCTGTCAGCCTCTCCGGAGGCGAATCGCAGCGTATCCGGCTTGCAACCCAAATAGGATCGCAGCTGCAGGGTGTGTTGTATATCCTCGACGAACCCAGCATCGGGCTGCATCAACGCGACAACCTCAGGCTTATCAAAGCATTGTCCGATCTCAGAGACATCGGAAACTCGATTATCGTCGTGGAACACGATAAAGAAATGATCCTTTCGGCCGATCATGTGATCGACATTGGCCCGGGTGCCGGTAAGCACGGTGGCAGGATCGTTGCCCAGGGACGCCCCGAAACCATCGCTGGAAAGGATTCCATTACCGGACAATACCTCAGCGGCAGCAAAAAAATTCCCGTTCCTGCACAACGCAGGCCGGGCAACGGAAAATTCCTCACCCTCACCGGTGCCAGGGGGAATAACCTGAAACACATCGACCTCAGCATCCCGCTCGGAAAACTTATCTGCATTACGGGAGTGTCAGGAAGCGGTAAATCCAGCCTGATCAACGAAACCCTTTACCCTGTCCTCAGTGCCCACTTTTACCGCTCGGAACATGCACCCTTGCCTTACGACACGATGGATGGCATCCGGAACATTGATAAAGTGATCGAGATCGACCAGTCGCCTATCGGCCGTACACCCCGCTCCAATCCTGCCACCTATACGGGTGTGTTCGACGAGATCCGGAAGCTCTTTGTCCAGGTTCCCGAAGCCAGAATGCGGGCTTACCAGCCGGGCCGCTTTTCCTTCAATGTAAAGGGAGGAAGGTGCGAAACCTGCAGCGGAGCCGGTATCAGGATCATCGAAATGAATTTTCTGCCCGATGTACATGTCCAGTGTGAAACCTGCAACGGTAAAAGATATAACAGGGAGACCCTCGAAATCAGGTATAAAGGAAAGAATATCAGCGATGTACTGGAGATGACGATCGGACAGGCTGTGACTTTTTTTGAGAACATCCCGTCTATCTTGTTAAAAATAAAAACCCTTGATGAGGTCGGGCTCGGGTATATCACCCTGGGACAACAATCCACCACGCTTTCGGGCGGTGAGGCCCAAAGGGTGAAACTCGCCACGGAATTATCCAGAAGAGACACCGGTAACACCCTGTATATCCTCGATGAACCGACCACGGGCCTGCATTTCGAGGATGTCAGCGTATTGATGAAAGTATTGAACAAACTTGTGGACAAAGGCAATACGGTGATCGTGATCGAACACAACCTGGATGTCATCAAGGTTGCGGATCATCTCATCGACCTGGGACCCGAGGGAGGCGCACAGGGCGGCACCATCGTATGCACCGGAACACCGGAAGAAATAGCCGCAGGCAACAAAGGGCATACGGCAGCATTTATCAGAAAAGAACTTCATATCAGCTAACACTTGCAAAATACCATGGAAAACAACCTTCACAATGAAGAGGAAAGGATCAGGCAGGCGTTCAGTCCCAAGAACTGGACAGAGATCATGTCGATGGACTCCTGGGAGGTCTTCAAAATCATGGCCGAATTTGTGGAGGGATTTGAGAAGCTCGGAAGAATAGGTCCCTGTGTCACCATTTTCGGTTCGGCCAGGATAAAGCCCGGCCACAACTATTACAAGCTGGCCGAGAAAATAGCCTACCTGCTCACCAGCAAAGGCTTCGGGATTATCACGGGCGGCGGACCGGGCATCATGGAGGCCGCCAACAAGGGCGCCCACTACTCTTTCGGAAAATCGGTGGGACTCAACATCGACCTTCCTTTTGAACAGAATCCCAATCCCTTCATCGACAGCGACAAACTCATGACCTTTGATTACTTCTTTGTTCGTAAGGTCATGTTCATGAAATACAGCCAGGGCTATATCGTGATGCCGGGCGGTTTCGGAACCCTTGATGAAATGTTCGAAGCCATCACCCTGATCCAGACCCATAAGATGGTCAAATTCCCTATCGTGCTTGTCGGCGTGCAGTTCTGGGAAGGATTGATCGATTGGATCAAAACCCGCGTTTTGACAGAAATGTTCATTGGCGGGGAGGATTTTGACATTTTCAGGCTGGTCGACACGGCTGAAGAAGCAGTCGAAGAAATCGAATCCTTCTATCAGAAATATGCACTGAAACCCAACTTCTGATCATCATCCCGTGATTGTCCACATTCCCCTTCAGTTTATCGCCATCCGGGACGACGGTTTTCACCTGATGGTCAACGTGAGTGTAAACGGGCACCCGCTCCGGATGCTTGTAGATACAGGCGCATCCCGAACGGTATTCGACAGGCAGACACTGTCGACACTGCTGGACCTGAACGAATCGGACATCTTCCCTAACGAAGGGCCTTCAGGAGGAATCGGTACCTCCGAGCTTGAAAGCAGTATCACGCTTATCAGGGAATTATCGCTCGGGGAATGTTCCCTGAAAGACTATATGACGGCCCTGATTGACCTGGGAAATGTGCACCAGTTATACGATGCCATCGGACTGATAAAGATCGACGGCATCCTTGGCGGAGACCTGCTGATGGAAACGAAAGCCGTCATCGATTACAAAAAGGCCCGGCTGACCCTGCGTTGCCCCTGATCGCACGGGAAAGGCTACCTGAATATAAACAGCTTTTCCGGTTTCACCGGCCGCCATTTACCGTCTCCTCCATACAGAAATACCTTCAACAGGTACATGCCGGCAGGAAGATCCAGCGACATCCGGACAGGAAAGTCAGGGATACTGCCCTGCTTTACCACCGTACCCTGCAGGTTGAAGATCCGGTAACAGGCAGCATGGTAATGCAGTGGTGTCTGGAGCAAAAGCGTAAATTCTCCTTGTGAAGGATTCGGGTAAAGCTTGCAGCCGGCCGGCTCATCCTGATCTGTTTGTGCAATACCGATCGGAGCCGGGCTTGTTCCCTTGAAATATGCAAGCCCCCCATTCTGCAGCCCCATCACCAGGTCGGGATAGTTATCCTGATCGAAATCATTCACCGCAAAAGCATTGCGATCTCCCTCCTTGACAAACAGGTAGTTATGATCAACCTTCAGAAAAGTCCCACCCAGGTTACCGTCGATGTTCTTGTAATAACAGAGCCCATCCACCAGGGAGCCTGCAAAAAGACGCGTGGTATCATCGGCCAGCCTGAAAAAGCAGGGTGTGCTGTAACCGTCCCAGGAATAGAAAATGTTCCTGACATCCACATGACCCAGGCTGTCGGTAACCAACGTAAACTGAGCCTGCTGCGAGGTTCCGGTATTTCTGAAGTAATGAAAAAAGCCAGATTTGCTTCCGATGATCAGGTCGGACAATCCGTCGCGGTCGAGGTCAAAGATCTGGGGTGCACTGGCAAGGCCCACATCGATTCCCTGATAATTCAGCAAGGGGGCTCCAAATAAGAAAGGATTTCCGCTGCCGGCGACATTCTCGTAATATACAAGGGTACCGTCATTCCTGCCAAGGACCATATCCATATCCTGATCCCCGTCGAGATCCCCGAAAGAAGGAAATACGTTGCTGGTTTTCAGGAAGGACACGGATGCAAAATCATCATCCGTGAGCGAGAACGCAGGTTCTGTCGCCGTTCCCGTATTCCGCAGGGCCATCAGCCGGCTGCGGAAGACCGAACGTAAAAAACCAAATTCATAATAAGAGGAGTCATGATAACCGAAATTCCCTACCACCAGGTCATCCAGCCCGTCCTGGTCAAAATCGACCACCACCGGAAAAGCGCAGGTACCGGCGTCAATCATGTCTTCCTGCAAAAAAGCTTTGGTCTGCAGGTGGAACAAGGGCGCCGGATCAGTACCGCTGTTTTTGTAAAGCCACACACTGCGGCTGCTTTCCGAAATATTGGTGTTGGGATCGAAAGGTGAAACAAGAAGATCTTTCTTATTGTCGTTGTCCACATCCAGGTAACAGGCAACAGGAAAGGAAAATACGTTTATCGAAGTGTCGTAGGAAGGAAAATACGCGTCAATGGAAGTCACCAGGGCCGTATCCAGGCTTCCTGCGTTGTACAGGGCGATGATCTGAGGGTAATCGACATCCCCTATCAGCATGTCGGTCAAGCCGTCACCGTTCAGATCCAGCATTTCGAAAGTGGAACCGATGTGCTCGGTGGCTTCCGGCCAGATGGTATTATCCTGAAACCTGCTTCCCGGAAGAGGCGCTTCTTTTGAAGGACAGATCGCATTCAGGGTAATCGAATTCGAAGTATCACCCTCCCGGATAAAACCCCAGCAGTTAGATTCAAGCCTGAAATCCAGGCTGTCGGCATTTCCGTATTTTTCCATGCTGAGATTACGGTGGTAATGCACATAAGTCCCTATGATCCAGAAACATAAAATATCCAGATCCCCATCCTGATCCATATCCGCGATGCCGGGATAATCAACATCCGTCACAAATATATTTAAATAATTAGAATATATCAACGACAACAGCTGGTTGGTCACAAGTTCAAAGGCCGGGACACTGCCGGTGGCCACATTCCTGTAAACCGCAATTCCGCCAAAGCCGTATGTAAAGATGTCATCAAGCCCGTCCAGATTATAATCCTTCATCAGCATCCAGTTTTTCAGGGCGGGATAGTACTGGACGTACTCCGGTGCATAGGTAAGGTCGGTGGTGCCGGGATTACCGCCGTTCAGAAAAGGCAACAGGCGGTTGCCGATACGGTCGAAGACCAGCAAGTCTTTCACTCCGTCCATATTCATGTCGGTGGCACTGAACTGGCAGGCATTCAGTCCGCCAAGCCAGGGTAAGGCCATACTGTCTGCATTTCTGATTACGGGCGGGCTGAAGTACTTCCTGCTGAAGCCGAAGTCGTGAAATCCCTGTGAGCACAGGGAAGCAGGGAAAAGGAAAAGGACTGCGACAAGGCAGTAAAACAGCTTATTCACAAGGAATCCGGGAAAAGTGTATTTCATTTTGCTAAGTTACGATCATTATTTCTATATTTGCACCCTCAAAAAAATCAGTTTCTTTTATCATATATTTAATCGCGTAGATATGCAGAATAAGGGTGCGATCAAGTTCTTTGCCATAGCGTTTGCCTTGGTATGCGGATTCCAGCTGTCATTCACCTTCTTTACCCGTTCGGTGGAAGGGAAAGCCGACAAATATGCACACAGCCAGGTTGCCATGGATTTGGCAAAGTCCCTCTCTGACGGAGATGTCCTGAAGGAAACTTTCCTGATGGACTCCATCGCTAAATTCAGGGAAAGGTATTACCTCGACTCCATGTCGAACCAGGTGATTTACAATATTTTAGTAAGAAAATACACCTATAAGGACTGTAAGGAAAGGGAAATTAACCTGGGTCTTGACCTGAAAGGGGGGATGAATGTGACCATGGAAATATCCGTGGTGGATATCATCAAGGCACTGGCAGATCACAGCACCAATCCCACGTTTGTGAAGGCCATCGACCTGGCCAACCAGAAATTCAAGACAAGCCAGAAGGACTATGTGACCCTGTTCGCAGAGTCATTCACGGAGGTTGATCCGAACGCCAAGCTTGCGGCCATTTTTTCCACGATTGAACTGAAGGACAGGATTGGCCCGAAATCGACCAATGAAGAAGTGATCGAGGTACTCAGGGAAGAAACCGAAGGGGCCATTGACCGTACCTTCAATATCCTTCGTACACGTATCGACCGTTTTGGGGTCACCCAGCCCAACATTCAGCGTTTGCAGACGGCAGGCCGTATCCTGATTGAGCTGCCGGGCATCAAGGAACCGGAGCGTGTGAGGAAACTGCTGCAGGGAACCGCCAACCTGGAGTTCTGGGAAACATATGAATTTGCTGAACTGACTTCTTATTTTACCGAGGCCAACAAACGGCTCGCTGAGAGGATAGGCCCCGGCGGGGAAATCCTTGACATTGCCGGCGACAGCCTGCAGTCCGATACCACCGCGGTTGAAACGGCTGTTGCAGAAACAGATACAACCAAAGAGACCAAAACAGACACGGCATCCGCCTCCTTGCTGGACCAGATCAAAGACACCACTAAGAAAGGTGATCAGGCTGCCGAACAGGAAAGTTTCCAGGAATTTGCAAAGAAAAACCCCCTGTATGCTTACCTTACCCTGAACCTTACCCGGAATGAGCAAGGGCAGTATTTTCCGGGACAAGGTCCGCTCTGCGGCTTTTCAGCCATCAAAGACACGGCCAGAGTTAATGCCCTGCTGAAAGCCACAGCCGGCATTTTCCCGAGAAATCTCAGGCTGCACTGGACTGTCAAACCGGAGAAGAGCCAGCCGGATATCCTGCAACTGATCGCGCTCAGGGTTACTTCCAGGGACGGCACGGCTCCCCTCAGCGGCGATGTGATTGTGGATGCCCGCCAGGACTACAGCCAGACCGGCAATGTGGAGATCACAATGTCGATGAACACCGAAGGTGGTCGTACCTGGGCCAGGCTGACAGCCGACAACGTCGGAAAATCCGTGGCCATCGTCCTCGATGACCTCGTATATTCCTATCCCAGAGTCAACGAAGAAATCCCCAACGGCCGTTCATCCATCAGCGGAAACTTCACGGTTGAGGAAGCCAAAGACCTTGCCAACATCCTGAAAGCCGGCAAGCTGCCCGCACCCGCCAGGATCGTCCAGGAAGATATCGTAGGCCCCAGTCTTGGTAAAGAAGCCATCCAGGCCGGTATGTTCTCCTTTATCATCGCCTTTGTCCTGGTACTCCTCTACATGTTCCTGTATTACAACAAAGCAGGTCTTGTTGCCGATACCGCCCTGCTGGTCAATGTCTTCTTCTTGCTGGGTATCCTTGCCTCGCTCGGTGCCGTGCTTACCCTGCCTGGTATTGCCGGTATCGTGCTCACCATGGGTATGGCGGTCGACGCCAACGTGATCATTTACGAACGTGTCAGGGAAGAGATCAGGGCAGGAAAAGGCATGCGGCTGGCTATCGCCGACGGGTATAAACATGCCTATTCCGCCATCATCGACAGCAACGTGACCACCATCATGACGGGGATCATCCTGTATGTCTTCGGCTCCGGTCCCATCCAGGGATTCGCCACTACCCTGATCATCGGTCTGGCTTCCTCACTCTTCACGGCCATCTTCCTCTCCCGTATCATTTTTGAATGGATGCTTGACCATAACAAACCCATCCGCTTCTGGAATGAAGTCACCAAAAACTGGTTCACCAACCTGCATTTTGATTTCGTCAGTGTCAGGAAAAAACTCTATATCGTTTCACTGATCGTGATCGGTTTGGGTGTGCTTTCCCTTGCAATACGCGGTGTGGTTCCCGGTGTCGACTTTACGGGAGGCCGTTCGTATATCGTCCGTTTCGACCAGAACGTGAAGACCAATGAAATCAGGACAGCCCTGACAAAAAGCATAGGCGAAACTCCGGAAGTCAAAACCTTCGGCCCCGACAACCAGATCAGGGTGACTACCAAGTACATGATTGATGATAACAGTCCCGAAGTGGACTCCATCATCGACCTGAAACTTTTTGACGGGCTCAGGGAGTTTTACAAAGAACCCATCACTTTAAAAGAATTTGCCTCCAATGACGAAGCCAAACTCATCGGGAAACTCAGTTCACAGAAAGTCGGTCCCACCATCGCCAAAGACATCAGGATTGCAGCCATTTACTCTGTGATTTTTGCCCTGCTTGCCATTTTTATCTACATTGCCATCCGGTTCAGAAGGTGGCAGTGGGGATTGGGCGGTGTTACCTCACTTTTCCACGACTCGATTATCGCTTTCTCGCTCTACTCATGGTTCTACGGTATCGTCCCCTTTACCCTTGAAGTTGACCAGTCGATGATCGCAGCCATCCTGACCATTATCGGTTTCTCCATCAACGATACGGTGATCATCTTCGACAGGATCCGCGAATACAGGAACCTTTATCCGAAGCGGGATCTGGCCACCAATATCAACGACGCCATCAACCATACCCTTGGCCGGACCGTCAATACCTCCGGGACTGTTCTGACTGTGCTGCTTGCCATGCTGATCTTCGGCGGGGAGATCATCCGCGGGATGAACTTCACCCTCTTTATCGGTATGGCCATCGGTACCTATTCCTCCATTTTCAACGCCACCCCTGTCGCCTATGATCTTATCATGTGGCGCGAACGCGTAAAGGAGAAAAAACTGGCCAGACGGAAAGAAAAGAAATAAGCCCGGATTATCCGCAAGACTTTCCCGGGAAAGCGCGTATTTTTGCAGCGAAATTCCCGGACCCGGTGATGCTTTTATTTTTTGATATCAGCGGAGGAGAGCTCCTCGTCATCCTGGTGGTTGCCTTTCTGGTGTTTGGTCCCAGGCGGATGCCCGAAATCGCAAGGCATATCGGCAAAGGCATGAATGATCTGAAGAAGGTTACCAGCGACATAACACGTGAGTTCCGGGACGGCACGGCGGATATCAGGAAAGAGATCAGCCAGGAAACGACCAGGATCGCAGCGGAAGGCAGGAAACTGAAGGAGGAGATTCTCAGCGGTCCTTCCGATATCGGTACAGCAGCCTCAGAAATACTTTCCACTCCCACACCTGACGATGCGGATGCGCCCCCTGAAGCTACCGGCTCGCAAGCTGCCGCAGAAGATGGTACCCGGGAAAGCACTGAACCAGATTCCGCCGGACAACCCCTCAAATAAAAGCCTGTCTCCTATCAGGCCGTTATCTGCCCGGCAAAATCCTGAGCATTTAATTTTTTAAAGTTTGAGGATATTTCATAATTTAGCCGTTTTTATTGCCTTAAAGTTCAATCACTATGAAGCTTCTTAGGAGTCTCCTGCCTCTTCTTTTCATGGGTGTACTTATTTCTCAGCCCGTTGATGCACAGCAGAAAAGGAATTACACACAGGAAGCCGACCAGGCTTTCGACGATAAAATGTTCAACCTGGCCATTGAGAAATACCAGAAAGCCTATTCAAAAGTCAAACGCAACAATGTGGAGAAGAACAGGATATTGTTCCAGATCGCCGAATGTTACCGTTTGACAAACAACTGGAAAAAAGCGGAAAGCCAGTACAAACGACTCGACAAGATCAGTTACTGGAAGGTAAACCCACTGGCAACGCTTTATTATGCCGACGCACTCAAGATAAACGAGAAGTATGAAGATGCCATCCTGCTTTACACCAAATACAGCGAAATCGCTCCCAACGACAAGCGGGGGATGATCGGCATCGAATCCTGCAAGATGGCACAGCAGTGGAAGGATAATCCCACCCGCTATGCCATCAATCCCCAGGACGACACCAAGAAAGAACTGAATGCATGGAAAACGGTCAATTCTTCGGAGGATGACTTCTCTCCCATCATTGCAGACGATAAAGGCAAATCCCTGTTGTTCACCTCATCCAGGGAAAATTCCACAGGCAACCGTATCGATGACTGGACAGGGCAGAATTTTTCCGATCTGTACATCTCATACAGCAGTGCCAAAGGCGACTGGAGTACGCCCATCCCCATAGACGACCAGGGTATCGTCAACACCGAAGGCAATGACGGTACTGCCACTTTTAATGCCAAGTACAACGTGATGTATTTCACCCGTTGCGGTTATGAGAAGAAAAAAGTGATGGGATGCCAGATCTTCAGGACTGAAAAGAAGGGCAAAGTATGGAGTGAGCCGGAGAACGTAAAACTGGGCGTTGACTCCACAAAAATATACGGTCATCCCACGATTTCAGGGGATGAGCTTACCATGTATTTCGCATCCGACATGGACGGCGGTTATGGTGGTAAAGACATCTGGGTAGCTACCAGGGCGCGGAAAAACAAGGATTTTGAAAATCCGCGCAACCTGGGACCCACGGTAAATACACCCGGCGACGAAATGTTCCCCTACCTGAGATCCGACAGCCTTTTGTATTTCGCCTCCAATTACCATCCCGGCATGGGCGGCCTGGATATCTTCAAAACGGTGAAAAACGGAAATCAGTGGGGTACTCCCGAGAATATGAAATCGCCCGTCAATTCCAATGCGGATGACTTCGGCATTACTTTCTTCCCGAACAATCCCGAAGAAAAAGGCTATATCAGCTCTAACCGCAGAATGAAGGGCGTGAAAGGCGGTGACGACATATACTCCTTCCTGAAAATTCCACTGGTCTTCACCCTGCAGGGCGTGGTCAGGGACGACAGAACCCTGCAACCCATCAGGGGAGCAGGAATCAAAATGGTAGGCTCCGACGGAACATCCATTGAGATTAAAACCGACAACAAAGGCTTTTACAGTTTCGATAAAACCCAGGTGCTGCCGGAAACATCCTATGAACTCACGGTGACCAAAGAAGGATATTTTTCCGACAAAGGCAGAGAGACCACCGTCGGACTGGAACAAAGCAAGGACTTCGTCATCGACTTCGTGCTGATCCCCATCCCGGTGAAACCCATCGTACTGCCTGAAATCCTGTACGATTTGGCCAAATGGGATCTGAAACCGCAATACCAGGATTCTCTCCAGGGTCTGATCACCATTCTGGAAGCCAATCCCAATCTTACCATCGAGCTTGCATCGCATACCGATATCAGGGCTTCAGACCAATACAACGACACCCTTTCACAGAAACGAGCCCAGAGCGTGGTGGATTACCTGATCGCAAGGGGCATCGATCCCGACAGGCTCGTTGCGAAGGGTTACGGGGAAAAGGTGCCGAGAACCATGACCAAATCCATGGAACGCGAAGGATATGTTTTCAACGAAGGGGAAGTACTCACGGAAGAGTATATTAACAAGCTTCCAAACAAAGCCATACAGGAAGCAGCCCACCAACTGAACAGGCGTACGGAGTTTTCGGTACTCAGCATGAACTTTGTTCCCAAACCGAAAATTGATACCACTGCAGTCTCGAGAACCGTCAATATCAAAGTGGTAACTGATCCGAACCTGAATTTCATCCCCATCACACCCGGTGAAAAAGACCTCTTTGAAGGAGAGATCTTCCTCAATGATTTTGCCGACGTATTCACTTACGAAAAAGCTGTTACCGGGCTCAACATGACGCCCGACAAGGCCTTTGAACTGTTGCAGAAAGGGTTCGTAAGCCGCCCCGACTTCCTCGGCGACCAGACTAAGGTACTGCTCGAAGGCACCATTGCCGACAAGGCCCGCCTGGTGATCAAGAAGGTGAGAATCGGAAGAAATACGCTTGATAATGTGGAAGTTGTCGTTGCAAAGGACCTTAAATCACCGATCCGCTTAGGTGAAGAACTCCTGAAACGAATCGGGAACATCCAGATTGACAATGAAGGCCGGCGCCTGATCTTCCAGTAAGCTTTGACCCACCGGAGTTTCCGGGCATGGCAACGGCCCGGCCTCGTCAGAATCAATCCGGCAGATGACTGAAACAGGAAGATATCACAAACGCGGGGTTTCCACCGGAAAACAAGAGGTACACGATGCCCTGACGCATGTTGACAAAGGCCTGTATCCCGGAGCCTTCTGCAAAGTAATGCCCGACATGTTACACGGCGATCCGCTCTGGTGCACACTGATGCATGCCGACGGTGCGGGCACCAAATCATCACTGGCATACCTGTACTGGAAAGAAACCGGCGACCTTAGCGTCTGGAAAGGTATTGCACAGGATGCCATCGTCATGAATACCGACGACCTGCTGTGCGCCGGAGCCACAGGGCCCATGCTGCTGTCGTCCACCATCGGCAGGAATAAACACCTGATCCCAGGCGAAGTCATTCAAGCCATTATCCGTGGCACGGAAGAAATTCTTGAATGGATGCGCGGCCAGGGATTGTCCATTTACAGCACCGGCGGGGAAACGGCCGATGTGGGCGACCTGGTCAGAACCATGATCGTTGACTCCACTGTGGTTACCCGGATGAAACGCAGTGATATCATCGACAACAACAGGATCAGTCCCGGTGATGTCATTGTCGGCTTCTCCTCCGGCGGCCAGGCAAATTACGAATCCGTTTATAACTCCGGTATCGGAAGCAACGGCCTGACCTCGGCCAGGCATGAGATCCTCGATCACGTATACGCGTCCACATACCCGGAGAGTTACGATCCGAATACCCCGGAAGCCTATGTCTATTGCGGAAAGCACAGACTCACCGATCCGGCGGTGCATGGCCTGACGGTCGGACAATTATTATTGTCTCCCACCCGTACCTATGCGCCATTGCTCATACCGGCCCTGGAGATGTACAGATCGCAGATCCATGGTATGATTCATTGCAGCGGAGGAGGCCAGACAAAAGTGCTGCGTTTTCTGAACGGGGTCACTGTGGTTAAAGACAGGCTTTTCGACATTCCGCCCGTGTTCCGTATGATACAGCAGCAATCAGACACCTCCTGGGAAGAGATGTACCGGGTCTTCAACATGGGACACAGACTGGAATGCTATGTCCCTGAGGCCATTGCCGGTTCCCTCATCAGCCTTGCCGCCACTTACGGAATCGAAGCACGCGTAATCGGCTATTGCATCCCCTCCGAACGGCCCGGACTCAGGCTGATTACTCCCAACGGCACCCTCCAATACTCCTGATGCCTTTTTTTGTATCTTTGCAGCCTTTTCAGAGAGGAACGCACCTATGGATTTATTGGAAAAACTGGAGGCGCTGTACAAGCGGCAGGACGAAATTCAGCAACTGATGAATGAACCCGGCGTGATGAACGATATGAAGCGCTACATCCGGCTGAATAAAGACTATAAAGAACTGCAACCCGTGGTAGATGCCTACCTGAAGTATTCTACCGTCATCCGGCATATCGAATCGGCAAAGGAGGTCATGCTCACCGAGAAAGACGAGGAATTGCGCGATTATGCCAGGGAGGAATTCAACCAGTTGAACCTTGACCGGGAGAAACTGGAAGAAGACATCAGATTGTTGCTCGTACCTGCCGATCCCCAGGATTCAAAGAATGCCGTGGTAGAGATCAGGGCCGGCACGGGAGGTGACGAAGCCAGCCTGTTTGCCGGAGATCTGTTCAGGATGTACTCCCGCTATTGCGAAAACAAAGGATGGAAAGTTGAGTTGGTCAGTTATACCGAAGGGACAGTAGGCGGATTTAAGGAAGTGATCTTTGATGTGAAGGGCGACTATGTATACGGGCAGTTGAAATACGAATCCGGCGTTCACAGGGTGCAACGCATTCCCCAGACCGAGACACAGGGACGTATCCATACCTCAGCGGCTTCAGTGGTCGTTTTACCCGAAGCCGATGAGTTTGACGTGGAAATTAAACCCTCGGATGTAAGGAAGGATACATTCTGTTCTTCCGGACCCGGCGGACAATCGGTCAATACAACTTATTCGGCGGTCAGACTCACCCACCTGCCTACCGGCATTACGGTAAGCTGCCAGGACCAGAAGTCGCAGCTGAAGAACCTCGAACAGGCCATGACAGTGCTCAGGACAAGAATATTCGAACTGGAATACCAGAAATACCTGGATGAGATTTCATCCAAGCGCAAAACCATGGTTTCCACCGGCGACCGTTCGGCAAAGATCCGGACCTATAACTGGCCACAGAGCAGGATTACCGACCACAGGATCAATATGACCCTTTACAATCTGCCGGCGGTCATCGACGGAGACATCCAGGAACTGATTGATGCGCTCCAACTGGCAGAAAATGCCGAAAGACTCAAAGAGGCCGTGAACGCATAACCCCCTTATATGGACAGGAAAAAACTCATTCAGCTGATCCGGGAAAAAAAGTCCTTCCTGTGTATCGGCCTTGACAGCGATATGGACAAGATACCGGGGCACCTGCTCGGGGCAGAAGATCCTGTCTTCGAATTCAACCGCCAGATCATTGAGGCTACCCACGATCTGGCCGTGGCCTATAAACCCAATCTTGCCTTTTATGAATGCAGGGGTAGTGCCGGCTGGCAAAGCTTTGAAAAGACCATGGCCTTCCTGGCCACATTTAAAGAAGCGGTTTTCACCATTGCTGATGCAAAAAGGGGCGACATCGGCAATACGTCTGAGCAATACGCCAGAGCCTTTTTCGACCAGGCCGGTGCCGATGCCGTGACCGTAGCACCCTATATGGGTTCCGATTCGGTGAAACCTTTTCTGAAGTTCGAAGATAAGTGGGTCATCCTGCTGGCACTGACGTCGAATGAAGGGTCTAAGGACTTCCAGTTTCTTCAACTCAGGGAAACAGGCAGCGAACCATGCCTGTATGAGTCCGTCATCAGAAAATCAATGGCCTGGGGCGGACCGGATAATATGATGTATGTGGTGGGAGCCACCCGCGCCGAAGCACTTGAAAACATCCGCCGGATAATCCCTGAACATTTCCTGCTCATCCCCGGTGTAGGCGCCCAGGGTGGAAGCCTGAAGGAAGTGGCCATGCACGGCATGAACAAAGATTGCGGGCTGCTCGTAAACTCCTCACGCAATATTATCTTCGCCTCAGGTGAACATGATTTCGCATTGAAAGCCAGAGAACAGGCCCTGCTGATGCAGGAGGAAATGAAGCAAGTCCTCGAAACCAGGCGTCTGATCTGACCGTGTCCTGAAGAAATTCTCAGTCTATGATGGTGGTCCAGCCGTACTTGTCGGCTTCTTCTCCATACTGTATAGCCCTTATCCGGTTGTAAAGCATGGTGGATTTGGGCCCTGCCTTTCCTTCCCTGCAATATTCAAAGGTCTGACCTGAATCACGATCCACGATTTTTCCGATGGGTGATATCACGGCGGCAGTACCGCAGGCTCCAACCTCTTCAAATTCACCAAGTTCTTCAATATACACATGCCTCCTTTCCACTTTCATACCCATTTCTTCCGCCAGGGTCATCAGGCTTTTGTTTGTAATGGAAGGCAAAATGGAGGCCGAAAGCGGGGTTACGTAAGTATCGCCCTTGATGCCGAAGAAATTGGCAGGTCCTGCCTCATCAATGAATTTTTTCTCTTTGGCGTCGAGGAACAGTACCGTTGAAAAACCTTCACAGTGAGCCCTTTCACCTGCCCTGAGACTGGCGGCATAATTGCCTCCGACTTTGTACTGGCCGGTACCAAGCGGTGCAGCACGGTCATAATCCCTGGCAATCTGAACGGCCACCGGTTTAAAACCCTCCTTGAAATAGGGACCTACAGGCGTAGTAAATACAAGCAAACAATACTCCTTGGCAGGTTTAACCCCGACCTGGGCTCCTGTGCCGATCAGCAACGGCCTGATATACAGGGAAGCTCCTGTTCCATAGGGAGGAATAAAGCGCTTATTCAGCTGAACCGCCCTGATACATGCAGCGGTAAAGATTTCCTCGGGAACTTCCTGCATCATGACCCCATAGGCGGAACTGCGCATCCGCCTGGCGTTTTCTTCGATCCTGAAAACCCGGATTTTGCCATCGACACCCATAAACACCTTGAGGCCTTCAAATGCTTCCTGACCGTAATGCAGACAGGTGGCCGCAATGTGAATATTCATGTACTCTGAGTCAGAAACCTCCAGTTCACCCCATTGCTGGTTACGGTAATAACAGCGTACGTTGTAATCGGTTTTCAGGTAACCGAAAGGTAAATTTTTCCAATCAATCGTTTCCATATGATATAGTTTTTCTGAAGTGCCGGTGTAAGCTTGCTGTTTCGCAGGCTAAGTTATACAATTTTCCCGAAATGAGGCAAAAAAGCAATTATTCGCCCAGGGAACAGATGTTGGTCAGCAACTCCCGGATGCCGTTTCTTGCTGCTTCATGATCCGATCCGTCGTGATTGACCATGACCGCAAAAGTGATGATTCCATACCCCTCCTTGTCCACAAGACCCGCAAACGTCCTCACCGATTTCATATACCCGCTCTTTGCCCGCATGCTCCCCTTACAGGGCCCTTCGGGAAGGAATCTGCCCATATCGCCTTCATGCCCGGCCAGGTTCAGGGTTTGAATAAAGCCGGCTGCCGACCGGTCCGAAGCGATCAGCCGCATCATACCCGCAAGCTGAGCGGCACTCAGACGGTCAGACGGGGACAATCCGCTGCCATCCATGAAAGAAGCAGAGGTAAGATCTATACCGTGCCCGGTCCAGAAATCTTTTACTGCTTTAATCCCTGCGGCATAGCTGCCTGAACCGCCACGCTTCACTCCCAGGTATTTCAATAATGCCTCCGCGTACAAATTGATACTCTGCCCGTTGGTGAGGTCCACGATCTCCCGGAGTGCCGGAGAAACCAGTACACCAAGCGGTTTGCGCGCGTCTGAAACCGCGATACCCCTGTTCCGCAACTGCCGCGTGGTTAAAGGCGGATGCTGAATGTCAATATTATGTACGGCAAGATATTTATGTAGCTGCTGCGCACAGAAAAATGCCGGATCGGGAACGCTTCCCCTCACTGTGAAGGATGCCTTCCCTGCCGGTACACTGCCCGTGAGCCAGCGATGCATGTCGTAGGGCGCTCCGTAAATGATCACCTGATCACCCGATCCCGTGGCACCGGTAATAACATCATTTTCAATATCAAGCCCTTCAACGGGAGGATCAATACCAAGGAGGGCAGCCGGTGTACCGGGACCAGCACCCGGTCTGAACATCACCCTGATCTCATTGTCATGATAATTCAGTCCGCTGACCCCGCCACCATAATAATTCCCCATATCCTCCCAAATCCAGGATGGCGGTATCAGATGCTGATCAAACACATCTGCATCCGCAATCACACCCCCCTCAATCCGCCTGATACCCGCCTGCCTGAGCATTTTTAACACTTCCCCCGCCACAGCATCGGCATGGTGCTCGGGGAATCTCCCGGAACCCAGGGTCGGATCCCCCCCGCCCCTGATAAAGAGGCTGCCGTCGAGAATGCTGTCATGCAGGTGTCCGTCGTATTCGATGAAGGTCTCAAAGCTGTAATCCGGTCCAAGAATCTTCCAGGCCGGATAAGTGACTGCAATTTTCATGGCAGACGCCGGAACAAGCTGTGCATCAGCATTTACTGAAGCTATAACATGACCATCTCCTGCCAGCACAACACAACTCCACAAAACCCCGCCGAAAACACTCGTATCAAGCCGGTCGATGGTCTGTTGCAGCACGTCCCGGCCTTGTGCATACAGCCCGCTTATACCGGCCGGTAACAGGATGCCCGTGCACAGACAGGCGAGGATGGTTTTTCTCAATGAATACCTCATCTCGTTCATTTTTCCGCAAAGATGGTGAATTCTTCCAGGATTTGCACCCTGAGCCAGGTTGATTGCCATTCTTAGGTTTTTGGTACCTTTGCCTTATGAAAACACTGTATCTCGTGAGGCATGCCAAGTCGGACTGGAACCAACCCGGTCAGAAAGACATTGACAGACCGCTGCTTCCCAAGGGAGTCAAACGTACCGACAAAGTCATCCAATACCTGCTGAAAAAACAGGTGATGCCGGACCTGATCCTTAGCAGTCCTGCCGTCAGGGCATTGTTGACAGCCAGGCAGATTGCATCCGGAATCGGCTATCCGGAGAAAAATATTCAGATCGAGAAGAACATTTACGCCTCCAGCGAAGACATGTTGCTCGACCTGATCTATGCGGCGGATGACCGCGTAGAAAGCATCATGATGGTCGGACATAACCCGGAAATGACCAATCTTGCAAATCTTTTCCTGCCCAGCCCGATTGAATGGCTGCCAACCACAGGCGTCGCCTCCCTGCTTTTCGAAACAGATAAATGGCATGAAATCGCGGCAGCTAAAACCCGCACCAACTTTTACATCTATCCGAAAGCCCTCGAATAAGAAGCGGCAAAGCCCGTTTTCACCACCCAAGATCCTTAACATGAAGCCTCAGTACAAATACAACAACAGGGAGATCAGCTGGTTACATTTCAATGAGCGATTGCTTCAGGAGGCTGAGGACAAGCAGGTTCCACTGCTTGAGCGAATCAATTTCCTTGGGATCTATTCAAACAACCTGGATGAGTTTTACAGGGTCAGGGTGGCAAGCCTGAACCGCATGCGCAGCCTGAGGCCGAAAGACCGGGCGCTCTTCGATTTCGACCCTGCCCGCCTGCTGAAAAAAATCAACGACCTGAGCAACGAACATCAGGAAAGGTTTCAGAACATCTACCAGAAACTCATCAAAGCCCTTGAAAAACACCATATCCACATTGTCAATGAAAAAGAACTGAGTGAGGAACAGGGACGTTTCGTCACTGAGTTTTTCCATAAGAAAGTCAGGAATAACCTGTTTCCCGTGATGCTCGACCAATCGCCCCTGGAATTCCCGCTCAAGGACAAGTCGATATACCTCGGTATCATGATGCAGCCGGCAGAAAAACATGGTAAAACAGTGATGGCCCTGATGAAGATTCCTGTCTCCAAGATTCCCCGCTTCATTGTGTTACCTTCCACGGATAAACGGCAGACCATCATTTTCCTCGACGATGTCATCCGTTACAAGCTCCGCGACGTGTTTTCCGTCTATGAATTTGAAACCATCGCCGCCTATACATTTAAAATTACCCGGGATGCCGAACTGGACATCGACAGCGATGCTTCCAAAAGTTTCTTGGAGATCATGGCAGAAAGCCTGAAGAAACGATCGCAGGGAAATCCCGTCCGCTTCGTTTATGACAGAGAGATGCCGGAATCACTGCTGAAAACCCTGACCCGGAAACTGCATATCAGCCGCCAGGACACCATCGTGGCCGGTGGCAGGTATCATAATTTCAAGGACCTGCTGAACTTTCCCCCTATCGGACCGCCCGGCCTGAGATATTCCCCCCTGCCACCCCTGCCCCACCCTGTCCTTCATCAAAAACGCAGTATCTTCAGCGTGATCCGGGAAAAAGACGTGATGCTGCATTTCCCTTACCAATCCTTCCGCTACATCATAGACCTGTTGCGCGAAGCCTCTATCGACCCCAATGTGAGGTCGATCCGTATGACCCTCTACCGCCTGGCCAAGGATTCCAACATCATCAATGCGTTGATCAATGCTGCCCGGAACGGTAAATCGGTGACCGTTTTTATGGAAGTTCAGGCCCGTTTTGATGAAGAAGCCAACATTCAGTATATCGAAATGCTTCAGGAAGAAGGTGTTCGTATCATCCGTGCCATACCCGGTTTCAAGGTACATGCCAAACTGCTGCTGATCAGGCGGAAAGAAGGCGCCAAAAGTGTGTATTACGCCAACCTGGCCACGGGTAATTTTAACGAGTCCACTGCAGAAATCTATGCAGACGACAGCCTTCTTACCTGTAATACAATGATTTGCGAGGATGTCCGTAAGGTTTTCGAACTGTTTGAAGCCAACTACAAACAGCATAAATTCAGTTCCCTCATCGTCTCCCCCTTTAAAATGAGGGATACCTTCATCAAACTGCTGAAAAACGAAATTCGCAACAAGAAAGAGGGAAAAGAGGCCTGGGCCGTCATCAAACTCAACAACATCACTGATATGCAAATTGCCGAAACGGTTTACCGGGCCGCTGAAGCAGGAGTTAAAATCACCATGATCGTAAGAGGTACCAGTGTTCTCGTGCCGAAAGTCAATAAACTCGGACACAACCTCAGTGTGTTCGGAGTCATCGACCGCTTTCTGGAACACTCCAGGGTTTTTGTTTTCGCTAATGACGGGAACCCCCTGTTTTACATCTCATCGGCCGACTGGATGGGACGCAATTTCGACAACCGGATAGAAACCGCCATTCCCATTTACGATCCGGGCATCCAGGCGGAACTGATGAGCATGCTTGAGATACAGATGGCTGATAACTGTAAGGCAAGGCTGGTGGGACTGATCAACGCCAACACATACCGCAGCACTCAGAATAAGAAAAAAATCAGGTCACAGTACGAGATATATAAACTGTTTTCGGAAAAACAAATAGAATCACAGGCATGATTACCTTGTCACGTGCACTGGATATTGTTTGCAGCCATCCTTTACAGACTGCTTCAGAAGCGATTCCACTCAACGAATGCCACCTTCGGGTGCTTGCAGAAGATGTTTCATCCGACCTCGACATCCCCCCTTTCGACAAATCGGCCATGGACGGCTTTGCCTGCCGCAGGGAAGATCTCACCGCCGACCTTGAAGTGACGGAAGAGATCCCTGCCGGCAAAATACCCTCAGGCACTATCGGTAAAAACCAGTGTGCCCGCATCATGACAGGCAGCATGCTGCCCCCGGGTGCCGATTGTGTGATCAAACTGGAAGATACGGCCACCCTTCCCGGCGGCAGCATCCGCTTTATTGCATCATATACCACAGATAACATATGCCTGAAAGGCGAGGATGTCCGCAAAGGAGACATTGTGCTCAACAAAGGCAGCCTGCTAAAGGCTCCGCATCTCGCAGTGCTTGCCTCCACCGGACATGTGTTGCCCAGGGTTTACCGGCAGCCGCGTATCTGTGTACTTTCCACCGGTGATGAGATCGTAGAACCCGATGTGACGCCTGCTGCTGCCCAGATCAGGAACAGCAATGCCGGACAGCTTATCGCCCAGGCAGCAGCTATGGGACTGAAGGCCTGCTATGCCGGGATTGCAGCGGACGAAGCGCATGAACTGAAAAAGAAAATTGAATTCGCCCTGCAGGACTGTGAACTTCTGCTGTTGACAGGAGGGGTCTCGGCAGGTGATTACGACCTTGTCCCCCTCATCCTTCAACAGATGGGATTCGATATCCATTTTCACAAGATCGCCGTTCAACCCGGAAATCCCACCCTTTTTGCCGGCAGTCAAAACAAAAGGGTATTCGGTTTGCCCGGAAATCCCGTATCTGCTTTCGTTCAGTTCGAATACCTTGTTAAGCCAATGCTGTATGCCAGCATGGGGCATCATTACAGGGCTTTGATTCAGCCCATGCCATTTGGCAACACATTTCGAAGAAGGAATGCAGGCAGAACCGCCCTGATCCCGGTCATCACCGCTGAAGGAAAAGCCTGGCCCGTGGAATATCACGGCTCAGCCCATATCCACGCCTATGTGCATGCTACAGGAATAGTGGAACTTGAAACAGGGAAAACAAGTATTGAAACGGGAGAAACAGTTGATGTACGATTCCTTTGACAGGCATATCCATTACCTGCGTATTTCGGTGACCGACCGCTGCAACCTGCGATGCACCTATTGTATGCCTCCTGAAGGGGTCCGGCTGATCCACCACACACAGGTACTGTCTTATGAAGAGATCCTTGAGATTGCAGATATCGCTGTATCACTGGGATTTGATAAGATCAGGATCACCGGAGGGGAACCTCTCGTAAGGAAAGGTGTGGCCGGACTGGTCAGGATGCTTGCCGGATTAGACATCAGCGATCTCTCCATGACCACCAACGGCACGCTGCTGCGTCAGTACGCCGGCTCAATGAAAGAAGCCGGGCTGATGCGGATCAATGTAAGCCTCGACACTGTCGATCCACAGCGATATCGTGAGATCACCAGGGGCGGTGAAGTCCGGGATGTGCTGGATGGCATCGATGCGGCCCTTGATGCAGGGATCAGCCCCGTGAAGATCAACTGCGTGGTAAACGGTTCCACTGAAGGGAAAGATGCCGTGGAAGTCGCACATTATGCCGCAAACCGTGGACTCGAAGTCAGGTATATCCACCAAATGAACCTCAGTAAGGGTCATTTCGCCGTTGTGGAAGGCGGCGATGGCGGAGACTGCAGCAGGTGCAGCCGCCTGCGCCTTACGGCCAACGGACTGATCAAACCATGTCTCTTCGACGACCTGGCCTTTGATACCCGTACACTCGGAGCGCGTGAAGCCATCCGGCGGGCCGTGGAATATAAACCTGCCGGAGGAAGTATCAACTGTTCAGGGCACTTTTATAATATCGGAGGATAATCACATGAATGAACTATCGCATACCAATCCCCAGGGCAAAGCCAGGATGGTGGACGTGGGAAACAAAATCCCGGAGAACCGCAGCGCCATCGCAAGCGGATTTATCCGCCTCAAAGCCGAAACCCTGACCCTCATCGCTGAAAACCTCAATAAAAAAGGTGATGTCCTTGCCATTGCGGAAATTGCAGGCATACAGGCTGCCAAACAGACATCCGGACTCATCCCCCTTTGCCATCCCCTGCTGCTTTCCAAAATCAGTGTCACTTGCAATGTAGGTCAGAAGGGTATTACCGTCGTGGCCGAAGTCCGTTGCACCGGACAAACGGGAGTGGAAATGGAAGCCCTGACGGCTGTCAGCATTGCCCTGCTGACAATATATGACATGTGTAAGGCTGTTGACAAAGAGATGGTCATAGAAAACATCAGACTGCTGGAAAAGACAAAAGAACCCATCCATTGAACCCATGAACAATGCACGCAGCAGGGAGGTACGCATCCATTCCCTCAATCTTTCCGCCGCCAAAGGAACCTCCAAATCACCCGTTCCTTCCCTCAGCTTCACCCTCCGGGGCATTGAGGGAGATGCGCACGCCGGGCCCGGCAACCGTCAGGTAAGCCTGCTCGGGCTGGAAAGCATCCGGAAATTCGGAAAAGAAGCAAACAGAACATTCAATGCGGGCGATTTTGCTGAAAACATCACCACCGAAGGCATTGACCTTTACCTCTGTGCACCCCTCGACCGTTTCGTCCACGGCTCTCTGGTACTTGAAGTGACACAGATCGGGAAAAAATGTCATGGCGATCAGTGTGCCATTTTCCGGGAGGTTGGTAAATGTGTCATGCCCAGGGAGGGAATATTTACGCGGGTAGTGCACGAAGGAAAACTGGAAACCGGCCAAAGCCTGGTATATCAGCCCAAGACCTACCGTTACATGGTGATCACCCTGAGCGACCGGGCCAGTGCCGGTGATTATGAAGACCGGAGCGGACCCGCCATTGCTGCATTGTTTACGAATTTCTGCAAACAGCAATCGTGGCAGTGCGTTCAGGAAAAACACCTGATCCCCGACGATCCCGAATTACTGAAAAATATCCTGTTGATGGCCCGTGAAGATAAAACGGACTTTATTTTCACCACGGGAGGCACCGGTATCGGGCCAAGGGATTTCACACCCGATGTGGTGGAACCCATGCTCGACAAAGCGATGCCTGGGGTGATGGACTTTGTTCGTCTCAAATATGGCAGCGAGAAACCGAATGCGTTGCTTACCAGATCACTGGCAGGTGTAACGGGTCAGAGCCTGGTGTTCTGCCTTCCGGGTAGCGAACGGGCTGTAAGAGAATACATGGAGGAACTCATTCCGATGTTCCGCCACATGAAACATATGTTACACGGACTGGATCAGCACTAACCTGCCTGAATCCGTGTACTGCTGATGGCTACATCCCTGCCGGCCTTCAGTGCTTCAAGGTTGATCCGGATCACCTCTTCTCCTTTTCTGCCAAAGATGCTCCTGATGGCATCTTCCAGTTGTTCAAATGAAAAAGATAAAAAGGGAGCTGCAGCACCGAGTATCACCATATTGGCAGATTTGGCGGCTCCCAGATCACGTGCAATACCATCAGCATCGAGGGCCACATGATGGGGAACCTTCTCCAGCTCAGCCAGCACCTTTTCAATTTCAGGATAATTACGGATGTTAATGTAGGGTTTTATGTTGGTGATCAGCCAGCCTTCCGGCGACAGCATGGGAAGGTGCCTGAGGCTCTCCATGGGTTCCACCGCGATGATCATATCGGCAAGGCCCCTGGGGATCAGGTCGGAAAAAACGGGTTCATCGGATATCCTGAGGTTAGAGGAAACATCTCCGCCCCGCTGGCTCATTCCGTGCACTTCTGATTGTTTGAGGTACATGCCGCGTTTGATGGCAGCCATTCCGATAGTGGCAGCGATGGACAAAATGCCCTGACCACCCACACCAGCCAGGATAATATCTTTCTTCATCTTCAAAAAAACTTTTAAGTTGTATTGGCTGATTATAATTCTGCTTTTTTCGCCTTAATCTCTGATTTTTTACGCTTGGTGGCAGTCTGTATACACTCCCTGCGGGGAATGATCACGGAAACCCCCTGATATTCCAGTTCCTTCTTCATGATGGCAAGGTTTTCCTCATGGTATTTGGGGGACGGATTCAGCACGATGATGTGTGTGTCTTCCACACCCAGGCCTTTGCAAATAGCCTCTATCCGGCCCGTTGCGGCTGAAGGTTGCCCGCCGGTCATGGCCGTGGTCGCATTGTCGAGAATCAGCACCTTCACATTGCTGCCGTCGTTCACACAATCCAGCAGTCCGGTAATCCCCGAATGGGTGAAAGTGGAATCCCCTATCACCGCTACCGCAGGCGACAGTCCCACATCCGCAGCTCCTTTGGCCATGGTGATGGAGGCTCCCATGTCCACACAGGTATTGATGGCATCGAAAGGTTCAAGGGCACCCAGGGTATAACAGCCGATGTCGGAAAAGACTCTCCCCTTTGCATACTCAGTAAGTGCCTCATTAAGTGCATTATAAGTATAGATGTGCGGACATCCCCCGCAAAGTGAGGGGGGCCTTCCCACCACCACGTCGGGAACGGGGACTGACGGAACCTCGGCAAAGCCCAGGGCTTTGGCAACGATAGACGGATTAAGCTCCCCGTCTCTCGGGACAAAACCATCGAGCCGGCCATGGACGCTTTTCCCCCTGCTTAACATGCCCCTGAGCAATTCCTCGATCAAGGGGTGCCCGTCCTCCAGCACCAGGATTTCATCGCAGCTTTCGTACAGACGGGTGATATGGTTTTTTGGACAGGGATACATTCCTACCTTCACCAGCGGGTGGGGGACCTTGCCGCCCGGATAATTCTCCTTCAGGTAGTTGTAGGCGATGCCGCAGGCGATGATTCCGAGCCTGGTATCCGGCCCGTCCTCATATGAATTGAAACCGCTGACTTCCGATTCCCTTTCGAATTCAGGAAATTGTCCGAGCAGCTTTTTATACTGCCGACGGGCGTTCACAGGAAGCAGAATAAACTGTCTGTGGTTGGCCGGCAGGCTCAGCGGGTTTTGTTCCCGCGATTCACTGCGCGCCACGCCGGCCCTTGAATGAGCGAGACGGGTAGTCAACCTCATCAATACAGGGACACCATACTTTTCCGAAAAGTCGAAGGCGAAGCGGGTCATGTCGTATGCTTCCTGCTGGTTGGCCGGCTCAAGGATCGGCAGCAAAGCAAACTTTCCGTAGCATCGGGAATCCTGCTCATTCTGGGAAGAATGCATGGAAGGATCATCGCATGCTACAAACAACAGGCCTCCGTTTGCCCCGGTTATGGCAGAATTCATAAACGGATCTGCAGCCACATTCAGACCCACATGCTTCATAGCCGTCATGGCCCGCTTGCCGGCATAGGAAACACCAAGGGCAGCTTCCATCGCTGTCTTTTCATTGGCCACCCATGAGGAAATAATTCCTTTCTCCTTCGCTTCTCTTGAATGATAGATATATTCATTGATCTCGGTGGAAGGGGTGCCGGGATAGGCATAAATGGCAGATAATCCGGCATCAATGGCAGCCTGGGCGATCGCTTCGTCACCCAGTAACAATAACTTTTGCATCGTTCAGATAGTATTAATGATAGTAAACTCCCGGAAACAAACCTAAGGATTTCTGCGAAGCTGTGCAAGGGAATTGACTGATTTAGAAAGATTCTAAATGCGCAAATAATCACTGCATGACACAACGCACCGAAAAGCCGAATTTTTTATCATTGGTCGATCCGGTGATACAACAGGAATTATAATACATCATATAGCTCCGTGCGTAAAAAGAGCAGCTTTCGCTTGAAGTCCACCAGTACCCAAATTCTCCAAGGCCAAAAAACACGCCCAGCAGGTTGCAGGTTCCTCCGGGCAGCGCCGTAAAACCGCTGCCATTGCTGCCTTCAGTGTTTGGTGTAATCCAGTGCACGGTTCCGCTTTCCTTGAGTTTGCCACCGGCACCGTTCTCACCCCCCAAAAAGGCAATCAGGGCTTTCCAGTCCTCATCAGTGGCCACCCGGAAGCCGGCAGGCGCCAATCCCCTGGGATCACTCACGGCAAAAAAATTATACAGCCTCCCGTAATCAGCCGCCATGTATTCACTATTCAGGTAATTGCAATACGCACCGCTCACCAGTCCAGCCCAGCCGCCAGACAAACTTACCATTGGGATGGGATCTCCATTGGCGTAAGTGGTGGTTTTCAGGTTCTCGACCAACCAGACCTGTGTCCCGATCCGAAGGGTGTGATAGAGATTCCCGTCCAGGTCGGTAACCGTGGCGGGAACATTGGCAAGCGGATCATCTTCCGCATCCTTCTTGCAAGCCGTGATGCACAAACAAACACACAGCAACATGAGAGCAAGAAGCTTCATCGTCCCGGCAAATCCCGGTGAATACCCGTAGAGGCTTCCTGAAGGTGCCATGGGATTCCTCCGTCAATTTGCACAAATATAATAAATTAAAACCCCGTTGTCAAGAGAGATTATACTGAATCTGAGTGAAAATGCGAAGCAATTTTCAGTTATCATCAGTGATACCGATGACGCTGAAAACACTTTATCCGCATTCCTGTGTGCTTTCGGTATAAAACCTTAGCGGGGAACCGAAAAATATTTTTCAAGCGCCTGACGCCGGTATGCAAAGATCTGCCTCACACGGCGATGCACAAAAATCCGGCCTGCAAGCCATCCGAAGAAAGACTTCCCGATATCGTAATACAAAATATCGGTCATCAATACCCCCTGTCCCTTTGGTTCAAAATGATGTTCATGATGCCAGATCCGGTAGGGTCCTTTTCGTTGTTCATCTATAAAGTATTTACCCTCAACAATATGGGTGATCTCTGTCCACCAGGTGAGGGATACCTTAAGCATGGGCTTCAGGCTGTATGTGATCATCAAACCCTCATACATGGAATCCGGCACTTCTGATGTGATCCTGAAGTCGAGACCTGGAGGGGTCACTGCATTGAGATTGGACGGGTTGCTGAAAAATTTCCAGGCGTGTTCGGGTGATACCGGAAGGTATTGTTGCTGTTTAAGGTAAGGCATAAAAATGATCAAGATGGTTGATAAACAAAGTCAGAATGAATGCTTCATCTCCTGCATGATTCAGGGCAAGATAGGAATTCGGTTAAACCTTCTGTAAGGTTCAGGCTAAGCGTTTACGGCACCGATACCCTGCATCGCCAGGGTAAAGCGGAATACTAAGATTTCAGGTTCAGGAGAACTTACTCGGCTGAACCTTTCTTTTTACTGCGCTTGGCCTTGGGATTAAAAGCCACCTTTTCCACCATGTCGGTAGTGATGCTCTTTGGCCGTTCGAGCGGGAAGCCGAGGGCACGGTCCCAGACGATGTTGGCACAAATGCCGATGGCACGTCCGATACCAAACATCACGGTATAAAAATCATATTCTCTGAGGCCGTAATGCCAGAGAACAGCTCCGGACTGAGCATCCACATTGGGCCAGGGATTTTTTGCCTTACCCTGTTCCAGCAGGATGGGCGGGACAACCTTATACAGCAGATCCACATACTTAAAGATGGGATCTTCGGGCAGGTGCTTCAGGGAGAACTCCCGCTGCAGCATGTAACGGGGATCGGTCTTGCGGAGCACCGCATGGCCGAAGCCGGGGACCACATGTCCGGCATTGAGGGTATCCCATACATATTGCCTCATCTCATCCTCAGTGGGAATTTTCCCTTCCATTTTATCATAAAGCTCGATCAGCCATCGCAGTACTTCCTGGTTGGCAAGACCGTGCAATGGTCCGGCCAGGCCGTTGATCATGGAAGCGATGCTCAGGTAAACATCAGCCAGAGAACTTGCCACCAGATGACCGGTATGGGCGCTCACATTACCGGCCTCATGATCGGCATGGATGATGAAATACAATCTCGAAACTTCGTCGAAGGGCTTTTCAAATCCCAGCATATGAGCAAAGTTGCTCCCGAAATCCAGGTTGGGATTCTGCTGTATCCGTTTTCCGTCACGGTAGAGTTTGGTATAAATGTAGGTTCCAATTTCCGGCAACTTGGCAAGCAGGTTCATGGCATCCTCATAGGTCGAATCCCAGTACTCCAGCTTGTTGATACCGCTTTTATACTTCTTGGCAAAGAAACTTTCCCGTTGCATGGTCATAATAGCAGACGACAGTATGGTCATCGGGTGACTGCAGCATGGCATGGCATCGATCACCTCGTAAACATAACGCGGCAGGATACGCCGTTTCTGGAATTCATCGAGCACCTCCTCCACTTCCTTCTCGGTGGGAATGTCTCCCGTAAGCAGCAGGTATACCAAGCCTTCCACATAAGGCATATCGGCTCCCGCCGGTTTTGGCAGTTTCTCGAATATCTCCGGGAGCGTATATCCCCGGTAGCGAATACCCTCAAAAGGGTCCAGATAAGAAATATCGGAAATCAGGCTTTTGATGCCTCTCATTCCGCCGATCACCTGGCTCACGGTGACCTCATCGATGATCACATCCCCGTATTCCTTCAGCAGCTTGTTGATGCGCGGGCGTTGTGCCTCGATCTTATCATGCAGTTTATCCTTCAAACGTGACATAGCACTTACATTATTTATTGGTTATCATTCATAACTTTTTCAACAACAGCGTCACCAAAGCCGGAACAACCCAGTTTAACGGCTCCTTCCATCAGGCGGTGAAAATCATAGGTAACAGTCTTTGCCTGAATGGCGGCTTCCATGCCACGGTAAACCAGGTCGGCAGCTTCCTGCCAGCCAAGGTATTCGAACATCAGGGCTCCGGAAAGGATGACGGAGCCGGGATTGACCATGTCGAGACCGGCATACTTGGGTGCCGTGCCATGCGTGGCTTCAAAAATGGCATAGCCATTCTGGAAATTGATGTTGGCCCCGGGAGCGATACCAATGCCGCCCACCATGGCAGCCAGCGCATCGCTGATATAGTCGCCGTTCAGGTTCAGCGTGGCAATCACACTGTACTCCTTAGGCCGGGTAAGGATCTGCTGCAGAAAGGCATCGGCAATCACATCCTTGATGATCAGCCTGCCTTCATCCTCAGCTTGCTTCATGGCAAGTTCAGCCTTGTCCTTTCCCTCCTTCTCCGCAATCCTGTCGTAAGCTGCCCAGGTAAAGGTCTTACCCGGAAATTCCCTTTCAGCCAGTGCATACCCCCAGTTCTTAAATGCACCCTCCGTAAACTTCATAATGTTCCCCTTATGGACCAGGGTCACCGAAGGAAGCTTCCGGCGCAGGGCATATTCAATGGCAGCCCTGACCAGCCGCTCCGTTCCTTCAAGCGACACCGGTTTGATCCCCAGTGAAGTGGTCTCAGGAAAACGGATCTTCCTGACACCCATCTCTGTTATCAGGAAATGTTTCAGCTTGTCGTTCTGAGGGTCGCCGTGCATATATTCAATGCCGGCGTAAATATCCTCCGTATTTTCCCGGAAGATGTGCATATCAACCCATTCCGGATGTTTCACCGGTGAGGGAACGCCATTGAAATATCTTACCGGCCGCAGGCATACGTAAAGGTCAAGCTCCTGGCGAAGCGCAACGTTCAGGGAACGGATGCCGCCGCCGATGGGCGTGGTCAGAGGACCTTTGATCCCGACAATATGATCGCGGAAAGCCTGAAGGCTTTCCTCCGGCAACCAGGAGCCTGTCCGTTCATAAGCCTTCTCCCCTGCCAGTACCTCCTTCCAGATGATCTTCCGCCTGCCCGCATAAGCCTTCATGACAGCAGCATCGAAAACCTTTACCGATGCCCGCCAGATATCGGGCCCGGTACCGTCCCCTTCAATAAAAGGAATAACCGGATAATCAGGCACATGAAGCCTGCCTGCCACCATACTGATCTTTTGTCCTTCCATGTCTGTTTAATAGTAAAAGTTTAGTTGTGAACAATCTTGTCACGGAAAACCATCGTTTTTCTTATGCAAAGATACACATATTTGAATATACAGCTATTTCAAGAGAAAAAACGGCAGGCATTCCACTCGTAAAAAGTAACACTTTATTAACATCTTGGTTCAGGCAAAATAAAAAAACATTCAGGCTCTTTCATATTTCCGGGAACACAGCCATTCAAAATATCCCCTACTTTTGCAGGCTTGAATAAAAAACCCGGCAGATGCATCAACACATCGACAGAATGACACGCAACTCATTAATTTTCATAATTATAATTATCGCACAATCTGCGGTCCACTCCCAGGTCCCGTCTGTTTCCTGGGCAAAAAGAGCAGGTGGCAGCGGCAATGAGTGCGCCTATTCCGTTTATACGGACAACAGTGGCAAGCGGTATATCTGCGGCGCCTATACCAGTCCTTCGCTCAGCTTTGGAGCGTTGACGGTGTATAATTACGGGGGAGCAGACCTGTTTGTAGCGGCATTTGACACTTCAGGGGAAGTGCTCTGGCTTTTCGGCGCAGGAGCCGAAGGGAACGAAGAAGCATACAGTATCAGCGGTGACGGCAACGGGAAGATCAGTATCTGCGGATATTTTACCAGTGCTTCCTTCTCAATGGGAACCTATACCCTGGCCAATGCCGCCGCAACCTACACTGACATCTTTACCGCGGTTTTCGATAACCAGGGCAGCGTCATATGGGCCTCATCAGCCGGAGGCGCGCTGAACGATGAAGCATACGCCGTTTCGATGAACGATGCCGGAGAAACGGTGATCACCGGGTATTTCGGGAGCAACAGCATTCAGTTTGGCTCTCAGACCTACACGAATGCATCGCCTGGTTACAGCGACTTCTTCCTTGTCAGCTACGACCTTAACGGAAATGTTCAGTGGAGTTCCCATGCAGGCAACGACTATGGAGAAGCCGGTTATGGGGTATGTTACGATCCTCAGGGCAATATTCTGGTGACCGGCGGATTCGGAAGTACCACACTCACTTTCGGCAGCAACAGCCTGGTAAACCAGGGATGGGCCAACCTCTTCCTGGTAAAGTACACGGCTTCCGGTGCTGTTACCTGGGCCCGGAGTGCCGGTGGCAGCAATACCGACGAAGCCTACAGGATATGCACCGACCAGAATGGCAACATCTACCAGGCAGGCTATTTCACCAGTGCAAGCATACAATTCAACAGTACGACGCTCCAGAACAGTACTTCCGGAACGAGTGATGTATTCATCACAAAATACAACAGCAACGGAATTGCAGAATGGGCTTTGCAGGCCGGCGGAACGGCATGGGATGCTCCCTATGCCATACGCTGCGACAACAACAACAAGCTTTATGTTACGGGTTCCTTCAGCAGTATTGCTATGCAGGCAGGAAATACCACGCTGAACAATGCAGGCAACAGTGATGTATTCCTGCTGAAGATCAATACGGATAATTTTGAATGGGCACGGTCGTTCGGTAACAGCGGCTACGAGGAGGGTTTCGGGCTTGGCCTGGATTCCGGAGGCAAGTTGTTGCTTTGCGGATATTTTTCAGGTGATGCATTTAGCCCGGGCACAGCAATGTTGTATAATCCGACACCCGGCACCAACGAACTCTTCCTTACCGAAACCGATGCGGCAGGCACTCCCCTCGGATCTCTGCGCGGCATGGGTGGTGGCCCTGATGAAAATCTGGCCATGCTTACCGACGGAGCGGCCAATATCGTTACGGCCGGATATTTTTCCAGCCCTTCCATCACTTTCGGTAACATAAGCCTGCATAACGCCAGACCCGGCACCTCGGATGTTTTCCTTGTAAAATATGACTCCCTTGGCAGTGTGCTCTGGGCCGACAGTGCCGGCGGAACGGGCTGGGAAGCTGTCTATGATCTTACACATGACATAAATGGAAATATATATGCATCCGGAGCATACACCAGCGACAGCCTGGCTTTTGGAAGCCACGTCATTCACAATGCCGGGGCATCCGATATTTTTGTAGCGGGATACAATCCTTCGGGAACAGCAGCATGGGCAAAGTGCTTCGGAAGTACGGGAGATGAAGAAGCTTATGCACTCTGCAGTAATCCGGACGGGGACTTATACATCAGCGGCTATTTCAGCGGGCCGGAACTGCTCCTGGATAACTTCACACTTACCAACAGCAATCCGGGAAGCAACGATATTTTCCTGGCAAAACTGAACGCCGCCGGAGATGTCATCTGGGCTGTTTCATTTGGCGGAAGCGGAAACGAAACCGTTTATGACTGTCTACGCAGCAATGGAAACGGGATCATCGTCTGCGGTGCATTTACCAGTCCCACCTTAGCTTTCGGCACTTACCAGCTTTCTAATGCCGGCGCCTCAGATGCATTCATCGCAAGCCTTGATGAAAACAGCAATGTCCTCTGGGCTGCAAGCCTTGGAGGACCAGGGAACGAAGAAGCCGCAGCCATGGCTGCTGAGGCAGATGGTTCCGTCATCACCGGAGGTTATTTCAGCAGCCCGGAACTGATTACCCCGGTCCAGAATATCCAAAACGCCGGCAGCGGAACCAACGACGCTTTCCTGTTGAAATACAGCCCCGGCGGTACCCTGACGCGAGCCACCGGCATGGGCTCCACAGGAAATGAAGGTATTAACAGCCTGGTAATCACCACCGGACAGCATCTCGTCCTGACAGGCGGTTTCGACAGCCCCGGCTGGACCATCGGAAACCAGACCCTCAGCCACCAGGGGATGGGAGACCTTTTCATTATCTGCCTCGACAGCCTGTGGAACTTGAGTTGGGTTATGGAGACCGGTGGCAGCGGAACTGAAATTCCATACGACCTCCGGACCGATACCCATGGAAACCTCTACCTGGCCGGAAGTTTCTCCAGTCCCGAACTTGTATCCGGCTCACAGGAACTGCAAAACGCAGGTTCCTTCGATGCCTTGCTCATCAATGTGCATCATGGTATACCCCTCGCAATCCCGGCAGATGAAACACAGCTGTCGATGCCCTACCCGAATCCCTGCGCCGGCACAGTCATCCTGCCGTTGTCAGCTCCCTGCCGGCAAGTAAGCATTTACAGGACCGATGGCAGCTTTTACCGGACCTTGCAGGTTTTACCCGGAACAAATGAACTGCGGATGGAACTTCCGGCCGGCACATACCTGATAAGACCCGATACGGAAAACCATCCGCAGGTTTTCAGGCTTGTGGTAGTCCGCTGACCATTCATTCCCGAAGGATGAACGAGCCTTCACAGCCATTTTGTCAGCATCAGGCCGGTGGCACATCCTTTGCGTCGCAACGGGCTGTTTAAATACCGGATGCCATGCAAAAAGGAAAAATCAACGTACAGACAGAAAACATCTTCCCTATTATCAAGAAATTTCTCTACTCTGAACATGAAATCTTTTTGAGGGAGCTGATATCCAATGCCGTCGATGCGACCCGCAAACTGCAAACCCTCGCCTCACTCGGAGAATTCAAGGGAGAAACAGGTGATCTCACCATAGAAGTATCACTCGACACCAAGACCAAAACACTGGTAATCAGTGACAAAGGTATCGGCATGACCACCGAGGAGATCGATAAATACATCAACCAGATCGCCTTTTCCAGTGCGGAAGATTTCATCAAAAAATACAAAGGCAAAGCGGCCGATGAGCAAAACGGCCTGATCGGTCATTTCGGACTGGGTTTTTATTCCAGTTTCATGGTCTCGAAACAGGTGGAGATCATCAGCAAATCATACAAAAAAGGGCCCGGAAGCAAGGCTGTCCGCTGGGTTTGCGACGGAAGTCCGGAATATGCCATGGACGACCACGACCGCAAAGAACGGGGCACGGAAGTAATCCTGCATCTGGCGGATGACTCCCTGGAATTCAATGATGAACACAAGATTCTGGACCTGCTGAAAAAATACTGCAAGTTCCTGCCGGTTCCCATCCGTTTCGGCAATGAGAAGCGTTGGGAAGATGCTGAAGGCGAAACTGACAAAGATGGCAAACCCGTTCGCAGGGAGGTGGAGTTTCCACGTATCATTAATAATATCAATCCTTTGTGGAAACAGAAGCCCGCCGATCTGAAAGATGAGGATTACAAAAAGTTTTACCGTGAGCTTTATCCTTACACTTTCGAGGAACCCCTGTTCCAGATACATCTGAATGTGGACTATCCGTTCAATCTGACGGGGATACTGTATTTTCCGAAAGTCAAGAAGTACGTGGACATGCAGAAGAATAAGATCCAGCTCTACTGCAACCAGGTTTACGTGACCGATTCAGTAGAAGGCATTGTACCGGATTTCCTTACGCTGCTGCACGGGGTGATCGACTCCCCTGACATCCCGCTGAATGTGTCGCGCAGCTATCTCCAGAGTGATTCGAATGTGAAAAAGATTTCAAATCATATCACCAAGAAAGTAGCCGACAAACTGGAGGATCTGTTTAAAAACAGCCGGGAAGATTTTGAGAAGAAATGGGATGACATCCGCGTATTCATCGAATATGGGATTGTTACCGAACAGGACTTCTATGAGCGGGCAAAAAAATTCTGCCTGCTGAAGAACACGGAAGGGAATTATTTCACCCTGGATGAATACCAAAAGAAGGTGGAGGCTGTGCAGACAGACAAAGACAAACAGCTTATATACCTCTATACCACGCAGCAGGAAGAACAGCATGCCTATATCGGAGCTGCCCGGGAAAGGGGGTATGATGTGCTGCTGATGGACGGGCCGCTGGACAATCATTTTGTAAACGCGCTGGAATCCAGGCTGGAGAAGACCCATTTCAAGCGGGTGGATGCCGAGGTGACGGAAAAACTGATTCCGAAAGAGGAAGCCCTTCCCTCCAAACTCAGCACTGAGGAGCAGGACAGCCTGAAGCCCCTTTTTGAAGATGTTGCAGGAAAAGACAAATATCATGTGCAATTCGAAGCGCTCTCCGAGACAGATTTGCCTGTCATGATCACCCAGCCCGAATTCATGAGAAGGATGAAAGACATGGCAGCCCTGGGAGGGGGCATGAATTACTGGGGTGAGATGCCGGAAAGCCTTAACCTGGTGATAAACAGCAACCATCCGGCGATCGGCCAGCTGCTTCAGGTGGAATCCGCAGAGGAAAAGACCGGCCGTATCAGGCAACTGACCGATCTGGCGCTGTTGTCACAAAATATGCTCAGGGGGGAAGAACTGACAAAATTCATCAGCCGGAGCATAGAACTTTTAAAATAAATTACATTTGTTCACAGAGACACAATACAAACAGCATTTAATAATCCAACATTATGAGAAGCACGATCGTAACAATAGGAGTCATACTGGTACTCCTGGTTATCCTGGTACTGTCCGGGGTAAGTACATATAACGGACTGGTTTCCAGAGAAGAAGGCGTTAGCGCACAATGGGCTCAGGTAGAGAATGTGTATCAGCGGCGCGCCGACCTGATCCCCAACCTTGTAGAGACAGTGAAAGGGTATGCCAATTTTGAAAGGCAAACCCTGACTGAAGTGATTGAAGCCAGGGCCAAAGCCACCTCGGTCACTGTCAATCCAGAAAATCTCAATGCAGAGAGTCTCAAGCAGTTCCAGGAGAGCCAGAACGGGCTGAGCTCGGCATTGGCGCGGCTGATGGTGGTGGTGGAACGCTACCCCGACCTGAAGGCCAACCAGAACTTCCTCGAACTGCAGTCGCAACTGGAAGGAACGGAAAACAGGATCAGTGTGGAACGGAAGAAATTCAACGAAACGGCACAGTCCTACAATACATACATCAGGAAATTCCCAAAAAACATTTTTGCCGGGATGTTCGGCTTCGACAAGAAGGCTTATTTCGAGGCCGAGCAGGGCGCAGAGAAGGCACCTGATGTGAAGTTCTGACAGGGAGCCTTTCACAAAAGTCATGCTGAGAAGAAGTCGAAGCATCGTCTCTTTCTGGAAACAGTTCCCGGAGGGCAGCCGGTTTAGCAGTTTATTCGTTTAGAAGTTTAGTCAATAGTTTAAAGTTAAAGGTCTGATGTTTAATGAGTTCTGGCCGTCATGCTGAAGCGTAGTAGAAGCATCGTCTCTTGCTGGAAACAGTTCCCGGAGGGCAGCCGGTTTAGCAGTTTATTCGTTTAGAAGTTTAGTCAATAGTTTAAAGTTTAAGGTCTGATTTTTAATGAGTTCTGGCCGTCATGCTGAGCGTAGTCGAAGCAATAACCTTGTTTTAATTTGTTTAACACCTTAATCCTCAACCCTATGCCATCAGCCAGGAAGTTCTTCAGCGAACAGCAGCAGGAAGACATCCGCCAGGCAATCATGGATGCTGAACTTGATACCTCGGGTGAGATCCGTGTGCATATTGAAAAATCCTGTACCGGCGATCCCTACGAACGGGCTGTATGGCTTTTTCACAGGCTCGGGATGCAAAAGACAGCGGCGCGCAACGCTGTTCTTTTTTACCTGGGAGTGGAGAACAGAAAGTTTGCAGTGGTGGGTGATGCCGGCATACACGACAAGGTGGGGATTGATTTCTGGGAGAGCCTGCGGTCGGAGATGCTGCTTCAATTCCGGGAGGGCCGTTTTGCCGAGGGACTCAGCAATGCCATCAGGCTTGCCGGTGAGCAACTCAAGGCACATTATCCCTATAAGCGCGACGACATCAATGAGTTGAAAGACGACATCTCTTTCGATCAGGTCCACTGAATCCAATATTTATCCAAAGCCCATGCCGATCAAGAATAACCTTCTAACACGCTTTTTCATCCTGCTGCTTTTCCTTGCAGCCGGAGGAGGCATGCTTCAAGCACAGGAAATCCCGCTCCGTCCAGATCCTCCCCGGCTGGTCAACGACCTCGCAGAGGTGCTTGATGAAGCGCAGGAGTCAAACCTCGAAGCCAGTCTTGTCCGGTTCAGCGATTCCACCTCAAATCAGATCGTGGTGCTTACTGTTCCCGATCTGGGGGGATATGACAAGGCGGAGTTCGCTTACACTGTCGGAGAAAAGTGGGGTGTCGGGCAGAAAGGCTTCGACAACGGCATCGTGATACTGATCAAGCCCAAGACAGGTAGCGGCAGGGGAGATGTGTTCATTGCCGTCGGTTACGGACTTGAACCTGTCATTCCGGATGCCACCTCAAGGCAGATCATGGAAAAGGAGATGATCCCGCAATTCAAGAAGAACGACTATTACGGCGGGATCGTGAACGCCCTCAACATCCTGATGCCGCTGGCCAGGGGGGAGTTCAGCCATAAACAATATGGCAGTAAGAAGGAGGAAGCTCCCGGCTGGGTGGCCCTGATCCCTGTGGCGATCATCATCATCCTCATCCTGATCTTCAGGGGAGGCCGCAACAGGCATAATCACATCGGCAAGAACCTGGATTTCCTGACCTGGATGATGCTGCTCAATTCAATGGGCGGCGGTCGCGGATCAGGAGGCTGGGGCAGCGGAGGCTTTGGCGGCGGAGGCGGGGGCGGTTTCGGAGGCTTCGGTGGCGGCAGCTTCGGAGGCGGCGGTGCGGGGGGGAGCTGGTAAATGTGTCCCGTCCTGAAAAAGATTCATAAAACGCAATAATAGACTGATCACGCATGCATGCCGGGATCAGAAAGTCCGGGAACGGGCAATGACAAGCATTTCGAAATCCTCGGTAGTAAGCTTATCATCCCTGGAAAATGCCCCGAGCTTTGCCCCGAAAATTTCAATCCTTTTCCAACCAAGCGTCTTCAGCAGCCAGGTAATCTCACTGGGGACATAATAGCGTTCGTTACATTCGAGGGTAAGCATTTTCCCGCTGTCATCCTCAATCTCAGTGATGTTGTGATCCCTGAAAGTCATCAGGTCGAAGGAATTGCTGCGGTAAGTGGTTTTGGTCTCTCCCTTTTCGGCGGCGCAGAATGCCTCCACCGAATGATACAGCGGAAACAGACCGTTGAGCGTGGTAAAGATAAACAAGCCGTCCGCCACCAGGGCTTTGCTCACTTGTTTCAGAATTTCGAAGTTCATCTCATCGGTTTCCATCAGGGGAAATCCGCCTTCACACAACATGAGGGCCACATCGAATGCACCACTGAAAGGTAATTCCCTGGCATCGGCCTGCTGAAAACGAACCTCAACCCCTGCCCTCGAGGCATTTTCTGCCGCTTTCCTCAGCATGGAGGCAGAAAGATCGATCCCCGTCACCCGGTATCTGCGCCTGGCCAGTTCGATGGCATGACGGCCGGTTCCGCAGCCAACATCCAAAATCCGTAAACCCTTGTTGAAATCGATCTCCTGTTCAATAAAATCACATTCTCCTGCTGTCCCTGCAGTGAAACATTCCCTTTCATACGAATCAGCATAATTCTCGAAGAGTTCCTGGTACCATTGTTTCTTTTTCATACGGGATTGCTTTGCAGGCGAAATTAGTAAATTAGTGATTGAAATAGTGAGTACTTGAGGATCGGTGTAATTACTGCTTCAACTCCGCCCGCATGAAATAATCAGGAGCATTGATTTTCCACGCACGGCCTTTAAAACCAAGGATCCGCCGCGGCGGACACGGAGTTATGCACGGAGTTTCACTAAACTTCTAAACCAATAAACATCTAAACCGGTCTCCGATGACGGCCAGAACTCCTTAAACCTTAAACTTCAAACTCACATGTACCTTCAATTTTCTGCATTTTCACTTTTCTCTCAGTCCGCTCCCCCAGGTTTCTCTGCCAATCCTGGAATCAGATTTTGTTCGCAGACCTGCCGTGTTCTTGTGAAAGCAGAAAACATTGAACTACGTAAAAAAGAGTGAGAATCAGAAGCAGAATGAGAGCGGGAATGTTCTGATCCCGAAGGGGTCATATGTTTATAGCAGGAATGTCCGGTTGATTTCATGACCCCGAAGGGGTCAAATTTGGTTACGGGGAATCAGTTGGTTGATTTACCAGTGTTGTAGGCCCATGGCGTTTGCACGTGGCGTTTAACGTGAAAACGATAAACCGGCACACTATCATCAGCAAACCAACGCATTAGCATATCTTCACACCAGCACACTGAAAATGGCCTGCGGATTGCCACACACCTGATTGCCAACGGATCCCTGTTTATTTTTCTTTCCGCTCAGGCCGCGGGGTATAGAGCAGAGTGAGCGTGAGAGCGAGAGCGAGGATGGTTTAGCAATCACTCCCTGACCGGAAGGGGATAGTGAAATAAAAAGTGTTGAAGACCATTATAAAGAATTAGATCAGCTGCCAGATTTTTTAAAAATACTATACTCATACTTGACAGGTTTGCGAATGCAAAGCTGTTTAGTATGAGTAATGCCGTACACCCCTTGATCGCAATTTTTTCGCAAACTCATCCCGTGTCGGTATATCTATGTGAATGTACTCCACGAAGGATATTTATCACTCATCGGATCCACCCTCAGAAACACAGACGTTTTCGGGTCATAGTACCGTGCCCCGTAGTAGTACAGTCAACTTGCAGTTTCAGAGGTGTTTATATTTAGTGATCCTGCGGTCATTTCTGTGTTTCCAGGTTGGGGTAGTACCATCAAAAATACAGTTTTTATTTTTCAATTGAAATTCCCAAACTCTCTAAGCAGTTTTACCGTATATTTGTAGTGTAATTATATGGTTCTGACCGAAAGGATCAAATCCCTGGTCAGGAGCTACTTAAACAAAGAAACCTTACATGGATACCCTGATAATACAATTGACAAACCAGAAGGCATATAAACTTCTTAAGCAATTAGAAGATCTACACCTGATCCGGGTGCTGAAGAAAAACATTCAGTCCACTCAAAAGCTTTCTGAAAAATATGCCGGGAAATTGCCCGCCGATGTTGCTGATCAACTGCAGCAGTATGTTGCGCAAAGCCGCGAGGAATGGAACAACAACAGTATCTGATCGACACCAATGTCGTCATTGACTACCTTGGGAAAAAACTTCCTGCTTCCGCTATGACATTCTTGAATGAGGTGATAGATTCAATACCGAACGTTTCCATTATCACACGCATATAGAAGTACTGGGATTCTCAACATCTGAAGATAATAACAATTACTGGATAGTTATATGAACGATGCAATTGTTCTGGATCTTACAGAAGACGTGGCCAACCAAAGCATCCAAATCCGCAAAACCCGTAAAACAAAACTACCCGATGCCATCATCGCAGCAACTGCGATGATATACGATCTGGCATTGATCACAAGGAACATTGACGATTTTAAAAATATCCCAAATCTAAAGGTTGTTAATCCGTGGGAAAAGTGATTCCCATGCCTATTATCATTGGCAGCCTGTCCGCCAAGAAGAAACTAAGGGATACACTATCGGATGCAATGAAAATGGCGTAATTAATAACTATGGGAACTGAGTTGGGTCATTATCCACTTTATAATATTTTCTCATGTCAATACTGATCACTTCAATTTCAGATTCCGATTCACCTTTTGCAAATCTCGCTGTTTGAACGACTGGATTTATCTTTTTTTCCTTTTTCCTTCAACCTGTCTTGTCCTGAAATAGGTTTACAGTTTAAAAGAACAAGTAAACCAAAATTAGGATTATGAAACACACAAGACAGCATGTTCCGGAGGAACTAAAAAAATCAATTGTTCAGGAGTATTTAACCACTGAGGTAACTCAACGCGAACTATACGAAAGGTATAATCTCAGGGGAA
>JAKLIX010000016.1 GCA_022709385.1 Bacteroidota bacterium | reverse complement strand
GCAAAGCTGTTTAGTATGAGTAATGCCGTACACCCCTTGATCGTAATTTTTTCGCAAACTCATTCCGTGTCGGTATAAAAAGTATTGAGGTCCGGAAGGAGCTGACAGATGAATGGGAAAATAGAGGTGTGAAAAAGGGACAGGAATTTGCTATTCTAACAGATGAAATTACAAAAGCTTGGAGTGACCTATCGACAAAACAGTACAAAAAGTTTAAAGCCCTAAAAAGGGAGAATCTCCGGGATCATATGACCAACCTGGAATTGGTATTAAACATGCTGGCTGAGGCATCAACAACTGAAATCTCAAAAGAAAAGAAACCAAAATCATTTGAGGAAAACAAGAAAATCGCAAAGCAAGGAGGCACGATTGCCGGAAACACAAGGCGTGAGATTGAGGAGAAGACCGGGAAGAGGGTAGTTACGAGTCAAAACGCCAAGGAATTAGATGAACAAAAGGATAAAAGAAAAAAACTAAAATAATAATGCCTGTTGGTAATCGAGATGACGGCCCCGCCAGCCTTAGCTGACGGGGAGCGCCTCTCACACCGCCGTGCGTACGGGTCACGTACACGGCGGTTCAAACATCATCGTCGAATTTCAAGAGAGTATACTCATACTTGACAGGTTTGCGAATGCAAAGCTGTTTGTATGAGTAATGCCGTACTCCCCTTGATCGCAATTTTTTCTCAAACTCATTCCGTGTCGGTATAAAACGTAACTTTGCAAAATGAAAAACAAAATCAAACAAGGTCCAATGATCACCAGAGAAGGTAATGAACTTGTATTTGGCAATCTCACAAATCCCGGGATTGTATATGAGTTTATTGAAATATTAAATAGTTCGCTTAGAAATTCTGACAGGAATTATATCTTAAATTTCAAGCATGTGAAGAACGCATTCCCAAATGTCTGCGTTCCAATTGCAGGAATTATTGAAAACCTCATGGTCAAAGGATATCAGTTTGAGTTTCATTATTTGAGCGATTATTTAAGAAACCTGTCTATAAAAGAACCAATACGGGTAAAAGAGAATAAAGAAATAGTGCAAACAAGCAGTTTAGATAAAGTTTGGAGATTCGAAAGCGCTGATGATATTTATTTACTTATCAAATCATTTGTTCAGGAACTGTCTCAGATAATTGTCTGCGAGAAGGGTGTCCTGGAGGGATTTGATTGGTCAATAAATGAAGTTCTGGATAATGTCTTGCAACACTCAACGAAGAATTTTGGATATGTTATGGGTCAAGTTCATGAGAATTCAAGGCATTTTGTCTTTTGCGTTTATGATACCGGACAAGGCATTTATACTTCCTTATTACAGTCGGACCATGTGCCTAAAACTCCGGACGAGGCTTTAAAACTTGCAGTAAGTGAGGGCATAACCAGAGATAAAAAGATAGGACAGGGTAATGGGCTTTGGGGTTTACACCAGATTGTACTTGAGAACACAGGACAGCTTAACATAATTTCAAGTTCCGCTGCCTATAATCTGACAAATAAAAAGGTTACTGTTTATCCTAACCAACCTCAGTTGCCTTATGACAATGGTTGCATTGTGGATTTCCAACTTGATTACAGTAAAGAAATATCAGTTTCAAAAGCGCTGGGGGGATATGAACCTGTTAATCTGAAAATGGAATCATTGGAAGACCACGCCGGAAATATTATATTAAATCTTAAAAATAAAGAATCGGGTGTTGGCACAAGACAATCGGGTGAAAAAATAAGAAATGAAATAATTAATCTGTATAAGCAATCAGGCAAGACTATTACTCTTGACTTTTCAGAGATCAGCATTATATCATCTTCTTTTGCTGATGAATTGATCGGCAAACTTGTAACTGAATTTGGTTTTTATGGTTTTAATAACATATTCAAGCTAAAGAATATGAAACCCGATGTACAATCAATAGTCCAGAGATCGGTTGCTCAGAGAATGATAGAAAGTTTTAACGGAGACAAAAAAAATGCCGGTTAAGCATTTGCACAACCGCATAACTTTGTGTCGGCATTTGGCTGGTTTACGAATGCTAAGGTCATCTTAATCAGAATATTTGCCTGTTTCCGTATCTGGCAACCTGCTAAACAGCCTTGCAGATGCAAACCTGTCAAGTATGAGTAAAGATCCTTTATACCGATGACTCTGTATGCACATTTTTCGCACGCCTGTGTTCTTTCGGTATACATTGTGTACAGCGCTTATCAATCTGTCAATTATTAAACATTTTTGACAGAAAGCATGATTTTTAGGGTCAGAATGACGAAAAACAGCCTTATCTGTCAATTTTATTGTATTTTTGACAAAAGAAAAAATTCATGTCAAACCTGATTGAAGCATACGACAGAAACAAACCCTTCAACAGCTTACCGCTGCTTCCACCGGATGATGAGAAGGTTGAAACGAAGGAAGTGTATAAAGCATTAAACAACGCAAACAAAGCCCTTGCCGAGCTGAAGGGGATTGCAAAAAAGCTTCCGAATCAATCGATGCTGGTTAATACCATTGCGCTCAGAGAGGCAAAAGCAAGCACAGAGATAGAGAACATCTTCACAACGGATGATGAACTTTATAAAGCACTCACAATCAGCGAATACGGGCTGAAAGGAAATGCCAAAGAAGTACTGAGGTACAGGCAGGCACTTTGGAAGGGATATCATGACATTGTCAGGAATCAGGCCTTGACCATTGAAACCATGGTTGGTATATACCAGGAAATCAAACAGGTTCATGACCAGATACGCCCACCGCAAACTGAAACCAAAATTCTTAAACGGGGAAGCGGAAATCTGGCGGGTGAGGTGGTTTATACTCCGCCAAGGGGCACGGAAGTCATTTTACAGAAATTAAATAACTTAACCGAATACATGAATGATGATATAAAATATCCCTATGATCCGCTGCTGAAAATTGCCATCTCACATTATCAGTTTGAAGCCATACACCCATTCAGGGATGGGAACGGGCGGGCAGGAAGAATTTTATTTATTCTGTTCATGATTCAAAAGCAGCTGTTAGATCTTCCGATTCTCTATCTGAGCTCCTATATCATCAGGCAAAAGGATGAATACTATGAACTCCTGAAAAATGTAACGACACTTGGAAGGTGGAATCCCTGGATCATTTTTATGCTGAAAGCAATTGAAGAAACCGCAAAGTATACCATCAGTAAAATTGAAGAAATTGACAGGCTGTATTCAAGAACCTCGGAACTGATCAATGATAAGATTCCCTCCATAAGAAAAGATTTTACCGGGAAACTTTTCGAACAGCCATATATCAGTCCGAAAAAATTGCTGGACAATAAAATAAGGAGTCTGAATACGGCAAAGAGATACCTTAAACAGTTGGAAAGCCTCGGTGTTTTAATTCCTGAAAAAATCGGAAAGGAAACAATTTACCTGAATATTGACCTCTTCAATATTTTATCTGAATCCTGAAAATTTTACCGAAAGAACACAGAAATTAGAAAAATGTGTTTCACCTGCCCTCGTTATTATCACTCCCCCCCTTGACAACGCATGAAAAATCCTTACATTTGTGCTCTCCACCGGGAGATTGGATTATTATTGGAATTTGTCACTTATTTCCTGTCCTATTCTTTCCCGGGCCTTGGATAATGTGTCTTGACATATTGATAGAGACACGATAAATCGTGTCTCTACAAACGATAAAATCGTGTCTCTACAAATTTCAGACAACGAAACTTCTAAACCAATAAATCCATAAATCGGTATCCGGCATTTCCGGGGCTTCACCGGGTATTGAAAACCATGTTTGACATTGCGGGAATGCAAGAATGCCGGAATGCAAGAATGCCAGAATGCAGGAATGCCAGAATGCGGGAATGCGGGAATGCCAGAATGAGGGAATGAATTGGGGCAGGCTTTAGCCCTGCACCACTTTGCCGCCGATGATCACGGTTTCCACCTTGTTTTCGCCAAAGGCGTACGGAAGGTAGGCGAGTGAGGATAGGGTCCTGGTGATGAACACATTGGCTCTTTTCCCGATGGCGACGGATCCGTGGGTATCGCTGATTCCCATGGCGTAGGCGGTGTTCAGGGTGACGGCATTGAGGGCTTCTTCCGGCAGCAGGCGGTATTTGATGCAGGCCATCGAGAGGATAAACTGCATATTGCCGCTGGGCGAGGAGCCGGGGTTGTAGTCAGATGCCATGGCAATGCCGAGTCCGGCATCGATCATTTCCCTTGCGGGCGCATATGGCAGGCCGAGGAAAAAGGCGGCTCCCGGCAAAATGGTCGGCATGGTGGCCGTGCCTTTCAGCGCCCTGATCTCCGCTTCCCCGGTATATTCAAGATGGTCGACAGACAGGGCGCCAAACTGCACCCCGGTCTGTATTCCGCCGGAATAATCCAGTTCGTTGGCATGGATCTTCGGGATGAGTCCGTAACGGCCGGCCGCATCGAGGATACGTGCCGTTTCGTCTACGGTAAAGAAGCCCCTGTCGCAGAACACGTCCACATAATCGGCCAGTCGCTCTTCCGCCACGCGCGGCAGCATCTCGCCGATGAGCATATCCACATATTCTTCCTGCCTTCCCTTATATTCCGCCGGAACGGCATGAGCGCCCAGGAAACTCGCCCTGATGGTAAGCCGGCTTTCCTGTTTCAGCCTTCGGATCACGCGCAGCATCTTCAGTTCATCTTCCGTATTGAGGCCGTAACCGCTTTTGATTTCCACGGCTCCCGTTCCATACGACATGATTTCACGCAACCTGAGAGAGGCCGTTTCAAACAATTCCTCCTCCGGGGTCTCGTGCAGGCGCCGGGCCGAATTCAGTATCCCCCCGCCTCTCCGGGCGATCTCCTCATAACTCATTCCCCTGATCTTATCGATAAACTCCCCTTCCCGGCTGGCGGCATACACCAGGTGGGTGTGGCTGTCGCACCAGCAGGGCAGCACAGCCTTTCCGGCCGCGTCGATCACCTGCATCTCACCTGCCGTTTCAGGCCGGTACATGCAATGTTCCATGCTCCCGAAGTTCTCGATCTCTCCCTCCGAAATGAGCAAAAAGGCATTTCTGATCACATTGAACTCCGACATTTCCGCACCGCAGACCCTTTTGCGCTCGCGGCCCGGGTATTCCACCCCGGCCAGGGTATCGATATTCCTGATTAAGATCCTGTTCATTTTATTTTCTCCTTATGATGTTCATTCGTGAAGGCGCTTGTACAGGGTCACAGACCCTTATTCATTTTTCGTAAACTGCATGATCATTCCCGGACGAGTATGGACAACGATCTCCTTATCGTCGAGGGACTCAGCCCTGGCGCCGCTGATCCGTACGGCGGCGGTACCGAAAGGATTGGCCATCCGCATCACCCCGCCCTTTTCTGACAGGACCACCACGCTGCTCACCAGGCCCTGTTTCATCGCGGCCGACACCAGGAAAGCTCCTTCCGTTCTCAGCTTCATGAAAGACACGTTTTTCCATTCCTCCGGGATGGCCGGGAACAGCCTGATGATGCCATGATGTCCCTGCAACAGCATCTCCTGCACGGCTGCATTGAAGCCCATTCCGGCTTCCGGACTGAGCGGCAGCGTTTCCTGCCTGTCTTTCTGTTTTTCCGTGACCGCCAGCCCGTTGGCAAGGAAATGCCCCCTGATCAGCGCCCTGAGCGCTGCCCGGGCTTCATTCCCCTGTCCGGCCCTGGCCCGTAAGAGGGCAAGCCAGGCAAGTCCGTATGCCTGCCACGAAGCATCCGATGCGGGGGCCAGGTCATCTAGGCTACGCTTCACCAGTGATGCCGTCCGTTCGTCGCGGAAGGCGTCGATCAGTCCCAGGGGATACACCGCCACAAGATGCGAGAGGTAGGAATGATGCGGGTCGGGCAAGACTCCCGGAGCGATCATGAGCCTGGAAAAAGTGCTGTCGACCGCAGGTTCCGGCCAGCTGTCCAGATTCCGGCGCCAGCGCTGAAGATCATCTTCGAGTCCGAGTTGTTCCGCCATCTCGCATGCCGCCGTGTGGAGCGCCCTGATGAGCGCCAGGTCATAGTTCGTATTCAGTCCGAACCAGGCTTCGCCGGTGGCGCCGCCGGTTTTCGGACTCGAGCTCATCAGGAGGCAGCGGCTGGAATCGGGAAGGAACACCGACATCTTTTCGAGGAACAGCGCCACATCCCTGACCCAGGGATAGGCTCTGTGCTGCAGGAAATTCCGGTCCATGGAGTATTTCCACTGCCAGTAGAAGTGATGGCCCAGCCAGGCTGAGACGGTGGGAGAAAAGGCCCAGGGGGCGCCACCCCCGAGGGGATAGGCATTGAAAGCCGACACTCCCGGGAAAGCCAGTCCGTCGGCCCCGAAGTACTTCCGGGTGTATTTTTCCGCCACCGGCTTGTACAGCCAGAGCCAGTCGGTGAGCACGGCGGCCTCTGCCAGGCGGTTTCCCGAGTAGCAGGGCCAGGCGCACATCTGGGTATGTAAATAATGATGATACGCGTTTTTATCATACGGCAACTGACCGTCATCATTGGTCCACAGGCCGAGGATGGAAGGAGGGGGCGCATCTTTCCTGAAGGAAGCCCCCGTCAGGTACTGTCCCATTTCCCACTGACGCTGCATGGCGGAATCGGGCAGGTGAAGCGCGGCCTGCATCCAGTAGCGCTGCCACCAGCCGGTATGAGTCCGGTACAGGCTGTCGTACCCCAGAGTAAGGAAATGTGAAACCATATCCCAGACCGGGACAGTGGTTTCTCCGCCGGGGTAATGAACGGCCACCGACCAGGCAGCATCGAGGGTATCCTGATGATATTTCCATTGTAACTCCATCTCCCATGATATGCCCTGGGAGGCATCCTGGTGAAAATAAGCCCGTTGTTTCTCCACACGCATCACCGGCAGGGGGTATGAGAGCTGCTGCCAACCGATGGGAACGGTATCCGTGGAAAAGCGGTTTCTGACCAGCAGGAAATTATGGGGACTGAGTGCAGGTGCGATTTCCTTTGGCAGTCCGGTGATACGGAACATCCCCACATGCTGGCTTGCATGCACGAAAATGCTCATGGCGATCCCGCTGTTCCAGGCAAGCCTGCAGCTACCTCTGAACAGATCGAGGGAGACGCTGTCGGGCCTGCCCAAGCTGAAGAGATCCAGTGTGACGGCGCCGGCCGGAAGCCTGACCGGGGCAGGGTCACGGTAGTAGGGTTGGTCGAAAAGCTGTTGTACGGCACCATACTCACCCGCTTTGACCCATCGTTGGAAGACCCAGCTGAAGTTCCATTCGTCGAGGTCGAATTCCCTGATATAGCTTAAGTCCCAGAGGTCGGCACGGTCGATGGAGAGGCGTAAGTGACCGTCCCCGGACCATACCATCGCTCCCATCAGGCCATTGCCGAGGGGGATGCCCTGGTGCCAGGCAGCAGGCAGACCGGCCATTTCAACAGCTGGTCCCTGTGCGTATATGCTTTTGCAGCAGCCTCCAAGGACGGTGTAACAGCTTAGCAGGATTAAAAGGCCGGTTTTCATTTAAACAATCAAGTTTGAACGAAGGTACGGATAAAACTCACAGGCCGGTCAGGCGTTTCCGCAGCATGAACTGCATGGTCTGCAGCATGCTGAACGCATAGGTTTTCATGCTGTCGGCAAGCACAGGATGGCGGTCGATTTCATTGAGCAGGGAATGTGCCCGGTAGCGGTAGAGCGATTCGTGTCCTCCCTGATCGATGATAAGATAATACTGTTGGTTCAGCACACCGAGCTTGCGGTCCGCGCTGAAATAGGCAAAAGGCCTGCTTTCCCGCATCAGGTCAATGCCGAGTGTGTTGTTCCTGTATGGAATTCTGAGCATGCCCATGATGGTGGGAAAGACGTCGATCTGCAGGGATAATTTTTGTTCCACGGAAGCCTGAATCGTTTCCGGGCAATAAAAGATCAGCGGTGTATGGTGATAGGAAAGCGTGAGGTCGTAAAGGGGTTTAAACACCTGGCCGTGGTCGGCGATCAGGACAAAGAGGGTATGATGAAACCATTTGGACCGGGCAGCCTGTTCCATGAATTCACCCAGGGCCCAGTCGGCATACTGATAGGAACGGTCACAGTCGTTTTTCGCGGTGGGTTTGAAAGGGATATCCTCCGGCACAGTATAGGGAGTATGGGTCGAAACCGTCATATATACCGCGAGGAAGGGCCTGTGCAGTGCGTCAAGGCTGTCGAGCACCTTGTGGGAGTAGCGGAACATGGTATGATCCCCCACGCCCCAGTTGTTCAGCACGGAACCGGGGGGATAATGCTTTTCATCCACCATCATGTCGATGCCGTTGTAGGGAAACACGCCGGAGAAGTTGTCGAAGTCGCGGGAGCCGGTGAGAAAGAAGACGGTGGAATATCCTTCCTTCTTCAGCACATTCGACAGTCCGGCATACGCCTGACCGGAAGATTCAGATGACAGGGTCGGTTTGTTCTGCATCAGGGCGGGCAGGGAAAAAAGCGAGGAAAAGACGCCATTATAGGTGTGAATACCGGCAGTATAGGCGTTTTCGAAGATCAGGCCATGGTTGGCGAGGCTGTCGAGGACGGGGGTAAGGTTGCCGGTATTGCCGAACCTTCGCATGCGACCGGTATGCAGGCTTTCCATCAGGATAAGCACGACATTTTTCCGGTCGGGGGGATCCTTGAAGACGATATCGCGGGCCACGGGACTTTGATAGCCGGCACGGATGCCAAGGTATTGCCGCACATTCCTGACAGCGACGCTATCTTCCAGGTAATCCACATTAAAATCCTTGTAAGTCCTGAGAAAATTGAATACCGGGTTGATTGCCAACTGGTTTACAAAGGGACTGGGAGATTCGAACACATGTTTGACCTGAAGCGGCGTTCCGGAGGGATCGACATCGCCCCTGAGGCCGAGGAAAAGCAGGAACAGCAGGACAGCAGTCCATGCGATCTTTTTCAGGATGCCGGTTTCATGCTGTGCCTCCACCGCTTTCAGCTGCCGTCGGGTCCAGCCTGTGATGAAGCGGCCACAAATCAGTAAAAGCAGTATAAAAACAAGGAGTACAACAACATACAGCACATTTCCGAACACAGCCTCCATCATGAGCGGCAGGTCATCCGTCCAGGAAAGCACGCTGAAGTTGATCCTTGCATGATAATAGGAATAGAAAGGGATGTCCGTCAGGCTGACTGCCAGTGCCAGGCAGAGTGCCAGCAGCAGGAAGCCGGTGGTGATGATATGGAGAAGCCGGGAGGAACGGCCGCGGAGATATACCGTAATGATCAGCAGGGAAGGCATGATCAGCAGGTAGGTGGCGGTAACGGTATCGAAGAGCAGTCCCCGGTTGAAGAAACCGAACAGAAGATAGCGGCGGTTGTCTCCGTTTACCTGGTCAGCATGAAGGAATAACTGCAGAAGACGGTGGAGCAGAAAAAACAGGATTACTGTGGCATACAGCGTGAACAACACCCTGAAAGTGGCTTTAAATCCGGAAAACCTGTCTGCTTTCTTTTGCTTCACGGGACCATTTTGAAAAAACGTGCAAACTTAAGGAAAGTTTAGAAGTTTAGTGGTTTAGAAGTTTAGAGGTTTAGAGGTTTAGAGGTTTAGAGGTTTAGTGGTTTGGTGGTTTAGTGGTTTAGTGGTTTGGTGGTTTGGTGGAATCGGTGATTGGAATTTCTGGCGTGCAATGTTGTAGGGTAGTATTGCAGGGTGGTAGTCTGATGTGACACATGCCAGTTTCAATGTGTCACATGGTGTTTTGATGTGACACATGATAGTTTTCAACACCGAAATCAATACATGTGGCAACATGGGTCATGGTTTTAAAAACAGCGATTATATTACACTGTTTTTCAGGTCTTTAAAATGAATTGCCGGCATGTGGCACATCGTTGGGCCATGTGTCACATCGTTTTTTCCATGATAGCCGGCTATTTTATACCAGTCCATGCATCCATCCGCTGAAGGTGAGCTTCAGTTTAATTCCCTCTGTCATCAAGCCAGCAAAGCGGGAAATTATACCGACACGGAATGAGTTTGCGAGAAAATTACGACCCAGGGGTGTACGGCATTACTCAAACTTAAAGGTTCTTGACAGCAGTGAGAAACAGTGGTGTTTAGAACCAGTATTACCGTACACCGCTCTGAAGATCTTTTACTGAAGACCCATTATGTGTCGGTATAAACAGCTTTGCATTCGCAAACCTGTCAAGTATGAGTATATTACGTTTTATTAACAAGACCGCCGGGCAACGCTCGTCCAATCCGGCAGTCTGTAACTGATGAGGGAAAACACATACGAATTCATTATTATTATATATGACACTTCCCGGCAGAAAAGACGTCGGGCGTATTGAACTAATGATTAACTTTGCATGTTTTTATTAAAATTAATCCTACCGATATGAGAATAACACGATTCACGCTGACCGCATTGATCATGTGCCTCCTTTTGCAGGCCGGACAGGCGAAAGAAGTTGACCGGGCCACGGCACGCAAGGCTGCCCTGCATCTGTATTATGAAAGGGCCAATCAGCAGGCACAACTCCCGTTTTCAAAGATCAGCATTGCTTCTGAACAAAGCATTACCGATGCCTCAGGCATCCCCTACTATCATGTGTTTACCTTTGACGGAGGCGGTTTTGTGATCATCACGGCCGAAGACATCCTGCAACCCGTCATCGGGTATTCCACCCGCAGCACTTACAGTGACGATGCCGGCAACCTGGGATTCCGGACCTGGATGGGACAGATAAAAGAACAGATCGATTACTACAGGGCTCAGGGAACCGCCGCGCATGCCGATGTCAGCCGGGAATGGGAAAGGCTGCTGGATGATGAATTCATTTCCAAGCCTTTGGCAAAGAGCGGAAAGAATGTGCAACCATTAATGATCACCCAATGGGGACAGGGTAAATATTACAACACCCTCACCCCTTCCGATCCGAACGGGGAAGAAGGACATTGCCCGGTGGGCTGCGTGGCCACCTCCATGGCACAGATCATGTTTTACTACCGTTATCCGGAAACCGGACAGGGGGCCCACGGCTACAATGCCAATAATCCCAACTACGGCAACTACGGCTGGCAGGAAGCCAACTTCGGAGCCACCACCTACCTCTGGGATGAGATGGTGCTGAAGGCCAATGAAGCCAATATGGCCCTGGCCACCCTGTGTTACCACCTGGGTGTTTCGGTCAATATGTCATACGGCCCGAATGCTTCCGGATCATTTACCAACCTGGTGCCTTCTGCCATGTCGGCATACTTCAAGTATGATGCTGCCATCCAGTACATCCAGAAAATGAATTATTCTTCCTCCACCTGGGAAGCCATGATGATCGCCAACCTCGACAATAAGCAGCCCCTGATTTATTCAGGTGCCAATTCAGATGGCGGACATGCCTGGAACTGTGATGGTTATGAAAACACCGGCGGCACCAACATGTTCCATTTCAACTGGGGCTGGGACGGATACAGCGACGGTTTCTATGCCATCAACAACCTCACTCCCGGCGGCGATCCTCCATACAATCAGAATAACGGAGCCGTGAGGAACATTTACCCGGCAAGCGGTTACCCGGCATACTGCGGCGGCAACAAAGTGCTTACCGGCACCAAAGGCACCTTTGAAGACGGCAGCGGCATGACCCTCAATTATCAGGACAACGCCTCCTGCAGCTGGCTGATTGCGCCGACGGATACTGTTTCGAAAATCGTACTGACCTTCAACCTTTTCAACACAGAAAGCAACAATGATGTGGTTACCGTTTACGACGGAGCCGATGCCAGCGCTCCCGTACTGCTCACCCACAGCGGTTCCACCCTGCCCAGCGGCACATACACATCCACCTCCAACCGGATGTTTATCACATTCACCTCAAACGGCAGTACAGCCGGAGAGGGTTTCTATGCCAGTTTCCGTTCCAACTACCCGAAATTCTGCCAGGGCACCAACCTTAGCAGTCCGAACGGTACCGTAAGCGACGGCAGTGGTCCGCTGAACTACCTGAACAATACGGTTTGCAGCTGGACCATTCAACCACCCTTCGGAAAGAACCTCAACCTGCACTTTACCTACTTCAATCTGGAGGATAACGTAGATTATGTGAAGGTATATGACCTTGCCACACAGACCCTGCTGGCAACTTACTCAGGCACCAACATGCCCGCAGATGTCACCGCAGCCAGCGGATCGATGTATATCGAATTCAAAACCAACTATGTGTATACCTACGGCGGCTGGGAAGCCGAATATTCGGTAGGCAATCTCGGCCTGGATGAAAACAGCGGTTTTAGCGATATCAATATTTACCCGAATCCTTCCAGGGGCATCCTCAACCTGCAGTTCAGCCAGGACATGCCCGGTGAGGCAGAAGTGCTGCTGATGAATCTAACCGGACAGATCCTCAGGCAGGAAAACACAGGACGCTTTTCAGGCCAGTACAAAGGAAGCTTCGACCTGAGTGATCTTGCCAAAGGTGTTTACCTGCTCAAACTCAGCAACGAGCTCGGTTCCTATCAGCAAAGACTCGTCATCCAGTAATCATTCCATTTTCAGGAATATCTGACCCTGTTGCGGACCCACAGCCGTGACAGGGTCTTTTTAAAACCCAAACACCCCGCAAACCCGACATGATCAAGCATTTTCCTTTCACCCTGCTCATCGTATTGTTTTCATCGGGCCTTTTTGCCGGTGAAGTATCAGACAAAATGGCCACGAAAGCCGGTATGAACTTCATGGCCGAAAAAGCACAGCAATACAATTTCCGTGACTTCAGCACGGATCAGTGCTCCCTGCAGAGCATCCGCAAATCCGGCGTGTTGTTATACCATATCATCAATTTCTCAGGAGGCGGATTTATCATCATCAGCGGTCAGGATGTGGTGCGCCCGGTAATCGCCTACTCCCCTGACGGCAGGTTTGACCTGCAAACATCATCACCATCAACTGTTTACCTGATGGACGGCTACGGGCAGGAGATTCTATTCCACCATCAAAACGGCAGTCAGGCCGACCATGAAATTGCCGCCGCATGGCAAAGTTTGCTGTCAGATGACTTTCAGGCAGACAATAAAAACAACACGAAAGATGTCAGCCCGCTGCTGCTTTCCAAATGGGACCAGGGAAAATACTACAACGACCTCTGTCCGGCCGACGCGGGCGGTGACGGCGGACACACCTATGTAGGCTGTGTGGCTACAGCCATGGCACAGGTGATGTATTATTACCGTTATCCGCTGCAGGGAACAGGATCTTTTTCATACTATCACCCGCAGTACGGACAGTTGAGCGCGAATTTCGGAAACACGCTGTATCCCTGGGATGGGATGCTGAACAGCCTGATCCGCAGCAACCAGCCTGTGGCCCTGCTTTCCTATCATTGCGGGGTTTCTGTCAGTATGGATTATGGCCCCGACGGATCAGGGGCCAATACGGGTTCGGTGGCCGCAGCCCTGAAACTGTATTTCAGGTATGCCTCCAGTACCAAGCATGTGCAACGGATGTCCTATTCCGCACAAGGCTGGATAGATCTTTTCCGTAACAACCTGGACCAGAAACGTCCCTGTATATACAGCGGCCGGCCAACGGGCGGCGGTGCCGGGCATGCCTGGGTGGTGGACGGTTACCAGGGCACGGATTATTTTCATATGAACTGGGGCTGGAGCGGGGCATCCGACGGCTATTTCACCCTGAACAACCTCAATCCGAGTGCCGGCGGTTCCAACTTCAACAGCGACCACGGCGCCATTGTCGACATTTATCCGGGTAACAATTTCCCCTATCACTGCGACGGACCAAAAATCATCAGCGAACATACCAGCGGCACCATTGAAGACGGTAGCGGGCCCGACCCCTACAACGATCTGGCAGACTGCAGCTGGCTGCTTGCACCGGACGACTCGGTAAAATCCATCAGGATCACCTTCAACCGCTTCAACACCCAGAGCGGAGCCGATGTGGTAAAGATTTACGGGGGCAACAGCACGGCCGCACCCCTGCTGGGTTCCTTCTCCGGAACCAGCCTTCCCGCTTCCATCGAACACCAGGGTTCGCGACTGCTCATCACTTTCCAAACAGACAGCAGCAGTACGGCAGAAGGCTGGTTGCTGACCTATTCCGCCACCTTCCCCGAGTTCTGCAGCAATACCAGTCTCACTGCACTTTCAGGCACGATCACCGACGGAAGCGGTCCGAAAAACTATTCTCCGGGCACCATCTGCACCTGGATCATCCAACCACCGAATGCAGCAGCCATTACATTGACATTCACTGAATTCGATACAGAACCCGTGAATGACTACATCAAGATTTACGACCTAAACACCCAAGCCCTGTTGGGCAGTTTTTCAGGAAACACGCTGCCCCCACCCGTGATGACCACTACCGGCGGCATGTACATCGAATTCAAAACCAACGGCAGCGTCAACAAGCCGGGCTGGACAGCCCAGTACCAGGCCCTTGGTGCCGGTATCGACATGCTGAGCGGATTCGATGAACTTCATGTTTACCCGAACCCCGCCGAAGATAGACTCACCATCAGCCTTCTATCCTCAATCCCTCAGCAATTCAGCATGATCATCTCCGACCTTTCGGGAAGAACGCTGCTGACCGAAAGCCACGATATTCCGCAAGGATCAAACACTGTCTCCTGCTCAGTGGATCATATCCCCGCAGGCATTTACCTGCTTAAATTAGCGGGTGAGCAAGGTTCATTGATACAAAAACTGATCATTCATTAATTCCTGACAACGTATATGAAAAGAATCACGACGGTTTTCCTGGCCCTTCTCCTGCTGTCCGGTCTGTTAACAGCAAGACCGGTGGATCACCACCAGGCCATGCAAGTGGCCAAGAACTTTTACTATGAAAGGATCTCACAGTTTACGGAAGTCAGCTATGATGACATCAGCCTCAGCGGCGCCTTCCAGCGGGTCGAGGACGGCAGGTTCATCTATCGTGTCTTTACGGTAAACCTTGGCGGATACGTGATTATATCGGGTGATGACGCAGTCAGCCCGGTGATTGCCTATTCCTTCTGGAGTGAGTACGGCACACAGGATGAGCCTCCCCAGTTTACCTCCTGGATGGACAATGTGCGCGACCAGATTGTTTATCACATTGAGAGGAAATCGGCTCCCACCGCTGAGATTCTTGCGGACTGGCAAAGGCTGACGGGGGATGAGCCCGGACAACTGAGGCCGCTTAAAGGAGAAAGAGCGGTAAAACCGCTGCTGATCAGCAAATGGAACCAGGGTGCTTACTACAATGAGCTTTGTCCGGCCGACCCCGACGGTCCGGGCGGACATGTTTACGCCGGCTGCGTGGCCACCGCCATGGCCCAGGTGATGTACTATTACCGTTTCCCGGCAAGCGGACAGGGCAGTCATACCCACTATTCTTCATACGGACCTTTGACAGCCAATTTTGCAAATACGACCTACCAGTGGGATGCGATGCTTCCTTCCATACAATCGACGAACACGGCAATAGCCACCCTTCTGCTGCATTGCGGTATCGCCGTGGATATGGGATACTCCCCGACCGGTTCCGGCGCATACAGCAATGACGCGGCCGATGCGATGGTGAATTACTTCCGTTACGACCCGGCCACCCAAATGGTGAGTAAGAGCAACTACTCGAACACCGCCTGGGCGAATCTGCTGAGAGATCAGCTTGACGACAGAAAACCAATGTATTACCATGGTTATGGTTCGGGCGGGCATGCTTTTAACGTGGACGGTTACCAGGATGATTTCTTCCACTTCAACTGGGGCTGGAGCGGATCCTACAATGGCTTTTTTAACCTCAACAACCTGAATCCCGGCGGCAGCAGTTTCACCAACGGCCAGGGCGCCATGATCAACATCTATCCGACGGGCAACTACCCCGCTTACTGCACGGGATTCAGAACGCTGACACCACTCTGCGGTTCCTTCGATGACGGCAGCGGTCCGATGGATTACCAGAGCAACAGCGATTGCTATTACCTGATTAACCCGACTGTTGGACCCAACGACTCGGTCAGCCACCTGATCGTCAGGTTCCAGTCGCTTGAAACTGAGAATAATGCAGATATCGTAACCGTTTATGACGGTCCCGGTACCAGCAGCCCCGTCATCGGCAGCTTCTCGGGGATCAACATCCCCCAGAGCATCACCAGCAGCGGGAACCAGGTGCTGATCCGCTTCACTTCCGACAACGACAACAACAACCAGGGCTGGTTTATCACCTATGAGAGCAAGATGCCGCAATACTGCCAGACCCTTGATACCTATACGGCGGCTAACGGCATCCTTCAGGACGGCAGCGGGACGAAGAACTACAACAACAAAACCATCTGCCAGTACCTGATACAACCGCCCAATGTACAGCAGATCACCCTGAACTTCACTGAATTCCAGACAGAACCCGTGTCGGATTTTGTGGAGGTCTACGCTTACGACACCACCAACGGCAGCGGAACCCTGCTCGGCAAGTTCTTCGGAAGCCAGTTGCCCCCCACCCTTGTCTCCCAAACCGGGGCCATGTTCCTGATCTTCTACACCAACAGCAGCATCAACGCTGCAGGCTGGAAGGCGGTTTACACCAGCCAGCCGGCAGGGATCACGGAGGACAATGAACTGAAGGTAATGCAGGTTTACCCCAATCCGGCCAGCGACATGCTGTTTGTAACTTTTGAAACCTCAGAAAGCAGGACATTGGAGATGGAGATATGCAATATGCAGGGGCAATGCCTTCAGAGGAAGGCTCTTCAGGCTGATGGCAGCAGGTTGTCAGTTGATATCTCGGATTTAACTGCCGGGCTTTACCAGCTCATCCTTCACAGTCCGTCCGGAAAGGTTTCCAGACGTTTTGTGGTGCAATAAGCAGGCTGTCAGCGGAGGATGAATTTACCCCTGATGCTGCTTCCTTCGCAGTCAAGACAATAAATGTACAAACCCGGACTCAGGCCTGCCAGGGAAATCTCCACCGGGCTTTCACCAGGTTGGACCCTAACAGGAGATTGAACCACCAGTCCTCCGAGTGCATGGTACAATCTGATTCCGGTCAGCGGTTCCTTTATCCCTCCCGGTATGATTATCAGCTTTCTGTTCTCGTTGTTCACGAATGCAACAGTTCCGGTGAGTTCATTGCTGTTTCCAGTCCCGGTAGGGTAATTCGACATCACATTCGACGGAGCCGAAAACTTCAGCCTGTTGGAACAGCCCGATTTGCACCGCAGCTGATACCAGAAATACTGGGTGTTCCCATTTATGGCAGTGTGTGTAAAGGAGGACTGACTGATATCGGTCAGGGAATCAAGTACTGCGTACTGCCCGCTGTTCTGATCTTTATAATAAATATGGTAGCTGTGGAAGGACTGTAGTGAATCCTGCAAAGGATTCCAGAACAGGCTAACATGGCCGGTAACGGGTGCAATGTCAAAGCTGTCGAGTACCGGAGCCGGCAGGTAGGGATCCTTGACTACAATATGAACCACCCTGGTTGTAAGGCCCGGCACCGGGCAATAATCGTCGGAGAAGTTGAAGATGAACTGGTAATCCACATAATCGTCCTGGTTCCCATAACCGAAAGAAAGGTGATCACAGGTGGGCTGCCAGGTGAACACCGTGGAAACGCCAGAAATGCCGGACAGCACCGGAGGAGGGTTCAGGGTAGCGCAGGGAGGTTCAAGGCAGCCGGTGCTGACGGAAGTGAAACCGTCGCCGAAAAGGGGGCCTCCCGCTGTCATGGTAACGGACTGGAGTGTCAGGTTATCATTCAGCAGAGCCGTATCAGAGGCAACCAAAGGGAAAGTGACCAGGGTGCCGGGATATACGGTATCCACCCACTGATCCGCAGGATTCATGGGGAAAGGAACCGTGACATCGGGAGGAAGATTGTTACCACAGGGAAGCAATACCATTTGTATCTCCCTGAATACCTCGGCAATCAGCGTTCCCATCCTGTAAGTCCGGCAAGCTGTCTTGGTCACAAAAGCACCCTGGGTGAAGGAGGTATACGTAATCTGTCCGGTGACAGGATCCATCACAGCCGTATCGTTCATCGGGTTCTGCACGGCACCGGGAAGGGGCGAAATCCAGGAATATCCGTTATTGTAGGCTGAACCTGGGATAGGAACATTAAGACCGGTCAATGGCTGCGCCCAGGAATAAGCAATTGAATCACCGTCAGGATCATAGCCGTTGTGATTATAAGCCGACGGATATCCGGTACAAGCCACCACCACTGGTTTTTCGGCAAATACCGGAGGGTTGTCGAAACAGATGTTTGCAGGCTGGTTGTTGTAAGGATACATGATCGCCTGCAGATACCAGTTCATGCTGGTGGTGCCCACAATATTCGCACAAGGGTTACGGCAGCAGCCGGGAAAGGCGAATACCCAGCCTGTGGCCGGAGGCGGCCCTGCCGGCAGTGTCACGGGATTCGACTGGTATATCCATTCTCTGATCCCTCCTGAATTGCTGGTATAGGTCGTTTCGCAACTCAGATGCGGAAAAGCAGGTGGTGGTCCGGGATAACAGACTGGTGAAATGTCAATTGAATCCACAAAATACAAAATGATGGAAGGCAGGCCGGGCACCGATGTATTCAGCGTCTCAGACACAGTGCTGTACAGAATACCCGCGCATTCCTGGTAAACCCTTAAATGGAACAGATACTGCCCGTTGGGCAGGCATTCCCAATAAACTTCACCACCCATGTAATGACTTGCCCCAGCCTGGAAGGACATTGTAAGGCAAAGACTGATAATGACCAGGTACTTTTTCATGATACTTGTATTAAGATATTTAATGTCAATGTATTATATATATTCAACGCAGAAGGATACATTTCTGATGCATACAACATGCATTACTTTGGATGCTGAAAAAGTACAAACCGGGCCGGGGAGCCGCAAGGGGTATCGCCAGTGTGTTCAAACCCTGCACCAGGTTAATATCACGTTCGGTGATAACGGATCCCAGGGCGCTATATATCAATATTCTGCACCTGGCATATTCAGAAGATTGCATGCTGACTGTCAGGGTAGCTGCTTCCGCATCCATGAAAACGTGGTGCAGGTGTATGGGGGGATACATGCCATCCGTTCCGGTAGCATAATTCGACAAAACATTCGACGGAGCCGAAAACTTCAGGCGGCCCGGGCAGCCGCTCCTGCATTTGAGCATACACCAGAAAGGCTGGATGTTGGCGTTGATACCGGTATAGGTATAAGATGACTGGTTGATGTTGTAAACTGAGTCCACGACCGAATATGAACCGCCCGGCTGATCCTTAAAGAAAATATGGTAGCTGTCGAATGCATTGAGGGTATCGGTAACGGGTGTCCAGTGAAGTGTCACATGGCCGGTGAGGGGATGGATGCTGAAGCTGTCGAGCAGCGGAGGCGGAAGGACGGGATCTTTCATGATGATGCGTAATGTCCGTGTCACCCTGCCGGGTACGGGGCAATAATCATCCGAAAAGGTAAACACAAACTGATAATCCACGTACTCATCATAATTACTGTAGCCATAGCTCAGATGGCTGCAATCAGGCTCCCAGGAAAAAATTGTAACAGCCGTGGAAAGCCCGCTAAGCGGAACGGGGGGTGTAAGGATGGCACAGGGTGGTTCCGGGCATCCGCTGAGGGTATTGGAGTAAGCGGTACCAAACTGGACACCGCTGGCAGTGATCAACACAGACTGCGGCGTAATGCCGTCATTTAGCAATTCAAGATCGTCGGCCTGCAAGGGCAGGTTTATAACAGTACCGGGATACACCGTATCTGCCCAATGATCGTAAAGATTGTTGGGAAATGGTGCCAAGACCCCCGGCGGATGATTGTTCGTCATTGGCAGGATTACCATTTGAATTTCCCTGTATACTTCGGCGGTAAGTATCCCTGCTCTGTAGGTCTGGCAGCAGACCTTGGTCACAAAAGCGCCTGTAGTGAACGAACTGAAAACGATCTGACCGGTATAAGGGTTAAGCTGTGCGGGGTCATTGGAAGGATGATGCCACGGACCGGGGAGGGGAGAATTAAAAGCGTAACCAGGATTATAAAATGTGCCTGGTATCGGAGTACCCATCCCGGTCATGGGTGGAGCCCAGCTGAACACAAGAGAATCCCCGTCAGGGTCGTAGCCGTTATGGTTATATGAAAGGTGATAGCCCGCCTGAGTCACAAAGACGGGTTTCTCTGCAAAGGCCGGTGAATTATCGTAACACGGATTGGCCGGCCTGTTATGAAAAGGATACATCACGGCCTGTAAAAACCAACTCATGGAAGTGGTTCCGGAAATATTGCTGCAGGGATTCCGGCAACAGTTGGTGTAATAGAAATACCACCCTGTTGCGGGAGGTATAAGGGAAGGAAGGACGAGGGTGTCGCTGCGGTATATCCATTCTCGGATACCGCCGGTATTGCTGATGGTGGTCGTTTCACAGTCAAGATGCGGAAATACAGGAGGACTCCCCGGATAACACACGGGAGAAATATCATTGGTATCGATGAGCGTCATCAATATAGTCTGCATGCCGGGAACAGTGGTGATAATATTCAGTGTAACAAGTGGATACAACACTCCCGCACACTCCTGGTACACCCTCATATGAAACACATACCTTCCGTCGCTGACACATTCCCAGTAAATCTCTCCTCCCATGTAATGACTGGGCATGGCCTGCTGTACCACCATCATGGAAAAAAACAAAACGGCAATCAGTTTTTTCATACCCGCAGTAATTCGCGATGATACCGCCCGCTGTTCCTGCAGAAACTCCGGTATCTATTTCAAATATATAAACTTTCCGTATTCCTGAAAGTCATTTCCTGTCAGCCTGAAAAGTACAAGGCCCTTACTCCGGAGGTTAAGAGGCAAAACCAAACGGTTCATGCCCTGTTTCAGATATTCTTCATGAAAGGCACACTCCACACCCATGGAATTAAAAAACTGAAATTTACATAAACCCTCTTTCGCTGCATTTGCAATCACGACGAAATGTTGCTGATCCTGGTCAAAATAATACTGCAGAATCCTGCCGTCGTAACCCGTGTATTCTGTGCCCGTGGCCACATTCGACAACACATTGGAGGGAGCCGAAAACTTCAGGCGGCCCGGGCAGCCGCTCCTGCATTTGAGCATACACCAGAAAGGCTGGGTGTTGGCGTTGATACCGGTATAGGTGAAGGATGACTGGTTGATGTTGTAGACCGAATCAACCACCGAGTATGATCCGCCCGGCTGATCCTTAAAGAAAATATGGTAGCTGTCGAATGCATAGAGGGTATCGGTCACGGGTGTCCAGTGAAGTGTCACATGGCCGGTGAGGGGATGGATGCTGAAGCTGTCGAGCAGCGGAGGCGGAAGGACGGGATCTTTCATGATGATGCGGATGGTCCGGGTCACCCGGCCAGGCACCGGGCAATAATCGTCGGTATAGGTGATCACGAATTGGTAATCCACATATTCGTCGAAGTTTCCGTATCCGTAAGTCAGGTGATCGCAGGTGGGCTGCCAGGTGAAGACGGTGTTTACGGCAGATATCCCCCAAATGGTCGGAGGCGGCGTCAATGTGGCACATGGGGGCTCCAGACAACCGCCGGTGGTACTGGTGAAACCCGTGCCGAACTGTGCTCCCGAAGCGGTGAGATACACCGTTTGCGGTGTCAGCGAATCATTCAGGAGTTCATAATCGAATGCCGAGACCGGAAATGTGACGGTGGAACCAGGATAAACCGTATCAGACCACTGGCTGGGAAAATTCCCGGGAAAAGGCGGGGTAACCGAAGGAGGATGATTGGTACTGCCGGCCAGCAGCACGATTTGTATCTCGCGGAACACCTCCGATACCAGGATCCCGCTCTTGTATGCCCTGCAGCGGGTGCTGGTCAGGAAAGCCCCGGTAGTGAATGAGGTGAAACTGATCTGGCCTGTGTAGGGATCCATATTTGCGGGATCGTTTGAGGGGTGATGCATGACCCCTGGCAATGGCGAATTCCACGAATACCCGGCATTATATGCAGAAGGCACAATGGGTGTGGCAAGCGCAGTAAGCGGCTCTGCCCAGCTGAAGGCAAGGGAGTCGCCATCAGGATCGAAGCCGTTATGATTGTAAAAAAGGTGATAGCCCGTGGTCATCACCGAAACAGGTTCCTCGGCAAACAGCGGCGAATTGTCATAACAGGGATGGGCCGGCTTGTTGTTGTAAGGATACATGACTGCCCTCAGAAACCAGTACATGGAACTTGTACCGGCGATATTCGAGCAGGGATTCCGGCAACAACCGTCGAAGGAAAACACCCAGCCCGTGGCCGGGGGCACCGATGCAGGCAATTGTATGGTGTCGGACTCATAGATCCATTCCCTCACCCCGCCCTGGTTGGGAATGGTTGTCAATTCACAGTCAATGTGGGTAAAAGCCGGCGGAAAACCAGGGAAACAGACCGGTGAGATATCATTGGTATCGATGAAATACACAGTAATATCCGGAATGCCCGGTATATTTGTCTGGAGCGCCATGCTTGAGGGGGAAAAAGTGATGCCGGCACACTCCTGGTAAACCCGCAGCGAAAAGACATACCTGCCATCCAGCAGGCATCTCCAGGTGATTTCCCCGCCCATATAATGGCTTGCCCGGCCGGTAAAAGAAAGCGAAAGCAGTAAAACGAGCAGTGTAAGGGTCTTTTTTCTCATCGTATCAAAATTATGGTGGTAAAGGTACTCATTCCGGGAAGGTCGGTTCAGGCAATTTGCATTGAAGAAAAATAAATGAACAAATCAGGAATTTTGATCCCGATGATCCGTATAGTGCCTGGTTAAGGACAGTTGTCATTGATTAAAATCAGCAGGAGCATAGCCCGACTGATACTTTTATTATTTTTACCCTTTAAATCAAGGTCTATGAGCAAGCGATCACTTTTTCTGATATCCATCCTGGTGAGCATCCAGGCAGTTTATTCACAGGCTGTACAAACAGACAGGTATACTGCGGCCACCGTTGCCCGTAATTTTTATTATGAGCGCGCCAGGCAGTTTCATCCGGTGGATTACGATGCTGTTTCCACCCTCGAGCTTTTGCCTGTGTATCATGAAGGACGGCTGGTTTACTACGGCATCAGCATGCAGCCCTCAGGCTGGGTGGCCGTGGCCGGCTGCGATGCGGTGATCCCGGTACTGGCATATTCTTTTGAAGGGGCATTCAGGGAAGATGATCAGCCCGCCTGTTTCCGCTCATGGATGGAACAATACGCCAAAACCATCGCCTACTGTCTGGAAAATAACTTCGCGGCGACGGAAGCAACGCAGCAGGAATGGAAAAGGCTGGGCGGCAGCAATCCGCTGGCACTGAGGGATCTCCGGGGTCAGAAAGCCGTACAAGCCCTGCTTACCAGCAAGTGGGACCAGGGAAAGTTTTACAACACCCAGTGCCCGGCCGACCCCCAGGGGCCTGACGGACATGCGGTGACCGGATGCGTAGCCACGGCCATGGGCCAGATCATGTATTACTACCGCTGGCCGGAACACGGCAGCGGTTCCTATACTTACCAGCACCCGGTGTACGGAACCCTCAGCGCCGACTTTGCGGCCGCCACGTACGACTGGAACAATATGCAAAACCAGCTCAGCTCATACAACGACGGCGTTGCCGAAGTGCTGGGCCACCTGGGCGTATCGGTTGACATGAATTACGGACCCTTTGGTTCGGGCATGTGGAACCACAAAGCCGCCTACAGCCTGGGAACCTATTTTAAATATTTGCCCAGTACGCAGTATGTCTGGCGGGATACCACCAACCTCGACTGGGACAGCCTGGTGATCAGCCACCTCGACCGCGGCCAGGTGCTCTATTATGCCGGCTGGTCCGATACCCTTTACATCAGCGGCCACGCCTTCGTATGCGACGGCTACCAGGATACGGGGTACTGCCATTTCAACTGGGGATGGAGCGGTTCCTACGACGGATATTTCTACCTCAATGCCCTTAACCCGGGCGGTTCCAACTTTAACCTGGTGCAGGAACTCATCATCAATATTCACCCGGATACGCTGCAATATACCTATCCCTCCTTCTGCCAGGGAAACCAGATGATCCACTACCGTCAGGGAACCCTCGAAGACGGCAGCGGCCCCCTGAAGAACTATGCCGATAACGCTGGCTGCCAATGGCTTATCGATCCGCAGGTCTTGCCCGAAGACTCCGTAAGCTCCGTCACAATCAGCTTTCAGCGCTTCGACACAGAAGCCGGACAGGATATTCTGACGATCTATGACGGTCCCAGCACGGCCGATCCCGTTCTTGGAACCTTCTCGGGAAACAGCCTGCCCCCGGCGATTACGTCTACAGGCAGTCGGGTCCTTATCACCTTCAGCTCCAACGCCTCCGCCGGTGGTAAAGGATGGCTGCTCAGCTATAAAAGCAATGAACCCGAATATTGTTCCTCCCTCACGCTGACTGCAGCCCAGGGAAACGTCAGCGACGGCAGCGGAAGCAAGAACTATGTGAACAACAGCCTCTGCAACTGGACTATACAACCTCCCAACGCCGCAGAACTCGTCCTTACCTTCACCTCTTTCGACACCGAAGCCGTATTCGACTTCCTGGAGGTTTACGACCTGAATACCCAGGTACTGCTCGGGAAATTTTCCGGTAACCAGATTCCGCCACCCGTTACGGCACCCTCGGGAGCTATGTACCTGATCTTTAAATCCAACGGAACCCATGTGGCCCAGGGTTGGGAGGCAAACTACACCATCTCCAACCTGGGAATCAACGCTAAAGAGAGAAATGGCAGTGCAAAGCTGTTTCCCAATCCCGGAACAGGTTATTTCATCCTTGAAATCAACAATATGCCGGCTGGCACCACCTCCTGGAGTATCTATGATCTCCCCGGCAATGAAGTCATGCATGGCAGCTTCGACATTCAATCCGCCTCAGAAAGAAAAACCCTGCAAACCGGCGCCCTCGAAGCAGGTAGCTATTTCCTGCATCTTCACACCGGAGATGGCAGCCTGCCATTGAAGCTGATCATCCGCTAAGCCTTCTCCCCTTCAGATCCCATTTCCTCGAGACATTCCATGATCTTCTTCTTGAACTTCCAACAGGTCATCTGCCGTATTTCCACGCGTCTTGAAAGTTCATAAGAAGACATGGCGGGCGAATGACATACCATATAGGCGATCTGCAGGGCCTCCCGCAGGTTGATCTTACATTTATGAAAGATGGTGTGCGCAGTGGCCGACTCTTCCCGTTTACAACGCGTACAACGTCTCGAATGCGGCGACTTCCCCAGGCAGTAATTCGTATGCCCGCAATGCCGGCAAACAAAGCCTTCCTTCCATTTCTCGGCTGCGATCAATGCATAGGCACTGTCTTCATCCTCCAGCAGTCTCTGAAAATCCGGCAACTCGATCTTCCTGAACAAACCATCCAAACGCACACTTTCAGTCTCCGACATATCTATCTTATTATTAACAACTTACACAAAATACCTGCAAATATTCAAAAATATTTTCTGCAAAATTAAACAAAAAGTGATACTTAAGCGATTTATTTAATGAAATAGCTGTATCTTTGCAGCAGAAAATCAATTCCCATGAGCACATTCAGAACAATCGCGATCATGATGACTGCAGCCATCCTTTTCAGTTGCAGCAATTCCGGCACAACCGGCAATACGGAAGGCGAAAGCAAGGGCGGTGAAGTCTCTTCGACTGCAGCGACATCCCCATCCGAGGGCAAGGTTGAATACCTCACCAAATCGGATTTCCTGGCCAAAGTCTTTAATTATGAAAAGTTTAAAGAATGGAAGTACCAGGGCGACAAGCCGGCTGTCATAGATTTTTACGCCGACTGGTGCCGTCCGTGCAAGCTGGTGGCGCCGATCATGGATGAGCTTGCCTCCGAATACAAGGGCAAGGTTCACATCTACAAAGTGAACACTGACAAGGAAAAGGAACTGGCGGGAGCTTTCCAGATCTCAAGCATCCCTGCCGTGCTGTTCATCCCTGTGAACGGACAGCCGCAGATGGCCGTAGGTGCGCTTCCCAAGGAAGAATATGTGAAGGCCATCAACAACCTGCTGACGCCCCAGAATCAGCAATAATTAACATCTTGTTATAAATCATTAAATAATAATAAAAATGGAACATCTGACCGCTCAAACCTTCAAAGAGAAGGTCTTTGATTACGAAAAAAACCAGGAATGGAAATATGAAGGCAGCCTGCCCTGCCTGATCGACTTTTATGCAGACTGGTGCGGACCCTGTAAGATGGTGGCGCCGGTATTGGAAGAACTGCAGAAGGAGTATGAAGGAAAAATCAATATTTACAAAGTGGATACGGAAGCAGAACAGGAACTGGCAGCCGTTTTCGGTATCCGGAGCATTCCTTCCCTCCTGTTCTGTCCGGCCGACGACCAGCCGCAGATGGCCATGGGAGCCCTCCCCAAGGCATCCCTGACCCAGGCCATCAACGAAATCCTCCTGAAAGAAAAGAACTGAAATTCAACGACTTTCAGTAAAGAAGCTGTCCAATAGGGCAGCTTTTTTTTTAGCTGAAAAGTCAGGCGGAAACCGAATATTGAACAAGGGTTTGTATCTTTGCGCCTCCGATTCGACTGACTTACACATTTAAAAACTGATAATTCCTTAATCATGAGTGAAAAACATCACGGGATCAACACCAAAATGATCCATGCCGGACAACTTGAGGATCCCATGGGAAGTGCCACCGTTCCCATTTACCAGAGTTCCACCTTCAAATTCAAAAGCGCTGACCACGGGGCACAGTGTTTCTCGGGCGATAGCGACGGATACATTTACACCCGCATCGGGAATCCCACCATCAAAGCACTGGAAGACAACCTGGCAGCCCTGGAAAACGGCTTCGGGGGTATTGCCACCGCCTCCGGCATGGCCGCCATTAATTGTGTTTACCTGGCTTACCTCGGCCAGGGGGATCATATCGTCAGTCACAACGCACTTTACGGACCGGCCAGGGGGGTGATGGAAAGCATTTACCCGCGTCTCGGCGTGGCATGCACCTATATCGACGCAGCCATCGCCGGCAACATCCGGGATGCCATCCGGCCCAACACCCGGCTGATTTACATCGAAACACCCGCCAACCCTACCATGGGAATTATCGACATTGCCGAAGCCGCTGCGATCGCACACAAACACAACATCCCCCTGGTAGTCGACAATACCTTCTGCAGCCCTTATCTCCAGCGCCCGCTCGACCTGGGGGCCGACATCGTGCTGCACTCCCTCACCAAATTCATCAACGGACATGCCGATATCGTCGGTGGGGTGGTGATAGCCAAAGAAGCCGCGCATTACCAGAAAATCAGGCATATCATGGTCAATATGGGATTCAACATGGATCCCCACCAGGCATTCCTGGTCATCCGTGGTGTTAAGACCCTGGGTATCAGGATTGAAAAGGCCCAGCAGAGCGCTATGAAAGTAGCGTCTTACCTGGAGAATCACCCAAAAGTAGCCTGGGTGAAATACCCCGGACTTCCCTCCCACCCTCAGTATGAGCTGGCGAAGCGGCAAATGGACGGTCCGGGCACCATGATCAGTTTCGAAGTGAAAGGCGGGTATGAATCAGGCAAAATCCTGATGGACAACATGAAACTGGCGCTTCTTGCGGTATCACTGGGCGGGGTGGAAAGCCTTATCCAGCACCCGGCCTCCATGACCCACTCCAGACTGCCGAAAGATAAAAGAGAAGAGGCCGGAATCACCGACGGACTTGTACGCTTTTCCGTGGGTATCGAAGACCTGGAAGACATCATCGCGGATCTTGATCAGGCACTGGCCAAAGTGTGAGATGAAGCTTCCTGCTTACCGGCCAGGCCTTGTCATTTTACTGTTCCTGCTGCTATACAGCGCAGCATGCTTCCCGCAGAAGGTCGGACTGGTATTGAGCGGTGGCGGCGCCAAAGGCATTGCCCATATCGGGGTCATCAAAGCGCTTGAAGAACAAGGCATCCCGATAGACTACATCACCGGCACCAGCATGGGCGCCATCATCGGAGGATTATATGCCTCAGGGTACAGCCCGGACGAAATGCTGGCATTGTTTTCGTCCGGTGAATTCCAGGACTGGGTATCCGGCAATATCAACAGCCAATACATCTTTCATTTTAAAAAGCAGGAGGAGGACGCAAGCTGGCTTAACTTTTCGTTTAACTTCGACTCCCTGGTGCTTCCGAGCCTCATCCCGGCCAACCTGATCTCTCCCCACCAGATGGATTACGCCTTTATGGAGATATTCTCCGGCGCAGCGGCCAGGGCTGCTTATCATTTCGACAGCCTGATGATACCCTTTCGCTGTGTGGCCTCGGATGTAGCAGTCAACCTTCCCGTAGTCCTCCGCGACGGAGACCTCGGTTCGGCCATCCGCGCCTCGATGACCTTCCCGTTTTATTTCAAACCCATCCGTATCAACGGGAAATTGCTTTTCGACGGGGGCATGTACAACAATTTTCCAGTGGATGTCATGCTGGCCGATTTCAATCCGGATGTCATCATCGGCAGCAAAGCCGCATCCAATTATCCTCCCCCCGAAGAAAACAACATCCTCTCCCAGTTGCAGTCGATGCTGATGACTAAAACCGACTACCAGATTCCAATCGAAAAGTCGGTATTGATCATTCCGGACCTGCCGCCGACCGGCATCACGGACTTCAGCATGTCGGCCGGTATCATCGACAGCGCTTATGTGTCAACCCTCCGTGCCATCGATGAAATCAGGAAGCTTGTCCCAGTCGCCCGGTCCATTGAAACGGTGAAGGAAAGGCGCAGGAGTTTTAAAGAGAAGATTCCGGCCATGTTGATTGACTCTGTCAGACTCATGAACCTGAACCGCAAACAGAGCCGTTACCTCCAAAAGATCCTGATCCGCGACAAGACGCATTTCAAGCTGTCAGATTTGAAACCCCAATACTTCAAGGTACTATCCGACGACAAAATAGAAGCCATCTACCCCACCCTCACCTACGAACCTGCCCGGGGAATTTACCGTCTGAACCTGAATGTGGAAAAGGAAAAAAACACCCTGCTGACCATTGGCGGCAATATCTCTTCCAGGCCGGTGAATACCGCTTTCTTCGGCGCACGGTATAAGTATCTTGGAAATCAGGCCATTACATTCACCGCCAACACCTATATCGGCAGGTTTTATTCGGCTGCTTACGCGGGCGTGCGCATGGACTTCCCCTCCAGGCTGCCCTGTTACCTGGAAGCGGATGTTTCCTTCAACCAATGGGACTACTTCAGGACACGCACTTATTTTTTCGAGGACAAAACACCTTCCTATCTCATTAAAAACGACAACCATGCGGAGGCCAAACTGGGACTGCCGCTGGGGAACAAGGGGAAGGTACTGTTCTCATACTGCACCGCACACCTCAGAAACGATTATTACCAGACCAACACCTTTGCGAGGGAGGACACGGCCGACCGTTCTTTCTTCGACCTGGGCACGCCGGCCATCCTGTTTGAACTGAACTCGCTCGACCGCAAAGCATTCGCCTCCAGCGGACTGAAAATGGAGATTGAATTCAGGTTCGTGGCCGGAACCGAGAGATATGAACCCGGATCCACCTCCCTGGCCCTCAAGGGGATTATTTATAAACGCTATCACCAGTGGTACCAGTACCGCATGACCTACCTGAACTATTACAGGCAGATGAAAAGGCTCAGCCTCGGCGTTTTTGCGGAAATGGTACTGTCGAACCAGCCGTTTTTCCGCAACCACACGGCCACCCTGCTTGCTTCCTCCTCCTTTGAACAACTGCCCGACAGCCGGACCCTCTTCATCCCATCCCTGAGGGCGATTTCCTATGGGGCTTTCGGACTGCAGCAGGTTGTCCACCTGATGAGCAGGATTGATCTGCGGCTCGAAGCTTATGTGTTTCAGCCCTACCGGCCCCTGATCGAACAGGACAACCAGCAGACAAGGTTCGGCGATCCTTTCTCCCGACGCTATATGCTCGGAGCTGCCACGCTCGTCTGGAACGGTCCCTTTGCCCCCGTAAGCCTTACGCTGAACTATTTTGAGTCGTACGACCAGCCGCTGCTGCTCACCTTCAATATCGGATATACCCTCTTCAACCGCAGAGCCCTGAACTAAGGTTAAGGCTTTGAATGCCTGTGCGTTGCGTTGACCGGAGCGGAGATGCGCACACCAGGCACCCACACGGCACAGTGCTGTCATGAAGCAGCTTATTAACCGGAATCAAAACTGGCTATCCCAGACGGAAGAGAAAACGGACACAAGGTTCAAACTGTCGGATAAAATACAGTCATCAACGGTCTGAAGCTGCTTCACTGCTATCGTCTCTATCCGCTTTTCTTTGGGATATCAGGATTTTTACTATTTTTGCATTCCTTTTTGAAAGGAAACCATAAAAAATGATGCATGTAATCTTCCAGTAAATAAGGCGATGCAGAAGGGAACCCTGCTGTACCACCTTATAATTCTGACATTTAATACGTTTTATTAACCCAATTCCTTAGTGAATAATGGAAACCAAGCCCTCCAACGATTCCCGTCCCGAAGAAACTGAAGACATCCTTCAGTCACAACCCGCCGACACCGGCGATCAAATTGAAAGCACAGACACTGAAACGCTGAATCCGGCCGGTACAGAGCCGGTCTCCGCCGGAACTCCGGAAGAAACTGCCGCAATGCCTGCAGAAGATGCCCCGGCAGCCGAAGCCTTGGCCGAGGATCCCCTGGCCGATACTTTGCCGGCCACAGAAGCTGAAAGTGCTTCCCCCGAACCTGAGCCGGAAGCATCCCAAGCCATCATGGAAGCAGGTGAACAAGTGCAGGACATTCAGGAACAAGTTGAAGCAGAAGCACATACTGCTGAACCAGTTTTAGAAGCCGACCAGGCTTCCCCCGAACCTGAACCGGAAGCATCCCAACCCATGATGGAAGCAAGTGAACAGGAGCAGGATATTCAGGAACAGGTGGAAGCAGAAGTACTTACTGCTGAACCGTCCGAAGAAGCAGAAACCATTGCAGAGGTTCCCGGTACGGAAATCATGCCGGAACCTGTCCTTCCTGACGAGCCGGTAACTGAGACCACAGTGCATGAAGCGCTCAATCCTGATATTGAGCCCGGACAGCCTGTTGCAGCAATCGCGGAAGCGGAGCAGCCCGTTGCGGAGGTTGCTGAAGCGATAGAGGAAGTCAGTACGGAAACTGAGGTAACAGAGAGAGTTGCGGACAGTCCGGCGGAAGTGCATGAGGAAAGCGAGGCGGAGGAAGAAGAAGCAGAAACAGCGGAAGCCGCAGGCGATTTCGAACATCTCAGCCGGGAACAACTGATCGCCGCTCTGGAACAGCACCTGGAGGCTGAAGACGTGAATACGGTGAAGACGCAGCTTGCCCTGATCAAGGGGGCCTTCCTGAGGCTCACCAAAACGGATCACCAGCAGCAACTGGAAGCTTTCCTGGCAACGGGAGGAAAACGGGAAGAATTCCAGGCAGGGGAAGACAGCCTGGAAAGCCGCTTCAATGAGTTGTTTAACATCTACAAGGCAAAAAAACAAAAATATACTGAAGCACTTGAACATCAGAAGGAAAAGAATCTGGCAGCCAAACAGCAGATTCTGGAAGAGCTGAAGGTGCTGATCAACTCCGAAGAAACCCTGAAGAGGACATACGACGAGTTTAAAATTCTGCAGGAAAAATGGAAAGAGATCGGCATGGTTCCCAAGAACGATGCCAACACCCTTTGGCAGAACTACCACTTCCTGGTAGAGAAATTCTTCGACAAGGTAAAGATCAACAAGGAACTGAAAGACCTGGATCTCAGGAAGAACCTGGAACTGAAGATTGCCATCTGCGAGAAGGCCGAGGCCCTGTTGCTGGAACCTTCCATCCTGAAATCATTCAAACAGCTTCAGCAGTACCATGATGAGTGGAAGGAGATCGGGCCGGTATCGCTGGATAAGAAGGACGAGATCTGGGAACGTTTCAAGGACGCCACCGACAAGATCAATGAGCGGCGCAGGGAGTATTACGACCAGATCAGGGAAGAACAGGAAAGCAACCTGATGGCCAAGAATGCCCTGATCGACCAGGCCGAGAAGATTCTGGCCGCCGAGACAGTTACCAATAAGCAATGGCAGGAAACGACCGATCAGCTGAACGAACTGCAAAAAATCTGGAAAACCATCGGACCTGCCCCGAAAAGTGCGAACGACGAGATCTGGCAACGTTTTAAAACGTTGGTAGACACCTACTTCGCCAACAAAAAGGAGTTTTTCTCCGACATCAAGGAAGAGCAGAACCACAACTATAATCTGAAACTCGACCTCTGTGCCCAGGCCGAAGCCATCAAAGACAGCACAGACTGGAAGAAGACCACACAGGAGCTGATCCGGCTTCAGGAGGAATGGAAAAAGATCGGACCCATCCCCAGGAAATACAGCGAGAAGATCTGGAAACGGTTCCGGGCAGCCTGCGACGAATTTTTCACACACAAGGCAGGCCATTTTTCGAATATCCAGGCATCGGAGCAGGACAATCTGAAAAAGAAGGAAGAACTGATACAGAAGGTTGCCGCCTACCAGTTCAGCGGTGACAAACGGGAGAACCTTGAGATCATCAACACCTTCCAGCGGGAATGGATGGAGATCGGTTTTGTTCCCATCAGGGAAAAAGAGCGGCTGCAGTCCGCTTTCCGGGCCGCCATCAACGAGCAGCTTGACCGGCTCAAGATTTCGGCAACCGAGGTAAACGCTTTGCAAATCAGGAACCGCTATGAGCATATGGTGAAAGATTCACCGGACGCCTTCCGGTTTCTGAACCGGGAAAAGAACAGCATCGCCCAGAGAATCAACCAAATACAGGAAGAGATCAATTTATGGGAGAATAACATCGGATTTCTGGCACATTCGCAGAAGGCCGATTTATTGAGAGAAGAGTTTGAAAAGAAGATCAACAAGGCGAAAGAGGAGATGAAGCTGCTTGAAGTGAAGCTGAAGATGCTGAAAGAAGCATAGCGATATCATGGCCGGCAACACCACAGGCAAGATCTTCCGGCTCACGAGTTTCGGAGAATCGCACGGACCGGTGATCGGCGGGGTTGTAGACGGCTGTCCGCCAGGACTTCCGCTCGACACTGCCCTGATCCAGCAGGAACTAGACCGTCGCCGTCCCGGTTTATCACGGCTGGCGAGCAGCAGGCAGGAAGAAGACAAAGTGGAACTGTTGTCGGGCGTATTCGAAGGGATGACGCTGGGCAGTCCGATCGCATTCATCATCAGGAATACCGACAGCCGTCCGGGCGATTACGAACAATTAAGGGATGTCTACCGGCCTTCGCATGCAGATTACACTTACCAGGTTAAATATGGCATCCGTGACCACCGGGGCGGGGGGCGTTCCTCGGCAAGGGAAACGGCTGTAAGGGTTGCAGGAGGCAGTATTGCCAGGGTTTTGCTGAACGTGCAACACATTGAAGTGATCGCCTGTACCTCAGGGATCGGTAAGCTGTCAGTCGATCCGCGCAATCTCATCCTGCGGCGGGAAGAGATCGAAAGCAATGCACTGCGCTGTCCCGATCCGTTTGTTGCTGCCGAGATGGAGGCTTATCTCGACACGATCCGGAAAGAAGGAGATTCCACCGGCAGCGAGGTATTCTGCCTGATCAGGAATCTGCCCGCCGGTCTGGGAGAACCCGTTTTCGACAAATTCGGGGCCGACCTGGCCAAGGCCATGCTCAGCATCAACGCCTGCAACGGCTTCGACATCGGTTCCGGTTTCAGAGGCATCTCCATGAAAGGATCCGAACACAACGACCCTTTCATTCCGACTGTTGAAGGGGGTTCCGGGAGGCAGGACAGCAATATCAGCACTTCTTCCAACCATGCCGGCGGTGTGCTGGGGGGTATCACAAGCGGCCAGGATGTGTATTTCCGTTGTTCCTTCAAACCCGTACCCTCTATCAGTAAAGAACAACAGACATCAGACAGGCTCGGCAAACCCGTTACACTGAAAATCAGCGGCAGGCATGACAGTTGTATCGCACCGAGGGCCGTGGCCGTAGTGGAGGCCATGGCCTGCCTGGTAACGGCCGACCACCTGCTGCGGCAAAGGACCATCCGCTGACAACCGCAGGCCATTCAGCGGTTAATTGTCACGATTTTTCCACATCCTCCCGCCTGACAGTTTTTTTTTAGGACTTTTGCAGTGATCATGACATGTGACACATGCGGCTACGGATTGTAATTTTCCTGATTTTCACCTTCCCGCTTGCCTGCCTGCAAGCCCAGGACAGTTGTCCGCCCGCCACGGACAAGAAAGCCCTGAAGCTTTACGAACAGGCCGAAGACGATTTTAAAAGGAAAAACTTTGCCACTGCCTTCAGCCTTTGTAAAAAAGTGCTTGAAGAAGAAGCAGATGCGCCCGGTGCATATTTCATGATGGGACTGATCAATTTCAAACGTTCTGTGCCGAATTATCAGGCCGCTGAAAAAAATTTCCTGAAAGTCCTTGAGATTTGTCCCGGGTATCACCCCTACATCTACTTTTACCTTGGCGATATTGCATACAGCAACGAGCAATACAGGGAGGCCATGGATTACATGGAGGCTTTCCTGAAGGATGTGGACAAGGTTCAGACCGACCAGGATTATGACCGGGCGGCACAGATCCTGAAATATTCGAAATTCTACATCGAGATGACGGGTAAGCCCGTGCCTTTCAAGCCCATGCCGGTTCGCGACCTTTGCACTTCTTATGATGAGTATCTGCCTATCCTTTCCCCCGACAACGAAATCGCTTTTTTTACCCGGAATGTAAAAATGCCTCCCAATAAGAACGACCTGATACCCAGGGAGAAGTTCGTGGAGCGTTTTATGTTTGCCTCGAGGGAGAACGGGATCTTCGACCGTGGCAATGAGATGCCCTACCCTTTCAACCAGTACGATAATGAAGGAGGCGCATCGGTGACAGTGAACAACCGTTTTCTTGTCTATACCCGTTGTAAATATGAAAAAGGCACTTATTACAACTGTGATATCTGTTATTCGGAAAAACAGAGAGGAGAATGGGATGAGATCAGGGTGCTGGGCAGCCAGGTAAACCTTCCGGACGCCTGGGATTCACAGCCTTCCATCTCGGCCGACGGAAGTACGGTCTACTTTGTAAGCGACCGGCCGGGCGGGCTGGGCGGCTATGATATCTATAAGACCGTGAAATCGCCGGAAGGCAACTGGTCAAAACCCGAGAATCTCGGACCGGAGATCAACAGCCGGGGTAATGAGAAATCGCCATTTATCCATCCCGACAATAAGACGCTGTATTTCTCTTCCACAGGACATATGGGAATGGGGGGCTATGATATCTTTTTCGTGAAGGCCGGGGATGACGGAAAATGGGGAAAACCCAGAAACATCGGCTACCCGATCAATTCGACCAGCGATGATGTGGGATTCTTCGTCAGCACCGACGGACATTACGGCTATTTCGCCTCCAACAAGCTGGAGGGTCCCGGCGGCTGGGACGTATTCTTTTTCGACCTCTATCCCGAAGCAAGACCCGAGAAAGTGTTGCTGGTAAAGGGGCAGGTGAAGGTAGACAAGCCCATGGCCCAACAGAACGAACCCGATCCCTGGATAGCTGAAGAACCCGTCAAAGCCCGCGTGGAACTGAAGAATGTCAGTACCCGAAAAGTGACCCAGATCCCGGTTGACACCCTCACCGGAGAGTATGCGGCCGTGGTTCTTTTCCGCAATGATTACATCATGACCGTGAAGAAAGAGGGTTTCGGTTTTGAATCGAAATACATCGCCGTCGAAGATACCGTATTCAAGGCTCCTGCCAAGGTGGACATGACCATCAAACCCATCGAGCTCGGCCAGACTTTCAAACTCAATGACGTGTACTTCAATACAGATTCCTACGAACTGACGGCAGAATCCAGGATCGTGATCGACGGTTTCAGGGAATTCCTTATTGAAAACCCGGACATTAAAGTGTCTATCGAGGGACATACCGACGATGTGGGCAATGACGATTATAACCTGAAACTATCTGACAACCGGGCGAAATCCGTGAATGATTACCTGGTGGAAAAGGGTATTCCGGCCGGCAGGTTATCGTACAAGGGATTCGGTGAAAGCAAAGCGGTAGCACCCAACACCAGTGAGGAGGGGAGGGCAAAAAACCGCAGGACGGTTTTTGTGATCGTCGGGAAATAAGAATTAATCAGGAAATAATAATTAATTAAGAAATAACATCAGAACGCCGGTCATATCAGGTCTGGTGTTATTTTTACACATTCAATCCGTTATTATGAAAGCACTGCAACCATTATTTCTGTTTTTACTGCTTTACTCCGGTGTCCTGCTCCGGGCGCAGGAAAGCAATGAGATGCAATACCTGTTCGGGAGCGGCCAGTCGCTGAGCATCTCCGGTTTTGGAGGGCCCATGGCAGAATTTTCCTCCATCAGGGGTGAATTCGCCGTATCTGCCGGGGGGGGTGGCGGGATTCTCATCAACCAGCGCTTTATCCTCGGAGGCTATGGTCTTGGATTGACTACGAGACACTACTACGATGAACCGCTCCCTCAGAGCTGCCTGAAGGACCCCCTGGTCGGCTTTGGTCACGGCGGTTTCCTTTTTGGTTATATACCCGACCCAAATAGTAAAATCCACCTGAGTTTCACAGGGATGATCGGTTGGGGAGCCATATCCCTGTATGATGATTATGACCAGGACATCGAGGATCATCTGGGAGTGGACAATGTTTTCGTTTTTCTTCCCAAAGCTGAAGCAGAGCTGAACATCACCAGGTGGTTCAGGCTGGCATTCGGACTGGGTTACCGCTTTGTGGGCGGCATTGACAAACGCTTTCTCCATACCGGCGGAAACTACTACCAATACTACCGGGAAGCAGATTTCAACGGGCCTTTGGCCAACATCAGCCTGTTGTTCGGCAGCTTTAAAACCAAAAATCAATAAAGCATTTCTTCCAATCCACAAAAATGACTACCAGACTGATCGCCTGCATCACCCTATTCCTGCTGCCCGCTTTCCTTTCTCCCCTGCAAGCCCAGGGCACGCGTAAATACACCATCAGCGGCTATGTAAAAGACAGCCGCAGCGGGGAGGAACTGCTCGGGGCCACCGTTTTCGTGCAGGAACTGAAAACCGGTACCACCACCAATGTGTATGGTTTTTACTCGATTTCACTGCCAGGGGGAAAGTACAGCATCACCTGGTCCTTTATCGGTTACGAGAGTGTTACCCGGCACATCGACCTGAATCAGAACCTCCAGGTCAGCGTGGAGCTTGCGCTCAGGCAGCAAATGCTCAAAGAAGTGGTAGTCAGCGGTACGCGAAGCAGCGAAAATGTGCGGAGCACGGAAACCAGCGTGGTAAAGATGGATATACGGACGATACGCCAGATTCCGGCACTGATGGGAGAAGTGGACATACTGAAAGCGATCCAGCTGCTTCCCGGAGTGCAGACTACCAGTGAGGGCGCCTCCGGTTTCTCCGTCAGGGGAGGCAGCCCCGACCAGAACCTCATCCAGCTCGACGAAGCCACCGTGTACAATGCCTCACACCTGATGGGCTTTTTCTCTGTATTCAACAATGATGCGATCAAAGATGTGAAACTTTATAAGGGAGACATACCGGCATCGGCGGGGGGAAGGCTTTCCTCACTGCTGGATGTCAGGATGAAGGACGGCAACAGCAAGAAATTCTCAGGCACCGGCGGTATCGGCACCATCTCCAGCCGGCTGACACTGGAAGGACCGCTCGACAAGGACAAGGTATCCTTTATCCTTTCCGGCCGCAGGACCTATGCCGATCTTTTCCTGCGTCTGTCGAAAGACGAAGACCTGAATGACAATTCGCTGTATTTCTATGACCTGAACGCCAAGATCAACTGCAACATCGGGGAAAAAGACAGGATTTTCATCAGCTCCTACCTGGGAAGAGATATCTTTAAAAACCCTGATTTCAAGATGAACTGGGGCAACCAGACCCTGACGCTTCGCTGGAACCACCTGTTCTCGCAACAGTTGTTTTCCAATTTCACCCTGATCAGCAGCCGTTTTGACTATGGTCTTGGAATACCGGAAGGCAAAGCCGAATCCTTCAAATGGGTATCACAGCTCGATGATTATGCCCTGAAGGCCGATTTCGGCTATTACCCCAATCCCGGCAACACCATCCGTTTCGGTCTTCATTCCGCCTGGCATACCTTTATTCCGGGATCGGCCAAAGGCATTGGCGACAATACTTTTTTCAACGAGTTCATCCTGCCGGCAAGCTATGCCCTGGAACATGCCGTTTACCTGCAAAACGAACAGCAACTGATACCGAGGCTGAGCATTCGCTATGGAGCCAGGTTCAGCCTGTTTCAGAATATGGGGAAAGGCGTGGTCTACCGTTTTGATGAGCAGTATGAAACCATTGATTCCACGGTATATCCGGCCGGGAAGGTCTTTAACCATTACGCAGGGATGGAACCCCGGCTGGCACTCACCTGGATGCTCGACAGTACTTCTTCGCTCAAGGCATCCTATTCGCGAACCCTGCAATACATACACCTGGCAAGTAATTCCGCTTCCGGCAATCCGCTGGATGTGTGGTTCCCGTCGAGTCCGAATGTGAAACCGCAGAAAGGAGACCAGGTTTCGGCCGGCTATTTCCGGAATTTCCTGTCAAATCAACTCGAAACCTCTGCTGAGGTTTATTATAAAAAGAACCACCACAGCGTTGATTTCAAAGACCATGCGGAGTTGCTGCTGAATCCGGAACTTGAAGGAGAGCTGCGTTTCGGAGAAACGGAATCATACGGACTGGAATTTTACATCAGGCTCCAAAAGGACAGGCTGAACGGATGGATCAGCTACACCCTGAGCCGTTCGATGAGGAAGACCGCGGAGATCAACGACGGAGCTGCTTACCGTTCACCATATGACAGGCCGCATAATGTGGCTGTTGTCGTAAACTATGCCCTGGGTAAACGGACCAGTTGCGGCGCAAACTGGGTTTACGCTTCCGGGCAGCCTGTCACCTTCCCGACCGGCAGGGCCGTGATCGGCAACAAGATCGTACCGGTTTATTCCGACCGCAATGCATACCGCATGCCCGCCTATCACCGCCTTGACGTGTCGCTGAGCCTCAGAAGCAAAGAAAAAACAGGCAGAAAATGGTTTGGTGAGTGGAATTTCTCCATTTACAACGTCTACGCCAGAAAAAATGCCTGGACGATCAACTTCGAAACTGATCCTGACAATCCGGATCTCATCTATGCTGAAAAAACCTACCTGTTCAGCATCATTCCATCCATCACCTACAACTTCAACTTCTGATGAAAGCAAAGCTTTATATCCATATCACAAGACGCATGGCATCGAATTTCCTTGCGGCCGTTTTTATGCTGAGCATGACAGCCTGTACGGAAAGGATAGAGCTGGAACTGGACAGCACCTTTACCAGGCTGGTGGTCGACGGCGCCATCACCACAGATACCACAGCCCACTGCGTCCGCCTGACGAAAAGCACCGACTTTTACTACAGCGGTAAGCCTCCGGCTGTAAGCGGTGCACAGGTAAGTATCAGTGATGGGGAACAGGTGTTCGTACTGACAGAAGACAGCCTCGAAGCGGGCTTGTACAAAACCACAGCAGGGGTGTTTGGCATCGCTGGCAGAAACTACAGGCTGCGCATCGATCTGGCCGAAGCCATCAACGGGCAAAGCCGTTACGAAGCTGAATGCATGCTGCCGCAGGTCGAAGCGCTGGATTCCATCAAGGTCGTTTACCAGCCTGCCTGGGAAGCCTGGATCGTACAGTGCTATGCGCTGGATCCGCCGACAGTCAACTATTATATGTTCCACATCTATAAAAACGGAATCCTGATGACCGATACCATTGACAAGGTGATCGCCACAGACGATGTCCTGTTCAACGGCAGTTACACCAATGGAGTGGTGATCGGGTTTTTACAAAAGGAATACCCCAGGGAAATTGTAAATCCCGGGGATGTGATTACTGCCCGCATCGCCGGTATCACAAGGGAATACCTCGAATTTATCTGGGCTGTCCAGATCGAAACAGGCTACAAGAATCCCCTGATCTCAGGCCCTCCGGCAAACATCAGGGGGAATATAAAAAACGGGGGAATCGGCTTTTTTGCAGCCTACTCCACCCGTTTTGCCTCATGTGTCTTTCAGCCCTGATCAGGATTTCTTTCCTTTTGCCTTGCTTGCAGCGGCTTTGCTTGCAGCTGCTTTTGGTGCAGCGGCCTTCTTCACGGCTGCGGGCTTCTTCACGGCTGCGGCTTTCTTTACGGCAGTTGTGCCGGCTTTGGGAGCAGCCTCAAACAGGCTGGTGAGTACATCCTTCAGCATGACAGGTGTCCCGGCTTTTGCTACCTTTGCTGCAAGGGTTTTATCACCGATCACGGCGCTCACCCAGTTGGCAAAGTCATTTTTCTCCGAAGAGACATGATGAAAAAACACATCATCCGGCATCTGTTGAATTCCCGTATAGAGGTCCTTCAGACTGGAAAGCACTTGCCCGTTCGACAGGTAAAAAACCTTATCTTCAGCAACCTTCTTTTCGTACTTGTTCATAATCAGCTATTTTTATTTAGTCTAAATTGCGGTGCAAAAGTATCATTTTTATTCATTTAAAACTCATCTGAAAATGAAAAAATCCTTAAAAAAACATAAAATCATCACACTGTTTGCCGTGATGATGACCCTGATGAACCTTCCCGGGGCATGGGCGCAGGTACCCGGGGATGTGCTGTCCGGCAGCTGGGCAGGGAGTCTGAGTTTCGGGAAAAGCCGGCTGAAGGTGGTGTTCCGATTCATGCAGGATGACAAGCAGGGATGGCTGGTGTTGATGGACAGTCCGGACCAGGGAGCGGAAGGCATTGAGGTAGAAGGGATCAGGCTGGAGGGGGACAGTGTGATTCTTGAAAGCAGGGCTGTGAACGGGATTTTCAGGGGCGTTTACCAGGCTTCCGACACAAGCATTGCAGGCAGCTGGAGCCAGTCGGGGCTTTCTCTTCCACTCCGCCTTGACAAGACCACGGAAGATTTACGCTTACGCAGACCGCAGGAGCCTAAGCCTCCATTCCCCTACCAAACGGAAGAAGTGACCTTCAGGAACCAATTCGGGGGGATCAGGCTGAGCGGTACCCTGAGCATTCCCGAGGGTACGGGGTCATTTCCGGCCTGTATCCTGATAAGCGGATCCGGTCCGCAGGACAGGGACGAATCGCTGCTGTGGCACAAGCCCTTCCTTGTGATAGCCGATCAACTGAGCAGGAACGGGATCGCGGTGTTGCGCTATGATGACAGGGGCACGGGTTCTTCGGAAGGGAAGTTTGAAACCGCCACCACCCTGGATTTTGCCACGGATGCCAGAGCTGCGTTTGATTACCTGCGGAACGACAACAGGATCATCCCTTCAGGTATCGGCTTTGCAGGACACAGTGAAGGAGGCCTCATCGCAGCCATTGTGGCAGGCCAGAACCTGGCAACGGCCTTTGTCATCCTGCTGGCAGGGCCTGCCCTGCCCGGAGATGACCTCCTGCTCAGGCAGAACAGGCTCATTGCCGAAGCCATGGGGTCGGACAGCAAACAATTGAAAGAAGCAGATAAGACCAATCGCGAAATATTCTCCATCGTGAAGAAAACCGCTGATACGGCAGCTGCAGCCATGAAGATCAGGAAAATCCTTCAGGAAAACCTGACCAGCTCAGATAACACGGAAGCAGGCAACGCAGCGTATATCGAAGCACAGATCCGGCAGTTGAATTCCCCCTGGTTCCGAACCTTCCTGACCCTCGACCCTGTTCCTTACCTGTCGCTGATACAGTGCCCGGTATTGGCCCTTTACGGCAGCAAGGACCTTCAGGTCCCGCCCGACGATAATATCAAGGCACTGAAAAAAGCCCTGGAAAAGGCCAATAATGCCGATCATGAGGTTGTGGAATTGCAGGGGCTGAACCACCTGTTTCAGCCGGCCCAAACCGGTTCGCCAGAAGAATACGGTAAAATTGAAGTGACCATCTCACCCAGGGTGCTGGAGATCATCACTGCCTGGTTAAAACAAAAGACAAGCTGATCAGGGAGCGAGCCGGAAGCGGTTCCAGCCAGCATCACTCCGTTCATACACGATACGGTCGTGCAGGCGGTCGGGTCTACCCTGCCAGAACTCATACCGATGGGGGAAAAGCCGGTATCCGCCCCAGTGGGGTGGCCGGGCAACGGTTTCGGGATCAGCTTGTTGCCTGAGAGCCTCCAGTCTTGTTTCCAACCACTGCCGTGATGGGATTTCCCGGCTCTGGGGCGAAACAAGGGCAGAAAGCCTGCTTTCCGGCGGGCGTTGCCTAAAGTAGCTGTCAGATGCTTTGGCTTCCAGCATGGCAACCTGTCCCTCAATCCGCAGCTGCCGTTCAAATGCAGGCCAGTAAAAGAGAAGGGAAGCAAAAGGATTTTCACCGAGCTCCGTTGCCTTGCGGCTTTCATAATTGGTGTAAAACACGAAGGTATCATCCTCAAAGGCTTTCAACAGCACCATCCGGCAGGATGGCCTTCCGGCTGCCGTGGCAGTAGCCAGCACCATGGCCGTGGGATCTTCCTTCCCGGTCTGCAGGATGGCTTCGAACCATGTCCTGAAGAGTTCGGCCGGTACCGCCGGCAGGTCCTGCTCATGCAGGGAGCCGAGGGTATAGTCCTGGCGGTAATCTGAGAAATCCATCATCCGCCTGCTTTTTTAACCCGGTAACCCCAGTCAGACAGCAGTTTAAGAACCTTTTCCCTCATATCGCCCTGTACCAGTATCTCTCCATCCTTCACACTGCCACCCGTACCACAGGAGGTTTTTAATTTCCTGGCAAGGGCTTCCATGTCAGCCATTTTACCGGTAAATCCCCTGATCACTGTCATCGTTTTTCCTCCGCGGTGGTTTTTCTCCAGCCAAAGCCGCAAATCCTGGCGGGAAGGTTCGGGTGTATCCGGTTCGTGAACACCCTCATCATTATAAACGAAATCAGGATTCGTTGAATAGACGATACCACCGGATTTTCTCGCTGCCATTGGAATATTTTAAGGAATAACAACCCTGAGTGATAATGGTTTTAGCTTAATGATCAAATCCTTATCGAGCATTACGGGGTCACCGTCGATGTTGACTACAGTACTTTTTTTCCTGCGTACAAGGATTTCCCCCGCCCTGAATGTATCTATATAGTCGAGTTGCTGGATTTTCCCGCTAAGCAAGAGGTACACGATCCGGGGAATGTCGGTCAGGGCAGGTTTCCCAACCACGCATATGTCAAGCATTCCATCACTCAAACTGGCATCGGGGGCAATGGAAGTATTGTAGCCAAACTGTCCGGAGTTGGCGAAACTGATCATAAAAGCCCTGTAGCGCATGCGTTTGCCATCGAAGAGGAGTTCGTACTTCCTGGGTTTGTATTTTCTGAATTCGGCGAGGATAATTCTCAGGTATGTAAAAAAACCCCTGGTTTTTGCCCGGGCGAATTTTTCAGCCACCAGGGCGTCGAATCCCACGCCGGCCATACTGACAAAGAAAGTCCCGTTGGCTGTTGCGGTATCGATGCAAGCGGTTTTCCTCCGGCCGATGACCCTGAGCGCCTGGACCGGATCCAAGGGAATTCCAAGTTGCCGGGCAAGTCCGTTTCCTGAACCGGCAGGGATAATTCCCATCGCGGTATTCGTATCCACCAGGGCACTGGCCACCTGGTTCACCGAACCGTCTCCGCCGACAGCAACGACCAGGTCCGCTCCCCCGGCTGCAGCGGCTGCCGCAAGTGCAACCGCATGCCCCGGATGGTCTGTAATGGCGATACGGTAAGCATCCTCACCAAGGCCAGCATGCTTTCGGATGAGTGCATTGATCTCATCCGGATGTCCCTTCCCCGAAACCGGATTCAAAATAAACAATACCTCAGTTGCCTGCGCCTTTTCATTCATTTTGCCTGATCGTCATCCTGTTGTTTCTCAGTCGGTGGTTATATTGCTGAATCACTGCACGCAGAAAATTCAGCATTTTATCTCTTGAAGGGTCGCCCTTTCCAACCAGGTCGAGTTTCTGCATGGGATCTGTCTTCAGGTCGTAAAGGGCCGTCACGCTGTCGGGCAAATATACCATGGCATGCCTGTCCTTCACAAGGAAATAGGAATTATTCAGATACGACAGGGCAAAGCGTGGTGCAGCCGGATCAAAGACGGAGCTGCCAAAACAGATGTAGGGTTCTTTGAAACCGATGTAGTCGAGCACACTCGGCATGATATCGATCTGCTGGACAGTTCTGGCCGGAAAGGCCTGCAGGCTGGTATCCGGATCGAAAAACAGGATGGGAACCAGGTAGTTTCCAAGCCGGGTTTTGTAAAGCGGCAGTCCCGGTTCCGGAGTATGATCGGCCGTAATCACAAAAAGGGTGTGGTGATACCAGGGCATGGCAGAGGCCTTCTGGAAGAACATTCGCAGGGCGTGGTCGGTATAACCTACCGACTGATGGATGGGACGGGTGCCCCCGGGAAATTTCCCCTTGTATTTCGGCGGAATCGGATAGGGATGATGAGAAGATAAGGAGAAGATGACACTCAGAAAGGGCTGCGGAAAACTGTTCAGCTTTCCTGCAAAAAAATCGAAGAAAGGCTCGTCGAAGATACCCCATTTTCCGTCGAAGTCGGCATCATTGCCATATTCATTCCTTCCATAGTATTCCCCGAACGAAGCCATGCGGGCAAAGGCGTCGAAGTTCATGGTTCCGTTGTTCCCGCCGTGAAAGAAGGAGGTATGATATGATTTTCCATTCAGGAGGTTTGCCAGGGTATGGATCTTATTTCCGGCGAAGGAAGAAGTGATATAGTCATTATTCATCCATGAAGGGATGCCTGCCAGGATGGCAGGGATGGCCTCAATGGAGCGCTTCCCGTTGGCATATCCCCTGAAAGTGAGTGATTTGGCCATCAGTGAATCCAGGAAAGGCATATAGCCACGGTAGGCTGTGGACTCCATCTCCGGGTTAAGAAAGGCGGAAAATTCAGCGGAGAAACTTTCGAGGATGATGATCACAATATTACGGGGGCGCCATTCCCGGATGCCCGGCTGCCTGACGGGATTGAAGATGCCCAGCATTTTCCTCTCATTGCTGAAATAGCTGACCTCCTTCACCTCGGACTGATTCCAGGTCTTGATCATGGTGAAAGGAGTATTGAGTACCAGCGGGACATGGGAAGGCGGGGCATATTGACCGGCGGTGACAAGGCTGATTGGTTTCAACTGGAAGCCTCCCCGGATACAGATTACGGCAAATGCCATCACTACCACAAAGGAAAGCAGATGTTTCCCATAGAAGAAAAGTCCTTTGCCTTCCAGTCGTGAAGTTCTGAACCTGACGAAAATGATCACCAGGAAAACCACCAGGAGCAGGAGAAAGAGAGGGACAAACCAGAAATCGCGGATGTATTGCGGCAGGAGGTTCACCAGGTCATGGCCGCCGGCTTTGAGGTAGTTAATGAAATCACCGGTCATTCTTTTCTGGGTGAAGCGGTAATAGACACTGTCGCCCAGATTTACCAGGATGGCAATGAAATTTGAAAGGACAAAGACAATCCCTGTGAGCCATCTCCAGGCAGCCTGGTTTCTGATCTTCAGGGGCAGGTTCAGCAGGACCAGGAAGGGGAGGTTTACCATGAGGATGGCCGCGAGGTCGAAGCGGCAGCCACCGAAGAGGATCAGCAGGAAAGAACCGAAGCCGTCCCAGGGAAACAGGTCAGGACTGACGATCCAGAGCGCGAGGCGGCTCAGAATATAACACGGGATCAGCAGCAGGATGAACAGGCCGCTGATCACCAGGGGATGCCGTTCGACGCGGCGATGTTTTTTTTTGGCAGTGGCCACGGCAACAAACTCAGTTCTGCAAAAATAAAAAAAGAAGCTGCCGGAAACCGGCAGCTTCTTTTTTCCAGTGAGTCAAAGACAATTTAAAGCTTGTCGTAGGCAGCGACACCATTGTCGGTACCGCCTGCAGTGTAATTCACCGTATAGGTGATGTTCTTGATTTCCTTGGTATTGCCATCGTAAGTACCAAATCCCGTAATGGTTCCTTCAAACCCGGGAGGCATGCCCGGAGGAGACTGTGAAGGAATGGTCACATTGGTACCACTGATGGTGATACTTACGGTAACAGTGGCACCGAATCCGCCGAAGTTCTTGAATAACAGCTTGTTGTAATCGGAGCTGGGATCGATGGTAACGGTGTAGGTGTAAGTACCGGCATTGGCACCGGTCACCACATCGGTCACATCATAGGTTCCTTTGAGGAGTTCGGCTCTCACATACACTTTCCTTTCGATGGTGGTTTCATTACCTGCATCATCAGCCACCGTGTAGGTGATCATGTATTCATTGACCACTTTGTTGTCAACGGTTCCGGTGACCACAACCTGTGCGGTGATGTCACCATCCTCGTCATCTTCGGCAGTAAAACCGGGATCCACCCATGCCTGACCCAGGTCAATGTATACTGTGGCTCCACCGATTAACGTGATGACAGGAGCTGTGGTGTCATCTTTTTTACAGCCGCTGAAGAAGACCAATCCTGAAGCAATAGCCAGGACAAGTACCAATACGAATGATTTTTTCATTTTTTAACTTTTAAATTAGACTTTGGTGTATAGAAAAATAAATTCCTTACAAATTCCGTGCAAAATTAATTTTTTTTATTGAATCTGTACTGATGAATTTAAATTACTAATTTTGCACGAATTTTCATTAGGAAACCAGGTCACATCAAATTTAATTTTTACCACCATGAAGAAAATTTTCATGTTATTTATCGTCGCCGGGATGTTTTCATTTCTGGCTTGCGGACCCAGCGCCGAAGAAAAGGCTGCTGCCGAGAAGGCCCGTCAGGATTCCATCAATGCCGTGATCGAGAAGGCCAAAGCTGATTCCATCGCTGCTGTTGAGCAGGCCCGTGCCGATTCCATGGCTGCCGCCGAACAGGCCCGTCAGGATTCCATCGCCGCCGCTGAAGCAGCTAAAGCCAGCAAACCAAAAACCAGCGCTCCAAAGCCAAAGGTCGAAGAGCCCAAAAAGACTGAAAATAAGTCGCGTCCGGGGGCAACGAAAGTAAAGTAACAGAATGAAAGGGGCTCCTGCCCCTTTTTTTTTTAATCTTTTTCAATCACTACCAAAACTAATTTTCCGTGGAAAAAGAATTCATCGCAGGAAACAAAGGAAAGGGAGTCCGGTCCGACTGCTCGGTGACCTTCAGCCCGGCCGTTTCCGGGGGGATCGACCTGAAGTTGCAGAGCAAAGTGGCGGTTATGTACGGGGATCAGATCAGGGCCCAGGTATTTGAAATTCTGGCTCATTTCGGCGTCCTTCACGCCGGTGTGACGATTGAAGACAGCGGTGCACTTCCTTTTGTGATTGCCGCCAGGCTGGAAGCAGCCATCAAAATGGCACTTCCCTCCGAGAAGGAGTATCTGACACCCCAGCTCGCAAACAACTGTTACCAAAGCGCCCGTGACAAATACCGTTTTTCGAGGCTATATCTTCCGGGCAATACCCCCAGCCTGATGATCAATGCCGGCTTACACAAGCCCGACGGTATTATCCTCGACCTGGAAGATGCCGTGGCTCCGGCGAAGAAAACCGAAGCCCGTTATCTTGTCAGGAATGCCTTGCGTTCGCTCGACTTTTACGGCGCCGAAAAGATGGTCAGAATCAACCAGATCCCGGCCGGACTCGACGACCTGTCCTTTGTAATACCCCACCATGTAAACCTCATTTTAGTCCCGAAATGTGAATTTGTGTGGCAGATTGCTGCAGTCAACGACAAAATCAAAGAAATACAGGAAGCTGCCGGACTGACCTACCCTGTCTGGCTGATGCCTATTATTGAAAGCGCCACAGGTGTAGTCAACTGTTATGAGATCGCCCGGGCGGCCGACAACATCGTGGCCATGGCCATCGGACTGGAAGATCTGACGGCCGACCTCGGAACCTCACGTACTGTCGAAGGAACAGAAACCTTTTTCGCAAGAAGCAAGGTGGTGATTGCCTGCCGTGCAGCCGGCATCCAGCCCATAGATTCAGTCTTCAGCGACGTGGCTGACCAGGAGGGACTGAGATTGAACGCATTGCGATCCAAGACCCTGGGCTTCGACGGTATGGGATGTATCCACCCCAGGCAGATCAAAGTAATCCATGAGGCATTCGGTCCGGATGAAAAAGAGATTGAAAAAGCAAAAAAAATTGTTCTGGCCTTCCATGAAGCCACCCAGAAAGGACTGGGTGTGGTTTCACTCGGAACCAAGATGATCGATCCGCCCGTGGTAAAACGAGCCCAAAGAACCATTGCCCTGGCCACAGGCATGCAATTACTGGCTGAAAACTGGATGGAGGAAGCACTCAATGAAAAAATATGATCACCTTGTCAGGAATGCGGCAGGCAGGCTGGTTCCTGAAGAAATCAACGGAAAAGCCGTCATCCCTTTTATGGGAGTCGGAAAGTATATTCCTGAAGGCAATAAGTATGCCCCCCCCATTCCGTCCTGTGTAAATTATCCCGCAGACGGCAACAAGCTGGCGGACAGCATCAGGGATGCCCTGGTCAGATGCGGCATACGCGACGGCATGACCATCTCCACCCATCATCATTTCAGAAACGGGGATCTGATCGCCAAGCAGGTATTCGACATTGCGCATGAACTCGGTGTCAGGGATCTTGTCTGGTTCCCATCGGCATCCTTTCCATGTCATGAGCCCATGACAAGATATCTCGAAGACGGAACCATCCACCATATTGAAGGCTCGATGAATGGTGCCCTGGGCAAGTTTTGTTCAGAAGGAAAGATGAAAGGCATCGGCGTGCTCAGGTCACATGGCGGGCGCTACCAGGCTGTCCAGGACGGAGATGTGGTGATCGATATCGCAGTGATTGCAGCCCCCACGGCAGATTCCTTCGGCAATGCCAACGGGGTGAACGGTTCCGCTGCTTGCGGTCCGCTCGGATTTGCCCTCGCAGATTCTCAATATGCCCATAAAGTAATCGTAGTAACGGATAACCTGGTGGCTTTCCCCTGTATCCCCTGGCAAATTCACGGGAACTATGTGGATTATGTGGTGAAGGTTGACCAGGTGGGTATCCCCGAGAAGATCGTATCCGGAACCACTGAGATCACCAAAAGCCCCGACCGCCTTATGATAGCCGAGCTGACGGCCCGTTTCTGTGACGAAGCAGGCATCGTTCACGACGGTTTCTCTTTCCAGGCTGGTGCAGGCGGTACCGCCCTGTCGATCGGAATATATTTTTCTGAAATATTGAAAGCAAGGGGCATCAAAGCCCGCTTCCTGAGGGGAGGATCCAACAAATACCCTGTTCAGATGCTGGAAGAAGGCCTGGTGGATTATATCCTTGACGGCCAGACCTTCGATCTTGAAGGTGTTCGTTCCATGAGAGAGAACCCCCGTCATGTGGCCACCAGTCCGTTCACCAGTTATAACTATCACAGCAAAGGCAATTTTGCTTCTATGGTGGATGTGGTCATCCTCGGCGCCACTGAAGTGGATGTGAACTTCAACGCCAATGTGGTCAGCCATTCCGACGGATACCTGCTCCACGGTATCGGCGGCTGGCAAAACTGCCTTTTCTCCCGATGCACGATTCTTCCCATACCGCTCTTCAGAGACAGGATGCCGGTAATCCGCGATGAAGTAACTACCCTCTGCGGACCCGGCGAGCTGATCGATGTGATTGTGACCGAAAGAGGAATCGCCATCAATCCCTTGCGCACCGACCTGATTGAAAAAACGAAACATTCCGGCCTGCCCATCAAAACCATTGAGCAACTGCAGCAGGAAGCAGAAGCCATTTGTGGCGGCAAGCCTGCCAAACCCGTGCTGGGAGAGGAAGTCGTTGCCGCCATCAAATGGGTGGACGGTACCGTGATCGATGTGGTCAGACGGGTAATTACCGGATAAGTACCAGTCGTTTGACTTTGCTGATGCCTCCGCAGACAAAGCGTACCAGGTAGATCCCCGCCGGCAGTTTGCCCGTATCGAAGGTTTGTGTTCTTCCCGACATTGAATTCGCGCCGATCAAGGCTTCGCCGAGCAGGTTGTAAATCCTCAGGCTGTAATCAGGCAGGTCCTGCTCAAACCTGACGGTGACCCTGTCCCTGGCAGGATTGGGGAATACCTCCCAGTCAGACACCAGCTCCGCCGGAACAGGTTGCAACTCACTCATTGAAGGTTGCTGAAATCCAGGACAATCTGTGATGGCCGCCCGGAAACTGCAAGCCTCTTCGGCCTGAAAACCGTCAGTCAGATGAACCTCTCCCACCGCCAGAAAGGCTATTTCCACATCAGGCGGGATCAGCAGGGGCGCTCCTCCGGAACCGCTGATGATAAACCCGCCAATGATATCCTCATTATAACCAGACTGAAATTCAATACCGCTTTCACTTATATCAATGTATTCATTACAATCCACGATACGCACCAGGAGGTTGGTCTCATCCTGGCAGTCAAAACCCGTTATCACATTGCAGGTCTTGTCCCATGCCTTGAAATGCAGACGGTAATAACCCTTATCCGTGAAATTGAAGCCAAACTCCCTGTCGAGCGCACTGAGCAGATTACAGGTAGTATCGGCGTAGGGCTTTCCGTTTTTGCTCATAATCAACTGGTTATCAGGCCATGAATACAACTTCCACCCGTTGTTGGTTTCACAGGGGAACAGGCTGGTTCCGGGAGGATCGCTGCAGGCAGTGCACCAGGGAATGAAGGTATGGTCGTAAAAGCGATGCTGTCCGGTGGATAACACTACTTTTCCGTTGATCATCTTGTTGATTTTAGCTACCAGGCAATGCTGGGGCTGGTAAACCGTAACAGACCTGCTAATCGTCCGGCCACAACCCGATTGGTCGCAGATATGCAGACTGACCGGATAGTTTCCCGGGACAGTGAACCACAGTTCATGAGGTCCCTGCGAATAGGCCTCCTGCAGGTTTGGCTGGGCTCCTGTCAGCGGATCGGCGGAAAAGGTCCAATGGTAAAAATAGGGCGGACTTCCTCCCGTCGACTGATCAATGAAAGAAACGGGTGTATTCACGGGACACACCAGGCTGCCGGTCTGAGGATCCATGCTGAAGTCGGCCTGCAGGCTTTCACAGGGATTCCCCCCGGTGATCGTCACTGTTTCATCACAATATCCCGTCATGCCGCTCCCATCCACCACCGTCACACGCGGATCGTAGGTTCCGTCGGATGTGTAGTGATGGGTAACGGACTCTGAGGGCATATTGGAAACCATAGTAGAGATAAAACCATCGGCAAAATCAAAAGTGAAGGTATAGGGTGGAATACCGTTAAACACAGCACCCATCAGGTTTACCGCCACTCCGGGAGTCCCCAGGAAGGGATTGGCATAGCACATGACATCCAGCAGATTGGAATTATCCACCACTGTGACCGTAGCGCTCTCCACACTGCTTCCCATGGCATTGCTGACATAGAGCGTAACCTGGTAAGTACCCGTTTGACTGAAGGTTACAACGGGATGCTGGATGGAAGAGGGAGGGGCCGCCCCGTCGAAATCCCAGTTCCAATAGTCAGGAGAGCCTGTAGAAAGATCAACGAAATGCACCTCCGAACCGGCTGTCAGCGTAATATTTCCCGGAGAAAAACCCGCCGAAGGGGGGAGCATCTGATCAGTCACTGTCACCGTACCGTAGACAGTGGAATTGCCGTACGCATTCTGGACGCTGAGGGTTACACTCCATGTACCAAGATTAAAGTACTGAATCACAGGATGTTGAACATCACTCACCGGCGGATTGCCCCCCGGGAATGACCATGACCATGAGGTAGGATTTCCGGAGGATGCATCGAAAAATGCGACACAATCTCCTGAGTTGATGACAGTCTGGTTTGGAATAAAACCTGCCTGAGGCGGCTGGGGTGCGACGATCTCAAGCTGGTGGACGATATCAGTCTGAGCCTCGGGAGCGGGAGCCCAGGATATTTCACCGGTCCGTACCGGGAAGCTGCCGGCAGATTTCGGTTCTACAGTGATAAAGCCCTCCACCGGGTTTCCCGACATGTCTTTGCCGGTGATGCGCAGGATGGTGGTTCCGGGTCCCAATGTACCGGAAGGGATCTGGAACTGCCATTCCTTACGTTCGGAATTACCCACCGGCGAAGTTGAGCTTCCCTGCCAGTTGTCGGTTGACAAAGAAACTTCCTGCATGGGTTCACTGGTAAATATTCTCACCGTGACAGACTCTCCGACAGTAATATTTCCGTTAAGTATCTTACTAAAGATGAGATGCGTACCGTTCCAGTCCAATTTACCCTCATAATAAAAGCCGGAGGATCCCGATGGTGCCACTTTTACCTTTTTGATATATGGTCTGAAATTGTCGATGATGATGGACGGGACACCGGGACTGGCATTGTTCAACTGGGTTCCGTTCACCCTGACGGCTTTCACGCCAAGGTGCCAGATACCATCAGGGTAACGTGCATCATCGATGATCATGGCAAGGCTGACCGGGGATCCCGGAACATCGTTTTTATGGATCCGGGTCAGGATATCTGCGAAGAAGAAATGATCGGCAGGTGCGTTATTGTAGGCGCGGGGAAGGATACCGGTATGGGTGTTGGACCCGAAATTATTATCCGACAGATTGGCGGGATACATCGTAGTATTTCCCCTGGCCCCGTGGCAAATCCTGGACTCGTAATACGGGCCTTTGATCAGCTGAAAGGCAGCGCCCGGGCTTCCCCAGGAAGATGCAGGACCGGCGACACTTCCGTCCTTCCGGATATAGAGCGCCACATCGTCCAAATCCATCACAGCAGTCTGGTAATATTGATCGGGAGCGGTACCCAGTGTTCCGGGGTTCAGCATCGTCATACACACTTCCACGGCACTCGTTTCATCCCCGGCATAACAGGTATTGCTGCCTGGTTGTGTAATGCGATGGGTGTGGGGTATGGTGGCTTCGTACTGCGTATTGTAATGCGTCAGAATCTCAAGCGGATCTTTGGCATTGGGCACCTCCTGCGGATTCTCATCCGGATTCAAGGGATGGTACACATGGACATGGGGAGCGGCATCACCATTGGAATTACCCAGGGGTGCGATTGCCTGGCCGGCCTGGACCTGATTGCTCGTAATATAAGTAAGCCCGTTATATGAAAGCTGTACGTTGTTTGCAGTTGATATCGCCTGATGGGTTTTCAGGTTGATGATGGCGAGGTGGCCTGTTCCCGTGCTGACAAGTGCAAAATCATTCAACAATCTCGGCAAGGAGCCGTTCTGGAACAGATGACCGAATCCGATATTCTGGTTTCCAGGTCCGTCTATGATCAAATAAACATAACCTTCGCCATCAGCCACCAGTTTGGAGATTCTGCCGCTGACCGGCGCCAGCAGGGGATAACCCAGATCGCTGATACCGGCCAGGTTCAGATCAATGCCCCTGTGCCAGGCTGTGGCATTCAGGCAATTGCGTTTTCCGAAGTCTGAATTGACATCCGTAGTGGTCGAATTCACCCTGAATGTCTGCGGCAGTTCATTTCCCGTACATGGATTGCAGGGAAGGTATTGTATCGCAAGCTGCGCCCGGGCGCAGCTTGCGATGGCAAGAATCAATAAAACACTTATTGTCCTGCGTCCATATTCCAAGTTCTCCATAACAGGTCCTCCCCTCTGTAATCCTTCTCATAATAATCCGTCCTGTTGTCATCCCATACAACACAGTCTTTTTTGAATTTATCCAGCAATAAAGTCCCAGTATAATCTTTGGTGTAGCATTTGTTTTTCGTCATGTCGAATATGTAAATCGTAGTAGTCAGTTCCTGGCCTAAAATACTGTTTTCGCACATCCCCAGAAAGACCATACTGTCAATCTTCATATTGAAGATACTGCTGTTCGCAATTACGAGCATTTCAACATATTTCATTGTTTCCAGATCAATGATCCTGAAACCGGGCACATTATTCTCAGCGTCGGATCTGTAATCGCCGAATCTGTGCATCAGATACCGGCCCCCGGTTGTCAGGTAACCATCGTTTATTTCCACGTCGCTGTCCTCGATTTTACATCGCAGTGTGCCGTCAATGTTATAAAGATAGAATTTCGAGCATACGGCAATGAGCGCATCATAACCGAAATTAACACGGAGATTGGTATAGTAGGCAAACTCGTTATCACCTCTCAGTGGATAAGTATGAATCGATGCACCCACCGGTACCTGATCGGCTAAATGCTCAATTCTCTGACGCTTGATAATATTTGCCGGAACAAGATCGGACAAAAAACAACCATTGTTTTTATAAGACCAGAACAGACCCGGCTCATAGGAGGTTCTGAACTCCAGGCACGGCTGGGCAAATGGGTTTCCCTGCTCAAGATTGATCAATTTTACCAACTCGTATGTTCTCAAGTCTTTGAATCCCACCTTATAGAGTATTTTATGAACCGGCGGATCATCAACACAATAATAGTATTCGATCTTGTGTGTCTGCGCCTGAAGGCTCATTGCTGCAAGCAGCAGAACGATCAGGGTGGATGAAATTTTACTCATGGCTTTTGGTATTAGGTGATTCAGGAAGGATTTCCGATCTCATTTCATTGAGCTCTCTCTGAAGATTAATAACATAAAGTGTCAGTTCTTCCACCTTTGTTAATAAAATTTTATTCATTTCACCCAGCTGGATGCCCTGGCTGATGACCTCCTTCTCAGACGGGACGCCCGGAAGGTGGTGATTTTTTAAAATAAAAGTTCTAACATCATCCAATGCGGGTAGTTGATAACTATCCTGGAAAACGTGATCGGCCCACTGCTGAACAGTGACAATCACCTCCCTGGTAATGGTTTTTCCGTTGACTGCCAGTTTATACCCGGTATGCGGGGAACTGTAGGAAAGGTCGCCGCCGATAAACACCTGGCCGTTATCCTTCAGTGTGAGGCTCCTGCTCCAATCCCAGCCGCCATTGGCATTCTGGGGTGCAATAATAAGGGCATCCCCTATCCATGGCCGGGAATGGATGATAAAATTCTCTCCGGGCTTACCCAGGACGATGTCTCCATAGACATCGAGTTCAGCTTTGGGATTGGAAGTCCCGATACCCACATCTCCTGCTGCGTAGAAGATACGGTTGTTGGCAGCAGCCTGCCAGGGGGTAAATGCCTTGGTGGTTTGCAGGCTGCCGTCAGGAAACCTGAAACCGCCATGCTTACATTCAATGGTACCCTGTACACTCAATTTCTCGCCTGGGTTGGCAGTACCGATACCCACATTGCCGGTGGTCCCCGGTCCGCCGGCCTGGCTCACAAAAAGCGTGGGAAGGTCACTGTTAAAACCTACAGCAAGGCTGCCGGGTGTGGCATTCGTCAGCACATGGCTGGAGGAATAGCCCTGCCCGATAACAAAAGCATGCATGGCCGTGGCGGAAACAAGATTGCCGATGGCCATGGAAGACCAGGCAGTCGCACTGGCCTGGTTGCCAAAGGCAAAAGCCCGCATCACGGGCGCATAACTGCCCTGTCCCACAGCCACGCTGTGATCACCCAGGGCCTGGGCCCCCTCCCCTATGGCACTGGAGAAAAGACCGGTATTGAGGGCTCCGGTGCAATGCACACAATTTTGAGCCGGTATCTCCATAAATTGGAATACAGCAAACAAAAAGGTCAAGACTAAAATACGATTGGATTTCATAAATTATTGTATTTGATAGGTTGAATATTAACGTTTGATCCATTTTTTATACAGCCTGGATTGCTGTTTTGTAAAACACAGGGTATACAATCCGGAAGGCAGACCTTCCATGCTGAGGATACCCGCGGAAACCATGCTGTTGCTTTCCCTGCATAATCTTCCGTCTGAAGAGATGACTGAAACCGACCAGGGGCCGGGAATGGCACAGCTGATGTTCAATTGATCACCACCCGGGTTGGGATAAACCTCAAAGGGAGCAGCTGCGTCCTCCTCAGGCTCTTCCAGAGACATCCATTCGCCCTGCTCATCCAGGCGGAAAAATATCAGTCCGCGCTGATAGGGCGAAACACCGGGAACCGTGAAACTGGCTGCCGTCAGCAAGCTTCCACCCGCAAGGGGAAATGCACCGACGATGAAATAGTTTTCAATATCGCTGTATGTCTTGGTCCAGACCGTTTGCAATCCGGTCGTCATGCGCGTAACGGAAATCGTACTTATATAGCTGAACGGAAAACTGTTCCCGGCTCCGAGGAAAGTAAAGCTGCTGTCGTAAACAGCATGAATGCCGCGGTCTGTGGCAGGCCAGTCAATCTTATCGGGTGAAACTAGGTCAAAAAAGTTCATGATGGTCCCGTCACCGGAAACATGCATGCACCGGATATCCGAATCAATAATGCTGACATTGTGTTCGCAGATGATCATCATGGAAAGGCTGTCAATCCACCTGGCCGACAAAGGATCATTGAAAAAATCCCCGGGCAGCAAAGGGAAAATATCCTGGATATTCCAGTCCGGATCGAGATAAAGCAGATGAAGGAAACTTTGATCGGAAAAACCCTCCGCCAGCAGACAATGCTGACTGCTCCCGCCCGGATGAACCACAGCCACCACTTTTTGCGGCCAGGCAAAGTGAAAATTCTTCTCCAGGATCAGCTCACCCGATGCGTTGAACCGCCTTATCACCAAATCATTGTAATGATTACTTCCTGCGAAATCGCCTGTATTGCAGGCCACGGTGAGGGCAAAGGCATCATGGCTGCAGACATACATCCCGTCGATCATGCAATATTCCGGACCAATCGGATACCGCCGGATGGCCGTCACATTGAACGATGGATCCGTAACAACGCTCACCAGCATACAGTATGCAGGGTAATTCGTTATCACCGGCTCGCGTATCACACCTGTGAAAACATACTGACCCTCCGGGGTTCCAAAACCCGCATACAGGATAACAGAAGTATCCGGAATGGCCAGAACGCTTTGCAAATTCAGCAATCCCGACGGGCTGAACCGCAGGATCAGCATGTTACAGGGAGCAGGATGGCTTCCCTGCTTACAAAGGAAGATCTTATTACCGGCAGGATCTTCGAACATAGCGGTAATTTCTTCATTCTCAGGGCTGTCGATAATAATACCCGGGCCATGGTGGGCATCCAAGGATTTTCCCGGCAGCAAGACTGCCATGCACCATCCGCACATAAGGAGAAGGTGTACATGCGATAAGCTGAATAAAGATGCTTTTAAGTTCATATGCTTTGCTTTTGAATTTAATGATCCGATGCACATCCCGCCTCAAACGGGAGACTAAGCAGTAATTTCTTTCCAGGCATGGAAATCTGCCTGAGTGAAGTGAACGTCCTGATTTAAAAATAGGGTGGCAACATGGGAAGGGCCGGGTCGCACGACAAATGGGCTATCCCATAGGTCAGTTTTAGCCTGTGGGAAATAACCCCTGTTGCAGACTGGTCGGCGTTTAACAGGAATCCCATGAAATCCTTGAAAGGAGGCTGGGTTGCGCCCCATTCGTAAGCCGGATCGTGACAGATGGTATACAGGCTCTGAAGATAGAACCACATCTCATCTGGTGAAAGGCAATCGTGATAGCCGGGAAGGGCCGGGTCGCTGCGAAAGAGCATGTAGTCGCACCAATTGTCACCGGCGATGGGATCGTTAGGGTTGATGAATTTATCCGCATTTACAAAAGCACTTTCAATATCAGTGAAAAAATAATGGCATCCCACCGGAGGGATTCCGGTATTGATGAACCAGTCGTGATATTGTGTGATCTCGGTAATGGCATCCTGGCCATAGCCCCCGCTGACCGGGCCGCAATGTCCGGCCAAACCGGCATAATACCACCAGTCGGTGGGTGTGTATGGATTGCTGAAAGGCGGAGTGATATTCCTGAGCACGCCGGTAAGCAGTTTAAGCTTTACCAGGTAAAAGCCAGGATCATCGTTTTCCCCGATGGAGACATCGGCCAGCAATATCCGTTTGTTTTCCAGCAATACTTCCGCATACAGGCTCTCAACGGAATCTATCAGGCTGTAATAACAGGCTGCGAGATCCATGTAAGAAACACTGTCATTCCCCGTTTTCGGAAGCAGCACTCCCGCCGAGTCAAGCATGGAGGTCGCCGCAGACTCAAAGGGAAAGCCGTACAGGTAGTTCAGTGAGGCCTCCATCAGCCAGCCCGCCTCCCCGGATGAAACAGTCCCGGCAGATTTAATGGCGGGGTTTTTCGCCAGGAAGTCACACTTCTGCCTGAAGGCAAGGATCTTCTGTTCGATGGCCGCATCATTGCCTCCTTCATCTGTCCTTTCTCTCACTTCTGATCCCTGGCCGGAGGAGACATCCTTCCGGCAGGACCACATCACCGCTGCACCCGCACCCAGCATGGCCAGCAGCATCATCAACAGCATTTTTTTCATACATTATAGGATTAGTGTTCACCTATATAGATGAAAAAAAAAGTCAAAGCGGAAAAAAAAAGCAAACTTTATTTTTTAACAGAAACTACCCTGCTGATATACAGCAGCTTGTGTGAATAGTGTTTCCCATCATCGGCTAGGATGCCCGTTTCATCGAGCATGCTGATCTTCACCTGGCCGGAGGCATGGATAATGGTATTGTTTGTCAGCAGCAAACCCACATGGTTTATCTTTTCACCGGAACCAAAAAAGGCAAGGTCAGCTGTAGCAGCGGCAGCCAGACCATCTGTCCTCAGCCCGCATTGTGCCTGTTGCCAGGCGTCGCGTGGCAGGCTGAAGCCCTCCGTACGGAAAAGCTGCTGGATAAATCCGCTGCAATCAAAGCCGAAAATACTTCTGCCACCCCATAGATAAGGCGCCCCGATCCAACTGCAGGCCCTGAGGATGAGGCGCTCAGTGTCCAGCACTTTCGGAAGGGGTTGGGCGGGAATATCACTGTCGTACTGTTGCCTGTGCAGAAAAAAGGAGTATGGGCCGCTACCCTTCAGGCGTGTACCCTGTACAACATCCACGGCCGGAAAGATTCCCGAACGGTTGCACAAGCGCATGATCCTGTTGTCAACCACAAAATCAAATCCCTCGTGGTCGGGCTCAGATTCTGTCATTACCACCGCCTGACGCTCGACATAAGCCCTGTAACCGTCATGCAGCAAACAGATTTGCAGCCAGTCTCCTGCTTCCTGCTCAAGGCGGAACCACTCTCCGAACAGCATCTGGTTCACCATCTCCGACCGGTGCGACGGGTCAAGCCGGAGGGGAACAAGACTGAGAGGACAATAGCCGAACATAGGGACAGGATTGAATGATTAAAGGTACAAATTATTCTCCGAACAAGGATAGAAAATTGAACGCTTTCAGGTAGGCATGACTTTCCGGTCCCAGGTTGAACACCAGGTCGATGATGCTCAAACCCGTTATGAAACCTGACTTTCCGGCGAACACCTGGTGATAGGGAGGCATTGTCAGCGATGCCGGTTTTTTCGGATGGATACGGTCCCTGAAATCCGGAATTCCCGGGAATGCCTGATATTCATTTGTAAAATTTATGTCTGTAGTTATCTTCAGCCATTTCATCAGCAGTTGCAGTAAAGCCGTATTATAATCCAGAAGAAACCGGAAGGAATTCTGGTAGAAGGGTTTTAAATCATCCTGATAATAAAGAAAGTAGGGAGATTTATTATAGGCGGCGGTGATGGAATACCAGTGCAGGCGCTGCCAGTTTTCAGCCCGGCTGATCATGACGTCCCTGCTAAACACCTTAGCTCCTCCAGGTTTCTCCACCGGGATACTGAGATCCTGGATGCGGTTTGGACCGGCGATCCGGTAGCGGTTCCGGTACGACTGCCTGCCATAGTGTTCCCATTGTTCGATCACCACCTCAGTGGACTGAAGCATTACCACGAAATACTCGCAGGGCGGAAGACAGGCGGTAGTCAGCAGGCAGGAAGACACTATTTTGCTTTTTTTAGCATGAAGGCAAAACTGTCGAAGATAGTTTTCCGGTGATTATGCCTGAAAACCCCTTCGTTCACAGCTTTCACATCCTCAATGGTATAAAATGCATCAGGTTCATACTGTTGCATGATGGAAATGAAATGCGGAAGATCTTTCCTTTTCAGGATGGAAAACAGGATTTTCACCCTTCCCCTGCTTCCTTCTGCATCCACCAGGGTCAGCCCGTAATCATTGTCGTTGAGCTGCCGGTTCATCTCCGGGTTCATCTTTTTCAGGATGATACGGATGATGACCGTACCGAGGGAAATTTTCTGTTCCAGGATGATTCCCAGATAGTTCCCCATGGCAAAACCGGCACCATATGCCAGGTAGCACATCACATTGTCGAGATGTTGCATAATCTGGCTGATGGCCAGTATCCAGATGATCACTTCAAAAAAACCCAGCAGGGGTGCGATGGTCTTCATTCCTTTGGAAAGGAAGATCAGGCGCAGGGTTCCGATGCTCTGATCAGCTATCCTGGCCAGAAAGATCAGCAGGGGCAGTACCACCCACTGGTACAGATCCGAAGAGGAGGTTAGGAAAGACAATAACATGGTACATCCTGTTTTCCGCAAAGATATTTTTTTCTGCCGTATCATGCGGTATTCCCGCAACGGCCGGTGGCATGCCGCGGCTTGGAATACAAAGGGGAAATGGTTAATTTTGCCGGTGAAAAATATATCATTGATCAGATAATCAGCATTATCATGTTTAAAAAATCAGCATTTCTCATTGTACTGCTCTGCAGTATTGCAGCCCATGCATTCAGCCAGGGTGAAAGCCGCCTGCTTCGTTTCCCGGCCATTCACGGCGACCAGGTCGTTTTCTCCTATGCGGGAGATCTTTACACTGTCGCAAAAAGCGGCGGTGTGGCCCGCAAACTCACCAATGATCCCGCTTACGAGATGTTTGCGAAGTTTTCGCCCGACGGCAGTCAGATTGCCTTTACGGCGCAATATGACGGGAATACGGAAGTTTACCTGATGCCAGCAAGCGGCGGTGTGCCCAAACGGCTTACCATCACTGCCACCCTGGGCCGTGACGACATCAGCGACAGGATGGGCCCCAACAACATCGTGATGGCATGGACGCCCGACGGAAAGCACATCATCTACCGGTCGCGCAAGCAAAGTTTTAACGATTTCAAAGGGCAGCTCTTCAAGGTAAGCGCCGGGGGCGGCATGTCGGAAGAACTTCCCCTTCCCTCAGGCGGTTTCTGCAGTTTCTCACCCGATGGCCAGCAACTCGCCTACAACAGGATATTCAGGGAATTCAGGACATGGAAGTACTATGAGGGAGGCATGGCCGATGACATCTGGATTTATGACTTCCGGAATAAAAGTACGGTCAACATCACATCCCACAAGGCACAGGACATCATTCCCATGTGGAAGGACCGCCAGGTCTATTTCCTGTCGGACAGAGACCGTACGATGAATCTCTTTGTATATAATCCGGACACCAGGCAAACGAGGAAACTCACCACTTTCACCGATTACGACATCAAATTCCCGAGCCTGGGGAACGACTGTATTATTTTCGAAAAAGGCGGTTACCTGTATTATTTCGACCTGCGTTCGGAACGCGTGGAAAAAATCCCCGTCACCATTGCCGACGACCTCAGTCACAGCAGGGACAGCTGGAAAGATGCCACTAAAAACATCACGGATAGCGATGTTTCACCTGATGGAAAACGTATTGTTTTCAGCGCCAGAGGCGATATTTTCACCGTGCCCGTTAAATCGGGCATTACCCGCAACCTGACGTCCAGTGCCGGCGCCCATGACAGGGAAGCAGCCTGGTCGCCCGACGGAAAAACCATCGCATACCTCTCAGATAAAAGCGGGGAATATGAAATCTATATCCAGAAGCAGGACGGAAGCGAAGCCCCCCAGGCAGTCACCCAGGGTGCCGATACCTATAAATTCCGTATCGCCTGGTCGCCCGACAGCAGGAAAATTCTCTGGAACGACAGGATGAACCGCTTGCAATATGTCGACATTCAAAGCAGGGAAGTGTTTGTAATAAGTACGTCGCCCGTTTCGGAGTACACCCAGTTCTCCTGGTCGCCCGACAGTAAGTGGATCGTATACAGCGACCCCAGAAAAACCGGAATGGATGTGGTTAGCCTTTACAACCTGGCAGAAAAAAAATCCTACGAAGTCACCGATACCTGGTTCGATTCGGGCCAGGCTGTCTTCAGTCCTGACGGCAAATACCTGTATTTCGTTTCCGCCAGGGACTTCAACCCCACCTACAGCCATACAGAATGGAACCATGCTTATATAGATATGTCTAGAATATACATGGTCCTGCTTGACAATAAGACGCCATCGCCTTTTGCCCCTGAAAACGATGAAGTTAAATCCATCGAACAACCAACTGAAAACAAAGACAATAAGGAAAAAGACACCAAAGAGGCCGCAGTAAAGAAGGACATTCTGATCGATCTGGCCGGCATGGGAGGAAGGATTGTGGATCTGCCCCTGAAAGCGGGTAATTATTGGAATCTGGCAGCCACGAAGGAAGGTATTTATTACAATTTCCGGAATGCCGCGACAGAAGAAACGGTGATGTATTATTATGATCTGAAGAAGAAAAAAGCAAGCGAGATTACGCAGGGCGTTGGTTTCATGCTTTCAGAAGACGGGAAAAAAATGCTGATATCCAAAAGGGGGAAATACTATGTGATCGATCCGCCGACGGGCAAAGCCGGGCTGGAAGATCCCGTGAACCTGTCCAATATGAAGGTACTGGTGAACAATCGCGAAGAATGGAACCAGATCTACCATGAATCATGGAGGCAGATGAGGGATTTCTTTTACGTTTCCAACATGCACGGGACAGACTGGCCGGCCATGCGCGACAAATATGCAGTGCTGTTGCCCTGGGTGAACGACCGTAACGACCTCAACTACGTGATCGGTGAACTGATTGGCGAACTGAACGTCGGCCATGCCTATGTCAACGGTGGTGATAAATACAATCCGGAAAGAATAAACCTGGGCTTGCTGGGAGCTAAACTCAGCAAAGCGTCAGGAGGTTACTTCAGGATTAATAAGCTGCTGGCGGGTGAAAACTGGTCGGAATCAGTCCGCTCCCCCCTGACCGAAGCAGGCGTAGACCTCAGGGAAGGAGATTATATCCTTTCCGTGAACGGACGCGACCTCCAGGACATTCCCGACATTTACGGCCTGCTCATCAATACGGCAGACCAGCCGGTGGAACTCAGGGTGAACGACAAACCCCAGCTTGCCGGCAGCAGAACGGTACTGGTGAAACCGGTGAAATCAGAGACCAGCCTGTATTATTACAACTGGGTACAGGATAATATAAGGAAAGTGAGTGAAGCGACGGGCGGACAGGTCGGATATATCCATATCCCCGACATGGGAGTGGAAGGTCTGAATGAGTTTGCCAGGTATTTTTACCCGCAACTCGACAAAAAAGCCCTGATCATTGATGATCGCGGTAACGGAGGAGGAAATGTCTCGCCGATGATCCTCGAACGATTGCAGCGGGAAGTCACACGGGCCAATATGTCCCGTAATTCCACCGTTCCAGGTCAGACTCCCCGGCAGATGATGCTGGGACCCAAAGTGATGCTGATCGATCACTATTCTGCTTCCGACGGAGACTTGTTCCCTTATGGTTTTAAAAAACACCAGATCGGGAAAACCATCGGCACAAGAACATGGGGCGGCGTGGTCGGAATCAGGGGAAGCCTGCCTTTCATCGACGGCGGTGACCTCAGAAAGCCGGAATTTGCTTCTTACTCGGCAGAGGAAAGCAAGTGGATCATCGAAGGCTATGGCGTTGATCCGGATATTTTCCTGGAAAACGATCCGGCACGTGAATATGAAGGAACGGATGATCAGCTGAACAAAGCCATCGAAGTGATCCTGGAAGAATTAAAGAATTACAAACCCCTTCCTGCCATTCCTCCGGCTCCGGATAAAAGCAAATAACCCCCATGCTGCAGGGAAAGAAGATTGTGGTGGTTTTGCCCGCTTATAATGCGGCCAGGACGCTTGAAGACACCTTCCGGGAAATCCCGCTCGAACTGGTGGACGAGATTGTCCTGGTGGATGATGCCAGCATGGATGATACCCTGGAGGTGGCCCGTAAACTCGGAATCCATCATATCATCGGACATGAGAAAAACTTAGGCTATGGCGGAAACCAGAAATCATGCTACGAGAAAGCCCTGTCCCTCAAAGCCGATATCGTCATCATGGTACACCCCGACTACCAGTACACCCCGAAGCTGATCCCTGCCATGGCCTCCCTGATCGCAACCGGCCTCTACCAGGTGGTGCTTGGCTCCAGAATCCTCGGAAGAGGCGCCCTGAAAGGCGGTATGCCATATTATAAATATGTCTTTAACCGCCTGCTGACCCTGACTCAAAACCTGCTCATCCGTCAGAAACTATCGGAATATCATACCGGCTACAGGGCCTTCTCGGCTGAAGTCCTCCGGAAAATAAACTACCCGGCCAACTCCGACGATTTTGTGTTCGACAACCAGATGCTCGCCCAGATATTCTGGCATGGCTATGAAATTGCCGAAATCACCTGTCCGACACGTTATTTCACCGAAGGATCATCCATTAATTTCAGGAGAAGCGTGATTTACGGCCTGGGGGTACTCACCGTGTCCTTTCAGTACTTCCTCCAGAAAACAGGATTATTCCACTGGAAAATCTTCGAGCCAAGATCATGAACCACCCCTTGTTCCCCTGTGGATATTGCCATGAAACAAATGTGGCATCACATTGCTACTTCACTGAAGATCAATATGGTACTACCTACCGTGTGGTGTTTCACGAATCCTGCGGAGCCTTCAGCCTCTTTCCCCGGCCTGATGAACAGGCATTACAAAAAGCCTATGATGACAGCTACTATGGATCATCTGAAAAGAAATTCACCTTTCCCCTGGTTGAACGTGTAATCGAATGGTTCAGGGAAGGCCGGGCAAGAAAACTTGCAAAGTGGCTGAACGAGGGTGACCGGGTGCTGGATCTTGGCTGTGGGAACGGGCATTTCCTGAAAGCGCTGCTGAAGCGAAAACCAATCCGTGCCCATGGCATAGAGTTAGCGGGAAAAGCAGCCGCAAGAGCCGCTCAGATTCCCGGTATCATTCTCAAAACAACCAAACTGCAGATAAATGATTTCCCGGAAAAAAGCATAAAAGCAGTTTGCATGTTTCATGTTTATGAACATCTGCCGGAACCTTTGGAAACCCTGGAGATCATTGACCACATCCTCCAGGAAGAAGGCATCCTGATGATCTCGTTTCCCAATGCGGACAGCATTCAGAGCCGCCTGTTCAAAGGCAGGTGGCTGCACCTGGATCCTCCGAGACACCTGAGTCTCGTCAAGCCGTCCGCTTTTAAAAAGATGATGAGGGAAAAAGGATACAGGCTTTTAAATGAATCCTACGCTTCCATGGAACAAAACCCTTACGGGATGATCCAGAGTATCCTGAACCTGATATGTCCCAAGCGTGACCTGCTGTTCGAGTCCCTCAAAGGGAACAAGGCATACCGGGAAAGCTACCCTGCCTGGAAACTCACACTGCAGCGGCTGTTCTTCATTGTCAGCTTTCCGTTGTTCGGACTTACCAACCTGACGGCAGCCATCCTGAAACGTGGTGCTACGGTGGAATTTATATTCATCAGGACAACCAAAGCAGCCCGGATTTGTTTATAGTCTGTTTAATGTTATTTCAATGAGCCACCGAAGCAAATCCATCCTGCTGTGGGTGCTGTCTTTCATTCTGATGACGGGCCTGGCAGTTTACCAGCGGGCCACGGGACCCACTTATCCCACACGGATTAAGACAGTGTTCGAAGGCACAGAGGTCAGGGCCAGGCTGATCACCAGTTCCGACAGCGAAGGCGATGCCCTTGTGAAGATCACCGCTGCCAATACTGCGATTGGCGGTACTTACACTTACAAGCGCTATAAAAGTCATGATGAATGGCAAACCGCCGACCTCATCAGGGACGGAGACCACCTGATTGCCGCCCTGCCGCATCAGGCTCCCGCAGGCAAGGTCATGTACACGATCACCCTTACAGGATCAGCCGGAGAACTGAAAATGAGTGAAGAACCTGTTGTTTTGAGATTCAAAGGTAAAGTACCGTCATTTTTTCTTATCCCTCACATCATCCTGATGTTTCTTGCCATGGTCTTTTCCACCAGGGCCGGAATGGGTGCGCTGGCCAGAGAAGGTAATTATTTTCCGCTTAGCCTTTGGACAAGCATCTTGCTGTTTAGCGGGGGATTGTTTCTGGGCCCGCTTGTCCAGTATCATGCTTTTGGTGAGTTCTGGACAGGATGGCCATGGGGTCACGATCTTACCGACAATAAAACTGCCATTGCCATGATCTTCTGGATCATTGCTTTATTCAGGACAAGGAAATACCCCGATCAGCGTGGCTGGGTGATGGCCGCCGCTGCCGTATTGCTGGCAGTTTACCTGATACCGCACAGTGTTCTCGGATCAGAGATCGATTATACTGCAGCGCCCGAATAGTGTGAACGGGTAAAAAAATGCATCATCTGTCAGCGCATTGATAAATCTTCGCAGTTTTGCAAAAGCAAACCTGCAAGCATGCGAAAGACCGATGGTTTGAATGACAGCGGCATCCGGGGAAAAACTTCTCATCCGTCACGAACGTTTCTCCTTCTCACCATTCTAACATACACGCTCCTGGTATTCCTGGGGATCTTTTACCATGAACCCTGGCGTGATGAAGCACAGGCATGGCTGCTCGGGAGAGATCTTTCCTTCAGGGAGCTGATCGCAGAGATGGGCTATGACGGCTCTCCGCCACTCTGGCATCTGAGCCTTTCCCTGCTCTCCGGAAGCGGCTTACCATATTTCAGCATGTCGCTCTGGAACGGACTGCTGATGGTTACGGCAGCATTCCTCTTCCTGCGGTTCGGGCCATTCGATCTTCTGACCAAAATCCTTTTCATTTTCTCCTATTACATGATCTATGAATATGCAGTGATTGCGCGCAGTTACGGAATGAGCGTCCTGTTGTTGTTCTCACTTGCAGCTTTATACCAAAGGAGACTTCAAATTCCGGCTGTTTTCGGTCTGCTCGCAGCCCTGCTTGCCAACACCAATACACACAGCATGTTTCCGGCAGGGGCCATGGGATTGATCCTGGCTTACGATATATACAAAACCGGTGGATTCAAAGCATTACTGAGCCGGCGCTTCCTGCCGGCCTTGCTGATTCTGAGTGCGGGTGTGCTGTTTGCAGTTTACAGCGTCATCCCGCCATCCGATTCCTGGAAACCTGGCCTGATAAACGAATTCGCTTACCTTGCCCCGGCGGATGCCATCGCACAAGCCTTTATCCCGGCTTGCGGCGAAAACCCCGCCATCACCCTGTTTACCAGACACTGGACCGAACTCATCTTCTTTGCAGTGTTCTTCCTTTTGTTCATGATATACCTGGGCCGCAGCGGAAGAGCACTTTTCTTCTTCCTGACGGCCTTCGCCGGGATGGTTTATATCCTCATTTTCAAGCACAGCGGTTATCTCCGTCATTACGGACTGATCCTGATCTGGCTGATGACGGCACTGTGGATTCTCAATATAGAGAAGCAACAGCCGCTGTTGCCGCTGCACAAAATTCCCGGGCCCTTCCGCCTGACAATCATGGTATTCCTTGCCGTCAGCCTGTTCGTTTCCACCCTCCCGGGAATCTACTATCTGAACAAAGATATCCGTAAGAAATTCTCAGGATCGAAAGAGATGGCCCTGTTACTGAAAAATGAAATGAGTCCCGGCATCCCTGTGATTGCCTATAACGTGCATACCATGACATCCCTGCTTCCCTACCTGCCCGGTGCCAGGTTCTGGGATCCGGGAATCCGTGACTATTACACCTTTATCCACTGGGACAGCACCTATCTGCCGGGCAGGCGACTCCCCCCCGAGGAAGTCATTCACAGGGCGTTTAATAAAGCCGGCGGGCATTCTTTTCTGCTCCTGCTCCCATGGCCGCTCGAAAATCCCGGACAATACCGGCTGCAAACCCTTCAGCAGGTTTTTGGGGAAACAATTACCAGCGATGAAATATATTTTCTGTACCGCTATTGAGGAGGCTCTGATGAGAAGGCTGAAGGATCAGTTGAGGGAGGGATCATTCGGAAAGTTGGTCCAGAGCAGATAATCCCCGCCGAGTTTGCGCAATGCATCCGGATAAATCTGTTCGGGTTCGCTGCCAATCACTTCATCTTTGCTGGCTCTTGAAACCACCCAGGAATTTCTTTCCATCTCCTCATCAAGCTGACGCGGCGCCCAGCCAGAATAACCCACGTAAAACCGGATCTCCGAAGGAAGGATCAACCGGCTCAGCATTAATTCCTTCACCTGCTCGATATCACCACCCCAGAACAGTCCTTCAATTACTTTTAAACCCGAACGGATCAGGTCATCACGGGTATGAAGAAAAAACAGGCTGTCGGTCTTCACGGGGCCCCCGAGAAAAACGCGGGCATCAAAATCAGGAAAGCCTTTTACTACTTCCCTCAGGGACAAGTGAATGGGTTTGTTGATGATCAGTCCGAAAGAGCCTTCATCATTGTGCTCAGCCAGCAATACGACCGACCGGCGGAAATAAAAATCCCGCAGTGAAGGCTCTGAGATCAGGATACGCCCTGCCGATGGTTTTAAAATGCCGGTCTGCATAATTCCGTCCTGTAAAACGTACCAGATTACAGGCTATTGTTTATACGCTTTTGGTTTATCTTTGAAAAAGCTAAGATAGAGATTTTCTTAACGATTTCAGCGATCACCGGATGGATCCACAGAAAAAATTCGAACAGTTCAGGAAAGAATACCCCCTGTTTCGCTACGATGCTTTTGAAGCTGAAGTCAGGGATGATCAGCTGCACATCCGCTATTTCTTCTCTGTTCCCGGCCGGTTTCAGTTCGCTCCTTTCCTGACCATACCCTTCCGGAAGATATACGGGGATTTCCATACCCTCCCGGAAGATCAGGGCTTCCGGCAACTTGTTTTTCAGTTAGGGCTGGTTGAAATGATCAGTTACTGGAAAGCCTTTTGTTCTCCGGAGATCGTCGTTGTGCCCGGGGCACTGGATAAGGACATGATTGCCTGGTGGAAAAAACTGTTCTTCCTGGGGCTTGGAGAATTCCGCTTTACCAATGGAATTCAGGTCGGGCCCGGTGAATTTGTCGACATCCGGTGCTCATCTCATTACGAGACTCACCTGCAAAGACCTCCACTGAAAGACGGCTATATCGTCCCTGTGGGTGGCGGGAAAGACTCGGCTGTCACCCTGGATATCCTTACCAGACATACCAGTGTGGTGCCAATGCTCCTAAATCCCTCTCCGGCCATGCTGCGTACCATCCGTATCAAAGATTTTGATAAAGACGCTTCTGTGGTCTTTCACCGTCATCTGGATCCTTTGTTACTGAAAATGAACGGAGAAGGCTTTCTGAACGGCCATACGCCATTTTCGGCTCTGCTCGCATTTTTATCGCTGATCGCCAGCCGCTTAACGGGAATAAAGCATGTGGCGCTTTCCAATGAAGCAAGTGCCAACGAATCCAGCATCCCCGGTACGGACATCAATCACCAGTATTCTAAAACCTACGGCTTTGAAAAAGATTTCAGGGAGTACTGCAGCCGGTTTCTGGGTATAGATAGCGTTTATTTCAGTTTTTTAAGGCCGCTGCTTGAGTTGCAGATTGCCCGGATTTTCAGCCGGATGCCGGCGTATTTTAAGGCAATCAGAAGCTGTAATGCCGGAAGCAGGGAGGACAAGTGGTGCCGTAAATGTTCGAAATGCCTGTTCGCCTGGATTATCCTGTATCCCTACCTCGAGCTGGATCAGCTTGACGGCATTTTCGGAGGGAACCTCTTTGAGGATCCGGAACAGTGGGAAAACCTGCAGATGCTTGCCGGACTGCAGGAAACCAAACCATTTGAATGCATCGGTACGATCGGTGAAGTGAGGCAGGCACTCAGGCGTTCACACATCAAGGCAGGAGATCGCCCCCCGCTTTTACTGGAAAAATACGGACAATACTGTCAGGAAACGGATGATTTCCCTGCAGATGAAAGCTCCTTCCTTCACCACTGGAATCATGATCATTTTCTCCCCGATGAGGCGCTTCATTGGCTCACACAGGCATGGAAAAACTCGAACAACTGCTAAAAGAAAGCTTCGGTCAGAAGCAAATCCTGATCCTCGGATTCGGAAAGGAAGGCAGTTCGAGCCTGGATTTCCTGATGCATTGTTTTCCGGGAAGGGAAATCTGGATAGCTGACCGTCAGCTCAACGAGGCATATCTTCCCCGGCAGTCAGATGAAAAAACAAATCCATTGCGGCTTTTCAGCGGGGATAACTACCTGCATGCGGCAGCAGACGCTGATGTGATCCTCAAATCACCCGGCATCCCTTACAAAACACTGGAAGCAACCGGGATTGACACATTGGTTACATCACAGACTGAACTTTTTATCCGTGCCTTCGGAGATCAGATCACAGGCATCACCGGAACCAAGGGTAAAAGCACCACGGCTTCCCTGTTACACCATATATTATTATACGGCGGTAAAAAAAGCATCCTGGCCGGGAATATCGGAATCCCGCTTTTTTCAGTTGCGCATAAGGTCACGGCCGACTCACACATTGTATGCGAATTGTCATGCCACCAGATCTACAGGCTCAGCATCGCCCCTGCAAAGGCAGTGCTGCTGAACATTTTTCCGGAACATCTTGATTATTATGATTCTCTTGAAGAGTACCAACAAACCAAATACCACCTGGCCCACCTGCAACGACCCGGCAACAGCCTGGTGTATAATCATGATGATCCTGTTATTCAGACCTTTATCCGCAGCGATCCGCCTGCTTCAGACTGCTATCCGGTGTCACTCACGGCGATGCCGGAAAGAGGTGCCTGGCTCCGGGATGATGCCTGCATCCTTACTTTGAGGGACAGAGAACTCCGGATTCCCGGTATCCGGGAACTTTCAAGCATGAGCGGAGAGCATAACCTGTTGAATACCATGGCAGCCTGTCTGGCAGCCGGGCTTTCGGGGATAAGTGAAGACAGCATGGCCGCGGCACTGCCGGTATTCAATTCACTGGAACACAGGCTTGAAGATTTCGGTTCTTATTATGGTATCAGGTTTTACAACGACAGCATCTCCACCATCCCCCAGGCTTGTATCCGTGCCCTTGAAACCCTGAAAAAGGTTCATACCCTGATTGTCGGAGGCATGGACAGAGGGATCGATTACGAACCACTGGCAGCTTACCTGGTCCGTTACCCTGTCCCTGTGCTCCTGCATACCGGGGAAGCTGGTAAAAAAATAGCCCGCTTGCTCTGCAATACAGGCTGTCAGAGTATGGAAATCAGGGAAGCTGCATCCTACCCCGAACTGGTGGATGCCTGTTTCAGACTAAGCCCGGAAGGAAGCATCTGCCTCCTTTCCCCTGCGGCTGCAAGCTACGACTGGTTTAACAATTTCGAGGACAGGGGAAACACTTTCAAGCGCCTGGTCAGAAATTACCGGAAAGAGCCTGGCATGCCGGACAATTCAAATCAGATTTCATCTCCGGATTGAGATCACCCGGCTTCAGATCCCGCCGCCTTATCCCCGGCAGCAGGCTTCAGTTTGTCAGCCGCTTTCTTTCTTGCAGGTTTTGGCGCAGGAGCCGGAGGAGGCCCTGCTTCCGTGTCAGTAACAGGCGGTATGGCAGCAGTTTCCGGGCTAAGTTCTACCGGTTCCGCTACCTGGCTGATCTCCTTCTTGCCTGATTCTTTCCCTCCGGGAGCCGGGACATATTTTCCAGCAGATCTTTTTTTACGCCGGACACCGTAAGTACCGATAATGATCTTGCCTCTCCTTGATTTTTTATCACCTTTTCCCATAAACAATGAATTTTATGTTACAAACTTACCATTATTTTCAGACCTTAAACACCAGGATACCGGCACGGAATGCTTTTGTAAAAAATTTGCGGTCTAAAAGTGTACGGCATCCCTCATACTAAAAAGCTCTGCATTCGTAACCTGTAACACATGTGCGCAAAATCTTCCAGGCAACCATTATGCAGGTCCGACGGGTATCGTGAGATACACATCCGTACCTGTTCCCGGTATGCTTTCTATCCAAATTTCCCCCTCATTCATCCTCAGAAATTCTTTGGCAAGGATCAATCCAAGGCCGGTACCTTTCTCTCCCTCAGAACCAGGGACTACAAACTTCGCCCCGATATCGAAAATTTTACCGATATCTTCTTCCCTGATTCCAATGCCCTTATCCGACACCAGCATTTTAAGAAAACGTTTTCCTCCCTGTTGTACATATTGGCTGCTGATAGTAATACGCTGATTTTTATATGAATATCTCACAGAATTACTGATCACATTCCGAAGAACAGTCTTCATCATATTTTCATCGGCATAGGCCTCGGTCTGAAACTTTAGTTTGGAGTGGAAAGTGATGGCTTTAAGATCAGCCTGGGATTTAAGAAGCAGGAGGGTTTCGTTGACCAGTAACGACATATCCACAATATCCCTTACCACGACCATTTGCCCAGCCTGCACGCTGGCCCAGGCAAGCAGGTTCTCCAGGAGTTTATAGGTATTATTGGCCGAAACATGAATATTGGCAATCATTTTTCGTTTTTCCTCATCGCTTAACCTGTCGTATTCATTTTGCAACAAATCGGCAAATCCGCTGATGGCATGGTATGGACTCTTCAGATCGTGTGCGATGATAGAAAAGAAGGCATCCTTGGTTTTATTTGATTGCAGCAGGCGTTGTTCGCTTTCCCGCAAGGCATTTTCTGTTGCTATCCTTCTTCCCGATTCGAGGAAAAAAGTTATCACATCCACGATCCTGCAGGCGAAAGAAATTTCCTCCTCGGTCCAATGTCTTTGCATGGTACATTCCTCCCAACAAACCACGCCGGTGCGTTCCACCCCCAAACCTATCCTCACATCAAGCATTGAACGGATGTTGTTTTCCTTCAGATAGGAAGAAAACCCCTCCAGCCGTTGGTCTCCCTCCACTTCAGTAACTGCCACGATCCTGTTTTTCGACAAAGCTTCAAAATAGGGTGGATTTTCCTCAACCCTGATTTGCATCCGTCCTTCTGAACCCCGTCGCCTGTCGAACAACTGCATGCAGCTGATCTCTGTTTCTGCCTCATCAAACAACCAGATACTCACCCTGTCCGTATTCAAAGTTTCGGCAGCAATCTGACAAATTTTCTTCAGGGATCCGCTGACATCCCCCGGATCCGAATTAAGCACTTCCATCAGTACCAGGTTCTGTTTCCTGATCTGGTTCTGTATCCTCTGGTAACCAAATTCAGCTGTCTTTACATCAGTGATATCCACAAAAGCCAGTTGTATAGCCGGCAATCCAAGATAGGTGGTGGCCTGGGAAAACAACTGTACCCACCTGACCTCTCCCCTGCCTGTGACGAAGCGCAATTCAGCCGTGTTATCCCTGGTTTTCCCCTCCGCATAAGTCTGATAGGCTTCCTTTTGCCGCTTTCTGTCGAGCGGATGGATCAGATTCTCAAATGAACCGTGTTTAAGCTGCATGAGATCGGAGACAGCATACCCGAGTATCTCAGCTGCTTTGTTGTTGGCAAAAGCAATATGCCCATCCTGAACGATGAGCAAACCCTGAAGCGCATTGTCAACCAGCAGGCGGTATGCCTCGTCTTCCTTCTTTTGTAAAGTGATATCCTTGGCCACACCGACGAGGCCCTGAAAACTTCCATCATCTCCCGTAATGATGCTGGTACTCAGGAAAACGACAAACTCCGTCCCGTCTTTTTTCCGGTTGATCAGTTCCCCCTGCCATCCGCCCACCAGGGTTTCATTCAACACCTCATCATGAAGGTCGGTGGAGGGTTGCTGACGCACGATACCGATATTCCGGCCTATCAGTTCTTCCCTTGAATAGCCATAGGTATGCAAAAAGGCATCGTTCACGTAAAGGATCACATTCTCCCTGTCGGTGATGCTCACACATTCAGAAATGCATTCAAGGGTGTATGCCAGGAGTGCTACATTCACCCCTGAACCAGGCTGCCTGATCCCACCGGATTTCGATTTCATGATTTAAGCATTTATCAGAAACTGGTTCATTCAGTTGTTTTGAATTTGAAAAAAATGCGGAACATGATTCGTTTCAATTTATTTTTTTCAATTATTCCGGATACACATCCCTGGCATTTCCGGGTTCATTCGCTGCAAAAAAATGTTTCAGCAATGGGATAAGCACCATCGCTGACCTGGCATTCATTTCACGCCGTTTTTTCTTAAAAACTCCCGGATCACTGTTTCGGGCTGATTCAACGATAGCTTAATCCATTCGGTTAAAATTACGGTTTTTTCATCCTCATCAAGTTTCCATTCAGCTTTCGATTCCCTGACCCGTTTACTCAGCTGAAACAGACATATCCCGGCAGAAACAGACAGATTAAGACTTTCCGTTAACCCTGCCATCGGAATGGTGAAAAACAAATCGGCTGCTTGTTTCACCTCCTCTGAAATACCGTCCAGCTCGGTACCCAGGACAACAGCGGTCTTTTGGTCCAATGGCAAATCCCAGATAGTGCATGCATCCGGTCTGGGACTTGTGGCAACAATACGGTAACCATCTCGTCTCAGTTTCCTGAGGCAGGATTCCACTGCGTTTCCCTGCCTGTACCTGGAAATACTCAGCCATTTATCCGCCCCCAGTGCAATATCCTTGTGTGTTCGATATTCATTCAGGTTTTCAATGATATGTACATCCTGTATCCCGAAACACTCGCAACTGCGAAGCACCGCACTGATATTATGCGATTGGTACGCATTCTCTACAACTACAGTGAGATAACGGGTTCTTTGTTCAAGGACATGACGGAAACGGGTATAACGTTCCTCAGTGATAAAGCCGGAAAGGAACTCCAGAAGTCCCGCTTTCATCGCATCGGGAACCGTATGCGCAACATGATTACTGGCCTGCATATTTTTTTATGACATCCGTCAGTGCTGACCGCATCAGGAAGGGGCTAATCCGTCAGTTCGAGAACCGGGCGGAATTTCACCACTTTTTTGGCAGGAACAACAATCTCCTTACCGGTAAGCGGGTTTCTGCCTTTACGGGCAGGGCGCTTCCAAACCATAAAGGATCCGAATCCGCTGATAGTTACTCTGTCTCCTTTTTTCAGAGCCTTTGAGATAATATCGATGATGGCTTCAAGGGCACATCTGGCAGCCTTGATTGAAATCCTGGCATCAGCGGAAATCAAGCCGGTAAGTTCCTTCTTGTTCATGATCGGCAAAGCTTAATGAAAACACAAACCTACAAGAATTCGGCGAAAAAACAAATAAAAAAAGAGGGTATCCCGCATTCGGTATACCCTCTTTTTTCTGTGAAGATGATTACTTCACTTTCTTGGCAAGTTCACTGCCTGCCTTGAATTTTACCACTTTCTTGGCAGCGATCTTAATTTCCTTGCCGGTCTGAGGATTTCTGCCTTTCCTTGCAGCCCTCTTTGCCACGCCGAAGGAACCAAAACCAACAAGTGCAACACGGTCACCCTTCTTCAGGGCTTTGGATGTAGCATCAATGAATGCATCCAGTGCCTTTTTGGCATCAGATTTTGTCATCTTGGCTTCGGCAGCCATGGCGTCGATCAATTCTGCTTTGTTCATCTTCCTTGTTTTTGGTTAATAATGGGTTGGATTAATTTTGTGCAAATATAAGCTATTTCTGCAAAAAGTCAAGTCTTTCAGCCTAAAACCCTTATAAATGTTCAAAAAAAAATGAAGTTGTTAATAAAATCAACTGTTTTTAAAAGCATTAACAAGGTTTTAACACAGTCTGACGCTTTTCTAAAGCCATCTCAGCAATCCGGCATCCGGATGCCGGATTATTCGAAGAAGCACGAAGAAAGAACCCGGACGCCATTCAGAAAGTCGCTGATCAACAGAGATCTGTGACCCTCCATCTGAAGTTCCTCTACCACAATCCACCCGTCAATGCAAGCGATTTTCAGACTTGTTCTGCCATCTGAGCACACGATGCCGGGAACGCTGTCTCTGCCGGATATCTCTTTTTTCACCCGTAACAGCTTCACCTTGGCCGGCGGATCTCCCTCGCGGTGAAGCACCGAGTATGCTGCAGGTGATGGACTGAGCCCCCTGATCATGTTATAGACAGTGTCAGAGGGCAACGCCCAGTTGATCCTGCATTCTGCTTTGCTGATTTTCGGGGCAAGCCGCAAAGGCCTGCCCGTATCGGCAGTTTCCTGAGGCCTTGGGGCCAAAGTACCCAGCCTGAGTCCTTCCAATGATTTGATTAATAATGCTGCGCCGGGTGGCATCATCAGATCATGCAGCGCTCCGGCTGTCATGGTCTCATCCAGCGCAAGCCTGGTCTGAAGCAGGATATGCCCGGTATCTATCGTCTCATTGATAAAAAAAGTTGTAAGCCCGCTCATGGTTTCCCCATTCATGAGGACCCTGTTGATTGGAGCTGCACCGCGATAATCCGGCAGCAGGGATGCATGCAGGTTGACCGTTCCAAGCGGTGGGATCCGCCAGACAAGCTCAGGCAGTTTTTTAAACGCTACAACCACCTGAATATCAGGATTGAGCGAGGTCAGCTGGCGTATAAAGGCTTCATCATCAAGTTTTTCAGGCTGTAAGAGTGTCAGTTTGTGACGAAGCGCATATTCCTTCACGGCAGAAGCCCGGAGGGCGTAACCCCGTCCGGCCGGTTTATCGGGGACGGTCACAACGGCCTTTACCAAATATCCCTTTTTCACGATGGCATCCAGGGAAGGCACCGCAAAAACGGGGGTACCGAAGAAGATAATGGAAAGCCTGTGTTCCATTGACATCACTTAGTGCCCGCTTCCAGTCTCCTTTTCAGGTCTATCATCCTGATCAGGCTGACCGCGGCCTCTGTTCCTTTGTTCCCGTGCTTTCCCCCTGCCCTGTCCATCGCCTGCTCCAATGTATCCGTGGTCAGCACGCCAAATATCACCGGCCGGCCAATGTCAAGTCCAACCCGCATCACACCCTGACTGACGGCCTGGCAGATAAATTCAAAGTGACGGGTTTCGCCCTGGATGACACATCCCAGGCAGATCACACCATCGGGATGATGTGTGTGAAAAAGCAAATCTGCGGCAAGCGGCAGTTCAAAACTGCCCGGTACGGAATACACGAAAAGATCAGACGGGTCCATTCCCTGATCAATCAGCAGCTTCCTGGCACCTTCCAGCAGCTTTGACGTTACTATCTCATTCCATTCTGATACAACAATACCTGCTTTCATGCCGGCCGCGGACGGCAGTTCCTCCGGATGAAAAGCCGACAGATTCCTCAGGCTGCTGGACATGTAAAAAAGATTAACTGCCTTTCAGGATATTATTCCTGGTAATGGATTTCTCCACATTCCTGGCTTCGTTGCTTTTGGGGTATTCTTTGCGAATACGGTCATAGATGGCATTGGCCTTGTCATATTCCTTGAGCATCTCGTGCGTCCAGGCTGCTTTGGTGAGAAAAACCGGCGTGGTGAAATCATTGGGGTAATCTTCAGCCGCAGCCAGATAATGATCAAGTGCTTTCTTCGTATCTCCCAGTTCCATGTAAGCATCCCCCATGGCTGCCCCGGCCATGGCTGCCACCATTGCATCGCGCTTTTTGAATTTCTTCAGATAATCAAGGGCTGTCTGAAATTCGCCCTTTTTCAGGTAGATCAGGCCTGCATAATATTTCGACAGATTAGCGGACTTGGTCATCCCGTAATCATCAATGATGGTCAGAAAGCCCGGATAAGCACCATCCCCGTTGAGGGCCTTGTCAAGCGAATCCATGCCAAAATACTTTTCCGCCATCCACATCTGCGACTGGGCTTCTTCTTCCCTGGGCTGAATGTAATACCTTTTAAACCCGAAATATCCCAGAATTACCAGTACGATGACCGAAATGATGATGATCAGGGTTCGCTGGTTGTCCTCGATGAACTGTTCCGTTCTTCCCAGTGCTTCCTCGACTTTATGAATTCTTTCTTCAGTGTTGTCAAGCTTCTTGGCCATATTGCATGCAAGTTTTATTGTTATAAGCGTGCAAAATTACAAAAAAAATCATATCGTTTATTTTTTTCCCCGAATTAGTCTCACAAGGTCTGCAGCAGCGAATGAATCGTTTCGTCTTCGATCCTGAAACGATAAGGCAGCAATGCATCTTCACCGGCATAATCAACGCCAATCCTGGGACCGGTCTGCACCATTTCCTCCCTCACCACCAGCGCTGTATGCCTGATAAACACCTTTGGCCCCGTGAGGGGTATTCCGCTTTCCGAATAATGCAAACCCAATATCCTGGAAACCTTCCCGGGACCATTGCCTATCCTGTCTGGACTATGCGGGACTCCTGCACGCTGCTGCATCAGCTGCAGCCCATGCAAAGGCCGGATTGCCCTGATCAGGATGGCATCCGGTATTCCTTTCCTGTTGGTTACGACATTGAACATGCTGTGGATCCCATAGCAAAGGTAAATGTATGCAACTCCGCCCTCCCTGTACATGACCTCCGTTCTTGCACTGCAACGGCCTCCGTAAGCATGGGAAGCCCTGTCGGTGACACCCGCATATGCCTCTGTCTCAGTGATCAATCCACTCACCACGACCCCATCCTGCATACAGACCAACTCCTTACCCAGCAGTTCCCTGGCAATTTCCGTCACTCCCCCGCGACGATAAAACTCAGGGGGCAGGATCATTCCTTGCCTATGATCTCCAATACAGTTTCCCATGCCGGTCTGTTTTAATACTTCCCTGGTCTATCAGCCAGTTCATGGCAATCACCACCGCTTCTTCACGCTGGCCGGTGATTCTGTCCCTGACCTGTTCCATGCTGAGATGTTCCTGCTGCAGCATCGTGTTCAGAATATCGCTGATTTTTCCGAACTCGGCATCGGTTATACCTGAACGGTGGCGTTGCAGGCATACATCGCACCTGCCGCAGGCACTGCTGTTGGCTTCGCCGAAATACTCCAGCAGCAGGCGGCTGCGGCAACGGTTTACAGAAGTGACATAATGCAGCACTGCCTGGTATTTCTCCACAGCCCTGTCGCAGAGTTGCTGATAATTCCCTCCAGCCAGCGGCAGGTATTTCTCATCCACCCTTTCCCTGCAAAACGTCAGCTCAGGCATGGTTTTCCTGGGTTGATAATCAAGCACGCCAAGGGCCATGAGCCGTTTAAGCCGTATAACAGCCTGGTCCGGAGATATCCCGCAGCGCTTTGCAGTTTCAGCTTCATTCACCACTGCATAATCCGAAAAAAGTCCGCCATACGACCGCAGCATCACCCTGATGAATTCGTCCAGTTCGGGATATTGAACCTGAATACGGTACAAGTCTTCACGTCCGGCAAGAAAATGAAGTCTTGAAGGGCTTCCGAAATCTGAGGATCTGAGCAGATAACCCTCCCGCTCCAGAAATTCAATTGACCGGTATACGATCAGGGGCTGGAACCTGTATTGCCTGCAAAAATCCCCGATATCAAAGGGAAAAGGGGCATCGATTCCCCCGTAAAGCGGAATCCTGCCATAATTTCCGAGGGCTGAGTACACTTTTCTGATGGTATCCGGTTCCGGAACAGATTGCCTGACATTGGTTTCGAGCGTGATCAGGTCTGTTTGATCATAGAGGATCACACTGTAGCTGGATTTTTCATCCCGCCCTGCCCTGCCGGCCTCCTGAAAATACGCTTCCAGGCTGTCAGGCAGGTCGAGGTGAACCACAAAACGTACATCCGGCTTGTCGATACCCATTCCGAATGCGTTCGTGGCCACCATCACCCTGGTTTTTCCCTTTATCCAGTCATCCTGCCGGGTGGCACGACTGGCATGATCGAGGCCTGCATGGTAAAAGGAGGCAGCTACCTGATGCCTGTTCAGGAACTGGGCTGTTTCAGCTGTTTTCTTTCTGTTTCTGACATAAATGATCCCTGTACCCGGTGTTTTACTGATGATCCTCAGCAGGCGGCCGCGTTTGTCTTCCTCATGCAATACCAGGTAAGCAAGGTTGCTCCTGAGGAAGCTCTTCTGAAACACGTTCTTTTCGGAAAACTCCAGCTTTTCCTGGATGTCATCCACCACCGGGGGAGTGGCTGTGGCTGTCAGGGCCAGCACGGGAACACCCGGAAGCAGCCTGCGAACGGCAGCAATCTTCAGATATGGCGGCCTGAAGTCATACCCCCACTGTGAAATGCAATGGGCCTCATCCACAGCCAGCAGATTGATCTTCCAGTGCTGAATCCTGGTAAGAAATTCCCTGCTTTCAAGCCGTTCTGGTGATACATACAGGAACCTGGCCCTTCCCGAAGCACAATTGTTGTACACAAGTTCCGACTCTCTGGGGTGCATGCCGGAATACAAGGCAAAAGCAGGGATTCCCTTTTCATGAAGGTTCCTTACCTGATCCTTCATCAGGGCGATCAGGGGAGAAATCACCAGGCACATGCCGTCGCGCGCCAGGGCAGGAACCTGGAAACACACCGATTTCCCTCCCCCGGTCGGCAACAAGGCAAGCGTATCCTTTCCCTCCAGCACGGAGTGGATGATCTCCTCCTGCAGGGGGCGAAATGCCCCATAGCCCCAGTATTTCTGAAGTATTTCCCGTGGTAACATAAAACCTGCTGACGAAAATAGGGATAATTCCGCTTCAGCGGGCGATCGTTTTACGGGCTTCTCCCGCCATCACCCTTTTTCCATTGATAAAGCCGACGATAAAGGCATCCGACACTCCCTTCGCGATCATCTCCGACCTGAGTTGCAAAGCTTCTTCCCACCTGTTCAGTTTTCCCGTCACCAGCACATGCAGGCCCGATTCAAGCAGCCGCATTTCTATCACCCTTCCGGTCCTGTCCCTGAATAAAGCCGTTTCAGCATCCGTGGGAAGCCGCCGGTAAGCGGCAAGCTGCACGCTGAAGTATGCCTCAGAGGCAACAGGGGGTTTCTCCTCTGCAATAACCCGCTGTATGTCATCCTGGCGTATCGCGATATTCAGGCTTTCGCCGGAAAGAGAAGCCGCTTCTGCCAGACTGATCTTTCTGCCGCGGTAAAACACAACAACAAAGGCATCAGGGACACCCCTTCGTACCATTTCATTCTTGTATTGTACGGCATCATCCCGTTTCCCGAAAAGACCCGAGAAGTAACGGTACAATCCACCGGCAGTACGATCCCCGAACAAGGGTGTGATACCGAACAACTGCGAAGTGGTCCGGGGTGAGCCGAACACACCCACCTGAACAGAATAAACCAGGCCGGGAAGCAAGGGAAGTTCAGCTTCCCGGACAGCCCTCCTGATCATTCCGGTGACGACCGCCTTTTCCGAAGTATTCAACTGGTTTATAGGTTTTTGGAGAAGACCTGACCCGTTTTCGCCTGAAGTTCCCTTTGCGGCTTCGGGTCGTGCAGCCTGCTGTGCGACTACCTGAGCATCACCCGTGACTGAAGGTTTGGATACGGTATTCCCCGTGACAAGTGTCCCTGAGCTGGGTGCCTGCTGCTGAGAAGTCCGGCCAGCCTCAGGCTGAGCGCTTGCCTGTCTGTCAGGTTGTTTGGCTGATTGTACAACATCGGCTTTCGTTGTTTGAACCATGCTAAGGTCTTTAGCAGGCGGTTTAATCCCTGATTCTGAAATGCCCGCCGAAAGCCTGAGGCTGTCAGCAAGATTTTGTTGTTCGAGACCCGCCAGGTCTTCATACAGTTCGGCTCTTTGCATCAAAGTAAGGCTGTTGCGCGGGGAGGCCTGCCTGGCAGCTTGCTTTCTTAACTGATCTGCAGCCGCGTACAAACTGTCGGAAGCAGCCAGAGCAGCCTTCAAATTCCGCTGGCGCAAACTGCCACCCGAACTTGCGAGATCATTGACAGTAAGTCTGTTAATAAGATATTTCAGGCGGTTTGCAGTAGCCCTGACCTCCAGGCCTTCGAGCGCGATCACCATGGCCGGGGGTTCCGTATCCTGGCCCTGCAGGCCTTGAGAGCCAGGGCTTTCGTAAGCAGCATGGCTCTGTTCGAGGCTGTCCGCCATATCTGTCAGGTTCTGAAGCAAATTCATCAGGGCAGGGGAAACACGCAGCGAAGGATTCTGTTTCAGCCTGTCATAGAGCGTATCCACCTGCGATTGCAGCATCCTAAATGAAGGTCTGTCCTCCTCCCATCGTCTGGCGGCATCCACTTTCGGTTGGACCATCGCCTGTTCCTGATCAGCTTTCACGATTTCAGCGGATTCCTCCCCAGCCTTCTCCCGCTTGTTGTTCACAAGCGTCTGAGACAGCTGTCCTTCCTGCTCCGGCCTCTCACGGTTACCTAGAAGTTTTGACCTTTCTGTTGATTCCTTCTCCTGTCCTTCCTTTACTTTCGCCGTTTCAGTATCTTCAAACACCAGTAAATCAGGCTTTTCTTTAACTCTCCGGGTCTGTTCCGCGATCATCTCCGCATCCATGGCGGCAACAGAGGATGTCCTGCTGATGAGTTCATCCCTGGTCATGGCCGGATCAGCGGCTTCCTTCCCCCGGGTGACCACAAGGGACTGATATTCATTATCCGCAGCCGGCAGGCTGGCTGAGAGAATATCCAGGATGACGGGCACCAGCAGGGTGGTATCCCTGATCTTTTTACGGGGGGGAATATAATTTTCCGCAGCGCGCAGCGTAATGTTGTTCATGATCGACCTGGCGCCGGGCATGGCGGATTCCAGCGCCCTGGTCCGGTTATCCCAGATCATGTTCTGATTGAAGAGATCCTGGGCTTGCTGTTGTTTCTGACGGGCTGTTTTATCCATTTCGTCCGCCCGTGAAAGGAGTTTCCGCGCTTCCTTCTTATCGGCTGTTTTCGATGCCTGGCTTTTCAGATTTTCTGAGGCAGTATTCAGGGTTTTCACCTCGATCAGGGTATTGCGGACAGTTTTGAGGTTTGCGAGCACTTCCACTTTCAGCTCCCTTGTATGCCTGTGAATAGCAGGGATGACATCGTCGTTGGCAAAACTGATCTTCTGGTATTCCCTCAGGGGTGTTCTCACGGATTCCAGCAGTGCTGAAGCCCTTCCGGTCTGCCCCGAATCGAGCAGGGCGGTGATCTCGAGCGCACGTTTCTCCAGTTCGCTGACTGCTTTTTTGACGACCTCCTCTCTTTCACCAATCCTGGCTGCAAGCGCATATGCCAGCACGGCTTTTTCCGCTTGCTGCCCTGCTTCCCGCGAAAGGTCCGACGCTGCCTGCCGTAAATCCCGTGTACTGCCATCGGTGATGACGCTTTCGGCCACGGCCTTCATTTTATTCACTTCATCCAGCATGGAACCGGCCTCGTTGCTGCTTTCAAGCGCAAGATCCAGCAACAGCAGGCGCTGCCTTTCCGTAATCTCCTGCAAGGCATTCATGGAGTCTCTCAGAACACGCAATTCATCCGTGATCCGGTTCACTTCTTCGGCCTTGCGGTTTCTGTCCTGAACTGCGTCAGGCCGGCTAAGCGAGCCTTGCGCTGTCTCTCTGCTTTTTTCTGTTTGTGCCTGCTGCATCTTTTCGCTATCGGCAACTTTTGTCTCCGCGATTTTCCCTTCTCCTTCCGCTTTCCCGGTCACCACGGCAAGGGGCGGCCTGGTTTGCTGAAGGACTGCCTGCAGCACATCCCTTTCTGCAGAGGTCATCGGGGCTTTCCATCCCTCCAGGAAGCTGTCCCCTGTCCGGCCCGCCTTTGTCAATGGTTGGCCCCCTGTGGCCATATCACTGATAATCATGCGGTAATCCGACGCAGTATCCGAAGGAAGGATGGCTGATGTGATGCTTTCAAATCGTTTCCTCACCGTATCGGAAGGATTGCTTCCGGCCATCTGCTGCAGATCACCCGCCATCTTCCTGATCGCTGCCAGCCGGTTTTCCTTCTTTTTAATTTCGCCTGAAAGCTCACGGTAAAGCGTGCCGGCCATTTTCTTCTCAGCCAGCACGGAAGCCTCATTGGAAACCTTCTGCACTGCTCCTGTAAGGTCTTTCAGATCCTTTATCCTTTCCTCGAACTTTCCGAGCAGCGCATAGGAAGTATCGACCCAGGCCTTGGTAATCGCTCTTTCCCTGATTTTTTCCTTCACCACAGACTCAAAACGTTCATGATCGGCGACGCTTGCCATGGCCGAGGCATCTATCCTCACGGAGGACGGAATATCTGCTGCCTGGTTTTCGGCCGCGTTCACTTCAAGCTTCGCCATCTGAGCCAGTATTTCCTGCTGCTGCCTGCCGATTTCCTGACCCGGGGCCGTTGCCGCTACCGATTCCCTGATTTCCTCATCCAAGGACCTTTCCGGACGCTGATCAGCCCTGACCAGGTAAACCATGATTTTATCCCCCACGGTGCTTCTGTCCGAAGCAAAAAAAGCATATTTCCCGTCAGGATCGGCAACAAACAGCAGGTCGTCATAGGGCGTATTCACGGCGAAATCCATGTTTTCAGGCTCTCCCCACGTTCCGGTGACCGTATCAAGGACAGAACGGAAGATATCATAGCCGCCCATGCTGTTGTGCCCCCTGGAACTGAAATACAGGGTCTTTCCGTCGGGAAGCAGGTAGGGATAATCTTCGTCGTATAAACTGTTGACCCCGCCCGGCAGCTTTGCGGCCTTGCTCCATGTTTGGTTGGGCAGAAGATAGGAAAGGTACAGATCACGCTGATCCCTGTTGTCTTCTCCGTAACCAGAGAACAAAACAAACTCCTGGCCGGCCGGGAAAAAGACAAGCCCGGCCTCCTTTTTCCTCCTGTCCTGTTTGGTCAGAAACACTTCCGGTTTCTTCAGATATTCCCCGGTAAACCCGCTCAGTACGTAAGAACGCTGAAAATCAGTCCTTCTGACTTCCTTTTTATCGATCACCACAATGTCTTTCACCCTGGAAAGCAGGTATAATCCGTTGCGGCACATCCCGATATCTCTCTCAACACCAAATCCGGCCGCTTTGCTTTTTCCGGCAAGACTCAGATATTTCTCGTACATGCGGATGGCATCCACAAAACGGTAATTGAAATGATATGCTTTCCCAAGATAGTAGAAGACTTCGGGTTCCATATCCGGGCTTCTTGAGGCCAGCTCCAGGTACTGGACAGGCTTTTCAGGATCGCGCCTGTCGCCGAACATCAGGCAAACGCCAAAACGGTAACTGTAAAAAGGATCCTTGGGATAATTACTCAACAGGGTGGAGTAAACATCTTTCGCTAAAACATATTTACCCTCCCTGAAATAATTTTCAGCTTTCTTTTCCAGGGCAGAAACCTCTTTGGGTTTCGACTGGCAAAAAGCCTGCATCGTCGTCAGCGACGTAAAATACAAAAACAGAAGACTGTATAAAATAATCTTCCTCAAGTAAGCAGTTTAAGTGTATTTATTAAACTACTTTGAGCGGAATAGGTTTCAATTTTTGGCAGTCTCCAGTCTTTCGATAAACTTTTCAAGCTGGTCTGTGGTCAGCCTTTTGGCAAGGATGGTCTTTTTATCATCCAGCAGAAATAATACCGGAGTGCTTGACACATCATACTCATCATGATAGTTGGGTGTCAGGCACCTGGGACCGTTCACGTTAATCCAGTTCAGATTATTTTTCAGGATATACTGTTTCATTTCAGCCATGCTGGTATCAGAACAGACGCCGAAAACTTCGAGATTGAACTTCTGTTTAAAGTCGTCGTAGAATTTCTTCAGTTTGGGACTTTCGGTTTTGCAGTGTCCGCAATCCGGATCCCAGAAATACAGGATGGTGTATTTTGCATCGATTGCATACATCGACACCGGGCGCATATTTGTATCGAGCATGATCATATTGGGTGCCGTTTTCCCGATCAGGATCCGCTTCAGTTTCATGGCTTTTTTGCTCAGGTTTTCCAGGACGGTGGGATTGATCCAGTAGGCCTGGTTGGTCATATAATAGGTTTCGACCATATGGACAAAAATGGCATCAAAGCCCATCACATTGCTGATCTCGTATGTATTGGTGAGGTACCAGACAAAATACTTGAACATTTCCTTATTGTCGCGCACCCTGGCGATCATGGAATCAGCCGCTGCAATGATGGAATCAGGCATTTGCACGATCAGCTTGTCGAAATAGGTGACAATTTTCTGATGAAAGAAGGGGGTACGTAACAATCTGTCGTCGAGAAGATTGATATTATCCCAATAATGCTGGCGAAAGTAGTAGTAGAGGTAGGCGGAATCGCGTTTTCCGTCAGCTTTCAGCGGTGCTTCGGGCAGGACAGGCTCTTTCAGTGCCTGGAAAAATGCCGCCATAAAGGTTTCCGGATGATCTTTGATAAAGCCGAGTTTGTATTCTTCCAGTTCTTTGTTGATCTGGCTGAGTTTGTCTTTTACAATTTTAAGGGAATCTTTGTTGTGTTGCAGTTTCTGCTGAAGTTTCTGCAAAGGTTCCGCTTCCATGTATTTAAATGCGTTAAACCTCAGGTAATCGAAGAAAAGCTGGTTTTGGGGGGATCCCTTGATCCTCATGTTTCCGACATAGTCCGGACCATTGGTTTCCATGCTGAAAAACTGGGGGCCGTCCACCAGAAACTCAAAGAGTTTGGTTTTGCCGAGGGCAAGGATGTATATTCCTCCCTCCAGGGGTTTGTCACCTTCAAACACGCACCTGCCCTGCGCATCCACCTTTGCAGTGTCGATGAGGTAGGTCTTTTCGCCGTAATAGTTGGCAAGATAGAGGGAAGTGTCCTTCAGATCGCTGATCCGTAACTTAATCTCGTGGCCTTTTTTAGGAGCAGCCAGGAGATGGAGCCCGAGCAGCGGTAAAATCAATAGTATCAGAAGTCGTTTCATTTTCGTGTCGGTTGTGTCAGCATCGTGACTGAACGGCTAAACGCTGACAAAATTACATTCTTTTTAAAGCTGGTACGGATGTCATGGTTAAAAATCACTACTTTTATAGCCGGTGGAGACGGGAAACAGTCACTCCTTCACCATGAAAAATCAGGTATTTCCTGATCAGGAAGGATTGCGGGCGGCAGTTCCCGGCCCGGGGACCGGAGGAACGTTTATGATTCAAGCACCATGCCAGAATTCGGAAACACAAGGTTTATCAGGATGCTCACGGTGGCATTGCTGTGCATATTGTCGCCGCGACCCCTTGACGCAGGAATCGCTCCTGATTCAATCAATCACATACGCGGACTGTTCACCAGAAAACTGGATTCCGCCATCGCCGTTCAGGGAGAACTGAAGGCCGATACGCTGCTGAGCCTGATGCAACAGGCCAGGCAGATCATCCGGCTGGAAGACTCCCTCTCGCTTGCCAGGGCTGACGCAATGTCGGCACTTACCGACAGCCTTTCGGCCGCCCTGATGATGAATGAAAAAGTGACCGCACTTCAGGAAAAAAAGATCAGCCGTGCCGTAAACAGGATGTACTTTATCCTTGGAGGCAGCGGTTTTTTACTGCTGCTCTGCCTGCTGACTGCCGTGCTGCTGCTGAGAAGAAATGCACAACTGCAGTCGTTGAGAGCCCATACTGCCGATCATGAAAGGTTGTTGCTGGAGTACCGCAAGAGCATGAACGACATGCAGAACGACCTGGTCAACAGCAGGAACCAGGCCCAGTCACAAATAACCGAGATCAAGAGGCTGGAGGAAGACATCACACGACTGAAGGAAGAAAACCGGAAACGGCTGGAACAGTTTATTTCGAGCTGGAAAGGTACGCCGGCAGAACAGCGCATCCAGGAACTGGAAGAATTGCTGATGTTTGAGCGAAGCCGGAAAAAGAGTCTGGAAGCAGATATCCTTCACATCCTGGAACAACTGCGCGGCGAACAATCGGGCCGGATCGAAAGGCTCACTGAATAACCTCACCCTTAAGATGCAGGGCTACAGTACTGTATCTGGGATCGTTGCAATACACAAAAACGGTCTTGTTCTGCTCTCCCGTTAGGCCGGCTGAGTCAAAATTCACATTGATCTTTCCTGTTTCACCGGGCTTAATGATGGTTTTGTCAGGTTCGGTGGCTGTGCATCCGCAACTGGCTTTCACCCGGCGGATGATCAGATCACTTTTCCCCTCATTGGTAAACTCGTAGTAATATTTGATCTTCTCGCCCTGTTTGATCTTGCCGAAATCATGAATCTCCTTTTTAAACCGGATGACAGGCGCATTCTTGCGCTCAGCCTCGCTCAGACCAGAGAAATCCTCTTCAAGGTAAACCATCAGGAAGAAGAACTTGTCGGCTTGTTCGGTATCATTGGTTTTCAGGGTGAAATTCTCGTACACATAACCAAAATCGCGCTTTTTACCCGCATCGTAAGCAAGCACCACGGTGGCAGTGTCTCCCGGCGCGATCGTATCCGGCGCAATATCAAGGCTGATATGTGCCGGACCCGCCTTGGGCGTGAGATAAACATCCCTGTCCCAGGCATTCTTCACCAGCAGGGTATCGCGCCTGACCTCGGTATGCTTGACATAATTCATTTTCATATTCTCTTTGTTGAACAGCAGATTTCCTTTTTTAAAAGGGAATGCTGTGTCACCGGATTCCTGTGAAACAGGCCTGGCCTGCCCTGCAACCAACAGAGACCAGCCGGCAAGGATAAAAAACAAAACAAATCTTCTCATATTACACACAATTATCTTTATTCATTGATTACACTGGCTGAAAAGCTCAGGTTGGATACCGGTTTTTCCGGATCGTTGGAGATGACGGTGATGGATTTACTCTGCTTCCCCGACATGCCTGCAGAGTTGAAGCTGATTTTCAGGTGACCGCTTTCACCCGGTTTTAAAAGCTCTTTATCAAGGTCAGAGACGGTACAGCCGCAACTGGCTTTCACTTTTCGTATCAGCAGGTCGGATTTGCCTTTGTTGGTAAAAACGTAGGTAAAGTCGACCGTGGTCCCCACCCGCACTGTGCCGAAGTCATGCGTCAGCGACTCAAACGCGATGGACGGCTTTTTGCCGCCCGGGAAAGGGTTCACGGAAAAATCCTCCACCACATTCAACCCTATCGTGACCGGTTTCACGGCATCCAGCGAATCATTGGTTTCGAGGTGAAAAATATCCATGTCCAGTCCCCACTTCCCGCTTTTCCCGGCATCATAGGTCAGAATAACCAGTCCTTCCGCACCAGGGGCAAGCGTTTCGGGCTGCACAACCCATGAAGTATAGGCCGGAGGATCCTTGACCGCCAGGTGCATATCCCTGTACCATGCATTGAAGACCCTGAAGGTATCTGATCGCACTTCTGTATTTTTAAACTGGTCGAAGATCAGGTGACGCTGGCGGAGCATCAGGTTCCCGACCCGGATCGGGTAAAAATCGATGAGGGATTTTTCCCTCGGGAGCACATCGGCAAATACGGACAGTTGCCTGACCGGGTGTGCCGGGTCGTTGCTCCTGAGGCTGATCTTTTTTTCTATCCTGCCGCTTTCATCCTTCGGATCGAGGCTTACCCTGATGACACCGGTTTCTCCCGGGGCCAGGCTCGGTGGGATCATTTCTCCGCTGACGTTGATGGCGGAGGTCTTCACCTTGTGGATCACCAGGGTGTCACCTCCGGTGTTTGTAAGGGGAAAATCGTGAACCACAGGCCCTTTCACTTCGGCTATCGTTCCGAAGTCGTACAGGAATGTGGTTAATGTAAGCACCGGGGGCTTCTGTGCGTAAATCCCTGTTACCGGCAGTATCGCCGCCAGGAGGTAGAGAAGGTGTATGGAAACATGCGTCTTTTTGATCATGATGTAAAGATTTCAGGATCTTGTTAAATGTTATTGCCAGTGACGGAGGCAGCGATTGAATCAAGATTCATGCCATCGAAATTTCCGGAACTCATCAGCAGCAGGACGCTATTGCGGTAATCGAGGGAAAGCAGGCTTTGCTTCAGCCCGTCCGAATCGTTGAATACCAGGAGTTGTGGCTTGGCGAAACCGGCGTCGATATCGTCAGGATCGACAGGAGGGAGTCGTTTTATCTGCAGGGCGTGAGGATTGTAATAAACCATCGCGGTATCGGCATGCTCAAGGCTTCCCTTGTACTGTGACAAAAACTGCCGGCTCAGGCTGCTGTAGGTATGAAGTTCGAGACAAGCCACCAGTTTGCGGCCGGGATACTGCTCCCTGACAGCCTGAACGGTTGCTTTCACTTTGGACGGGGCATGGGCGAAGTCTTTGTAAACCGCAGTGGTGTCACTTTTCGCAAGGCACTCAAGCCGGTTGGCCGCACCCCTGAATGTGGTCATGGCCTGCCAGAAATCACGTCGCCCGACAGACAACATGTCACAGATGGCAGCGGCTCCGGCGGCATTCAACAGGTTATGCCTGCCAAAGACCTGCAACGGGAATGCTTCTCCCTCATGGATGACCAGGGTCTGCTCTCCCTCGACCCTGTATGAGGGGTAGCTGTATGATTTCAGATTTACATGAGGGAAGGACTCGCTGCACAACGCAGCGAGCACTTCATCGCCGGCAGCATAAAAAACCGTTCCCCCGGCCTCTGTCAGGCGGATAAACTGCCTGAACTGATCCACATAGCCTGAGAACTCGGGAAAAACATTGATATGGTCCCAGGCAATTCCGCTGATGAGGGCCAGGTGCGGCCGGTAGAGATGGAATTTCGGCCTGGGATCGATGGGACTGGTCAGATACTCATCACCTTCGAAGACCATATAAGGGGCCGTGTCGCTCAGGCCCACCATGATATCGAAGCCGGGCAGCCTGGCGCCGACCATAAAGCCGGTTTCAATGCCGGCATGGCGCAGGGCATGAAGGATCATGGCGGTGATGGTGGTTTTTCCGTGACTGCCACCGATAACGATGCGTGTTTTATCCTTTGACTGCTCATAAAGATATTCAGGGTAAGAGAACACCGGTATACGAAGCTCCCCGGCCCGGAGGAGTTCAGGGTTGTCGGCTTTGGCGTGCATGCCCAAAATCACGGCATCCGGCATCGCATCCAGGCGGGAGGGATACCATCCCTCGGATTCGGGCAGCAGTCCGGCCGCCGCCAGGCGGCTGCGGGCAGGCTCGAAGATCTCATCGTCGGAACCCGTGACAATGTAGCCTTTTGCATGAAGGGCAAGCGCCAGGTTATGCATGGCGCTTCCACCGATGGCGATAAAATGGATCCGTTTCATACTGCCGCTTTTCGGGCCGCAAGGTAGCAATAATCTTGTGAACGGGCGTAAGCGGAGTCGAAGCATTTATCACCACAAAGGCACATAGTTCACATAGAATTCAAACCTATATGACCTTTGTGTCTATGTGGTTCTCCTTCTGTCTGTTAAAAGGTCTTCGCTGCAACAATATCATTCTCCTGACTATCGCATCCTTCAGGCAAGAAAAGTCGTGCCTCCGGGTTGAATAAGAAGAATCCCGACCTTTGCACAAAAATCACCATGAGCATTACCGATGAACAAGTATCTGCCTGGAATGAGGAATTCAAGAACGCGGGACCTCAGGAAATCCTGAGGCACTTTCTTTCCCTTTTCAAAGGCAGGATTGCATTTGCAAGCAGTCTGGGAGCCGAAGACCAGGTGCTCACCGAGATGATAGCTGCCATCGACCCTGCAGCCAGGATCTTCACGCTCGACACCGGCAGGCTGTTTCCGGAAACCTACGACCTGATCGCCGCTACTGACAGCCGTTACGGCATCCGCATGGAGATCTTCTTCCCTGACAGAGGGGCTGTTGAGGCCATGGTCAGGGAAAAAGGGATCAACCTGTTTTATGAAAGCATCGAAAACCGCAAAAGCTGCTGCCACATCCGCAAGGTGGAACCCCTGCAACGGGCTTTGGAAGAATGTGACGCATGGATCACCGGATTGCGGAAAGCCCAGTCGGTTACGCGTTCCGGACTGAAAGTGGCAGATTGGGATGTCATCCCGGGATTGATAAATATCAATAAAAAATTGATCAAGATCAATCCCCTGGCCAACTGGACGGAAGAAATGGTGTGGGAATACATCCACAGCAGGCATATTCCTTACCATCCGCTTCACGACCAGCAGTATCCCAGCATCGGATGCCAGCCCTGCACCAGGGCCGTGAAACCCGGGGATGACATCCGTTCGGGAAGGTGGTGGTGGGAGAATCCTGAAAACCGTGAATGCGGGCTGCACCGGGACTGAGCAGGCAATCAACTGTACCTGAGCGTCTTTACCGGGGAAATTCCTGCCACGCTGCGGGAAGGCAGCCACATCAGCAGGATACAGATCAGCATGGCGCCCACATTCAGCAACAGTAGCGGTAACAGCTGTATTTTCACGGGTACCACTGTCATGTAATAGGAGGCCTGATCGAGGCGGAGCCATTCGAACTTCCACTGCAGCCAGGCCAGTCCGAGACCCAGCAGGTTGCCCGCCAGCAAGCCGCGAAGCAGCACATGGGCACCCAGCATCAGGAAGAGTTTTCTTACACTGCTGTCGGTCGCGCCGAGCGATTTCAGCACACCGATCATGGTAGTCCGTTCCAGCACCAGGATCAGCAAGGTACTGATCATGGTCATGGCCGAAACCAGCGTCATCAGAACAAGGATGATCAGTACATTCATATCCATCAGCCTGAGCCAGTCGAACAACTGCGGATACATTGCCGTAACTGTCTGTACATTAAGATCATACGGCATCTCACGGTAGATGGCTTGCGCTATCCCGTCGAGCTTACTGAAATCACTGATCTTCACCTCAATCCCTCCTGTCTGATCCGCTTCCCAGCCGTTGAGCCGGCGTATCAGGCCGATCTCACAGAACACGAACATCCTGTCGAACTCCTCAAGGCCGGTTTCGTAAATCCCGCTGACGCTAAGACGTCTGGCAGCCGGCGTCGTTTCACCCTCCCTGATGAAATACATCCGGAGCGGATCACCCACCTTTAGTCCGAGCCTGGAAGCCGTCTGCTGCGAAACCAGTGCGGACATCAAAGTGATGCTGTCCCGTGTTCTCAGACTTTTCCCACTGATGATTCTTGTCTCCAGAAAAGACCAGTCATAGTCTGTGTCAATCCCTTTCAGCACCACGCCTTCAATATCGCCGGCGGTTCTGATGATTCCCGGCTTGGTGATATAGGGGTAGGCATGGGTTACTCCCTTTACCTTTTTTATCTTATCAATTAACTGATAATCAAGCGACACCGGCTGCTGTTCCCAGGAAAGATTGTTATCATAACGGTTCAGCTGGATATGGGCCACCATGCCGCTCACCTTGTCGCGGATCTGATGCCGGAAGCCGGTAAGGATGGCGAGCGACAGTATCATGCAGGCCAGTCCCAATGCCACACTGACGACCGCAATATGAACCACGGGTCTTGAAAATCCGGTATTTTTCCTGCTGACCAGCCGGGACAGCAGGTAGCTTTCGATGCGCAATGGCTGATTTTTTATAATATTGCAAAGGTAAAAATTCAAACCAGACCTCCAGTAATGTTTCCACGACCCGCGATTTGCCTGCTGTTTGCCTTCCTGGCCCTTATCCCGTCGCTGCCTGCCGGTGCACAGGGTGTAAAAGTCCTTTCCAGAGCCCTGGTGACAGACAGTGAGGTGAAGGTGGGCGCATCGCGCTTCGACCAGTACCTGCCGCTGATCCGGGGCAGGAAGGTGGCCCTGATGGCCAATCACACCACCTTAGTGGGCAGGCAGCACCTTGCAGACACACTCCGTGCCCTGGGAACAGACATCCGACTGATCTTCTCACCCGAACACGGATTCAGGGGAAGCGGGGAAGCTGGGGAAGCCATCGCAGACGAAAAAGATCCGAAGACCGGCATCCAGATCATTTCGCTCTACGGCAATAAACTGAAACCATCCCCTGCCCATCTCAAAGGCATTGATCTGGTAATCTTTGACCTTCAGGATGTGGGCGTGCGTTTTTACACTTACGCAAGCTCCATGCAGTACCTGATGGAAGCCTGTGCGGATGCGGGGATTCCGCTGCTGATCCTCGACAGGCCGAACCCCAACGGCTATTTCATCGACGGTCCTGTGCTCGATCCCGGATACGCTTCCTTTGTCGGGCTCAATCCCGTTCCCATCGTCCATGGCCTGACGCTGGGAGAATACGCCCTGATGATACAGGGTGAGGGCTGGCTGAAAAAAGGCAGGAATTGTTCGCTGAAGGTAATCCCCGTCCATAACTACCGGCACGATTATCTTTACCAGATTCCCGTCGCGCCGTCCCCCAATCTGCCCAACATGGCAGCTGTTTACCTCTATCCCAGCCTGGGTTTGTTCGAAGGTACGGCCATTTCCGTCGGACGGGGCACCTCCAAACCCTTCCAGGTAATCGGGTTCCCGGGACTGAAGGACGGTTCGGTCACTTTCACGCCGGTCGCCATGCCCGGCTTCAGCATGAACCCGCCCTACCTGGATCAGCTCTGCCATGGTTTCGACCTGAAGGAATTCAGCGAGAACTTCGTCAAGGACAGCGGGAGACTTTTTCTTTACTGGCTTACCGAGCTTTACCGCGATTTCCCGGATAAGAAAGCGTTTTTCAACGATTATTTCGATACCCTGGCAGGAGGTTCCGGTCTGCGTAAACAGATCAAAGAAGGGCTGCAGGAAGAGGACATTCGCCGGAGCTGGTCAGATGATCTTCTGAAATACAAGAAACTAAGAAAGAAATACCTGCTTTATCCCGATTTTGAATAATCCTGATATCCCGTGAAAAAGAATCCCAGATACCGGCCGGCACCCAAAAAGGAAGAAGCACAGCCAGTGCAGCCAGCCCCTGCAGATCACTCCCGAAAACAGCTCTGGCTCCTGATCGGGTTTTCCCTTTTGCTTTATGCCAACACCCTTACGCTGAGCTACACCCTCGACGATGCCCTGATGATCACGGAAAACACTTTCACGAAACAGGGCATCTCGGGCATCCCGGAAATCATGTCCAATGATGCCTTCGTAGGTTTTTTCGGGGTACAGAAGAAACTGGTGGCGGGAGGCCGTTACCGTCCCTTGTCACAGATCATGTTTGCCGCGGAGTACGAACTTTTCGGACTGAACCCCTTCACAGGCCACTTGTTGAACCTGCTGCTCTACGCTGCCTGTGCAGGACTGTTGTTCCTGATACTGAAGAAGATACTTGTCAAGTACCATCATGCGACCTGGTACCGTTCGCTTCCGTTTGTGGCCACACTCCTGTTCATTTGCCACCCCATCCATACGGAGGTGATCGCCAATATCAAGGGCAGGGACGAGATCCTCAGCCTGCTGGGATCGCTCGCCACGCTTCACCTGGCGCTGATATGGCTCAATAAACGAAAAATCCTTTACCTGGCTGGTATCGCGCTTGCCTTTTTCCTTGCCCTGCTTGCCAAGGAGAATGCCATCACCTTCATTGCCATTATCCCCGTGACTCTTTATTACTTCAGGAAAAGCAAACTGAAGGACTACCTGGCCGTAACACTCCCCTTAGTTGCAGGAAGCATTGCCTACCTGCTCCTCCGTTTTCATGCGCTCGGATATCTGACCAGTATGGAAAAGATCAGTGAAATACTGAACGACCCTTATGTCAATTCCACTTTTTCGGAAAAGATGGCCACCAACATCCTGACCTGGGGGATTTACCTGAAGTTGCTGATCTTCCCCCACCCCCTCACCCATGATTATTACCCCTGGCATATCCAACTCACAGGCTGGGACAATCCCCTGGTGATCCTGAGCACACTGGCTTACCTTGGCATGTTTATTTACGCCATTGCCGGATTCAGGAAAAGAACCCTTCCCTCCTATGCCATTTTGTTTTACCTGCTCAGCTTTTCCATTTCCTCCAACCTGGTTTTCAACATCGGCACCTTTATGAACGAACGATTCATGTTCGTACCCTTGCTGGGATTCACCCTGCTGGCAGCATGGCTTATCACCGTAAAATTCAGGGGCAGCGAAAAGGCCAGGACCTGGTCGCCGGCCATGCTGCTGGTAATTTTCCTATGCCTTGCGTACTCAGTGAAGACTTTCAGCCGTAACTTGGTCTGGAAGGATGACTTCACCCTTTTCACCACCGACGTGAAGACCTCTGTGAACAGCGCCAAATGCAATGTATCTGCAGGAGGGATGTACCTGAACCGGGCCGTGACGGCCACCGACAGTCTGACGAAGGAACGTTACCTTTCTCAAAGCGAGTCGTACCTTAGGCATGCCATTTCCATTTACCCTGGCAATTCATCAGCATGGGTGCTGCTGGGCAATGTTTTCCTTGAACGGAAGGATTATGCAAAGGCGACGGAGTATTACATCCAATGTCTGAATATCAGCAACCAGCAGAAGGAAGCGCTCTCTAAGCTCCGTTACACGGGGATTGTTGGTGGCCAGGCCGGGCAATACGATGCGGGAATTTTGGCATTCCGTGTATTGACAAAACTACAACCGGAGAATACAGACCATTTCGTACAGCTGGCCGACCTGCTTTCCAAGCACGGACAGGCAGAAGAAGCCGTCCGGCTGATGGACTCCATTATCCTCGTACAGCCAGACTTTGCCGATGCATACAGCAAGCAGGGCGAGATTTACGGCAGGGTGTTCAACGACATCGACCGTTCCCTTGCATTATTGCTGAAAGCTTACAGCATGGATTCATCCAACAACTCCACCCTGGAAAACCTGGGCATCTGTTACGGGCTGAAAGGAGATTTTCCGAAATCCCTGATTTTTTTCCGGAAAGCCCTGGAGAAGGATTCCCTGAATCCCCGCCTGCTGTCGAACCTGGGCAATACCTACGGCATGATGGGCGACAAAACGAATGCAGATCTTTATTTCAGGAAGGCAAAGACGGCGAAGTAGCGGTTGATGTCGTACCGGAAACAGTTCCCGGATGGAAGCCGGTTTAGGGGTTTATTGGTTTAGAAGTTTAGCCGTCATGCTGACCGTGACAATTCTCTTTATTTTCAACACATAGGCACATAGATCACATAGATAATTACCCTATGTGTCCTATGTGGTTCAATTAATTCTAGTTAACAGTATAGGTGTTTATCGGTTTAGACGTTGAGTATTTGAAAGAAGTGAGAAAAATGAAGGCAAAAAATTGAAGTGAAGTTAAAAGGTTGGAATTCATTTCTTTACTTACTTCACTTCTAAACTCAATATGCATGAAAAGTAATAATTTTTGGCCACTCCGTGCATAACTCCGTGTAACTCTGTGGTAATAAGGGCCGGGCGGGGAGAAGCATCGTTTCATACCGGAAACAGTTCCCGGCTGGATATCGGTTTAGCAGATTATAGGTTTAGAAGTTTGGGTTAGTTCATTTATATTAATACAGATTACAGCCTCTTCCCCGGGTACACCTTCAGCGCTTCCTCCAGGCACTTCATGGCATTCCTGAGATCTTCCACATTCAGTACATAGCTGATCCTGACCTCATCTTTCCCTTTTCCGGCCCCTGAATAGAATCCGGACGCCGGTGCCATCATGACGGTTTGTTTCTCATACTCAAAGTCCTCAAGCAGCCACTGGCAGAATTTATCGCTGTCGTCGACCGGCAGGCGGGCAACGACATAGAATGCACCGCTGGGATTGGGACAAAAAGCGCCTGGTATTTTATTGATGGCCGAAACCACCACATCGCGCCTGGCAATATATTCATTGTACACCTCCTCGAAATAGCTCCCGGGCGTATCAATAGCTGCCTCTGCGGCAACCTGTCCGAGGGTCGGCGGACTGAGGCGGGCCTGGGCGAACTTGAGGGCAGTGCTGATCACGGCTTTGTTCCGGGAGATCAGGCAGCCGATCCGGACACCGCAGGCACTGTATCGTTTGGAAACCGAATCAAACAACACCACATGCTCATCCAGTCCTTCGAGCTCCATGACGGAAAAGTGCTTTTTGCCGTCGTAGCAAAACTCCCGGTAAACCTCGTCGGCAAAGAGATAAAGATCGTATTTCAGGGCAAGGTCTTTTAAAACAAGGATCTCCTCCTTTGAATACAGATAACCGGTAGGATTATTGGGATTGCAAACCATGATGCCCCTGGTGCGCGGGGTGATCACCTTCTCGAACTCGGCAATGGGAGGCAGGGCAAAACCGTCTTCAATAGAAGAAGGGATGGGAACAACTTCCACGCCTGCAGAGATGGAGAATCCATTATAATTAGCATAATAGGGTTCCGGGATGATGATCTGGTCGCCCGGATCGAGGCAGGTCTGCATCCCGAAAAGGATGGCCTCCGAGCCGCCGGCACATACGATGATCTGGTCCGGAGTGATCCGGATATTGTGCCGTGCATAGTATTCCGTGAGTTTTTTCCTGTAGGAGAATATTCCGGCAGAGTGGCTGTATTCGATCACCTTGTCGGGATAATTCCGGATGGCTTGCAGCGCGTTTTCCGGGGTCGGAATATCAGGCTGACCGATATTGAGGTGATACACCCTGATCCCTCTTTTTTTGGCCTCATCGGCATAAGGCACCAGTTTTCTGATGGGTGAGGGAGGCATTTTGACTCCCTTCTGTGAGATTGCAGGCATGGCAGTTTTGTATTGATTGGAAAAAAAAAGCTGCCCGGGAATGCTCCCGGACAGCCACAAATATCCGAAAAACTTAAATACCTGCCAAATTATTTATTGACGGGTGTGGTCGGAGAAGCCGGTTTCTCCGGTGCAGTTCCTGCAGGATTGTCGACCACGGTTCCCTGTATCCTCAGCACCACGGAAGGTGTTTTTGCGTTGGACAGAACGGTAACCGTTTTGTTGATGGGCCCCATCCTTTTGGTATCATACTTCACTTTAATGGCACCTTTCTTACCCGGAAGGATCGGTTCGCGGGTCCACTGGGGAACAGTACAGCCACAGCTTGATTTTACATCCGAAAGCACCAGGGGTTCTTTCCCGACATTCTGGAATTCAAACTCACAGTTGCCGTCACCTTCCTTGGGTACAGTTCCATAGTCATGGACAAGCTTGGCGAACTTGATGTCCGGAGCATTGGGGTTGTCGCCCTGCGGATTGGGTGCCGTGGCGGGCTGTGCGAATACACCTGCAGTTGCAAAAAGAAGACCTGCAAGCATCATTGTGATTTTTTTCATGGTAATTGTTATTAGATGTGAATAATTAAAAAATCCTGTGTTATTGTTTCATTTTTCATTCCAAAAGTACTACCTTCTACACCCGATGGCGGAAAAATGTTAGCCGCTTAACTATTTTTTACAATCTTTGCAGAAATGTAAACAATTGTAAAGCTATACCTTATGAGAAAAATTCTCGCATTGACCCCCGCAGTTGCAGTACTGTTGCTGTTTTCGTCATGCTGCCGCAAACATGCAGAACAGGGAACATCCAATCTTCCATCTAAAACAGGAAAGGCCGGACCGCCGGTTTATATTTACAAAACAAAGGCCGATTACAGCAAACATGTTCCTGTGATCCTTTCCCCCGACAAACAGCGCGTCGTTTCCTACCCGGACGTTAAAGATGTATATTACCAGGGAGAACTGGCCTACCCCGTGCCCCTGCACGACGGCTTCCTGCTCGACAGAAGGGGGATCAGTCCTGATGCGGCTTTCCTTACCTATACCTATGAGGAATACATACAGATGACAAGCGTACCTTCGCCCGAGACGATGATGGAGTACATCCTCGACAAGGATCCGTTTACAGCGCTGTATTATTGCGGGACGAGATTCCAGTACAAAGATCTCGTTACCGAACTCAACGAAAAGATCGATAAAAAAGATTTCTCGGGTTTTGAAAAACGGAAGTAGGGGCAGGCATTCGCAGGGGCGGCTATTTTAGTCCGCCTGCAGCCACCTTCACCAGCCACATGCTAACCAGTCCGCCGAGGGTAGCCACGGCGGCCCGCTGAATTTTCATGCGTCTTGCCGCCATCCCGTATCCTGCCTTAAAATGCAGTTCTTCCTTCACATGGCCGGGAATCTGCCCATCTTTCAGGCCCGGCGTACCGAAACTGAGGGCCCCCAGGTAAACGGGAGCCAGGGCAATGCCCCAGAAACCCGCATAAGCGCCTGCCGCTCCCGTGACAATGCCCGCGACCCCGGGCAGCCAGGCCCGGTATTCTGCCCTTGCCATACGCTCTCCCAGGATATAATCCCACATCTGTTGTTCCGTGAAAGCATTCCCCGCCAGGCTGTCCTGCCGGTAAACCACTTCAACCACGCCGTCCCCCCTCACGATCTTGAACACTTCATGCTTCTCAAGGGCCACGCTGGTAAATTTTCCTTCACGCATCCAATCGAAACGAAAATGTTCCCCCATATCCGACAGCAGCTTCCCGTGGATCAGCTGTCCGTTCATCAGATGTACCGTATCAAACACCTGTGCCCGGGTAACCCCGGCAGATAATACCAGGATCAATGTGAAAAGAATGAAACTCCTGATAAACAAGAAGAAAAAACCGAGCGAACGGGACTTTCCCTGTACTTTCAATGACATCATGTATATTATTGACATCAAAGATATACGGAATCTGAATGAAAATGCGGAAAGAAAACTCTTTACTTTTGCAGATTCATTCATGTTACAAACGCTAATATCTCTCACATGATCACCGACAACTTCATTTACCGCCACAATGGTCCCCGCCCCGAGGAGGCGGACAGCATGCTTGCAAAAACCGGCAACCACAGCCTGCAAGCCCTGATCGACGAAACCATCCCACTGAAAATCAGGCTAAAAAAACCGCTCAACCTGCCAAAAGGACTGAACGAATTTGAAATGCTCGGCCGGCTGAAGGAACTCGAAGCAAAGAACAAGATATTCAGGACATATATCGGACTGGGTTATTACAACACCATCATGCCCGCCGTCATCCAGCGCAACATCCTGGAGAATCCGGGCTGGTACACTTCCTACACCCCCTACCAGGCAGAGATTTCACAGGGAAGGCTGGAGGCCCTGCTGAATTACCAGACCATGGTGAGCGACCTGACAGCCCTGCCCATTGCCAATGCCTCCCTGCTCGACGAAGCCACAGCAGCTGCAGAAGCCATGGTCATGCTGTATAATTCCCGTTCCCGCGATAAAGTGAAGGCCGGCGCCAACAAATTCTTTGTATCCCGGAATCTCTTCCCTCAGACGATCGATGTGCTGAAAACACGTTCGGCTCCCCTGGGGTTAGACCTGCACATCGGCAGGTGTGATCAGACGGCGTTTGATTCAGGCTTCTTCGGAGCCTTGGTACAATACCCCGACCAGTATGGAGAGATTTTCGATTATTCAGCCTTAGCATCCAGTCTGAACGGCCTGGGCATCCCCCTGGCAGTGGCAAGTGACCTGATGAGCCTCGCCCTGCTGAGTCCTCCGGGCGAATGGGGTGCAGCCGTGGTTTTTGGTTCAAGCCAGCGCTTCGGCATCCCCATGGGTTTCGGCGGGCCTTCTGCCGCCTTCTTCGCCACTACGGAGGAATACAAGAGAAACATACCCGGCCGTATCATCGGTATTTCCGTCGATGCGCAGGGAAACAGGGCATACCGGATGGCGCTGCAAACACGCGAACAACATATCAAACGGGAAAGAGCCACCTCCAACATCTGTACAGCCCAGGCCCTGCTGGCCATCATGTCGGGTATGTATGCCGCATGGCACGGCCAGAAAGGAATCCGGCAGATCGCCCGGCATATCAACATCCTCACCGGCGTACTGTCGGCAGAAGCCCTTCAATACGGATTCACACAGGAAAACAGGTATTTCTTCGACACCCTGAGGTTCAGTCTGCCGCAAGGCGTAAGCACAGAAAAAATCCGCAGCCTGGCCCTGGAGAAAAAGATGAATTTCCGCTATATCGATGAAAGCCGTATCGGGATCAGCCTCGATGAAACCACCTCCCTGACGGATGTCAATGCCATCCTTGAAATCTTCGCTGCTGCCGGTGGTAAGGCCTTCACTGCATTTGTCTGCGATCCGGCAGAATGCGGCAAGATCAGCACATTTCCAGAACAGCTTCACAGGAAATCCGCCTTCCTGACGCATCCCGTGTTTAATGCCTATCATTCGGAAACTGAATTGATGAGGTATATCAAGAAACTGGAGATCAAGGATCTGGCCCTGAACCGTTCGATGATACCCCTGGGATCCTGCACCATGAAACTGAACGCTGCAGCGGAATTATTTCACCTGAGCTGGCCGGGTTTTGCGAATATCCACCCTTACGTACCTGTTGACCAGGCTGAGGGTTATCTTGAACTGATCGGGGAGCTGGGTTCAGATCTGAAAGAGATCACCGGTTTCAGCGGCATCTCTTTCCAGCCCAATTCGGGTGCGGCAGGAGAATACACCGGGCTGATGGTGATCCGCGCTTATCACATCAGCCGCGGGGATGAGAAGAGAAATGTCTGTCTGATCCCCTGTTCTGCCCACGGGACCAATCCTGCCAGCGCGGTCATGGCCGGGATGGAAGTGGTGGTGATCAAATGCGATCCCAAAGGAAACATCGACATGGCCGATCTGAGGGAAAAAGCTGCCATGCTTGGTGACCGGCTGGCGGCCATCATGGTGACCTACCCATCCACACATGGTGTATTCGAAGAAGAAATCCTCGAACTCTGCGAAGTGATCCATCAGCATGGCGGACAGGTATATATGGACGGAGCCAATATGAATGCGCAGGTGGGCTACACCAATCCTGCCACCATTGGTGCCGATGTCTGCCACCTGAACCTTCACAAGACCTTTGCCATTCCGCACGGGGGAGGCGGTCCGGGCATGGGTCCCATCTGTGTGGCTTCCCACCTGGAACCTTTTCTTCCGGGTCATCCGGGCCTCCACAACAAAGATACCCGGGCCATCCATGCCGTTGCCGCAGCCCATTACGGGAGTGCCTTCATCCTGCCGATCTCCTGGGCCTACATTAAAATGGCTGGAGGCGAGGGTCTGAAAATGGCCACTGCCTGGTCTATCCTCAATGCCAACTACCTGAAATCCTGTCTGGAACCCTATTACCCCATCCTTTATACCGGAAGCAAGGGCCGGGTTGCCCATGAGATGATCCTCGACTGCAACCAGTTCAGCCACAGTGCCGGAATACAGGTGATTGATATAGCAAAAAGGCTGATGGACTATGGTTTCCATGCTCCCACCGTTGCCTTCCCCGTTCATGGCACGCTGATGGTGGAACCCACCGAGAGTGAACCCCTGTCGGAACTGGACCGCTTCGTGGAAGCCATGATGGCTATCCGGAAGGAAATCAGTGATATTGAATCCGGTAAAGCCGACAAGACCGCAAACCTCCTGAAAAATGCCCCCCATACCTGTGCCATGGCCGCTTCCAACGAGTGGAACTACCCATACACCAGGGAGGAAGCCGTTTTCCCGACTGCCTTTACGAGGGAAGACAAATACTGGCCGGCCGTGACCCGCATCGATGATGCTTACGGAGACCGTAACCTTGTCTGCAGTTGTCAGCAAAGCTGGGACGAAGCGAGGGAAACAGTGAAGTAAGATAGCGTATCTTCATCTGAATTATACCGAAAGAACACAGGAATGCGAAAAAAGTGTTCACAGAGTCATCGGTATAACTGAATCTAAGCGAAAATTGCTTCGCATTTTCACTAAGATTCAGTATAATTTAGGGCTTTAAATCTTTGCAGGAACACGATATCGAAAAAATAAATATAGGGTCACGATATATCATGACCCTATATTTATTTTACGTTCAACTGACATGTCCCAGCATTTTCAGTCGTTTTTAAATAGTCAATAAATCCGATATTGACTTTCATTCATTTTTTTCGTATCTTTCCCCTCTTTTTCTGCCCCTGACGATTCAACTGGCGAACCAGGCCTCCCCTGGTTTATTTTAACTTCTTGCTGCTTTTGATTCGTTCTTTAAACCAATGATTCCATATATGAAAAAGTTCTTCTTTATCATGCTTGCCTGCATGACGATGAGCAGCCTGGCATTATCCCAGCAGCTTTACATGCATTTTGCCCAGACCCCGGATATTACACCAACGGGGATAGACATCCATTCCCGCATTCCATTACAGGTTGCCGACGACTGGCAGGCGACGGCCACCGGACCTGTAACCGAGATTACCATCTGGGGCGGATGGCTGTACGATGTCTATGGTCAGGCGGCCATTTTCACCCTGGAGATATACAGCGATGTACCGGCCATCGGCGGCAGTCCGAGTCACCCCGGAAACCTGCTCTGGCAGCATACCTTTAATCCGGGGACCTATCCCGCACCTGGTGCCACGATGACGCAGGGAGAATACTATTATAATCCCCTGACACAATTTCTGATATTTCCCGGAAATATGATGGTCTGGGCCTATGTATTCCCCATCAGCCAGGCACAGGCTTTCATGCAGACTGCCGGCAGCATTTACTGGCTGTGCCTGACGGTGAACACTTCCGACGATCTTTTCAGTTTCGGCTGGAAATCCTCGCTGGATCACTGGAACGACAAGGCGGTCTGGAAACAGCAGGGAGGCAATATCTGGACTCCCCTGGTATACCCCCCCACCCATCCCATGATGGGTCAGCCCGTCGATCTCGCATTCCTGATCAAGGGACCACCCACCACACAAGCCTGCTGTTTCCCGGACGGTAACTGTTCCGACCTGGATCCAACGGCCTGCCAGACGCAGGGTGGTACTCCCATGGGGCCTGGCACCAACTGTAATCTGATTATATGTCCAACCACTGAGTACGACTACGGCGATGCGCCCGATCCGTCCTATCCGACCCTGGCCGCATCTGACGGCGCCAGACACTTGCTGGTTCCCAATATGAAACTCGGTCCCCAGATCGACGTGGAAAGCGACGGTTACCCATCCACAGGCGCCAACGGAGATGACCTGAACAATCTGGACGACGAAGATGGTGTGGTGATCCATTGGGGCGGTTCTGCGGCTTCCCCGATGAATATCCGTGTGGCTGCTTCAACTGCAGGATTTCTCAATGCCTGGACCGATTTCAACAATGACGGTGACTGGGATGACGCCAACGAACAGATCTTCAATGCAACGCCTCTGGTACCGGGTGCCAACTTCCTCAGTTTTTTAATCCCCGCCAATGCCGACACCAATGGCATGTACACCCGTTTCCGCTTCAGCAGCCAGCCTTTGCTTTCATATACGGGGCAGGCACAGGACGGAGAAGTGGAGGACTACAAACTGCCCATTCACCAGGATACCAGCCTGAAGTGGAGCCAGGCCTGTGCTACCACACTGCCGGGTCTTCATGCCCACGATGCCATCGTTGCACAGAGCCATGTGAAGATTTACCTTGCCGACGACTGGCTTTGTTCCGGAGGTGAGGTCACGACGATCAAATGGTACGGGGCATACGAAAACCAGGGTGCAGGCATACAGGCCTTCAACCTGAGAATCTACGCTGATCAGGCCGGCGCCTGTATACCGGGCTTACCGGCATTGGTTGACATCACTGTCCCGCTGTCAGGCCTGAATGAAACCAACACCACGATGACCACCAGTGACGGACTGCTAATCTATGAATACACCTGCACCCTTTCCGATCCCTTTCTCCAGCAGGCAGGTCTGAGGTACTGGCTTGCGCTCTCGGCCTTATCGGTCAATCCCGTCATGCCGGCCGTATGGCGCTGGTGTGAAGCGGCCAGAAGCCATGTACCGGCACTCTGTCCGACGGCACAGATGACCATAACCGACGGAGTTCCCGGTCCCTGGACGCCACTCCAGCCATGGACAAACACCTACTCGGAAATGGCCTTCAGTATCATCTCACAACCGGCACCGCCGGAACTGCCGAGCGACATGTTCATCAAAGCAGGCGACTGGGTTGTGGCCGAGCCCTGGCACAACTGGATCGGCGGCACAGGCGAGGACATCCATGTGTGCCTCTTTGTGAAAGATCCCGACTATATGATCGGTCAGGTGATCTTCTATTACTCAACGGACCTGAGCAACTGGAGCTATATAGGGACAGACCAGGACGGTCACCAGCTGTCCACCTGGAATCAGGCAGACCAGGTGCAGGATCCCGGTGACGGATGGTCGGCCTACCTGCCCGCCATCCTGCCCTTCCAGGTAGTGACACCGCTGTATTTCAAAGCGGAAATTCTCCTGAACAACGATGAAATACTCGAGTATATCAGGACAGAACCCGTCAACTATGACCCGAGCCCTCCGTCCTCTGTCACATGCAACATCAACGACTGGTACACCACCGTAACGGGCAGCATCTCTGTCGATGTTGATCCCGTTTGGGCTGATATCGCTTACATTATTGTCGGGATCGAACCCAAGACCGATGACTTCAATAAAGGGATTCCGAATGAAGAACAACAGAATCCGAATTTCGAGCACGGAGGCAACTTCCACTGTGCCCCGACGGCCGCCACCGCCTGCCTGAAATACTTCTCCCAACACGGAGATCCGGGGATCATGGGAGGACTGAACGATGAACAGATGATCCAGAACCTCGCCACCATGGCTTATACCAACCAATACCCAGACACGGGCACTTATACCATCAACCTGGCGAATGCCCTGAAAAGCTGGCTTGCCAACAACGGAAACGGTTACAGTGTCCGCTTCATCAATTACTGGCAGCAAAACGCCCAGGGCGGCTGGGACAATACCTTCTCCAACGCCGACTGGCAATTCATGAGAAACGAACTCGAACGCTGCCAGGATGTGCTGACGGATATCGCCTGGTTGAATGACAACAACGAAGTCACCGGAGCACATGAGGTTACCTTTAATTCTGTGTACAATATCCCATCTGCAGAGGGCTTGATGGAAGTGGATTTCATGGATCCCTGGACAGGTGAACAGGAAACCGGTTTCCTTGACCCGGCTACGGGTATCCTTACAGGTTATGCAGACAATCAGGGCGATGATCCGCCCTATGGCAACGAAAAAGGCAGGATCGGTGACCTTATCGTGGTCTGCCCCTTCGAAGGCAGCGTGGCCCAGGGACCGGGAACCATCGCTCCGGGACCGAACCCGCCTCCCATCGATGTGCTTCCTCCCGATACCGGCCGCTGGTTTGTCAGGATAAAAATTGTGGACATGAGCAATTTTGCTTACCGTTACGACTATGTCGTCAACCGCCTTGCCGCCGATTTCGGGGATGCCCCGGATACCTATACCACCCTTTACGCTTCAGGCGGGCCATACCATATGATGCCATCCAACCTCTGGCTCGGAGATTCCATCGATTACGACATTGACGGTATGCCAGGCGCCAACTGCCTGGGCGATGACAACAACCTCACAGATGATGAAGACGGAGTAAACGTCCCTCATAATCTCTCAAGAGGCAATCCGGGATTCTTCTTCGTCAAGGCATCTGCCGCCGGCGGTTACCTGAACACCTGGGTAGATTATAACCATGACGGTGATTTCGGCGATCCCGATGAACAGGTCTTCACCAACCTGCCCCTGCATGCCGGTGTGAACAAACTTGGGTTTTTAGTACCCGGAAATGCTATGACCGGAGCCACAGCCGCACGCTTCAGGCTGAGCTCCCAGGCAGGCATCTCCTTCGGAGGCCCTGCACCCGACGGGGAAGTGGAAGACCATATGATTGAAATCAGTCCCGCACCCGGCGGATACAAGTGGATACAACCCCCCGATCCTTTCCAATCCGGCCTTCACGCCCACGATTACCAGTCATCCCAGGTGTATGAGGAGTATGTCGTTGCCGACGACTGGATCTGCATGGGCGGCGTAATTACAGACATCCACTGGAAAGGCAATTATGAAATTGACGGTCAGGGCAATGAAATCAGGGGTTCCGGCATCGACCATTTCAAGGTGCGTTTCTATATGTCTCCTGCAGGGGGATGCCTCCCCGCCACCAGCCCCTTCATCACCTGGACCATCCCCTTTTCCGCTTCAGTGGAAACCGCCTCGGGAATCATGAATAATGAAGGATGCATGATCTATGACTATTTGTATTACCTGACGGAGCCCTTCCAGCAGGAAACGGGAACCCATTACTGGATCAGCATTACCGCCTATGCCCTCAATCCTTCCGCTCCGCCCCGCTGGCGCTGGCAGGAATCGTACCGGACGGAAGCGCCCGTGTTGTGCGCGGCTGTTACACGCACCATCCAGAATAATATCCCCTCGCCATGGAACCCGCTAAGCTGGCAGGGAAGCATTTTCGGTAATATGGCCTTCGAACTGACCAACCAGATCCCCATGCTGGATTACGGAGATGCACCGGATCCTGCTTATCCCACGACCCTGGTGAGCAACGGGGCAAGACATGACACCATCACCCTGCATCCGTATATGGGTTTACTTAAGGACTTGGAAGCCAATGGACTGCAAAATGCGACTGCCAGCGGAGATGACCTTAACAATACCGATGATGAAGATGGCGTGGTCTTTACCACCGACCTGATTCCCGGACAGAATGCGGGTATCACCGTCACGGCCTCCATTGCGAACGCCTTGTTGCAGGGATGGATCGATTTCAATGCCGACGGCGACTGGAGCGATGCAGGGGAACAGATCATCACCAACCTTGCCACCAGTCCGGGACCCAATAACATCACCTTTGGCGTTCCTGCCAATGCCGCGACCGATACAACATTCGCCCGCTTCCGCATCAGTACGCAACCCAACCTTTCGTTTACCGGCTACGCTTCCAACGGGGAAGTGGAAGACTACCTTGTGGAGATCATCCAGCCGCTCGACTTTGGCGATGCGCCCGATCCTTCCTATCCCACCCTGCTCGCTTCCAACGGGGCCAGGCATGTGATCAGCGGACTCAAACTGGGCAACCTCATTGACGGTGAAACCGACGGTCAGCCCAACAACGGGGCCA